>CAWCXS010000004.1:0-468340 GCA_963799615.1 uncultured Gaiellaceae bacterium | reverse complement strand
CCGCCCAGGAGCTTCAGCAGGAAGGCAAATGCGGGAAGGTGCAGCTCACCGGGCTCGGCCTTCCCAATGACATGCGCAAGTACGTGAAGGCGGGTTGCACCACGAAGTTCGGCCTCTGGAACGAGAGCGATCTCGGTTATCTCTCCGCCTACGTCGCCCATTACGTGGTAGCCGGCAAGCTAACCGGCAAGATCGGAGAGAGCTTCAAAGCTGGGAAGCTCGGCACCTTCAAGGTGGTGGTCAGCGACGGCAACAAGCCCGTCGTCGTCCTCGGTCCGCCGCTCGTCTTCACCCCGCAAAACATCGACAAGTTCCACTTCTAGGACATCGAGCCGGGGTGGGAGCAAGCGCTCCCACCCCGACCTCCACCAGCATGTGCTTCTCACACTCCAATTGAGCGTCAGGCTCGACGGCACGAGGTGGTGACATTCAATGAATGGCTCGCGGTTGGTCTTCGGTAGCGCCGATCTCCGCGACGACGGCATCACAGGACCGCTCCTCGACCAGTTCTACGAGGCGGGCGGCCGCTCTCTCGACGTTGCCAACGTCTACGCGGACGGCGAATCCGCGCGTGCGGTCGGTGCATGGCTGACATCGCGAGGCGTGCGAGACGACGTCGTTCTCTATGCGAAAGGTTGCCATCCTCCGTACTGCTCGCCGGCGCTCGTCGCGGCCGAGGTCGACAAGGCCCTGAGTGACCTCGGCGTCAACCAACTCGACATCTTCATGCTTCACCGGGACGACGCGGACGTTGCCGTTGAAGATTTCGCCGAGGCACTCGTTCAGCAGGTTGAGAACGGCAAGCTCGCCGGGTTCGGCGTCTCGAACTGGACAATGCCGCGCTTTCGGGCGCTCGCCGGCTGCCTGGATGGTGCGCGTGACCAGCTGGTCGCCTTCAGCAACCACTTCTCGCTGGGCGAGATGGTGACACCGACTTGGCCCGGCTGCCTTGCAATGACGAGGCATGATCTCGACGAGCTCGCGGGCTACGGCGTCCAAGCACTCGCCTGGGCCGGCCTGGCCGCAGGGTACTTCGCGGGTCGTGAGGTCCCAAGCTGGGACAGCACCACAAACGACGCCCGCAGAGCGCGAGCAAGCGAGCTGGCGAGAGAGTTCAGTGTGTCACCTGCCGCGATTGCGCTCTCGTACGTCCTGCACCAGCCGCCGCACGTGCTCGCCGCCGTGGGAACGCGCTCCCCAGCTCACCTGGCAGAGGCGCTCTCGGCTCGGCAAATCCGCTTGACGCCGCAACAGCTCAGCTGGTTGGAAACCGGCTGAGCAAGCTCCGTGTAGGGCGTAGAGCCGCAGCGGCGGCTTCGTCCAATGCCCTGAGGCCGCGAGCAAGCTCCTCCGTCGTCGGCCAGGCGAAGCCGAGGCGGAAGAAACGCCGGTCCTGGTCGAACCAGTGGCCTCCGCCCACGTACGTGCCGTGCTCCTCGAACAGCACGCGGTAGAAGCGATCGATGTCGACGTCGGTTCGAATGCGCGGGAAGCAGACAGCTCCAGCCTGCGGCTCGACCCATTCGAATGTCTCGTTCGGTTCGATCCACTCGCGGACGACCGCCAGCTGCGACGCAACCCGCTCGTGTATCGACGGCAGGATGACGTGACGGCGTTCGAGCACGCGAGCGGTGAGCTCTTCGTCGAGCACGGCCCCGGTGATGAAGATTTGCTCCTTGGCGGCGAGGAACGTCTCCATCAGCGCTTCGTCGCGGCAGGTCAGCCAGCCGACCCGGAGGCCGGGAAGTCCATACGTCTTCGACATCGACGAGACGCCGAGAACGCGCGGCGAAAGGCTGGTCGCCATGGGTAGCGGCGTCTCGTACGCGAGGTCTCGATACGTCTCGTCGACGAGCAGCCGGGCAACGGGATGGTTGTCGACGATTTCGACGAGAGCTCCAAGCTGATCAGCGCTGATCGTGCTCCCCGTCGGGTTGTGGGGATAGGTGACACTGACCAAGCGAGTATCGGCGCGCAACCGCTGGGCGAGGCGCTCGAGGTCGAGCTGCCAACCGTCCTCGAACCGAAGTTCCAGCCGCTCGACGTCTGCGCCGATCGCGAGCGGTGTCTCGAGGTTCGTCGCGTAGTTGGGCGAACAAATCAATGCGTGCGTCCCTGGTTCGAGGAGCGCCGAATCGATGATGAACAGCGCGGCCGCGGCACCCGCGGTCACGAGAACATCCTCAGGCCGGAGATTTCCGCTGCCGGCTGCGACGAGCGCCCGCAGCCGTTCCGCCCCACGGTGATCGCCGTATGGCAGCACAATCGTGCCCGACGTCCGCCTCGATGCCGTAGTCGGCGAGACGCATGTCGGAGAACGAGCTCTCCGAGAGGTTGTTCGTGATCCTGTCGTAGCCCAGCTGCTCGGGCGACTCCAGCTCGATCGGTGTCCGCCGGTAACGCACGTCTGCCTCTCTCCTAGCGAGTACCCGCATTCAGATGAGCGTCCCATCCGCGCGCAGCCTGCCGCAGGGCCATCGCTGCGATCGCGGCGTCCTGGACGCCGACCCCTGTCAGATCGGCGACGGTCAGATCATCGTCGCCGGCGCGTCCCTCCGCGACTCCTTCCAGAAGCTCGCCGAGAGTGACCGTGTCCTCTTCGCGCCGCACGCCGCCTTCGATCGCGTGATGGAGCTCCCCGGAGCGCGCTGCCTGGCCGCGGTCGTCGACCGCGACGACCGCCGCACGAGCGAGCACGTCGGCAGCCAGCTCCTGCTTCGCCGGGTCGTCCGCGCCGACGGCGGTGACGTGGGTTCCCGGATCCAGCCAGTCCGACTCGACGAGAGGAGCTCGCGAAGGGGTCGTCGTGATCACGATGTCGGCGCCGCGGACCGCATGCTCCACCGAGCTGCAGATCTGCACCGCGAGACCGTGGCCGACCTCGATCTCGTCCGCAAACGCCCGCACGCGTTCCGGCGACCGCGATGCGACCTGCACGCGATCGATCGGCCGGACCCGCCGGAGCGCCTGGAGCTGGTGGCGCGCCTGGCTTCCCGCGCCAACGATCGCCACGGTGGTCGCATCCGGGCGGGCGAGGAGATCCGCCGCGATCGCCCCCGCTGCTCCCGTACGCAGCTCCGTCAGATAGCCGTTGTCGAGGAGCAAGCCGGCAAGGCTGCCGTCGAGAGCGCTCAGCACGAGCATCAACCCGCCGTGACGCACTGGGCCACCGTCGCCGGGGTCGAGATCGGCGGCGACCTTGACGGTCCAGACACCATCCTGGTGGAGATGGCCGGCCTTGATGTGCGCGAGGCCCTCCGGGTCGGCGAAATAGAGCGTGCTCACATTCGCAAGCGTGGCCTGCCCGCGATGAAGGGCACGAAAGGCATCGGCGACCGCCTGGCGGGCCGCATCCGCGTCGACGAGCTGACGAATCTGCGCCTCGTTCAGAATCACCATGTGTGCCCCCAGCGGGTCAGCGAGAGACATCCCGTCTGGGCCTAGCCCGCTCACTTCGCGCGCGCGGACCCCATGGTCGCTTGGTTCAGCGATGATACTCGCCCCCCGATGAACGCGCGGCGGCTCTCCCATCGATCGCCAGACGGGTGGTCATCCATTGCGCGAGACTAGGCGCAGTACCCGAGAACCCGAACGATGCCACTGCCCGCACGCTTCGATTCACTCCGCGCCGCACTCACCGAGAGCGGACTCGCGCAGGTCGTCCTCTCACACCCGGAGACGTTGGCATCACTCGGCTGCTTCGAGACACCCGTCGAGGATTGGCCCGTCGCGAATCCGTTCGTCGCGTTGCCGGCACTCCTCTGCCTCGGGAACGACGCCGCCGTCCTCGTCTGCGCCGACTTCCACATCCCGGACGTCCGTGCCGACGACATCAAGACGGTCACGTACCGGTCGTACGACTTCCAAAGAGCGCCCGACCCGCCAGGCGAGCTGCGTACGACCCTCCTCGCCGCGCTCGACGAGGCGGGGATCGGCCCTGGGCCGACCGGCGTCGAGGCAGGTCACCTGCCGCACGCGGTCGCGGCGTGGCTGAGCGGGGCCGGGCGCGCACCCGTGGCGTGCGACGCGGCCGTGACGACGTCACGGCGCGTGGTCCCTACCCGCGATCTGGTCGCGATCCGCGAGGCGTGCAGGCTGGCGGATGTCGTCCAGCAGGCGGTCAAGGACCTCGCCGCACCGGGTCTCAGCGAGGCCGAGCTGGCGGGACTGGCCGCCGGGGCGATGAATCGGGAGGCCGGCAGGCGCGTGCCGGCGATTCTGACCGTCACGGCCGGCGCCGAGGCGACCGCCACCGGAGGGGGGGTCGCAACAGCTCGAGTCGTCGAAGCGAACGACCTCGTCCTCACCGACACGTCGCCCTGGATCGGCGGCGCGTGGTCCGACACAGCGAACGCAGTCTTCGTCGGGACGCCCGACCGGGAGACGAGGCGCCGCTTCGATGCCGTACGCCGCGCGCTCCACGAAGGCATCGCGCTCTGCCGCCCCGGAGCCGTGGCCATGGACGTCGATCGCAAGGTGCGCGGGCTGCTCGCCGAGCACGGCCCCACCTACCCGCACCACACGGGGCATGGGATCGGCGCCGCGTGGTCGGAGGAGCCGAGGATCACGCCGTACAACGAGATGCCAATCGAGGAGGGGATGGTGCTGGCACTCGAGCCGGCGATCTACCTGCCGGGCTGGGGCGGCATCCGACTGGAGCACGTCTTCGCCGTCGGTGCGACCGACAACGAGATCCTGACGCGATTCGAGCACACGCTGTGAGAGCACCGTGAAGATCGGGACCCTCGAGACGATCCCGGTCAGCGTGCCGTACCGCCACCGGGAGGTCAGCTCCATCGTCGCGCGAGACGGCGTCAGCGACGTACTCGTGAAGTTGACAACGGACGACGGGCTCGTCGGCTGGGGCGAGGCGTGCTGTGGTGCCGATACGGCCTCTGTCGAACTCGCGCTCCGGGCCATGGCGCCGTTCGTCGTCGGACGGGATCCATGGAATCGCGACGCGATGCGGCGCGACGCATTCACGTACGGGCTGTGGCAGTTCCGTTCTGGCACGGGAAACTTCGCGTGGGCCGGTATCGACATGGCTCTCTGGGATATCTGCGGCCGCGCCTGCAACGAACCGCTCTGGCGACTTCTCGGCGGGCTGCAGGAGAGGGAGGCGACGTACTTCTACTACCTCTCGCGCGGCGACCGGGAAGCACTCGAGGCGCAGGTGAGCGACGGCCTTGCTGCGGGCTTCGAGGTCTTCTACCTCAAGGTCGGGCTCGACGACGCCGACGACGCGGATGCCGTCTCAGCGGTGCGGACCGCACTCGGGCCGCAACCTCGGCTACGGCTGGACGCGAACGGATCCTGGACGGTTCCGCAGGCGCTCAGGAACCTCCGAACGCTCGCCGCCCACGACATCGACTTCGTCGAGCAGCCCGTTCGCGATCACCCCGTGGGCCAACTTGGCGAGATACGGGCCCGCGCCGCGACGCCGGTCTGCTCCAACGAGGGCCTGTGGTCGGAGGCCGAGGCGTACGCGCGCATCCGAGCGCGCGACGCCGACGTCTACTGCCTCTCGCCCTACTGGGTCGGGTCGATCGGCGGCTTCCAGCGGCTCTCGTGGCTCGCGCATTACGAAGGTCTCCAGATCTGCAAGCACACCCACGGCGAGCTGGGCCTCGCCGCCGCGGCGAGCCATCATGTCGTCCTGACCCTGCCAAACGGCGTCGAAGGGCATCAGCAAACGGCATACCTGATGGAGCACGACATCCTCACTGAACCGATTCCGATCTCGACGGGCCCCCGGTGGGGAACGATCGACCACTCCGGCCTCGGCGTGGACGTCGATGAGGACGCGGTCGCCGAGGCGGCGGCGCGGTACCACACCGAGGGCCAATACCTCCCGTGGCAGGACTTCCAGATCGCGCGGGAGGAACGATGACGAGCGGCCGACTGGCCGGCAAGGTGGCGCTCGTCGTCGGCGGCGGATCGGGTATGGGTCGAGCCGGCTCTGTCCTCGATGGCCGCGGAGGGGGCGGCGGTGGTCGTCTCCGACATCGCGCTCGACCGCGCCCAGAGCGTGGCAGCTTCGATCGAAGACGCTGCCGGCACCGGCATAGCGATGCCGGTCGACGTCACGTCACCCGAGCAGGTCGAGCGCCTCGTCGCGGACACGGTGTCCCGCTTCGGCCGCCTGGACGTCCTCTATCACTGCGCGGCCGATGTCCACTTCGTCAACACGAAGGACAACCGGATCACGGAGCTCGACGACGACGTCTGGCGGCGAATGATCGACGTCCACCTGACGGGGACATTCCTCGTCCTCAAACACGTGGGGCGGCAGATGATCGCCCAGCGCTCAGGATCGATCATCGTCTCGAGCACCGTGGACGCACTCGTCGGCTGCGCCGGCCTCGACTCGTACACGGCCGCCAAGGGAGGCGTGACGTCGATGGTGCGCTCGTTTGCGGCGGGAATCGGGCGGGACGGGGTGCGTGTGAACGCGATCGCCCCGAGCTTCGTCTCGACCGAGCCGCAGAAGGTATGGCTCGACGACGCGGACGCGAACGCCACCATCGCCCGCCTCCATATCCTGCCCGTGCCGACTCCCGAGCAGATTGCACCCTTCGTCGTGTACCTCGCGAGCGACGAGTCCGCGGCCGTTACCGGCACCGTCTTTCCCGTCGACGCCGGCTACATGGCGTTCAAGGCGCAGATCGACGTCATGGGCACGATGCAGGCCGGGTATTAGTCGTCCGACGATGGCCGGGATCGAGCTCGAGCACGTCACCAAGTCGTTCGCCGGCGGAGTCGTCGCCGTCGACGATGTCAGCCTCTCGATCGCCGACGGGGAGTTCATGGTCCTCGTCGGCCCGTCCGGCTGCGGCAAGTCGACGCTGCTGCGGATGATCGCGGGGCTCGAGGAGATCACCGACGGGACGATCTCGATCGGGGACGTGGACATCACCGAGCTGCAACCAGCCCAGCGCGACATCGCGATGGTGTTCCAGAACTATGCGCTCTATCCGCACATGAGTGTGCGCGAGAACCTCGGTTTCGGGCTCAGCGTCCGCCGCACGCCGAAGCGGGAGATCGCGCGGCGCGTGGACGACGTGGCGGCGCTGCTCGGCCTCGAGGGGCTCCTCGAACGCAAGCCGGCGAAGCTCTCCGGCGGCCAGCGCCAGCGGGTCGCGATGGGCCGCGCGATCATCCGCGAGCCCAAGGCCTATCTCATGGACGAGCCGCTCTCGAATCTCGACGCCAAGCTCCGCGTAGGGATGCGCGCCTCGCTCGCGGAGCTGCACGCCCGCCTTGCGGTCACGAGCATCTATGTCACCCACGACCAGACGGAGGCGATGACGCTTGGCCAGCGCGTCGCCGTCATGCGGGACGGCCGGATTGTCCAGGTCGACGCGCCGCAGCGTCTCTACCAGGATCCGGCCGACCTCTTCGTGGCGTCGTTCATCGGCTCGCCCTCGATGAACCTCGTCGATGCGGGTGTCGAGGGAGACGAGATCGTCTTCGGACAGTTCCGTGTCCGCCTCGACCCGGCGCGCCGGCCACCGCCCGGTGTCGAGCGCGTAACCCTGGGAGTCCGTCCCGAGGCCTTCGAGAGCGGGGCGCTCGCCGCCCCGGGCCTGCCTCGCATCGTCGTAGCGGTCGACGTGCTGGAGGAGCTCGGCTCGGACGCATTCGTTGTCTTCCGCGTCGGGGCGCCACGCATCAGCGTCGAGACGCGCGACACCCCTGATGACGAGGAGATCCTCCTCGCGGAGGACGACTCCCGGTTCACCGCGCGCGTCAACCCGGCGACGGTCGGGCGCGTCGGAGCCCCGCTCGAGCTCGCGGTCGACCCGGCGCACTTTCACTTCTTCGACCCCCGAACCGGAACGACGCTCCGCACGTAACCGGTCGTGCGAGGGCCGAATGGAACCGGGCCTACCCGGCCGTCATTTGCCGATGCCGGCGGTCAGGCCGCGCACGAAGAAGCGCTGGCCCGAGAGGTAGAGCAGCACGATGGGCGCGATCGAGATGAGCGCGCCGGCGAGAACGAGCGGCTGGTTGGTCGAGTAGCGACCCTGGAACTGGGCGAGGCCGGCATGAGAGTGCGCGAGCTTCGTCGTTCTGCAGGAACACGAGCGCGATCAGCAGCTCGTTCCAGACCCAGATCGCCTGCACGATGACGAGCGTGAACGTCGCCGCGCCCGAGAGCGGCATGACGACGCGCCGGAGCACGGTGAACGGCCCGGCACCCTCGACCGCGGCCGCCTCGATCAGCTCCTGCGGGCACCGTGCGGAAGAAGCTCGCTCAGGAAGAACACCGCGAACGGGCACCAGGAGCCCGTGTAGAAGACGATCACCGATTGCAGGTGGTTCACCCAGCCGGTGTCGACCATGAACACGAACATCGGCACGAGCAGCGTGACGGGCGGCACGACCATCAGCGCGACGCTCGTCGAGAGGAAGATCCGGTGACCGCGGAAGCGCCCGAACACGGCCGCGTAGGCCGCGAGCAGCGCGACCAGCGTCGAGACGGCGACCGAGGAGAGCGTGACCAGGAAGCTGTTCCACATCCAGCGGGGCAGCGGCTGGTCAGCCACGATCGAGCGCAGCGAGCCGAGTGTCGGGTGGGTGGGAAGTCCCGTCGGGTCGAGCCTGGTAGTCGGCATTCGGTCTTGAGTGCCGTCGAGACGATGAACCAGAGCGGGTACAGCGCCGCCAGGCAGACGATGACGAGGAATGCATGCCGCGCCACCAGCCCCACGAGCGACCGCCGACGCCCGCTCTCATGTCGCCTCCGCCCGCCGCCGCACCCACAAGGAGAGGCCGATGAGGACGCTCGCCATGCCGAGCAGCATCACGGCCACGCTCGCTGCTGTCCCGTTGGCGCCGTTGGAGAAGCTTCTCCAGATGTACAGCTCCATCACGCTCGAGGCGTATCCGGGGCCGCCCGAGGTGAGCACGTAGACGTAGCTGAACACCCACGTGAGCACGGTGATCACCTGGATCACGGTGAGCAGCTCGATGATCGGGCGGATCTGCGGTACGAGCACGCGCAGCTGCAGAGCCCACCAGCCGGCGCCGTCGACGCGCGCCGCCTCGGCAGTCTCGGGCGGGAGCGCGAGCAGCGCGGCTGTGAGCACGACCACGGCAAAGCCGAGCTGCTGCCAGACCACGAGCCCTCCGACGGAGACGATCGCCAGATGCGAATTCCCCAGCCAGTCCTGTGCCAGCACACCCAGGTGCGCTTCGCGTAGCGCCGTGTTGAGCACGCCGTTCTGCTGGAGCAGGAAGGAGAATGCGATGCCGATCGCGGCCGCAGGCAGCACGTACGGGAGGAAGATGATTGCCTGGTAGTGACGCCCGCCGCGTATGCGATCGTTGAGGACGAGCGCGATCGCGAGAGCGAGCCCGAGCATCACGGGTACCGCGAGTAACAGCTTGAGGTTGTTCAGCAGGGACTGGCGGAACGCGGGGTCGTCGATAACCCCTCTGTAATTGTCGAGCCCGACCCAGACCGGCGCTGCGAAGTTGCCCGCGTAGAAGCTGTCGCGAACGACCTGCACGAGCGGAAAGCCGAACGCGAACGCCATCGCTCCGACGGCGGGCAAGACATAGAGATACGGCCAGAGCACCCGTCGCCGGTGTCTCCGGCGACGGGTGCTCTCATGGGTCATCCCGTTGGGGATCCGCTCACTCAGCCTCCGGAGGCCCACTTCGCGTAGTTCTTGAACTCATCCGGGTGCTGCGCCTTCCACTTCAAGAGCTCTCGCTTCCAGAGCTTCACCGCGTCCGCGGGCGAGCCGGAGCCCGACGTGATCAACTCGCCGGCGGCAAGGTCGGCATTGCCGTCGACTTGCGGCGGCACGAAGTTCTCGGGCCACAGCGAGACTGCCGATTTGTCGAGCGCGAGTTGCTGCTTGGCGATCGGATCGGTGACGAGCGACGCCGGGAAGCGCTTGTCGGCGGGGAACACTCCGGTCGCCGCGTACCAGTCCTTGAGCGCCTGTGGCGAGTGCAGGAACGTCAGGAACTGCGCGGCAGCCTTCGGGTGCTTCGACCAGCTCGTGATGAAGGCCGACGAGGACTGGGTGGTGTCGTAGCTCGTGGCGAGCTTGCCCTTGCCCCAGACCGGGATGGCGGAGACGCCCATTCCCTTCGTTCCACCCAGCAGCTTTCCGGCGGCCGTGACGTTGCCGTCAGTGACCCAGGACATCGCAACCTTTTTCTGGCCGAAGAGCTGCAGGCCCTGGGTGAAGCTGATCGAGGCGACATCGGAGTTGAGGTAGCCGTTCTTCTTGAGGTCGGCCAGCGCCTGGTAGAACGCCAAAAATTTCGCGTCCGGGAACTTGGCCGGGTCGATCATCGCGGCCTTGAGCTCGTCGATCGAGTTGAAGTTCTGCTTTCCGATCAGCGAGAAGAACCAGGCGCCCCCGTAACCGTCCTTGTTGCCCATGCCGAACGGCGTCAGGCCGGCGGCCTTCAGCTTCTTCGCATCGGCCAGGAACTCGGTCCAGGTTTTCGGCCCCTTGTTCGGATTCAGGCCCGCCTTCTTGAACATCGCCTTGTTCCAAACGAACGGGATGCCGAGGAGGTACTGCGGCATCGCCCAGAGCTTGCCGCCGGACATGTTCTCGCCGGTGCCGATCCAGTTCTTCGTCTCGCTCGAAGGCACGTAGTCCGAGATCGGCACCGACGCGCCGTTCCAGGCAGGCGTCAGCACCGGCAGGGTGGCCCACTGCGTCGCGATATCGGGTCCGCTCTTGGTCTGGGCCGCCGTCGTGAAGGCCGAGGTGAGTGTGTCCGTCGACTGCGTGACGACGGAGATCTTGACCTTCGGATGCGCCTTCTGGTAGGCAGCCACTTCCTTTTTGAGCCAGCCGTTGGCGCCGGGTGCGTCGTCCTCGCCCCAGTACCAGTACGTCAGGCTGGCGTTGTTCGGATCGTCGGCCGCCGGCCGCGCGGTCTGCGAGGCCGCGGTCGACACAAATGCAGCGACGCCCAGGGCGACGGCCGCTCCGACCGCGACTACTACGCGAGTCCTCACCATCATGCCTCCGCCTCTCTCGTCAACGGATGAACATCGAGCTTTACCTCTTGCGTCTCGAGTGTCAACCAGGCGTCAGTCGTCGATCATCGCCTCGGGTGATTCGGGCAGCACCTGTCCACCGTCGACGACGAGCGTCTGACCCGTAATGCGGCGCGCTTCGCGCGATGCGAGGAAGCGGACGACCCAGCCGACGTCCTCGGGCTCGACGAGCTCGCCCATCGGGATGGCGGCCACCATCCTGCGCGTGTGTTCCTCACCGAGGGCGCTCAACCCCTCCGTGAGCACATTGCCTGGCATGACGGCGTTGATCGTGATCCCGTGGGCGACGACCTCGAGCGCGATCGAGCGCATCATCCCGAGCATGGCAGCCTTCGATGCTCCGTAGTGCGCAAAACCTGGATACCCGGTGATCGGCCCTGTGACCGACGATGTAAGAACGATCCGGCCGTAGCCGGTCTCGAGCATCGATGGCATGCACGCCTGGATGGCGTGGAGAGCGCCCTTGACGTTGACGTCCATGACGCGGTCCCACGCGGCATCGTCGATTTCACCCAGACGCATGGGCGGGTAGATACCCGCGTTGGCAGCAAGGATCGTGACGGGGCCCAGTGCGTCGCACACCGTGGCTGCCATCATCCGGGTACTCGTCGCGTCGGTCACGTCGACGGCCACTGCCAGCGCTTCGTGCCCTTCCCCGGTCAACTCGTCCACCACGGCGTCGGCGGCCGTCAGGTCGATGTCGGCGATCGCAACGCGCGCACCCTCCCTGGCGAGAATCGAGGCGATGCCGCGACCGACCCCGTTCGCACCCCCCGTGACGACCGCAGTCTGTCCGGTCAGCGACTCCATGTCTGCCTCCTCGTGCGCATCGCGATGCCGGCAAGATGCCGGTCGGCCGTGTAAGGATCCCATCGATGCAGCGGTTCCGCGCCGAGCACGCAAAGTACGCCTACAGCTCCGACCACGCCTCGCTTGGAACAGTGCAGCCGGGCGAGCCGTTCGAGGTCGAATGCGTCGAAGGCTTCGGAAACTCGTTCTCGTCGCCTGACGACTTCACGCCCGAGAGATACGCGCTCGCGGAGACGCTCAAGTGGGCGGTGACCGGCCCGATCACCGTCGCCGGCGCTGTCGCAGGTGGCGCGATCGCGGTGACGATCCACTCGGTCGAGGTGACAACGCCTGGTGTCGTCGTCTACGGCGCTTACACAGACGAAGACCCGTACGCGTGGTGGGACGACGAGACCGCGTGCGCCGTCTATCCCGCGCAGGGTGGAACCATACGCTTCGACGACCGCACGACCCTGCCGACTCGCCCGCTCATCGGCTGCCTCGCCGTTGCGCCCGAGGAAGGAAGCCCGCACGCGATGCTCCAGGGACGCTACGGCGGGAACATGGATTGCCGCGAGATTCGCGCCGGGGCAACGATCGTGCTCCCCGTCTGGCACGACGGCGGTGGGCTCTACCTCGGCGACTGCAAGGCGCTGATGGGAGACGGCGAGATCGTCGGACCACCCGAGGTCGGCGCCCTGGTGACCGCCAGTGCCGACGCACGCGACCGGCCCGCATCGATGACCTGGCCGCGGATCGAGACCGCCGACAACATGACCACCCTCGTCTCCGGCAAGCCCCTGGAGTGGAGTGCACGCCAGGCCTACCGGGAGCTGCTCGAGTGGATCGTCGAGGACTACGACATCGGACGTCACCACGCGGCGCTCCTGATGGCCATGGTCGCGCATTCGGGGATCTGCCAGATCAGCAACACCGACTACACGGCCTACTGCGTCACCCCGCGCGACGTCTGGCAGCAGTACGCGCGCTAGAGCCTCTAGCGTACGAGCCCGCGCGCAGAGACGTCGATCACGTGATCGACGACACCGTCCCGAACCGCGAGCAGGCCGTCGTGCAGGTTCACGCATCCGCACGCGTGGTTCGGAATGACCCGAAGGTGGTCTCCCACCGCGGGCCGCTCGTCGAGGGAGGACACGTCCACGTAGCCGTGCTCCTCGTTGATCGTGTGCAGGTTGGCGCCTGGCCACGCCACGATCGCACCGTGCCCGCCGTCGGGGTGATCGTCGGACGTGAGAGTCTTCGAGCCTGCGTCGATCACGATCTGACCGGGAACCGCATCCGACACGACCGTCACCTCGACGGTGAGCGCGCAGCTGTCGAGATCGCCGTCGACCCGGTCGAGCAGCGCATACGTGCCCGAGCGGAGCTCGTTGACAGATGTCTCGTGGGTGAGGTAGCGCGACGGCGTAGACCCTCCGGAGATCCGGTCGCAACGAAAGCCCGAGGCGGCAAACGCGTCGCGGGTCTCGCGGAGTAGCTCGTCCACGGCCATCACTCGCTCGCGCACCGTCGCTGCGTCGCCGCGGCAGTGTCCCGGGTAGCAGCTGATCCCTGCGACCTCTACCGCGGGTAGGCGGGAGAGCGCCTGCGCCACCGCGAGCGCTCCGGCCGCGGTGGTCTGGCCTGTTCGATGGAGACCGACGTCCAGCTCGACGAGCAGGTTCGCACGAACGCCGCGGCGCGCCAGCTCGGCGGCGAGACCCTCGGCGGGAGCGACGCTATCCACCGCGACCGTCAGCTCGACATCGCCTGCAATGCGCCCGAGACGCTCCCACTTGTCGGTGCCGAACGGTGGGTAGTGAACGAGGATCTTCGGGGCTCCGGCTTCCTGGAAGACCTCCGCCTCACCCGTCTTGGCGACCGTCAGCCCGCCGGCGCCGAGCTCGAGCTGCCGGAGACCGATCTCGGGGGACTTGTGCGTCTTCGTGTGCGGCCAGAGCGCGATCCCGTGCGCGTCGGCGTACGACTGGAGGTCGCGCAGGTTGGCGTCCAGCCGATCGAGGTCGACAACCGCGACGGGGGTCTCCACCTCGCTGAGCGAGCGACCCACCTGACGGCTGAGCAACTCGCGCGTGCGGTCGGCTCCGGTGCGTATCGCCGCGGCACTCATGAGAGCACACCATGCCATACGGACGAGACTCGCGGCCTCCAGGGCCGGCCGGAGTCTGAACGGACAGCCAATGGCAGAACCCACGGAGTCGCTGCGATAGCGGCTCGCCGCGCTTGTGCTGGTCGACGTATCGTGGCGACCGTTGCAAATGCTCGAAATGCGTTTAGCGTTACCCACATGGCGCCCAAGAAACGGAAAGGCAAGAAGAACAAGAACGCCACGCCAGAGGACGTCGCAGCATGGATGGCCAAACGCGTTCGAGCGGACGGGGAACTCGACCAAGAAACCGCTGTCCTCAGGATCAGGAAGAAGTTCGGCGACAGGTTCGTGACTCTGACCAGTGCCGGCGGATACTCGATCGACAAGCCCGTGCGCCAAGCCTTCAACAAGCTGATGCCCGGTGTTGTCTGGGACATCAGCCAATGGCGCTGGCGCTTGCCTACCACCGGGGACGACGTGAATTCCGGGGACGTGGCCCAGCTTGATGGGCGCCGGAGTTCGACAGGCTGAGCGCTCTACCTCCGCGGGCGGCAACGCCAGCGATGCGGAGGGCCAGAGCGACGACTTGATCCAGAGATGCCTCCCTGCACCGGAGCCGTTGTGACCGGCGCGCTCGGTGCCGATGCCGGTCGGCCGTCGATGGCGCAGTGGATCATGCGATGCTCGCCGTCCAAGAGCCGGCACTGAAGTTGATTGCGACGTGCCCGTCCTTCCGCGTTGACAGCGCCCGGCGCGGCACGATCAGCCCGGTCGAGCGGCGCCGCACACTTGCCTCTGTGGCCAATGCGCTATAGACGGCCGGGCTCGTCGGCGAGTACGGCCCCTCACTTGTCACACACAGTTGCGGCTTCATGAGTGCAAACGCCTCTTGGCACACGCCGGTCTCGCGCCCATGATGTGGCGTCAGCAGCACCGTGGTCTGTGCGAGGTAGGCGCGGAAATCCGCGCGTGCGATGAGGGCGGTCCAGCCGTCCTTCTCGAGATCGCCGGGTATGCACACGTAGCCGCCCCCGTAGCCGGCGAACAGGACGATCGAGGTGTTGTTGAGGTTCGGATGCTCCGGCGGGGAGAACGCGCGAAACTCGCAGCCGCCCCAGCCGTAATCGGTCGGTGACGGAGTGGCCGGCTGGGTGTAGACGTGGTCGAGCTCCCGCTGATAGCGGTCGACGACCGATTCCTCGCGCCCCGGTTCCGCCCCCTCACGAATCCGCTCCTTGGGCAGCTTGCGCCGCCACAGCAACAGCGGCCGGAGCGCGATCAGAGCGTCGATGTCGCGCAAGTGATCGGGATGCGGATGGCTGAGAACGAAGCAGTCGAGCCAGATGACGCCGATACCGGACAGCATCTGAAGCGGCGAAAACGTGGCACTCCGCCCGGCGTTGTACGCGAGGACGCGCTTGTAGGGGGTCACGATCGTCACGGCGAGGCCGTGGCTGACGTCCCAGATGTAGATTCCGAGGTTCACGCGGCAACACTACGAAACCGCCAACTCCCGCGAATGGCGCCTGCTCTGTGCGTGCCTTACGCCGCGAGCGGGTTGATCACGATCTTTCCGCGCGCTGTCCCTTCGGCGAGGGGCCGAATTCCTTCGTCGACCAGCGCATCGAGCGGGATCACGCGGTCGAGCACGATTGAGGCCAGATCGCTGCCGGAGATGATCTGGAGCGACTCCGGCAGGTCGACATCGCAGACGTGTGCAAGCGTCGTCGTGACTTCGATCTCGTGCACGGTCAGTGCAAAGAGATCGATCTCGCGCGGCGCCGACTGCAAGCCGACGATGAGGACTCTGCCTCCTCGGCGTGTCGCCGCTATTGCCGCTTGCGGTGCCGTCGGTGCGCCCGATGCCTCGATCACGACGTGGGCGCCTTCCCCGTGCGTTGCGGCGAGGATCAGCTGCGCCAGGTCGCGCCCCTTCGCATCGAGGACGAGATCGGCGCCCAGCCGGCGCGCTGTCTCGAGCCGCCCTTCGTCGATGTCCACGGCGATCAGCGGCGAGATTCCCTTCGCCGCCGCAATCGCGACGATGAAGGCGCCGATCCCCCCCACGCCGATGACGACGCACGCTTGACCCGCGGAAACGCCGCTGCGGCGGACCGCGTGGAGGGCGACCGCGAAGGGCTGCGCCATTGCCGCGGCATCGTCCGTGCAGTCGTCAGGCACGCGGCAGCAGATGGCCGCCGGCGTCGCGACGCGCTCCGCGAGACCTCCGTTGACGTGCAAACCGAGGGTGTAGTAGGCGGCGCACAGGTTGATCCTTCCGGCGCGGCACCACTCGCAGTAACCGCACGAGACGCCTGCGCCCGAGACGACGCGATCCCCGAGCGCCAGGTCGGTGACCCCGTCTCCGACCTCGACCACGCGCCCGACGAACTCATGGCCGAGTATCACCGGAGGGCGCGCAAGCAGGGGTCCGTGCGACCATTCGGACGAGTCTGTGCCGCAGATCGCCGAGCGGAGGACTTCGAGCACGACATCGCCCGCTGCAGGGTCCGTGGGCTCCGGAACCGACTCGATCCGGATGTCGTGGCGCCCGTGGTAAACGGCAGCTCTCATGCGCTCGTTGCCAGATGAACCTTGATGTTGTGCGCCGTGTCACGGGCAGCGTCCAGCGCCGCGATCGCGTCCTGCAACGGGAACGTCGCGGTGACGATGGCTGTGGGGTCGACGACGCCGCTGGCGATGAACCGGATCGCTCGAGGCCAGAGACCGGCCGATCCGATCAGCCCACGAATCCTGAGCGCCTTGGACTGGATCAGGCCGAGTTGCGCCGATGCCTTGGCACCGACGTCGATGCCGACATAGACGACACGGGCACCCAGGCCGGCGATCTCGAGCGCTTGCGCCATCGCGACCGGAGAACCGGCTGCCTCGATGACGACGTCGAACCCGCGTCCGTGTGTGGCTTCGATGGCAGCCTCGGCGAAATCCGGCGATGTGGGATCGAGCGCAACCCGCGCACCGAGCTCGAGAGCCTTGGTGCGTCGAGCTGCTTGGGGCTCCACGATCGCGACGGCTGCGTTGTTCGCGACGGCCGCCATGACGCACAGCAGCCCGATGGGCCCGCCACCGACGACGGCCACGGTATCGGCCGGGTCGATCCCGTCAGCACAGATGGTGGCGTTGTACGCGACCGAAAAAGGCTCCACCATCGCGCCCTGTGTGTACGAGAGTCCCTCTGGCAGCTTGTGAAGCCACTCACCGCGCGCCTTGAAGTATTCGGCGTCGGCGCCGTCGATCGAAAAGCCGAAATGATCTCGCCCACCAGGCCCGACGACACATTCCCCTACGACTGCATCACCCGGCGAGAGCCCGCCGACGGACGAGCCGGTTTCGACGACCTCGCCGCACCATTCGTGGCCGGGGATGATCGGATACGAGACCGGAATGATGTAGCGGCCCTCGTAGAGCTCGAAGTCCGAGTGACAGATACCGACGGCGTGCGAGCGAACGAGGACGTCGTCCGGGCCTATCTCGGGATGATCGATGTCTGTGAGTACGGCTTGTTGGGGAGCTTCAAAGACCAGGGCTTTCATCGTTCTCCTTCGTCTCGAACAGGTCGCTTAGGTTGATACGAGGACCTTCATGTCGTCTGCACCGGCGGCGCTGAGCCGCTCGAACCCAGACGTCGCCTGGTCGATGGAGAGCCGGCCGGTGATGATCCGCTCCACCGGCAATCGGCCGGTCGAGATCTGGGAGGCGATCCGCGGCCAGTCGTTCACCCCGTAGCACCAGCTGCCGACAATGGTGAGATCATTGAGCGCCCACAGCATCGGGTCGACTTCGCAGCGCGCGACGTGGAGGCCGACCTGAACGACCGTCCCGTGGCGTCGAACAGCGTCGACACACGTGTTGAAGGCGGCACCATGGCCTGCACACTCGAGGGCGACGTCCACGCCAAGGCCGTCGGTACGTTCACGTATCTCCGCTGCCACATCCGTCGAGTCGGGATCGAGGACCTCGCCGAGGCCAAGGCGCTCGGCCTGCGCTCGACGCTGCGTATTGGTCTCAGTGATATAGATCGCGCCCGCTCCGGCGGCGGCGGTGCACAGCGCGGCGAGCGCGCCGATCGGGCCCACTCCCGCAATGAGGACGCTATCCCCGGGCCGAACGCCGCCACGGGCTACACCGTACGCGGCGACCGCACAAGGCTCGATCAGGGCGCCCTGCTCGTCCGTCACCTCGTCCGGGATCGGATACACCTGGTACTCCTCGAGCCCTGCGAATTCGGCCATCCCGCCCCAGGCGGCGCTCAGTCCCGTGCACGCCATCGTCGTGCAGAGGTGTTGCAGACCTCTGCGGCAGTACTCACAGCGGCCGCAGTAGATCAACGGCATCACGGACACGCGATCTCCGGGACGGACGCGGGTCACGTCGGGCCCCGTTGCGACCACCTCGCCGGAGAACTCGTGCCCGAGGATCTGCGGCAATCGTGCTCCGGTGAGCGGGTGAGGCTCGATCGGTGTCACGATCGGGCCGGCGACGTACTCGTGGAGGTCGGTGCCGCAGATCCCGGTCCAGCGAGGGGCTACCACGACTTCGGTCGCACCGAGCCCGCTCGGTTCGGGTACCTCCTCGATACGTAGGTCTCGTGCGGCATGGAAGCGAAGCGCTTTCATTCGGATCCCCTCTTCATGTGTGTCGTGGCACGATCCGCTCGGCCCGCAGGCGCGCGAAGAGATCGGTGAACGAGGATTGGCTGTCGCGAATACCGCCGAAGCCGAGTCGCCTGCTGCGTCCCATGTCGGTGAATGTCTCGATCGTGCGGCCCAGGTCGGCGTCCGTGTGCCACCAGGAGGCGAGGCTGTCGACGCTCAGATCGCGCAGGCCGTAGCGGCGGACGATTCCGGGCCAGACCTCGGCCGCGTCGGCCATCTGCTGCTCGAGCGGAGCCGGCTCTCCGTTGAACGGCACGGCTTCGACGCCGAGATCGGCAGCGAGCCTCGGCCACATGCGCCGCCAGCGGAAGACGTCGCCGTTGACGATGTTGAGGGCCTGGTTCTCCGCGGCCGGCGTCGTCGCCGCCCAGACGAGATGGTCGGCGAGGAGCGCGGCGTCGGTCACGTCGGTGACGGCTTCCCACTGCTCGCGCGAGCCGGGGAAGTGAAACTCGCGCCCCGTCTCCCGGCAGATCGCCGCATACACGGCGAGCGTCACTCCCATGTTCATCGCATTCCCGAGTGCCCAACCGATCAGCGTGTGCGGCCGATGCACCGACCACGTGAACCCGTCGCGCTCGGCAGCCTCGAACAGAATGTCCTCCTGCACGTAGTAGAAGTTCTCGTAGGGCAGACGGGCTTGCTCCTCGGAGAACGGTGTGTCCGGCTGCGCCTTGGCGTACGCCTCGAACGGCCCCAGATAGTGCTTGAGGCCGGTCACGAGCGCCACGTGCCGGACCGACTTCTCGGCGGCCGTCGCGTCCAGGAGGTTCTGGAGCATGCGACCGTTGACGTCGCAGTTCTGGGCCTCGGTGGCGCGACGCGACCAGGTCGTGAAGAAGACGTGCGTGGGGGCCGTGCCGCGGACGAGCCGCGGCGACCGCCTCGGCGTCCTCGAGGTCGGCAGCCAGCGGCGTGATTCGCTCGTCGAGACCCTCCGGGTGACGGCTCAGACCCGAGACCTGCCACCCGTCGGCAAGGAGGCGTTGGGCGACATTGCCTCCGCTGATGCCCGTGACGCCGACGACGAGCGCGCGTCCACTCATCGCAGGCCTCTGTCGGCGCGCGATCCGCTGCGGCGTACCTGGCTGTAGATGAGGGCTGCGGCGACGATCAGGAGCCCCTGGAAGATGTACTGCCACTTCTGATCGAGGCTGAGGAACACCGTCGCGTTCAGGACCTGAACGCTGAGCCCCGCACCCATCAGCGTGCCGATGAAGGTGCCTCGCCCACCGAGCAAGGCCGTCCCGCCGAGGACGACCGCGGTGATCGACGTCAGGGTGTAGTCCGTGCCTTGCCCCGGGTCGCCGACTCCGAGCTGGGCGAGCAGGACGATCGCGCCGAGGAGGGTGAGGAGCGAGGCGCCCAGGTAGCCGAGCAGCGCGGTCCTGTTGACGGGCACGCCGACGCGCCGCGCCGACTCCTCGTCCGACCCGACCGCGCGCAGCCGCAGGCCGAACTGCGTCTTTCGGAGCCCGAGCTCGAGGCCGATGGCAGCACAGGACGAACACGACGAAGGCCAGAGGCACCGGCCCGACCTTCGTGGAGATGGCGTCTGGTCACCGAGACGGCGATGTATCCGTCGGGCGCAGAGCGCAGCCTGAAGGCCAGGCCGCCCAGGGCGATGTACGTGACGAGTGTCGCTGCGACGGGGGTGAACTTCGCGAAGCGGATGAGCGCACCGTTCAGAAGGCCAACGCCCAGCAGCGGCCACGAGCATCAGGGCGAATCCGAGCACCCACACGCGCGGGTGAGCGGCCGTCGAGCACGAAGAACGACGCGAGGACGACGAGGAAGCCGGCGAGTGGACCGACGGAGAGATCGATTCCGCCGAGCAGCAGAGCGAATGTCTGTCCCAGAGAGATGAAGCCGAGCGCCGCGCACGCGAACATCACGGACGTGATGTTGAAATCCGAGAGGTAGCGGCTGTTCTGCGACAGGACGTAGGCGCCGAGGACGAGCATCACCGCCGCGAGGACGACGACCGGGGCGTAATCACCTTCGATGAACCGCGCGAGCCGCGACGAG
Source organism: uncultured Gaiellaceae bacterium (assembly GCA_963799615.1). Lineage (GTDB taxonomy): Bacteria > Actinomycetota > Thermoleophilia > Gaiellales > Gaiellaceae > Gaiella. The sequence goes on along the minus strand of CAWCXS010000004.1, from coordinate 447,699 downwards.
CGTGCTCGACCGCCGTGCCGCCTGCTCCGCGGTGTGCCGTGGTCGTGCTGATCGCGGCATGAACGATCCGCTCCTCGGTCACGGCGTCGCCCTCGAGCGTCGCGACCGCCTGGCCGCGGGACATCACGATCACGCGGTCGCACAGCCCTTCGAGCTCGATCGTGTCGCTGGAGGCGACGACGACCGGCACTCCCCGGTCGGCGACTTCGCGCAGGATGCGGTAGATCTCGGCACGCGCGCCGACATCGACTCCCTGCGTCGGCTCGTCCGCGACGAGAATCGCAGGCTCGGAGAGCATCGCGCGCGCCATCATGATCTTCTGCTGGTTTCCGCCGGAGAGCGCCGAGACGGGCGCCTCGAGCGACGGCGCCTTGACCGCCAGCTCGGAGAGCTCGCGTTCGACGGCGACGACCTCGCGGCGCCTGCTCACGAAGGGGCCTACCTTGAGCCGGTCGAGCGCCGTCAGCGCGGCGTTCTCGCGGACGTTCAGGTCGACCATCAAGCCTTCGGTCAGCCGGTCGGCCGGCATGTACGCCGCGCTCTCGAGCCAGCGCGCGCCGTGAGAGCTCCTTGCCGGCGACGTTGACCGATCCGGTCGCCGGCTCACGCCCGGCCAGCGCGCGCAGGAGAGCCGGCTGGCCGTTGCCGGCCACACCGGCGATGCCCACGATCTCCCCCTTGCCGGCGCTGAACGAGATGTAGTCGAAGCCGTTCCCGCTCAACCCTTCGACCAGCAGTAGCGGTGCCGCGTCGACCCCGGGCGCGTGCTTCGCCGGGAAGGTGGTCTCGAGAGTGCGCCCGATGATCATGGCGAGGAGATCGGCGTCCGAGATGTCCTTGACTGCGGATGTTCCGCGAAGCGCGCCGTCGCGCAGGACTGTGACGCGATCGGCGATCTCGCGAACCTCAGCCGAGCCGGTGCGTGATGTAGACGACGGCCGTTCCACCTGCCGCGAGCTTGCGGACGGCTGTGAAGAGGAGCTCGACGGAATCCTGCGAGAGCGGCGCCGTCGGCTCGTCGAGGATCAGGAGCCGCGGCGACACGGCGAACGCCTTGGCGAGCTCGAGGAGGTGGCGGCGGGCGACGCTGAGAGACGAGACGCGGTCCTCGAGATGGCCGAGGAAGTGAACGTCGTCGAGCAGCGAGCGCATCGCCTTCGTCATGTCGGGATCGCGACGCCGCAGATGCTCGAGCTCCCACCGCCACGCGGATGTTCTCGGCGACCGTCATGTCCGGAAGGAGCGCCGGATGCTGATGGACGATCGCGATCCCGAGGTCCTGCGCCAACGCCGGCGTGAGGTTTTCGACGGGCGAGCCGTCGAAGACGATCGTGCCGCCGTCGGGTGTCGTCGTGCCCGAGGCAACGTTCATCAATGTCGACTTGCCGGCGCCGTTCTCCCCGAGCAGGGCATGCACCTCGCCCGGGAGCACCTCGAACGAGACGTCCGTGAGCGCCGCGATTGCGTCGTAGTGCTTGGTGATGCCGAGCATCGACAGCGTCGGATGCACGGCGGTCCCGACCTTCGCGAGCAGGCGTGTTGACGGTGGCTTCGTTGATCACGATGAGCGATCTGGTCGACTGCGTTGCGCGCGGCGGCTGAGGACCGCCGCGCGCAACTCGTGTGTTGTGCCTACTTCTTCACCAGCTTGGCCTGCGTCGACGGCCGACAACTGCGCGGAGAGGTAGATGTCACCCGGCAGGTTGGACTTGCATTCCACCGGATTCGGCTTCCCGGTCGTCGAGTTCTCGAACACGAGCGACGGGAAGTGCGTGCTCGCCGGCTTCTTGCCGCCGGTGGCGAGCGCCACGGCCCAATCGATCGCGAGGCGTGCGTGGTCGTTTTGCGTCGACACGGTGTAGAGCTTGAACGTGGGGTTCTTGGCCACGTTCTTCTTCCAGAAGCACCCGAGCACGTTGCCGTCGGAGGTCGCCAGCGCCGGGATCGTGCGCCCGCTCTTCGTGAACTCGGGCAGAGCGCCGACGAGCGACGGGCCGAAGTCCGACACGATGACGTCGATCTTCGGGTACTTGGCGATGTCCGCCGAGAGAACCTTCTGCGACAGCGCCGGATCCCAGTTCGTCACCTCGAACGGTTGCTCGCCGATGAACTTGTACTTGCCCGAGGGGTCGAGGATCTTGTGGAGACCCTTGTTCTCGTCGACGCCCTGGCTGTTGCCCTTCGGGCCGCTGAGCATGAGCACGTTGCCGCCCTTCGGAAGCACTCGGAGAATCCACTTGCCCCAGTTCTCTCCCGCCTGGGCGAAGGGGGTGTCGACGAAGACGTTGTAGTCGACGCCGGCCTTGCCGCCCGGTGTGACGCGATACGGGCACCGTCACGACGCCGGCCTTGTAGGAGCTTCGGAGCGCAGGCAGGATCGCCTTTCCGGCGTCCGGGAAGACGACGATCGCATCGACGCCCTTCGCGACCATGCCCTGGATGTCGGAGATCGCCTTCTGCGTGTTGCCCTGGCCGTCGGCATAGCTGAGCGAGGTCACGCTCGGACACTTGGCCGCTTCGTCTCGCGCCGAGGCGGTCGTGACGAGTCGCCAGCTGTTTCCTCCGAACCCGTCCGTCAAACCGAGCGTGATCTTCTTCGGGCCACACCACGACGGCGTGGCAGACGTCCTGGCGGACGACGTCGCCGCCGTGACGAGCACGCACGCCGCACAGGAGCGCAAACGCGAGCAGCGCTCCACCTCGTCGTCGGTTCATCATGCGTGTTCTCCCTTCCTCTTCATGGTTGTCCGCATCGTGTTCAGCGACTGGCGGCGTCGTGTCAGTGACGCGTCGTCGGTGAAACGACTGCTCAGGTAGGCGCGATGCTCGCCGGGCGACGCACCCAGAGGCGTCGCCCGAGCGCTCGCCAGTTGACGGTGTAGAGCGCGACGCCCACCGCGAGCGCTGCCGCCTGGACGAGGGTGCGCGTGGCGTATGTCACGCCGAGCGCGAGCACGAACTGGTCGAGCTGCGACAGGAAGAGCGCCGCGACCGCGGTCGCGACGAGGTTGCCGCGACCGCCGAGCAGCGAGGTGCCCCCGAGCACGACGGCTGCGACGGACGGCAGAAGATAGTTGTCGCCCTCGTGGGCCGTCGGCTGGTTGACGATGCCGGCGTGGAGCACGGCTGCGAGGCAGTAGAGGATCTGGGCCCAGACGTAGGCTCCGGTCCGATGGCGCTTCACCCGGATGCCTGCGGTACGGGCAGCGGTCGCGTTCGCGCCGACGCCCTCGAAGCGGCGACCCGCCGGTGTCAGCTTGACCACCGCCGCGACGACAGCCGTGGCGGCGACGGCGAAGTACACCGGGAGTCGGAATGCCGAGCCAGAGTCCCGCCGCCGACCCTCGCCAGCCGAGCGGTGGTCGTGGTGGGGATGCCGGCCGTGTACCAGAGCACGACGCCGAAGAGCAACGCGTTCGTGCCGAGCGTCGCGACGATCGGGTTGAGGCGCATCCGCCCGATCAGCAACCCGTTCAGCCAGCCGGCGGCGATCGCGGCGAGAAACGCGATGCCGATCGCCGCGAGGAGCCGGGAGTTGTCGCCGGCCGGGTACTTCGTGACGATCACGACGTAGAGCGACAGCCCGCCGGCGATCGAGAGGTCGATGCCGCCCTGCATGACGACGAGCGTCTGGCCGAGCGACGCGATTGCGAGCGCCGCCGCGAACGGCAGCATCGTGAGGAGCACGCCCCTGCTGAGGCTCGACGGCGCGAACAGGAGGCTCGCCGCGAACAGCGCGACCGTTGCCACGACCACGGTCGCAAGGCCGCGAGACAGCACCTTCCTCGATCCGCGCGGAACAGAGCCTTTCGACTCGCCCGAACCGGTCAGCGGCGTTGCCGACATCACCTAGGCGGCGATAGTAACGTCGAACTCACGTGTTCACAAGTAGTAAGCTAAACACCACGATAGGTGTTCGCCACAGATGAACGCCGAGGCGCGACGCAAGTCAGGATCACTGTCCGAATAGCCGAAGGAGATCTAGATGGGCCGTGTGCAAGACCGCGTCGTGATCGTCACGGGCGGCGCCGGCGGTATCGGGGCGGCGGCGTGCCGGGCGATCGCAGCCGAGGGCGGGAAGGTCGTCGTCGCCGACCTCAGCGCGACAGCGGCGCGGGTCGTCGCGGACGGGATCGTGGCGGACGGCGGCTCGGCCACCTCGGTCGGCGTCGACGTCACCGACCGCTCGCAGGTGCGGGCCATGGTCGAGACGGCCGTCGAGACTTTCGGCGAGCTCAACGTGATCTTCAACAACGCCGGGATGAACCGACCCCGCAACTTCATGGACGTCGACGAGGCGAACTTCAACGAGATCGTCCGCGTCAACACCTGGGGCGTGATCGTCTGCACCCAGGAGGCTGCGCGACAGATGATCGCGCAGGGGTCCGGCGGAAAGATCGTCAACACCGGATCGATCGCCAGCCGGCAGGGATACTGGGACTTCGTCCCGTACTGCGTCGCGAAGTTCGGCACGCTCGCCGTCACCCAGGCAACCGCCCGCGGCCTGATCGAGCACGGCATCACCGTGAACGCCTTCGCTCCGGGCGTCGTCGACACCCCGATGTGGGTCGGGCTCAACGAGGACATCCGAGCGATCCACGACCACCCTGCGGACGCTGACCCGATGCGCGACTTCGCTGACAGGCACGCTCATCGGGCGCCCCGCCTCACCGGCGGAGCTGGCGCCGTTTCTCGTCTACCTCGCCTCTGCCGAGTCGGACTACATGACAGGGCAGATGTACATGGTGGACGGCGGGCAGATCCTTGTTTGACACGTCGACCCACACCTCGGACGACATCACGGAGGAGCAATGAAGGGACTGCATCACGTGGGCATCACGGTCAAGGACCTCGATGCGTCGATCAGCTTCTACCACGACGTGCTCGGCCTCCCGTTCTCGAACGAGCCCAGCCCCTGGTTCGAGGGGGAGGAGCTCGGCCCGGCCGTCGGAGTCCCCGGCGCCGCCCTGCGGCAGGTGAGCCTGCAGCTCGGCGACACGATTCTCGAGCTTCTGGAGTACAAGAGCCCGCCGAGCGAAACCATGATGCCGCTCAAGTCGAACAACCGAGGAGCCTCCCACGTGGCCTTCCTCGTCGACGACATCGCGGCGAAGAAGGCCGAGCTCGAGGCGAAAGGTGTCGAGTTTTACGGCCCGGTCAACTTCGTCGACGAGGGTGTGCTGGCAGGATGGCGCTGGGTGTACTTCGGCGACCCGGACGGATATCCGCTCGAGCTCGTGGAGGTCGCGTACGTCAACGCGGACGAACGGCGCGCCGGAATCGCGGCCTATCTGGCTTCGCGATCGTAGCGCTGCCGGCGGGTCGTGGGCGCCCCACCCTCCGAGCGCCCACGACCCGCTCAAACATCGATCTCCGGCCGTGTCCTGATCCCGAAAAGGCGGGCATGATACCTTCATCATGGCTTGTCTTCCGGAAACGAGTGAGTAGACGTTAACGACGTCAACCGTCTGTACGTCTACGCTGAACAGAGAAGGGCACGTGGCAAAAGACACAGTGGACGTGAAGAACCCAAAGCTGACAGGCAAACAGCGACGCCGCCCTCGACTGGCCCTGGACGAGCAAGCGACTGCCGACAGACAGAATCTTCGCGACGACCTCGGTCATCGTCTTCGGGAAGCCCGCGAAGAGAAGAAGATCGGGCTGCGCGAGCTGGCGAGGAGGTTGGGTGTTTCGGCGAGCTTGATCTCCCAGATCGAGACGGGAAAGACGGAGCCGTCGATCAACACCCTCTTCGCGATCGTCAGCGAGCTCGAGCTCTCCGTCAACGAGATCGTGTTCGACGCGAAACAGGCTGCTGATCCAGCCCCGGAGAACGATGCCGTTCAGGCGCACAACGGTGAGGGTGTGAGCCGGCGAACGAGGAGTCCTGGTCCAGCCGACGCGCCCGGATCGCCCGTCCAGCGCGCGATGAACCGAACATCGATCAGCCTCGAGTCCGGCGTCAGCTGGCAACGGCTGACGGCGCAGGCCGATCACAACGTCGACTTCCTCTACCTCCGCTATCCGCCGGGGAGCGAGTCGACTCCTTCACATTCCCTGATGCGCCACAACGGCACCGAGTACGGCTACATCCTGTCGGGAACGCTCCAGGTCTCGATCGGGTTCGACACGTACGAGATCGGACCGGGCGACACGATCGCATTCGACTGCACGCAACCGCACCGCTTCGCAACGGTCGGAGATGAAGCGGTCGAAGCAGTGTGGTTCGTGGTCGGCCGCAGGAACACGCTCTCGGTCGACGACGCGTCGGTCGCCCCCTAGCCGGCCGCCTCCTCGTCTTCGCGCCGGGTGACAAAGCCGGCATCCTCCAGGCTCGCGGCGCCGGCGTAATACCAGGCCATCACGACCTCGGCGTCCGAGGTGTTCTCAAAGCCGTGATAGGCGTTCTGCGGGACAAACACCGCCTCGCCCGGGCCCAGCTCGACTGCGTCATCGTCGACATAGGCGATGCCGGACCCGGAGATCAGGTACTCGACCTCCTCGACATTCGGATGCCGGTGAATTTCGTGCCTCGAGCCCGGAGGGAAGTACGTGACTCCAAACACCGTCTTGGACGCTCCGACGCTGTCCTTCGTAACCAGCCAGCGCACATCCATATTGAGCCACCCCCGCTCGGGGATGCCCGGACTCGACTCGGTTTCGCGAATCGAAACCTTGTATGGATGTTCGTTAACGCTCATGACCCTCCGTCTCGAACAACGTGAACAGTGTCCGCTGTGAATGTACGAGACACCCCGGTCGAGCGTCAAACCATGAACAGCAAGGCAGGCGGCGCGCGCTGCTCGAGACGGCCGAACGTCGCTCTGACTCAGGTGCCGTACCGAGGCCCTCATCGATCACGTAGCGGGGACGGGCTCAGCAGCCTCTACCGTGCCGGCAGGTTCTTTCGCACCAGTGAGCCAAGCACTATTCCGAACAGCGCGTGGCGCCACGTGGCCTGTGCAAACGCGCGTCGGCTGGTCAGGAGCGGAGGGATGCCCGGCTGGCCGCGCGCGGGGTGAAAACGGTCGATGAAGTAGCAGGCTGGATAGAGCACGAGGTGTTCTGTCACGGCCATCGCCACTGCGATCGTCTTTGGATCGGTACCCCGGTTCAGTCTCGCTCGAACCGCGTGAAACGCGAGTCCGAACATGGCTCCATTGACGGCGTGGATCGCGAGTCCGGCGGCGCGCCAGCGGCGCCCGCGAGTCACTGCCTTTCCGAGGACGGCGACGTCGGAGTAGTCGCAACCGAGGACCGCCTGATCGATCGGCTCCTGCAGCGCCCACACGGCGGCAGCCGTGGCTCCGGCCGCGAGCGACCGGAGGCGTCCGCTCGTGACCGCGGCCGGAGGTCGTGCAGCACGCGCAGACATCCTCGCAAGATGCCCGTTGGCTTGCCCAACGAAACGGAGCGGACGGTTCCGCGTTCACTAGTCTGCTCATGAGCTGGAGTGATCCATCGCACCAGCCCCACCGGCCGATCCAGAACCTGTCGCACGGACGTCGTCAGCTACAGGAAGGAATACCGATGAGCCCCACCGTCGACGGTCACCCGCGCCCTGCTCGTACCAGCTCACGCCAGATGACGCTCGCAGGCAAGGTCGTCGTGATCACCGGCGCGGGTTCCGGCATCGGGCGAGCTTGCGCCGCGTCGCTCGCCGCCGCCGGCGCGTCTGTCGTGGTGAACGACATCCATGCAGATGCGATCGACGAGACCGTCCAGGCAGTGGGAGCCGCAGGCGGAAAGGCCGTCGGCTGCACCGGCGACGTTCGCGTCGCCGACGATGTGCGGACGATGGTCAACTGCGCCGTGGCCACATTCGGGCGCCTCGACGTGATGGTCGCGAACGCCGCCGTCTCCACGTACGTGGGGTTCGAGCAGATGAGCCTCGAGGAGATGGATCTCGTGCTCGAGACGGATCTCCGCGGCGCCCTCCTCTGCGCTCAGCAGTCGATCCCCGCGCTGCGGGCGGCCGGCGGCGGCAGCATCATCTTCCTCTCCTCGGTGCAGGCGTTCGTGACGCTTCCGGGCTGCGTGCCGTATGCCGCGGCGAAGGCCGGCCTCGTTGCAGCGGCGCGCGCACTCGCCGTCGAGGTCGGTCGCGACGGGATCCGAGTCAACACGATCGCGCCCGGGACGATCGACACGCCGATGCTCCAGCGCGACCTCTCGGGAATGAACCGCGACGAGGCCGAGCAGTTCCGGCAGCGGGTCAACGACGCCAACGCGCTCGGCCGGGTGGGGCGCCCGGAGGAGATCGCCGCGTGCGTCGAGTTTCTCGCGTCGGACGCGTCAAGTTACGTGACCGGCACGACCCTGGTCGCAGACGGCGGCTACCTCGCGGTCAAGCGTCTTTAGCGACCTCGGCGCGCTCGCCGCCGCTGATGATGATCCCCCGGAGCTCCGGGTCCGCCTGCCACCACCGGTCCCATTCGCCGAAGCCGATCGCGATCTGGGCGCGCTGCAACACGAGGTCGTGGTGCAGATACTCCCGGGCGACGAGGGCGAGCACGGGGTTACGCGTCCGTACGCCGCTTGCGTCGCTGCCGGTTGGGATGTGCGCGATCAGCGCCTCTTCGCCGTCCGCGACCAGTGTCAGCATCCGCCCGCCGATTCGGTCGGAGACGATCTGACGATACGCATGCCCGAGCCATGACCCCATTCCCTCCGGTGGAGCCTCGTCCCCGTAGAACATCCCGTAGATGCGCACCTCGCGATCGTGTGCGTTGACGAGGTCGTCGGCCAAGGCGGAGATATCGTCGGCCCAGACGGACAGGTAGACCTCGCTGAGCGCGTTGCGCAGGATCGAGCGGCTGCTCTCGAGAATCGCGTCGAGCCCGGAGACGGTCAGCACCTCGGATGCGGGCTCGAACGACGCGAGCGACGGCAGGGTCTTCTCGAGAAACTCGAGCGGCTCGACGAAATCCTCGCGGAGCCGCGGCAGGAGGTCCTGCGGCAGCACGCACACGTACTGCGTCGACCCGCCCGAGCGCACCGTATGGACGATTCCCTTCGCCGCGAGCCGCTCCAGCGTCGCGTAGACCTTCGACGACGGGAGGCTCGCGGACTTCGCGACCTCGTTGCCGTTCTGAGGGCCGTGCCGGAGGAGTGCAAGGTAGACCCTCGCTTCGTACAGCGAGAACCCGAGCACCTGGAGCCGGCCTACGATCGCCTCGTCCACGCCGTGAACCTACCGGAGCGCCGCGTGTCCGCAGGACTGCCGCCCCATCACCGCGGATCGACCACGAGCAGCCGCTCTTCGGTCATCTCCTCGATCGCATAGCGCATTCCCTCGCGGCCCCAGCCGGAGCGCTTCGCGCCGCCGTAGGGCATCTGGTCGACCCGGAACGTGTTGATGTCGTTCACGATCAACGCGCCAACGGTGAGCCGCTCGAACGCACGCTCGACAAGGCGCAAGTCGTTGGTGAAAAGGCCGGCCTGGAGACCGTAGGGCGACGCGTCGGCGCGGGCGAGCACCTCGTCGAAATCGTCGTAGGACGAGATCACGATGATCGGCGCGAACGCCTCTTCGGCGCAGATGCGCGACTGCTCCGCGGCGCCCGTGATGACTGCCGGAGCCACCACCGTCCCGTTTCGCGTCCCTCCACAGAGAACGCGTGCCCCACCGGCGACGGCTTCCTCGATCAGGTCGACCGCTTTGACCGCCGCTTCCTCGGAGATCAGCCCACCGACGAGCGTCCCTTCGTCGAGCGGATTCCCCGTCGTCAGATTCTGCACACGCTCGACGAGCTTTCCCGTCAGCTCCTCGACGACCGACGAGTGCGCGTACAGGCGCTGGACCGAGATGCACGCCTGGCCCGAGCGGAGGAATCCGCCCAGCGAGCACCGCTCCGCCACGTAGTCGACGTTCGCGTCGTCGTGCACGATCACGGCGCCGTTGCCGCCGAGCTCGAGTGTGACGCGCGGCGTCGCGGCAACGCTCTTCAGGTACCAGCCGACCCGAGCACTGCCGGTGAAGGAGAGCATCTTGATCCGCTCGTCTCGCACCATCCGCTCGGCGAGCTCGTTCGAGCACGGAACGACGCTGACCGCGTCCGGCGGTGCGCCTGCGTCGAGCACGATCTCGGCAATGGAAAGCGCCGACAGCGGTGTCTTCGGCGCAGGCCGGATGATGCACGGGTTGCCCGCGGCAAGCGCGGGGCCGAGCTTGTGCGCGACGAGCAGCACAGGCGCGTTGAACGGCGTGATGCCGAGCACCGGCCCGACAGGGAACCGCCGTGTTCGCCCGTAGCGGCCCTCGCCGCGCGGAACTGCGTCGATCGGGACCAGCTCCCCCGTCGCCGAGACGCGACGCGCTTCCTCGCCCGCGATGCGGAAGATCTCAACGGTGCGGTCGACCTCCATCCTCGATTCCCAGACGGCGAGGCCCGTTTCGAGCGTCATCTGGCGCGCAAGCACCTCGCGCCGTTCGTGGGTCAACTGCGCTGCCGCGAGGAGGATCTCCGCGCGCCGCCAGGGCGGCAGGGCAGCCATTTCCTGCGCAGCGGCCGCTGCGGTCTCGAGCGCCTGCTCGACGAGCGCATCGTCCGCGACGGTGACCCGGCCGATCTCGCTGCCGTCGTAGGGAAAGAGGACGGGCTCCGTCTGCGTGCCGGAAACCGCGCGTCCCCCGATCAACAGGGGCCGGTCGGTTCGCGTGGCTCCGATCGTCTCAGTCATACCCGACTCCTTCCACTACCTGCCGGCGCGGAGCGCGGCCTCGGTTTCAAGGTCGAAGAACTGGAGCTTGTCTGTCGTGACGCGCACGAGCGCCTCGTCGCCGGCCCGCACCGCCGTCTCGATCGGAAAGCGGCAGACGAAGGTCGTCCGGTGCTCGCTCGCATCGCTGCGCAGATCCTCGGCGAGCGTGCGGTCGGTGTCGCCTGCGACTTCGAGGACTTCCTGGGTAACGACGGGCGCGGCTTCGACCTCGACGTGCGCGAGGACCTCGGAGCCGAGCAGCTCAGTGGTGACGACGCGACCACGAAGCACCCCTGCTCCCTCGCCGCGGTGACCGGCGAGAGCTGCGTCCTGAAGGTGCTCCGGTCGCGCGCCGAGCGCGACCGTTCGTCCGACATACGCGCGCAGCGCCGGTAGCCGGCCGACGAGCGGGCCGGGCAGGTCGAGCCGCTGCGATCCGACCACGCAGGCGAGTGTGTCGCCGTCCTGCTCGATCCGCGCCTGGACGAGGTTCATGGCAGGGCTGCCGATGAAGCTTGCGACGAAGAGGTTCACGGGTTGCTCGTAGAGCACCTGCGGCGCATCGCACTGCTGCAGCGCGCCCTTGCGCAGGACGGCGACGCGGTCGCCCATCGTCATCGCCTCGATCTGGTCGTGCGTGACGTAGATGGTCGTCGCCTCCACCTCCCGCTGGATGCGCGCGATCTCCGCGCGCATCTGCACCCGCAGCTTCGCGTCCAGGTTCGAGAGCGGCTCGTCCATCAGGAACACTTGCGGGTTGCGGACGATCGCGCGGCCCATGGCGACGCGCTGGCGCTGCCCACCGGAGAGCTGCGCGGGCTTGCGCTGGAGCTCCGGGGTGAGGCCCAGAATCTTGGCTGTCGTCTCCACGCGCTCCCTGATCTCCGCTTCCGGCGTCTTCCGAACGCGGAGCGCGAAGGCGATGTTCTTGTAGACCGTCATGTGCGGATAGAGCGCGTAGTTCTGGAACACCATCGCGATGTCGCGCTTGCGTGGGTGCAGCCCGTTGACGACGGTACTGCCGAGCTTGATCTCGCCCTCGCTGATGTCCTCCAGTCCGGCGACCATCCGCAATGCCGTCGTCTTGCCGCAGCCCGACGGGCCGACGAACACCATGAACTCGCCGTCCGCGACCTCGAGGTCGAAGTCGGTGAGCGCGCGTGTCCCGTCGCGGTAGACCTTGCCGACGCCCTCGAATGCGACGGTCGCCATCAGCGCACAGCTCCCGCCGTGATGCCGCGCACGATGTAGCGCTGCACCACCATCGAGAAGATCAGGATCGGGATCACGGTGAGGACGCCCACGGTAGCGGCGAGGTTCCAGTCGATCGGGCTCTCCACGGTGAGCAGGCTCGACGCGGCGATCGGGATCGTCTCCCGGTCGGTCGAGCTGACGATATACAGGCCTACGAGGAATTCGTTCCAGACGAAGATGACTCCGAAGGTCGCGGCGACAAGCATCCCGGGGCGCGCGAGCGGCAGCAGGACGCGCAGCAGCACGAGCGGGCGGGTGAGGCCGTCGACCATGGCGGACTCGTCGATCTCGCGCGGGATCTCGTCGAAGAAGCCGATCATGATCCAGATCACGAGCGGGAGTGAGAACGCGATGTAGGGCAGCATCAGCCCGACGCGGCTGTCGACGAGGCCGATGGTGCGGATCATCATGAAGATCGGGATCGCGACCGCGATCGGTGGCATGAACCGAAAGCTGAGGATTGTCGAAGCCCACGTGTCGGCGCCGCGGAAGCGCAAGCGCGAGAAGGCATAGGCGGCCGGCACCCCGAGCACGAGCGCGATCAGCGTCGATACCCCCGTCACGACGATCGAGTTGACGACGAACGTGACGTAGTGCTGGTCGTGGATGACAGTGCGGTAGTTCTCCTGGATCGTCGACCAGTCGAAATGCAGGTCGGGTGGGACCGTGAGCACGTCGATCCGACTCTTGAACGAGAGGATCAGCAGATAGACGAACGGCGCGATCCCGACCAGCCCGATCAGCACCAGCACGATGTACGAAACAACCCGGCCGAAGACGCGACCGCTCATGTCGCCACGTCCACGCGCCGCACGCGAACCACCCGAAAGAGGAGGGTGATCCCGATAGCGGCGGCGATCACCATCACGTACGAGATCGCCGACGCATACCCGTAGCGCTGGAACTCGAAGCCGTTCTGGAAGCCCTCGAAGGACAGCGTCGAGGTCGACTGTACCGGCCCGCCGTTCGTGAGGCCGAAGACGAGATCGAACGTCCGGAACGCGTCGATGCCGCGGAAGACGGCCGCGAAGATGATTGCGGGCATGAGCAGCGGCAGCGTCAGCAGGCGGAGCCGCTGGAACCAGTTGGCTCCGTCGACGGATCCCGCCTCGAACACCTCCTGCGGCAGCGCCTGCAGGCGCGCGTAGACCACGACGAAGACAAAGGGCGTCCACTGCCAGGAGTCGACGAGCACGAGCGTCCAGATCGCGACGTGGGAGTCCGACAGCCAGCCCACGTACCCGAGCCCCATCTTGACGGCGACCCAGTTGAGCAGGCCCCACTCCGGGTTCAGGAGCGCGCGCCACATCAGCCCGACCACGATCGGCGTCAGCAACATCGGCAGGATCAGAATCCCCCGCACGATCGCGGCGCCACGCAGGTTCTGGTTGAAGAAGAGCGCGAGTGCCGTCCCGACGACGACCTGGATCGCCACACCCGCCGTCGTGAGGATCAGCGTGTTCTTGACCACCGTCCAGAACTCGCTGCTCGTGAACAGGTCCTCGTAGTTGCGCAGCCCGATCCAGCGCCACGTGTCCTTCGTCGTGTTGTAGTCCATGAACGAGCGGACGAGGCTGACGACCAGCGGGTAGATCGAGAAGGCGACGAGGTAGAGGGCCGCCGGCCCGAGCAGCAGCAGCGCCTCGCCCCGCCCCTGTGTGGGCGGAGCGAGGCGTGCTGGTTTACCGGGCCGGCGGGTGTTGGCCGTGACCTCGGTCACGGTGCCGGCACGGCTGGGCTACTTGAGGTGGCCACCACGCTTGAGGACCTTCACCCATTCGTCGTTGGCGTTCTTGCAAGCCTCCGCCGCAGTCGACGCCCCACCGAGCGCTCCGGCGAACTGCTGCGCCGCGATCGTGATCAGCTCGAACGTCTCGGGGATGTTCGCGATCTCGAGGATGTGCGCCTTGGCATTCGCCGCGCCTGCCGTCTTCAGGTACGGGTACTTCTTGTTCAGACCCGGGTCGTAGAAGACCGAGTTCCGGGCGGGGTCGGTCTGGTGCGCGCCGACCTCGTAGATCCCCCACTCCTTCGAGGTGAGGTAGGTGAGGAGCGTCCAGGCGGCGTCCTTGTTCTGTGCGTTCTTCGGGATACCCATGCCCCAGCCGCCTCGGACGATCTGGCCGCGACGCTTGCCGACACCCGGCGTGATCGCGACGGCGACCTTGTCGGCGACCTTCGAGGTTGCCGCGTTGTAGACGGGGCCGGCGATCGTCGACCACATGATCATCATCGCCGTTTTGCCGGCACTGAAGGCGTCGGTCGAGATGGTGAAGTCGTAGGAGTTGACACCCTTCGTCGAGTACTGGACGCACTCGACCATGTGCTGGAGCGCCGCCACCGCCGCCGGGCTGGTGAGGCGGGGTGTGAAGTTCTTCTTCTGGGGCGAGCCGCTCATCAGCTGGCCGCCCTGGCTCGTGAACCGCGTGTACCAGTCGACGAGGAACATCGACACGTCGCCCGACTTGGCGATCATCGTGTTGCCGGCGATCCCGTTGCCGTTGAGCGCCTTCGCCGCTGCCAGGTACTGGGTCCAGTTGGTGGGAACCGAGATGCCAGCCTTGTCGAACAGGTCCTTGCGGTAGAAGAGGATGATCGGGCCGGCGTAGAGACCCGGGATCAGGTAGAGCGTCTTGCCACCGAACGTGCCGTTGGCGGTGTTGAAGTATCCGGTGTACTTCAGTTCGCCGACCGCGAAGTCGCGTGGGAAGTTGTATCCCGCCGGAGCCTTCGTCCTGACGAGCGTGTTGAGCGGCATGAAGTAGCCGCCGCCCACGAATGCGGCGACCGTGAACCCGAGCACGGAGATGAGGTCGTAGGTGCCGGTCGTCGCCTTGACACTCTGGCTCAGCTTCTCGTTGAGAGGGCCGACTGGGAGCGCCGTCATCTTGACGTCGATCCCGAAGCGGCTCTTGATCTCGCCGAACTTGTCCTGGATTCCCTTCTCGGCGCCCTCGGCGGGCACCAGCAGGTTGACCGTGCCTCCCGCCAGCGAGCCCGCAACCTTGAGATCGGCGGCGGTCGCCTTGCCGGCGGCGGTCAACATGCCGCCGATCGCCGTTGCCGAGATGCCGAGCATCGTCGCCCGGCGGATGAACTGGTCGCGGGTCATCTCACCCGAGACGAGCTCGTCGATGATGTTCCGCGGCTCTTCTTGGAACTCACTCACAGTGCCCTCCGTTCGCTGACACATCTCGGCGCCCAGCGTCGTCGCCGGGAACCGTCCCTGCCACTGAAACCCTCGGTCGCTGCCGCGTGGCCTCCTTCCCTACCCGATCTTCCCGGGGAAGAGCTCGAGCCCCGTGACGCCGTCGAGCTCTGCGCGCGAGATCGAGCCGTGGAACTGACTGTCGTCGCCCGTGCCGCCGCCGATGTCCGTCACGTAGAGCGTCGAGCCGCGGAACTGGACGTTGCTGACGTAGTCGCCGAAACCCTTGAGCAGCCCCTTGTCGGTGCCGTCGGCACCGACGACGTTGACGCCTCCGGTGAGCACCGTCGCGATGTAGAGGTCGCCGTTCGTCGCAGGCTTCAGTCCATCCGGGATCGCGTCCGGATCCTCGAGCACGCAGATGTCCTCGACCTTGCCCGTGTCGACGCGGTAGCGCCGCACCGCCCGGGTCAAAGACTCGACCCAGACGATGTTCCCGTCCGCCTCGACCGTGACTCCGTTCGGGAACGTCGGGCCCGCCTCGACGACGAGCCGGCCCGTCCCATCGGGATCGAGCGAGAAGATGTAGCCGGGCTTCAGCGGCTCAGTACGGCTGAAGCCGCAGGCGGGATCGGTGAAGTAGAGCTTCCCGTCAGGGCCGAACGCAAGGTCGTTGGGCGCGCTCAGCGGAATGCCCTCGATCTCCGTCACCAGCACCTCCACCTCGCCGGCAGTCGATACGCGCTGGATCGACGGCGGCCGCTGGTCCTTGGCGCGCCACTCGCGGTCGATGCCGCCGTTCTGCGTGACGAGCAGCGAGCCGTCGGAGCAGACGAGCACCGAATTGGCCCCGCCACCGACATAGACGTATTCCTGGACGCCGTTCTCCGGCGTCCAGACCGAGACCCGGCTGCGCCAGATCTCGACGAAGATGAACCTGCCGTCGGGGAGGAACGCAGGGCCTTCCGCCGCACCCAGCCCGTCTGCCAGCCTTTCGACGTTCATTGGCTCAGGTACCCGTCGTCGACGACGAGCGTGTGGCCGGTGACCTTGGCGGCCCCGTCGCTCGCGAGGAAGATCACGGCCGCCATCAGCTCGTCGGGCTGGATCAGCCGGTCGCGCAGCATGCGGTGCTGGATGAAGTCGGTCGTCGACGAGGAGCCGCTCTCGGCGAGCGCCTTCTTCAGCAGCGGCGTCTCGCAGAGCCCAGGCGCGATCGCGTTCACGCGCACCCCATGGCCGATCCACTCGAGCGCGAACGAGCGCGTTGTCTGCACGACGCCGCCCTTGCTTGCGAGGTACGCGCTCGAGTGCGGGTAGGCGATGAACCCGCCGATCGAGGCGATGTTGACGATGCTGCCCTTTCGCTGCTCGATCATCTTCCGCCCGATTGCCTGGCTCATGAAGTAGGTGCCCTTGAGGTTGAGCGCGAGGATGCGGTCGTACGCCTCCTCGCTGAAGCTTTCGATCGGCGAGCGGTGCGCCGCACCGGCGCTGTTGACGAGCACGTCGACCCGCCCGTGAGCCTCGACGAGCGTGTCGGCGAAGGCGTTGACGGCCGGCACGTTCGTGACGTCGACCGGCCTGACCTCGGCCTTGCCGCCCCCGGCCTCGATCTCCGCGACGACCTCGCCGCCAAGGGCTTCGTTGATGTCCGCGATGACCACCGTCGCGCCGGCGCCGGCGAGAGCCCTGGAGAAGGATGCGCCGAGCCCCGAGGCTCCACCGGTGACGACGGCGATCCGCCCGTCGAGCCCGAACAGTTGTCGTAGTAGATCCATGTGTGCTCTCCGACCCCTACCTGGTTGACGACACGGTTGGCGGGACGGTTGGCGGCGCGTAGCCGAAGCCGCGGCTCGCGTCGATGGCGGCCGAGCGCGCGAGCTCCGCCCAGGCGTCCCGGTCGTTGCGCAGTGCGTCCGGCAGCAGGTTGAACGCGATCGCCGCGCGGGCCTTGCCGCGGTGGTCGAGAACCGGCGCGGCCACTGTGGCGACGCCGAGGACGACATCCTCGTCGCTGATCGAGACACCGGTCTCGAGCGTCTCCTCGAGCAGGGCGCGGACGGCGGGCTCGTCGGCCGGTGACCGGTGCGTCCACTGCTCGACCGTCGTGGCGGCGAAGTACTCGTCCCAGAACGAGCGGGGCTCGCACGCGAGGAGCACCCGCGGGGCGGCGCCGACGTGCAGCGGCAGAGTGCCTCCGAGCGGGATCGCCAGGAAATGCGCGCGCTCCCCGAGCAGGCGCTCGATGAACACCGCCTGGTAGCCGCGGCGAACCGAGAGGTGCACCGTCTCCTTCGTCTGCGCCCGCAGGCGCTCGAGAATGGGCAACGTCACCGTGCGCTCGTCGAAGCGCGTCAGCACCGAGCCGCCGAGGCGCACGAGACCGACGCCCGGGCGGAAGACGCCGCGCCGCGAGCCCGTCTCGACCAGCTCGAGCCCCTGCAGCGTGCGCAGCATCCGGTAGACGGAGCTCCGCGGCTCGTCGACGAGCTCGGCGAGCTCGGCTGCCGTCGCCTCGCCGCGCTCGACGAGCGCGTCGATGACGGCGAACGTCTTCACAACCGACTGCATCCCCAGGTTCGGGGCAGTTGCTGCCGGTCCGGTCGTTTGTCTCACCATGCGGACAAAAGGTCCACGAGCATCGACGCTCTTGTAACACGGATGCCGACCCGAGACAAGCCGCTTGGTGTGGGTCGCCCGTCCGCGCACCGGTCACGCACCCGGAACGCCCTCGAGCATCCCGGTAACCGCCGCGACCAGGTCGTCGACCTGGGGCATCACCGCGCGCTCGAGCTGCGCTGCATAGGGAATAGGGGTGTCCTTCGCCGTTATCCGCACCGGCGCCGCGCGCAGCGAGTCGTAGGCCTCGTCGATCACCCGGGCGACCACCTCGCTTGCAAACCCGCCCGCGCGCGCTCCCTCGCTGACGACGACGAGCCGGCCGGTCTTGCGCACGGAGATGCCGAGCGTCTCGATGTCGAGCGGCTTCAGCGTGCGCAGGTCGACCACC
This sequence comes from uncultured Gaiellaceae bacterium, assembly GCA_963799615.1. GTDB lineage: Bacteria > Actinomycetota > Thermoleophilia > Gaiellales > Gaiellaceae > Gaiella. The sequence continues at coordinate 429,580 of CAWCXS010000004.1, read as the reverse complement.
TCGAGCTCGATCCCCTGCTCGGCGAGCTGCCGTCCGGCCTGCAGCGCGATGTGGACGCCCTGCGCGTAGCAGGCGACGGTCACGTCGGTTCCTTCGCGCTTGATGTCGGCGACGCCGATCGGGACGGTGTAGTCGCCCTCCGGCACCGGCCCGCGGCGGCTGTAGAGCAGCCGTTTCTCCAGGAAGACGACCGGGTTGTCGTCTCGGATCGCTGCCGTCAGCAGGCCCTTCGCGTCGTACGGTGTCGAGGGCATGATGACGACGAGGCCGGGCGCGTGCACGAACCACGCCTCCAGCGTCTGCGAGTGCTGGCCGGCCATGCCGATGCCGCTCGAGACGGCGCCGCGCAGGACGAACGGCACCGTCACCTTGCCGCCTGACATGTAGCGCCACTTGGCGGCGTGGTTGACGACCTGGTCCATCGTCAGGGTCACGAAGTCGGCGATCTGGAGCTCGACCACCGGGCGGCAGCCGACGAGCGCCGCGCCCACGCCCGCTCCAGTCTGCCCCGCCTCCGAGATAGGCGCGTCGATGACGCGCTGCGGCCCGAACTTCTCGAGGAGGCCGGCGGTGACCTGGAAGAGCCCGCCGATCTGCGCGATGTCCTCGCCGATCACGAAGACGCCCGAGTCGCGCTCCATCTCCCCGTGCAGCGCCTCGTTCAGCGCCTCGGACATGGTCAGCTCGCGTGCTGCGCTCACGAGAGCTGCCCTGACGTGTTCCAGTCGCTCGGGGCGTAGACGTCTTCGCCGACCGTCTCGGGATCTGGTCGCGGCGAGGCGAGCGCGAACTCGACGGCGGCATCGACGTCCGCGCGGGCCTGGGCCTCGATCTCCTCGATGCGCGACTCGTCGACACCCGACCCGACGAGCTTGCGCGAGAGCTGCAGGATGGGATCGCGCGCCCGCCAGGAGTCGAGCTCCTCGGGCGAGCGCAGGTCGGTCTTGGTCGCTGCCGAGTGCGCCGTGATGCGGTAGCTCTTCGCCTCGATCAGCGTCGGGCCGTCGCCGGCACGCGCGCGGACGAGCGCCTCCTCGGTCACCGTGCGCACCGCTTCGACGTCGTTGCCGTCCACGATCACGCCCGGGAAGCCGTAACCGGCAGCGCGTATGGCGAGGTCGGCGACCTTGGTGGAGGCCGAGGCAGGTGTCGAGATCGCCCACTCGTTGTTCTCGCAGACGAAGATCACCTGGGCGTTGAGCACGGCGGCCAGGTTGCAGGCCTCGTGCAGGATCCCCTGGTTGGCGGCGCCGTCGCCGAAGAAGCAGACGACGACCGAGTCCTTGCCCTGCAGGCGCAGGCCGTGCGCCGCGCCGACGGCGAGGGCGGACGAGCCGGCGACGATCGCGTCGGCCCCGAGCATCCCCTGCTCGATCGCGGTGATGTGCATGCTGCCGCCGCGCCCACGGCAGTAGCCGTCCTCGCGGCCGATGATCTCGGCCATCATCCGGCTCAGGTCGAGGCCCTTCGCGACGCAGTGGCCGTGACCGCGGTGGGTGCTGGTGATGTAGTCGTCGGGGCGTAGCGCCGCGCAGACGCCGACCGCGATCGCCTCCATCCCGATATACGGGTGCACGGAGCCGCGGATCTGCTTCTCCTCGAAGAGATCCATGGCGCGGATCTCGAACGCACGGATCCGCCACATTCGCCCGAGCAGCTCTTCGAGCGTTGCGACTTCTGCGACGGCGCAGGGGTCATCAGCCGTTCTCGGCGAAGACCGCGATCGTCGCGCCGACGCGGATCTCGTCGCCCTCGACCGCGACGACCCGCTCGAGCACACCGGTCACGGGCGCCTCGATCTCGGTCGTCACCTTCTCGGCCTCGACCTCGACGACGATCTCGCCGGAAGTCACCGAGTCACCCTCTGCCTTGAGCCAGCGGGCGATCGTGCCGTACTCCATCTCGTCGGAGAGCGCCTGGAGCTTGAGCTCGACTGCCATCGCGGCGAAGCTATACGACCGCGGTAGTAGAGTCAATCCGGGCGTGTACCCATTCGACGAGCCCGCCCTGGGCGAGCAGCTCGCGCATGAACGGTGGCAGCGCCGGAACCTCGTACGCGACACCCGCCACGGTGAGCGTGCCCGCGGAGAGATCGAGCTCGAGCGTGTCGCCGGGCCTCGCCGCATCGACGGCCTCGGCGCAGATGACGATCGGCAAGCCGAGGTTGAGGCAGTTGCGCGAGAAGATGCGGGCAAAGCTGCGCCCGACGAGGAACTGGATGCCCGACGCCCGCATCGCCTGCGGGACGTGCTCGCGCGAGGAGCCGCAGCCGAAGTTGGCGCCGACGACGAGCGCGGTCGGGCCGACGAGCTGGTCGCGGAGCGACGGGTCGAGGCCCTCGAACAGGTACTGCGGCATCTGAGCGACGTCGGTGATGCTGAGATACGGGCCGGGGAAGAGCACGTCTGTGTCGACGTCGTCCTGCGCGATCACCACCGCGTTGGCCGAGAGGATCACGCGGGCACGCCCTCGAGCACATCCGCAGGATGCACGATCTCACCGGTCACGGCGGCTGCCGCTGCGATCCAGGCGTTCGCCAGGCAGACCTCGGACTCGCCCGATCCCATCCGGCCGCGGAAGTTGCGGTTGGTCGTCGCGAGCGAGCGCTCACCGGGGGCAAGAATCCCCATGCTGCCGCCGAAGCAGGCACCGCACGTGGGAGTCGAGACCATGGCCCCCGCCTCGACGAAGACGTCGATCAGGCCCTCCGAAAGCGCCTGTTGGTAGACCTTCCGGGAGGCCGGCACGATGATCGCGCGGGTGTTCGGGTGCACCGAGCGGCCACGCAGCAGCTCCGCCGCCTGGCGCAGGTCGGTGATCGTCCCGTTCGAGCAGTTGCCGATGTAGACCTGGTCGATCCGCAGCCCGACGGCCTCGTCGAGGGGCACGACATTGCCGGGCGAGCTCGGCAGCGCGACGAGCGGCGGCAGGGAGCTCAGGTCGATCTGGACGCTGCCGACGAGCTCCGCATCAGGGTCGGACTGCTCCGCTGTCCAGGGTCGCTCGGTCCTGCCGTCGAGATACGCGGCGATCGTGTCGTCGGCCGGGAAGAACCCCGTCTCGGCACCGGCCTCGACGGCCATGTTCGCGACGGCGAGCCGCTCGTCGACGCTCAGCGAGACGGTTCCGTCGCCGACGAACTCGAGCACCGTGTTCATGCCGCCGGCGACGCCGATGTCGGCGATCACCGCGAGGATCAGGTCCTTGCCGGTGACGAACGGCTGCCGCTCGCCCGTGAACTCGACGCGGATCGTGCCGGGCACCGCCTGCCAGAACACTCCGGTGGCGAGGCAGGCGGCGATGTCGGTGGAGCCGAGCCCCGTGCCGAAGGCGCCGAGCGCCCCGTAGGTGCAGGTGTGCGAATCGCCGCCGGCGATCACGGAGCCGGGGACGACCCAGCCTTCCTCGACGAGCACTGTGTGCTCGATGCCGCCGCGGCCCTGGCCGTAGTAGGTGACGCCCTGTGCGTCGGCCCACTCCTTGAGGAGCTTCTGCAGCGAGGCCGAGCGCTCGTCCTTCGCCGGAACGAAGTGATCCGCGACGACGACGACCTTGGCCGGGTCGAACACACGCGTCGCCCCCATGCGCTCCATGGCCTTGAATGCGACCGGACCCGAGATGTCGTTCGTCATGACGACGTCGCAGCGCACCATCACGATCTCACCGGGTGTGACGGTTCCCTCCTCGGCGTGGGCCTGGAGGATCTTCTGGGCGAGCGTCAAGGCCAACGATGCCACGCTACTACCGTGGTAGTTCGCCAGTCAAACCGGTGTTTCAAGCCGGTGTTAGAGTCGGCCGGTGGCGCTGGACTTCCTGCCCACGGCCGTGCTCTGCGACGTGGCCCCGGAGCCGATCGCGCTCCTGCCGCGCGTGCGCCGCGTGTGGCGGGGCGCGACGCTCGCGGGCCCGGCCGTCACCGTTCGGACGCCGCCGGGTGAGCTCGCGAGCGTCATCCAGGCGTTGCACGAGGCGCAGGAGGGAGACGTGCTCGTTGTCGACTGCGGCGGCTCGCTGGCCACGGCGCTGTTCGGAGATCGTCTGTCGAAGGTCGCGCTAGAGCGCCGTCTGGCGGGGCTCGTGGTCGACGGCGCGGTGAGGGACGCGGACGGGATCGAGGAGCTCGGGTTCCCGGTCTTCGCGGCCGGGATCGTGCCGAATGGGCCCGGGAAGGACGTCTTCGGCGAGATCGGCGTCCCGATCGAATGCGCGGGCAGGCGGGTCGAGCCGGGGGACTTCGTCTACGGCGACGGCGACGGTGTGGTCGTGGTGCCGGCGGGGATCCACGACGAGGTCGCAGTCAGGGCGAGGATCCAGCTGGCCGAGGAAGCGGCGGGACCGGCGCCGTGACCGATCCCGGGTTGGCGGCCCTGTCGGAGACGCCGTCCCCGTACGACGAGGTGCTGCGGACGCTGTCGGCGATCGAGCGCCGGGTGCTGTGGCTGGCGGTGAGGATCGTCGACTACGCGAACCGCGAGCGTGAGACCACGGACGACCTGAAGGTCGGCGGCCATCAGGCGTCGTCGGCGTCGATGGTGACGCTGATGACGGCGCTCTACTTTTCCGACCTCGACGCCCGTGACCGGGTGTCGGTGAAGCCGCATGCCTCTCCGGTGCTGCACGCGATCGAGTATCTGCTCGGCCGGCTCGATCGCTCGTACCTGACACGGTTGCGGGACTTCGGCGGCCTGCAGTCGTACCCGTCGCGCACGAAGGATCCATTCCCGGTCGACTTCTCGACAGGCTCTGTCGGGCTCGGGTCGGCGGCGCCGCTGTTCGGCGCGCTGGCCGACCGGTACGTCGGCTCGCACGGCGGCACCGCAACCGGCGGCCGCTTCATCTCGCTCCTCGGCGACGCCGAGTTGGACGAGGGCAACATCTGGGAGGCGCTCGCCGAGCCGCTGACCCGAAGGCTCGGCAACGTGCTCTGGCTCGTGGATCTGAACCGCCAGTCACTCGACCGGGTCGTCCCGGGGATCAAGGCGCAAGAGCTGGAGCGAAACTTCGAGACCGCCGGATGGCAGGTGGTCGAGCTCAAGTACGGCCGGCGCCTGCGCGAGGCATTTGCGCTCGAGGGCGGCGACGTGCTGCGGCAGCGAATCGACGAGATGCCCAACGAGCAGTACCAGTCCCTGTTCGCGGCGAGCGACGAGGTGGTGCGGGACACGCTGCTCGGCGGGCTGGCTCCGGCCTCGCATACCCGTCTCGACCGGTTGTTGAGCCGGTACGCAGGCGGCCTGCGGCACCTCGTCTCGGACCTCGGCGGGCACGACCTCGCCGACGTCCTGGCTGCGTTCGAGACGGCGCGCGCCGAGATCGAGCGGCCGACCGTCGTGTTCGCGTACACGATCAAGGGTTACGGACTGGAGATCGCGGGCCGGCCCCAGAACCACTCGGCGCTCCTCACCGGCGCACAGATCGAGGAGCTCCGTCGTGCCGGCAATCTGACCTCCGAGACGGAATGGGATGCGTTCGAGCCGGACTCGCCGGAGGGCCGGATGTGCGCGGCGGCTGCGCAGCGCATGGCGCGCACGGCCCGGTCGGCGCCGGCTCCGGTCCCGATTCCGACGACGCTGTCGGCACGCGACGGGCCGAGAACGTCGACGCAGGCCGCGCTCGGACGGGCGCTGCTCGATCTGTCGCGCGTCGAGGGCGTCGCAGAGCGGCTGGTGACCGTCTCGCCGGACGTGTCGATCTCGACGAACCTCGGCGGCTTCATCAACAAGGTCGGTGTCTGGGGCCTCGAGGAGGAAACGGTGTACGACGCGATGGAGGATTCGCCGCTGCGCTGGCGCGTCGGGCCTCGCGGCCAGCACATCGAGATGGGGATCGCGGAGATGAACCTGGTGCTGCTGCTGGGGCAGCTCGGCCTGAGCTGGGACGCGCAGGGCGCGACAGTCTTCCCCATCGGCACGTTGTACGACCCCTTCGTGATGCGTGCGCTCGAAGGGATCGTCTACTCGGTGTATTCCGGGTCGCGTTTCATCCTGGCGGGCACCCCATCGGGAATCTCGCTGTCGCGTGAGGGCGGCGCGCACCAGTCGATCAACACGGTGGGGATCGGGATCGAGACGCCGTCGCTCACATACGCGGAGCCCTGCTATGCACGCGAGTTCGAGTGGTTGCTGCTGGAAGCGCTCGCGCGGCTGCAGGAGCCCACGGGCGGCGGGACGTACCTGCGCCTCTCGACGACCCCGATCGCCCAAGAGCCCTTCGCGGCGTTCGCCGCCCGCGTCGGTGACGAGGCTGCGCGAGCGGATGTCGTCGCCGGCGGCTTCAGACTGCGCGAGCCACCGCGACCGGCCGACGACCGGGTGATCCTCGCCGGCTGCGGCGCGATCATGCCGGAGCTTCTCCGAGCAGCCGACCAGCTCGCGGACGACGAGGGCATCGAGGCGACGGTCCTCTGCCTCTCGTCCCCCGACCTGCTCTATCGCGGCTGGCGCGCAGCGCGGCTGCGGCCGCTGCGGGACCGCGAGCGGCCGGGATCGTGCCATCTCGACACGCTGATAGCGCCGGACGAGCGCGGAGTGCCCGTCGTGACGGTGATCGACGGCGCGAGCCATGCGCTGGCCTGGCTCGGGAGCGCGCTCGGAACGCGGTGCGTGCCGCTCGGAGTGGACGAGTTCGGGCAGACCGGTAGCCAACGCGAGTTGTACGCGGAGTACGGGATCGATGCGGACGCAGTCACGACGGCGGCGCTGGTCGCGCTTGCGCCCTAGCTTCGACGCACCGAGTCGACTCCCCGCAGGAACGCCTCGACGCGTTCGAGGAAGGCATCCGGCTCCTCGACGTGGGTGCGGTACTCGATCGAGATCCAGGCATGCCGGATGCTGCTGTTCTATGTTCGTCTGATGCATGCGTGCTCCAGGTTGTGTCGTGGCGTGGGCGCGTCGGCACGCCTGGCGATCACGAGTGACCCGTGATGCGTGCTGCGGTCGTCCGGACGCTTCCCTCGCTCCAGCCCGAGCTCGCGGACATCGACACGCCCGGATCCGGTTCCGGGCGAGCTGCTCGTCCGCGTCGAGGCCTGCGGCATCTGCGGAACCGACCTTCATATTCTCGCGGGCGAGTCCTACCGGCCGACCTTGCCGTTCGTGCTCGGCCACGAGGGTGTCGGCGCGGTTGTCGCAGCAGGATCACCCGAGGACGAGCACTGGATCGGTCGGCGTGTCACGACGACCCTCTTCGAAGGGGCCGGAGGCGACTGCGACCTGTGCCGCGCCGGCAACGGGCCCTGCTTGTCGGGCGACGAGCGCCTCTGCCCCACGATCCGGTCGGTCATCGGCATCTCCCAGCGCAACGGAGCGTTCGCCGACTTCGTCGCCGTCCGGGCCTCGCTCGCGATCCCGGTGCCGGACTCGCTCGCGTCCCCCCAGGCGGCCGCGCTCGTGGATGCGGGCGCAACGGCGGTCAACACCGTCGAAGCTGCGGCGCTCGGGGGCACGGGTCGGGTCGTCGTCGTCGGCGCGGGCCCGGTCGGCTTCTTCGTGGCGGAGCTTCTCCGGCGTGACGGACACGAGCTCGTGGTCGTCGAGCCCCAGGAAGGCAGACGTCAGGCCGCAACAGCGCTCGGCCACCAGGCGGTCGCGACGATCGACGAGGTCGATCCCAGCCCATTGGTGATCGAGTGTTCGGGCGCGCCCGACGCGATCGCGCCGGCGCTCGACGTTCTCCTCCCGCGCGGCCTGCTCGTGCTCGCGGGGTACTCGACCGTGCCCCATTTGGATCTCGCCCCCATCGCGCGCAAGGAGCTGAGCATCCGTGGAGTGCGCTCCGGGAGCACGTCGCACCTGCAGCGCGCTTTGACGCTCGCCGCCGACGGCGAGATCCGCGTCCCGGCGTTGTCGCTCTGGCCGCTCGAGCAGATGGGCGAGGCCCTCGCAGCGCTCCGAGCGGGATCCGTCGAGGGCAAGGCGATCATCACGACGCAGGCCTACGGCGGCGCCGCGCACGAACGCCCCTTCGCCGAATAGGCGGAGCTCCCGGTCAGTCCGGAGTCGTCAGACGAGGAGCTCAGCGGGCACGAACTTGGATACCTCGACGATCGAGTCGACGGGCACGTTGGCACCCTGCGCGGCTGCCATGATCGCCTCGGGCGAGGGCGCCTCGTACAGGCAATAGGACCGGTGGCGGTCTGCCGAGAGGAACGAGAAAAGCCAGCTGACTCCCTCGTCGACGTTGACGTCCTCGATCAGGCGGACGTCGTCGGCGGTGAGGTTGAGCTGCTCGGCAAACGTGCGCTCGATCACGTAGAGCGGCATGGTGCGATCGTACAGGCTCGCATTGGCGCTACGTCGTCACGAGTCCGAGCCTGTGGGCGTAGATCGCCGCCTCGGTCCGATTGGCACATCCGGTCTTCCGCAGGATGCTGCGAACATGATTGGCGACGGTGTGCTCGCTGATAAAGAGATCCCTGCCGATCTCACGGTTGGAGAGACCATGCGCGACGCAGGCCAGGATCTCCACCTCTCTCCCACTGAGACCGTCTGGCAGCGGCGAGGGGGCATCGGCTGCAGCACCGAGCCCAGAGATCTTCGTGAGGACGAATGCAAGGCCGCACGCCTGTGCAAGCTGGACAGCGTCGCCGAGCAGCGCAGCCGCGTGTGCCCGATCAGTTCCCGCGCTGCGCGCCAGCAGCATGCGCGCGTACTCGACCATCGTGTGTGCGAGCCAGGTTCTCGCGCCGAGACGCTCGTTGAGGGCAAGCGCTGCCTCGAAATGCTCCTCGGCACGCGACCACTCGCCGAGCGTTGCCGCGAGCATGCCGAGGTAGCGGTCGGCGGAGCCCTGGCAGGTGACGAGGTGGCCGATCTGGATGTTCTTGCCTCTGTATGGCGCGAGCTCCGAGTAGACCGCTGCCGCCGTCTCGGCGTCACCAAGGGCGGAGCAGGCGTCGGTCAGATAGGTGAGCGTCCCGAGCCAGAGCCCATGTCTTCCGACGTCGAGACCGTCGGCCCGTAGGAGCGCCAGCGCGCGGCGAGCTTCGGTCTCCATCCCCAGGTCGGCCAGGAGGGCTGCGAGGCCCGGTGCCCAGGCGTCGCCGTGAGCCGAGCCGGCGAGCACGCGCACAATCGGCGCGAGCTCTGCCAGTCGTCCCTGCTCGCGCCGGATGCCGAACATCTGGATGCCGTGAACGCTCGACGCGTCGCGCCCGGTCAGGAGCCGGCTCCACTCGCGCGAGCGCAGCGCAGCCGCCTCAGCGGCGGCGAGATCGCCGTCGCACAGAGCGAGCGCCGATGCATAGTGCTCGGCGACGTGCATGCGGAACGGCTCGTTCAGAATGCGCGCCAGGTCGAAGAGCCGTGCCAGCGCCTCGTGGGCAGCGGCGTGGTCGCAGAGGCTGACGAGTGACGGCACCAACCACCAGAGGGCCTCGGCCCGGATCTCCGCGTCGCCGAGCTCCTCGCCGATCTGCACGGCCTCGGTGAGCATGGCGTGGATCTCCTCGGACGATCTCGCCCCGCGCGACCAGTAGGACGACGAGAGCACCCACCCGAGCGCGGCCCCGGCACCGAGCGCTCTGGCCATCTCGGTCGCCTCGTCCCGTACGAGAGCCGCGACCGCGTGTTCCCCCCGGAAGTCGAGCGCGCGTGTCAGTGCGCCGAGGAGCCGCACGCGCAGCTCGGACGGCACGTCTTCCACTGCGGCGACAGCCTCGCGGAGCAGCTCGACGGCTCCTTCATCGTGAATCGCGGGGCGCCAGCACGCCTCCTCGAAGCCGATGGCGGCGCGGGCCAGCAGCTCGGTGTCGTGAAGCCCTCTTCCGATTGCAGCCGACTCGCGGAAAGCTGCGAGCGCGTCGAGGGAGCGCCCCGCCCGATGGCAGGCGTAGCCCAGGTCGAGGTGGACGGCTCCACGCTCGTGACGATCGTCGATGCCGAGAGTCAGAGCCATGCGAAGGCGGTCGGCCGCCTCGTCGAACGCAAGCGCGGCGGATGCCGACTCGGCCGCGAGCAGGTTGTACGAGACGGCGCGCTCGGCTCCTCCGACCGGCGCCGCCTCCGCGTAATGATGCGCGAGTGCGGCGAGCCGGCCCCGTCCGCTTCCGGATGCCGGTTCGGCCTCGAGCGCCCGGGCAACGCGGAGATGCAGCTCGGCGCGACGAGGCGCGGACACCCGGTCCGAGACCGAACGGCGCACCAGCTCGTGTGCGAATCGAAACGCGAGGCGCCGCTTGGGTGCCTCCTGAATGAGGCCGCTTCCGACTGCCTCGTCGACGGCGTCGAGCAGGACGCCCTCTTCGAGCGCCGCGGACCGGCGCACGGTGTCGAGCTCGAACTCGGTTCCGATGACGGCGCCGAGCTCGAGGACGTCGCGGGTCGTCGGCGCGAGCCGGGCGACACGATGCGTGACGACTTCGCGGACCGTCTCCGGCGTCCCGATGTCGTCGACCGGAAGCGTCAGGCGAACCGCGGTCGGACCGATCTCGAGCGCGCCTGAATCGACGAGCTCCCGCCAGAGCTCGGTGAGGAGGAATGCGTTCCCGCTCGTGAGAGTCACAATCGCCTGGGCCACATCCGGCGATGCCTCAGCTCCCGTGGCGAGGCGCACGAACTCGGAGACGTCGGCGTCACCGAGCCCACCGAGGCGCGTGCGAACGACTCCTTCGGCCCTGCCGGCGTCGACCAGCAGCTCCGACAGCGCATCCGACATGTCCGCTTCCAGGTCGCGGAAGGTGGCGACGAGCAGCATCCGCACGTCGGCACCCGCCCTCACCAGGTGCCGGACGAGGAGAAGCGAGGGAGGATCGGCCCAGTGCACGTCTTCCAGCACCAGCAGCACCGGCGCCTGCGCCCCGACCGCCGTGAGCAGGGCCGTGATCGCCGTGTGCAGGCGATGCCGTTCTGTGTCGGCGTCCGCCACGAGCGGCGCCGGCAGGCCTCCCACGATGTCCGAGAGATCGGGCAGCAAGCGCGCCAGTTCGGCCGCTCCTGAGCCGAGCTGGGTTCTCAACAGCGACGGGTCGCGTCCGCGGATGAGCGGGTCGAGCGCCTCCACGAACGGGCCGTACGGCGTCGTGACGACGGCGTCGCAGGCGCCGTAGAGGACGATCGCGCCCTCCCGCGCAAGCCCGGTCGCGAGCTCGCGCACGAGGCGGCTCTTCCCCGACCCAGGCTCACCGGAGACGAGCGCCGCACGTCGCCCCTCGGCAGGCGCACGAGGAAGCAGCGCGCTCAGGGAGGCAAGCTCGCGCGAGCGTCCCGCGAACGGGAACGACGGCGGCAGGCGTAGCGGTCCGGGAAGAAGGTTCGCGTCGATAGTCAGATCTGATTATCGACCCGCCGACGGAGTCCGTGTGAAGTCAGTTAGTCCGGGTCATGACAGCGAGCCCGCGCGCCCGTACTGTCGCAGGCGACCCTCGAGACAGGAGGTGCCCGTGAGCACAACCACAACACCCGCGCACGCCGCGCGCGCGGAGCTCCAATCATTCGCCGGCGAGCTGATCGGGCCTGACGACACCGAGTACGACACGTCGCGAGCGCTCTTCAACGCGATGATCGACAAGCGACCGGCGCTGATCGCACGCTGCAAGAACGTGAACGACATCGCCAGCGTGATCCGCTTCGCGCGTGACCACGACCTGCCGCTCGCCATCCGCGCCGGCGGTCACAACGGCGGCGGCCTCGCCAGCGTCGACGATGGCGTCGTCTGCGATCTCTCGCTGTTCCGGGACGTCTCCGTCGATCCGAACGCCCGCACCGTGCGCGTCGGCGGCGGCTGCCTGTGGGGTGAGGTCGACGCTGCGACCCAACCACACGGGCTCGCCGTCCCTGCCGGGATCATCTCGACCACCGGCGTCGCAGGTCTGACCCTCGGCGGTGGGCACGGCTATCTGACCCGGGCCCACGGGCTGACGATCGACAATTTGCTGTCGGCGGAGCTCGTGCTCGCCGACGGGACGCAGGTGACTGCGAGCGCCGACGAGCACCCCGACCTGTTCTGGGCGATCCGGGGCGGCGGCGGCAACTTCGGCGTCGTGACCGAGTTCGTCTTCCGCGCGCAGCCGGTCGACACGGTCGTCGGCGGCCCGACCTTCTGGGCGCTCGAGGACACGGACAAGCTACTCGCCGCGTACCGGGAGTGGCTGCCGTCCGCGCCGCGGAACGTGAGCGGCTTCTTCAACTTCCACACCATCCCGCCCGCACCACCGTTCCCGGAGGAGATCCATCTGCGCAAGGTCTGCGGCATCGTCTGGAGCATCGACGGCACCGACGAGGAGGCCGAGCAGGCGATGAAGCCGCTGCTCTCCGTCGCGGAGCCGCTCATGCACGGCGCCGGCCGGATGCCGCTGCAGGCGTTGAACAGCGCGTTCGACGGGCTCTACGGGCCTGGGGACCAGTGGTACTGGCGTGGCGACTTCGTCAACGAGATCCCCGACGAGGCGATCGAACGCAACGAGGAGTGGAACGGCCGCATGCCGACGTTCAAGAGCGGGTCGCACATCTACCCCATCGACGGCGCTGCCCACGACGTCGCGCCCGAGGACACAGCGTTCGCATACCGCGATGCCACCTGGTCGCAGGTCTTCGTCGGCGTCGATGCCGATCCGGCCTCCGCGACTGCGCTTCGCGACTGGACGATCGGGTACTGGGAGGCGCTGCACCCGTACTCAGCCGGCGGCGCGTATGTCAACTTCATGATGGACGAGGGCCAGGCCCGCGTGAAGGCGACCTACCGCGGCAACTATGACCGGCTGGCGCAGGTGAAGGCGACCTACGACCCGGACAACGTGTTCCGCGTCAACCAGAACATCCATCCCGCGGGAAGCTGATTCGGGCCTCTACGAGAGGCGGCGAACCGGCTCGGCCGTTCGCCGCCTCTCGTTCCTGACACCTCTACGATCGTTCGGCATGAGCATGGAGGAGGAGAGCAACGCCGGGGTCACGATGGAGGAGCTGCAGCTTGCGGCGCGCAACCACGGCATGCCGCTCGAGGCGCTCCGCTATCCGGTGACGCCGACCGGACTGCACTATCTGCTCGTCCATTACGACATACCTGCCGTCGAGCCCAGGGACTGGCGGCTGACGATACGCGGGCGTGTCCGACGCGTACTCTCCCTCCGGCTCGAGGAGCTGCGGCACATGCCGCCCCTGGAGGTGGCGGTGACCATGGAGTGCGCCGGCAATGGGCGCGCTCATCTGGAGCCGCGCCCGATCAGCCAGCCGTGGCTCGCAGAGGCGATCGGCACCGGGCTCTGGCGGGGCGTCTCGCTTCGGGCCCTGCTCGAGGAGGCCGGCCTCGAAGACGACGCCACGGAGATTCTCTTCACCGGCCTCGACCGCGGAGTGGAGGGCGAGGTCGAGCAACACTACGCCCGCAGCGTTCCGGTGGACGAGGCGGTCCGCGACGAGGTCGTGCTCGCCTACGAGCTGAACGGCGCGCCTCTTCCTCCCCAACACGGGTATCCGCTTCGACTCGTCGTTCCGGGGTGGTACGGGATGACGAACGTGAAATGGCTCGACAGCATCACCGTGCTGTCGGAGCCGTTCGAGGGGTATCAGCAGGTGCACGGATATCGCATCCGGCTCGACCCCGACGACGAGGGGACTCCGGTCACGCGCATGGTTCCGCGGGCGCTGATGGTGCCGCCGGGCATTCCGGACTTCATGACGCGGCGGCGGACGCTGCCCGTCGGCGATTGTCTGATCAGCGGCCGCGCATGGTCTGGGTGGGGTCCGATCGTGGCCGTCGAGGTGAGCTCGGACGGCGGCTCCAGTTGGGCGCCCGCGGAGCTCGAGCACGACGGCGACCTCGGCGACTGGGCCTGGCGCGGCTGGTCGTTCCTGTGGCAGCCGCGGAGGGCGGGAACGCACGAGCTCGCTTGCCGCGCAACAGACGGAGCCGGCAACACCCAACCGCTCGAGCCGTCGTGGAACGTCGGCGGCTACGCGAACAACGCGGTGCAACGGGTCACGGTCACCCTGCTCGACGGCTGACGCGTACCGACGACCCAGCGAGTCGCCGTGAACGCTCGCGGGATAGCGTATGCGTCCCCCGGCACCACCCATCGGAGGAAGCAATGATCAAGGTCGTCGCACCCGCGCAACATCACCCCACAAACCGCACGCTCGCAGCGTTTCATCACTACTGGGGTGAGAGTCACGGACCACTGTTCGCCAACACGAGGAACTTGCGCCGCTACGTCCAGCACCTCACCCTGCCGGAGGCCTACGGCATCGAGCCGGCTCCGACATTCGACGGTGTCTCGATGTTCTGGTTCGACAGCCTGGAGTCGCAAGACATCCGCACCGACGACCCGCATGTGCTCGCCTTGCTGCAGGCGGTCCTCGACGTCTCGTTCGAGCCCGGCGAGGTCGAGACGCAAAGCGCTCCCGACGATCCGGAGGTGATAGCTCTGCTCCGGGCCGTACTCGATGACGACGCCCAGCTCTTCGACCGCTCGACCGGCTGGCCGATGCACCACAAGAGCGCCTGTGTCGCAGCCGAAGAGCGCGTCATCGTCGACGGACCGGCAACGCCCGGGATGGTCAAGGCGATCTTCATCGTCTCCAAGCTCCCCGGCCTGACGCTGGACCGGTTTTTCCGACATTGGCACGACCACCACGGCGCTCTCGCCGCCAAGGTGCCCGGTCTCAGACGCTATGTCCAGAACCACGCGATCCCCGCAGCCTACGCCGGTCGCGGCCAGACCCACGACGGCTGGTCGGAGCTCTGGTTCGACGATCTCCCGGCGCTGCACGCAGCCCTCGAGTCGGCCGAGTGGCAGGCGCTGCGCGAGGAAGGTGCGACCCTCTTCAGCTACCCGCTGGGCGTCGGCGTCGCACGCGAGCGGGTGCAGAAGGATCTCGACTGGACGTACGACGACTGGGGCGTCAACGCCCTCACCGAGGAGGACGTCCGAGAGCGTCTGACGGACGAGGGCTACCGAACGCTGGCGGCAGATCCAGACGCTCCGCGCACGATCAAGGCCGCCGCGGCAGCACGGGCTCTCGCCGTCTGGACGAGCGAGCACATCGTGACGATCGACGGCTCAGGAATCGACGCACGTCCCGAGCGCTGATTCCGGGCAGCCCGAGGCAGGACATCCAGCCCCCGGTCCGCGCCGGGAACGGGATCGTGCGCTAGGCGAGCGGCAGCTCGTCGGCGTGGAGCTCGAGCAGCTGGGCGATCGTGAGCGGCTCCTCCCGGGTCAGCCGTGTGTAGTCGTCGGTGACGACGTCGAGCTCACCGTTTCGCAGCGCCTCGTATGAGCTCTGGCCGGCTTCGAGCTCCCACCCCACCCGGCCGAGCGCCCGCCAGCGCGCAATCCATTCCTCATCGGTGGCCGGCTCGTAGCGATATGGCTTTCCTGTCACCTCGGCCGCGAGGGCGGCAAGCTCGCCGAGCGTGACGGACTCCGGCGTCGTCACGTTGTAGATCCCCTCATGGCCGGGCTCGCGCAGTGTCACCGCGATCGCCTTCGCGAGCTCGGGGCGGTAGGAGAAGCTCATGCGGCCGTCGGCGCCCGCCTCGCGCGCCACGCCGTCGGGGTCGAACCAGCCCGGGATGTCGTCGGCATACATGCCGTTGCGGATCGCCGTCCAGGGAAGCTGTGCCTCCTCGAGCAGGTGCTCGGTGGCGCCGTGTGTCCGCGCATGGATGAAGCTCGCGTGCGGGCCGGGATGGACGAAGGAGAGGTAGATGACGTGCGCCACCCGGTTCCGGGCGGCAGCGTCGACAAACGAGCGATGCAGCTCCATGCGGCGCACCGGCCCTTCGTGCACGGAGACCATGAAGACGCGATCGCCCTCCTGGAGCGCGGCGTCGAGCGAGGAGGGATCGCCGTAGTCGGCCTGCACGATCTCGGCGCCGGGAACGCGCGGCGCCCTGGCGGGATCCCGCACGAGCAGGCGCATGGGCTCTCCGCTCGCGGCAAGCTCCTGCGCGACGAGCCCGCCAACGTGACCGGTCGCTCCGGTGACGACGATCATCGAGCGTTCACGCCGAGGATGGCCGGATCTCGAGTGGTCGGCCTCAAGCGACTGTTTGCACCTGGCCGATCACGGCCCGAATCTCCTCGACCAACCGTTCGGACTCGTCCCGCCCCACGGACGGGAGGTGGTAGACGCAGCGCTCGACGCCTGCCTCGCCATACATGACGAGGTCGGCAGGATCGGGCGGCGCCCCCAGCCCATAGACCGTGACCGACACTTCGCGTCCCGCTCCCCGTGCGCGTTCGCGCAGCTCACCGATGCGCTCCGGGAGACCAGGAAAGGGCAGTGGAGCCCAGCCGTCCGCCCATGCGAGCACGCGATCGAGGACGCGTGGCCCGTTTCCCGCGAGCAGGATCGGCGGGTGCGGCTGCTGCACCGGCTTCGGCCACGACCAGATCCTGTCGAAGTCGACGAAGCGACCGTGATAGGTGGCCTCGTCCTGCGTCCAGATCGCCTTCATCGCCTGAACGCGATCCTCGAGCAGCGCCCACCGTGTATCCGGGTCGCCGCCGTGGTTTGCCATCTCCTCGACGTTCCACCCGCCGCCGACGCCGAAGACGAAGCGGCCGCCGGAGAGGAAGTCGAGACTCGCGACCTCCTTCGCACAGGTGATCGGGTCACGCTGGGCAAGGAGGCAGATCCCGGTTCCGATCAGGAGTCGCGTCGTCGCCGCCGCCGCAGCGGTGAGGGAGACGAAGAGCTCGAGGTTGTGCGAGTACTCGCGCCCGAGCGGCTCGCCGCCGGGAAACGGAGTCTCCCGGCTCGCCGGGATGTGCGTGTGGTCGGGGAAGAACAACGAGTCGAAGCCCGCATCCTCCGCCAGCCGCGCAAGCGATGCCGGGTCGATCGAGTCATCCGTCGGGAACGAGAAGAGTCCGTGCTGCATCGTGTCTCCGTCCGGCTACGCCGTCGTCAGCGCGCCACCGCTGAAGAGCTCGACGATGTCGTCGTTGTAGTTGGTGATCGCGCCGGCCTCGGTGATCGTCCGTGCGATCGACGCGCCGCGTAGCCCGAGCAGCGTCGCATGCCCCTCCTGGATCATCGAGTACGCCTCCCGTTCGGGGAAGACGCTCACCTGACGCAGGAACCGCGACTGCTCCCTGCTTGCTGCTCCGTACGCCTCGGAGGCCTGGAAATGCGCGAGCTGGAGCGGTGACTCGAAGGCGATCTCGAATGCGGCATCGTGAACGCGCTCCGGCGCGAGGGTGTTGACGACATTCTCGGACTCCCAGATCTGGCTGAACGGGTCGAACAGGTGCAGGCGGAACTTCAACACGAGCGGATGGCTCGCCACGGGAGGCGCGAACGTCTCCGTCAGGTACCCGTGCAGCTGCTCGGACGAGACGTCGGGATGCTTCTTGACCAGAACGTGGTAGCGGCTGACGCCGATCGGACCGTTCGCCACGCGCGTGGGAATCCGGTCCACGTAGGTCCGCGAGCGACGATCGCTGACGACGTACGCGACCACCTCGCCGAACACGTTCTGCTCGTCACGCTCGAGCACGCCCGCAGACGCAAGCCAGTGATCGAGGTCGGCCGGCGAGCGGTAGGTCAACTCGGCGATCCCGTCCCACTGCTCCTCAGGCGGCGTGAGCTGGAGCACATCGTCGGGCACGCGCCAGATCCCACCTTCATCATGCCCGAGGTGGAACTGGGTGTACTGCCACGTAATTCCGAGCCGAACGCAGGTCGGTCCGTGGACGTCCTTCCAGTAGCGGTCGAAGAGCTCGAGCGACAGCCCCGGCCGCTGCTTCGCAGGAACGTAGTTGACGACCTCGGCGTGATCGTCCGGGCCCGAATAGCTGCTCACTGCTCCTCCTTCAGCTCGCACTCGAGACGGGCGCTGGAACGACTATCGGATCGACCAGCACGGGTTCCGGCGTCGCGGCCGGGGATGCCGACGTGACGATCGCGACGCCGGCGATCGTGACGGCCATGCCGATGAGCACGACGGTCTCCGGCGTGTGACCGAGGACGATCTCCAGCACCACGGCGATCACCGGCGAGAGAAACCCCCAGGTGGTCACGCGCGTGGCACTGAGCGACCGCAGCGCTCCGAAGTAGGCGAGCGTCGCGAGTGCACAACCGACGACCGAGATGAAGGCGACTGCAAGCCAGAGCTCGCCCGAGGACCACTCGGCGCCGCCCCTCCCCTCGGCGGCGGACGAGATCACGAGCAGCATGGCGCCTCCGACGAGGTACTGGCCGGTGGTGAGTCCCATGGCGTCGACATCGGGACGGCGGACGAGCAACTGCTTGACGACGAGCGTGCCGGCACCCCAGCCGAACGCGGCGGCGAGCGCGAGCCCCATCCCCGCAGCGAGCTCCCCACCGCCGCCACCACCGAGCTGCGACGACACGATGAGGACGATGCCGACGAACCCGAGCACGAGCCCGCCGAGCGCCTGCAGCGACGCGCGCTCCCCGAGAAAGATCCGGGACAGCACGACAACCCAGAACGGTGCCGTCGTGGCGAGCACGATCGCGTTGCCCGGACCCGCATGGATGACTCCCTCGGTGAATCCCGCGAGGAACAGCGTCACCATGAGAAGCCCGCTGACCGCGGTCCAGAGCCAGACCTCTCGATCGCGGGGGAGATGCGAACGCAGAAGCGGCAACGCCGCGAGCAGCAGAATCGCAGTCGGAACGGCGCGAAGCATCGTCAGGGTCAACGGATCCGCGTGCGGGCCGGCGACAGCTGTGACCCGCGGCGTGCAGCCCCAGACGGTAACCGCGAATGCGAGGAGCAGGGTCGGATAGGCATCGCGCCGTGAGCTCATCCTTCTCGTCTCCTCTCTGCCTGCGTCGTTGGCGCTGCAGAACAGCCGCCGCGGACATTCACGGCTTGCGACTCGGGCCGGAACGTGGGCCGCGGGCCGGCCCCATTCTGCCCGCTCCTATCTGTTGACAGTCGCGGGCGGAGCGACGACGACGTTCTCCCTGAGGACGGCCCCCCAGAGCTGCGTCATGTCGAAGACGTTGAGGCCGTCGTCGACTGCGACCGCCCACGTATCGGACTCCACCGCGTCGAGGAATTGCTTCTCGTCCTTGAACCAACATTCGGAGAAGCCGTCGAAGCCGATCTCTGCTTCGCCGGTCTCCCCTTCCGCTCCGATCGGCCCGACGACGTGGTTTTGCACGTAGCGGTCGATATCGAGCTCCTTGAAGATCGGGCCGTGCGTGTTCGCCCAGTACTCTCGGCCTTCGGCGCGAGTCATTCCCTCCTTGAAGCGCACCACCCAGACGACCTTGTACGGGCTGCTTGGCCCGTCGATGACCGTGTTCTCCTCGAGTTGGGCGCTCATGTTCCAGAGCCACGCCATGTCGAAGACGTTGTCGCCGTCATCGACGACGCGCTGCCACTCCGGCGTCGTCATCGCCTGCTCGAAGTCGGATCTGCTGTCCCACCACGCGCACGAGTAGCCGTCGAAGAATGTCTCCTCCTCGGCGACGCCCGTGACCAGCGGTAGCGCGCCTGCCACATGGCTCTGGACATAGCCCGCAAGCGGCGTCACCTTCTTCATCGCGGGCCCGTGGCTACCGGCCCAGTAGTCGCTGGCCTCCTGCTTGGTCTTGTCCTTTGTGTAGCGCGCGATCCAAGCAACCTTGTACATGCGACTCCTCTCTCGTCGGAGACGTACGTGCGTCCACCTGTGGGAAAGCTTATTCCGTCGGCGGCTCCGGCGCGTATCATCGCGTCGACGATGACCTGGCTCCCGGTACCGATCGGCGGCGACGCGGAGAGAGACGTCGTCCTCGGCCTCAAGAAGGAGCCGTACACCGCGATGCGCCAGGTGTTGGAGAGCGCCTGGCGGATCACCGATCCGCGCGTGCTCGATCTCTGCAGGCTTCGGCTCGCGCAGCTCTCGGGAGCTCGCGCCGAGCTCGACAGGATCGACGACGGCGCCCTCGCGGAGCTGGAGCACTGGGAGTCGAGTCCGGGTTTCACGGAACTCGAGCGGGCCGCACTCGCCTTTGCCGAGCAGTACCACTACGACCACCAGCTCCTCGACGGCGGCCCCCGTTCCGAGCTCGAACGGCATCTGTCGAGGCGTGAGGTCGTCAACTTCGTGTGGGCGCTGCACATGAACGACGCCTACATCAGAGCCCTCAGCCTGCTCGACATCGCTCCTGATCCTGAGAGCGCGCCGCCGCGAGCCGAACGCACGGCGCCGGCCGCGTCGGGCGCAGGCTCAGACCCGCGAGCCGCCGACGAGCCGGCCGACACCGGCATCCAGATGCTGATGGACCCGGAGTTCGCGGCCGCGTACCGGCAGTTCAATCCCGTCGTCGTACGCCAGTCACTCGTCGACGAGGTCACGAGCGAGGCGATCCGCCTTCGCAACGCGAGCCATCAGGGTTGCCACTACTGAATGAGCGTCCGCCGCGCAGTTGCGCGGCCCATCGAGGCGGGCGATCTCATGGAGGAGGCCGTTCGCTACGAGCACAGCACGGTACTGACGGAGCAGCAGAAGGTCGCATTGCGCCTGCACGGTGCGTTTCTCAGCAATCCGGCCGGCCTCGGGCACGAGGCTCGGGCTGACGTCCTCGCGCATTTCACCGCGGCCCAGATCGTCGAGCTGGCGTTCAAGTTCATCTGGTGGTCGACGAACAGGGCGACGGTGACGCTCGGCGACGACGCCCCGCACGACAGCGAGCGGCTCACCGCGTTCCACTACGACAAGGACGGAAGCTACATCGTCCACACCGCCGGCGACTAGACGGCCTGCGACGCTCCTTCGTGTGCGGAACCCAGCGTCGGCCGCCCCTCGGTCGGCACCCGCAGCGGCCTGTCGTACGACGCGTCGTCCCCGGCCCACGTGCCTCGCGGGAACACACCGATCTTGCTCCAGACGACGCCGTCCGCCGTGCACGCCCAGTCGACCAGCACCTCACGCGCCGCGATCCGCCACACGCCGTCGCGCCGCTCGAGCCGGTCCACGTATCGACCTCCGCACAGGTCGAGATGCCCGTCCTTGTGGCGCAGGACGACCTGCACATAGATCTCCGAGTGAGCGCTGTCGCCGTCGAGGTCGACGCTGTTGTTCGTCACGAAATGGGTGTGCGCGACGTAGTCCGCCTCGTGC
This sequence comes from uncultured Gaiellaceae bacterium, assembly GCA_963799615.1. Taxonomy (GTDB): domain Bacteria; phylum Actinomycetota; class Thermoleophilia; order Gaiellales; family Gaiellaceae; genus Gaiella. Next base: position 408,558 of record CAWCXS010000004.1, on the reverse strand, counting down.
ACGCCGTTGACCCAGGGCACGAAGTCGACCGGGGGGCCGACGAACTCGCCGTGATGGTCGACGGCGTCGCCGTGGTACACCGAGGCCAGCAGCTCCGAGTCGTGACGGTCGAGGCCTCTGCTGTAGCGCGTCAGGCAGTCGAGGATGTCCTGCCGGTCACGCAGCTCTCGTACCTCTGCCGCCAGGCGTTGTACCTCGGCGCGAAGCGACGCCATGTCCTCTAGCCCGGGCATATCCGCTCCTTCGTCTCGGGTTGCACGCTCACGCGGAGACATCCTCCGGCTGCGGGAGATCGAAGGGACGCCGGTAGGAGAGGTCGTCGCGATCCCAGCGTCCGCTCGTGTAGCCGGCGACGTCAGCGTAGGCGGCCGTGTCCGTGCGCGCAGTCCAGTCGAGCACGAGCTCTCTCGCCGCGATCCGCCACTCGCCGTGACGGCGCTCGAGACGGTCGATGTAGCGTCCGCCTCCGAGGTCGATCTTCTCGGCGTCGCGGCGTCGTTGAACGAACAGCACGTAGCACTCGGAGTGCGCGACGTCACCCTCGATCTCGACGCGGTTGTTGGTGATGAAATGGGTGTGCGAATCCCACTCCGAGGCCAGCAGCTCGAGCCCCCAGGGGACGAACTCGCTCGTCCGGCCGAGAAAGGCGCCGTGGCGGTCGATCGCGTCCTCGTGGTAGGCGGATGCAAACACGTCGGCGTCGTGACGGTCGAGGCCGCGTGCGTAGCGGTAGACGCAGTCCCAGATCGCCTCTCGATCGACGAGCCACTGCACCTGCTCAGCGAGACGCTTCACGTCGATGGGCTCGTCAGGCACGGCTCCTCCTTCGTCGCGCGTCCGCTCAGCCGGACGGGCTCATTCAGCCAGCTTGGCGCGCAGCAGGTCGGGTCTGCTGCCTGCCTCGGTGCGGTAGTTGACGGCGGTCGGCGCGATCCGGAGGATGACCCGTTCCTCTCCAGGTCTGCGATTCGCATAGCGCTCCAGGCCGAGATACTTCCCGCTCAAGCGGTCGATCGACTCGTCGGCGGCATGACCCTCGACGAACTCGACGACGCGGCCGCGGATCTCGATCCACGTGTACGGATCCTCGCGGTCGCTCATCGCCAACGCGACGCGCGGATCACGCCGGGCGTTCCGCTCCTTGAGGCGGCCGATCGCCGTGTTGACGAGCACGTGGTCGCCGTCGACCTCGATCCACACCGGCGTCGCAGTCGGCGAGCCGTCCCGGTTGACCGTGACCAGCTGCCAGAACGTCGGCTCTGACAGCTTCTGACGCACGAACGCAGGAAGCTCGACCATCAGGTCTCCAGAGTATCGCGATCCACGGCGCTATCGTATATTTCTTCCTCTATCTCTTCCGATGCCCGCTCGTCGCAGCCGGAATTGACTAAAGTCGAGAAAAGGGGTGGTCATGCTGAAGGTCATCTTCCTCTTCAAGTTCCGGTCAGACCTGGACAAGGCCGATGTCCGCAGCTGGTGGCTCAACGACCACGGCGCCATTGCCCTGAAGAACCTGGGTATGAAGCGCTACGTCCAGAATCACTTCGTCGGCGCGATCGACGCCGACCACGCCGAGGCCGGCATGGGCTACGACGGCTGCGTCGAGGTGTGGTTCGAGGACCGCGAAGCCTATGACCGCACAATGGCGAGCGCCGAATGGAAGGCGCTGGAGGATGACGGCCCCAACGGCATCGACATGACAACGCTCATGGGAGGCTTCGTCAACGAGCACGTGATGCGGTGGGACGCGGATCCCGACCGCCGGCCCTACACGAGCGCCCAGGCGCCCACTGCCTGAGACGGGCCCAGCGAGACCCTCCCAACACGTCGTCCGCGCATGCGCGTCACGGCAGAAGGACGATCGAGAGCCAAATCGTATCCGATCTCAGCAACTGACTCTTGACAGGCCGTTCTCGGCGGCGATAGATTCGCGCGCACCGTGCTCGGCAGCGACTTGACGCGCGCGGCGGGCGACGACGCCTCGATCGACGTTCGGCCCGCCCCGCCTACATCCACCGGCGCGACGGCGGACTGACGCGGTTGTCGGCCGCGGCACCGCCTCGGGGAGGCGATCGGGTGCGCACGGCGGCACGGCGCCTCGGACTTCCGTCCCTGGTCAGCAGCCTCCTCTTCTCCTCACGCTTCGTCACGATCTGGATCGCAACCGGCGTGCTCGTCGTGGTGTGCAAGATCATCGCCCCCGAGACGCTCTCACAAGGCTCGTTCAGCGCGATGTTGCCGCTGGCGGCGATCGTGGGCGTCGCAGCGCTCGGGCAGATGCTCGTCGTGATGACGGGCGGTATCGACCTCTCCATCGCCGGCACGATCTCGCTGCTCGCAAACGTGACCGTCGGTGCGTCGGCCGGCAAGAACGACGAGCTCGCCAAGGCGGTTTTCGTCGTCCTCGGCTGCGCCGTCGTGATCGGCCTCGTCAACGGCTTCCTGGTCGCCGTCCTGCGGTTCAACCCGCTCATTGTCACCCTCGCCGTCGGCCTCGTGCTGCTCGGCGAGACCCAGCACTACCGCCTCGGCACGGGGAACGAGTCTGCGGTGCCGCCCGCGCTCTCGAACTGGGTCTTCGAGAAGCCGGCCCTCGGCATCAGCTGGGTCTTCTGGGCCGGCCTCGCGCTCACGATCGTCGTCGCGCTCGTGATGCGCTCCACGAGCATCGGCCGCCGCTTCCAGGCCGTGGGGGCGAATCCGCGGGCAGCCTGGATCGCCGGGATCCATGTGCGGACCCACGTGCTCTTCGCCTACGTCGCGTCGGCTGTCGCCGGCGGCATCGCCGCGATCCTCCTTGCAGGCGTGATCACGACGCCTGACGTCGACCCCGGCCAGCCGTACCTGTTCGCGCCGATTGCGGCCGTCGTCCTGGCCGGCACGTCGCTCACGGGCGGGCTCGCGAGCGCCACGTCGACCTGGATTGCGGCCTTCGCGCTCACGCTGCTGAACCAGATGCTGCGCGTGCTCGGATTGACCACGGCCCTGCAGTTCGTGGTCTTCGGCGGCGCGATCATCGTCGGCATGGTCATCTCCGGCGATCGCATCGCGATCGTCCTCGGACGCGTGCTGCAACGCCCCGGGGTAAGGGCGTTTCTCGGAGAGGAGGGCGGCTGATCTCGACCGGATGACGAGGAGAACGTGCTCAGCCACGCGGCGATGCGTGGCAGATAACCGTCCCCCGAAGGACGCAGGAGGAAGGCAGAGAGATGCGCACATCAGCAAAGAACCGACCAGGAACGCGTCGTGCATTGACGGCGGCAGCAGCACTCGCCGCAACGCTCACACTTGCCGCGCTCGCGCTCGGCGCCGCCGGCGGCGGCGCCGCCGTATTTGCGGGGCCGTACGGAGCGACGCTGCCGAACGGGAAGTACGGCGAGAATTACAACCCGAAGCAGAGTGTCGTCACGTATGCACTCGGGGGCGCTGCAGCGCTGCCGACCAATGCGACACAGAAGAACATCGCCTTGGCCGCAATGTACCGCGCCGGCAAGAAGGTCGACGAGAACCTCGCGTTCCAGTGCTGGCAGAAGAACATCTGCGACACGGGCACCGGCGGCAAGATCACCGTCGGCCTCGCCGACGGCTTCGGCGGCAACCCGGCACGGCAGCTCTTCAAGATGGAGTTCATCCTCCAGGCGCTGACGTATCCGCAGATCGGGAAGATCATCTACACCGATGCCAACCTGAAGACGCAGAAGGCGATCTCGGACGTCCGCAGCATGATCGCCCAGGGCGTCGACGTGATCGTCAGCTATCCGGACGCCGGCGGCGCGTTGCTGCCCGTGTACCGCGAGGCGACGAAGCGCGGCATCCCCGTCAACCTGTGGTCGAATGCCAACATCGGCAAGCCGGGCGTCGATTACCTGAACTACTCCGGCACCGACATCTGCGTGCTCGGCAAGCAGTTCGCCGCGGTCGAGAACAAGGCGCTCCCGAACGGAGGCAACATCGCCTTCCTCGGCGGCACTCCCGGCAACACGCAGTCGCCGGCGTGGCAGAAGTGTGAGAAGGCGGCGCTGAACAAGAACATCAACGTCGTCGCCACTGCGGACACCGGCTGGACGCGCCAGGGCGCACTGCAGGCGATGGCCGGCATCCTCGCCAAGTACCCCGACCTGAAGGGCGTCAGCTACGACTACGGCGATGCCTTCGTCGGGGCGATCCGCGCGTTCGAGGCCGCCAACAAGCCGCTCGACATAACGGCGACGATCTACTCGAACGACAACCCGCTCCTGTGCGAGTACAAGAAGCAGAACAACCCGAACTTCAAGGTCTGGACGTTCGTGGCGCTCTTCTTCCAGGGCCGCACGGCGCTGACGGCGGGGATGATGAAGCTCGCCGGGGCACCCGTGCCGGCGCAGGTGATCTACAACCCGAGCCTCGTGCAGGTGACGAAGAAGTCCTGCCGGGCCGACCTGCCCGCAAACGGCTCGCCGACGGCGCTCGTCTCGCCGGCGCTGCAGAAGCGGATGTTCGGATAGGCAACGGGCTGAGCTAGACACACATGTCGACCGATCCCGGATCCGTGCTCCCTGTCGTCCTCTCGCTGCAAGGCGTGTCCAAGCGCTTCGGGGCCGTCCAGGCGGTGCGTGAGGCGAGCCTCGAATGCAGGGCGGGCGAGATTCACGCCGTCGTCGGGGAGAACGGGTCCGGGAAGTCGACATTGCTCGGCGTCGCGAGCGGCGTGCTCGCGGCAGATGCAGGTGTCGTCGAGATCGACGGCAACCGTCTGGAGACGGCCTCCGCGCACGATGCGCAGGAGCTCGGGCTGGGCATGGCCTACCAGACGTTCTCCGAGGTGCTCGAGCTCTCGGTGGCGGAGAACCTGTACCTCGCGGCGCCGCCGCGCCTGCGCCCGTCGTACGGGCAGATGGCCGACTGGGCCCGCGCGACACTCGCCGAATACGACCTCGGCATCGACCCGCACGCCCGCACGGGCGGCCTGTCGCTCGCCGAGCGGCAGATGCTCGAGGTCGTGAAGGCGCTGACCTCCCGGCCGAAGGTGCTCGTGCTCGACGAGCCGACCACGGCGCTCGGGCCGAGCGAGGTCGAGCGGCTGCACGCGCTCGTCGTCGCGCTCGCCGCCCGCGGCGTCGGCGTCATCTACGTGAGCCACCGGCTGCTCGAGGTGCTCAGCGTCGCCAACCGGGTGACGGTGTTGCGTGACGGCGTCGTCCAGGGCACCTTCGACGCCCACGGCATGTCCGAGGAGGCGCTCGTCGCGCTGATGATCGGCCGCCCGCTCGAGCTCGCGTTCCCGGACCGCACCGGCGAGGTGAGCGAGGAGGTGCTGCTCGACGTCGTCCAGCTCAGCGGAGACCGCTTCGGGCCGATCGACCTGGCGCTGCGGCGGGGAGAGATCCTCGGCGTCGCCGGCGCGGAGGGCAACGGGCAGGTGCAGCTGCTGCGATCGCTCGCGGGCGTCGAGCGCGCGAGCGGGTCCGTGCGCTGCGAGGGATCCAAGGTCGACCTTCACTCACCCGTCGGGGCGCTGCGGGCCGGCATCGTCCTGCTCAGCGGCGAGCGGGCCCGCGAGTCGTTGTTCATGGTGCTCGGCACGCGGATGAACTCGAGCATCCAGGTGTTGCGGCGCTTCATGCGCCTGGGCTGGATCAGCCGCACCAGGGAGCGGGCGGCAGTCAGCGAGCTCGTCCAGCGCCTGCAGCTGCGGGCCGTCTCGATCGAGCAGCCCGTGCAGTTCCTGTCGGGGGGCAACCAGCAGAAGGTCGCGATCGCGCGGCCCTTCCTGCGGGGGGCCGTCCGTGTCATCCTCGCCGATGAGCCGACCCAGGGCGTCGATGTCAGCTCCCGCTTCGACATCTACGAGGCATTGCGTGCCAAGGCGGCCGAGGGAGCGGCGCTGATCGTGAAGTCCGGTGACCCGATCGAGCTCACCGGGCTCTGCGACCGGGTCATCGTCCTCTCGCGCGGCCGCATCGTGGACGAGATCGCGCAGGCAGACCTGAGCGAGCGGCGCATCATCGAGGCGATCGTCGGGGTCCGCGCGACGGCGGGCGTCGCAGACGAGGCGTCACAGTGAGCGAGGCCGCCGCAGCCAGGCCGGCATGGCGTCGGGGCCTCGCATTCCGCGGCTGGATGCCGCTCGCACTCATCTGCATCCTCATCCTCGCGATCGCGGCGTACACGCACGACCGCAACAGCACCTTCCTGTCCGAGTACAACCTCAACGGCCTCCTCATCGCGACGGTGCCGCTCGCACTCGCAGCGATCGGCCAGACGAACGCGCTGATGGTGCGCGTGTTCGACGTCTCGGTCGGCGCCCAGATCACGGTGGGCGTCGTGATCGCGTCGTACACGATCCCCGACGGCTCGACGTGGTACCGGCTCGTCTGGGGTATCGCCGCGGTCATCATCGCCGGGCTCGGCTTCGGCCTCTGCAACATCTTCCTCACCGCGGTGCTGGGCCTCTCGTCGATCATCGCGACGTTGGCGACGCTCAGCGTTCTGCAGGGCGTCGCGCTCTGGCTCCGACCGATCCCGGCCGGCTCGATCGACCAGGGCTTCGCGGCCGCGATGCAGAAGAGCATCGGCGCGGTGCCGATCGCGTTCATCGCCGTCGTGGTGGTCGCGCTGCTCGCTGATCTCTGGCTCTACCGCAGCAGCGGGGGCCTGACTGCGCGCGCCGTCGGGCTCGACGAGACCGCGGCGGCGCGGCGCGGTGCCCGCGTCGGCTTCATCTTCGTCCGTGCCCTGCTCCTCTCGGCTCTCTCCGCGGCGATCGCCGCCCTCTTCATCGCCGCCCAGGTGCAGGTCGGCGACCCCAACGTCGGCTTCGAGTTCACGCTCACGAGCATCGCGGCCGCGGTGCTCGGCGGCGCGAGCCTGATCGGCGGCCGTGGCTCGTTCATCGGCGCCGTGCTCGGCGCGTTGTTCCTCACCGAGCTCGTCAACATCGTTCCCTTCCTCGGGCTCGACAACTCGTGGTCGCAGATGCTCGTCGGCGGGCTCACGCTGCTCGCGTTCATCTGCTACCAGGCACCGGAGTTGATCGCGCGCATGCGCTCGGGCCTGGGCGACTACCGCACCATCGTGTCCGGACGCGACAAAGGGGTTGCCGGAGGCCGTGCGCCGTCAGGATAAGCACCCGACGCCCGATCGAGTGAGCCCCGTGACGGCGCCCGGGGCGGCGATGGGGGGCGCATGAGCACGAGCGCTGCCCTGGGCGCAGGCCGGCCGGCGGTGCTGATCCGCGGTACGAGCTATCCGATCGTCCTGCCGCGGCGGACCGACCCGCGGCTCCATCTCGCGCTCGCGATCGTCTCGCTCCAGGTGCTCGGCCAGACGGCGCTCGGCTTCCAGCTCTCGATCGCGCAGATTCTCGTCTCGGTGGTCACGTGCGCCGTGCTCGAGACCGTGATCGTGCTCCGGCGTGAGCGGGCGTTCGTGTGGCCGGCGAGCGCACTCCTGACGGGCAACGGGGTCGCCTTCATCTTGCGCGTCCCCGGCACCGAGCACGGCGACTGGTGGAGCCTGCACGGGGCCTGGATCTTCGCGGCCACCGCCGCGGCGGGACTGCTCTCGAAGTACGTCGTCCGTGTCGGCGGAAGGCATATCCTCAACCCGTCGAACGCGGGGCTCGTCCTCTGCTTCCTCGTACTCGGGGACGCGCGGGCGCAGCCGCTCGACTTCTGGTGGGGACCGATGTCGGTCGGTCTCGTCCTCGCGATCGCGATCATCGTCGTCGCAGGGCTCACGATTCTCGCCCGGTTGCGGATGCTGATGATCGCGGCCGGCTTCTGGGTCTCCTTCGCGGCGGGGGTCGCCGTGCTCGCCGCGACCGGTCACTCGATCACGGCGCGCTGGCATCTCGGGCCGATCTCGGGCTGGTCGTTCTGGTGGTTGCTGGTGTCCTCGCCCGAGATCCTCATCTTCCTCTTCTTCATGATCACCGACCCGAAGACGGCGCCGTCCGGATCCCGGGCGCGGACGACGTACGCCGTCGCCGTGGGTCTCGTTGCCACGCTCCTGATCGCACCACAGACGACCGAGTTCGCCACAAAGGTCGCCGTGCTCGGGGCCCTCACCCTCGTCTGCATCGCGCGCCCTCTGCTCGGCCGTAGCCTGCCGCTACGCGCCCGCGTCGCCGGCGCCGCATCGAGCAGGATCCGCGTCGGGGCCTTGGGGCTCGCGGGTGTGGCGGCGTACGCCCTCGTCCTTGTCGCGGCGGGCCTGCCGGCGCGCTCGGAGAGCCTCCCCGAGGGAGCGACGATGGCGACCGCAGGCGGCGCCGGCCCGGCCGGGATCGAGGTGACCGTCGCCCAGTCCAGGGACGTCGCATCATCGATGCCCCTCCCGCTCGCGCGCCGCATTGCGCAGGACGTCGTCACGGCATTGAGCGAGGAAGCCGATGCGCTTCGCACCCGAGATCCGGCGCGAGCCGCGGCGGCAGCCGCCGGCGACCGGCTGGGCGAGCTGCAGCGTCAGATTGGCCGAGCACGGGCAGGACACCCCGTCACCGTTGCGACCTACCGCATCGAGCAGGTGCGGGTGGCGCTCGCCGCAGGGCCGGACCAGCTCGGCCCTCGGATACTCGCAACCGTGCGGGGCACGGTCGCGCAAGCAACCTATGCCGGCTCACCGCCGAGACTCGAGGGCCGGACCAGGGCAGTCGACGTCGTGAGGACGTTCGAGCTCGCGGCGACGAAGACCGGCTATCTGATCATCGGCTCTCGGAGAGTGCCCGTGCCGTCTCGCGCCGGCTCGGCTGCCGTGCCTGGCACCACCGCGGTCGTCGAGCTCGAGATCGGAGCCGCTGGACCGGTGCCGCAAGGGACGCCCGTCCCGGTGCGCGCCGTCGTCCGGAACTCAGATGCGGCGAGCCAGCCGTTCACCGTGGCGCTGAGCCTCACCGGGCCCGGCGGCTCCTCGATCCGCTTTCACGAGGCAAAGCTGATCGTGCCCGGCAATGGACGGGCGGCGACGCGCGTCGCGGTGACGCCGTCGCAGTGGTTCTCGTCGCTCGGCACATTCCGCGTCGTCGCGTCTGTCGACGGCCGTCCGTCCGGGACGCCGGCAGTCTTCGCCGTGTCGAAGCCGACCGTCATCGCGCCCCGGTTCGAGGACGTCACGAAACGAGCTGGGCTGACGACGACGATGCCCACACCGAGTTGCGGCCAGTTCGCGAACGGAGCAGCCTGGGGCGACGTCAACGGCGACGGGGCTCCCGATCTCTTCCTCACCCGCCTCAGCGACCCGGCACAGCTGTTCGTCAGCGACGGTAAGGGCGGGTTCCACGAAGAAGCGGCTGCTCGCGGCGTCGCGGTGACGGACGCGATCGGCGCTGCCTTCGCCGACTACGACAACGACGGGCGTCCTGATCTCTATATCGCCCGGACGCATGCCGACGTCCTCCTCCGCAACGTCGGCAGCGGGCACTTCGAGAACGTCACGGCGGCGGCGGGAATACGGGAGAGCTCCCCGAGCACCGGCGTTGCCTGGGGCGACTACGACAACGACGGGCGCCTGGACATCTACGTGACGAGCTACATCACGTGCCTCGGGGCATGGACGAATCCGTATGCCCTGACGTCGAGGGTGCGGTACTACCCGGACACGCTCTACCACAACAACGGCGACGGGACGTTCGGCGCCGCCACTTCGATGCTCGGGCGCGGCGCCACCAGCGGGGCCGGCTTCGGCGCAGCATGGTTCGACTACAACGGCGACAACCGGCAGGACCTGTACCTCGGGAACGACTTCATCGGCGAGCGGCCGGACCACAACCATCTGTGGCGAAACAACGGGCGCGCCGGCGGCGGCAAGGAGTTCACGGATGTCTCCGCCCAGTCGGACACCGCGCTGTTCAACAACACGATGGGGATCGCGGTCGGCGACTTCGACCGCGACCTCAGGCTGGACCTCGCACTGTCCGACATCGGGGCCAAGAAGCTCCTGCGCAACCGGGGCAACGGCACATTCGCCGACATCGCCTCGTCGGCTCGAGTCGCCAGGCCGTTGCAGCGCTCGACGGTGCAGTCGATCACCTGGGGCGTCGGCAGCTACGACTTCAATCTCGACGGCTGGGAGGATCTGTACTTCGCCGCAGGAAACGTCATCCGGCGCCCGCAAGCCGGGGGCGCACAGCGAAACGAGCTCTACGTCAACGACGGTACCGGCAAGCACTTCCTCGACCTCAGCGCCGCGAGCGGGGGCGACGACGCGGGGGACTCCAAGGGCGTCGCATTCGCCGACTACGACGGGGACGGTCGCGTCGACATCGCGGTCGTCGACCAGGGCGGCCCGCCGAGGCTGTATCGAAACGTGACGCCTCGCGAGGGGAGCCACTGGCTCGAGGTCGACGCACGCGGAACCGTCTCCAGCCGAGACGGCTGCGGAGCACGCATCGTCGTGCGCCTCGGGGACGGCACCAGGATGCTGCGGCAGGTCTACTGCTCGGGGAACCAGACCACGGTGCATTTCGGGCTCGGCCGGGCGACAACGATCGCCGGCCTCGAGATCAGCTGGCCGTCGGGCATCCGCCAGACGCTGGGAAATGTCCGGATCGACCGCCGGATCACGGTCACGGAGCCGGACCGATGATCCATGTCCACTGTCTGAAGCAGCTTTCATACCCGCGCGGAGACGCGCCGAGCCAAGGAGGAGTCGATGTACAAGGTCGCCTGGATCGCCCGCTTCCCGCAAGGGATGGCAAAGGAGGATGCACGACGGCACTGGGCCGAGATCCATGGGCCGATGTGCATCAAGACGCCCGGCATCGAGCGCTATGTGCAAAACCACGTCGTCGGGCCACTACCGCTGATGAGCGGCGTCGCCCAGGAGGACACGCTGTTCGACGGCTACTCGTGCGGTTGGTGGCGGGATGAGCCCGCCTTCCGTGACTCGATGGCGACCCCCGAGTGGCAGGCCCTCGTCGAGGACGGACACAACGTGTTCGACATGTCCTGGCTGGAGGGCATGAGCGCGCAGGTCGAGGAGCACACGATGATCGAGGGACCCAGCAGTCCGTACAAGGTCGTCTGGGTCGTCCGCTTCAAGGAGGGAATGGACCGCGCCGAGGCAAGCCGATACTGGCGGACGATCCATGGACCCATCTTCAAGGGCCTCGACATCGACCGCTACGTACAGAACCACGCGCTCGCACCGGTCGGGGGAGGCGGCGAGGCTCGCGACCCGCTCCGCTTCGACGGCTTCTCCGAATGCTGGTTCAAGGACGAGCAGCAATTCCTCCGGGCCCTGGACACCCCCGCCTGGGCGGAGGCCGTCGCCGACGGGGACAACGTCTTCGACATGACGCAGATGCTCGGCGCCGTCCTCCACGAGCGCGTCGTCAAAGCAGGCGACCGCGAGCTCGCAACCGCATGAGAGCTTGTGCCACATCGTCACAAGAGCTCGTCCGCCCGTCCAGGCGCCCCGACGGGGCGCTCAACCGCCAGCAGCAGTCAGCAGGAGGATGAAAATGGGTGAAAAGGGACTCGATACGGACACGCAAGGCCTGCACGCGGAGGTACAGCAGTTGCGGGAGCAGATGCAGCAGATGCTAGACCGGCAGCAGATCCTCGACTGCGTGATCCGCTACGCGCGAGGCCTCGACCGCCACGACGAGGAGATCCTCGCCTCGGTGTTCCACGAAGACGCGATCGACCACCACGGTGACTTCACCGGATCGATCGACGAGTTCGTGCCCTGGGCGAACGCGCTGCACGCCGAGAACTGGGCCGCTCACACCCATTTCACCGTCAATCACATGGTCGAGATCGACGGGGACGAGGCCCAGTCCGAGACCTACGTCCTCTACGTGCTGCGTCGCAAGGACGGGACCAAGATCGACTTCGGCGGCGGCCGCTACATCGACCGGCTCGAACGGCGGGGCGGCGAGTGGCGCATCACGATGAGGGAGCTCATCCACGACTGGCGCGCCGAGGCCGACCTCGCACGCTACGCGAGAACGGGCACCTACCCCCAGGGCACCTGGGATCGGAGCGATCCTTCGTACCACCGTCTCGAGCTCGAGCTCCCGAGCGCGTCGGGGTAGTCGACGCGCTCCTGTCGCACGTAGCGGAAGCCGGCCCTGTTCAGCTCGGTCCCGCCGCCCTCACCGCCTTGATCCCGGCTCGCTCGGCCACGCGCGGCACGGCCTCGGCCTCCCAGCCGGGAGCCATCAGGTGCACACCGGCGACGCCGGGAACCTCGCGCAGGCTGCGGACGAGATCGACCGCGATCTCGACGCCGGCCTCCTTCGCCTCGTCCCCCTCCAGCCCCTCCATTCGCGCGAACGTCGCCTCGTCGACCTCGATGCCGGGAATGTTGTCGTGCATGTGGCGGAGCATGCGCGTGCTTCGAGGTGGTGTCACGCCGACCAGCACGGGCGCCCGTTCCGGGACGCCGGCCCCGACCATCGGCGCAAACCACTCCGCGAAGCGGTCGACGTCGTACACGATGTTCGTCTGGAAGCAGTGTGTGCCGGCAGCAAGCTTTGCCTCCAGCCGCTCGACCGTGTCGACGAGCGGGTTGGCGGCCCCGAGCACGAGGAACCCGGTCGGAACGTCGAGCGTCTCGCCCGCCGCGAGCCTGCCCCCGTTGAGCTCGTTGACGAGTCGGGCGAGCCCGCCCGAATCCAGATCGCCCACGGGCTTGGCGATTGACTCGTAGGGACCGACCTTCAGCGGGTCGCCGCCGAGCACGAGGACGGCGGCGACGCCGAGTGCCCACGCGCCGAGGAGGTCGGACTGCAGCGCCAGCACGTTCCGGTCGCGGGTGGTGAGCTGGAGGATCGGCTCGACGCCCTCTTCCAACAGCCAGACCGCGCACGCGAGCGGCGAGAGCTTGACCGTTGCGGCCTGGTTGTCGGTGACGTTGGCGGCATGCACGACCCCGGCGAGGGCCCGTGCCTTCTGCCGCACGAGCTCTGGATCCGGGTTCAGCGGCGGCCCCAGCTCGGCAGTGACGACGAACTCGCCGGAGCGAAGGACCTCCCGCAGCGTCATCAGCCGGCGCCGTCCCGCCTGCGCGAGACGACGAAGGCCTCGTCGTTGAACCAGAGCCCGCCGTGCTCTTGCAGTACCTGCTGCGTCGCGTCGAGGTACAGGCCGTCCTGGACGACGGCGTCGAGACGCTCGTCCTCGATCTGGTTCACGTAGATGGCGGCGTTCCAGGCCGCGAACAGTGTCGATGTGCCGATGCGGTCGCCGATCTCCGATGGGAGCGTGTGCATCTCGTAGCGGAAGAGCGAGGCCTCGTCGTCGGGCGCCGTCAGGTCGAACTCGGTCGCCTCCTGGCCCAGCTCCGCCCGCAGCGCCTTGAGGAGCTGATAGCGGTCGACCTGGAACGGGTTCTCGCCGGGCCACAGCTTCTGGACGATCTCGAGGCCGGGGTCGTTCCCGTGCGATTGGATCGCGAGCAGCCGGCCGCCGGGAGCGAGGCTGCGTGCCAACGGGGCGAGGACCGTCCGTGCCTTGAACTCGGCGCCGATCCTGGCGCGCCACGGCTGCGAGGCGAGGATGAAGTCGTACTGGCCCACCTGGCCGGGCCGGGGGATGACGTCGTCGAGCAGGAACCCGTAGTCGTCGCGGTAGATCACGAGCACCGAGGGCCGGACGTAGGTCGGATTACCCGTCTTCGGGCTCGGCTTCGTCTGCCAGCCGTGCGAGAGCATGGGCGCCAGCGACTGGATCTGCTCGTCGTAGTCGTATGAGGACTTGCCCGTCAGGCGCACGACCTGCCAGTTGAGCTCCTGCACCTGCTCCGGGTTGCTCGGGACGAGCTTTGGCGCGTCGACGTAGGTGAGGTTCGTGATCACGAGCACCGTGTGCGGGTGCTCGTAGAAGCGGTCCGGCATCTTCTCGAGGCCGAGCCGAACGTCCTCGAGGCTGATCTCCTTCGCCACGGTTACGAGCGGCACCGTCGGGAAGTACCGGTGCACACTGCGCATCAGGCGCGAGAGCACGGTTGCGTCGCCCATGCCCGCATCGAAGATCCGCAGCGCGGGCGGGATTGGCTGGAGGTGCCGAAGCTCCTGCGCGACGCGCCCCGCGATCACCGCCTTCTCGTTGCACGTGTTGACGAACGCGAGGTACTTCTGGCGATTGTCGAAGAACCGGAACGGCGTCGAATCAGCGGCCTGCTGCTCCCCTTCGGGCCCGGCGCCCGCAGTGGTGGTCATCTCGTGCTCCCTTCCTGGCGCAGCTTCTCATGAATCACTCTGCTCCCTTCAGAAGAGGCGCTCTCACAGGAGGCCCCTCGAAGACGGTCATGTTCTTGAACTCCTGGAAGCGCTGCGCGATCTCCTCGTGGGTCAGCCGCTGCACCCGCTCGATGCCGAAGTCCTCGACCCCGAACGATGCCAGCACGGAGCCGTACACCGCCGCGCAGCGGAGATCCTTGTCGGAGATCTCGGACGAGCCGAGCGAGTCGAGGAAGCCGAAGAAGCCGCCGGCGAACGAGTCGCCCGCGCCCGTCGGGTCGATCACCGATTCGAGCGGGTAGGCGGGAATCGAGAAGAAGCCGCCGTCCGTGAACATGCAGGCGCCGTAGGGCCCCTGCTTCACGAGCAGCGCGCGGGGGCCGAGCTCCCGGATCTGGCGTGCGGCGCGAGACAGGTTCGGCTCCCCTGTCAGCATCCGTACCTCCGCGTCGTTGAGGACGACGATGTCGACGACCGAGATCGTGCGGAGAAGCGACGCCCGCGCCGAGTCGATCCAGTAGTTCATCGAGTCGAGCCCGACGAGCGCGGCGGCGTTGCACTGCTGCCGGACGCCCCGCTGCAGATCCGGCTGGATGTTCGCGAGGAAGAGTGTCCTTGCGTCGCGGGCGGACGCCGACAGTGCCGGATCGAAGTCGGCGAAGACGTTCAGCTGCGTGTCGAGTGTGTGCGCGACCTGCCATGTCGTCCTCGTAGCGGCCCGCCCAGAAGAACGACTTCTGGCCCTTGACCTGCTCGAACGTCGTCCACGTTGACACCCCGCGCGAGAAAGACGGCGAACTCCTCCTCGCCGAAGTCCTCGCCGACGACACCGACGACGTTGACGTCGGTGAAGAAGCTCGCCGCCAGCGAGAAGTGGGTGGCGGCGCCGCCGAGGATGCGCTCGCGCTTGCCGAACGGCGTCTCGAGCGCGTCGAAGGCGACGGAGCCGACGACGGTGACGGCCATCAGACGGTCGCGGCGTCGCGGGCGGCGAGGCCGGCTGCCTCGCGGAGCAGTTCCGCCTTGTCCGTCTGCTCCCACGTGAAATCGCGGTCGTCGCGGCCGAAATGGCCGTACGCCGCGGTTTTCGCGTAGATCGGGCGACGCAGGTCGAGGTCGCGCAGGATCGCAGCCGGGCGGAGGTCGAAGTGCTCGACGATCAGCTCCCGGATGCGCTCGACGGAGACCTCCTCGGTGCCGAACGTCTCGACCTGGATCGAGAACGGATGCGCGACCCCGATCGCGTAGGCGACCTGGATCTCGCAGCGGTCGGCGAGGCCCGCGGCGACGACGTTCTTCGCGACGTAGCGGGCGGCGTAGGCGGCCGAGCGGTCGACCTTGGTCGGGTCCTTGCCGGAGAAGGCGCCGCCGCCGTGGCGAGCCGCCCCGCCGTAGGTGTCGACGATGATCTTGCGTCCCGTGAGCCCGGTGTCGCCCATCGGACCGCCGACGACGAACCGGCCGGTCGGATTCACGTAGACGAAGTCCTCGTGCTCGAGCCGCTTCTCGTCGTACAGATGACCCGGCAGGATCGGAAGGAGGACGCGCTCGATCAGGTCGGGCTTGATCTGCGACGCTGCATCGATCCCGTCCGCGTGCTGCGTCGAGACGAGGACGCGCTCGATCTCCACGGGACGCTGCACCCCATGCTCGTCGACCTCGTAGCGCACGGTGACCTGGGCCTTGCCGTCGGGCCGGAGGTAGTGCGAGCTCGTCCGCCTTCCGCACCTCCGCGAGCCGCTTGCAGATCTTGTGCGCCAGCGTGATCGGGAGCGGCATCAGCTCGTCCGTCTCACGGCACGCATAGCCGAACATCATGCCCTGGTCGCCGGCGCCGACCCGGTCGAGGGGATCGTCGTCGCCCGGCGCGTGCTGGGCCTCGTACGAGGAGTCGACACCCTGCGCGATGTCCGGGGACTGCTCGTCGACCGCGACGATCACGCTGCAGGTGTTCGAGTCGAAGCCGTATTCCGCGCGCGTGTAGCCGATCTCGGCGATCGTCGCGCGAACGAGGCGCGGGATGTCGATGGTGCCCGACGTCGTGATCTCGCCGCCGACGAGCGCGAGGCCCGTCGTCACGAAGGTCTCGCACGCCACGCGGCCGAGCGGGTCCTGGGCGAGGACCGCATCGAGGACGGTGTCCGAGATCTGGTCCGCCATCTTGTCCGGATGACCCTCGGTGACGGACTCGGAGGTGAAGTGGAAGTCGCGGGCGCTCATGCGCGAATCGTCTCCTTCTGTGCCGGTGGTGTGTGCGACGGCGTCGAATCAACGTGGCGCCGGAAGGGCTTGAGTGTAGATTTTCTTTGGTCGAATGCAAACTCCACCGAATAATCAGCGACCTGGCGACGGATATACCCCGTTGGACCGAATCGATCGCGCCCTGCTGGCGGCGCTTCAGAAGAATGCTCGGATGTCGAACAAGGAGCTGGCGGAGCTCGTCGGCCTGGCTCCGTCGACCTGCCTGGAGCGACTACGGCGGCTGCGCGACCGGGGCGTGCTGCAGGGTTTCCACGCGGCGGTCGACCTGGCGCAGCTGGGCCGGGCGACCCAGGCGCTGGTCGCGGTCCGCCTGCGTGTCCACGACCGCCGGCAGATCGACGCGTTTCACCGGCACGTGATCGACCACCCCGACGCACTGTCGGTCTTCCACGTCAGCGGCGCGGACGACTACCTGATCCATGCGGCCGTGAAGGACACCGCGCATCTGCGCACGCTGGTGCTGGACCTGACGGCGCATCCCTCGGTCGACCATGTCGAGACGCGCCTGGTCTTCGACTTCGTGCGCAAGAACGTCATCGAGCCTCTCGACGAGCCGTGACGACTTCCGTCCGGGGCCTGCGGAAACACCGCAGCCGGAAGGGGCCCGCTCCCGATGCCGCGGCACCCCACCGCCCGGACAATCGAAGGAACTCGACGAAGGAGTACCGATGTTCCTCAAACCCCTCTTTTTCGCGTTCACACTCGCCGTTGCCGTGCTTCTCACGAGCGTCGCGCCCGCCGCCTCAACACCTGGCCAGGCATCTCTTCTGATCAGGCATCAGCAGCGCGGTTGCCATACGTGGTCGGCGAACGGCGGCGCCTTCAAGGCGAGCCAGACGATCACGCTCCAGCGCGGCGGTTGGCTGACCGTCACGAACGACGACGTCATGCCCCACTCGCTCGTCTTGACCAGGGGCCCGGCGCTGCAGATCGCGCATCCCAGGCTCGGGCACATGGGCGCGTCGTTGAAGATCAAGCTGACTCGGCCCGGGATCTACCACTTCACCACGAAGGCCGGCGAGGACTATCCAGCGATGGCCGGCATGAAGACGATCGGCGAGGACAATATCCTCACGCTCACGGTAGTCGTCTCCTAGCGAGTCGCGCTGACGCGGGGGCCTGCAGGTGTCGGCTCCCGCGTCGCATTCCCGTGCACTGCTCAGCGCGTTCTCAGGAGGCCACCTCGACGTCGATCCGCTCGAGGGCGAAGGTCGGCGGATGAACTGCGTGCGTGGCGTGACAGGTCAGGAGCCCGGCCTGCTCACCCACGCTCGGTCGCACGGTCGCCGTGACCGTTGCGGAGCCATGGCTGAAGCGGACGGAGACGCGCCCGTCAGGTTCGGCGGTCTCCCCGATCGGGGACAGATCGTCGATCGCCGTGGCGCCGAGCTGCCTGCGCGCAAAGTGTTGCGCCGCCTGCACCGCCGGCCGGAATGCCGCTCTGCCCCGCAGATGCTCGACGACGACCTCGGAGCGCTCGTGCGCTTCGACGATCGAGGCGGCGCCGGCCGCGCTCACCCGTCCGTAATAGAGGCCCTGCGGCAGAACGACGACGTTCGGCGCGAAGCGATCTCCGCCGACGTGCGAGCACTCCCACGTGGCTGCCGGGCGCGCCCTGGCGAACGCGGCCGCGACGGGCCGGCCCCGCAGGGCGCAGCACGCGTCGTGGCGCCCGTGTGTGCACACGAGGTAGCACGCGTCGGATGAGCCTTCGCCGGCGCTCCCGTCCAGTGGAAGGTCGAGGAGCTCCGTCTCCGCGGTGAACGATCCCCACGCGATCGTCTCGCGACCCGGCGTCGAGTCGACGAGCGCCCAGCTCCGCCGCGGGCCGCGAGGATTCCGTCCGTGGCGCCTGATCAGCACGACGCGAAGCGACGCTGCGATCGCCCGCGCGCCGAGCTGGGCTGCGACGGCCGTATCGAGCTGCGACTCTGTGAGCGCCTGCCGGCCCCACGCGCCCGGCTGCTCGACGAGCAGGAAGCCCGCGGCCGGGGATGCGGTGGCAAAGAGCGCGTCCCCCCGCTCCTCTGCGGCGAATGAGCACCGGAGCACGCTCGAGCGCTCCTCGCCCTCGTCGGCCGCCTGCATCAGGAGTCGGACGTGGCGTTCTGCTGTACGACGACGCCCGCCCTGATGAGGTCACGTGACAACGCCAGCGCCTCGGATTCGGAGACGGCGGGCAGGTCGCCGACCCGAATCGGCAGACCCGAATCGAGGAGAGCGTCGACCGCCTCACGCGCGGCCGGCGGCAGCCGGAGCGTCCGGCCCGGGAGGACGAGTGTGAGCTCGTTGTCCCGCTCGATGCATGATGCGCGGAGATGCCGGCGCGTCACGATCATCGTGTCGACGTCGAGGCGCCCGAGTGCTTCCGCCTGAGCGAGGGGATCGAGCGGCGCCGGCCGGGTGCTCGCGCGCGCACCGCTCTCGAGGATCCGTGCGACATCGTGCGGACGGACCGACTGGAGACGGGCGATCAGCGCGTCGACCGTGGCACCGACCTCGGTTGCGAGGTCGTCCGGGTCGCACACGTCGACACCGAGCGGCAGCGATCGCCTGAGCGACGCGTCGTCGGCGGCGAGCTCTGCCAGTGCCTCGACGATCGCGTGCCGGGTATGCCCGTGGATGCCCACCGTCAGATGGGCGCAGATGTCGCCCAGCGCCTCAGCCGAATGGATGTAGCCGCGGGGCAGGTACAGCGTGTCGCCCGGTTCGAGGACGACGTCGAGGGTCGGCCGCTCGCTCGCGCGGTGGCGACACGGCCTGACGGTGGTCTGTCCACGGCTGTGTGCGAAGCGGATCGACGTGGACCGGGTCGTGAACGATCCAGCGCTTGTAGCCGGCGATCTGCAGCACGAAGACGTCGTGGACGTCGTAGTGGGCTGCAAATCCCTGCGACGCGCTCGGGGTGACGTACGCGTTGATCTGGACCGGATGCCCGAGCTCGGCCGTCAGCTCGCCGGCGAAGTCGATGAGCGGCGGCCAGAGCCGGTGCAGGCCTTGCAACACCACTGTATGACCGTCCGCGAAGAGCTCGAGCACGCGGTCGTCCACGACCTGGTCTGCGATCGCGGCTCCCAACCCGCCCGACCGCGTGTACCGCGAGGGGTCGACGATCGAGCCCTCCTTGACCAGACGGATGAACGGCGTGCGCATCCCGCGTCTCGAGAGCAACTCGTCGACCGACTCCAGCGAGAAGAGATCGGCAAATCCCGCCGGCAGGCTTGCTGCCGGGGAGAGGAGGGGCCGTACGCCCCAGTGCTGATGGGCGAACTCCGGCTCCGCGATGGAGAGGAGACGCCGTAGAGCCGGACGGTCTGCTTCGACCGCCCGGCCCGCAGGCTCGCCCGTGAGGATCAGGTGCCGGCTCCGCCGTCGGCCCCACCGTCCGCGCCACCGTCGGCCCCGCCGTCCGCGCCACCGTCGGCGCCGCCGTCCGCGCCACCATCAGCGCCGCCGTCCGCCCCACCATCAGCGCCGCCGTCCGCCCCACCATCAGCGCCGCCGTCTGCGCCGCCGTCGTGGCCGGTGCCTGCGCCGCCGTCTGCCGGGCCGTGCTCCTGTGTCTCGTCGTCTGCCATCTCGTACCTCCACGCTTGGTGGAACAGTTCAAAGCCGGCGATCACCGGTCGATCGCTCATACCCTCTCACGTCGGCCGAGAAACGGTGCCTCGGTTCGACGCTTCGAACGAAGCTCGCGCTCACAGCCGATCGGCAGAGCGGCGGTCGCTGGCGTATGCTCGCACGGACGAGGCGAGGAGAAGCAATGGGTGAGCCCTGGGAACGGAAAGCCGGCCCGCGCTCCTACAGCGAAGGCCAAAACGGGGAAGTCATCGCCGCAGGCTGGACCTACACGCTTGCTCGTGGGGCCGAGCAGCGCGATGTGCACGTGGAGCTCATGAGCTCCGCGGCACTGGCCACCCACCTGCTCGAGGAGTGCCGGCGGGCCATGCACTCCGACGGCTGGACGGCAGTCGTCCCGCACCTCGGGGACGATGAGCCGCCGGCGCGCATCGTGATTTCCAGAGCCGGAGTCAGCCCCGCGGAATAGGCCGAAAGGGCGACGCATGTGTGACCTGCACGACCATGCGCAGACCTCGCTCGCGCCGCTCGCGGCCGACGAGTACGTCCTCGACACACCATTCGTGCGCGAGCTCGTCGCAGCCGTCAAGGAGAGGATCGCCGGCACGGCCTCGCCCGCGGAGGCCTGCGAGGCGATCGGTCCGCTGTTCGGCGACGCCCTCGCAGAGCGCCGGTGGCTCCCCGAGGAGTTCCAGCGCGACGTGCCCGACAGCGGCATGGGCGGCGGGATCGGCCAGTGGCTGCTCTATCGCTCGGCCGAGCGATCGCTATGCCTGTTCAGCCTCGTCGTGCCGCCCGGATCGAAGACACCGATCCACGACCACCTCGCGTGGGGGCTCGTAGGCGTCTACCGAGGAAACCAGGACGAGGAGTTCTACCAGCCGCGCGACGGCGGGATCGACCTCGTCCGGCGCCGGCCGCTCGAGCCCGGAGACTTCTACACGCTGCTTCCTCCCGTCGACGATGTCCACTGCGTGCGCACCACGTCGGCGGAGACGTCCGTCTCGATCCACTTGCTCGCAAACGACACCGGCTGCACGGAGCGTCACACCTTCGACCCGGAGTCGGGGGCGGCCCGGCCGTTCCGCTCGGGCTATGCGAACGCCGTCTGCGAGAGCCCGCCCGCCGGCGGAGCCGGATAAGGCTCCGCCGGTCGGGTCTCTCGTCAGCGCCCGGATGCCTCGGCCGGATGTGCGAGGTCGGGACGCAGCTCGGGCTCGCCGTTATGCGGAGGCTCGATGGTGAGGTTCGGAAGCAGCCGGTCGAGCCAGCGCGGGATGTACCACGACTTCTCGCCCAGGAGCGTGAGAAATGCGGGTACGAGCGTCATCCGAATGATCAGCGCATCCGTCAGGATCGCGACTGCCAGCAGCAGCCCGAACTCCTTCGGGATCCGGTCGGCGCTGAGGACGAAGGCAGCGAAGACCGTG
Organism: uncultured Gaiellaceae bacterium; assembly: GCA_963799615.1. GTDB lineage: Bacteria > Actinomycetota > Thermoleophilia > Gaiellales > Gaiellaceae > Gaiella. Next base: position 387,123 of record CAWCXS010000004.1, on the reverse strand, counting down.
CCCATGATCAGCGCCGCCGCGACGACCACCCGGCCGATCGCCGAGATCCCGTGCTCCACCGCCGCGCGCGTCTTCAGGCCGTGGACGTGCTCCTCCCGGATGCGGCTCATGATGAAGACCATGTAATCCATCGAGAGCCCGAACAGGATCGCGAAGGCGATCGGCGGCACGAAGGTCTCGATCGGACCCGTCTTGTCGAGGCCCGTGATGCCGAGCAGGTGGCCCTCCTGCACCACGAGCGTCAGCACACCGAAGCCGACGAAGGCGGAGAAGAGCGTCGTCACCGCCGCCGTGGCCGAGATCACGATCGATCTGAACGCCATCGCGAGCAGGATCAGCGTCACGCCGATGATGTAGAGGAGGAACAGCGGCAGCCGCTCCATGATCCGGTCGGCGATGTCCTTGAAGGCTGCCGTCTGGCCCGAGACGTAGGCGACCGCGTCGCCGCCCGCCGTCGCCTTCGGGACGACATCACTGCGCAGGCGGTCCACGAGCTTGTCGGTCGCCTCGTCCTGCGGTGCGGAGCGCGGGGTGACGAAGACGATCGCGACGGTCTTCTCGTCGTTCAACTGCGGCTTGTCCACCGACGCCACGTCCCGAATCCCCTGAACCCCGTCGTAGATCTTGTCCGGCGCCTGCTTGTCGCCGTTGATGTCCACGACGATCGGGATCGGGCCGTTGAAGCCGGCGCCGAAGCCTTCGGCCAGCAGGTCGTACGCCCTCCTACTCGTCTGCTTCTTGGGTTGGGTGCCCTGGTCGGCGGCGCCGAGGCGGACGAGCGCCGACGTCGCGGCGAGGGCGAGGATGAGGATGAGGACGGCGGGGAACACGAACCGTGCGTTCGCGGTCACGAACCGTCCCCAACGGGCGACGAGCGTCTTCTCGCGCGCCGCCTCGGAGTCGTCGATCGGCGACAGGAACGGCACCTTCAGCCGGTCGATCTTGTGGCCCAGCAGCCCCAGCACCGCCAGCAGCAGCGAGTTCGCGATCAGCACCGTCGTGAGCACGCCGAGGGCGCTGCCGATGCCGAGCTTCGTCACGAAATCGAGACCGAAGAATGCGAGGCCGCTGACCGAGATGGCGACTGTCACGCCGGCGAACAGCACCGCGCGACCTGCCGATGCGCCGGCCTGGGAGGCTGCGTCCCGCGGTGCGAGACCTTCGTGGAGTAGCTGTCTGAAGCGCGTGACGATGAAGAGCGAGTAGTCGATCCCGACCCCCAACCCGATCATCGAGACGAGGATCGGCGTGACCGTGTTGATGTCCGTCAACCCGGCGAGGATGAACAGGAGCAGGAATGCCGTCATCAGCGCCACGATCGCCAAGGCGATCGGGATCAGCATCGCGACAAAGGTACGGAAGACGACGAGCAGCACGAGGATCGCGGCGAGGAGGCCGAGCAACTCCGACGTTCCCTGCTCGAGGGGCGGGAACTCCGCCTCGCCGTTGTACTCCACGGTCACGCCCGTCGGCTCGACGGTCTGTCGCACCGAATCCTCGACGGCGACGACCGCGTCCCGGTCCTTGTCCTCGATCGTCTGGTCGAATTGCGCCTCGGAGTAGGCGATGCGGCCGTCCTTCGAGAAGGTGGCCTTGCGGAACGGGTCGTCCACGCTGACCAGCCCCGCCTTGCCGTCGGTGGGCTTGAACTCGGGCGACCTGAGGCGCGCGATCGCCTTCTCGATTGCCGCGCGGCGCGTCGGCGTGTCGAGTCGTTGCCCGGCCGGAGCGGCGAAGACGATGTTCAGCACCGCGCCCTGCTCGGACGTGAATTCGGCCTCGATCAGGTCGACCGCCTTCTGTGTGTCCGACCCCGGGATCTCGAACTCGTCCCGGAGCGAGCCGCCGACGGTCGCGACGAGGGCGATCAGAACGACGATGATGCCGAGCCAGCTGAAGACGACCCGCCACGGGTGTGTGGCGCACGCGCGCGCCCAGCGGGCCAGTGCCCCTGTTGCTAGACGCTCGTGGGCTGCACTCCGCCCGGGTGCGGGTGCCCCGGCACCCGTTGGCTCGTCGTTTCCCTGCGTTCCTGAGTCTTGGGTTCCTGAGTCATGGTCGGTCATCCCTGCCCCTTTGTCGCTGCGGTTTTCACACAAGACCGGCTGCAGCCCCAGAACTCATCGCTCCCACGATGGGCAGTCCTGCGGCTGCCAAGTAGGCCGCGACGGCGCGCGACGGCGACGCTGTGCCGATCTGCTACCGCCCACTACTACCAGACCGGCGCGGTCGCCGCTCTGCTCCGGAGGCTCAGCCCTCTTACGGACGCGGGGTTGTGGGCTCGAGCGGGAGCGCGCCGTTCGCGGCCCGTAGTAGGGCTGTAGCGGGGTTGGCGCGCTCGTCCCATGTCGCGGCCTCCTCCGGAACGAAGCGGAGCGCGACGTCGTCCCCGCCGAGGAATTGCCGCACCACCGGGAGGTCGTAACCCGGCTCGCTCAGATAGCGCCGGTGGACACGCTCGACGAGCGGGCCGGCGACGGCGCCGCGGACGATCTCGGCGCGCCCACGCATCGTGACGCCGCACACCTCGAAGCCGGGCCGGGAGTCGTGCAGCACGAGCGTGGCACGCGGGTCACGCTCGAGGTTGCGGACCTTCCGGCTGCGGGAGAAGGTCGCGAGCAGGATCGCGTCGCCTCCGTCACAGAGCCATAGCGGCACAGCGTGCACCGACCCGTCCGGCTCCAGGGTCGCGAGCACGGCGACGAGGGTCGCCTCGAGCAGCTCGCGGACGAGCGCGTCCGCCAAGACGTCCGGGCCGCGGAGCACCCGGCTTGCTGCCGGCGTCGGATCGACACTCATGCCGCTCGTATACCACCTGCTTGCAGACCGGACCTTGACCTCCGCCGCGACCGTCCTAGACTCGGGGCCGACCCGGTTCAGCAAACGGAACGAACAGACAGGGAGATATCCATGACCGTGACGCCTGACTCCGCACTCCTCGACGACCTTGCCGGCCGCGTCTCCGGGCGTGTCCTGCGACCCGCTGACGACGGCTACGACGCGGCGCGGCGTGTGCACAACGGCCTCATCGACCGGGCGCCCGCGGTGATCATCCGGTGCCGCAGCGCAGCCGACGTGGCCGCCGGCGTGCGCTTCGCACGAGCGGCCGGGCTCGATATCTCCGTCCGCGGCGGAGGCCACAACGTGGCCGGCCGCGCGGTCGCAGACGACGCGGTGATGATCGACCTCGCCGAGATGAAGGGCACCGACGTCGACGCGGACGCCCGCACGGTGCGGGCAGAAGGAGGTCTCACCTGGGCGGAGCTCAACGGCGCCACGGGCGAGCACGGGCTCGCAGTCACCGGCGGGGCCATCTCTACGACGGGGATCGCCGGGCTCACGCTCGGCGGCGGGCTCGGTTGGCTGATGGCGAAACACGGCCTCGCGGCCGATAGCCTGCTGGCCGTCGAGCTCGTCAACGCCGACGGCGACGTGCTGAACGTGACCGAGGCGTCCGACCCGGACCTTTTCTGGGCGCTACGCGGGGGCGGCGGCAACTTCGGCATCGCAACCACCTTCACGTACCGCCTGCAGCCACTGGAGATGGTCACCGGCGGCTTGATCGCCCACCCGGTCGACGCCGCGCCCGAGCTGTTCCGCTTCTACCGCGACGCCGTCGCCGGCTGCTCCGACGACCTGACGGTCTTCGCCGGGCTCGTTCATGCCCCTGATGGATCAGGCGCAAAGCTTTCGGCCTTGGTCGTCTTTCACACGGGGGACGCAGAGCAGGCCGAGCACGACCTCGAGCCTTTCAAGACGTGGGGCTCGCCGCTGGTGGTCGAGATCGGTCGCATGCCGTATGCGGTGATGAACACGCTCCTCGACGCCGGCTACCCGGCAGGATCCCTGAACTACTGGCTCTCGAGCTTCACGCGAGGCCTTCCTGACGGGCTCATCGACACGATGGTCGAGCGCTTCGCGTCGGTGCCGTCACCGATGAGCGCGATCCTGCTCGAGCACTTCCACGGTGCCGTGACGCGGGTGGGTGTGACCGACACCGCGGTACCCCACCGCGCAGAGGGCTGGAACCTCCTCCTCCCCTCGGTCTGGATGGATCCCGCCGCGACCGACGAGAACATCGCCTGGACACGCGAAACACACCGCGCCTTCGGCCCGCATCTCGAGGAGGCACGCTGGCTCAACTATCTCGGCGACGACCAGGACGGCGACGCGGTCCGAGCCGCCTACGGGCCGAACTATGCGCGGTTGCTCGAGCTCAAGCGGCGCTACGACCCGGAGAACGTCTTCCACCACAACCACAACATCGTCCCGAGCTAGTCCGGACTCGCGGTCGGAGGGACGAGGGGTGCTCCCCGGAGCGACCGCTCGTCCCTCTGGCGGCGATCTGCAGCGGGCGTGGAGGCGTATCCTCGAGCTGGACGACTGAGCGCAAATCCGACACCGCCCGTGTGGGGCGGTAGCTGGGAGGAGCCGTGACGGATGCGGTGGTGATCGCGCCCCCGACGGAGGACGATCTGGTGCATCTCTTCGGGCTGGCGAAGGGCACGTTTGCAGACATGCCGGGCTGGAGCGACGAGCGCGTGCGCGAGGTGCTGCAGCACGACGTCGTGTTCGTCGCTCGAGAGCAGGCAGAGGCGGCGGGCTACGTGGCGCTGCGGCGCGACCCGGCGACGGCGGCGATCGTGGTCGAGCAGCTCTTCGTCGCGCCGGGACACGAGCAGCGCGGTATCGGGCACCGGCTGCTCGCCTACGCCGAGGGCTACGCGATCGCCGAGCGGGTGCGTGCGCTTCGGATCGTGGCCGAGGAGGGCAACTGGCGCGCCCGCAGCTTCTACCGCCGCTCCGGCTTCGTCCCCGTCGAGGCGGAACTGCTGGAGCTCGTGCTGCCGGCCCCGGACGACTGAGTCCTGTCGGCGTCCGGGCTTCGTCAATAGAGCTCGGTGTTCGGCTCCAGCCCGCAGAGGATTCTGCCGTAGAGCTCGACCGTCGTCGACGGGAGCATGATGCCGTGGTTCGACAGCGCCTGCATGTCCCGCTGGAAGCGCTGGATCGGCACGTGCACCTGGATCGACGAGGCTCCGCTCGCGTAGAAGAGCGTGTCCACCGCCTCGCGCGCGAGCCCGGTCGCGTAGCTGACGTGCGCCCGGGCCTTGACCCGCGCCGCAACCGACATCGGGCCGCCTGGATGCTCGTCGAGGATTGCCGTCGCGCGGCGTATGTGCGCGTCGGCCGACTCGATCTTCAGCGACGCCTCGCCGAGCTGCAGGTGGGTGACGGGCGCCTCCGACTGCTTGGCGTAGTTCGTGAACGTGATCTGCCTGTCCGGCAGCCGCTCGAAGAACACCTCGAGCGCGCCGCGAGCCATGCCGAGGGGCGTGCCGCCGGCATTGACGACGAGGACCGGAACCGTCGGGTAGGTGAAGTACGGGTTGTCCGCGTTGTGGCGTGCAGGGTAGGTCCCATCGAGCATGTCCTGAAGGGGGAGTGTCCGATGCGCCGGCACGAAGACGTTGTCGGCCACGACGGTGTTGCTCCCTGTGCCGGCCATACCGCTGGCGTGCCAGTCGTCGACGATGGTGAGCTCGCTGCTGGGAACGACAACCGTGGTCGGGACGCCGTCCTCGTCCGTGGGAACGGTGTTGAGCAGCGTCCACTCGGCTCCGTGACAGCCGGTGTTGAAGGGCCAGCGCCCGTTGATGACGACGCCTCCGTCGGTGCGGGTCACCGTTCCCGTCGGGGCAAGGGCTCCGCTCATCCTCAGGTCGTGCGTCGCGAAGAGCTCCTCCTGGGCCTCGTCCGGAAAGACGCCGGCGAGCCAGGACATGGCGCTGAAGATCGTCCCCACCCAGGACGTCGACGGGCAGCCGCGCGCGATCTCCGCGAGCACGTCGCACTGCGTCTGGAAGTCCACCTCGTAGCCGCCGAACCGCTTCGGCGCCGTCATCCGGAAGACCCCCACCTCGCTCAGCGCGTCGAAATGCCCGGCGGGCACACGTCTCGCGGCCTCGGTGGCGACCGCGCTCTCGCGTAGCATCGGCACGAGTGCCGCGGCTCGCTCGACGAGCTCTTCCGCGGGCGGCGCCTCGGTCAGGCTCATGTCATCCCGTCCTTTCGCGACGTGATCGGCAGGGAACCGAGGATGACACCGAAGCCACCAACGGTCAACCGAGGAGGTGCCTTCGCAAGGCTCTCCCAGGAGGGCCCGCGGGCGGGCCCCTTCAGGGATCTTCGCGATGCCGAATCCCCACTCGGGGATTCGGCATCTTGCAGCCAGCTCAGTCGACGGACTGGCGGCTCTCCTCGAGCACGCTGACGAGCGCTGCGACCGCTGCCGGGTCGAATTGGGTACCGGCGTGGGATCTGAGCTCGGCGAGCGCCTCGGCTCGTGACCGTCTCGGCCGGTAGGGACGATCGGTCGTCATCGCGTGGAATGCGTTGCACGCGGCGATTATGAGCGCCTCGGGCGGAATCTCGCCCGCCCGTAGGCGATCGGGATACCCCGTGCCGTCGACGCGCTCGTGGCTCGAGCGGACGATCCTGGCGGCGCCGCGCAGTGCCGGTGACGCGGCGAGGATTCGCTCGCCGATGATCGTGTGGCGCTGCACGAACTCCCACTCGGACGGATCGAGCGGGCCGGGTTTGTGGAGGATCGAGTCGGGGATGCCGATCTTGCCCACGTCGTGGAAGAGCGCGGCCTGGTCGAGACGCTCGAGCGCGTCGGGATCGAGCCCCAGTATGTCCCCGACTGCAACCGCAAGCCCTGCGACGTCGACTGCGTGGTCCTCGATGTCCGGCTCGGTTTCGCGGATCACCTGCATCAGCACGTCCGCCGGACGGGCCTGTCCAGCCTGGCGGCTGCGTTTCTCGTTGTAGAGACGCTGGTCCGCGATATGGAGCGCATCCGACGCCCTCTCGGCCTCGTCGGGCAGAAAAACGGCTCCGAACGAGCTTCTGATGCGGAAGCCGTCGCCCTCCTCGACGAGCGCGGACGACGTGCGGGCGATGAGAGCTTCGAGATCGGACCTGCTCGTGGCAGCGAGCACACAGAACTCGTCTCCTCCGAGCCGGTACGCATTCGCCGAGGCCGACGCCACGAGCAAGCGGTCAGCGAGCCGTACGAGCAGCGCGTCGCCTGCCGGATGGCCAAAGGTGTCGTTGTACGACTTGAACCCGTCGAGGTCGAACAGGATCAGCAGCGCCGGCTCGCGCTCCGTGGCCACGCTGCAGGCCGCGTCGAGCTCCGCCGTCAGCTTGCGCCGGTTGCCGAGCCCCGTCAACGGGTCATGCAGTGCCTGATGCTCGTTCGCGGTCGCAAGCTCGAGCAAGGCTCGCTGGGCGTCGGCGAGAGCCTGCTCGGCCTCCACCTGGGCTGTCACGTCGGACACGATCCCGTCCACGAACACGCGCTCGCCGTCACGGTACGGGCGTGCACGCGCGTGCACCCACCGGTCGACGCCGTCGTACCCGCGAATCCGATAGCGCACCTCGCTCGGCCCGCCGGCTTGCAAGCGCTCCCGGTGGGCGACATGCTCGTCCCAGTCGTCGGGGTGGATGAGCCGTGCCCATTCGGAGGCGACGTCTCGGCCGGGCGGCACGGGTCCTCCCATCAGCTTCTCGCGATTCGGGCCGGAGAAGACGGAGCGGCGCGTGCCGTCGGCACAGTGCTCGTTCGTGTAGAGGTAGTCGTCGATCGCGCCGACGACGCGCATCACCGCCTCGGCCGGCTCGAGCGCAGTCGGCAGCCGTCGCCGGCGCACGCCCCGGTATGCAGCCGCTCCGAGCGCTGCGGCCTCGGCCGCTGCGATCGCGCCGAACGCGATCGCCCCCGTCCGGGCACGCGTCGTCCGCTGACGATCTCCGCTCATCCCCTCTGCATCGGCATCTTCAGGCCGCGACTGGAGGCCCTCCTGACCGTCTGCACAGGCGAGCTCCTATCGAACTCCCAGCTTCGGAGCAGTGGACTCTCATCACGGCGGGCAATCGTTGAAACGTCACCCGACTCCCCGGGTGACGACAGCGACGAAAGGACACGAAATGAGCAACGACAAGCGACAGCGGCTGATCCCTCGAGCGGTGGCCGTCGGGGCGCTCGCCCTCGGGCTCGCAGGCGGAAGCTACGGGGTTGCGGCCGCCGCCACCGGCTCCGGGAGCACGAGCGCGTCCTCGGGCGCGGCAGCGCAACCCGCGACAACCACAACGACGACCGCTCCAGCCGCCCCCAGCAGCTCGAACCCATGGGGCGGGCAGCGCAGCGACGAAACGCCGCTGACCGGCGACGCGCTGGCAAAGGTGACCGAACTGGCCCAGGCGAAGGTTCCGGGAGGCACGATCGTGCGTGTCGAGACGGACGCCGACGGCAACGCCGCCTACGAGGCGCACATGACGAATGCCTCGGGGCAGCCTGTCACGGTCTACGTCGACACGTCGTTCGCAGTCGTCAGCGTCGAGACGCGCTGACGGCCCGCCGAGAGGGCTCGGATGCCGCCGGCGGGCCCGTTCGGAGCCCGCCGGCGGCGCTCTCGGTGCCGACAGGCGCCGGCCGTTCCGGAATCGGATCAGCGTGTGGCAGGAGCGAGACGCGTGTCCGCACCGATGGCCCGGTTGATCTCCGGCATCACGCGCTCCGCCATCAACTCCATCGATCGGCGCGCGATGCGGGGGTCGACCCAGTCCAGCCCGCAGTAGAGCAGCGTCCCGAAATCGCCCACGACGTCGCGGAATGCGAGCAGCTCTTCGACCACCTGGCTCGCGGTGCCCGCGATGACGAGCTGGTCGACGATCGTGTCGGTGGTGACGTACTCGTCTGGCAGCGCGGGATCGGGCTTGAAGAGGTTGGCGCGGCCGGCCCGCACGAGTTTGAAGCCGAGTTGCTGGTAGTAGTGGCGGTAGGGGCTGTCCGGCCCGAAGCCGTATTCGCGCGCCGTGCGGTCGTCGTCGGCGACGAGGATCGTCTTCGCCACTCGCCACCCGGCAGGGTCCGGTGCTCCGGCGTCGCCGGCTGCCCCGGCGTAGGTCTCCCAATGCGTGCTCACCCACTGCGGCAGCAGGAAGTTGGCCGAGATGATGCCCCAGCCGCGGACAGCGGCGTTCGCGGCGCTCTGCGAGGACGGCTCCACCACCGTCACCACAATCGGTGGGTGGGGCTGCTGGTACGGACGGACCATCAGGCCCTGGCCGATCTCCGGGATCATCGTCCGCTCGGTCGAGATACTCCAATGCTGCCCCGCGAGGTTGTACGGCGCCGTACCGGACCAGATCCCGAGAATCGCGTCCATGCACTCGTGGAACTTCTGGCGCCGATCGAGATCGAGATTCCCGAACACCTCCCAGTCCGACGGCAGCCCACCGGGGCTGACGCCGAAGACGAACCGTCCCTCGAGCATGTTGTCGAGCATCGCGACCTTCGTCGCGATCGCAGCCGGATGGCCGTTCGGGAGATTGATCGTCCCGGTGCAAAGCTTGATCTTCTTGGTCACCGGTCCGAGGCTGGCGAGAAAGACGACCGAGTCGGTGACCGACTCTGCCACGTCGGTCACGTGCTCGCCGACGAACGCCTCGGTGAAACCGAGCTCGTCCGCGAGCACGATCGCGTCGCGGTCCTCCTTCAGCGTCTGCACATAATCGCGTCCCACGGGATGCAGGGGCATCGTGAAATAGCCGAGATCCATCCCCAAGCTTCTAACACACGGCGCGTGCAGTCAGCGAACGCCCCGCGTCCGCGTCTTCCTCCACGACCGCCACGTGAACCAGCCGAAGATCACGGCCGCAGCAAGCACGCTCAACCCGACCGAGTACTGGCCGGTCGCGAGCATGACGGCGGCAACGGCCAGCATCACGGCCGAATACGCGCCGAACCACCGGGCGTTGCGGGCATTGCGCCGATGGCGGCTCACGGCGAGCTACCTTGCCGATGCCGACGGACGACAGGCGCCTGAAGCGGAAGGCCGCTCCGCACTACAGCTCGGTCTGCGTCGCGCGCGCGTGGTGTCAGGAGCGATCCAGATACGCGCAGCGCCGGTTGTCGAGCGGGAGCGGCGAGCGCCCGTATCGTGTGACGACGAGCGGCCCCTCGCAGCCCTCGACCTCGACGACTGCCCCGAGCTCGGGTGGACGGCCCGGCACCGGGACAAGACGATAGCCCTCGGCCGTGGGGGCAAATGCGACGTATCCCTCGACCTCCGACACGGGAATCTGCTCGGCCATCCGTGCATCCGCTTCGACGACTGCGGCACCGAGACGCTCGATCGACCGGCGCAGTGCCGTACCGGCCTCGTGGTATGCCGTCTCGCTGTCGACAAGGCGTTCGCCGAGGGAGGCAAGTCCCTTTCGGAGCGCGCGCTCGGTCACGCGTACCTGCTCGTCCTGGTGCGACAGCTGGTCGTCGAGGCGCCGTTCGACCTCGGTCAACGCTGCGCGCAGGGCCTCGCTGTCGTCGGAGGCGAGTGACTCCTCGATCCGCTCGAGCCGCCAGCCGACCGACGACGAGACGCGCTCCAGCTCGACGCGAAGCTCCTCCCGCGCCTCGATCCCACCCGCGTCCTGTTCCTCCATCCGCGCGGCGACGCCCGACAGCTCGTCGCGAAGAGCTTTCTCCGTCTCCGCGGCTGCGCCCGCAGTGCGGAGCGCCAGATCGTCGAGCCGCGCGACGAGCTCTGCCGCGGCGATTCTGGTGGACTCGGCGTCGTCTGCGTGCACGCCTTCGAGCTCCTCGACGCGGGCGGCGACACGATCGGCGGTCTCCCTGGCGACTGCTGCCTCGCGCCGCAGCGAGACGCCAAGCTGATCGAGACGGGCACCGGCCTCTGCCGCGGCCTCTTGCGCCGCCTCCGCATCCTGCGCTCGCAGGCTGTGGAATTCGTCCACGCGCGCGCCGAGTGCGTCGACTGCCAGGCGCGCTGCGGCGGTGTCAGCCCGATGGAGACCCTGCAGCTCGTCGAGGCGCATGGCGAGCGAGCCGACCTCGATACCCACGGCGTCACGGCTGCCCTCGAGCTCCAGTCGCAACGCCTGCCGCGAGGCATCGAGTTCTGAGCGGAGTGAGTCGCTCGAGCCCGCCACCTCGGCACGCAACGCTTCGGCCGACTGCTCGATCTCGGACTGCACCCGCGCCGACTCGGCAGCGAGACGCTCGGAGACCTCTGTCAGACGCTCATCCACCCGCGCATCCAACCGTGCCTCGACCGACGACTGCCACGCGTCTCGGGCAGCGGAGAGCTCACGCAGCTCAGCCAGCTGGGCGACGATCTCGCCCTGCTGGGTGACGATCTCGTCATGCCGGGCGGAAAGCTCGAGCCGCTGGGCTGTGATGCGCTCGTCGATGCGCGAGTCCCGTCCGTCCAGTTCCCCACGCAGCGCTCCCACGGCCTCGTCCAGCCGGGCAGCAGTTGCGTCCCGCATCGTCTCGATCAGCCGGAAGCCGCTGGTCAGGCTCTCCTCGGCGGCGGCGACACGCTCGTCGATCGCGTCGACGGAGGAGCGCTCGGCGAGCGATCCGATTCTGTCGGCCAGGTTCCGCTCCAACGCATGTGCGGCCGCCCGCACCGCATCGAGCTCTGCGCCGAGCGACCCTGCCTGCTCGGCGATCGTCGCGCCGAGCTCGTCGCGGCCGACAAGGCCTTCCGTCCGAAGCTCCAGGCCGTCGATCCGCGTCGTGACGTCGTCCGAGAATGCGGTGAGACGGCCCTGCAGATCGCGGGTGTGCTGATCGAGCCGCACCCCGATGCCGTCGATCCGGGCGGTTTGATCGGGCGCGCTGGGACGAGCTGCGAGCTCGTGCTCCTGTCGCTCGAGCCGATGAGTAAGCGCTTCGAGCTCCGCGCGCAGGGCGCTCTCGGTCTCCGCGAATGCGTCAACCTGGACGCGCGAGGACACGTCGTCGCGAAGCTCGGCCAGGCGACCCTCGAGCGAAGCGAGCTCGTCGAGGCGACGCTGTGCGTCCTCGACGCGCTCGGCGAGGGCACCGTCGCTTTCGGCGACCACGGTGCGCATCTTCTCCTCCAAACCGTCCACGGCCGAGATCGCCTGCTCGAGGCCCTGCAGCCGCGCCCCCGTGGCGAGGGCATCGTTCGCCCGCGCAGCGTCCAGCGCGGCAAACGTCTGGCGCAAGCTCTCAACCGAATCGCCGGCTGCCGCCGCTGCGTCGAGCCTTGCCGTGAGATCGTCGAACGACGCGAGCGCCTGCTCGAGTCCCCCCAGTCGCTCGCTCGTCGCACGCGTGTCCTCTGCCCGCGCAGCGTCCAGCGCGGCAAACGTCTGGCGCAAGCTCTCAAGCGAATCGCCGGCGGCCGCCGCTGCGTCGAGCCTTGCCGTGAGATCGTCGAACGACGCGAGCGCCTGCTCGAGTCCCCCCAGTCGCTCGCTCGTCGCACGCGTGTCCTCTGCCCGCGCAGCGTCGAGCGCGGCAAACGTCTGGCGCAAGCTCTCGACCGAATCGCCGGCGGCCGCCGCTGCGTCGACCCTTGCCGTGAGATCGCCGAAGGAGGCGAGCGCCTGCTCGATGCCCTGCAGCCGCTCGCTCGTCGCACGGGCATCCTCTGCCCGCGCAGCGTCGAGCGCGGCAAACGTCTGACGCAGGCTCTCCATCGACTCGCCGACGGACGCCGCCGCATCAAGTCGCGTGGCCAGCTCGTCGACCTGGGCCCGCAGGCTCTCGTCGACTGCCGGCCGTGCAGCCAACTCGGCGACGCGGTCACGAAGCGCAGCGAACTCGTCGACGGCAGGGACGCCGGTCGTGATCTCCTCGACCCGGGCGAGCAGGGCCCGCTCGAGCGTCGCTCGCTCGCCCGCGGCCGAAGCGGCCACGCGCTGGACCTCTTCCCGCAGCTCGCTCACCGGCGTCAGATCGACGAGACGGTGCTCGAGCGCGGCGATCCGCTCGTCCAGAGCCGATGCCTCGGCGGAAGCCGCACTTGCAGCCGCCAGCTCCTCGAGCCGTAGACGTATCGTGTCGAGCTCCGACGTATCCGACACGGCCGCCGCCACCTCGCCGAGCCGGTCGTCGAATTGCAATCGCTGCTCCTCGAGCGTGCGCGTCATCTCTGCGACATCGCCGGCGGTGACCTCGAACGTCTTCTGCTCGAGCGCCTGCAGTCGCTCCTGGAGAGCTTCGCCGTCGGCAACGGGGCGCGCCTGCAGCTCGTCGATGCGCGAGCGCAGAGCGTCGATTGCCGTCCGCAGCTCATCGTTTCCGGCGTCCGAGGCCTCCGAGGTGACCTCCTCGACCTGCGCCGCCAGCTGATCGAGCCGCGTGCCGAGAGCTACGATCGACGCCGAATAATCGTCGTCGGACTGTGGGTGGTCGGTGGTCCGAGCGGCGAGCTCGGACAATGCCCGGCGCATCTCGCCGACGAGCTCCTCGCCGGGCACGCGGCCGGCGAGGTCGGCGACGCGCTCCTGGAGCCCGGTCAGGTCGTCGAGCCGCGACACGAGGGCCGTAAGCTCGGTGTGCGCTGCCTCCGCCTGGCCGGCGACCGCGTCGAGCTTGTCCGCGAGACCCGGCGCGGCGGATGTCTCGGAAGTGTGGACCCGCTCGGCGAGCTGTGCGATCTCGGCGCGAAGCTCATCGACACCTGCGTTCTGCGTCGAGCCTGCGGCGAGCTCCTCGACGCGCGCCCGCACCTCGTCGAGAGCCTCGGGCGACGACGCACGCTGGGCCAGCTCGTCGAGCCGGCCGCTCAGCTGATCGAGCGCGGCGAGCCGCGCGTCGAGCATGTCCGCAGTGACGGCGCCGGCGACGCGCTGCTCGAGCGCTTCGAGCCGGGCGATGGGGGCGTCGACGCGCTCCCGCAACTCGGCGACGGCCCTCTTCAAGCCTTCCGTCGATTCCGCGCCACCGTCCGTTGGTGCCGCACGCTGCTCGAGCGCAACGATCGCTGCCCGAAGCTCGGTCGAGAGCCGCCCAAGATCCTCCTCCCAGGGAGACGCCGCTGCAGCGCGCTCGACGACGCGCACGCGGCTTTCGAGATCGGCGAGGGAGGCACTCAGCTCGCGCGAGACCTCAGCTGCAGGCGGGACGACGACGGCGCCGCCGTGCCAGGGGTCCTGCTCCACGGGCTCCGGGGGCCGCAGCTTCTGCAAGTTCGACCACTGCTCGGCCAGGGCGCTCGCCAGATCGAGACGTGACAGGCTGCCCTGTTCCACGAGCACTTCGCCAATCCGCTGCCCTGTCTTGCTCTGCACCTCGACTGCCTTCTCGAGCTGCTCGTCCGTGACGAAACCGCGGTCGACGAAGATCTCACCGATCGGGCGGCGCAACAGCGGCTCGACGGGTATCTCGTCAGGCTGGGAGGGCTCGGTCGAGAGAGGAGCGTCCTGCGGCGGGTCCGTCCGCTCGAACTCCGCCCACTGCTCGGCGAGAACGCTGGCGAGCTCGAGCCGGGCCACGCCGAACTCGGCCACGATGACCTCACCGAGGCGGTCCCCCGTCTCCGCCTGGATCTGCATCGCACGCTCGAGCTGATCGGGCGTGACCAGTCCCTTCTCGACGAAGATTGCGCCGATCAGGCGCGACGAGACGGCGGCGGATGCATCCATAGGTGTTTCTATCGGCAGACCCTCGTTCGAGGTATAGAGCAAGTTGACACGCAGTCACGCGCTCCTCGGGTGTAACGCAGGCTACACCTCGCGCCCGGGCTCGACCACGCCGTGCTCGTACGCGAATACAACCGCTTGCACGCGGTCCCGCAACCGCAGTTTCATCAGGATTCGGGCCACATGGGTCTTCACCGTGGTCTCGCTGACAAATGCCTCTCGGGCGATCTCGGCGTTGGCGAGGCCACGGGCGATGTAGCCCAGCATCTCGAGCTCACGCGCGGTCAGCAGTTCGAGCTCCGGCGGTGACCTGCGCGCGGACGACGGAGGCCTGCGCACGAACTCCTCGATGACGCGCCGGGTGATCGAGGGCGCGAGCAGTGCGTCCCCACCGGCGACGACGTGAATCGCCTCGACGAGCTGCTCGGGCGGCGTGTCCTTGAGCAGGAATCCGCTCGCGCCGGCCCGCAGCGCCTCGTAGACGTACTCGTCGAGATCGAACGTCGTCAGGATGAGAATGCGGGGACCGCTGTCTCGACCAGTAAGGAGCCGCCTCGTTGCTTCGAGACCGTCGACGTTCGGCATACGCACGTCCATCAGGATCACGTCGGGCTGCAGCTCCCGCGCGGCGGCAATCGCTTCCAGCCCGTCGCCCGCCTCGCCCACGACCTCGATCTCCGGCTCGGCCTCGAGGATCATGCGGAATCCGGCACGCACGAGCGACTGGTCGTCGACGATCAGCACCTTCACGCTCACGCACGTGCCTCCAGGGGTAGATGTGCCGTGACCACGAACCCGCCGCCCTGCCGGGGACCGGACGTGATCGAACCACCATAGAGCGAGACGCGCTCCTTTATCCCGATCAGGCCGTGCCCGGCGCCGTTCGGCACCCCATCGACGTCGCCGTCGTTCGCGATCTCGAGCTCGAGCTCGTCCTTTCCCCAGCGCACCGTCACCCAGGTATGCGCGCGACCGGCGAATTCGAGCGCATTGGTCAGAGCCTCTTGCACTACGCGATAGGCCGACAGGTCGACGCCGGGAGGGAGCTCACGCGGCTCGCCCTCCACCACGAGGTCGACGGTGAAGCCGGCCTCACGCACCGAGCTCAGCAGCACGCCCAGCGTTCTCATCGACGGCTGCGGCGCGAACTCCGGCATCGCGCCCTGCTCCCGGAGCAGGCCGGTGAGGCGGCGCAACTCCGTCAGTGCCTGCCGGCCGGTCGCCTCCACCGTCTCGAGCGCCGCCCGCTCGCGCTCCTGCTCCGGCGTCAGCAGGCGGCGCACGGCACCGGCCTGAACGGTCATCACGGAGACGGAGTGCGCGATCACGTCGTGCAGTTCCCGCGCGATGCGCTGCCGCTCCTCGGCCACCGCGATCTCCGCGAGCTCGTCGCGCTCGGCTTCGAGCACGACCGCGCGTGCCACCAGGGCCGTCTCGCGCTCCAGTCTGCGGTGTACCGCGACGCCGGCGGCCCACGCTGCGCCGAAGAACAGCAGCATCCAGGGAAACTCGCGAATGAACCCGCCTTCGAGCCGCGTCGCCACGAACGCCATCGCTGCGGCAACGCCTGCGAGTCCGGCTACGGCCTGTTCGATCGCGCATCGGGCACCGAGCGACCAGGAGACGAGGATGACCGCGAAGAGCGGTGTCGCGAAGTCCTGGAGGTCATCCCCTGCGACGGCGGCAATCGCGACGATCAGGATCATCGCGACGGCTGCAACGGGCAGCGGCGCACGTCTGAGAGCGAACAGCGAGACGCCGAGCAATGCGGCCAGGAGTACGAGTTGCCCGTGGTGGCGCAGGTGCGGGTGGAGCCAGACATCGACCTGCATCGCCACCGTCACCACCGCTGCGACGACATAGTCGCCGAAGCGAAGAAACGCCGAAAGCCTGCGCACGTCGCAAACGTACTCGACGTCTGTGGGCACGTCGTCCTCCCTGAGAACGACGTGCGAATCATCCGGTGTAACGGCCCGGCGCCGGGCACCGCAGCCCGATCCGCGCCCGTTCGCGTGCGTGAGCCATCATCCGCTGGGACGACGGCCGTCGCGCCGCCTCCTCCCGCCGGCCGAGCCAGGTTCAACGTTCCGCCCGAGCTCGAATCATCAGGCCGGCCGATGTTCCGGAAGGCGTCCCGATCCATGCTCTCCCCTATCGCACATCGCGACCACCCGAGACGCAAGGAGACGATCGTGATTCGCACCGGAGACGTCCTGCACAACCCGATCACAGGCGAGGCGATCCGCTTCCTCGAAACGGCCGCCGACACCGACGGCGAGCGCGTCCTGATCGAGGTGCTCGTCGAGCCGAACGGCTTCGTCGCCGCGGCGCACGTGCATCCGTATCAGACCGAGGTGTTCGAGATCCTCGACGGCGAGGTGACGTTCAAGACCGGCGGTGAGACGATCGTCGCTCCGGCCGGAACGACCGTCCGGGTCGAGGCGGGCACGGCGCACAAGTTCTGGAACACCGGCGAGGTGGCCGCGCGCTTCCGCTGCGAGATCCGTCCTGCACTCCAGTTCGAGCGCCTGATCGAGACCATGTTCACACTCGCGAACGACGGCAAGACCAACCGCAAGGGCATGCCCAACCCACTGCGCCTTGCGGTGATCGCGAACGCACACTTCGACGACGTGCGGCTTCCGTTCCCACCGGCCTGGATGCAGAAGCTGGGACTGATCGCCGGTGCCCCACTGGGCCGCCTCATGGGCTACCGCCCGACAGTCGCGGCGAACGCTCCGAGCGACGTCTCGCTCGCGATCTAGAGCGCTCCCGTGCGGAGAACCGGGAGGACGGTGTCAGACACCGTTCTCCCGGCGCTGCCGAACGAGACCGGCCCGGAGGATGGCCGTTTCCGTCGGTGTTCCCGGCTTGAGCCGTTTGAAACTGTCGTTTGGTCCGGCCCAACCCCGGTGTATCGGTCGTTGCAAAGCTGCGGCAAATCACCCCTTGACAAGAAACGGTGTCTGACACCGTTCGGTATCCCCGCCTCGACGTGCGCGGGCGGCGCTCGGAGAGGTCAGGCGCGGGCCCAGTGGACCAGAGCGTCCACGACGGCCCGGAGCCTTTGACCTTCAGCCGTGAGCCGGTACTCCACCCGCGGCGGCCGCCCGTCGAGAACGAGCCGATCGAGCACGCCCGCCCGCTCGAGCTCGAGCAACCGCTGCGCAAGCGTACGGGGCGGGATTTCCCCGACCGCCTGCTTGAACTCGTTGAAGCGCGAGGCACCCTCGTAGGACGCCCACAGGATCGACACGGTCCAGCGCCCCTCGAGGAGGCCCGCCGCTTGGCGGACCTCCGCGGGGACGAGGGCACAGGGTCTACAGCGTGACATCGACCGGGCGCGCGGCCGGCTCGAGAGCGAGCTGGAGCACCTCGGAGAGCGACATCACGGGATGGAACGACATCTCGTCGCGCACGTGCTGCGGGACGTCGTCCAGATCGGCGCGGTTGCGCTCGGGGATGACGACGTCCGTCAGCCCGGCCGCATGCGCGGCGAGCACCTTCTGCTTCAGACCGCCGATCGGCAACACTCTGCCCTGCAGGGTCACTTCGCCGGTCATTCCAACCGTGTGCTTGACCGGCCGGCCGGTCAGCAGCGACGCCAGCGCCGTCGCCATCGTGATGCCCGCGCTCGGGCCGTCCTTCGGGATCGCGCCGGCCGGGACGTGCAGGTGGAAGGACCGGTTCTCGAACTGCTCGTCGTCGAGGCCGTAGTCGCCCGCCCTCGCGCGAACCGCCGACAACGCGATCTGCGCCGATTCCTTCATCACGTCGCCGAGCTGGCCCGTGAGCACGAGCTTCTCACCGCCGGCCACGCTCGTCGCCTCGACGAAGAGGACGTCCCCGCCGACGCCGGTGACGGCCAGGCCCGTTGCGACACCCGGCACCGCAGTCCGCTCGGCCGCTTCACGGAAGAACCGCTGGCGTCCGAGAGCGTCTCGCACCGCATCGAGATCGATGGCAATAGGAGCCGCCGCAGCCGCCGAGGCAATGCGCGTCGCCGTCTTGCGCAACAGCTTGCCGAGCTCGCGCTCGAGCTGACGGACGCCGGCCTCACGCGTGTACTCGGAGATGACGGCTTCGAGCACCTCGTCGGACACGGTCACCTCGTCTTCGCGTAGACCGTTGCGATCACGCTGGCGCGGCCACAGGTAACCGGTCGCGATCGCGACCTTCTCGTCGGTCGTGTAGCCGTCGAAGCGAATCACTTCCATGCGATCGAGCAGGGGTCCCGGGATCGTCTCCGCCTGGTTCCCCGTCGCAATGAAGACGACGTCGGAGAGATCGAGCTCGACGTCCAGATAGTGGTCGCGGAACGTCGAGTTCTGCGCCGGGTCGAGCACCTCGAGCAGCGCAGCCGACGGGTCGCCGCGCCAATCGGCGCCGACCTTGTCGACCTCGTCGAGCAGGATCACCGGGTTCATGGTCTTCGCGTCGCGCAGCGCCCGGACGATCCGGCCCGGGAGCGCGCCGATGTACGTCCGCCGATGGCCGCGGATCTCCGCCTCGTCGCGGATGCCGCCGAGCGACATACGCACGAACTCGCGGTTGAGCGAGCGGGCGACGGACTCGCCGATCGACGTCTTGCCGGTGCCGGGGGGCCCGATCAGGGTCAGGATCGCACCCGACTTCTTGTCCGGCTCGATGCCGCGCTCCTCGCGCAGCTTGCGCACCGCGATGTACTCGACGATTCGCTCCTTGACGTCCTCGAGGCCGGCATGATCGGCATCGAGCACCTCG
Source organism: uncultured Gaiellaceae bacterium (assembly GCA_963799615.1). Lineage (GTDB taxonomy): Bacteria > Actinomycetota > Thermoleophilia > Gaiellales > Gaiellaceae > Gaiella. Next base: position 367,890 of record CAWCXS010000004.1, on the reverse strand, counting down.
CGTGCCGCCTGCGGGTCGAGCCGCTCCTCGGAGCGAACGCCCCACGGCACTGCGAGCAGCCAGTCGAGGTAGCTGCGAATCGTCTGCGACTCCGGTGAGCTCTCGCCCATGCGCTCGAAGCGGGAAAGCTCACGCTCCGCCTGTTCGCGCACGTGGTCGGGCATCGCTGATTCGGCGATCTTCGTCCGGAACTCCTCGACGACGGACGTCTCGTCCTCGCCGAGCTCCTTGCGGATCGACTCGAGCTGCTTACGCAGGATGTACTCCCGCTGCTGCTTCTCCATGCCGGTGTTGACGTCCTCGCGGATGCGCTGGCGCAGCTGCATCAGCGTCAGCCGCTCGCGCTGCAAGTCGAGCGCCAGCTGTAGCCGCTCGGCCACGTCGACCGTCTCGAGGATCTGCACCTTCTGCTCGAAGGTGAGGTCGGGCGAGTAGCCGGCCGTATCGGCGAGTGCGCCCGGCTCGGTGATCGAGCGGACGAAGGCGGCGATGCGCCCATCGTCACCGCGCAGCTCGAGGATCTCCTCGACGACGGCGCGGTACTGCTGCTCGAGCTCGCGGATCGCCTCGGTCGCCTCAGACGCATCGAGCTGCTCGTCGGCCTCGACGAGCAGGCGGCCGAGGGCATCGGTCTCCGCGGCGCCGGCAACGGCCCGGTGCAGCCCGTTCAGGGCAACTGCGCGTCCGCCTCCGGGCAGGCGCACCTGGTCGGTCACTTCCGCGACCGTCCCGACCTTTGCGTACTCACCCTCGTGCTTGGGCACGAGCAGCACGCGCTTGTCGTCGCCGACATCGACGGTCAGCGTCACGCTCATGTTGGGGAAGACGACGATGTCGTCCAGGGGGACGAGCAAAAGCTTCGTCACTGTGTATTCACGCTCCTCGGAAAGTTTCTGTATTCAGTCATCACCTGGTACTAACTACAGAAAGTGTACCGTTATTCCGCGATCGCTCTCGTATCGGAGCCGTTTGCGGGCCCCCGCCTCGAAGGCGGTGCCCGAATGCTTTACGGAACCCTCACAAACCCGGCCCGCGGCGCGCAGTCTCAGATAGTGGAGCCCGGTACCCGAACCATCGCCTCCCGGGGCCGGTCACCAGCACGCGGACGGCTGCGCGCTCCGAGGGCGCGGTACTGCCGAGTGCGAGGGACGCCCTCCGGGGCGTCCCTCCCAGCGCTCTAGCCTGGACGGTCCCGAAAGCGGCCCAGGGCCGCTGCTGCGACGCGGCCGGCCAGCACGTCGGACGACACGCCCGCGCCCCACGGGCGGTACGTCATCACAGCGACGACGTAGACACCGCCCGGCCAGACGACGATCGCGTTGTCGTGACGCGCCCGAGCGATCCAGCCAGCCTTGTGCAGAACGGCAACGCCGGGGATACGGTGGAGCTCGCGGTCGACCTTGCCGGGATCGCGAACGTGCGCGAGCAGGTACAGCAGGTAGCGGGCATCCGTTGGTGTGAACCCGGGCTGAGCGGTATGGAGCGGCCCCAGGCCGCCGCTCGCGAGCCAGACCGCGCGCGCCAGTCGTGCGAGATCGAACGCGGACGTCTTCTTGCCACGGCCCCAGTAGGGCTGGCTCGTGACGCGAAGGGGGATCGCCGAGGCGAGTGCGCGCGGGGGCGTCCCAAGCGCCTCGAGCTCGTACCCGCCGTACATCTCCGTGTCATAGAGGCCGAGCGAGCGCATGGTCGCGTTGACCGCCGCGGAACCCGCATGGGTCGACCCGGCAAACCACCGTTCGACACCATTGGCCGCCCCGTTGTCCGAAACGATCAGCATCTGGCGCATGAGGACGTCGAGACCCGAGCCCCGGACCGGGGTGCCTTCTGTCCTGGCGAGCGCGGTAACAGCGATCGCGAGCTTCAGCGCGGAGGCGGCCGGGAACGTCGCTTTCGCATTCCAGGCAGCACCGGCACCGGTGCCGAGATTCTCGACGTAGATGCCGGCCGTGCCGGAGAACGAGGTCGCGAGCCTCCGAACCTCCCGTTCGAGCAGGGCATCGTTGACCGGCGTACGCCACCGCGGCGCCGCGACGCGCGGCACGCCGAAGACGTGCGGGACTGTCGCCGCGCTTCGCCTTCCGGCACCGTTCACGGTGATCACACGCACCGAGGTCTCATGCGCCGGCAGGTCGACTCGCAGCTGGAAGCGCCGCTGCCGCAGGGGCAGGTCGGCAGCTGTGCGGCCCGCCACGCGCACGATCACGCGGGTCGTTCCGGGTGCGGCTCTGCCGACCACGTCTCCGTACGAGAGCTCGTACGCTGCGGGCTGCGCGATCGCGGGAGGGGGCAGGGGTGGAGCGGTGAGCACCGCCGCACCTTAGCCTTGCGCGATGGAGCCGATTCTCGCTCACATCGATCTCGATGCGTTCTTCGCGGCCGTGGAAGAGCTCGAGGATCCGTCGCTGAGAACAGTGCCACTCGTCGTGGGCGGCGATCCGCGCGGGCGGGGTGTCGTCGCCACCGCGAACTACGTGGCGCGGCGGTTCGGGATCAGATCGGCAATGAGCTCCGCGGAGGCGCTGCGGCGTTGCCCTGAGGTCGTGTTCATGCGGCCCCGGCACGCGCTCTATCGCCAGTACTCGCAGGCGGTGTGGACGGCGATTCGCGAGGTCGTGCCGCGGGCCGAGCAGGTGGGGATCGACGAGGGGTATCTCGATCTCGGCACCGTCGTCGAGTCGTTTGCCGGCGCCCGCAAGGTCGCCCAGGCGGTGCAGACATCGGTCAGGGCCGCAACCTCGCTGTCGTGCTCGCTCGGAGTCTCGAGCTCGAAGGTCGTGTGCAAGGTCGCCTCCGACCGGCGCAAGCCAGGAGGGATCACGGTTGTCCCGCCGGGCCGTGAAGCCCGCTTCCTGGCGCCGTTCCCTGTGCGCGCGCTGCCCGGCGTGGGGCCCCGCGCCGAAGAGCGACTCGCCGCGGCCGGCGTGACGACCATGGGCGCCCTCGCGGTGCTGTCCGACGTGGAGTTGCGCGCGGTGCTGCCCGGGTCGGTCGGCCTGCTCCTCCGGGACCGCGCACTCGGCATCGATCCCCGCGACCTCGATCTGGAGCCGGAGCGGGTGTCGATCTCCGTCGAGGAGACGTTCGAGCGGGATATCGCCGAGCGCCCGGTGCTGCATGCAGAGTTGCGCCGGATGGCGGACGAGCTCGCCGATCGCATGCAGCGCTCCGGCGTCTCGGCGCGAACGGTGACGGCGAAGCTCAGATACGCAGACTTCTCGATCCGCTCGCGGTCGACGACGCTCCGGGCTCCGATCGACGAGTCCGAGCGGATCGGAGACCTCGCCTGCGGCCTCCTCGATCGCGGCCTGCGGGACCGGCCGGGAGCGCTGCGCCTCGTCGGCGTCGGTGTGTCAGGGCTGTCGGAGCATCGCCAGCTGATGCTCGAGGAGTGAGGACGGGGAGCAGAGAGGGCGCGGGAGGCGCTCAGCGCCGCAGGATCGGCCGTGTGAGACACGTCGGACCACCGTCGCCGAGCCGGGAGATGTGGTCGCCGGCGTAGGTGACGACGTCCACCCCGCAGCGCTCCAGGCGCCGCCGCGTCTCGTCGTTGCCCGCGAGGGCCAGAGCCCGCCGAGGGCCGAGCGCGAGCACGTTGGGGGCCATCGTCTCGAACTCGTCGTCCGGCACCTCCACGATCTCGATCCCGTGCTCGGCCAGCAGCTCGAGCAGCCGCACCGGCGCGATGCGCGGATACACGAGCGCGAGGTCGCGGTCGAGTGGAGAGATGAACGACATCAGGTGCATCACCTCGCCGGCACCGTTCCAATGCGGGAGATCGAGCACCACCACCCGGACCCTCGGGAACGCATTGCGCAGAGCGTCGATCCCCGCCGCTCCGGTGCGGTAGCCGTGACCGACAAGCAGCGTCTCTCGGTCGAGCCAGACGGTGTCGCCGCCCTCGGCGGTGGCGGGCGCGGCGATCCGGGATACGACCGGCACCCCGGCCGCCTCGAGCCCAACGGCAATCGCCTCGGGCTCGCCCTGGCGTCCCGCCTTGCCGGGGCGAAGGAGGGCGGCGCCCTCGTCACCGACCAGCACCGGGTCGTACGTGTAGATCGCGTCGGGGTTGCCAGCATCGTGCTCGGAGACGATCACCTCGGCGCCGGCAGCCTCGAGCAGCATGCACAGAGCTTCGTGCTCCTTCGCGGCAGCCGCGTGGTCGGGGACGCCGCGCCAGCCGTAGCGCTCGATGTGGCCCTCGTCCTCGGGCAGCGGTCTGCGCACAAGCACTCGCTCGAGGTCGCCCCACATCGACTGGCAGCCGTAGCCGAGCACGGCTCGCAACGCTACGCGACCGCGTTGGCCGGCGTGCGGCCTTCGAGCAGCACGGCGCGGAGCGCGCCCACGCAGAGCATGCCCATCGCAACGCGTGTATCACGGGTCGCGCTGCCCAGGTGCGGCGCGAGCACGACGTTCTCGAGCGGCAGGAGCGCTTCGGTCACGTCCGGTTCGCGCTCGTAGACATCGAGCCCTGCCCCGCCGATGACGCCGGCGCGGAGGGCTTCGGCGAGGGCCGCTTCGTCCACGACCGGGCCGCGCGAGGTGTTGATCAGGACGGCTGCCGGCTTCATCAGCCGCAGACGCCGCGCGTCGATGAGGTGCCGCGTCTGCGGTGTGAGCGGCGTGTGCAGCGAGATGACGTCCGCGTCCGGGAGGAGTGTGTCGAGCTCGTCGTCGCTCCCGGCGAGCACGATGTGCGCTCCGAACGCTTCCGCGAGCCGCGCCGTCTCGCGGCCGATCCGTCCGGCACCCACGATGAGCACGGTCTTGCCCTCGAGGCTCTCACCCAGCATGAACTCGAGCGAGAACTGCCACGGAGTGCGGCGTCGCACGAATCGGTCGCCCTCGGTCACCCGCCGCAGCAGTGACAGCATCAGCGTCAGCGCGATCTCGGCGGTTGCCCGCGTGAGCACGTCCGGGGTATTGGCGATCACGATGCCCCGGCGTCGTGCCGCCTCGAGATCGATGTTGTTGACGCCGACGGCGTAGTTGGCGACGACCCGCAGCTGGGCGCCGGCGGCCTCCAGGTAGGCATCGTCGATCGTGACCGTGAGCATCGCGACGATCCCTTCGGCACCCTGCGGTGAGGGCACGAGCTCGAAGTCCCGGCGCAGCGCCGCATCCACTTCGGCGGGCACCTGCTCGCTGACGTGGACGGCGGGGCGCATGAAAGAGCATCATCCACGAATGAGCCGCCTCTATCACGCAGGGAACCGGACCTGGCAGGACCGATTCGACACGCGACGCCTGGCGGACCGGATCGAGGAGCGGCTCGACCGTGACTCGTTCGACGCCGACGACCGGGCCTTCGTCGAGCGCATGGAGATGTTCTTTCTCGCCACCGCCGACGAGCAGGGCATGCCGCAGTGCTCGTACAAGGGTGGCGACCCAGGCTTTGTCCGCGTCGTGGACGACCAGACGATCGCGTTCCCGAACTACGACGGCAACGGCACGTATCTCTCGATGGGAAACCTGCTGCGCAATCCACAAGTCGGGATCCTCTTCATCGACTTCGAGAGCCCGAAGCGGCTGCGCGTGAACGGCATCGCGACGATCGACGACGACGATCCGCTCCTCGTCTCGTATCCCGAGGCCCAGTTCGTCGTACGCGTGCGAGCCACCCACGTGCTACCGAATTGCCCGCGTTACGTGCACCGCATGGAGATCGTCGAGCGCTCACGCTTCGTTCCCCACGAGTCCTGCGAGACGCCCGTGCCCGATTGGAAGCGGCGACCCTGGTCGCGCGACGTGCTTCCCGCGGGCGATCCGGCGCAGAACGCGGAACCGCTCGACTGAAGCCGGGCAGCTCGACCTTCGAGCTTCAGGTTTCCGACCTGGTCGGGATGATCGCCGTAGGCGATCGTTCGGGCAAGCGGCAGCCTCACCCTGCTGCAAGGCCCTTGTGACACTGTGTCACGGGCTTGTCACGCAAGCAGGGAGCGCCGGCGGGAAAGCGCCTCGAGCAGCACGTCCATGTCCTCGTCCGTGTTGTAGAAATGAGCGGCGACGCGCAGGTTCTCGTCTCGCAGGGAGCACACGATCCTCTCCTCGGCGAGCGCGGCGACGAGAGCGGGAGCATCGGTCGACCGCACGCAGACGAGCGGTCCGCGCAGCGCCGGGTCGGACGGAGTCACGACCTTCGCGCCCAGACCGTCGAGGCCGTGGATGAGCCGGGTGTTCAACCCTCGCACGTGCGCCTCGATCTCGGGCACCCCGGTCTCCTCGACGAGAGACAGGCCTGCGACGCCCGCGTAGATGTTGGGCACCGGGGGTGTGCCTGCGTCGAAACGGCGCGCGGTTGCGTGCGGCGAGTAGTCGGAGATGTCCATGCGGAAGATGTCCTCGTCGGCGAACCAGCCCGTCTGCGTCGGGACGAGGCGCGCGAGGAGATTGCCGCGAACCCACAGAAACCCGAGACCGGCCGAGGCGAGCAGATACTTGACCGTCCCGCCCGTGACGAAATCCGCGCCGAGCGTCTGCACGTCGAGCTCGATCGCGCCCGCTGCCTGGTAGCTGTCGGCGAGCACGAGCGCGCCGCTCGCGTGCGCTGCTTCGGCGATCGCGGCGACGTCGTGCCTGTGTCCCGTGCGATACGAGATCGTCGTGCAGCAGACCAGCGCCGTGCGCTCGTCGATCGCGTCGGCGAACCGCTCCACCGGGATCGACCCGTCCGCATCGGGGCGCACGTGCACGACCTCCGCGCCGCGGAGCTCCTGCGCATGCGCGATCTGCCCGATCGTCGGGAACTCGTACTCGCTGATCACGATCCGGGTGCGCCCGCTCTCCGCGAGCGGCAGCGCCGAGACGATCCCGCTCACACCCTGCGAGACGGACGTGGTGACGGCCACCTCGTCGGGCTGGCCGTGCAGCAGCCGAGCGAAGCCGGCGCGCACGGTTTCGGCGCGCTCGACCCAGAACTCCCACTCGGCGCCGTTCGCATCCCAACCCGCCAGGTACTCCTCGTAGGCCGCCCGCACACGATGCGAGAGCGCCCCCTGCGAGCACGAGTTGAGATACGTCGTGTGCTCGAAGATCGGGAACTCGCCGCGCGCTGCCGCTCCGACACCGATCATGCGATCACGTAGGAGGCCGCGACATCGGCCTTCAGGTAGGCGGCCGAAGGGCTCCCACACGGCGTGAAGATGCCGAGAACGGCCATCTCGCGGTCGTCGCTCAGGTTCTCGACGATGTGCACCTCGCGCGGCGTGATCCGGAACGCGGCGCCGTCCGGCAGCTCTTCCACCGCAGCGCCGACGTGGTAGCGGCCGGGACCGCGCCAGACCCACACGATCTCGTCGTACAGGTGGTAGTGCCAGGGCGCTCGACCCGGCGGGATGTAGCCGGCGAACATCGTTGCGCGCGTCGAGCCGTTGTGAGGGCCGAACAGAACCTGGAACGAGCGGCTGCCTGTCGCCTTGCCCGGCTCCACGTGATCGATCGAGACGATGCGCTCACGTGTGCCCATGGGCGCGTGCAGGTCGACGTCTCCCCCGATCGTCACGCGCACCGCTGCCAGCCCGTCGGCTCCCGCGCTGAGCTCGGCCTGCTCGCCCTCGAGCAGCAACGCCGCCGAGCCATTCGGGCAGGTGTCGCCGTCGAGCGTGCCGGCACCGGCGAACGCGAACAGAAGCACGTCGTGGCCCGCGTCGCCCGCTTCGACGCTCGCGCCGGGCTCGAGCCGCAGCGTCTCGAGCGCGAGCTCGGAGCCGCGCTGCGGCGCGATCGTGCCTGCTGAGCTGACGACTCCCATCAGCGGCCGAGGTACGCCTTGCGCAGGTCCTCGTTCTGCAGCAGGTCGGCAGCGTTGCCCTCGAGCACAACGCGGCCGGTCGAGAGCACGTAGCCCCGGTCCGCGATCGAGAGCGACACGTTCGCATTCTGCTCCACGACGAGCATCGCCACGCCCGACTCGTGCACCTGTTGGATGATCTCGAAGCTGCGCTCGACGAGCACCGGCGCGAGCCCCATCGACGGCTCGTCCATCAGCAGCAGCCTCGGCTGCGACATCAGCGCGCGCCCCATCGCGACCATCTGCTGCTCGCCCCCGGAGAGGGTGCCGGCCAGCTGCGCACGCCGCTCGTACAGAAGCGGAAACAGCGTGTAGACGCGCTCGAACTCCTCCTTCAGGTCGGCCCTGGGACGGAGGTAGGCGCCCATCTCGAGGTTCTCGAGCACGGTCATCGGCCCGAACAGCCGCCTGTTCTCCGGCACGATCGCGAGGCCACGCTTGATCCGGTGCGCCGTCGCCAGCCGGGTCACGTCCTCGCCGCCGAGCAGCACTCGCCCGGTGCGGGGCCGAACGATGCCGAGAATCGTCTTCAGCGTCGTCGACTTGCCCGACGCGTTGCCGCCGAGCAGGCAGACGAGCTCGCCCACGCCGACCGTCATGTTGGAGTCCTGCAGGATGTGGATCTGCCCGTAGTAGGTGTTGATCCCCTCCAGCTGCAGCAGCGGCTCGGCGACGCTCATTTCTTCGCCATCCCGCCCGTGCCGAGGTACGCCTCGATCACCCGCGGCGAGGTTGCGACGGACTCGAAGGTGCCCTCGGCGATCTTGACGCCGTGGTCGAGCGCGACGACGCGGTCGGAGATCCCTTCGACGACGTGCATGTCGTGCTCGATCACGAGAATCGTGTAGCCGCCCTCCGTGCGCAGCTTGGCGATCAGCTCGGTGATCTCCTGTGTCTCTCTCGGATTCATGCCGGCGGCGGGCTCGTCGAGGAGCAGCATGCGCGGGTTCGTCGCGGTGGCTCGTGCGATCTCGAGCCGCCGGCGGTTCGCATAGGAGAGGCTGTAGGCGGGCTGATCCCAGCGGTAGCCCATCAACCGGTCGCCGAAGAACGCGAGCTTGCTCTCCGCCAAGTCGCGAATCTCCCGCTCTTCGCGTCGCTGCCCTGGGGTGCGGAACATCGAGCGGAAGACACCGGCTTTCGTATGCCCGTATGCCGCCGCCATCACGTTCTCGCGCACGGTCATGTTGAGGAACAACCGCAGCGTCTGGAACGTCCGGGCGATGCCCCGGCGGGTGATCTTGTGCGGCTCGAGCCCTTTGATGCTCTCACCGGCGAACACGATGTCGCCGCCCGTCGGCTCGTAGACGCCGGTGACGAGATTGAAGAGCGTCGTCTTGCCGGCGCCGTTCGGCCCGATCACGCTCACGATTTCGCCCTCGTCGACGTGGAGATCGAGACTGTCGATGACGGTGAGGCCTCCGAACGACATCGACACCCCCTGCAGGTCGAGCAGCTTCTCGGCCATCGCGCTAGACGATCTCCACGCGCTTCTCACCGAGCAGCCCGGACGGCCGCAGGATCATGAGAGCGATGAGCAACACGCCGAGGATGATGTAGCGCGTCGGCTCGGGCTTCGAGAGCATCACGTTCTCCCAGACGAACGCGGCGAGATAGAGCACGGGCACGAGCAGTGCGAGCCGCATCCATCCATGCAGGAGGGTGAGGAGCAGCGCCAGGCACACGAGCGAGATGTAGCTCACGGGGGCGACCCACGGCGCGAGATGCGTGGGCACGATGACCCACTGTGCCGCCCAGTCCGCCACCCGGCCCTCGCCGCCGGCAGTGCCGTTGACCCAGGCGTTGTCGATCGCGTCCGCGACCGCGTGGACGATCACCCCGAACACGACGACTCCGCCCATGACGACGGCGAGTCGCTTCGAGAGCCTGAACCCCACCAGCAGGCCGAGGACGGCGACCATATAGAAGAGGACGCGTGAATCGGCGGGATCGCGCAACAACTCGAGCAGCACACTGATCAGGATCGCGCCCAGCACCACCCCTGCCTGGCTGCCGGCGCCGCCGAGGATCACCATCGTGTAGATCGTGATGAGGAGCGCGAACGAGAACGAGAGAGAGAACACGCTCTGGTTGAGCGCCGCGTAGAACGTGCCGCTGAGCGCCGCGACGGCGGCGCCGAACGCGAAGCTCATCAGCTTGAGCCAGTTGACGGGCATGCCCATCACCTCGGCTGCGAGCGCGTCCTCACGGAGCGACCGCCACGCACGTCCCGTGCGGGAGTGATTGACGAACCGGAGCGCGACGTAGACGACGACGAAGACCGCCAGCACGACGTACAGGTAGGTCACGCTGAAGATGCCGTTGTGGCTCACCGGCAGCGAGTGGCCGAAGAAGCTGAGCGGATCGACGCGGAGGAGCCCGTTGGGCCCTCCCGTCACGTTGTCGCCGAACAGGTTGTCTCCGTTCGTCGTCACCGTGAGGAAGATCTCGAGGAAGAAGAGGGTCACGATCGCGAGGTAGTCGCCACTGAGCCGGCGCGACGGCAGGCCGACGAGCAGCCCGAAGACGGCCCCGATCACGACGATCAGGGGGATCGAGACGATCGTCGGCAGGTGCACGCCGTAATGGTCCGAGCTGAGCAGCGCGTAGGCATACGCGCCCACGCCGTAGAAGGCGACGTAGCCGAGATCGAGGAGCCCGCCCCAGCCGACGACGACGTTGAGCCCGAGCGCGAGCAGCATGTAGAGGACGGTGTCGAACGCCACCCGGCGCACATAGCCGCTGTCGAAGCCGACGGGAAGCAGCGCCACGAGCCCGACGAAGAGGGTGAGCCAGGCCCACCAGGGCACCTGGCGCAGGCGCTGCTCGAGGTCGCCGAGGCGGCCGCCCCGCAGGATCCGGTTGTCGGCGTGGCGTGCGACCCACTCGTCACGTCCGACCTGGGGGCTCGTCTCGCCTTCCGACGTCGACGCCTCCTGCGCGCCCTCGAGCGGCCGGCTCAGCTCGTCGTCGTAGCCGCTCACGTCACACCTTCCGGATGTCTGCGACGCCGAGGATGCCGGTGGGACGGAAGAGCAGGAACATGACGAGGATGACGAACACGATCAGGTCGGACCAGCGCGTCGAGATGTAGCCCTGCGTGTACGACTCGGCGAACCCGAGCACGAGGCCGCCCGCCATGGCGCCGGGAATCGATCCGATGCCACCGATCACGGCGGCCGTGAACCCCTTCAGGCCGATGATGAACCCGATCGTGGCGTAGGTCGGGACGCGGAGGGCGAAGAGGACGCCCGCGGCGCCGGCGAGCGCCGAGCCGAGCACGAACGCGAACACGATCACGCGGTCGATGTCGATCCCCATCATCGCGGCCGCCTCGCGATCGTACGAGGTGGCGCGCATCGCCTTGCCGATCCGCGTCCTCGTGACGAGGAGCCAGAGGAGGATCATCATCGCGAACGCGGACGCGATGGTGATGATCCGCAGCAGCGGCACGCGGACGTTGCCGATGTCGAACCCCTTGAAATAAAGCGCGCCGCCGTCCAGGGAGAAGGTGTCGTAGTTGCGGAGCTGCGCACCGAACATGAGCTGCATCGAGTAGGCGAGGAAGAAGGAGACGCCGAGCGCGCTGATGAGCGGCGCGATCCGAGGGGCGTCGCGAAGGGGGCGGTAGGCGAAGCGCTCGATAGCGACGCCGAGCAGGGCGCAGCCGGCCATCGCCGCGAGCGTGATCAGGATGAGGAGCAGCCACACGGGGACGACCGGGTTGGTCGACCCGCCGAGCAGCTGCAGCATGCCGAAGCCGATGAACGTCCCGACCATGAAGACGTCGCCGTGCGCGAAGTTGAGGAGCTTGAGGATGCCGTAGACGAGCGAGTAGCCGAGCGCGATCAGCGCATACACGCTGCCAAGCGTGAAGGCGTTGATCGTGAGCTGGATGAAGGTGTCCACGACGAAGGGGCGAGTCTAAACGAGTACGCGACGAGCGGCCCGGCGCTGGCCGGGCCGCTCGTCGGATGTCGATCGTCGATCTAGGAGACGAGCTTGTACGAGCCGTCTGACTGGATCTGGAACACGTAGAACTTGGCGTTCAGCGGGTCGTTCGACTTCGTCGAGAAGCGGAAGCCGCCGCCGAGGATCCAATTCGGGATCCGGACCGACTTGACGGCGCGAAGCACTTCGCGGCGATCCTTGATCTGGCCTTTGCCGGCCGTGCACGCCTTCTTGATCGCGGTGAGCGCGACCTCGACGGCACCGTAGGCGGGTGGCCCGAACGAGCCGAGCGCCTTGCCGGGGTTGTCCTTCTTCCACCCGGCGATGATCGCCTTGTCGGCCGCGATGCCGCTGATGTCGGGTGCGAAGTTGGAGACGTAGGAGCCCGGCACCTTGAACTGGGACGCATCGTTGGAGCCGTCTCCGCCGAACACCTTCGCCTTCTTGCCCTGCTCGAGCAGCTGCTGGGCGAAGTTCTGCGCGTCACCCGGCTTCTGAACCGGGAAGAACACGACATCCGCATCGTTCGGCACCTTCGTCACGAACGACGAGAAGTCCGTCACCGTGTTGGCGACCGACTGCCGTGAGGTCGAGACTCCCTTCGCCTTGAGCACGAGCTCGGCAGCGTCCGCGAGACCCTGCGAATAGGGCTCCTGGAAGTCGAACAGGACGACCTTCTTCGCCTTCAGCTTGTCGATCATGAAGTTCGCGTCGGTCGGGCCCTGGATGTAGTCGCCCGGCACCACGCGGAAGAAACCGGGAGTCGCTTCCTTCGTCGCTCCCTTCGTCAGCGACGTGCGCGTCGCCGAAGGCGAGATGTGGGCCATGCCTGCAGCGAAGTACGTCTGGCTCGAGGCCGCCACGGCCCCCGAGGTCGACGGGCCGATCACGGCAACGACGGACTTGTCGGCAACGAACTTCTGCGCCTGCGTCTGCGCCGGTGCCGGGCCTTGCTCGACCGGTGTGTCACCGGTGACGATCGTGATCTTGAGGCCGAGTTTCGGAGCCAGTGTCTTGGCCGCGTACTTGCCCCAGCTCAGCTGCTCGTTGCCGAGGAAGCCGGCTCCGCCGGTGAACGGCGCCACGAACCCGAGCTTGAGTTTGCCGCTACAGCTCACGGCCTGGCTCCGGGCTACGGTCGACGAACCCGCCCCGGCGGTGGATGCGAGCGTGGCGGCCACGATGACCATGAGCGCCAGCACCATTCCTCCCCGTCTTTTCATGCGTATTGCCCTCCTTGGATGGATGTTGCATCGGCTACGACGTTCGAACGACCTCACTTGTTGCCCCGAAGCGTTCGTGCGCGTGCGGTCGCGCGCCGGGGGAGTCTCACACCCCCCCTGGTGACATGTCAACAGGCCCGCGATCAGCGCTCCAGCGCGACGACCCAGCCGTGCGTGTCGAGGAACTGCCGGAAGCGCCATGCTTTTCCGTCGCGCAGCGACCAGACGTGCACGAACGGCACGTCGAGCGGCTTGCCGGTCGCCTGTGCGACGCCGCGGTAACGCCCGAGCACGACCACCTCGTCCCCCGCGTCGAGGAACTCGTCGGGCACGGCCGAGAACTTCGACCACCAGTCGCGGTCGAGGGGGTCGAACACGTTCCGCCGCACCTCGTCCAGCCCGCGGTACGTGCCGCCGTGCGGCAGCCCCTGGGCCTGCTGCCACTCGATGTCGCCGTGCATGTCCGCGACCACCGCGTCGAGGTCGCCCCGCGCGAACGCGTCGTAGGACCGGCGCACGGTGTCCACGGCGTTCACCGGCGGGAGACTAGATGATTGCGGAATGGATGTTCGGCTCGTCGTCGTGCCTGACGCCCGAGCAGCCGCGGCCGCCGTCGCCGAGCTGCTCGTAGGGAGCGCTCGCGCCGGCAGCAACATCGCGCTCGCCGGCGGGTCGACGCCGCGCGCGGCGTACGAGCTCGCCGCCGCCGGCCTCCGCGACTGGACCGGGACGACCGTGTGGTTCGGCGACGAGCGCTGCGTGCCGCCCGGCGATCCGCTGTCGAACCAGCGCCTGGTGCGCGAATCCTTGCTCTCCCGCCTCGACGTGCCGCCGGTGGTCAAGGCGGTCCGAACCGAGCTTCCACCGACCGAGGCCGCCGCGGCGTACGACCGTGAGCTGCGGGGCGTGGGCCTTGACCTCGCGTTGCTCGGCCTGGGCCCCGACGGGCACACGGCCTCACTGTTCCCGCACGCTCCCGCGCTCGAGGTGCGGGATCGCCTCGCGGTCGCCGCGGCTCCGGGGCTCGAGCCGCTGGTCGAGCGGGTGACGATGACGATCCCGGCGCTCGAGGCCGCCGGGCACGTCGTCTTCCTCGCCGTCGGGGCGGACAAGGCCGACGCTGCGCGGCGCGCGTTCGCCGATCCGCCGTCTCCGGTCACGCCGGCGAGCCTCGTGCGCTCGGCTGCCGGCACGACGACCGCGATTCTCGACGTTCCCGCCGCTGCCTTGCTGGAGGGGCGGGCAGGGTTTGACACGTAACAGCCGAATCGGGGTCTAACGTGCTTGTGCGACTTGGCGCTTGCGCCTCGGAGGTGGTTCACACGAACGTGCTCTGCCGTATCGGGATGCACCGCTGGAGCTTCATGACGAAGCCCGTCCAGTCCCCCGGCGGCGGCGTGCGCGTCGAGGCGGTGTACGCGAGGTGCCGCAGAGCGGACTGCCCCACCTTCAGCAACTCGAGGCTCGTCCACTGGGAAGGTGAAGCAGCCGCTGCGCCCGCGCCGATCAGCCATTCCATCTTTCTTCCCAGCGACGTCGTCTAACCCTCGGCCCTCGGGCTAGAAGAAGAACTGCCGCCACGCGTCCCACCAGGTCTCCGCCCGGGAGACGATCATGCGGTCGCTGACCCGCTCGATCCCCTGCCGGTGGCGCAGCTTGTCCGCAGCGAGCGTCGTCTTGTACTCGACCTGGATCTCGCAGGGGCTGCCCGGCAGGTACGGCTCGACGGCGGACAGATCCTTGAGCGCGCGCTTCGATCCGGCCTCGATCAGCTTCCGCGCACGCAGTGGCGCGACGTTGCGAGCGGACTGCGACGTGATGCCCTGCTTGACCGGCACCGTCACGAGTCCCGGGCCGAGGAGCTCGCGTCCCTCGTCGCACGCTGCCGCGTCCCCTGTCACGAGCAGCACCGGGCAGCCCCAGGCGCCGCACAGAGCCGCGTTGATACCGGTTTCCCCGACGAGCACGCCGTTGAACCAGAGGTTCTGCCATACCTGGCCGGACACGGTGTGGTTCATGACGCCGGTGCGCGTGCCCGCCATCGCATGCATGCCGATGAACAGCGCGGCGTCGACGCCACCCTCCAGGTAATCCGTGTATTCCGTCCACTCGTCCTGCACGACGAAGTCGCAGGCCTCGTCGAGGAGCTCGGGGATCAGTGAGTTGAACGACCATTCGTCACCGGCGCCGTGGCAGTCCATGACGACGATCTCGGTCGCGCGGGCCGCCTTGGCGCCGCGGACGGCCGCGTTGATCTCCTCCGTGTAGAGGCGGCGGCTCTCCTCGTACATCGGCGCGCCGCCGCTGATCTGCCCGACCTTGGTGACGCCGGAGACACCCTCGAGGTCGCTGACGATGAACACCTTCACGGCCGGTAGCGTACGCCACCGTGGACACCGGTCTGGCGGGCAAGGGCGTGGTCGTCACCGGCGCCTCGGGCGGGATCGGGGCGGCGTGCGCGCGCTTGTTCGCCGCGGAGGGTGCCAACGTGCTCGTCCACTACCACCGCGGCGAGGAGCGGGCGCGAGTCGTCGCGGACGAGATCGGCGGCGTTCCGGTCGCCCGCGCCGACCTCACGATCGAGGCCGACGTCGACCGGCTCTTCGCAGACGCCCGCGCGGTACTCGGCTCGGTGGACGTGTGTGCGGCCGTCGCCGGCGTGTGGCCTGCCGACGACGTGCCCGTGTGGGAGCTGCCGCTGGCGCGGTGGGAGGAAACGATGCGCCAGAACCTGACGGCGACCTTCCTGACGGCGCGCGCCTTTCTGCGCGAGGTGGCGCGCAACGGGCACGGATCGCTCGTGCTCGTCGGCTCGACGGCGGGCAGGTTCGGCGAGGCCGGCCACGCCGATTACGCCGCGGCGAAGTCGGCGATCCAGGGCGGCCTGTTGCTGTCGCTGAAGAACGAGGCGGTTCGGATCGGTCCCGGTGCCCGGGTGAACGCGGTTGCGCCCGGCTGGACCGAGTCGGCGATGACGCGTGGCCACGTCGACGCCGAAGCCGTCCGCCGCATCTCCCGCACGATGGCTCTGCGCAAGGTCGGGCAGCCCGAGGATGTCGCGGCGCATGTCGTCGTGCTCGCCTCGGACCTGCTCTCCGGTCACATCAGCGGCCAGGTGGTCATGGTCGCCGGCGGCATGGAGGGTCGCGTCGTCCACGACGATTGACCGGACGAATGCGAGAAGGGCGGCGATTGCTCGCCGCCCTTCTCAGTCCCTGGGCCGCAGGATGATTGCCGTCAGTCCCCGACCCGGAGATGGTCTCCGTATCGGCACGCCACGGGTGTACTTGAGCGTGGGAGGGCGTTTTCCTTCGCGCTCAGCGCTCGACGCAGGCGCTGTGAACCGATCGGCTGCCGACACGGGCGAGGGCTGCGCGCACAAATGCGACCGGCACGCCGTAGCCGCCGTCGGAGCCGACGCGACGTGCGAACACGGTCGAGATCACACCGCCGCTCGCATCGACGATCGGGCCTCCTGAGTTGCCGCTGCGAATGGTGCCTCGCACGGTTGTCACGACACGGCTCGTGGGAAAGCGTCCGTAGGCGTCCCGGCCGATGATGGGCACGTTCTTCCCGATCCGCACCGGGGTCTCGGTGTACGGCCCGTTTCCCGGGTAGCCGAGTAACGCCCCTGCCGTTCCCCGCTTGGCGTCGACGAGCCGCAGGGCACGCGATCGCAGGCCGCGCACCCGCAGCACGGCGACGTCATTCGTCCGGTCGAAGGACACCACGGTCGCCTTGAGCGGTGCGGCAGCATTGCCGCGATCGACGCGGAGTGCATCGACGCCGGCGACCACGTGGGCGTTCGTGACGACGAGGCCGGGCCCGGCGACCCAGCCCGATCCTTCGATGCCGAGGCCGCACGCAAAGCCGATGACCCGCACGACGCTTCGTGCCGATCCGTTGACGCCGGCTGCGCCGAGCACCGCAGGGTCGGGACGGTCGACGGACGCTTGAGGGCCTGTGACGGCTGTGAACGGGTCGATTCTTCCGAGCTGGTCGATCAGCTTGGCCGGCGGGAACTGCGTGTTCAGCGCCGTCAGGATGGACGAGTCCTGGACGTACTTGCGGAGCTCGGTCTGGCCGGGCAGATAGAGGAGCACGGCGCCCACGACCCAGCAGACGGCGAGACCGGTGGCGGCGCCGAGCATGCTGCCGCCGACGTTGTCGAGCACACGGAGCGGGCCGAGCACGAGCATGCCGCGGCGCAGGTGCCGGCCGAGCATGACGCCGATCGACTGTCCGACCGATGCCAGCAGAATCGCACCGCCGAGCGCCATCAGAGGAAGCCAGCGGGCATGGTCACTGCCGGTCACCGTGGAGCCGACGCGCGCGCCGATGTAGGCACCCCCGATCAGGCCGCCGAGCGCCAGCAAGCCCGTGACGAGGCCCCGGCGAAACCCCGCCAGGGCGGTCAGCACGACGAGCACGATCGCGATCAGGTCGACGTGGGACACCCGGGACAGTTTCGCGCCGGGCTCACCGTGCCCTGCGCGGACGTGTCGGCGACCGACATCTTGCGCGCACCGCCTCTGTTTTCTATCTTGACAACCAATGCGGACGTCCGACCTGCACCACGAGCGGCACGAGCTTCACCGCCTTGTCGCCGCGCTGGCCCTCGTTCTCTGCATCTGCGTTGCCGGACGGGCCGCGGATGCCTCTGCCGCGACGTCCCCGGCCGTCGATCTGCGCCTGGACTTCGAGACCGGCGACGGCTCGCAGTTCTCGGGCTTCGAGTGCCCCCATCCGGGAACCCAGTTCGGCGTGTACGACGAAACTTCGACAAGCCATCCGACGCCGCGCCAGGGCCGCTTCGCGGCCCGCTTCTCGGAGACTGCGGCGGACGTCTGGCCGGGCAACGACATGGTGCGGTGCCTGGGCGCCCGCTACGACAGTGGCGAGTCGGCCGGCGACGACCGCTATTACGCGCTCTCCGTGTATATCCCGGCTACCGGGTTGAGTGACAACCTGCTGTGGGAGCTGCACCACCCGAGCTCCCTCTACAACCTGCCGGGCTGCGGTGTCGCACCACTCGCGCTGGTCGTTCGCAACGGCCGGCTCGCATTCCGGATCGCGACGGGGAACTGCACCGTCGGCTCGGGGTACGCGTACTGGCAGCCTGGCATCGAGCTGCCGGGGCTACAGAGCCTCCCTCGCTCGACGTGGGTGGACGTCGTCATGCATGTCGTGTTCTCCGAGCACGACGACGGCCGGGTCGAGCTCTGGTACCGCACGGGAACGGGGGCCTTTCCGGCTCTGCCCCAGCTCGCGCGGTACGGCATCCCGACGATGCCCCGGGCCGACAGCGCCGGCGTGCACGACGTCACGCTGTACACCGAGCTCGGCCTCTACCCCGGCCGCACCGGCTATGCGTCGTCGGACAGCGTGTACCTCGACGGCTATCGCCGCGGCAGCTCCCTGGAGGCGGTGCTGGCGGAATTCCCGGATGCCGGTGCCGCGGCGACCGCTTCGGACGCGCCGCCTTCGGAGACACCCCCTCCCGGGGTTGCCGATCCGGAGCCCCCGGCCGCTCTCGCGGCGCCGGCGATCTCGGGCACCCCGGTGCCGGATCACGCGCTCACTGCGTCGACGGGGACGTGGTCGGGCGAACCCGCGGCATACACCTATCAGTGGCAGTGGAGCCGCGACCGCCGTAGCACCTGGCGCGACGTCACCGGCGCAACGAGACCGGACCTCGACATCACTCGCGCCTTCATCGGCGCCGAGGTACGGGTGGTCGTCACGGCCGCGAATGCAAGCGGCTCGGAAAGTGCGGCGAGCGCCTCCGTGAGCGCGGTCGCCACGGCGCTCGTCGCGCCGTCTGCGCTCGTTCCTCCGCTCCTCTCCGGCACTCCTGTCGAGGGAGAGGCACTGACGGCCTCGAGCGGCGTCTGGGCCGGGGAGCCGGCCGCGTTCGCCTACCGCTGGCAGTGGAGCCGGGACGAAGGCCACACCTGGCTCGACGTCTCCGGCGCCACCCAGGCGCGGCTCGACGTCACGCCCGCGTTCATCGGCGGGATGCTGCGAGTCATCGTGACCGGCTTCAACGCGGCGGGCGCGGCAACCGCGGCGAGCGAGCCCGTCTCGCCCGAGACGGCTCGGCGTCGCGTCGTCTGCCGCACGCCCTGGGCCCCGAACCCGGCGCAGCGCCGAGACGACGACCGCGTCTTCCTCCACGACGACTGGTGAACGACCGGGCACGGAGCCGGAGAACCGCACGCCTCAGCGCCGCTACACTCACTCGGCCCACGGGGGCGTAGTTCAGTTGGTTAGAACGCCGGCCTGTCACGCCGGAGGTCGCGGGTTCGAGTCCCGTCGCTCCCGTTCCTCAACGCCTTTTAGACAAGCCACTACTGGCGTAGTCCTGTTAGAGACCTTCCTGCCGATGGGGTCGTTGTGGGGTCGCTGAGACCCCTAGACCTTTCGAGGCCTTCAGAGATGGCCCCATGGTCACCCATCGAGAATGGAGAGAACACGCCGGAGAGATCGTGGAACCTCAGAGACAGACCTGGCCGCTTGTCGCAGCCTTGAGGACCCGGTGATATACAGCCCGACATGACGGTGGAACGTTTCGTCATTCGTCTTGAAATAGACCTCGGACGATGGGAGTCGGACTACGATCTACTGGCTTCATTCGGTCTGTCCACGGACGACGTGGTCGAAGAACCGGCCTCGGCTCGCCTTGCGTTGGAACGCCGGCTGCTTGGGGTCGTGCATGAGGAACTTGGCGAAGTCAACGTGCAGATCCAGTACTCCCGAGGAAGCGTGGTCGCCTGGCTGACCGTCAGCGCTGTACAGGGGGCGGTTGGGGACTTCACCTGGGAAGCGATGACCCATGCCGGTCGCGGGCTTGCCGACGTAGCTCGGAGTTGGACACGTGAAAACCTTGGCGAGGAGACTGACGTGGTCTTTCAGGTCTTCGGTGCGCCGCCGCAGGACGAGTCGCCACTTCCGCTTATCCGCGACCCGACGTTTCTCCTTGGCTTCTACGCGCTCGTAGCCCAGGCAGCTCTCATCTTCGTGCTTGTCTGGCTGCTGATTCATAGGTGATTCTGCTTTCGACGATGGCCACTCGCCGGCGACCGCGCCGAATGGCGGGCGACGTCAGGGGTAGATGAAACCGCCGCGGTGATCGAAGTCGGAACCGTGTTTGAAGGCAACGTCCCACACATTGCCTTCGGGGTCGCGGAAGCTGAACCCACACCCCCAGCCGGACCGCTGCGGCTGCTCGTCCAACTCGGCGACGTCATCGAACCCACCCAGCTCTTCATGTACCCGAAAGACCGTCTCGACGTTCTCGCAGTTGATCGTAAGCGTGAAGCCACGAAAACCTTCCGTGGGGCGGCCGAATTGGCGCTCGTACACGATGTCGGAGAACAACCCGAGCACGACACCGTTCGCGCCCTGAAAAACAACGTGTTCGGGCACGCTCGAGGGCGCCTCCGGCCATCCAAACTGTCGATAGAAGGACGCCATGCGTCCAATGTCCCGGCACGCGAGCGTGACCGCGCTGATCCGCACAGGAAGGCTCACAGACCCAGCAGTATGGAGGTCGAGAGCGCTCACCGAGCTCAGGCGCTATTCCCCGACGCCGGCGCCCCGAGGACTCGTCGTTCGGGCTCCACACTCTGTGTAACAGTCGGGAGGGACAACGAGACGAAAGGGTCATATGAGCGAGTATGCGGTCGCACACGTTTCCGAGATCGACGAGTTGAACGACGGACGCTGTGCATACCGACCCGTCCGGCATCACTTCGGCATCACGGCCTTCGGTGTCAGCGCGTGGACGGCCCGCGGCGCGGGCGACCGGATCATCAACGAGCACGACGAGTCGGAGCCGGGCGCGAACGAGGAGCTGTACCTCGTTCTGCAGGGGCGCGCCGTGTTCGAGCTCGACGGCGACCAGGTGGACGCGCCGGCCGGCACCTTCGTCTTTGCCCGCCCGGGTGTGAAGCGAACGGCGGTCGCCGAGGAGCCCGGGACGACGATCGTCGCGCTCGGCGGCACCCCGGGAAAAGCGTACGCGCCCACCGGCTGGGAGCTCTGGGCCCCGCTGAACACCCTCTACAGGGCGGGCGAGTACGCCGAGGCGGCTGACCGCGGACGCGTGCTGGCCGAGGCGCACCCGCAGTACGCCGAGGTGTTCTACAACGTTGCGTGCTGCGAGAGCCTCGCCGGCCGGACGAATGACGCGGTCGACCACCTCCGCCGCGCGATCGACATATCGGAGCTGTGTCGCACGTACGCAAAGGACGATTCGGACTTGGATCCGATCCGCGACGACCCCGCGTTCAAGGAACTGATCGGCCGCGAGGTATCAGCCTGACTAGGACCCAGAGCCTCTTCCCTCCATGGCCTCGGCCACGTCGTCGTCCCCCGAGCCCGCTCAGAGCGCGTCGGCGGCGCGCAACCGTGCGAAGACGGCGAACGCCGGCTTCTTGCGGCCGTCGGCCGTGATCAACCCCGATTGCCAGCTTTCGAGCTTTGGACTGTCCTTGAGCAGGAACCACGTGAAGAGGTCGATGCTGGGATTGGCCCGCGCGATCTCGTATGACTGACGGAGATACTCCGCCTGCTTGTCCCAGGGGACGCCGAAGAAGTCGTCGGGCGGCTTCGTCTGGTAGCCGTATTCGGTGATCCAGAGCGGCTTGCGGCCGTACAGGCTCGTCACCTCGGAGATCAGGGTGTCGATGTCGCCGAGCCCGATCGCGCGCTCACCGACGTTGCGCGTCGCCGGGGTCTCGGACGGGCTGCCGTAGTACGGATTGTGCGCCCAGGCGTCGAAATTGCGGAGGCCTCGCTCCTTGGCGGCGCGCAGGAACGACAGCGGCGCGATCGAGGGACGCGAGCTCGTCGCGTCGTTGTAGCCACGCGGCGCGGTCGCCCCGCAGGCGACGCGCTCGGGCCCGCCTGCCGCGTGGACACCGCTGTAGACCGCATTGCAGATGTCCGCATAGGCGGCCGCCGCCGCCATCTGCCATTTGCCGCCCACGCGCGCGAACTGCGGCTGGAGGAACACGGAGCTGTTCGGCTCGTTCCAGGCGAGCCACATCCCGACCCGTGGGAGGATTCTCCCGGTCGCCGTGTCGAGGAACGTGCCGCTGTAACGGCGCGCCGCCGCGTAGGCGAACCGGCGGAGGGTCGTCGAAGAGCTCGGGGCGTGCTGGGGCCCAAGTCCGCCGTTCGCCCACGACGGCGTCCCCACGATCGTCAACAGCACCTCCATGCCGTTGCGGCTCGCGTTTTCGATCGCCTGGTCGTAGCGGCTCCACTCGTACGCCGGGTCGGCAGGATCGGTCGGCTTGGCGGGACGCTTGTTTGCGACCCCGTCGCGGCCGCCCCAGGTGAGCATCATGCGGACGACCTGGACGTTCAGCGACTTGAGCGTCGGAAATGTGGCCTGCGGTGAGCCGAACACGGCCGCGTCATCGAATAGGCCGATGGCCATCCCTTCAGAGGCGGATGCAGGCCTCGGCACGGCAAGCGCGACGACGGCGACGAGAAGCGCCGCTGCGAGCAGGAACGGATGGCGCCCCGCCGGGCGGACGGGGTTATCCACCCTGTTCACTACCATCGCCCTGCATGTGCCTGAATGTGGCGGTGCGGCTTCGATCGGTTCGCCCCGTGACGCGCGATCGCGCCGCAGGCACCGTCAGCGACCGCAACAACTCCCTCGCATATGTGTCCGGGCGTGCCAAGAGCTCTCGTGCGACGTTCTGAGGCAGTTCACCGTTTCCTGCCCCGGTCGCCGGTCGTGCTGGTGGCGACGGTCCTCGCCGCTCTCGTCGCCGGGGCGGGCGTGCCCGAGGCGCACGCCGCCGGCGGACCGACCGCGCAGGCGAGACCGATGGTGGCCGGAGAGCCGACGCAGGGCAAGCGGCTGTTCGGCGTCAAGGGCTCGTGGTCGGGCTCCGGGAAGATCGCATACCGCTACCAGTGGTTCCGCTGCGACCAGATGGGAGCGCACTGCGCGTCGCTGCCCGGCGTCACGAAGAGAACCCACCTCCTCGGCGAGACCGACGTCGGCCACACGCTCGGCCTCTCGGTCCGCGCGACCGACGCCCATGGGTCGACCATTGCGGTCTCGAAATTGATCGGTCCGATCGGCGGCGCTCCGCCACGGCTCGCCTCGACCGCCCAGCCGACGATCTCGGGAGATGCCGTGCAGGGAAGCGTGCTCAAGGTCGAGCCGGGCACATGGAGTCCCGTGCCGGACTCGTACAGCTACCAGTGGACCCGCTGCTCGGGCACGGGCACGGGCATGCGCCCCGATCAAAGGCGAGACCGCCGAGACGCACGAGGTGAGCACCAGTGACGTCGGCCACGCATTGGTGGCGATCGTGCAGGCCCACTCCGGCACGACCGCGCAGGCCGTCTTCAGCGTGGCGACCGCCGCCGCCATGGCAGGGGCCGAGGAGGTGCCGGGCCCGCTGAGCTCTGCGCCGCCGCTCATCGCCGTGGTCATCCAGCAGGGCAATCAGTTGACAGGCGCCGTGGGGTCGTGGTCCGGGTCCGGCGCGATCAGATACGCCTACCAGTGGTACCGCTGCAGCGCGGCCGGTGCGCATTGCACGTCGGTTCACGGCGCCACGAGCCGCACCTACACGCTCGTCGCGAAGGACGTTGGCAAGACGCTCGGCTTCAACGTGCGCGCCACCGACTCGACGGGAACGGCGAACGCGTATGCGAGCCTCATCGGGCCGGTAGCGGGGCCTGCTGCGAAGCTCGTCTCGACCGGCCAGCCCGAGATCACCGGCGCGCCGAAGGAGGGCCAGACACTCCAGGTGTCCCGTGGCAGCTGGAGCCCGACTCCGGCCACGGTCGCGTACCAGTGGAAACGCTGCAACGCGAACGGGCGGCTCTGCACGCCGCTCCCTGGAGCGACAGCGAGTACCTACGCGGTCACGGCCGCCGACACCGGCCATGCCCTGCTCGCCGTCGTCCGCGCGACGGTGGGAGCCACGTCCCAGCGGGCGCTCAGCCTCGCCACTCCCGCCGTCGTGAGCACCCAGACGACGGGCCCGTCGAGCACCACGCTGCCGGCGGTGGCCGGGATCAGCCAGCAAGGCAAGCAACTGACCGGCTCGACCGGACTCTGGTCGGGCTCGGGCGCAATCGGCTACGGCTACCAGTGGTACCGCTGCGACGCGGCAGGCGCGCACTGCACGTCGGTTCACGGTGCGACGAAGCCCACCTACACACTCGTCGCCAAGGACGTCGGCCAGACCCTCGGATTCGCCGTCCACGCCACCGACGTGACGGGCACCGCCACGGCCTACGCGAGCCTCATCGGGCCGGTCGCCGGAGCCGACGCCGTCCTCGTGGCGACGGAGCAGCCGAAGGTCGCGGGCTCGGCCAGGCAGGGCCAGACGCTCCAGGTCTCCGGCGGCAGCTGGAACCAGCCGCCTACCTCCGTCACGTACGTTTGGCAACGCTGCAACACGAACGGCCGGCTCTGCATCCCGATCGCGGGCGCGACGGCCGCCACCTACGCCGTCACGGCCGCCGACGCCGGGCATGCGTTGCTCGCAATCGTCCAGGCCCAGGCGAACGGCATCCCACAGGCGGCCCTCAGCGTCGCCACGTCGGTCGTCCCCTGACGCAGGCTGGCGAAGCTGCCCGATCGTGCGGGACCAACCATCGCACGGAGCCCCACCATCCCCATCTGCATCCGCTTGTGTCCCGTCCGCCGATCGAGTGCGATATGTTCGTCCGGCGGCAGGAAGGAAAGCGATGAGCTCCAAGTCGACGGCCACACCGGAGAACGCGCTCTCGAAAGAGGAGATCGACGAGCGGCTCGGCTCGACCGCCCTCGCTCGGCTCGGAAGCTACCGCGCGGACGGGATGATCCACCTCACGCCCATCTGGTTCGACTGGGACGGAACGGTGTTTCGCCTCACGCTCGGAGCCGGTCGCGTCCACCTGAAAAATCTGGCCCGCGACTCGCGCGTCACCATCCTGGTCGACCAGGATCCACGGCTCGAGCAGGGCCTCGCGGCTGGTGCCTGGGCGATCATGTGCCGCGGTACCGCCGAGCTCTCCCGCGACGACACGCTGATCCGCAAGACGACGCACGCTGTGCTCGAAAAGGCGCTCGGCGCGGCGGACGCCGAGCAGTACACCGAGCCGATCATGGCGGAGGGGCGCACAATCGTCACGATCACGCCGAAGGACTGGCTCACCTGGGACTACAACAAAGGCGACGACTAACTGCACCGTATGTCCGTCGCGCTTGGCTCGCGGGTCGAGATCACGCTCGACGTGTACGAGCGGGTCGCCTGGTGCGGGGAGCCGGTCCGGATCGAGGCGGCCGCTCTCGAGCGGGCGGACGATACGCGGGCGTCGTTTCTGCGGCTGCTCACCCGGCCCGAGGTCACCGTCTACGGCGTCACGAGCGGATACGGCGATCGCGCCGGCAGTCGACTCGACGCCGACGAGCGACGGCGCCAGGCGATATCTGTGGGGTTCCGGGCAGCCTCGTTCGGCAGCCCGCTGCCCGAGCGCGTGGCGCGCGGCATCGTGCTCGCACGGCTCGCAAACTTCCTCGACGGCCACGCGGCCGTCAGTGGCCGCCTCGTCGAGGCGGTCGCGGCACTGCTCGACAACGGCAGGTTGCCGCCCGTGCCGTTGCAAGGCAACGGCGGCTCGGGGGAGATCCTCGCTCTCAGTCATCTGTTCGCGCCACTGATCGAGGCGAGCGATCTGGGCGAGAAGGAAGGTCTCGCGCTGATCAACGGCTCGCCGTGTGCGGCAGCCCTCGTTGCCGACGCAGCGCTTGCCGCCAAACGGCGCCTGCGGCTCGCATACGACGTGTTCGCGACGTCCGTCGAGGCCTTTCAGGCGCCGCTCGACGCCTACGACGAGGAGCTCGAAACGCTCTGGGGTGACGAGCACGAGGCGCGCGCGCTGCGGCGGCTCCGGACACGGCTGGACGACGAGGCCGAGCGTCGCCCGCACCAGGGACCCGTCGCATTCCGCGTGCTGCCGCGGGTTCTGGGCCAGGTCGAGCGTGCCCTTGCCGGCGCCGCCGACGTGGCTGCCGTCTCCCTTCGCTCGGTCTCCGACAACCCCGTCTACCTGCCGCCGTCGAGCGAGTTCCCCGACGGCCGCGTGCTCAGCACGGGCGGCTACCACAACGCCGCAGGCGCCGCGGCGTTGCATCAGCTCGCCGTTTGCTGGGCCGATCTCTGCCAGCTCGCGGAACGCCATGTCGAACGGCTCGTCTTCGGCCCCACGGGAGCGCTCTCGGACGGCGACGAGGTGTTCCGCCTGCTGATGATGGTTGCCGTCGGCTACTCCGAGGAGGCGCGCACCGCAGCTCAGCCGGTGGTCATGCCGCGCGGAGGGCCGGGACAGAACGACGTCGTCTCGCCGTCGTTTCTCGCCTGGTCGCAGGAACGCACCGCCGGCGACTGTCTCGACTCGATGCTGGCCGTCCTGGCGGGCGCCGCCGGCCGGTGCCTCGCCGACCGCGAGCTACGCCCGAGTCTGAGCACCGTTCGCGAAGACAGCCGCACGGTCGTCACAGCCCTCGACAACGGCGGCGCGTTCGGGCACGAGCTCGGAGCGCTTGCAGACCGCTTCCGAGAGCGCGTCTTCGACCCATCTCCCGCGGACGACCTGTAGCCGGCTACACGTTCCGCCCGTCGAGCCGGATCGTCCACGGGTCGATCGTGTCCACCTGAAGATGCGTCTCGCTCCACGGATCAAGCGCGAGCGTGGCGCGGACGGCGTCCTCCGACTCAGCCTCGACGACGTGCGCCACCCGGTGCTCGTCGGCGAGCGGCCCACCGAGAACGATGAACCCCGCGTCCACGAGACCGTCCATGAAAGCCGCGTGCGCGGGCCAGCCCGACTGCTCCTCCAGCGGCCGCGACGCATCCCACTCAGGCCCTGTGCGGAGAACCACGACGAGGAACGTCGCCACGGTCCGTTTCTAGCACACGGCTAAGCCCGGGAGCCCACCGGGCCTCGACAAGAAGCTCACCGCCCTCGACGGGCTGCGCGTCATCCGCACACACACCCGCTGCAAGCTGCGCTGACATCGTGCGGCCCCGCGGGGTCGCGGCCTCGGGCACCAGACCGATGATTTTCGACCGGCCGGAGGGTCCTTCTCGAGATGACTGCCTTCGTGCCCCTGACGATCGTCTTCGCCATCAGCGGACCGATTCGGCGAGCCGACCTGCCGGGACTCTGCGTGCGGGTCTGTGCGCTGCTCGACACGAGTCACGCCGACATCGCCCTCTGCGACGTCCGCGGCATCCAGCCCGACGCCGTGACGGTCGATGCGCTGGCGCGGCTCCAGCTCGCCGCGCGGCGCTACGGCTGTCAGGTCAAACTGCGCCACGCGTCGAGCGACCTGCGGGAGCTGGTCGCTTTCATGGGACTCGAGGACGTCCTGCCCGAATAGCCCTCCGATCGGCGGACGGAGCGCCGCGCGCTCAGCCTTCCGTGCTCGCTATCGGTCCGGCACCGGGCGCCAGAACCCGTTGTGAGCCTCCCATGCCTCGTCCTCGAGCAGCGGCCCGCTGATGTCGACCGTGCGTCCGCCGCGTGAGAAGACGTCGCGGCAGGAGAGCTCGAGACTGGCGCCGCCCTCAGCCTGCACCCTGGCGAGAAAGGCCGCGCTGGAGAGCGCGAAGACGACCCGCCCGATTCCCGACCAGTAGATCGCACCCGCGCACATCGCACATGGCTCCGTGCTGGCATAGAGGGTGTGACTCCCGAGCGCCGGGGCGTCCAGCCGCGCGCTCGCGGCACGCACGAGGTTGAGCTCGGCGTGCCCCGTAACGTCCCGTTCGCTCACGACCGTGTTCTCGGCCTCGAGCACGACAGTGTCGTCCGGACCGACGAGCAGCGAGCCGAACGGGTGGTTTCCCCGCTCACGAGAGCGTCGCGCAAGGTCGATCGCACCACGCAGATGGCGCTCGTCGGCAACCTGGGACGACATACGTCAACCGTAGCCGCAGAGCGACCGGAGCCTCGACACCACCGGACGCCGGCGTCAGCCGCCGCTGATCGCAGCGATGACGTCGACCCGCGAGCGCTCGTCGAGTGGGGTTTCGAGGCTCGCCCGCTCGCGGTCGACGTACACGTTGATGTGGTGGCGCAGAACCGGTCCCGGCTCGCATAGCCTGTCGCGCAGCCCGGGCCAGCGCTCGTCGAGGCGCTCGATCGCCTCGTCCACGGTGCCGGCATCGACGTCGAGCCGGCGCGGCAGATCGCCGAAGAGCGGCGGCAGCGTTGCGGGCAGGTGGACGTCCGCCATGGCTACGCCAGCACCGCGACCTCGACCGACGAGATGGCGGGTAGGTAGCTCGCGATCTCGTCCCAGCTCTCGCCTTCGTCCGCGCTCGCGAAGACCTGGCCGGTGCTGGTGCCGAAATAGAGACCGGGCACATCGAGCGAGTCGATGGCCAGCCCTTCACGGAGCACTCCGAGGTGTGCGTCGCGCTGCGGCAGTCCCTTGTCGAGCCGTTGCCAGGTGGTGCCTGCGTCGCGGGTACGCCACACGGCTGCCCGACCCTCGGGCATGCAACGCCCGTGTCCTGGGTCGAGGGGGATGACGTAGAAGCTGTCCCGTTCGTGGGGATGCGCAGCGGCGGCGAAGCCGAACTCCGTCGGCAGGCCTTCCGTGATCTCCACCCACGAGTGCCCGCCGTCGTCGCTGCGGTGCATGCCGCAGTGGTTCTGCTGGTACATGCGATCGTTGTCGACCGGTGACATCACGAGCTTGTGCACGCAGTACCCGATCTCCGGATTCTCCAGTGGCCAGTCCGCGCGCAGCCCACGGTTGCGCGGAGTCCACGACGCGCCGTCATCCGAGGTCTCGAAGATCCCGTAGCCCTGAATGACCGCCCAGAACCGGGCCGGGTCGTCGGGATGGGGCAGGATCGCCGGGAGCCCGAGGTGTCCTGGCGGCTGCTTTGCCGGATCGTTCCAGTCGGTGCGGCCAGGCTGGCCGTCCAGCGTGCTGAGAAGCGACCAGGTCGCACCGCCGTCACGGCTCTCGAACACGCCGGCCGCCTCGGCACCCGCGAGAATGCGCCCGTGCGCGACCGTCAAGCCCGAGAGCTTCGACAGTCTCAGACCGTCGTCGCCGTAGCCGAGCCCCTCGCTCGACAGCTCCCAGCTCTCGCCGTGGTCGTCGCTGCGCCAGACACCGGCGCCGTGCCACTCGCTCGCGGCAGCCGCGTAGATCGAGTCCGTTACCGGGTCGTGCACCGCGTGGTAGATCGGCCAGCCTTCACAGAACGGTCCGCGGATGTTCCACGCGCGACGATCCCCGTCGTTCTCGAGCACGAAACAGCCTTTGCGCGTTCCCACCAGCAGCATGATCGGGGGCATCTGGCTCTCCTCTGACGTAGTTCTGGCCCGACTGTCGAAGCATTAGACCGCAACACGAAAGAAAACTCATCGGTCCTTCGCCGTGCGCCGAGGCAACCACGAGGGAGCGCGCCAGAACAACGCGCACTCGCCCGGGTCGGACGCCGAGTAGACTCGAGCCCACGAATGGGTGGCTTCGACACCACGCGTCTGGTCCTCAACGGCGTTGACACGGCCGTTCTGACTGCCGGTGCGGGAGAGCCACTCGTCTTCCTGCACGGCGGCGGCACGGTGGAGGGGTTCGACTGCTTCCTTCCTCTCGCAGAGCAATTCCGCCTCATCGCGCCGTACCACCCCGGATTCGGCCTCTCGGGCGACGACCCCACCATCTCGAGCATCGACGACTACGTCCGTCACTACCTCGATCTCTTCCGCGTGCTCGAGGTCGATGAGCTCGTGCTGTTCGGGCACTCGTGGGGCGGGTGGCTCGCGACGTTGATCGCGACCGGCCACCCGGAGCGCGTGCGGAGGCTGATCCTGGCCGCACCCTACGGGCTCGATGCCCCGGGACACCCGCTCGCGAACATCCCGGCCATGACCCCGGAACAGATCCTGGCCGCACTCACCCGCGATCCCACCGTTTTCGCGGGCAAGGTGCCGGTGCCGCTCGACGACGCGTTCGCCGCCGCCCAGGCGCGCGAGCTGGGGTCGGCCGGAAGCGTCATGCCCGGGCCCTTCGATCCGACACTCGCACCTCGGCTCGAGCGGTTGACGATGCCCACGCTCCTCCTCTGGGGAGACGAAGACCGGATCGTCCCGGTCGAGCACGCCCGTGTCTGGGAGCCGCAGCTCCCGCACGGTCGCACCATCGTGTTCCCCGAGACGGGACATCTCCTCTTCCACGAGAATCCGGACGCGGTGGCAGCCGTTCTCGCCTTCGCCGCGAAGCCTGAGGACGAGGCCTGAGGACGAGGCCCGTGCTCAGCTCGCGACCTCGTCGAGCAAGCCCGGGACAGGAGGGAGCGACAAACGTGAGCACGAACGACCGCGAGCAGCAGCTACGCGATGCCTACGTCGAGGCCCGAGGATTCTGGAGCGACACGCTTCAGAGCATGCTGGAGGTCGACCCGGACTTCTTCGAGGCCTACCTCAACTTCTCCGCCGTCCCTTGGCGAACGGGCGCACTCGAGCCCAAGCTCAAGGAGCTCGTCTACATCGCCGTGGACGGTGCGGCGACACACCTCTACGAGCCGGGCCTGCGCATGCACATCCGCAGGGCGCTCGAGCTCGGCGCGACCAGGGAGGAGCTCGTCGAGGTGCTGCAGCTGACGAGCACCCTCGGCATCCACGCCTGCAACATCGGCGTGCCGATCCTCGTCGAGGAGCTCGGGGACGACGGCCGCGCCGCGCTACCAGAGCTGACCGACCGCCATGCACGGCTGCGTGCGGAGTTCGAGGAGAAGCGAGGCTATTGGCACCCGTTCTGGAACGAGCTGCTGCAGCTCGACGCCGACTTCTTCGAGTCCTACATCGACTTCTCGTCGGTGCCGTGGGCCAACGGACCGCTCGAGCCAAAGGTCAAGGAGCTCATCTACATCGCGTTCGACGCCTCGGCCACCCATCTCTACGTGCCCGGCCTGCGGCTGCACATCCAGAACGCCCTCGGCTACGGCGCGACCGCGGCAGAGGTGATGGAGGTGCTCGAGCTCGCCAGCATCATCGGCATCCACACGTACATGACGGGCCTGCCGATGCTGATCGACGAGCTCGAGCGGGCGGCGTCGAGTGCCGGCGCCGACTGACGCACGCGATTCCGAAGGAGTGGAGATGGGATTCAAGGGGCTCGGTGGGAAGGTCGCCCTCGTCACGGGCGGCGCGAGCGGTATCGGCGAAGGCGTCGCGCGCCGGCTCTCGGCCGAGGGTGCGACGGTCGTCGTCGTGGATCGTGAAGGCGAGGCTGCAGTCGCGGTTGCGGACTCGCTCGGCGGCCCTGCCCTGGGCGTGCGAGCCGACGTCTCGAAGGAGGAGGACGTGCACGCGGCGCTGGAGGCGGCGGTCGGGCGCTTCGGCCGCGTCGACCTGCATCACCTGAACGCGGGTGTGGCGGGGACGCTCGCACCGCTGCCGGAGGTGACTCTGGCGGAGTTCGACACGGTCATGAGCGTCAATGTGCGCGGGTGCTTCCTCGGTCTCAGAGCGGCGTTCCGCCAGTTCGCACAGCAGGAGGGCGGTGGCGCGATCGTGACCACGGCATCGCTTGCGGGGCTGCGGGGGAGCGCCGACCTGCTGCCCTACCACGCATCGAAGCACGCGGTGGTCGGTCTCATGCGGTGCGCGGCAGTCTACGGAGGGCCTCTCGGCATCCGCGTGAACGCGGTCGCGCCGGGCATCGTTCCGACCGGGCTGCTCGCCGGCTCCGGGGGCGGTACCGGCACGAGCGACGATGCCGCCGAACGGGCCCGCCGCACTCCACTCGGCCGCGCGGGCACGGTCGACGAGATTGCCGCGACGGTGGCCTTCCTGCTCAGCGACGAGGCCGCCTTCCTGACCGGCGCGGTGCTGCCGGTCGACGGAGGAGCGGACGTCCCCAACCCGCTTCGACCGTGGCGCGGTCCCCGTTGATGGTATGACGGGCATCTTGTAGCGTCGGCAGTCGCTTCGTCTCACGCGTCATGCACTCCTTTCCGCGACCAGCACAGGCCTATCTCTCCGTCGAGCGGCGTGCGGTCGCTGGTGCCTGCGGCGAGTGCGGCGCAGAAACGCTCGCCGAGTACCGCGTGCTCAGCGAGGGCGGCTGGTGGGATGTCCGCAAATGCCAGACGTGCCTCGCGTCGATCACGCGCGAACCGGCTCCACGGTACGGCTCGTTCACGCCGCTCGGGCTGCAGATCTGACGGTGCGGGCTCCGACAGGATGCTGACGTGCTCGGCGTAGACGTGGGCGGCACGTTCACGGACGTGGTCGCGATCCGCGACGGCCGGATCCAGGTGACCAAGGTGCCAAGTGACCGAGATCGCCCCGCGGCCGCGGTCGTCGAAGGGGCGCGGCAGCTCGGAGTCGAGGGCAGCGCCGTCTTCAACCACGCGAGCACGATGGGCATCAACGCCGTCATCACCCGCCGTCTGCCGAAGATCGCCTTCCTGACGACGCAGGGGTTTCGCGACATGCTCGACCGCGGCCGCGTGTGGCGCCCGCTCGACGGCCAGACCGACCCGAGCTGGCGCCGCTCGTTCGGCGACGCGTCGAGCCCGCTCGTTCCCCGCTATCTGCGCCGGGGCATCGAGGAGCGGATCCTTGCCGACGGCAGCGTGATGACCCCGCTGGACGAGACGCAGGCGCGAAAACAGCTCGCAGTGCTGGAGCGATGCGCGGTCGAGGGTGTGGCGATTTGCCTGCTCAACTCGTACGTCAATCCAGCCCATGAGCATCGCCTTCGCGAGCTCGCGCGGGAGGTGCTCGGCGGCATTCCGGTCTCGATCTCCTCTGACACCTCCCCGCTCGCCAAGGAGTACGCCCGCGCATCCACCACCGTCGTCGACGTGTTCATGAAAGGCATCTTCACCGAGTACTCGCAGGAGCTCGATGCGGAGCTGCGCGGGCTCGGCTTCACCGGCGACCTCAACTTCGCCGACTGCGCCGCGACCCTGCTGCCGTGGGCGGAGGCACTGGAGCAGCCGTTCCGGATCGTCTTTGCCGGGCCTGCGGCGGGAACGATCTCGAGCGCGCGTCTCGGGGACGCGATCGGTGACGGCAACCTGCTCTGCGCCGACGTCGGCGGCACGTCCACGGATGTCTCGCTGATCGTCGACGGCCAGCCGTTCGTGAACAACACGTTCGAGCTCGAGCACGACCTCATCATCAATGCGCTCTCCGTCGAGATCTCGAGCGTCGGTGCCGGGGGAGGCAGCATCGTTGCGATCTCGCCGTCCGGCGACGTCACGGTGGGGCCCGGCAGCGCAGGCTCGGTGCCCGGGCCCGCCTGCTACGGGAGGGGAGGCACCGATCCAACCGTTTCGGACGCGTGCCTGTTGATGGGCATTCTCGACCCGGACGGGTTCGCCGCAGGCGCGATGCGGCTCGACGCAGATCTCGCCCGGCGAGCGTTCGAGGCCCTTCCCACACCGCTTCGGTTCGAGGACCGGGTCGGGTACTCGTTCCGGATCGCAGTGGCGAACATCGCCGAGGAGGTGACCAATGTCGCCGTGCGCCACGGCGTCGATCCACGGGATTTCAGCCTCGTCGCCTACGGCGCGGCCGGTCCGATGCTGCTGCCCCCGGCTCTCAACCTGCTGCAGGCGCGGCGGGTGGTGGTCCCGCCTCACCCCGGGCTGTTCTCGGCGCTCGGATTGCTGAGCACC
Organism: uncultured Gaiellaceae bacterium; assembly: GCA_963799615.1. GTDB lineage: Bacteria > Actinomycetota > Thermoleophilia > Gaiellales > Gaiellaceae > Gaiella. The sequence continues at coordinate 334,240 of CAWCXS010000004.1, read as the reverse complement.
GATCTCGTCTACTACAGCAGTCGCAGCTCCTACGTGATGCTCGCGGCAGAGGCTGCGCCGGCGATTGCCTCCGTCTTCGAGCAGATGGAGACGCAGCTGCGCGCCACGATCGCGGACGACACGGTCGTGACCGTGCGCCGGAGCTTCGATGGGCGCCTGATGGGCCAGAGCTGGGAGACGCCGTTCGTGGAGCTGCCCGACGGGCCTATCGACGAGGCGATGATCGCGACGATGGTCTCGCTCTTCCACGACCAGTACGAGCGCCGCTACGGGAACCGCTTCGACTTCGTACCCGTGCAGGGTGTCACGTATCGCGTGCAGCTGATCGTGCCGTCGGAAAAGGTCGAGTACGTCGCGCAGGCAACGGGCGACGAGAGCACGCTGGAGCCGGATCGGCTGCTGGAGCTGCGCTATTACGACGAGGACGTGCTCGAGGTCGGCGAATACCGGCGCGCGGGCCTGCCGGTCGGCGCGCGGGTCATCGGGCCGGCGATCATCCGCGAGGATCTGTCCACGACCTTCGTCTGCCCGCAGCAGACGGCGAAGATCGGCAGCTTCGGCGAGATCGTGATCGAGCAGGCCGTGACGGGAGGTGACCGTGTCTGAGCACGAGAGACAGTCGGGGTCGGCACTACGCGACCTCGGCGACGACGAGTTCTCTGCACGCTACGGCTGCGACCGGTTCACCGCCACCGTCCTCGCCAATCGCTTCGGCTACATCGTCGAGCACATGTGCGTCCGCCTGCTGACCGCGGCGTTCTCGCCGATCCTGCGCGACTTCTACGACTTCGCAGCGACCTTGACCTCGCCCGCGCACGCAGGGTGGGTGACACCGGCGATGAGCAACAGCATCATGCTCTTCACGGGCACCATGACCGATTCCGTGCGCAACGTGATCGAGGAGTACGGCGTCGAGAGGCTCGAGCCCGGCGACATCATCGTCGCCAACGACCCGTACAGGACCGGCACCCACGTCAACGACATCCTCTTCTGCAAGCCCATCTTTCACAGCGGCGCACTCGTCGCGTTCGTCAACCTCAAAGCGCACCAGCTCGACATGGGCGGATCCGTTCCCGGTGGGTTCAGCGTCGCGAAGCGGACGGTCTACGAGAACGGGCTCGTGCTGTCACCGCGGCCGCTCTACAGAGCTGGCGCAGCGGTGCAGGAGACCTGGAGCCTGATCTTCGACAACGTCCGCTTCGGCGAGATCCTCTTCCCCGACATGCAGACGGTCTGCGCAGAGCTCGATCTCGGCGAGCGGCTGCTGCTCGAAACCGTCGAGCGCTACGGCGTCGGGTCGGTACACGGTGCGATGCGATATGTCTGCGACGCGGCCGCCGAGCGCGTCAGCGTCGGGCTCGAGAGCGTCCCGGACGGCACGTGGAGGGGCGAGGCCGTCGTCGACTGCGACGGTGTCGACGACTCGGAGGAGTACCGGATCAGCGTTGCGGTGGCCAAGCGCGGGGGCCGGCTCGAGGTCGATTTCAGCGGCACCTCACGCCAGGCCAGGACGTGCATCAATGCCACCGCGCTCGACGTGAAGACGACCGTGGGCATCGCGATGAAGTACCTGTTCGACCCGTCGGGCATCTTCACGTCGGCCCTGTTGCGGAGCGTCGACATCGTCCTGCCCGAAGGGACGATCGTCAGCGCGCTGCCGCCGGACGGGGCCGTGTTCCTCTACTACGAGCAGAACCAGGCGATGCTGTCCGCGCTGCTGCAGGCATTCGCCGAGGCGCTCGGCCCGGCTGCGATGGCCGGCGACCGGGGCGGGACCGACATCCATACCGCGTTCGGCGCGCAGCCGGACGGCACGCCGTGGGTATCCGTCGCGCAGTGCGGCGGCGAGATCGGCCCGTTCGGCGCCAACGTCCACGGGGACGGCGATTCCCAGATGCTGTCCTATCTCGCCAACGGGATCGCAGTTGCCGCGGAGGCGGTCGAGGCGGACGTGCCCGTGGTGATCCTCCGGCACGAGATCGTCGCCGACTCGGCCGGGCCGGGCTACAACCGCGGCGGTGCGTCGGTCGTGCGCGACTCGCTGTGGCTCGAGCCGGCGCACCATTCGCTGATGACGTTGCGCGCGAAGCGGGCCGCCGGGTTCGGCGTCAACGGGGGCGGTGACGGCAGAACGGGCGGCGTGTGGGTATACGAGCCTGCAGCCGACGGCACGGCGCCGCAGCCGGCACTCGGCCCCGATTCGTACCGTGCTGCGACGCCGCTTGCAGGCGTCGTCGATCGCGAGACGAACGCTCCCGACCTGAGCGGACACTACGTCTACCCGTACGGGCAGGCGACCCACCCGACTGCCGCGCTCTCGGCCCTGCGCTACCTCAATCACGGCGGCGGCGGCTGGGGCAACCCGCTGGAGAGAGAGCCCGACCGGGTCAAGCTCGACGTGCGCGACGGCTACGTCACGATCGAGGGCGCAGCACGGGACTACGGGGTCGTCGTGGTCGGAGACCCTGAGGAGGACCCCGAAGGCCTGTCGGTGGACGCCGAGGCGACCGGGCGCCTGCGCAACGAGCGGGCTGCCCGGTGAGCGGCGAGCGCGCCGAGCTCGCGGGGTCGGTCGCGATCGTGACGGGGGCTGCAGGCGGCGTCGGCCGGGCCGTCGTGCACGAGCTCCTCGCCGCCGGCGCGTTCGTCGTCGCGGAAGACATCGATCCTGCGGTCTCGACGCTCGAACAGGAGGGGCGAGTGGTGGCAGTGGTCGGTGACGTGGCGGAGAGCAGCACGGCCCGGGCGGCCGTCGACGCGGCGTTCGCGCAGTTCGGAAAGCTCGACATCCTCGTCAACAACGCCGCCCGCTTCTTGCTCAAGCCGACGGTCGACACGACGGACGAGGAGTGGGACTCCGTGATGCGCACCAACGTGCGCGGGGTGTTCGTGCATTGCCGCGAGGCGCTGCCGAAAATTGCCGAGGGCGGCGGCGGCGCCGTGGTCAGCCTCGCGTCCATCTCCGGTGTCGTCGGACTCGGTGACCAGGCGGCCTACTCGGCGAGCAAGGGGGCGGTCGTGCAGCTCACGCGCCAACTCGCCGTCGAGTGGGCGCCCCGTCGGGTGCGGGTGAACGCCGTCGCGCCCGGCGCGATCGACACGCCGTTTCTGCGCAACGCGTTCGCCGGCGCGCCGGACATCGACGAGGTGCTGGCGCAGATCGCGGCGGCGCACCCGCTCGGACGGATCTCGGAGCCGGGAGAGATCGCGGAGATCGTCGTCTTCCTCGCCTCACCGCGGTCGCGCTTCGTGACAGGGGTGATCCTGATGGCGGACGGCGGCTACACCGCGCAATGAGCGGCATCGAAGACACAACCGCCCGGCCGGTGGGGATCGTGGGCGTCGGCAACATGGGAGGCCGCATCGCCGCTCGCATCGCCGCCGCCGGGCACCGGATCACCGGCTACGACCGTGACCCGCAGCGGGCCGAGGCAGTAGGCATCGCCGTCGTCGAACTCGATCGCAGCCGTCGTCGCGGAGAGCGATGTGATCCTGCTCTCGCTGCCCGACAGCGGCGTCATCGAGCCGGTCGTGCTCGGGGGCGGCGGCATTCTCGAGTGCTGCCGGGCAGGGCAGGTCGTGGTCGACCTGAGCACGGCCGCGCCGAGCTCGACCGTGCGGCTCCATGCCGCCCTCGGCGCGAGGGACGTCGAGCTCATCGACGCGGGGATCTCCGGCGGTGCGGCAGCGGCCGAGCAGGGAACGCTGACGATCATGGCCGGCGGCTCGGCAGAGGCACTCGCCGGCCTCAGCGGGTTGTTCGACGCGTTCAGCTCCCGCGTCTACCACATGGGAGCGAGCGGCGCGGGGCACACCGCGAAGCTGCTGAACAACTTCCTCAACGGCGTCAGCCTCGCCGCGACGGCCGAGGTGCTCGTGGCCGCACGCAAGGCGGGCCTCGACCTGAGGACGTTCCTCGACGTCGTCAACCATTCGAGCGGCGTCAACTTCGCGACGCTCAACCGTTTCCCACACATCGTCGAGGGCGACTATCTCGAGGGCGGGCTGACCGGAAACCTGATGACGAAGGATGTGATGCTGTACGTCGATCTGATGCGCGAGCTCGGCGTGCCGACGCTGAACGCCGCCGGATGCATTGCGAGCTTCGGGCTCGCCGCCGGCCTCGGCTACGGAGATCAGATCAGCAATCGCGTCGTCGACGCAATCGGGGACATTGCCGGCGGCGTCCGCGTGCAGGACGAGCCCGGCACCACCACAACATGAGAGGACTGCTGTCGTGAAGATCAATCGTGGCCGAACCGCCGGAACGACGTCGGAGCTGCGCTCCGCCACGTTCACCGGCGAAGTCTGGGCCGACTCGGTGCTCGAGAGCGCACCCGAGGCGCTCATCAACGACGTGTTCTTCGCGCCGGGCGGGCGCACGCATTGGCACACCCACGAGCGCGGACAGATCTTGCTGGTGCTCGCAGGCCGTGGCTGGGTGCGGCGGCGGGACGGCGAGGGTGGCGAGATCGTGGCTGGGGACGTCGTGTGGATCTCCCCCGGCGAGGAGCACTGGCACGGCGCCGACGGCGAGAGCTTCCTACTGCACCGGGCAATCTCGCTCGGCGTCACGGACTGGCTCGACCCCGTGACGGACGCCGACTACGGGCAGAAAGGCTAGGCCATGGCCGTGTCGCCCGATTCGCGCTACGAGCAGGGTCTCAAGGTTCGCCGCGAGGTACTCGGCGCCGCCCACGTCGACAAGTCGCTTGCCGAAGCGACCGAGTTCTCCGCGGCGATCCAGGAGCTCGTCACCGAATACTGCTGGGGGGCGGTCTGGACCCGTGACGGGCTCGACCGCAAGACGCGTAGCCTGCTCAACCTCGGCATGCTGACGGCGCTGAACCGGATGCACGAGCTCGGTGCGCACGTCCGCGGCGCGCTCACGAACGGGTGCACCGAGGAGGAGATCCGCGAGGCGCTGCTGCAAACCGCCGTCTACTGCGGGGTGCCGGCCGCGCTGGAGTCGTTTCGCGTCGCACAGCGCGTGATCGAGGAGCAGCGTGCCGCTGCCTGATCCGCCCGCGCCCCTCGAGCCCGGGGCCACGGTCGGCTTCGTGGGCCTCGGCCACATGGGGCTGCCGATGGCCGCACGGCTCGCCGCAGCCGGGTATGTGGTACGCGGGTTCGACAGCGACGACGGGGCCTCGTCTCGCTTCACCTCCGAGACGGGAATCGAGTCGATGGCTTCGGCCGTGGACGCAGCGCTGGGCGCACAGGCGGTGATCCTGATGCTCCCGGGCTCGCCGGCCGTCGAGCAGGTCCTGATGGCGGACGGCTTGCTCGATGCGGCCGCCACCGTCGGCGCCGTGGTCGTCGACATGAGCTCCTCCGAGCCCACCGTGACACGGGCGCTTGCAGAGGAGGGGTCCCGCCGCGGGGTGACCCTGATCGACGCACCGGTGTCGGGTGGGGTGCGCGGTGCGGTAGAGGGCACATTGACGGTGATGGTGGGAGGCCGGGCCGCCGATCTCGATGCCTGCCGCCCGCTGCTGGAGGTGCTCGGCCACAGCGTCCAACATGTCGGCGAGACCGGAGCGGGGCACGCGCTCAAGGCGCTCAACAACCTCCTGTCCGCGACGAGCCTCCTCGCGACCAGTGAGGCGCTGCTCACCGGCCGCCGCTTCGGGATCGACCCGGAGGTGATGCTCGCCACGATCAACGGCTCAACCGGGCGTAGCTACTCGACCGAGTACAAATGGCCCACGTTCGTGCTACCCGAGACGTTCTCGTCTGGCTTTTCGCTGCAGCTGATGGTCAAGGACATGCGCATCGCGGCGGGGCTCGCGGCAGCGACGGGGTCGCCGCTCACGCTGGGGCGCTCGGTGCTCGAGCTCTGGGAGCAGGCGCAGGAGACGCTTCCGGCGGACGCCGACCACACCGAGATCGCCCGTTGGCTGGACACGCTCGTCGATGCGGCGCCGACGGGCCGACCGCGGAGCGAGGAACCGTGACCGAGAGCGAGCGCATCGTGCGGTCGTTCTTCGCGACCTTGAGCAGCGGGGATCTCGAAGCCCTGGGATCGTTCTTCGACGACCGTTCGACGTGGACGATCTGCGCGCGCGACATTGCCGGTGCCGGAACGCACACGGGCCGGGACGCGATCATCGAGGGCTTCCTGCGGCCGGTGCGAGGGCTGTTCGAGCCGGGCCAGCCGTCGGTCGAGGTCACCCGCGTGATCGGGGAGGGGCCCGTGGTGGCGGTCGAGGCAACCGGTCGGGGCCGGCTCCTCAACGGCAACGAGTACGACAACCGCTATGCATACGTGATCGAGCTCGATGGCTCGATCGTCCGGGCATTGAGCGAGTACATGGACACCCACCACGCGGCCAGCGTGATCTAGGTGATCGACGCCGGCGGATCGTTCGAACGAGAGCTGACACCGCTCGAGACCGACCGCTGGGACGTGACGGCGGTCAGATACGCCACCCGGGACACGTCGAAAGCCGACTGTTACCTGGGGTACGAGATGTATGGCGAGGCCGACGAGCCGCTCGCGATGGACTACTACTTCTACGTGCTCTCGAACGGCTCCAGAAACCTGCTGGTCGATACGGGGTTCGCCCTGGAAGCGGGTACTCGACGAGGACGCACCTGCATCGTGCCGCCGCTTGAAGCGCTCGCGAGGCTCGGGTTCGCAGCGGAGTCGATCTCGGAGGTGCTGATCACCCACTTCCACTACGACCACATCGGCAACGTGGCTGCGTTTCCGGACGCGGAGCTGCTCGTCTCCGACAGAGAGCTCGCGTTCTGGACGGGGCCGCTGGCAGACAGGCCGCATTTCGCCGCGTACGTGGAGGCGACGGAGATCGACCACATCGTCGAGGCGCATCGCGCCGGGCGCGTTCGGTGCCTCGGCGTGCGCGAAAACGTGGCGCCGGGGATCACCACGATGCACGTCGGCGGTCATTGTCCGGGTCAGCTGATCGTCGTCGTGAACGGCATTGAAGGGCCGATCGTCCTCACCTCCGACGCAGTGCACTACTACGAGGAGCTCGACCTCGACCGCCCTTTCGCAGTCCTCGTCGACCTCGAGGAGATGTACGCGGCCTACACCTTGCTCCGAGAGCTGGCGGCGGTACCCGACACGAGGCTCGTGGCGGCGCACGACCCGGCGGTGCTCGACCGTTTCCCGCACGTCACCGATGACGGCGGCCTCCTCGGCGTCCGCGTCCGCTGAGCGTGCTCTCCTGCGCGTGAGTCTCGCATCGACCGAGCCAGGGCCGCTCGGCTTCGTGATCGCCGTTGTACTCGCCGCCCTGATCTCGATGGGCACGTTCGCGCATGCCAGTCGTCATGGCAGCAGCCACGCCACGGCCTGGGGCATCGGTGCGTTCCTCCTGGCGGGCGTTGTCGTGCCGCTGTACTTCATCCGCTACTGGCTGCGCAGGCGGCGACGCACTGATTAGACGGCGCGCCGCCACAACTCGGCCGCCAGCAGCTCCGCGACACCGGTCTCGACCAGGGTCGCCACAACCCGGTTCCCGGCGTACGGGTATGTGATCGCGGACGCTGCACCGGGAAGCTCGGCGCCGACCGACACGATGGTGGACGACCGCTTGCGCGCCCACTCCATGACACCCGGATCGAAGCGCGAGCCCGCAAACAGGAGCGCGCGATATCCTGGCCGCCGCGAGAGATAAACGTCGACGTGCAGCCAATCGCCGGTCTCGGTCGCGTCCGCGGCGAGACGGGGTCCCTCGCGGAACATGAGCGCGCTCTGGGCCGCCGACGAGATCCGTTCCGCGGGAGCAATCGCATAGAGCGTGTGCGCTCCCGCGAGCAGGTCGAGCACCGGCTCGAGCCACGCCTCGCGCCCGTCGCGGAGCGCAGCCGCAGCGTCGACCGCGGGACGGAGCTCCTGTGCTTCCGGCGCCCCGGTGAGCCTGCCGCTCACGAGGAGCAACACTGCAAGCGTGGCCTGAAAAGTGATGCATGCGACACCACCCGTCTCTTCACCGGCCCGGAGCGGCAATGCACAGTCGGCCACCGCCTCGAGCGCGGTACCGGCACCGTTCGTCAATGCGACCGTCGTCGCGGTACCGCTGTGGCGTGCCAGCGCCTCGACCGTCTCGGGCGTGGCGCCCGACGCGGAAATGCCGATTACGAGCGTCCCGGCGCGTGGAGGCGCAGGGAGTCCGGTCGACGCGAGCTCGGCCACGGCATCCATCCCACGGGAGCGGAGATGTCCCGCGGCCGTGAGAGCGGCGAAATGGGAGCTCCCCATACCGAGGAGCAGGACACGGTCGGGAGTGGTGCCCGGCAGCTCGTCGAGCGGCGAGCCCGGGCCGCAGTAGGCGTCGAGCGTCCCGGCGAGGCGGTTGGGCGCAGCGAGGACGTCGTCGAGGAAGCCCTGGGCGTTCATCCCCGCGGGTCGCGTTTCGGGACGGGCTCGAAGAGCCTCGGAAACGTGAGCCTCGGCGCGTACAGCCACTCGGGGAGCATCCGCGCAGCGTAGAGAAGCTCCCTGCACTCCTTCTCCACCTCCAGCGCCCCGAGCAGCTTCAGGTCCACCTCGATCGGAGAACCGGCGACACCGCGTCGATAGCCGGCGATCGCCTGCTCGCGCGCATGACCGCTCCAGGCAAGGGCTCGCTCGGTCGCCTCGCCGAAGCCGCACCGCTGAGCAGCGGCGACCGCCGCATGGTCGAACGAGAGGAGCAGGCACGCGAGGTCACGCAGCGGCGAGTCCACCATGCGGCGCTCCGCGAGCGGCCGATCGGGCTCTCCCTCGAAGTCGACGGCGACAAGCCCGGTCGGAGCTCGGACGAACTGGGCTAGGTGAAGGTCGCCGTGAAGACGCGTGAGCGGAGCGCCTTCGAGCCCGGCCAGGGCGCGCAGTCGCTCCATCGCGGGCTGATGAAAGGGGTCGAGCTCGCCAGCAACCTCTCCGGGAAGGGCCGCGAATGCCGCATCCAGCTGCGAACGTGCTCGCAGCTCCGCCCGGCCCGCCGCCATCGGCGTCGCCGATCGTGATCCCGAATGTCGTGGCGAGCGAGCGATGCAGCTCGGCCGCCGTCGCCCCCAGCGTGGCAGCGTCCTCGAGCAGTGTCGCGGCGGAGCCGTCCGGTGCAAGCGCGGCGCGATAGCCCTCGACCACGGGCTCCCACCCGACGGCGGCGCCCGGCACGAACCGGTACAGCACGGCAAGCGCCGTCTCCCTGTCCCGGTGACGGTCAGTCAGGGTGGCCACCCACGCCGGCGCGACACGCGAGCCGACCGCGCCAAGGGCCTCGAGGAGCTCGGGCTCGGGATGGATCCCGCCTTCGAGCCGCCGGTAGCACTTGAGCACGTGCGTCCCTCCCAGCAGGATCGAGGTGTTCGACTGATCGGGCTCGAGCTGCCTGCCGTCGCTTCGCGCCACCACCGGGATCTCTCCGGAGCAACGCGTCACGAACGACCCCTCCAGCCCTGCGAGCGCACTTCCCCCGCTGAGAACCGAGACGAGCCTCTCCCAGAGCGGGTCGTTCGGCTCGACTTCGTCGAGGTCGCCCTCCTCAAGTCGCGCCGGCAACAGGTAGCGCTCGGAGCCGCCGCCCCGGTAGCCGACGTCGACGATCACCAGCAGGCCGCCACCGCTGCCCGGCACCACAGCTGCATCGACGGGCTCGACATCTGTCACCCCGCGTCCTTTCCCGCCGAACCAGCGCCGATCCTCGAGAGCGCCGTCGCCGAGGCGTCGTGCTGCCTCGCGGAGCGAGGGTAGGGTCACTGGCGCTGAGCCGGCCACGACGCCAAAGGATGACGGAATGACGGCAGAGACGATCGTCTTCTTCCCGGAGGGGGCCTACGGCCCCACGAACAACTGCGTCGGCATCGGCACAGGTGCTGCAGCGAGCGCGGGCACCGGGTCGTGTTCGTCCTCGAGGAGTCCTTTGCCGGCAGGCTCGAGGCACAGGGCTTCGAGGAGCGGCTGATGCGCCTCGGGCCGCCGCCCGAGGCGGACGAGGAGCCCGGCCAGTTCTGGAAGGACTTCATCCGCGAGACGGCCCCGATCTTCCGCAAGCCGACGATCGAGCAGCTCGCCGAGTTCATCGCCCCCACGTTCGCAGCGCTGTGCGACGGCGCCAGGTACGTCGACGACCGCCTACGCGAGATCTTCGACGAGCTGCGAGCCGGCAGCGATCGTCGAGGACAACGTCGTCGCCTTTCCGGCGGTGCAGGTGATCCGGTCGGCCCTGGGCGCGCATCGTCTCGTGCAACCCGCTCGAGCTGCAGGATCCGGCGCTCCCGCCCGTCTTCTCGGGATACTCGAGCGACGAGCGCGACCGGCTGGGACGAGTTCCGCGCCGAGTATCTCACGCTCGATCTCCGAGCTGCACGGGTCGTTCAGTCGAGTTCTGCAGCGAGCGTGGTGCACCGCGCCGCTGCCGGAGGGCGACTTCATGCACGAGTCGCCCTGACTGAACCTCTACCTTGTATCCGGCGGAGCTCGACTACGCACGCGCAGCGGCCGCTGGCTCCGACCTGGCACCGGATCGACAGCTGCGTCCGTGCCGTGGCGGACGAGTTCGCCGTGCCGCCGGAGCTCGGCGACCGAGGGTGCGCTCGTCTACCTCTCGCTCGGCAGTCTCGGCTCGGCCGACGTCGGGCTCATGCGGCGGCTCGTCGACGTGCTCGCGCGCTCACCGCACCGCTTCATCGTCTCGAAGGGGCCGCAGCACGACCGAGCTTCGATCTGGCCGACAACATGTGGGGCGCGGAGTTCCTGCCGCAGCCGGCGATCCTCCCGCTCGTCGACCTCGTCATCACGCACGCCGGCAACAACACGACAACCGAGAGCGCTCCACTACGGGCAAGCCGATGATCGCCCTGCCGCTGTTCTGGGATCAGTACGACAATGCGCAGCGCCTGCACGAGACGGGCCTCGGCGTGCCTCTCGACACGTACTGCATTCGGCGACGAGGAGCTGTTCGGCTGCGATCGACCGCCTTCTCGGGACGAGGCCCTCGGGGCGCGCCTCGCCGCGGTGTCGCGCCGCGTGCAGGCTGAGCCGGGGCGGCAGCACGCGGCGCGGGCTGATCGAGCGGCTCGCAACGAGCATCCGCCATCACGTCCTGAGGTGCCGGCGGGTTCGACGCAGGCGGGATCACCGTCGTAGGATCACTGCAGATCTCTTCAGTCGAATCTTCAGACCATTTCGGTCGAGTGCGGCGGTCGCTCCCTCTCGGGCAGAGCGTCGGCGCCAAACTACGCTCGCTACGGCAGGCGCGCCGGCTCACGTTGCGCGACATCGGAGCACGTGCGGCGCTCAGCGAGAGCTTCCTCAGCCAGCTCGAGCGGGGGCAGACCGGCGCGACGATCGCAGTCGCTGCAGCGCATCGCGGAGGCGCTCGGCGTCGAGGTCTCCGACCTCTTCGCGGCCGACGGCGTCGCGACGCCGCGGATCGTCCGCGCGCGGCGAGCGCCAGTCCGTTCGCCTGGGGAACGCTCGGCCGGAAGGCGATGCTGACACCGAAGCCGTTCGAGTTCCTCGAGGTCGTCGTCGCCGAGTTCGAGCCCGGAGGCTCGACCGGCGACGAGCCCTACCGCCACGGCGACTCGGAGGAGCTGTTCCACGTCGTCCGCGGGCGCGTCGAGCTCGAGCTCGACGGCGAGTTGGTCGCCCTCGACGCCGGCGACAGCGCCCACTACCGCAGCTCCACGCCCCACCGCGTCTCCAACCCGGGCCGCGTGCGAGGCGGAGGTCCTCTACATCGATCAGCCCACCGAGCTACTGATGAGCAGCCTCGACGGTCGAGCTCGATCGGCATGACAGCAGCTTTTCGGGCGTCGCCGCCGTCGACGACGTGACCCTGCAGGTGGTCGACGGCGAGTTCTTGTCGCTGCTCGGGACCATCCGGCTGCGGCAAGACGACGACCCTCCGGCTGATCGCTGGGTTCGAGCGGCCGGACGCGGGCGAGGTCCGGATCGCCGGCGACGACGTCACTGGCCTGCCCGCCTACAAGCGGCCGGTCAATACGGTCTTCCAGTCGTACGCGCTCTTCCCGCACCTCTCGATCCTCGACAACGTCGCCTACGGCCTCAAGCAACGTGGACTCGCTCGCTCCGAGCGGCGACGCAGGGCGCTCGACATGCTCGACCTCGTCCATCTGCCGGGGGTCGAGCGGCGGCGGCCGCACGAGCTCTCGGGAGGGCAACAGCAGCGTGTCGCCCTCGCCCGTGCGCTCGTCATGTCTCCCAAGGTGCTGCTCCTCGACGAGCCGCTCGGCGCGCTCGACCTCAAGGTGCGGAAGGCTCTCCAGATCGAGCTGAAGCGGATCCAGGAGTCTGTGGGGATCACGTTCATCTACGTCACCCACGATCAGGAGGAAGCGCTGGCGATGTCCGATCGCGTGGCGGTGATGAACGCCGGCCGGATCGAGCAGCTGGCACCGCCGCAGGAGATCTACGACCGGCCGGCGACGGAGTTCGTCGCCGGCTTCATCGGCGACACGAACTTCATCCAGTACCGCGACAGCCGGATCGCGGTGCGTCCCGAGAGCGTTCGAGTCGAGCGCTCGGGTGACGGAATTCCGGGCGCAGTCGTCGCCCGGATGGTGGTCGGGCCGGCAGTGCAGTGCATCGTTCGCCTCGACGACGGCCAGGAGGTGGTCGCACGGATGCAGCGCGAAGCCGGATCGCCCGCGCAGACGCTCGCCGCAGGCGACCGGGTCAGTGTGACATGGGCCGAAGCAGAGGCCCTCGAGATGACGGGAGGGATCGTGCAATGAGCGACCATGAGTCGTCGCTCGACGCGCCACTGACACGGCGGGTCGACAGGAGGGGATTCATCGCAGGAGGCGCCGCACTGGCGGCGGCGGTCGGGTTCGGCCGGTTCGCGACACCCAGTGCCTGGGCGGCGTCGAGCGCGGACGAGCTCTTCTATTACAACTGGGCTGCGTACGTGAACCCGAAGACCTATCCGGCGTTCACGAAGGCGACCGGGATCAAGGTCAAGAAGGATTTCTACGCCTCCAACGAAGCATTGCTGGCCAAGCTCAAAGGTGGTGCTCGTGGGTACGACCTTGCCGCGCCGACGGGCTACATGGTCAACATCCTCACGCAGGAGAAGCTGCTGGAGCCCATCGACTGGTCGAAGCTGCCGAACGTCAAGAAGACGATCGACCAGAAGTTCCGCGGCCTCCCCTTCGACCCCAAGGACCGCTACTCGGTCGCAAAGGACTGGGGCACGACCGGCTTCATGTACCGGCGGGACAAGGTCAAGGAGCGGCCGACGTCGTGGCGGGAGTTCGTCACGCTTGCCAAGACCAAGTACTCGGGCAAGGTGACCGTGCTCGACGGGATCCCGGAGTGCATCGGCTCGATGCTGGCGATGCTCGGGTACTCGTACAACTCCGACAACCCGAAGGAGCTCGATGCCGCGAAGAAGGAGCTCATCGCTCTCAAGCCGCACCTGCTCGCGATCACGTCGACGGAGTACAAGCAGCTCCTGATCTCCGGCAAGGCCGTGATGTCGCTCGGCTGGAACGGCGACGGCATCGCTGCCGCGGGCGAGAAGCCCGTGAACTACACCGTCGGCAGGGAGGGCGGCGAGTTCTGGGTGGATTCGTACGTGATCCCGGTCGGTGCGAAGAATCCCGACGCAGCCCATGCCTGGATCGACTTCTGCTACCAGCCGAAGAACAATGCCCTCGAGACGGCGTACACGTACTATGGATCGCCGCTCAGGCGGGCGCTGCTGAAGGGCGTGCTCACACCCAGCATCCTCGACAACACGGCCGTCTTCCCGCCCGCGAAAGCGCTCGCGAAGCTCGAGCCGAACGAGGTCACGCCGAAGGGAACCGCACTGCGGAGCCGGATCTGGACCGAGTTCAAGAACGCCTAGGCGACGCTCCGCCGTCGCCCGCCGGGGGCCGCCGCGTGCGTGGTGGCGGCCCCCGCTACCCGGGCTGGCTCGCCCTCCCCTCCGCCGCCTGGTATGCGGCGTTCTTCCTCGCGCCACTCGGCTTCGTCGCCGCCTACAGCCTTGCCGAGCTCTCGGGCTTTGCAGGGGTCGCGTTCACATGGAACCTCGACAACTACCGCGCGCTGTGGGACCCGGTCTACGGCGAGGTGTTCCTGCGCACGCTCTGGCTCTCCCTCTTCGGCACCGCGGCGACACTCGCGATCGCCTTTCCCTTCGCCTACTGGCTCGCCCGCTATGCGAGGCACAAGACGCTCCTGCTCCTGCTCGTCGTCGTCCCATTCTGGACGAGCTTCCTGATTCGCACGTACGCCTGGCTCATCATCCTCGACCCCGAGTTCCCGATCTTCCGCTGGCTTGGCGTCGACCTCCTCTACACGACGCGGGCGGTATATATCGGGGTCGTCTACAACTACCTGCCGCTGATGATCCTGCCGCTGTACGCGGCGCTCGAGCGGCTCGACTGGTCGCTCGTCGAGGCGGCCCAGGACCTGGGCGACCCACCGTGGCGCGCGTTCCGTCGCATCACGCTGCCGCTCTCGCTGCCCGGCGTCGTGGCGGGGTCGCTCCTCGTCTTCATACCGCTCACGGGCGAGTACCTGATCCCGGCCATCCTCGGCGGGAACAAGACCTCCTTCACCGGCTCGCTGATCGCCCAGCAGTTCAGCGAGGTGCATGACTGGCCGCTCGGCTCGGCGATCGCGGTCGTTGTCATCGCCGGCATGACCGTCGTGCTGCTCGCCTTCTCCGGCATCGCCAATCGAGGAGCTCCGCGTCGTGGCTAAACGGCTGCTCGGGGCGCACGCAGCGCTGCTGTTCGTCTTCCTCTATGCGCCGATCCTCGTCGTCGTGCTGTACGCGTTCAACGGGGGCCGGCAGGTGCTCGTGTGGGACGGCTTCTCGACCAAGTGGTTCGGAGCTGCGCTGCACGACGAGGCGGTCACCGAGGCGCTTCGCAACTCCTTGCTGATCGCCTTGGGGAACGCCGTCGTCGCGGTAGTGCTCGGCACGATGCTGGCGCTCGCACTGCCGCGGATGCCGAAATGGATCCGGATGCCTCTCGACGCGCTCGTGACGATGACGCTCGTCACGCCGGAGATCGTGTTCGGGGTCGCCGCGCTCGTGTTCTTCACCGAGGTCGGTATCCCGCTCGGATTCAAGACAGTGCTCATCGCGCACGTCGTGTTCAACGCATCGGTCGTCGCGCTCGTCGTACGGGCGCGCTTCGTCGGCATGAGCCAGGATCTCGAGGAGGCATCGTTCGATCTCGGCGCGGGCCCGCTCTCCACCTTCCGCCAGGTGACGCTGCCACGGCTCGCGCCGGCGATCGTCGCAGGCGGGTTGCTCGCCTTTACCTTCTCCTTCGACGACTTCTATACGTCGTTCTTCGTCACGGGCCCCGGGACGCCGACCCTGCCCCTCTACATCTTCTCGTCGCTGCGGTTCGGCATCTCGCCGATCGTCAACGCAACCGCTGCGATGATCCTGGTGCTGTCGCTCGGAGCCGTGCTGGTCGCCTACCTGGTGCTCCGCCGAACCGCCGCGGGGCGCGACTCGAACACCATCCCCGGGCTCTGACCGCCTGCGCCGGCATCGGCCCGCGCGCGTGCTCGGGCTTCAGAGGCTGTCGTCCCCGAGAGGCCCCGGTACCTCGGCATTGCCGGCGGCAGTCTGCGGCGGAGCGATACCGAAGAGCATCGCCGTGCAGACCGGGCAGAACGGCACCAGCCGCCCGAGCTCGTCCGCAAAGTATCTCCAGCCGTCACGCTCGGCCGCGCTTTCGCTATCCGTCCTCACAGCACATTGGGCACACTCTTCCGACCACAGCACGAGGCGCAGCAACGACGCGCAGCCGACGCAGTAGACGCCCGGAAAGCCACTCGTCGCATCCCGCCTGAGCCAGCCCTGATCGTCCATACCGCAGTCCTCGGCGTCGCGACCGCAGCAATCGCAGTTCTCCGGCGTCTCGCCCGCTTGTACCCCATTCCCCCATGCGCTCACACTAGTGCGGGTGAGGCCCGGTAGCCAGATCGAGCGACGAAGTTCACTCTAAAGGGGTACGCGCGCGGGGCTCAACCGCCTCACTCGGCCGACGAGGACGACCAGATGTTGATACCACCGTCCGTCGCATACCGGTCGATCTCGGCCAGCTCCTCGTCGGCGAGCTCGAGCCTGTCCAGCGCCGCCACATTGCCCTCGAGCTGGGCGACGCTGCTCGCCCCGATCAGGGTCGAGGTGATGCGCGGATCGCGCAGTGTCCAGGCGAGCGCCATCTGCGCCAGGCTCTGGCCGCGTCTCTGCGCGATCTCGTTCAGGGCTCGGATGCGCGCCATGTTGTCGTCGTTCAGCTGTCCTGGGTCGAGCGACGAGCCCTCGCTCGCGCGCGAGCCCTCGGGGATGCCGTTCAGGTAGCGGTCGGTGAGCAGTCCCTGCGCCAACGGCGAAAAGACGATGCACCCGACCCCTTCGGCCTCCAGTACGTCGAGCAATCCGCCCTCCACCCAGCGGTTGAGCAGCGAGTACGAGGGTTGATGGATCAGGAGCGGTGTGCCGAGCCGGCGCAGGATGGCGGCCGCCTCTGCCGTCTTCGCCGGCGAGTACGAAGAGATGCCGGCGTACAGCGCCTTGCCCTGGCGCACCGCGCTGTCGAGCGCGCCCATCGTCTCCTCGAGCGGCGTGTCCGGGTCGAACCGGTGTGAGTAGAAGATGTCGACGTAGTCGAGGCCCATCCGCGCCAGGCTCTGGTCGAGGCTCGCGAGCACGTACTTGCGCGATCCCCACTCACCGTATGGCCCGGGCCACATGTCGTACCCGGCCTTGGTCGAGATCACGAGCTCGTCGCGGAACGGCAGCAGTTCGGCTCGCAGCAGCCGGCCGAAATTCTCCTCGGCCGAGCCGAACGGCGGGCCGTAGTTGTTTGCCAGGTCGAAGTGCGTGATGCCGAGGTCGAAGGCACGCCTGACCAGCGCGCGGCCCGTCTCGAGCGGCCGGTCGTGTCCGAAGTTGTGCCAGAGGCCGAGCGAGATCGCCGGCAGCTTGAGTCCGCTGCGGCCGCAGCGGTTGTAGCGCATGGCGTCGTAGCGGCCGGGCGCAGGAATGTAGGTCATGGCAGAGACTATGCAGCAGCCGGCAGGCAGCCGGAGGAGACATCCGCGAGATACTGCCCCGATGCAACGCTCTGTCGACGCGTCGGCGCGTGCGTTCGCCGAGATCAGCCGCACCGTCGCGGGGGGAGCGTCCAGCTACGCACGGCTGCGAGCCGGCGCGCAGCTCGTCGTCGAGCGAGCAGCGGGCCCACGCATCTGGGATGCCGACGGCAACTGCTACCTGGACTACTGCGGCGGCTACGGCGTCAACCTGTTCGGCCACGCTCCCTCGTTCGTCTGGGATGCCGTCCGCGACGTCGTTGCGCGCACCGGCTTTCAGCTCGCGATCCCGCACCAGCTCGACGGCGAGGTGGGAGAGCTCGTCACAGAGCTCGTACCGGGCATCGAGCAACTGCGCTACGCAGGCTCGGGCACCGAGGCGACCCAGGCGGCGGTGCGGCTCGTCCGCGCCGTGACGGGACGCGACGTGATCCTCAAGTTCGAGGGTCATTTTCACGGCTGGGCCGATCACCTCTGCACGGGCTGGTCGCCGGGCAGCGCCGCCCGGCCGGGGAGGCCCGATTCGGCAGGCGTCCCGGCCGACTCCCTCGGGAACGTGTGGGTGCTCCGCGGCGGGGATCTCGACGACGTCCGTGAGGCTGTCGAAGCAGCCGGCAGCCGTCTCGCAGGCGTCATCCTCGAACCGGTGACAGGCTCCGGCGGCCTGGTCGTGCCCGAGCAGGCGTACCTTGCCGGCCTGCTCCAGTCCGTGCGCGACGCCGGGGGCCTCGTGATCTTCGACGAGGTGATGACCGGATTCAGGGTCGCCCGCGGCGGTGCGCAGGAACTGCTCGGCGCGACGCCCGACGTGACCGTGCTCGGGAAGATCATCGGCGGCGGCTTCGCTCTGGCGGCGTTCGGCGGCTCGCGCGAGGTGATGCGGATCGAGGCCGACAATCGCGTCGTCCACGGCGGCACCACCACGGGCTCGCCCGTGGCGCTCGCAGCCGCGCGGGCGGTGCTGGGACGGCTACGAGAGGAGCCGGAGCTGTACGACCGGCTCGAACAGCGCTCGGCGAGGCTTGCAGACGGGATCGAGGCGGGCATGACGGCAGCCGGAGTCCACGGGCACGTGCGCCGGATCGGCTCGATGTTGCAGCCCTTCTTCGCCCGGCGCCCGGCCGACGAGCCGCGCTCGGTCGGGGCAGCAGCGGCGCTCCAGGATCCCGCTCGCTTCGCCGCCTTCTGCGATGCAATCGAGGAGCGAGGGATCTACGGCCATCGCTATGCGCTCGGCCGCTGGTTCGTGTCGACGGCCCACTCCGACGGCGACATCGACGAGACGATCGCGGCCGCCGCCGGCGCGCTCGCGGCGATCGGCTGAGACCCGGGCTGACGCCTCCACGAGCGGGCGGCGCAGCCGGGCTTTGCCCGGCGAAAGCCACCCGCGGCCGGTGGCCTCAGAAGCGTAGTACGCTGCGGATCCCGTCCTGCTTTTCCATCAGCTCGAAGCCGCGGTTCACGTCGTCGAGGGTGAGGCGATGGGACAGGAGCGCCTCCACGTCGATCTCGCCGGCGAGCCAGCGGTCGACGAGCAGGGGCACCTGCGTGCGGCCCTTGACGCCGCCGAAGGACGACCCGGTCACCCGGCGGCCGGTGATGAGGAAGCGCGGCACGATCTCGAGCACCTCCCCCTTGCCGGCGACGCCGCACAGCGTTGCGAGGCCCCACGCCTCACGTGCCGCCTCCACTGCCTGCCGCATGACGTCGACGTTGCCCGTCGCCTCGAACGTGTAGTCGGCGCCGTAGCCGCCGGTCTCCGCCTTGACCCAGTCGACCGTGTCCTCAGCCGCGACCCGCGTGTCGGTGGCGCCGTGATGCCGTGCCTGCACGAGGCGCTCCTCGGAGCGGTCGATGGCGACGATTCGCTCCGCGCCCGCGAGCCGCGCGCCGATCACGGCACCGAGCCCGACGAGGCCGCAGCCGAACACGACGCACGTGGAGCCGGCGCTCACCTGCGCCGTGTACAGCGCGGCGCCGATCCCGGTCGACAGCCCGCAGGCGAACGGGGCGCAGCCGTCGAGCGGAGCGTCTGCGCTCACCTTCGCAAGCGCGATCTCGGGCATCACCGTGTACTCGGCGAACGTCGACGTGCCCATGAAGTGGCGCAACGGCTCGCCGTCGCGGGATAGGCGGGCGGTGCCGTCCGGGAGATACCCGAGGCCCTGCTGCTCCCGGATCGCGATGCACCGGTTCGTGCGCGGGCTTAGGCAGTGCACACAGCGGCCGCACTCGGGTGCGAACAGCGTGATCACGTGGTCGCCCGGCTGGACGAGCGAGACGCCCTCCCCCACCCGCTCGACGACACCCGCACCCTCGTGCCCGAGCACGCACGGCGCATATCCCGTCGGGTCGGCTCCGGAAGCCGTGTAGAGATCGGTGTGGCAGACGCCGCAGGCGGCCAGGCGCACGAGCACCTCCCCCGTGCGCGGCTCGGCGAGATCGACTTCCTGGATGACGAGCGGCTGCCCGAACTCCTCCAGCACGGCGGCGCGGATCTTCACGGCGCGAGCCTACCGGGGCCGGCCCGTCGCTATGCCAGCAAGCGCTCGTACAGCTGCAGCGTCGCGCCCGCCGCGACGTCCCAGCCGAAACGGTCGACCGCGCGGGCGCGGCCGGCGAGCCCCATCGCCTCGGCGCGGGCAGGGTCTGCGACGAGCTCGTTCACCTGCGCCGCGAGCTGTGCGGCCATGCCGGCCGGATCGACAGGCGTGCCGGAGCCGTCGGGCAGCGCCTCGTACGGCACGAGCAGGCCTGTCACGCCGTCCTCGACGACCTCCGGGATGCCGCCGACCGCGGTCGCCACGACGGCCGCCTCACACGCCATCGCTTCCAGGTTGACGATCCCCATCGGCTCGTAGATCGACGGGCACACGAACACCGTTGCGTGACTGAGGATCTGGATCACCTCGGGCTTGGGCAGCATCTGCTCGATCCAGAGCGTGTTGCCGCGCTCGGCGCGCACCCGCTCCATCTTCTCCTCGATCTCGAGCGCGATCTCGGGCGTGTCGGGCGCACCGGCGCAGAGCACGAGTTGCGCGTCCGGATCGATCGAGAGGGCGGCGTCGAGCAGATGGGTGAGGCCCTTCTGACGCGTGATGCGGCCCACGAAGACGACCGCCGGACGGGCCGGGTCGATGCCGTGCCGCTCGAGCACGTCGGTGCCGAGATCCGGCCGGTATTCCTCCGTGTCGATGCCGTTGTAGATGACGCTGGTGCGCGACTCGTCGATCGCCGGGTAGCACGAGAGGATCTCGCGCAGGTGTTCCTTCGAGACGGCCACGACTGCGTCGGCCGCCTCGAGGGCCGTGCGCTCGGCGAAGCTCGAGAGCGCATAACCGCCGCCGAGCTGCTCGCGCTTCCACGGCCGCATCGGCTCGAGACTGTGCACGGTCGTGACGTGCGGAACGCCGTGCACGAGCTTCGCGAGGTGGCCGCCGAGGTTTGCGTACCAGGTGTGGCTGTGCACCAGATCCGACCCTTCGGCGCCGGCCGCCATCGCCAGGTCGATCGAGAAGGCCTGCAAGGCCGCCGCGTAGGGCCGCTCGCCGTCGAGCGCCTCCCATGGGCGATACGCGGCGACGGCGGGCACCGCCGCCGCCGGCCGTTCCGCACCCCAGCAATGGACGGTGACGTCGATCCGGCGCGCGAGCTCGCGCGCCATGTACTCGGCGTGCACGCCGGCCCCGCCATACACGTCCGGCGGGTACTCGCGGGTGAGCAGCGCGACTTTCATGCGGTCACGACTTGGCCTTTGCCGATCACGGCGACACCGTTCTCGGAGAGAAAGAAGCGCTCCCGGTCGGCCGCAGGATCGACGCCGACCTGCGCGCCCGGCTCGATCCGCACGTTCTTGTCGACGATCGCATTCCTCACGATAGACCGCTGACCGACGTCGACGTCATGCATCAGCACCGAGCCTTCGACCTGGGCGTACGAGTGCACGTGCACGCCGGGCGAGAGCACCGATCGCTGCACGGTGCCACCCGAGACGACGACTCCGGCACACACCATCGAGTTCGTCGCCGTGCCGATCCGGCCCGGCTCGTCGAAGACGAACTTTGCCGGCGGCAGCTGCTCCGGCCAGGTGAGGATCGGCCAGTCCTCGTTGTAGAGGTTGAAGACCGGATCGACCGAGATCAGGTCCATGTGCGCGTCGTAGTAGGCGTCGAGCGTCCCGACGTCGCGCCAGTAGGAGCGGTCGCGCTCACTCATGCCGGGCACGTTGCTCTTCGCGAAGTCCCACACGTACGCCGTCCCCTGCTCCACGAGCATCGGGATGATGTCACCGCCGAGGTCGTGGGCGGAGCTCTCGTTGGCCGCGTCGCGGGTGACGGCATCGATCAGCACCTCCGTCGTGAACACGTAGTTGCCCATCGACGCCAGCACGAGATCGGGCTCCCCAGGCATCGGGTCGGGGTCGGCCGGCTTCTCGTGGAACGCGCGGATCATGCGCCCGTCGGGCTCCGTCTCGATGACACCGAATGCCCCGGAGCTCTCGATCGGCACGCGGATGCCCGCGACCGTGATCCCGGCGCCGAGCGTGATGTGCTGCTCGAGCATCTGCCGCGGGTCCATCCGGTAGATGTGGTCGGCGCCGAAAACGCAGATATACCGCGGCTTCTCGTCCGCGATCAGGTTGAGGTTCTGGAAGATCGCATCCGCGGAGCCCGCGAACCAGCGTGGTCCCAGGCGCATCTGCGCCGGCACGGGCGTCACATAGTTGCCGAGCAACGGCGACAGGCGCCAGGTCGTCGAGACGTGGCGGTCGAGGCTGTGACTCTTGTACTGCGTCAGTACCGCAATCCGCAGGAACCCGGCGTTGACGAGGTTCGAGAGCGCGAAGTCGACGAGACGGTAGTTGCCGCCGAACGGCACCGCCGGCTTCGCCCGGTCCGCGGTGAGTGGAGCCAGGCGCTTCCCCTCTCCCCCGGCCAGCACGATCGCGAAGACGCGGGTGCTCACGAGTGCAGCCTATGCTTGCTGCAAGATGTCGCATCCCCTCGCGGGGATCCGACATCGCGAAAATCCCTGAAGAGGCCAGCTTCGCTGGCCTTGCGACGGTCCCGTCGGCTCAGGAGATCGCGTCGTACAAGCGGCGCTGGAAGTCTGCGATCAGCTGCTCGCTCTCACGCATCAACCGGCCCTGCTGGACCGTGCCCGAGTCGAGCCCTGCCTGCACCGAGAGGACGAGGTCGATGTCCTCCTGCCCGACCTGTGCGTCGAAATCGAGCACCTCCTGCACGATCTCGGGCGGCACGTCGGCACCGAACCAGTAGTCGGTGACCTCGATCGTGCGTCCGAGCCCGTCCGGCACCCAGCGCTCGAGCGCGATGTTCTGTGGGCCGGGTGCGATGTTGATCGTGGTATTGGGCCAGAGCAGGTGATATTGCGACTGCGTGACGTCACCCTCCGGGACGTACGGCGCGCTCCCGAGCCCCGCCAGCGCCGAGGCTCGGATGGGGCCGATCTGGCTCGAGAACGTGGGCGACACCGACAGCGCGTAGGAATCCGGGTCGACGTCGATCACCTTGCTGAAGCCGGGATGCGCGACGGGGCAGTGGTAGCACTCGAGGTAGTTCTCGAGCACCACCTTCCAGTTCGCCTCGATCGGCCACTCGTGATGGGAGTGGTAGCGGAGCGTGGCGAAGTCGAGGCCGCTGCGCTCGACGATCCGCGGCAGCTCACCGAGCGTCTCGGCGAGCGGAGCCGCGCCTGGATCCGGGTTGACGAATACGAACGGCCCCCAGATATCGACCGCGACGGGCAACAGCGCGAACGCCGCCGCGTCGAAGCCCGCCTCCCGCTCGGAGCGCGGAGCGCGGCGCAACGCGCCGTCGAGCCCGTAGGTCCACGCGTGATACGGGCACTGCAGCGTCTCGCGGCACCCCGAGTCGCGCATGACGAGGTGGCCGCGGTGACGACAGACGTTGACGAACGCCCGCAGCACCAGCTCGCGGTCGCGCACGACGACCACCGGGACATGCCCTGCCCGCGTGGTGAAGAAGGACGCAGGCTCGGAGACCTGCTCGGCGGGCCCGGCGTACTGCCACGTCCGCGCAAAGATGCGCTCGCGCTCGAGGACGGAAACGGCCGCGTCCGAGTACCAGGAGGCCGGCAGCGTCCACCCGTCCTCGAGCGGATGCTCGAGGGCGGGGATCCCCGTTTCCGCTCCGATCTCCGCCGCCGTCATCCCAACGCTCTCCCACGTGCCGCGGGCAGCCGTCTGACTGTCCGGTCAGTCAGGATAGCTTCCGGCCCGGATATGGGTCAAGATAGGGCCCCATCACTGTCACAGTACAACCCCAGAACGAGCGCAGCACCGCCATTCTCGAGGCGGCCTGCCGTGTCATCGTGCGCGAAGGTGCCCACGGTCTGCGGATGGCGAACGTCGCCGAGGAGGCCGGGGTGTCGAAGGCGCTCGTGCACTACTACTTCTCGACGCGCCAGGAGCTCCTGCGCACTGCCTTCGGCTTCTCCGAGAAGCGCTGGCACGCTGCCGTCGATGCGGAGCTGGACGCCGTCACCACCGGAGCCGAGCGTGTCGAGCGCATGCTGCTCGTCACCGTAGAGCCGGAGCTGCCGTTCAGCGAGCAGCGGGCGCTGTGGAACGAGGTGTGGAGCAGCCTGCGCTCGGACGACGATTTGCGCCCGCTCGTCGAGCGCTCGTACCGCGCGTGGATCGCCAGAGTGGTGGACCTGATCGAGGAGGGCCGGGAGGATGGTTCGGTGCCGGCGTCCGTCGATGCCGGTCAGGCGGGATGGCGGCTCGCCGCAGCCGCAGATGGGCTCGACTCGCTCCTCTATCTCGGGCTCCTGGACGGAGAGGGTGCACGCGAGCTGATGCGCGGCAGCATCCGGCGGGAGCTCACAACCGCTTGACCGATGTCCTGGTGCTCGGCGCCGGGCTCGCCGGCCTGGCCGCGGCACGCGATCTCGCAGCCGGAGGTGCTGACGTCTGTGTGCTGGAGGCGCGCGATCGGGCCGGCGGTCGCGTCGAGCAGCTCCGGTTCGACGACGGCCGACCGGCGCAGTTCGGCGGCGAGGTGGCCGGGAGCTTCCACACGGCGTACCTGTCGCTCGTCGAGGAGCTCGGGCTGACGCTGCAGCCGAGCTACACCGGGGTCGAAGGTCTGACGACGTATGACCTCCTCGACGGAGTGCAGCGTGCCCCCGCATGGCCGTTTGCGGACGAAGCCGAGCGGGCGGACTACACCCGCGTGGAACGGCTCTACGGCCGGCTTGCGGCGACGGTCGACCCCGAGGATCCCTGGTCGCACCCCGACGCCACGCGGCTCGATGCCTGCTCGGTAGGGGCGTGGCTGCGCTCGGTCGACGCGCTGCCCGCGGTGGTTCGTTGCCTCGAGACCGGGGCGCTCGCGCTCGCCGACGGCTCGATCGAGCGAACGTCCCTGCTCGCCGAGCTGCGGAAGTCGGCGGCCGCCCGTGAGGAAGGCTTCTACGGGTACGACCGCTGGGAGTCGCTCCAGGTCGCCGAGGGCAGCGCGGAGGTGGCCGAGCGCATGGCGGCCCAGCTCGGCGACCGGATCCGCTACGGCGCGATCGTCGAAGCGGTGACGGTTGCCGCGTCCGGCTGCCGTGTGCGCCTCTCCGGCGGCGAGGAGGTCGCGTCAGAGGCCGTCGTGTGCGCACTGCCCGTGGGGGTGCTGCACGAGATCCCGCTCGACGGGATTCCGGCGGCCAGGCGTGCCTCGCTGTACGCACAACGGATGGCACTGGCCGCGAAGGTCGTGGCGATCTACAGCCGCTCGGTCTGGCGCGACGTCGGAGCCAACGGGCTCACCGAGGGCGAGCACCTCCTGGCGTCGACCTGGCCCCAGCGCGAGGGCGTGTTGTCCGCCCTCGTGCCGCCGGAGCGTCTCACGCTGCTGCTCGCGACGCCGGAGGATGCGCGCGAGGCGCTCGTGCACGACGAGCTGGAGCGGATGTTCGGCCGCGCCGCGCGCGCTACCGACGCGGTGCACGTGCACCTGTGGGGGACGGATCCCTTCGCGCGCGGCTACGTGACGCAGTGGTGGCCGGGCGACGTGTTGCGCGTCGGTCCCCTGCACGGGACGCACGCAGCACCGTTCTACGTCTGCGGCTCGGACCAGTGGGTGGCGGGGTACATGGAGGGCGCGGTGCGGACGGGGCGCGGCGCAGCCGCTGCTGCGCTGGCGAGCGGCTGACGACTTACTCGGGCACGGACTCGGCGGGAGCAGGCTCCGCCGGCCCCGGGAGCACGCGCAGAGCATCGGCCGGGAGGTGCAGTGTCACCGGTGTGCCCTCCGCATAGACGAGCGCGGAGCCGTCGTTGGGCATCGTCGCCTTGAGGAGGTCGCCGCCGACGATACGGATGTGTAGCTCGTGCTCCGAGCCGACATAGACCGCCCGCTCGACCATCCCCGGCACGCGGTTGTCCCCTGCGGCGCCCGGCGGCTCGATGCCGATTCGCTCCGGACGGATCATCGCCTTGACCTCGCCGTGAGAGCCGGTCTCGCCCGCCGTCGCACGCAACGTCCGCTCGCCGATGCGCAGGGAGCACCCATCCCCGTGGGACGAGGCGTCTGCGGTGATCAGGTTCGAGACGCCGAGGAAATCGGCCACGAACAGCGTCGCCGGCTGCTCGTAGACGTCCCGCGGTGTGCCCGCCTGCTCGACGTGGCCGCCGTTCATCACCGCGACGCGGTCGCTCATCGTGAGCGCCTCCTCCTGGTCGTGGGTGACGAAGACGAAGGTGATCCCGAGCTCGGCCTGCAGCGCCTTCAGCTCGACCTGCAGATCCTTGCGCAGCCGGGCGTCGAGCGCACCGAGCGGCTCGTCGAGGAGCAGCACGCGGGGCGTCAGCACGAGCGCGCGCGCGAGCGCCACGCGCTGCTGCTGGCCGCCGGAGAGTTGGCCCGGCTTGCGCTTTGCGTGCGCCCCGAGCTGCACGAGCTCGAGCGCCTCCGCGACCTTGAGGCGCCGCTCCTCCTTCGTCAGGCGGTGGTACTTGAGCCCGAAGGCGACGTTGCCCGCCACGTCGAGGTGCGGGAACAGGGCGTAGCTCTGGAAGACCGTGTTGACGTTCCGCTTGTGGGGCGGCACCTGGGCGACGTCGACGCCGTCGAGCACGATGTGCCCGCTCGTCGGACGCTCGAAGCCGGCGATCATGCGCAGCGTCGTCGTCTTTCCGCAGCCGGAGGGCCCGACCATCGTGAAGAACTCGCCCGGCGGCATCTCCAGGTCGATGCCGTCCACGGCGACGACGTCTGCGAACTGCTTCGTCAGCCCTTCGAGCCGGATCTCTCCTTGCACGCCTATACCTCCAATGCGGCGGCGACGGCGGCATCCCCACCGCCGGCGAAGCGCCGGTAGACGAGGAACGCGAGGCCGAGCGTGAGCAGCGTGATCAGGAGCGAGACCGTTGCGAGTGCGTTCAGCGCCGGGGTCGGCGCGCCGCGCGCAGACGCGTAGAGCAGCATCGACACCGTCGTCGTGCTCGCGTCACCCGAGAGATACTGCGTGACCACGAAGTCGTCGATCGAGAGCGCGAAGACGACCGCAGCGCTGGCGACGATCGCGGGCGCGAGCAGGGGCAGCAGGACGCGGAGCAGCTGATCGTGTGGCGGTGCGCCGAGGTCGGCAGCCGCCTCCTCGTACTCGCGACCGATCGACACGAGCCGTCCGCGCACGATCACGACCACGTACGAAAGCGTGAACGTGACCTGGCCGATCGCCTGTGCCGTCGAGCCGAGCCCGACGCTGGGGAAGACGTTCAGGAACAGCAGCAGCAGCGCCACGCCCATCACGATCTCGGGGGTCACGAGCGGCAGCAGCATGACGGTGTTCACCGTGCCGGATCCCGGGCCGCGCCAGCGCTGCAGGCCAAGTGCGAGCGCAACGCCGAGCGGTGTCGCGACGACCACGCACAGAACCCCGAGGAACAGCGTGTGCGTGAGCGCGCTCTGGAGGGTCGGGTCGTGCAGCACGCTGCCCGCCCCGCCGGTGAACCAACGCAGTGAGAAGCCCTGCCAGGTCGTGCGCGAGCGTCCGTTGTTGAAGGCGAACAGGATCGCGATCAGGACAGGGAGGATCGACCACACCACGTACGCAAGGAATACGAGCACGAGCCAGCGGGGACGGCCCCAGGGATTGCGAAGCCAGCTCACGCCGCCGCTCCGCCGTCGGCATCGGCGCGCCGGGTCGAGCGCAGGTAGTAGGCCATCAGCAGGAGCAGCACCCCGGCAAGGAGCAGGGTGAGCACCGACCCGACCACCTTCTCCGAGCCCTGGCGTGTGAGCTGGTCGATCTGGTTCCCGATCATGTTGCACTTCGGCGAGGCACACACGAGGTCGGGTGTGTAGTAGTCGCCGAACATCGGGAGCGCGATCAGGACCGACCCGGCGAGGATGCCCGGCTTCGACAGCGGGAGCGTCACCCGGACGAACGCCTCGAACGCGCTCGCGCCGAGATCGCGCGCCGCCTCGATCTGGCGCTGGTCGATGCGGTCGAGCGAGCCGAAGAGCGGCAGGATCAGGAACGGCACATAGCCGTACACGAGCGCGATGATCACCGTCGAGGGCTGGCTGTCGAGCCAGCCGCCGCTGTCGGAGAGCAACCCGAGCGAGATGAAGAGCTGCTCGATGCCCACCGCGTGCAGCACCTTCGTCGCCCACCCGTTGGGCGAGAGCAGGTTGATCCAGGCCAGCATCCGCATCAGGTAGTTGATCCAGAACGGCAACACGAGCGCCAGCAGCACGAGCCCGCGCCAGCGGCCGGTGTGCCGGGCGGCGTAGTACGCGACCGGATACCCGATCAGCAGCGAGAGCCCGAGTGCGATGCCGACGAAGGCGAACGTGCGGAGGAAGACCGTGAGGTACTGGCCGCCGTGCCAGATGTCGCGCAGCACCTCGAGGACGTAGCCGACGTTCCAGTCGAGCGGGTTCCAGAACGGCACCGGCTCGGAGAGCGTGTTCTCGTTCCCGAACGCGACGCAGACGACCGCATAGAAGGCGACCAGGAAGAAGATGCTGAGCCACGCGACGCCGGGAAGCGCGAGCAGCCGCCAGGTCCAGCGGGAATGCATCTTTCTACCCGGCCTTGAACTTCGACCAGGCCTGGTCCCAGAGCCGCTCCCCGGTCACGCTCAGCTGCAGGAGCTCCTGGTTGAACTGGAACGCAGCGGGACGCACGACCGCATCCGTGAGGCTCTTCGGGATCAGCCCTTGCTTGATCAGAATGTCCGCATCGATCGTCTTCTGCGGCGGCGTGTAGCCGGTGAAGTTGACGAAGTTGTCGAAGGCGTTCTTCTCGTCGAGCATGAAGTCGATGAAGCGGTGCGCAAGTGCCGGGCTCTTCGCCGTGCGGCCGATGCAGAAGAAGTCGTTCTGGACGACGCCGTTGCCCTGTGGCCCCCAGAACGAGAGCACGTCTGGCTTGACGCCCTTCGGCATGTAGTAGAACGCGGCACCGAGGAGGTCGCCGGACCACGAATGATGGAGCCAGGTCTTGGCCTCGGGCAGGGTCTGGTAGTCCGTGATCGCGACCTTGACGGCACTGATGTCGGTGAGCTGCGCGAGGTCGCGGCCTGCCTTCTCGATCACGGCGGCGTCCTCGGTGTTGACGTCTGGGCGGACGCCCGCCCGCAACGCGTCGCGCTGCATCGGCATGCTGAGCGCATCGCGCTTGTCGTCGAGGATCGCCACCTTGCCCCGGTAGGCCTGCGAGTGCCAGAAGATGTCCCATGGCACGTCCATCGCAGCGATCTCCTCGCGGATCTTGTCGTTGCGCCAGCCAATCCCGTCGGACCACGCGACGTAGGGCGCCGTGAAGCGGCTGCCGCGGTCGTAGGCGGGGTCCTGGAGCTCCGGCCAGACGTTCCGCTCGAGGTTGGGAAGGTACGAATGGTTGAGCGGCTGCAGCAGTTGCTGGGCGATGAGGTTGACGATGTTCGAGCCCGAGAGGCCGACGATGATGTCGAAGCTGACGGCACCGGCCGCGAGCTTCGCGATCGCCTCGTCCGCGGAGTTGTACGTCGCGATCTCGACCTTGACTCCGTACCGCTTCTGGAAACGCTTGAGTACGACCGGGTCGAGATAGTCGGCGTAGTTGTAGACGCGTAGCGTCCCGCCCTCGTTCTGGCGCCCGTCGGCGATCGGCTGGTTGTCGTCCGTGATCGCCCAGGTGACGCTGTTGTCCGGGCGCGGCAGCGGCAAGCCCCCGGGGCCCGTCGGTTTCGGCTCGACGAGCGGCGACAGCCCACCTCCCTCGCAGGCGCCGATCGGGGTCGTCGTGTTCTGGCAGCCGGCCAGCAGGCCCCCGGCGCCGACCGCGACGACCCCTCCCGCGGCTCCGTGGAGGAGCTGGCGCCGCGTGACTCCGGGCCGATCTTTGGGATGCGCCATGGTGGCCGATTCAACCCCGGTCCTGACCGTGAAGTCAAGCGCGGTAGGATCGCTCCGCCATGCACGAGAAGCGCATCGAGATCCGCTGGCGCGACATGGATGCGTACCGGCACGTCAACAACGCCGTCTACGCCACCTACCTGGAGGAATGCCGCGACGAATGGGCCGACGAGGCGCTCGGAGGCGTGGGCGACGTCTGGGACTACGTCCTGGCGCGGGTCGCGATCGACTTTCGCAGCGAGCTGACGCAGGACGACGACGCGGTCGTGGTCTCCTGCCGGCTCGTGCGCATCGGGACATCCAGCCTCACCCTGCACGAGACGATTCACACGGTTGCAGGCGTGCTGTCAGCAGAGGCCGAGGCCGTGCTGGTCGCGCGCGACAGGGAGAGTGGACGGTCGCGTCCTCTCACCCAGGGCGAGCGCGCCGCATTCGAGCGCGTGCTCGCCCCCAACGAGCAGCACCGATAACCAGACGCCGAGATATCGAGAGGGGATCCGCAGTCGCCGACACTGCGCAGCGTGGGCGATCCGGTCCGTGGCGCCTGCGCATCGGCATCGCCGTTGCGTTCGGCGCGCTCGGCGCGCCCGGCCAGGCGCTCGCGCACGGCACGGCGCCTGTGACCGCGCTCGACTTCGAGGCGCGCATCACGTCGGTCGGCGGGGCCGGCGGAAGCATCGAGGCGCGGGTGATCGACGGCGACCGGAAGCTCGACCTCCACGTCAACGGCTCACACAGGGTGGTCGTGCTCGGGTACGCCGGAGAGCCCTTCCTCCGTTTCACGGGCGCGGGCGTCGCCGTCAACGAGCGATCCGTGACCGCGGTGGCCGACAAGCTCGTCAAGCCCGGCTCGGTTCCCGCGTTGGACGCAAACGCCGTCCCACTGTGGTCGACGAAGACGAGCCGCCACTCCTTCACGTGGCACGACCACCGGCTCGGCCCCAGGCCCGGGCGCCGGTACGGGGTCGGCAACGTCGCGGCGTGGACGATCCCGATCGTCGTCGACGGAAGGCCCGAGCAGATCGCCGGGCGCCTGTGGCACGCGCACGGGCCTCCGCTTTGGCCGTGGCTGCTGCTTCTCGCTCTCACGGTTGCAGGCGCGGCAACGCTCGCGCTCACGCGGAGCCGACGCATCCTGATGGGCACTGCGATGGGAGGTGCGGCGCTCGCGAGCGCCGCGGCGGTGCTGCTCAGCATCGCCGTCAGCCTCGCTCCTGGGCTGTCGGCAGGCGCGACCCGGGCGAGCGTCGGTATCGCGTGCTTCAACGCGGTGATCGGAATCGTCGTCTTCGCATTCGCACGTCAGCCCCGGGTCGCCTTCGCTGTTGCCGGGCTCGTGGCGCTCTTCGCCGAGTTCGTCGCCCTCGGCTACCTCGGCACGCTCGTGCACGGCTACGTGATCGCGGTGCTTCCCGCAGGAGTGGTGCGCGCTGCCACCGCGACCGGAGTCTGCGCCGGGGTGCTCGCTCTCGCCGCCGTCGTCGTCTTCTTCTTTGCCGTGGACTCCCGGGACGACGGGGACAGGGCCCGGCGGTGAGCGCCGCGTCGCACGGTGTCGCGATCGTCGGAGCCGGCTTCGCCGGGCTCGCTGCCGCCGAGCGAGGGAGCGCTCAGGAGCGGCCTGCGCGCCGCCCGCGAGGTCCTCGACGCGCTCGAGGACGGTCGCGGCCCTTCCGTGTAGGCTCTGCGCGACATCCTGACCGTATGGTCAGACATGGCCCAGGAGGTTGCGACCGTGATCGTCCCCGAGCTCCCAGCCGACATCGCAGCGTTGAAACGTGAGGTCGGACGCTTTCTCGTCGACGAGGTCTATCCGCTCGAGCTTCGCATCGCCGAGCGCAACTCGATCGATCCGACCGAGGTCGACACCCTGCGGACGAAGGCGCGCGCGGCCGGATTCGCCATGCTCAACATGCCGGCGGCGCACGGTGGATGTGACCTCTCGATGCTGGGGCAGGTGGCGCTCGAGGAGGAATCGGGCAAGGCGACGAACGGGCTCGGCTTCGCCGTCGTCGACCGTGGCCCCCGCGAACTGCTCGAGATCGCCACATCCGACCAGGTCGAGCGCTACCTGGCGCCGATCGCCCGCGGGGAGTATCGCGAGGCGTGGGCACTGACCGAGCCCGGCGCCGGGTCGGATCTCTCGGGCCTGAAGACGACCGCCGTCCGTGACGGGGACGAGTGGGTGCTGAACGGCGAGAAGTGGTTCGTGACGAGCGAAGGCGACCCCGGCTTCTACATCGTGGCGGCGATGGTCGACGACGAGCAGACGCTCTTCCTCGTCGAGCCGGGCGCGCCGGGGCTCGAGATCACGCGCACGCCCCGCTTCCTCCACGACCCGTACCTCGACAACCACCCCGAGCTCGCGCTGCGCGATTGCCGTGTGCCGGAGGCGAACCGCGTGCCCGCCAGTGGAGACGCCGGCGCCAAGGAATGGATCCTCGTCGAGCGCCTCTTCATCGCCGCGCGGTGCTGCGGTGCGGCCGAGCGGCTGCTCGATGCGGCGACGGCATGGGCGCAGGAGCGGGAGGCGTTCGGCTCCCCGATCGCCGAGTACCAGGGTGTCTCCTTCCCCCTCGCAGACTCTCTCACCGAACTGCTCGCGGCGCGCTTGCTCACCTACCACGCGGCACACGCCTTCGACACCCTGGCAGACCGCAAGATCGTGCACGGGAAGGTCTCGATGGCCAAGCTCTACGCCTCCGAGATGGCGGGCCGCGTGGCCGATCGCGCTCTGCAGATCTTTGGGGGGCGCGGCTACATGCACGAGAACCCTGCCGCCCGGTTCTACCGCGAGCTCCGGGTCGACCGCATCTGGGAGGGAACGAGCGAGATCCAGCGCCTCATCATCGCCCGCGGCCTGCTGAAGCGCGGGGCTGCGCCGTATCTGGGCTGGGAGTGATCCCCGCCGGGCCAGGCCCCCTCAGCTGCTCGAGGAGACCTGGCCGCTGCCGATCGTCGAGCTGACGCGGCCCCACTGCCTCAGCGACTCGGCTGCTGCACCAAGCCCGCCAATGATGCGGAAGAACCCGATCCCAAGGACGTAGAGGACGACGACGACGATCCAGCTCCACATCTCACACCTCCGTTCGAATCGACCTCAACCGTAGCGCTCCCGGGCATGACCGCCAATCGCAGCCGCCCGAGGCGCTCGCGCGCGAGGCGTCAGACCGGCACGACGCGTGCGTCGAGCCCGACGACGCCGTCCCGCAGCACGAGCAGCGGGTTGATCTCGAGCTCGGCGAGCTCGGGATGCGCCGCTGCGACCCGCGACAAGGCTGACGCGGCCGCCGCTGCGGCGCCCACGTCGAGCGGCGCCCGGCCGCGCGCACCGGTGAGCACGCCGGCCCCGCGTAGCGAGAGCAGCAGCTCTTCGAGCTCACCGGCGCCCGCCGGGGCGAGCGTCACGGCGACGTCGCGCAGCAACTCCGCATAGATCCCGCCCAGGCCGACGAGCACGATCGGGCCGAAGCGCGGATCGCGGCGGCAGCCGACGATGAGCTCCGCACCCGCCGCCACGTCGACCATCGCCTCGACCGAGAAGCCGTCGGGATCCAGCCGCGCGCGCATGTCGGCGAGTGCGTCGAGCAGCTCGCCCTCGCCGGAGAGCCCGAGCGCGACACCCCCGGACTCCGACTTGTGCAGCAGCCCGAGCGCCTTCAGCGCGACGGGATAGCCGACGTCGGTTGCGGCCGCGACGGCGTCCTCGTCGGATGCAGCGCGCAGCGCCTGAGCGAACGGAATGCCCGCCGCCGCGAGAAGCGCGCGCGCATCGAAGTACCCGCTCCCGCCGACGTGCTCCTCCGCCTCCCCCACGCCCGGCACGCCGTGCCGCGGCCGTAGCTCCAGCTCGACGAGCCGGGCAAGCGTCTCGAGCGCACCCTCCACATCGCGATAGACGGGGACGCCGCCCTCCCGCAGCGCCAGCGCGGGTGACGAGCTCCAGAACATCGCCTGCGCGACGAGGGTCCGGCCACTGGCGCGTGCGACCGCGGCGATCTCGCGTGCAACCTCCGTCTCCCGCGTGCGGAACTCCTCGTTCATCTGGCTGTACCCACCGAAGTACCCGGTGAGCAGCACGGCGTCGACCTCACCCGATTCGAGCACCGCCGCCGTCACGCGCTCGAAGTTGCGGAAGTCCTGTTCGCCGGACCCGGCCAGATCGACCGGGTTGTCCGTGATCACGGTCTCGGCGATTGCTTTCAGCCGCTGCGAGAGGCCGGCCGAGAGAGCAGGGAGCTCGAGGCCCCGTGCGGTGGCGAGATCGGCGGAGACGACACCTGTACCGCCGCCGTCACCGACGATGGCGAGGCGGCCGCCCCGCGGCCGGTGTGGTGCGAGACAGGCGAGCGCGGTGTCGACGAGCTCCTTGGGCGTTGCCACGCGCAGGATGCCTGCCGCGCGGCAGGCGGCGTCGATCGCGGCGGAGTCGCTCGCCAGCGCACCCGTGTGCGACGCCGCTGCACGGGCGCCAGCCGGGCTTCCGCCTGCCGCGAGCAACACGACCTGCTTGCCGGCGGCGAGCGCTGCCTCCCCGGCGCGTGCAAAGGCACGCCCGTCGCGGAAGTCTTCGCAATACACCACGATCACGCGGGTTGCCTCGTCGGCGGCGAACGCTTCGACGAGCTCGGCCGCTTCGATGTCGGCCTGATTGCCGAGCGACGCGAACCGCGAGACGCCCAGGCCGTACTCCCCAGCGAGCAGAGCCAACTCGATCGCCAGATTGCCGCTCTGCGAGATGATCCCCATCGAGCCCGGCTCGAACTCGCTCGAGCCGAGGTCGAGCTCGGCCGCCGCATCGAACACGCCCAGGCAGTTCGGGCCGAGCATCACGGCTCCCGCCGTCCGCACGCGTCCCACAACGGCCTGCTCGCGCGCCTTGCCGTCGCCGTCGATCTCGCCGAGCCCTGCCGTGATCATCACGATCGCGCGTGCGCCCACCGCGAGCGACCGATCGACCGCATCCTCGAACGCAGCGGCCGGCAGAGCCACGACGACGAGCTCCGGCGCCGCCGGAAGCTCCTCGAGCGAGCGGTACGCCCGCCGTCCCAAGATCTCACCGCCGTTGCGGTTGACGAGCCAGACCCGCCGCCTGTGTGAGCCCCGCAGCGCCGCGGCTGCGATCCACTGGCCCCACTTCGCCGGATCGTTCGACGCGCCGAGCACGGCGACCGAGCGGGGATCGAAGAGTGGCTGCAGGTCGCGCACGCGCGCAGCCTAGCGAGGCGCTGACCCGGCGGTCAGGAGCGCCCGGCGAAGCCAACGGCGGCCAGGGCGTCGAGGCGCATGCGCACGGCAGCGATGACGTCGAACCGACCGCCGGCGGGTCTAGACGGACAAGCCTCGCGCCTTGCGGCTGGTTGCCTGTTGCCGCTTGCCGGCAGAGAGCTCGAGCTTGCGCAACCGGATCGACTGTGGGGTCACCTCGACGCACTCGTCCTCGCGGATGAACTCGAGCGCCTGTTCGAGCGACAGAGGCCGCGGAGGGATCAACCGCACGAGCTCGTCGGAGGTCGATGCCCGCATGTTGGTCAGCTTCTTCTCCTTGGTCGCGTTGACATCCATGTCCTCGGAGCGGGCGTTCTCGCCGACGATCATCCCCTCGTAGACGGTGACGCCCGGTGCGACGAACAGAGTGCCGCGCTCCTGCAGGTTCGAGATCGCGAACCCGGTCGTCGGCCCCTGGCGGTCGGCGACGAGCGAGCCGCTCGGACGGGTGCGGAGCTCCCCGTGCCACGGCTCGTAGCAGTCGAAGACGTGGTGCAGAATGCCGGTGCCACGCGTCTCCGTGAGGAACTCCGTGCGAAAGCCGATCAGGGCGCGGGCGGGCACGAGATACTCGAGCCGCACCCAGCCCGTGCCGTGGTTGACCATCTGCTCCATGCGGCCCTTGCGCAGCGCGAGCAGCTGGGTGAGCACGCCGATGTACTCCTCGGGTGCGTCGATTGCGAGCCGCTCGACCGGTTCGTGCACTTTGCCGTCGATCTCCCGCACGACGACCTGGGGCTTCCCGACGGTGAGCTCGAAACCCTCGCGCCGCATCAGCTCGACGAGGACGGCGAGCTGCAGCTCGCCACGGCCCTGCACCTCCCAGGTATCGGGTCGTTCGGTCGGGAGCACGCGCAGCGACACGTTGCCGATCAGCTCGTCCTCGAGGCGACCCTTGACTTGGCTCGCGGTCAACCTCGAGCCGTCGAGGCCGGCGAGCGGGGACGTGTTGATGCCGACGGTCATCGAGAGCGACGGCTCGTCCACCGCCTCGACCGGCAAAGGGCGCGGATCGTCGAGGTCCGCGAGTGTCTCCCCGATCGTGATCTCGGCAATGCCGGCGACGGCAACGATGTCACCGGGTCCGGCCTCGCTGGCATCGACGCGGTCGAGCGCCTCCGTCACATACAACTCGGTCACCTTCGCTCGCTCGACGGTGCCGTCCGCGCGGCACCACGCGACTTGCTGGCCCTTGCGGATCGTGCCGTTGCGCACGCGGCAGATCGCGAGCCGCCCAACGTACGGCGACGCGTCGAGATTGGTCACGAGCGCCTGCAGCGGGTGGCCTTCCTCGTACGTCGGAGCAGGGATCGTGTGGAGCAACAGCTCGAACAGAGGCCGCAGGTCACTCTCGAGGGCGTCCGCGGCGAGCCCGGCCCGGCCGGCCTTGGCGTTGGCAGTACACGATCGGGAACTCGATCTGGCTCTCGTCCGCATCGAGGTCGAGGAAGAGCTCGTAGACCTCGTTGACGACCTCCTCGACGCGTGCGTCGGGCCGGTCGACCTTGTTCACGACGAGGATCACGCGCAGCCGGGCCTCCAGGGCCTTCCGCAGGACGAAGCGCGTCTGCGGGAGCGGCCCTTCGCTTGCGTCGACGAGCAGGAGCACCCCGTCGACCATGCGCAGCCCGCGCTCGACCTCGCCGCCGAAGTCGGCATGGCCCGGAGTGTCGACGATGTTGATCTTCGTCGCGCCGTACCGCACCGCGGTGTTCTTGGCGAGAATCGTGATGCCCTTCTCGCGCTCGAGGTCCATCGAGTCCATCACACGCTCGCCGACGTCCTGGTTCTCGCGGAACGAGCCGGACTGCCACAGCATCGCGTCGACGAGGGTTGTCTTGCCGTGGTCGACGTGTGCGACGATCGCGACGTTCCTGATGTCGTCGCGGCCTGCCACCGAGCGAGGGTAGCTGCGATGCGGATGATCGCCGCCACGCGGTCTACCGTGCGTAGCGCATGGGTCGTTTTACATCCTGTTTACGCATGCACCACGGTGGGCTAACGCCGGTGACCGACTATGAGCCCATGAAGCTCGGTGCAGTGCGCTCCCTCCTCGTCGTCGCCGTGGCGCTGCTCGCGCTCGCGCTGCCTGCGCTCGGCGTAGCCGGGCGCGGCGAGGTGATCACGGACCGCGGCGTCGTGCAATCGATCTCGCCGGCGGAGATCACGCTGCGCGAGCTGGACGGCACGGTCGTCACGCTTCCCGTCGGCCCGGCGACCCGCGTGCGCGTGAACGGCGCCCCGGCACGTCTCGCAGACGTGCGCCCCGGTTTCGTCGCCACCGTCCTGCACCGAGGCAGCGATCCCGCGCTCGCCGTGCGCGCGTTCGGGAAGATCGCAGTGCTGGTCGACCGCGGCGTCGTCACCGAGCTGGCGCCTGACGCGATCACCCTGCGACGAGACGACGGCAGCTCGATCACGATTCGTCTCGACCGAGGGACACGATTCCGCCGGGTCGGCGGACCGGTGCGGCGCGCGGCTGCACGGCCCGGGGCGCTGGTCGCCGTGACGCATCCTGACGGTGGCGCCGCCAGCGTCGTGAACGTGCTCAAGCGAGCATGAGCGCTGCGGGGGCTGGCAGCGGGACGATCCTGCTGGTCGAGGACGAGGAAGACATTGCAACGCTCGTCCGTACCTACCTCGAACAGGACGGATTCGATGTGATCTGGGCGCCCAGGGGCGTGGAAGGCCTGCTGGCGCTGGAGCGCAACGACATCTGCCTCGCGATTCTCGATCTGCAGCTCCCCGACGCCGACGGGCTCGACCTGTGCCGTGCGATCCGCGAGCGGTCACGGCTTCCGATCGTGATCGTCACCGCACGCGATGAGGAGATCGATCGGATCACAGGGCTCGAGCTCGGCGCCGACGACTACGTGACGAAGCCGTTCTCCCCGCGAGAGCTCGTTGCGCGGGTCCATGCAGTGCTGCGCCGCGCGGAGCCGGCAGCCGAGGACGTGGACGTCGTCTCGGGCGGCGACGTCGTGCTCGAGCGCGGCGGGCGGACGGTCACGGTCGCCGGCCGTCCGGTAGAGCTGACGAGCATGGAGTTCGACCTGCTCTCGTTCCTGCTCGACCACCCGGGCTTCGTCATGTCCAGGGAGCGTCTGCTCGAGCAGGTTTGGGGCATGGAGTTCGCCGGTGGCACCCGAACGGTCGACGTCCATGTCGCCCAGGTGAGGAAAAAGCTCGGGCGCCCGGGCCTGATCCGCACCGTGCGCGGCTCGGGATACAAGAGCTCGCCGCCGACGCCTGTCGCAACGCCGGCTCCCTCTGCAACCGGTGCCGGGGCCGTCGATCCGTGAAGCAGGCACGCCGGCCCCGCTCGCTGCGTGGACGTCTGTTCGCGGGTCTCGCAGCGACGGTGGCGGTGTCGATTGCGGTCACACTTGCGGTCGGGGCTCTGCTGACACGGCAGTCCCTCGACGCGGACGCGCGCCGGTCGCTCGACCGGCAGGTGGAGCTGATCGCGGCGCAGCATGCAGCTGCCCCGATCGCCCGGCGCGGCTCGGTCGACATCGGCCGGTTTCTCGAGACCGAGCAGGAGCGGCTCGCCATCCTCACCCTCCCGCAAGCCGAGTTGCTGCTGCCGCCGGCAGGCGCCGACGATCTCCGCACGACCGGCGCCGCCGACGGCAGCGTGACGGTGCGGGGGGAGAAGTTCAAGTATGCGGCTCGACGTTCGGACGGCGAAGCCCTCATCCTGCTGCGATCGGCGCGCAACCAGGCGGCGGACTGGTCGCCGTTCCTGCTCGGGCTCGGGCTCGCCGGCTTGATCGGGGCGGGGCTCGCCGCCGTCGTTGCGTTCGCCCTCGCCCGTGCAGTGGCGCGTCCGGTCACCCGCGTCGCCGCCGCCAGCCGCAGTCTCGCCGGGGGCGAGAGCCCGGAGCCGCTTCGCATCGAAGGGCCCGAGGAGGTGCGCCAGCTCGCTGCCGCCTTCAACGAGCTCACCGAGGAGCTGCACCACGCGCAGGATGCCGAGCGAGCCTTCCTACTGTCGGTCAGCCACGAGCTGAAGACGCCGCTGACGGCGATCCGCGGCCACGCCGAGGGCCTCGCGGACGGCGTCATCGACCCCGAGCGCGCCGGCGGCGTGATCGAGCGCGAGGCAAAACGGCTCGAGCGCCTGATTCGCGACCTCCTCGATCTCGCGCGGCTTCGCCGGCGCACGTTTTCGTCCTCCCCGGAGCCCCTCGACCTCGGAGAGATCGCGCTCGAGGCGATCTCGCGCTACGAGCCGCAGTCCCGCGCCTACGGAGTCGATCTCGTCGTCTCGATCGAGGCAGAGGCAGGCGCCATGGCCGACCCGGATCGCACGCTGCAGGCGCTCTCGAACCTGGTCGAGAACGCGCTCCGGTGCACGCCGCGCGGTGGCTCGGTGCGAATCGTCGCGACCCCGGGGCGGCTCGACGTGATCGACGACGGACCGGGCCTCGCGGCCGGCGATCTCGAGCGCGCGTTCGAGCGGTTCTACCTGTGGGATCGCTACGGCGCCGACCGCCCCGTGGGCACCGGGCTCGGCCTCGCGATCGTCGCCGAGCTCGCCGCCGCCATGGGAGGCCGCGTCGCCGTCGCAAGCGAGCCGGGCGCCGGGTCGACGTTCTCGCTCCTGTTGCGCGCGGCCGCTCCACCGGAGCTCCCGGCCGGTCCCGAATCGATTTACGCACGTCTTACGCGGCCCTGAGGTGCAGCGAACACCACCGGCCTACGGTCAAGGGTGTTCCCGAAGCTCCATCAGGAGGCCAGACATGAAACGCAACACGATCGTCTCCGTCCTCGCGGCCGCGCTGGTGGCGCTCGTCGCCGCCACTGCCGCTGTTGCGGGCGGATCCCATGGCACGACGCTGTATCGGTTCGTCGGCCAGCTGCAGAGCGCGCCGTCCGGCTCGTCGCTGACCATCTCCGTGCAGAGCGGTAGCCGTCCGGCGTTGCGGGCGCTGCTCGGGCAGAGCCAGGTGCAGACATTCGCCACCGGCCCGAGCACCGAGTTCCTCAGGTGGTCGAACGGCATCCCGACGGTCGTCTCGATCGGCGATCTCGCCCAGAACGACTATGTCGCGATCAACATCCGAGCCCACCGCGGCGCGTCGCTCGGCGAGCTCGAGGCAACGGCGCCCCGCATCGTGGGCGACCACGGTCCCGTCCTCCACTTGCCCAACAAGCCGCTGTACCTGTTCAGGGGCAGGCTCGTCGCAACCGCGGACGGCAGGGTCACCGTCGACGTGCGAGGCGGTAACCACCGCGCATTGCGGCTGCTGATCGGCCAGTCGGCGCAGCAGACGTTCACGACCGGGGCCGGCACGGTGTTCCTCCACTGGCAGGGCCGGGTCCCGACGGTTACGGCGGCGGCCAACCTGAAGCTCGGCGACAGGGTGATCGTCCGGATCCGGGCCGCGGGGGGATCGACGCTCGCAGACGTCGAGGCGACTCCCGCGAGGCGCGTCGCCGAGCACGAGCCGGCGTCGCAGGAGGCAGCCCAGAACGCCCAGGCGTGAGCTGAACGGGAAGGTGCGGTAGGCCAAACCGAGGGTGCCGGGCTGCGACGGCCGGCACCCTCTTCCGCTACTTCATCCGGAACCGCTCAGCCGCGCGGCCACAGCGTGGCGCGGGCGTGCTCTCCGTCCTGGGGGCGCACGTCGACGAGCCGTTTGTACTCGGGCACGTCGTCGCGGGGAATCAGGGACGCGTCGGGGTAATCCAGCTCGATGAGGTTGTGTGCGGGATCGCGAACGTACATCTGCATGCTGCCGTCGGGAAGCTCGTACATCGAGTTGCCGAACGTCTCGTGATCGAGACGGCCGAGCTCCTTCATCCGCAGGTAGACCTGCATGAAGTCGTCGATCTCGAGTGCGAAATGCGCGTGCGACGGCGCATCGCCCGGGCGGTCGAACAAGTGCACCTGCTGCTCGCCCGCTTGCAGCCAGATGACGGGGAAGCCGAAGTCCGGCGTCGGGACCGGCGTCAGACCGAGCTCGTCGACATAGAAGCGGAGCGACTCCTCGAGGTCGTCGACGATCACGCTCACATGATTGAGCCCGCGTTGCACTCGCTGATCATCGGACGTTGCGGAGCCGTCCGCAAGGGTGGCGTTGCTCAGACCGACGCGATGTCTCGCCCGAAATGGCTCGCATCGAGCGACTCGCCTGTCGCCTGCTCGAGGAGCGTGTCCCAGCGCACCGACAACCCCGGCGCGAACACCCTCTCCGTGAGCAGGCGTCCGGCGCTCTCGCGGCCGACGATGCCGCCGCACTCCTCCCGCAGGGTCGCGGCGAGCTGCGACGCCACGATCTGGCCGTAGAGATACGTGTGGTAATAGACCGGCGCGCAGGCGACGTGAATCTTCGAGGCCCAGTCGGGAGCGCTGCGCCCGTCGGGCGGCGTGAGGCGCTGGTAGCGGTTGACGAGCTGCCACCAGCGCGTGTCGAGGTCCTGCTCGGGATCGGCGTAGAGCGAGCGCTCGAAGTTTGTCATCACGAGCACCCACCGGGTGAAGACGAGCAACTCGGCTGCGCGTGCGCCGCGGAGCGGCCCGTCGAGCGCAGCCGCATCATCCGCACCGACCCCGACGACCCGTTCGAGCCACTCGGCATCGCTCGCCAGACGCCCCATCAAAATCGCAATTCCCTCCGTGACGACGAGGTGCGTGTCCCGCATGACCCACGGCAGCTCGGCGTCGAGGCCGGCGTCGAACGTGCCGTGGCCGAGCTCGTGCAGCATCGTGTCCATCCAGTACGGATCCGGCACGACGTTGGCGAGCACGCGGATGTCGCCGGCGCGGTCGACGTCGATGCAGAAGGCGTGCTGGCTCTTGCCGTCGCGCGGAAACAGATCGCTGCGCTCCAGGATGCTCCTGGTCTCGAGCCCCAGCCCGTCGTACGTGGCGCGGGAGAGGTCGACGATGTCGCGCTCCTCGAGATAGGGCGTCAGGTCGACGCCGCCCTCGGCGGGAACCTCCTGGAAGAACGGGTCGGCGTAATGCCAGGGTCGGAGGTCGGCCTCGGCGCATTCGAAGCGGCCGGCAAGGGTTGCGTCGAGCCCGGCTTTCCAGCGTGCGAACGGCTCGGCGGTTGCCCGGTCGCACTGGTCGAGCGTGGCGAACAGCCTCTCCTCGTTCATCTCGGACGTGGCGATCGAGAGCGCGAACCAGTCGCGGTAGCCGAGCGCCCGGGCGGCTTCGTTGCGTAGTCTCGCGAGCCGGCGGACGTCATCGGCGACGAGCGCCCCGACTGTCTTTGCCGCCTCCCATGCCTCGCGCCGCTCGGCGACGTCGTCGCTCGTGCGCAGAATCTGCTTGATCGCGTTGTCGTCGACCGGCAGCCCGGCGACCTCGCCTCGATGTTTGGAGAAACGCGCCTCGACGGACGCCTCGAGCTCGATGATCTGGGCCCGCAACGCGGCCGGAACTTGCTTGGGAAGGAAGCCGTCGCGAAGCAGGTCGAGCCGGCGGCGCGCAACACCGGTGGCCGACGCTCGCGCCGCCTCGAGCTCGACGAAGCGGTCCTGGTCGGCGAGATAGTCCGAGAGCGCTGTTTCACGCTCGATCCGCCGCTGCTCGTTCTCCTCGCTCGCCTCGACGTTCATGTCCCACCACACCCGGGCGACATCGGCCTGGAGCGGCGCGAGCTCGCTCTCGATACGATCGGCGACTGCGGCTGGATCACCCACGCGCGCCAGTCTAGATGCCGCCGCCGGTCGACAGCCCTGTCATCCTGCGTTCGAAAACGCCACAATTGACCGACCAGTCAGACGACCCACCGAAACGGAGCACGACCATGGCCACACACGTTCCCGTCGAGATCGATCGCGCGCGGATCGCCGAGTTGACGACCCGCGAGGCGGCGAAGCTCGAAGCGCGCACCCCGGGCTCGAAGGCGTTGTACGATCGCGCGCGCCGTAGCCTCGTCGGCGGCGTTGCCTCCGCGTACCAGTCCCGTGACCCATGGCCGATCTACCTCGAGCGGGGCAAGGGAGCGAAGGTGTGGGATGTCGACGGCAACGAGCTGCTCGACTTCCACAACGGCTTCGGCTCGATGGTGCAGGGGCACGCGCATCCCACGATCACGAAGGCTGTGAACGACCGCATCGAGCTCGGGACGCACTTCGCCGCACCGACCGAGGATGCGATCGTCGTCGGCGAGGAGCTCGCCCGGCGCTGGGGCCTGCCGAAATGGCGCTACGTCAACTCCGGCTCCGAGGCGACGATGGATGCGATTCGGATCGCCCGGGGGGCCACCGGACGGGACACGATCGTGAAGATCTTCGGCTCGTACCACGGCCACCACGACTACGTGATGGTCTCGATCGGCGTGGAATACGACAGCATCGGCGACCGCTTCAACTTGGAATCGCTGCCCTACGGCCTGGGAATCCCGCAGGCGGTCGTGGACTTGACGATCGCCGTGCCGTTCAACGACGCCGAGGCGATGGAGCGCCGGATCGAGCGCCTGATCGAGGAGGGCCGCACACCGGCCTGCGTGATCATGGAAGCAGCGATGATGAACCTCGGTGTCGTGCTGCCCGAGCCGGGATATCTCGAGGCAGTGCGCGAGATCACGCGCAAGCACGGCATCCTGCTCATCTTCGACGAGGTGAAGACGGGGCTCTGCATCGCCGCCGGCGGCGCCGTCGAGCGGTTCGGCGTCATGCCGGATCTCGTCACCCTGGCGAAGGCGCTCGGAGGCGGCCTCCCCTCCGGCGCGATCGGAGGCACGGAGGAGGCGTTCGAGGTCGTCGCCCGCGGCGACGTCGTGCAGGTCGGCACCTACAACGGCAACCCGCTCTCGATGGCGGCCGCCCGCGCGAATCTCGAACAGGTGCTGACGCCGGACGCCTACGCGCACCTCGACGCCCTCAACGAGCGGCTGATGCAGGGCTGCGAGGCCGTGATCGCGAAGTTCGACTTCCCCGGCTACGCGGTCGGGGTCGGCTCGAAGGGCTGCGTCACCTTCTCGCCGCGCAAGATCACCGACTACGAGTCCTTCAAGGCGAACCAGGACGTGGAACTGTGCGAGCTCGCGTGGCTCTACAACATGAATCGCGGCATCTTCATGACCCCGGGCCGTGAAGAGGAGTGGACGTTGTCGATCACCCATTCCTTCGACGACTGCGACCGCTTCGTCGGCGCGTTCGAGGAGCTGGCGGACGACCTGACCTCATAGCGGCCGGGATCAGGAGGGGCGATCGTGCGCCGACCGGCCGCCCGCGCCCGGACGCGCCGAGGCGGGGTACGGCTCGAGGTCGTCGATCGCTCCCGGCGTCGCGGCAACGCGGGCGAGCCAGGCCGCCACACCCGGGTACGCGCTCATGTCGTAGCCGGCCTCGTGCGCCACACGCACGTAGGCATAGAGCGCACAGTCCGCGACCGAGTACCTCCCACCGACGAGGTAGTCGCCGCGGACCCCGCGCTCGAGCACCTCGAGCGCCGCCGCGCCCGCCTCGAAATGGCGGTCGAAGGCCTCGGGTCGCTCGCCGTCGCGCCCGGTCAGCCGCCAGAAGCGCGCCGTGCCGACATTCGGCTCGAGCAGGTTCTGCTCGAAGAACATCCACGCATGGACATGCGCGCGGGCAAGCGGTTCGTCGGGCAGGAATGCGGTGCCCTCGGCCAGGTAGAGCAGAATCGCCCCGGACTCCGCGATGAACGCGCCGTCGCTCGTCTCGAGCATCGGCGTGCGGCCCGCCGGGTTGCGCGCGAGGTACTCGGCCGTCTGGCTCGCACCCGCGAAAATGTCGACGGGAACGCGCTCGTACCCCACGTCGAGCTGCGAGAGCAGCATCCGCACCTTGAAGCAGTTGGCGGACGCGGCGTAGTCGTACAGTCGCATCATCTGCCCTGAAACGTATGGCACGCCGGGAATGTGAGCTTCGACCCGAAGCGGCACGCGCAACTCCGCCGAGCCAGATCGCGAGGGACGAAGCGCTGGTTCTCCGCTTTTTCCCTGCTCATGCACCACTTCTGACCCCACGTGTGGGCGGCAGGCTGGATGATTTGCTCGGATGAGATCGCGCATCGGACCCCTGCTCGCCGAGCTTCATGCACACACGACATGGAGCGACGGGGACTTCAGCGTCGGCCAACTCGTCGATATCTACGGTGCCAGGGGCTTCGACATCCTCTGCGTCACCGACCACACCGTGCGTGCCGACGATCCATGGCTCGACCCGCACGAGTGGCGCGACCGT
The DNA here is from genome assembly GCA_963799615.1 of uncultured Gaiellaceae bacterium. Taxonomy (GTDB): domain Bacteria; phylum Actinomycetota; class Thermoleophilia; order Gaiellales; family Gaiellaceae; genus Gaiella. The sequence goes on along the minus strand of CAWCXS010000004.1, from coordinate 289,354 downwards.
GGCATCCGAGCGGATGTGCACGCCCGCTACCTGCGCGAGATCGAGCGCGAGGCGGCGCGGGCGCGTGTGCAATACGACCTCCTCGTGCTACCCGGCATCGAGCTCACGTACAACGACCTCGATCCCGATGCGGCAGCCCATGCGGTCGCTGTCGGCCTGCACAGTTTCGTCTCCGTCGACGCCGGCATCGCTGCTGCGATCGAGGCCGCCCGCGATGCCGGAGCAGCGCTGATCGCCGCTCACCCGTATGACGACGAGCCGTCGTCGAGCCCGAGCAGGCTGACGCGCGGCTTTGCCGTCGATGCCCGGCTGCGTTCGCTCGTGCACCGGTTCGAGCTCTTCAACCGCGCGACGCTGTTCGGGTGGGTTGCGCGTGAGGGCCTGCCCGCGGTCGCATGCGGCGACTTTCACCGGCTCGACCATCTGAGCGGGTGGAAGACACTGCTCCCCTGTGCCAAGGACGAGGACGCCGTGGTCGCCTACCTCCGCTCTCGGCGACCGGTGTACCTCACGCGGCTGGAGCCCGAGCCGCACCTGCTCGCGGCATGACGAAACGGACGGCCAGGCTACGCTAGAGGCCGATGGCGACGGTCCAGGGCACCCGCACGATCCCGTGGGACTGGTATTCCGATCCGGCAGTGCTCCGGCTCGAGCAGGAACGGATCTTCCGCAGCACGTGGCACTACGCCGGGCATACGGGAGAGGTGCTGGAGGCGGGGTCGTTCGTCACCACCCGTGCAGGGCACGTGCCGGTCGTCCTCGTCCGTGACCGCGACGAGTCGCTGCGAGGCTTCGTCAACGTCTGCCGCCACCGCGGCTACCTGCTGTGCGAGGGAGCAGGACGGCGCGAGACGTTGCAGTGCCCGTATCACGCGTGGACGTACGACCTCGACGGCTCGTTGCGCACGGCTCCACGATCCGAGTCCGAGCCGGGCTTCGACCGCGACGCCCACGGCCTGCGGCCGGTGCAGGTCGATACCTGGGGCCCGTTCGTGTTCGTCAACCCCGACCTCGAGGCCTCGCCGCTCGCCGAGCACCTCGGCGACCTCCCACGCCTGGTCGAGGAGGGCGGCGTCGACGTCGGCGCGCTCGAGTTTCATCAGCGGGCCGATGCGGAGTACGACGCCAACTGGAAGGTGTGCGTCGAGAACTATCTCGAGTGCTACCACTGCGCCGTCGCCCATCCGAGCTTCTCGAAGGCGATCGACGTCGCACCCGACGCATATCTGCTCGAGGAGCATCCGACGTTCTCGAGCCAGTACGGCCCGCCCAAGAACGGCGGCGGCGGGCTGTACGACGCCGTCGGCGAGGTCGCCCGAGGCCAGTTCCACCTGCTCTTTCCCAGCACCGCGATCAACGTCATGCCCGGCCGGGCAAACGTCTCCATCGGACCGATCGTCCCGCTTGCAGCCGAGCGCACGTACCGCTTCCTCGACTACTTCTTCGCGCCCGGGATGGACGAGCAATGGATCGCCGACTACCTCGAGCTCGACACGCAGGTCGGGGCCGAGGATCGCGTGCTTGTCGAGCGCGTTCAGCTCGGAATGCGATCGGGCCTGATCTCCGAAGGGGCGCTGATGCCGCGCTCGGAACGGCTGATCGCACACTTCGAGCGTCAGCTCGTCGCCGCCCTCGGCGGCGACACGAACGAGTAGGAGTTCACCAGACCGCAACCTGCGGCGGGGGGCGGACTCTGGCACGATCCAGTTATGGCAGTCCGGACCAAGACAGCTCCACCACGGCTGCTGAACCGCGAGCTCTCCTGGATCGAGCTCAACGCGCGCGTGCTCGACCTCGCCGCCGATCCCACGCAGCCGCTGCTGGAGCGGGTCAGGTTCGCCTCGATCTTCTCCTCCAACCTCGACGAGTTCTTCATGGTGCGCGTCGCAGGCCTGATGGGCCAGGCGTCGGCAGGCTTCGGCGTGCTCTCCGCGGACGGCCTCACGCCGCAGCAGGCGCTCGCCCTCATCCGCGCGCGCGTCTCGGAGCTGACCGTCCGCCAGTCGAAGCTCTGGAAGCGTGAGCTGCGGCCGGCGCTCGCCGCGGCGGGGATCGAGATCGGCACCATCGAGGAGTGCACCACCAAGGAGCTGCGCCGGCTCGAGGGTAACTTCACACGGGAGATCTATCCGGTGCTGACACCGCTCGCCGTCGGCTCCGGACAGCCCTTCCCCTACATCTCGGGGCTCTCGCTCTCCCTGGGCGTCCTCGCCGTCGACCCGGAGACCGGCGAGGAGCGCTTCGCGCGGGTGAAGGTTCCCGAGGGCCTCGACCGCTTCGTCGAGACAGGTGCGAGGATGATCCCGCTCGAGGCCGTGATCGCTCATTTCCTGCCGACGTTGTTCCCCGGCATGGAGATCGCCGAGCGCGCAGTCTTCCGCGTCACCCGCGATGCGGATTTCGAGGTCTCCGACGACGCAGACGACCTGCTCGAGGCCGTCGAGTCCGAGTTGCGCCGTCGCCGCTTCGGCGACGTGATCCGCGTTGAGGTCTCCGGTTCAGCCTCGGCCGGGATGCTGGAGCGGCTGCGCGACGGCCTCGCCGTCGACCACGATCAGGTATACGAGATCGAGGGCCCGCTGGACCTGGCGGATCTCATGCAGCTGGCCCGGGTCGAGCGCCCCGACCTCAAGGACGAGCCGTGGGTACCGGTGACGCAGCCGCGCCTGGCGCGGGTCAAGGACGCAGCCCGGTTCTTCGAGGAGATCCGGCGCGGCGATCTGCTCGTGCACCAGCCGTATGAGTCCTTCCGGACGAGCTTCGAGGCCTTCGCGGCAGCCGCTGCCGCCGATCCCGACGTGATCGCCATGAAGACGGCGGTCTACCGCACCTCGGACGACAGCGCGCTGGTGTCGGCGCTGATCGACTGCGCCGAGCAGGGCAAGCAGTCGGTCTGCCTCGTCGAGCTGAAAGCGCGGTTCGACGAGAGGCGGAACATCGAATGGTCGAGGGAGCTCGAACAGGCGGGCGTCCACGTCGTGCACGGCTTTCCCGACATGAAGATTCACGCCAAGATGACGCTCGTCGTCCGGCGCGAGCCAGGAGGCTTGCGGCGCTACGTCCACATCGGCACCGGCAACTATCACGCTGCCACGGCGCGCGCCTACGAGGATCTGGGCATCTTCACGGCCGACGAGGAAATCGCAGCGGACGTCGCGGATGTCTTCAACTACGTCACCGGCTTTGGCCGGCCTCAGCGCTTCCGCAAGCTGCTCGTCGCCCCCTTCGGGATGCGGGTGCGGCTCGTCGAGGAGATCAGACGCGTGTCCGCGGCGGCTGCGGCGGGCGAGCCGGCGCGGGTGCGCCTGAAGCTGAACAACCTCGTCGACCCGATCGTGATCGACGAGCTCTACGCGGCGGGGGCCGCGGGCGCGAAGGTGGAGATCTGCGCGCGGGCGATCTGCATGCTGAGGCCCGGTGTCGAGGGCCTGTCCGAGAACGTGCACGTGCGCTCGATCCTCGGGCGCTTCCTCGAGCACAGCCGCATCTACTCGTTCGAGGCTGGGGAGTCGTCGTCCGTCTATATCGGCAGCGCCGACATGATGCCGCGCAACCTCGACCGGCGGATCGAGGCGCTCGTCCCCATCGAGCATGCGCGCTCCCGCCAGGAGCTGAGCGCGGTGCTGGACAGCGTCTTCAGCGACGACTCGCATGCGTGGACGCTCGGGCAGGACGGCATGTGGACACGGCTCACCCCGTCGAGGCCGGAGAAGCCGATCGATCACCAGGCGGCGATGATGCGGCGCGCGCAGATGCGTGCCCGGCGTCAGACGGAGGGTCGTACGCGGAAGTAGTGCCGGCGCAGCTCCAGCCGAGGCCTCGACGACAATCGGCCTCCATGCGTGTGGCGGTGATCGACATCGGCTCCAACACGGCGCGGCTGCTCGTGGCGGGCGTCGGTTCCGACGGCGCCGTGACGACGGTGTCGGAGGATCGCGCCTATCTGCGCCTCGGCGCCGAGATCGAGAGCACGGGGAGACTCGGGCGCAACAAGCTCGACGAGGCATCGCGTGTCTGCGCCGGCTTCGCGCGCCGGGCGGCCGCACTCGGAGCCGAGCGGGCGGCCGTGATCGTGACGGCGCCGGGGCGCCACGTGCCGTCCTCCGAAGCGCTCGTGCAGATGCTCGCTGCGGCAACCGGGCTCGGCGTGCGGATCCTGAGCGGGGACGAGGAAGGCCGCCTCGCATTCGACGGCGCGATCGCGCGGGCCGAGCACCCTCTGCCGGAGGTGATCGGGGTCGTCGACGTCGGCGGCGGCTCGACCGAGATCGCGGTCGGTACACCCCTCCTCGGGGCAGCCTGGGTGCGCTCGGTCGGTGTCGGCGCGTTGCGCCTGTCTCGCGCGTACCTTCCCGACGACCCGCCGCATGCGTCCGACGTCGCCTCGGCAGCCCGTCACGTGACGCACGCGTTTACCGGCATCGAGCCACCGGTGCCGGATGTCGCGCTCGCGGTGGGAGGCAGTGCCCGGGCCGTGGCACGCATCGTCGGCCGCACCTTCGGTACGACCGAGCTCGAGGAGGTCGTAGAGACGCTGTCCGGCCGCTCGGCCGCAAAGGTTGCACGCACGGTGGGAATGGGCGCGGGACGAGCCGAGACGGTCCTCGCAGGAGCGCTGCTGCTGGCAGAGTCGTCCCGGCTGCTCGGCCGGCCGCTCGAGCTCGTACGCGGCGGTCTCAGAGAGGGTGCAGCGCTCGCGCTGGCAGCCGAGGAGGCAGCGGCGGCAGCCTGAGGGCGGTGCTGGCCGTCAGGCGGGTCGCACCAGAGGCTTGTAGGCGATCCGGTGTGGCTCGAGCGCCTCCGGACCGCGCGTCTCGACGACCCAGGCAGCGTACTCGCCCCACGAGCCCTCGAACCAGGTCGCCTGCGAGTCGCCCTCGAACGCAAGGATGTGGGTGGCAACCCGGTCGAGGAACCAGCGATCGTGCGTGATCACCACGGCGCAGCCGGCGAAGTCGAGCAGCGCATCCTCGAGAGCGCGGAGTGTGTCGACGTCGAGGTCGTTGGTCGGCTCGTCGAGCAGCAGCAGGTTGCCGCCGGACTTGAGCAGCTTCGCCAGGTGCACGCGATTGCGCTCGCCCCCCGAGAGATCCGAGATGCGCTTTTGCTGGTCGCCGCCGCGGAAGTTGAACCACGACACGTATTGCCGCGAGTTGACCTCGCGCTTGCCGAGCAGGACGACGTCCTGATTGCCGGAGATCTCCTTCCAGACGGTGCTCGCCTGGTCGAGTCCGGCCCGATCCTGGTCGACGTAGGCGAGCTGCACGCTGTCCCCGATGCGAAGCGCGCCAGAGTCGGGCTCCTCCTCGCCCGCGATCATGCGGAACAGCGTCGTCTTGCCGGCTCCGTTGGGCCCGATCACCCCGACGATGCCCCCGGGCGGCAGCGAAAACGTCAGATCCTCGACGAGCAGCCGGTCGCCGAATCCCTTGCCGACGTGGTCGGCGTCGACGACCACGTCGCCGAGTCGCGGGCCGGCGGGGATGTGGATCTCGACGCGGTCGAGCTTGACGTTGGCGTCGTCGGCCAGCAACTTCTCGTAGGCGCCGATCCGGGCCTTCGACTTGGCGTGCCGGGCCCGCGGGCTCATGCGCACCCACTCGAGCTCGCGGGCGAGGGTACGCCTGCGTGCCGATTCGGTCTTCTCCTCGGAGGCGAGCCGCGCCTGCTTCTGCTCGAGCCACGAGGAGTAGTTGCCCCGGAACGGGAGCCCCTTGCCACGGTCGAGCTCGAGGATCCAGCCGGCCACGTTGTCGAGGAAGTAGCGGTCGTGCGTGACCGCCATCACCGTGCCCTTGTAGTCCTCGAGAAAGCGCTCGAGCCAGGCGACGGACTCTGCGTCGAGGTGGTTCGTCGGCTCGTCGAGCAGGAGCAGATCCGGTGAGGAGAGCAGAAGCCGGCAGAGCGCGACGCGCCTGCGCTCGCCGCCGGACAGGGTCGTCACGTCGCGGTCGCCCTCGGGGAGCCGCAGCGCATCCATCGCGCGGTCGAGCGTGGCCTCGAGGCTCCAGCCGTCGTGGCGCTCGATCTGGTCTTGCACCACGGCCTGCTCGGCGAGCAGCGCGTCAAAGTCGGCGTCCGGCTCGGCGAAGGCGGCCGAGATGGCGTTGAAGCGGTCGAGCAGGTCGCGCAGCTGGCGCACGCCGTCCTCGACGTTGCCGCGCACGTCTTTGGCCGGATCGAGCTCGGGCTCCTGCTGCAGGAAGCCGACGGTGGCGCCCGGCAGCAGCTCCGCGACACCGGATGACGGCTCCTCGAGCCCGGCCATGATGCGGAGCAGCGTGGACTTGCCGGCACCGTTCGGGCCCAGCACGCCGATCTTGGCGCCGGGCAGGAACGACAGCGAGATGTTCGACAGCACCTGGCGATCCGGGCCGTAGAACTTGTCGACCCGGTACATCGTGTAGACGTACTGCTCGTTTGGTTCAGAACGCGCCATCACGAGACCGTAGCCCACGTGCGCAGGGATCGGCGGCAGGGCGCTCCGGACGCGTCCGGGTGTCTATTGGGGAGCCCGGACCACCTCGGCCGCGTTCAGCCTGGATGTACGAACGACCGGTTTTCGCGCATTTCGTTCGGCCACCATTGACACCTCTCGGCGCACCTGCACAGAATGGGCGCCTGGTCGCGGCAAGCCCCTCACAGTGGCCCTCCCCGGAAAGGACGGTCCGTTGACCTCCCCCGGTCGCACCTTCGTCGCCAACCCAGCCCGGGGGTGATTCGTTGAGGCCAGGCGTAGGCGCCGGGATGCTGGCTGGCGGATCGTGGAGGCAGCGCCGGCTCGCCTCGCTCGTCAGCAGCGCCATGATCGGCGCCGGGTTCGTGCCCGTCTGGATCGCGGCGGCGGTGCTCGTCGTTGTGGCACAGATCATCGCTCCGGAGACGCTCTCCGGGATCTCGTTCAGCGCCGTGCTGCCGCTGATGAGCTTCCTCGCCGTCGCCGCGCTCGGCGAGATGCTCGTCGTCATGACGGGGGGCATCGACCTCTCGATTCCCGGCGTGATCACGCTCGCCGGCATCGTCGTCGTCGGCTCGGCGGACGGCGCGAACGACAAGCTGGCGGTCGCGATCCTCATCTGCCTGGGTTGGTCGGCTCTGATCGGGCTCGTGAACGGCGTCCTCGTCGCCGTTGCCGGTCTCAACCCGCTGATTGTCACGCTGGCGGTCGGACAGATCGTGCTCGGGATTGCGAACGAACGGCACGACCAGATCGTCGTCGAGTCGGCCGTCCCACCTGCGCTCTCCGATTGGGCGCAGCACAAGGTGCTCGGGATCTCGCTCCTCTTCTGGACAGGGCTCGCGATCACGTTGCTGCTTGCGGTCTGTCTGCGCTTCACGATCATCGGACGTAGGTTCCAGGCTGTCGGCGCGAACTCGCACGCGGCCTGGCTCGCGGGGATCAAGGTCCGGCGTCACATCGTGTTCGCCTATGTCTGCGCCGCCGTGCTCTACGGCACGGCGGGCATCATGCTGGCCGCCTTCACCAAGAACCCCGGGCTCGGACTCGGCGACCCGTACCTCCTGGGGCCGATCGCGGCCGTCGTGATCGGCGGCGCCTCGCTCGCCGGCGGACTCGCAAGCGTGACTTCGACCTGGATGGCGGCGTTCGCGCTGACGCTGCTGGCGCAGCTGCTGCGTGTGCGCGGCCTGTCGACGAATTTGCAGTTCGTCGTCTTCGGGGCGGCGATTGCGGCCGGGATGGTGATCTCCGGCGATCGCGTGGTCGCCGTGCTCGGCAGGGTGGCAAGCCGTCCGCGCGTTCAGGCATTTCTCGGAACCGGCGGCGACTCGCCGGGAACGGACGAGAGGAGGGAGAAATCCACCGAACCTCGTGAAGACGAAGGCGCGTGACGCCGATCCATCGATCACGGTCTCACTGAGATCAGCGTCGGCGCTGACAAGCCGAGAAAATGTTCGTCGGAGTTGATGCATAGCCCCTGGAGTGCGAGTTGATGCATAGCCCCTGGAGTGCGAAGCCGACGCAGGCTCGCGCGCCAAGAAGGCAACCGAAGGAGGAGAAATGAACGTCAGAAGACGAATCGCGAGCCGACCAGGGCTCTTGATGGCCGCGTTGCTCGTGGGCCTGCTGACTGCCGCGGGAGCGACGGCGGCATCGCGCACGACCAGTGCCAAGGCGCCGTCGTTCGGCGAGCACTACACACCCAGCAACGCGATCATGATGAAGTCGATGGGGACGACCAGGCACGTCCCGGATGTCTTCAAGGCTGCTCTTTATCGAGCTGAGCAGCCGCTCAGCGCGGCGCAGCTGACGCTGGCGCTCAAGTGTTGGAAGCAAAACGTCTGCAGCACCGGGACGGGTGGCAAACTGACGGTTGGCATGGTCGACGGCTTCGGCGAGAACGTCTGGCGCCAGGTCACCCACATGGAGTTGATCCTGCAGGCTCTGACCTACCCGGACGTCGGCAAGATCATGTACTCGAGCGCACGGCTCGACGCCCAGAAGTCGATCTCCGACATCCGCAGCATGATTGCCCAGGGAGCAGATGTGATTGTCGGCTTCCCCGACTTCGGGAATGGCGTCCTGGCGCCGATCAAGGAGGCCACGGCGAAGGGGATCCCGTTCATCCCGTACGCCTCGGGCATCGTCGGCGAACCCGGCGTGGACTACCCCGGCGTCGTCGGTGAGGACCTCTGTCTGGTCGGCAAGTCGTTCGCCCGTGTCCTCAATGGCCAGGCCAAGACGGGCACGGTCGTTTTCCTGGGCGGTACGCCGGGCAACCCGCTCTCGGCCGGGTGGCAGAACTGCGAGAAGCCGGCGCTCGCTACGGGTCTCAAGTTCGGCGGCGACGCCGCAACATACTGGACCCGTGAGGGGGCGCTGGCGGCGACGGCCGGGTACTTGAGCAAGTACCCCGACCTTGCCGGAATCAGCTACGAGTACGCAGACGGCTTCCTCGGCGCGCTGACCGCTTACCAGAATGCGAACAAAGCGCCAAACGTCGTCGCCACGATCCAGACCGACGAGACAGGGCTGTTCTGCGAGTGGAAGAAGCTCAACAACCCGAACTTCAAGCTCTACCACGGGTACGGGCGGAACTTCCAGTCACGGGTCGCGCTGACCGTGGCAATGATGAAGCTCAAGGGAGCAACGATCCCGGCCAAGATGAACATGCCGTTCGTGTTCAGGAAGACCACGAACGCCGACTGCGTCACGTCCATCCCGGCCGAGGCTTCGCCATCGAACCTCGTACCGCCGAAGCTGATGGCACTGATGTATCCCAAGAAGTAGAGATGCGACCGAAAGGAACCAACTAGCTGGTGTCGACGAATCCCGGACCCGGGAACGCCGTCCTCTCGTTGCAGCACGTCTCCAAGCGTTTCGGCGCTGTGCAGGCGTTGCAAGGGGTAAGCGTGGAGTGCCGAGCAGGCGAGATCCACGCCGTCGTCGGTGAGAACGGGTCCGGGAAGTCGACACTGCTCGGGATCGCGAGCGGCTATCTCGCTCCCGATGAGGGCATCGTCGAGATCGGCGGTGAGCGGCTCAACGCCGCTCACGCCGCCGATGCTTGGCGCCTCGGGCTCAGAATGGTCTACCAGACCTATTCGCACCTCCTCGAGCTGTCGGTGGCGGAGAACCTGTTCCTTGCCGTTCCTCCCCCGCAACGGCCGTCGTTCCGTTCGATGGAGGAGTGGGCCGCGGATCGGCTGAACACGTTCGACGCCAACCTGAGCCCAGGTGCGGCGGTGGGCACGCTCTCGCTCGGAGAGCGCCAGATGCTCGAAGTCGTCAAGGCGCTGCTCTCGAAGCCAAGGGTCTTGCTTCTCGACGAGCCGACGACTGCGCTCGGCCCGGGCGAGATCGAGCACCTGCACCGCCTCGTTCTCGCCAGGGCGGCCGAGGGCGTCGGGATCGTCTATGTCAGCCATCGGCTACCGGAGGTACTGGAGATCTCCGACCGCGTCACGGTGCTCCGCGACGGGCAGGGCCAGGGCACCTACGACGCCGCCCAGATATCGGAGAACGGCCTCGTCGCGCTGATGATCGGGAGACCTCTCCAGCTCGCGTTCCCGGAGCGGAACGACGACGGCCGGTCCGAGGCGCTGCTGGACGTAGCCGGACTTCACGGACCAAGGTTCGGTCCGGTCGACCTCACGCTGCTCAAGGGCGAAATCGTCGGCCTCGCGGGCGCTGAAGGGAACGGGCAGCTCGAGCTCCTGCGCTGCCTCGGAGGGGTCGACCGGGCGACCGGTGCGGTGAGCTGTCTCGGTGAGAAGGTCGATCTCAAGGCTCCATACGCAGCCCTCAAGGCCGGCATCGTCCTCCTCAGCGGCGATCGAATCCGGGAATCGCTGTTCCCCGTGCTCAGCGTGCGGAGCAACGTGACGATCCAGGTGCTCCGACGCTTCGCGACCGCAGGTTGGGTCAGGCGCGGGTCGGAACGCCATGCGGTGACGGAGCTCACGGGGCGGCTGAAGGTGCGGACTCCGTCGGTCGAGCAGCCCGTTCGGTTCCTCTCGGGCGGCAACCAGCAGAAGGTCGCATTGAGCCGAACATTTCTGCGTGGCCAGGTCAGGGTGATTCTCGCCGACGAGCCCACGCAGGGCGTCGACGTCGCCTCGAGATTCGACATCTACCAGGCCCTCAGGGACAAGGCGGCTGACGGCGTTTCGATGATCGTCAAGTCGAGCGATCCGCTCGAGCTCGCCGGTCTCTGCGACCGCGTGCTCGTCATCTCTCGCGGCCGGGTGACCGACGAGATTCCCCACGAGGAGCTGAGCGAGGAGCGAATCATCGAGGCGATCGTCGGCTCCGGCCGCGCTCGCCGAAGCGGTGGACGACGCGTGAGCAGCGCGGTCCAACCGGTCTCCGCGCCCGTCACTGCGCCCGTCTCCGCGCCCGTCCCCGCGCCGGTGCCGGCACGCCGGGTCCCTTCCTGGGTGCCGCTCCTGCTGATGGCGCTGCTGATGGTCGGGGTGGGCGCCTACACCCAGTCGAGATCGTCGGCCTTCCTTTCCGAGTACAACCTCAACAGCCTGCTGCTGTCGGCCCTGCCACTCGCCTGCGTGGCGATCGCGCAGGCGAACGCACTGCTCGTGGGTGGCTTCGACGTGTCTGTCGGAGCGGTGATGGCCCTAGTCGTGATGGTGGGGTCGTTCATCCTCACGAGCTCTCGGTCGACTCCCGTTGCGCTCATCGCCACCGTGGCCCTGCTCGGGATCGGCGTCGGCGCCGGGCTCGCGAATGCGACGTTGATTCGCGCCTTCCGCCTTCCGTCGATCATCGCCACCCTCGCCACGTTGAGCGTCATGCAAGGCATCACGCTGACGCTACGGGACGCCCCGGGAGGTGAGATCAACGCGCATCTGATCACGATCCTCACGAAGAGCGTCGGGTTCGTCCCGATCTGGTTCATCGTCGTTGTCGCCGTCGCGATCGCCTGGGATATCTGGCTGTACCGCTTCGCGGGGGGCCTCGCCAGCCGAGCGGTCGGTCTCGACGAGAACGCTGCCCGCCGTCTGGGGATGCGTTCGACCTGGGTCAACGTCCGCGCCTTCCTGATCTCAGGCCTACTGGCGGCCGTGGCGGGTTTCTTTCTTGCCTCCCAGGTCGCGGTCGGAGTCCCCGATCCCGGGCTTTCGTCGAAGTTCGCCCTCACGAGCATCGCGGCCGCCGTTCTCGGCGGGGCCAGCCTCGTCGGGGGGAGGGTCTCGTTCATCGGCGCCGTGTTCGGCGCCGTGTTCCTCTCTCTTGTCGTCAACATCCTGCCCTTCCTGGGCTGGAGCAGCGCCTACGAACTGGTGCTCACCGGCGGGCTGACGCTGCTCGCCCTGGCGCTCTATCAGGGAGGAGCGTTGTGGTCACGGGTTCGCGGCGCGTGACAAGACGCGTAAAGTGAGAGCTTCAGGTCATGCAACCGGGGAGGCGCGCCGATGGCGTCGGTCGATCTGACATTCACGGAGGGGCGGAGGTCGGTCTGCCCCAGAGACTGCCCTGACGTCTGCAGCATGATCGCGCAGGTCGAGAACGGCAAGATCGTGCGCGTCGTCGGCGATCCCGATCATCCGATCACGCGTGGATTCCTCTGCGGGCGGTTCCAACACTACGAAGAGTTGATCCATCATCCGGATCGTCTCCTTCATCCTCTGGCGCGCGAGCGCAAGTCCGATCCCTTCGAACGCGTCTCGTGGGACGAGGCGCTAGACCTCGTCGCGCAGCAGTTTCGGGCGATCGCCGATGAGCACGGCCCGGCGGCGATTCTCCCCTACCGCTACCTCGGGAATATGGGCATTCTCGGCACGCACTACGCCGACCGGCTCTGGAACCGGCTCGGCACGTCTCGGGTGGGCATGGAGATCTGCGCGATCGCTGGGATCGAGGCCGTGCTTCGGGTGTTCGGCCGGCTCCGGGGAACCGAGCCCCAGCATGTAGACAAGACGCAGCTGTTCCTCGCCTGGGGCAAGAATCCCAAAGAGACCAACGTCCACGGTTGGGTGAACGGATTCAAGGACATCCACCCTTTGATCGTGATCGACTCGTTCAAGAGCGACACCGCCCTGGCCGCCGACATTCACCTGCAGTTGCGACCGGCGACGGATTCGATGCTCGCGATCGGGATGATGAGGCTCCTGATCGAGAACGATTGGGTCGATCACCAGTTCCTCAAGGAGCACACGATCGGCTACGGGGCTGTCCGCGACAAGGTGATGGCGGTTTCGCTGACGGAGGTCGAGGCCGTGACCGGCATCGGCGTCGACCAGATGATGGAGGTCACGCGACTGTATGCCGAGCACAAGCCAGGGCTGATCCAGGTTGGTCAGGGTCTGCAGCGCAATCTCAACGGTGGGGAGATCGTCAGCAACATCTGCATGCTCGCGGCGCTCGCTGGACAGGTCGGCGTCCCGGGCGGGGGCGTCTTCTACTCGAACTACGAGTGGGTCTTCAATGACATCAGCCAACCCGAGCTGAGGACGGAGGGGACCAGGCTCTACAACATGATCAAGCTCGGCCGGTGGCTCACCCAGGACGACGAGATCAAAGCGCTGTACGTGTACAACAGCAACCCCGTCGTCACGTGCCCCAACCAGAACCTGATCAAGGCAGGGATGGCGCGCGAAGACCTGTTCGTTGTCGTGCATGACCTGTTCGTGACGGACACTGCTCAGCTGGCGAATGTCGTACTGCCGGCAAGCAGCTTCGCCGAGCAGACCGACCTTCACTTCTCGTATTGGCACGACTACGTGCAGATCAACAACCAGATCATCGAGCCGGTGGGAGAGTCGAGGTCGAACTTCTGGGTCTTCCGAGAGATCGCGCGGCGCCTGGGATTCTCGGATCCCTGCTTCGACCAGAGCGAAGAGGAGGTCATCGCGCAGGCGCTCGAGGGGACCGGACTGGACATCGAGGCCCTCAAGCAAGGCCCGGTTTTCGCCGGGGATTTCGAGCGGACGAGCTTCGACGACGGCCGCTTCGGGACGCCAAGCGGCAAGATCGAGCTGATCGAGCCGACGCACACGCCGCATGACGATCCGCGCTATCGGTACCGGCTGCTATCGCCGAAGACCAAGCATCTTCACTCGAGTCAAGGCTTCAACTTGCCGAGCGTCGCCCGGAAGCTGCGTGAGCCTCACGTCTTCATGCACCCCGAGGACGCGGAGCTGGAGGGGATTTCGGACGGGGATCTCGTCAAGCTCCGGAACAAGAGAGGGGAGGTGGAGCTGGTGGCGCTTGTCTCGGACCGCACCCAGCCGAGGGTGCTGGTGAGCTACAACGGCTACTGGGGGCAGAACGTCAACGCGACGACATCGGACGCTGAGGCCGACCTGGGCGGCCAGGCGACATTCCAGTCGAACTGGGTCGGCGTGGAACGGATCTCCTCGTCGGCGACGGACGGGTCGGGGGTCCCGGCGTGACCACCCGCGAGTGGATCGACGCGTATAGGCGCGCGTGGATCGACGCCGACGCTGCCGCGGCGCTCTTCACGGACGATGCGTCGTACCGCTGGCACGCTCTCAGCGATCCTGCGGTCGGCCGGGCCGGGATCCGGACCTAATGGGAGACCGTGACAGCGACGCAGTCCGACGTCCAGGTCACTTTCTGCGAGCCGGTCGAGTCGGGGCAGCGCGTCGCCGTCGAGTTCTGGACCGTGATGCGCAACGAGGGCGAACTCGTAACGCTGCCCGGACTGATGCTGTAGCGGTTCGTGCCCGACGGACGCTGCGAGGCGCGCCGGAAGTACTGAAGCCTCGAGGTGGGGTCGCACAAGCCGCCGGAGTCCTGGGGAAGCCAGTCGATCCCGGCGGGCGAGCGTAACGGGAGCCCGCGGTGGAAGGAGTAGGTCGTGGTCGAACTCGACAAGGTGATCCGGCATAAGCTCGAGGAGCCCCAGTACTGGCACCTGGCGACCGTCAATCCCGACGGCTCACCTCAGGTGACGACGGTCTGGGTGGACCTGCGCGACGGGCTGATCCTCGTCAACTCGGCGCTCGGGCGGCGCAAGACGCGCAACATCGAGGGCAATCCCGGTGTCGCCCTGTCATGGCACGACCCCGAGGACCCGCACCACAGCGTCGCGATCCAGGGTCGCGTCGTCGAGACGACGGTCGGTCGCGAGGCGGAGGCCGACATCGACGGGCTGGCCCAGAAGTACCTCGGCCGGAGCCCGTACCCGTGGCGCCAGCAGGGAGAGCAGCGCGTCACCTACCTGATCGAGCCCTTCCGTGTGCATCGCCAGGTGCCCGGCTAGAGCGACGAGAGCCCGACCAGCCCCCATGGTGGAATGCGACAAGCGAGGCTGACCGAAGGCTAACCCTCCACGCGGCGCTGGAACAGGTGTTTCGTGAGAACGGCAACCGCTGGATGACGGTGCGGGAGTTGGCCGACGAGGTCAACCGCCGGAACCTCTACCGGAAGAAGGATGGGGCCAAGGTGGAGCCAAACCAAGAATCGCCTCGGGCTCGCGGCCGCGTAGCGCGACGAATCCGACCGCGCCGTACGGAGTCAGGTTGACGCCTGTGCCTCGGTCGCCGCCCGGATCTCATCGACGAGCGACGCCGCCGTCGTCAGACGCGCCACGGGTAGGGATGTACGCTCACCCTGAACGCTGACGAGCACATCCGCTGTGGCCGCTGCTCAACCCTCGTGAGGAGGTCGCATGGAGATTCGCGCAGCCGTCGCCCGCGCACCGCACGCCCCGCTGTCGCTCGAGACGCTCGAGCTCGATGATCCGCGAGCGGGCGAGATCCTCGTTCGCGTCGTCGCGACGGGCGTCTGCCACACCGACCTCGTCGTCCGTGACGGCATGCTGCCGACCCCTCAGCCCGTGGTGCTGGGACACGAGGGCGCCGGCATCGTGGAGACCGTGGGCGAGGGCGTCACGAAGGTCGTGGCGGGTGATCACGTCGTCATGACCTTCAATTCCTGCGGTGCGTGCCCGAGCTGCGACAACGGCCACGAGACGTACTGCTATGGGTTCTTCGCCCACAATTTCCTCGCCGAACGACCCGACGGCTCGACCGCGCTCAGAAACGGCGCGGACAGCATCCACAGCAACTTCTTCGGCCAGTCGTCGTTCGCGACGCATGCGCTGTGTCACGAGCGCAATGTCGTCAAGGTTCCCACCGACGTGCCACTCGAGCTGCTCGGCCCGCTGGCCTGCGGCGTGCAGACCGGAGCAGGCGCCGTGATGAACGCGCTCGAGATCGAGTCCGGGGCATCATTCGCCGTCTTCGGCACAGGATCGGTGGGGCTGTCGGCGATCATGGCCGCCGCTGTGGTGGGCGCCCGCGCCGATCATCGCCGTCGACATCGACAAGGGGCGCCTCGGGTTCGCGGAAACCGTCGGCGCGACCCACACGATCGACTCGACGAGCCTCGATGCAACCGCCGAGATCATGCGCATCACAGGCGGTGGGCTGAACTTCGCGCTCGACACGACGGGACTCGCACCCGTGATCCGCAACGCCGTCGAGGCGCTGGCGCCGCGCGGAACCTGCGGCATTCTCGGTGCCTCGGCCATGGGCACGGAGATCACGCTCGACGAGGTGCATTTCATGAGCGGTGGCCGCCGGCTGATGGGCATCGTCGAGGGTGAGTCGCAGCCGGACACGTTCATCCCGAAGCTGATCGACCTCTATCGAAGCGGCCGCTTCCCGTTCGACAAGCTCGTCACCTTTTACGACCTCGACGAGATCGACGAAGCGTTCCACGACTGTGAGGCGGGCACCACGATCAAGCCGATCGTTCGGATGCAGTGAGCGCCTCGAGCACCGGGGTGTCGCGCGCGTAGGTCAGGAGTTGCGCTGCCTCCTCCGGCGGCAACCAGCGTGCATCGTCGACCTCGTGTGCGAAGACCAGTGAGCCGCGCTCGGGCTGCATGAGCCAGTAGCGCACGCGCTTGGGCCGCCCGTGGCCGTCGACATAGGCGGTGGCGGGAAGCTCGCGAACGAGCACACACCGCAGCCCCGTCTCCTCCTCCACCTCGCGTAGAGCGCATTCCTCGTCGCTCTCGCCCGTCTCCGCCTTGCCTTTCGGAAAGCTCCAGTCGTCGTAGGACGGGCGGTGCACGACGAGCACCTCCAGTCCCCGGACGCCGTCCCGGACGACCAGCCCTCCGGCAGCCCGTATCGGGTTGCTCAGCCGGCCGCCCTCCGCGCAGCACGGTCGAGCCGCTGCCACGCCTTCGGCCAGGCAGCCCGCGCGGCAACGCGGCGATCGCGCTCGAGCTGGACGAGCCTGCCCGCGGCGAAAGCGCTTCCCGGCGTCGTCTCGAGCCAGTGCCGGATCCGCTCTTCCGCGACGACCGAGTCCTGATGATCGCCGAGGATGTCCTGCACCTTCTTCGCGGCGTCGACGAACTCCTTACCCCGGTCGCCGAGCTCGTGGGCTGCGAGGTCGGCTGCGTAGCGCGCACGCTTCACCCGGATGCGGGCAGCGTGCAGCTCATCGTCCTCGGAGTCGTCCCCAAGCGACTCGAACGCCCGGCGCATCTTCTTCGCCTCGCGATGCCACAGCTTTGCGAGCGGCACCTCCTCTCCGGAGAGGGGCGGCGCAGCCGCCGCCTCGATCCGGTCGAGCAGCGACAGATAACGGTCGCTCTCGAGCGCAGCCACGACCTCGGCGTACGCAGCGACCCGCTCCGGCTCGAGCGTGTCGAGCAGCCCTCGCAGATAGGGCGCGTCGTCCGCTTCGAGCCCGGCGACCTCGGTGCGGAAGCGCTCGAGCAGCACGTCGAGGTCCCGGGCCGACCCGAGCACGGAGCCGAGCCAGCGAACCTCGGCCCGCAGCGACTCCGCCCACGATTCGTCGAGCAACGGCCGAGCGGCGCGCAGGTACGCGCGGAGGCGTCGGGTGGTCACGCGCAACTGATGCAGTTCCTCGGGATCGTCACCGCGGCGCGCGCCGGGGTCGTGGGCGAGCAACGCCCGGTACTGCTGCTCGAAGGCGAGGCCGATCGCCTCGAGCGGTGACGTGCCGGGAGCGATCTCCACCGCCTCGACCGGGCTTGCGAGGCCGAGCGCCCGGTAGAGCTTCGGGCGCAGCTCCCCCGCCGATTCGGCTCCGGCACGCCGCAACTCCTTCTCGAGGCGCCGCAGCGTGCGCTCGTCGCCCTCGAGCAACTCCACCTCGACTTCGCGAAAGCGGCGCGCGACGCGTTGCCCCTCGAGCACGGAGACGTTGTCATCCACGATCTCGGCACCCTGGGCACGCACGCCTTCGCGCCGCGTGCGCAGCCGGGCGACCGGGACGAGATCGCGTCCGCGCAGGTAGGCCGGCAGCATGGCGACCATCTCCGCCGGCGGCCGTGCCGGCGTCCCGGGCAGCTCGAGCTCGAGGCGCGCAGCGCCCGCCGGCAGCTTCAGCTGCCACAGGCCGGCACCGTCCTCGACGCGATGCCGGAGCGTGACCCCGTGCTGGGCGAGCCGTAGGTCCGGGGTGTCGTGGTACGTCGAGATGAAGACGCGCGTCGGCAGGCGTTCACCGCCGAGTTCCGGGAGCACGAACCCCTCGCCGGGTGCCAGCTTGATCTCGCGCTCAACCGTTTCCCGCATGTCCTCTCAGCCTACTCAGGACCCGCGTTCAGAGATGTCTCGAATTGGTTAACGTGGCCGTCGCATGAAAATCTCTCTCACACCTCGCACCGGCGAGTTCTTCGTCCTCTTCGCTCGCGCGGGCGAGAACGCGCTCGAAGTGGCCCGGCTCGTGGAGCGTCGCTTCCGCGAGCATCCCAATTCCGGCGTCACACAGGAGCGGATCAAAGCCGTCGAGACGGCGGGGGACGGCATCACACGAGACCTGATCACGCTGCTGAACACTCAGTACCTGACGCCGTTCGACCGTGAGGACATCTTCATGCTCGCGACCGAGATCGACGACGTCGTCGACTATCTCGAGGAAGCCTCGGACCTGCTCGGGCTTTACGGCGTCGAGATGCCGACGCGGCATGCGGTCGAGCAGTGCAGCATCATCGTGAGGGCGGTGGAGCAGCTCGCCACGGCGTGTGAGAACCTCAAAGGAATGCGCGGCGTCCAGGAAGCTCTCGTCGAGCTCAACTCGCTCGAGGATCAGGGCGACCGCGTCCTACGCGACGCGCTCGCCTCGCTGTTCCGCGACGAGCGCATCGATCCGCTGATCGTGATTCGTTGGAAGGACATCTACGAGGCGCTCGAACGCGGGCTCGACGCCTGCGAGACGGCTGCGAACGTGATCGCGAACATCGTCGTCAAGAACGCGTAGCCGTCGGTGGATGACCTGACGCTCGTCGCCGTCGTCGCGGTGGCGCTGTTCTTCGACTTCACGAACGGGTTCCACGACACGGCCAACTCGATCGCCACGAGCGTTTCGACGCGGGCGTTGTCGCCACGTCTGGCGGTCGCCATGGCGGCGGTGCTCAACTTCGCCGGCGCGTTCGTCTCGTTCAAGGTCGCGGCAACCGTCGCCAAGGGGATCGTCGACCCGAGTGCCGTGACACTGAAGATCCTCCTCGCCGGCCTCGTCGGCGCCATCACGTGGAACCTGATCACCTGGTACCTGGGGTTGCCGTCGAGCTCGAGCCACGCGCTCATCGGGGGCATCATGGGCTCGGCGATCGCGGCAGAAGGCTGGGACGTCGTGCAGTGGCACGGTCTCAGAGTGAATGTGCTCCAGCCGTCACTGGTGGCGCCGTTCGTAGGCATCGTAGTTGCCTTCGCGTTGATGACAGCGATCGTGTGGGTCGTGAAGCGCCGGTCTCCCGCCAAGGTCAACCGCGCGTTCAGGCGGCTGCAGCTTGTGTCGGGCGGCTTCGTGGCCTTCACGCACGGGACGAACGACGCGCAGAAGACGATGGGGATCATCGCGCTCGCGCTCGTTGCGTCCGGGCACCTGAGCCCCGATTTCAGCCGCCCTCCGAGCTGGGTGATCCTCGCCGCTGCGTTGACGATGGCGGCCGGCACCTATGCCGGCGGGTGGCGCATCATCCGCACCCTGGGCACGCGGATCGCCAAGATCGACCCGCCGCAGGGATTCTCAGCGCAGACAGCGTGCGCCTCGATCCTGTGGACGACCGCGCATCTCGGGTACCCCGTCTCGACGACGCATGTCATCTCAGGCTCCGTGATGGGTGCGGGCGCGACGCGCGGCCTGCATGCGGTGCGCTGGGGCGTCGCAGGGAACATCCTGCTCGCCTGGATCTTCACGATTCCGATGGCCGGCCTCGTCGGCGCCGGCATGGAGCTGGTCACGCGTGCCCCTGGGGGCGTCGCGATCGTGTTCGCGCTGGTGGCGCTGATCGCGCTGGCAGCGTTCTCCGCGCGCCGGTGGGAGACGCGCCGGCTTGTGCCGCCGCCGGCTAGATCCCCTCGAGCTTGCGGCGCTTCCGGCCCGCGACCGTCTTCGCGAGGATGTTCATGACCAGCACGAAGACGATCAGTACGAGTGCGGCGGCCCAGGCGGCCGCCTGGTCGTCCGGCGAGGGAGACTCGGACAGCGTGAAGATCCGCACCGGCAGACTCGGCAGCGCGTTGTGGATGTCGGCGGAGATCGAGTTCTGGGTGATCGACGACGTGAAGAGCAGCGGGGCCGTCTCGCCCGCAACGCGGGCGACGGCGATCACGACTCCGGTGAGGATGCCCCCGATCGCCGTCGGCAGCACGATGCTGTAGACGGTGCGCCAGCGCGGCACGCCCAGCGCGAGGCTCGCCTCCCGCAGGTGTCGAGGAACGAGCTCGAGCACCTCCTGGGTCGCACGTGCGACGAGCGGAACCATGAGGATTGCGAGAGATAGCGCGCCGTAGATGGCGCTCTGACCGTGGCCGACGACGAGCAGGCCGTAGATGAAGATTCCCACGATGATCGCTGGGACGCCGTTGAGGATGTCCAGCATGACGCGGAAGAACGACGCCGCCTTCGGTCCCGCGTACTCCGCGATGTAGATCGCGACGAGAATCGCGACCGGGACGGCGAACACGACCGACATGCCGACGATGATGGCGCTGCCGAGCAGGGCGTCGGCGATGCCCCCTTTCTCTCCGAACAGCGCCGCAGGCTTGGTGAAGAACGAGACGTCGAGCTGGCTCAGACCCTTGATGAGCACCGAGGCGAGCACGAGCCCGAGCATGGCAACGGCGGCAGCTGCCGAGAGGATCGCGAGCGCGGCGACGA
Organism: uncultured Gaiellaceae bacterium; assembly: GCA_963799615.1. Classification (GTDB taxonomy): domain Bacteria; phylum Actinomycetota; class Thermoleophilia; order Gaiellales; family Gaiellaceae; genus Gaiella. Next base: position 268,755 of record CAWCXS010000004.1, on the reverse strand, counting down.
TCTTCTGCGTCCGCCGCCGGCGGTCGAGCCCGTTCGAGCGCGCGGTGATGTCGAAGCCGTTGCCCTGGTCCGTCGAGCTCATCCGGTCGACATCCTGCGGGCCTTCTGGAACTTGTTCACGATCGCCTGCGCGGCGACGTTCGTGACGAGCGAGATCACCATCAGAATCGCCCCGAGATAGAGCAGCGAGTCCACCTCGAGACCCGAGCTCGCGCCCTGGTACCGGCTCGCGATCCGGCTCGCGAGCGTGTCTGCCGGAGGGAAGAGGGACGCGTGGATCTCATTGCCGCTCCCGATCACCTGCGTCACGGCGATCGCCTCGCCGAACGCGCGCCCGAGCCCGAGGAGCACGGCCGCCGAGATCCCGGGCGCCGCGTAGGGGATAGCCACGCGCCGGATCGCCTCCCATTTGGTCGAGCCGAGGGCGAGCGATCCGTCCGTGAGGTCGCGTGGCACGCGGCTGAACAGCTCACGGCAGATCGCGGACGTGATGGGGACGATCATGATCGTGAGCACCAATGCCGCCGGCAGCATTCCCGCCTGCGACGGGTCGCCGGAGAAGATCGGCAGGAAGCCGAGCCAGCGCTCGAGGAACGGCTCGAGGTGCTCCGCGACCCACGGCCCGAAGACGAGGATGCCCCACAGCCCGAGCACGACGCTCGGGATCGCCGCGAGCAGCTCGACCATGGTCGCGATCGGCGCCGCCAGCCGCCTCGGCGAGATCTCGGTCAGGAAGAGGGCGATCGCGACCGACAGCGGCGTCGCCAGCAGCAACGCGATGGAGGCGGTGACGACGGTCCCATAGATGAAGGACAGCGCCCCGAACACCTCGGAGTTCGGGTTCCACCCCTGCGTCCAGATGAAGGACAGGCCGAAGTGCTGGATCGCCGGCCAGGCGAGGTCGAAGACCTTGTACGCGAGCAGAACGAGGACGGCCGTCGTCCCGAGCGCAGCGACCAGGGCGACGCCCCTGAAGAAGACGTCGCCCAGCCGGATCCCACGGCGCTCGATCTGCGCGGGCGCCACGGGATCCGGAAGTGCCGTGCTCATGCCGGGCGGGTCCTCGCTCTAGCCCTGGATCTTCTTGATCTCGCGATACGCGTACGCCTGCACCTGGGCCGGGAGCGGCTGGAACAGCAGCGGCGGCCCGAGCTTCTGGCCGGACGTGACCGCCCAGTAGATGAACTTCCGCAGGTCCGCAGCCTTGCTCGTGCTCGTCGGCGCGATCACGTAGGTGAACGTGCTGATCGGGTAGGCGAGGTTGCCGGCGCTCTTCGGTGGATCGACGAGCTTCAACTGCGTGAAGTCGGTGATCTTCTTCGGCAGGCTCGACGCTGCAGCCTGCACGCCCCGGAGGCCAGGCTGAGCGAACTTCCCGGCCTTGTTCTGGACCCAGGCTGGACGCAGCTTGTTCGCGAGCGTGTACGCGACGTCGACATACGTCAGCGCCCCCGCTGTCTTCGTGACGACGCCGGCGACCCCCGAGCTTCCGCGTGCCCCGACACCAACCGGCCACTGCGCATTGACCCCCGTGCCGAGCTTCGACTTCCAGTTCGGGTTGACGTTCGACAGGTAGTCGGTGAACGCATACGTCGATCCGGAGTTGTCGGAACGGTAGACCGGAGTGATCTTCAGATCCGGCAATCCGCACGAGCCGTTGTTCGTCGCGAGCTTCGGATCGTTCCAGTTCGTGATCTCGCCGAGATAGATGCCGGACAGCGTTGCCGGCGTCAGGCGCACGACGCACTTGACTCCCGGAAGGTTGTACGGGACCGCGATCGACGAGAGCGCCCACGGGATGACGACGCACCCCTTGCAGGCGGTCAGCTGATCGTCGGACAGCGGCGCATCCGATGCGCCGAAGTCGACGGTCCGAGCGGTGATCGCCGCGATGCCGCCGCCCGACCCGATCGGCGAGTAGTTGATGTTGATTCCGAACGCCGACCCGACGGCGGGAATCCATTTCGAGATCAGCGGGTACGGGAACGTCGCCCCCGCCCCCGTGAGCGTGGAGTCCTGGGCACGTGCCGGCGCTGCGTTCGCGCGGCCGGCCACCATCGCAAGCCCGACGAGGCTTACAAGGACGAGCGTGAGCGCAAGCGCTCTCTTCATGTCTTGCCCCTCCCCTTCATTGACAGCTTCGAAGAACCGCAGCGTCTCTCAGCCCTCGTGACGGGCTGCCACCGCGTTGCGATGGGAGCTTCCCCGTTCGGATGCCTCGGGTGGGAAGAACTGGGGTGATGATCTGGTGACAGACTGGTAAACACCGTCGGCCCTCAGTGCGACGCATCGGTGAACTCGTGGAACTCCCCGGTGACGACGAAGGCGGTCTGCTCGCCGATGTCCACGGCGTTGTCGCCGACGCGCTCGAGACAGCGTGCGACGACGATCATCCGCATCCCCCACTCCTGCGAGCCGGGCGCGTGAGCGAGCGCCAGCACCTTGTCGGCGACCCTGCGGTTCGTGCGGTCGATGAGCTCGTCCAGCTCGACGAGCGACCGCGCGCGCTCGACGTCCCGCGCCGAGAACGAGTCGAGCGCGATGCGCACCATCTCCTCCGCCCGTTCCCCCATCTCCGTCAGGCCCTCGACGAGGTCGTGCCTCGGCTCCAGCTCGGCCGCCAGCTTGGTCAGCTTCGCGACCGTGACGCACTGGTCGCCGATGCGCTCGAGATGGATCGAGTTGTGCAGGATCGCGAGCACGAGACGCAGGTCGGTGGCGACGGGCGACTGCTGCGCGAGCACCTCCTCGACCATCTTCTCGATGCGGTGGTAGCGCGTGTCGATCTCGTCGTCGAACGCGACGACCTCGTCGCAGAGCTCGACGTCCTGCGACTGCAGCACGCTGACGGCGGCGCGCAGCGCACGGAGCACGACGGCGCCCTGCTCCTGGACACTCGCCTCGAGCGCGTCGAGACTTTGTTGAAACTCGACCCGTGCCATCGCGGTCTACCCGAACCGCCCCGTGACGTAGTCCTCCGTCCGCTTGTCGGACGGATTGGTGAACACCTTGTTCGTCTGGTCGTACTCGACGAGGATGCCGTGGCGCCCGCTCCCGTCTTCCCGCACCGCGACGCTGAAGAACGCGGTCATGTCGGCCACGCGTGCAGCCTGCTGCATGTTGTGCGTGACGATCACGATCGTGTAGTCGGTCTTGAGCGCGTGAATCAGGTCCTCGATGCGCGAGGTGGAGATCGGATCGAGCGCAGAAGCCGGCTCGTCCATCAGGATCACGTCCGGCTCGACCGCGAGCGCCCGCGCAATGCAGAGGCGCTGCTGCTGGCCGCCGGAGAGCCCGAGCGCGTTGTCCTTGAGCCTGTCCTTCACCTCGTCCCAGAGCGCCGCGTGGTGCAGCGCGCGCTCGACGCGCCCGTCGAGATCGTCCTTCATGCCTAGCACCCTGGGGCCGAAGGCGACGTTCTCGTAGATCGACTTGGGAAACGGGTTCGGCTTCTGGAACACCATGCCGATGCGCCGACGTACCTCGACCGGATCGACGGCGGCGGCGTAGAGGTCACGCCCGTGATAGAGGACGTTCCCGGCGACGACGGCACCCGGCACCAGGTCGTTCATGCGGTTGAAGCAGCGGATGAACGTGCTCTTGCCGCACCCGGAGGGCCCGATGAACGCGGTCACGTAGTTCTTGCGGACGTCCAGATCGACGTCCTTGAGGGCGATATTGCCGCTGTACGAGACCGTCAGACCGGCGACCTGGAACACGACCTCGGCGCCGCGGCCGTCGGTCGACATGCTGGCGAGCTCCCCGAGCTTGCCACTGTCGATGTGAGGAGACGTCACGTCGATCAACCCGCAGGGGAGTCTGGTTACCGTCCGCGCGGGCGTGGGCTCTCGGCTGGTGAACAAATGGTGAGAGACTGGTGAACGAGCGCGCAGCGATCAGGTCTTCGGCGGGAAGCTGCACCAGATCTCGAGACCCGCGCCCTTGCGTCCGCGCGCCTCGACGACCCCCCCGGCCTGGCCGACGATGTGCTTGACGATCGCGAGCCCGAGCCCTGTTCCACGCGAGGCGCGCGCATGATCGGCCCGGTAGAAGCGCTCGAACAACCGGGACAGCTCTTCCTCGTTGACGCCGGCGCCGTCATCGGTGCCGCGCAGCACCGTTGTCCCATCCGGGGCTTGCTCAATCGCCAGCGTGAACGTTGCGCCCGGCCCGGCGTAGCGAATCGCATTCTCCGCGAGGTTCTGCGCGACGACCCGCATCATGCGCGGGCGCATCTCGAGCTCGATCGCGTCGCTCCCCTCGACGACGAACGCGACGCCCGCGCGAGAGCATCTGTCCTCGAGCTCGGCGGCGACCGCGTCGAGCTCGGGCCGCACTGCCACGGATCCGAGCGAGACCACACGTCCGCCCGACTCCAACTCGGAGAGGAACAGCACCTCGTCGATCAGCTCGCGCACCGACTCGACCTCGCCTCGCGCCTGGTCGACGAGCGCGTGCACGTCCTCACCCGGCAGCGTCGCCGTCTCCAGCAGGGACAGCAGGCGGGCGAGCGGCGTGCGCAGCTCGTGCGAGACGGCGGCCGTGAACCCCGTGCGCAGCTCCTCGTACGCGGTCATGTCTCCGACCTGGCTCAGGTACACCAGTCGCTCGCGCCGGCCGCCGACCTCGTACGGCACGATCAGGGGCACGATTCCGCGCTCGCCCGAGAGCATGCCCTCGGGTAGACGCTCGTTCTCGCGAATGCCGTCGATCGACTGGCGCGCGCGCCGGCTCGCGAGCAGCACCGTGTCGGCGTCGTCGAGCACGACGACCGCCTCGCGGCTCTCCTCGATCAGCGTGCGACCGCGAGGGGCGTCGGCGTCCATGCACACATCGTTCTAACAGAGGGCCGACGTCAGATGTTGCGCCATTTTGAGCCAGTTAGCGTCAGCCCGAGATGAATCGCGGCCACATCTCCCTTCAGATTCGTGACGCTCATTGACGCTGAGACCCGCTGACACACAATGCTGTAGACAGACCACGGCTGAACCTCCCTGCCGCGACGCTGCTCGGATCCCCCCATCTCGTTCCCCGTAGCGACGCTGCTGTACAGACCGAGCTGTACTAGGTGCTGGTGGCAGCGGCGCTATCGCTGCTTCGTGAAGAGATCCGTTCTGGACGATGACACGATCCTGGGACGAGTCACGGTGTTGAGCGGGCGTGCCTGCCCCAGTGTTCGGGAATGTTCCCTGAAGCGCGGCGGTCCGCGTCGTGCGGGTGAGCCGCGAACGGCTCTGCGCAACGCGCCTATACTCACGCGACAGCATCCGAAGGTGTGCGCGAGTGAACGAGGCCGAGCACGTCGAAACGCCGAGGAGTCAGGCGTCAGTGGGGGCGGACGCCGTAGAAGTCCGCGGTAAGCCGTCCCGCGCACGACGGACGATGCAGATCCTTGGTGCGCTCCTGGTGGCTGTTGTCCTTCCCGCCGTCGTGATCGGTGTGCTCGTCGGGAAGTTCGGGGCCACGGCCATGTTCACCGGGGTTCTCCTTGGCGGTGTTGGTGCGAAGCTCGGCGGCACTCGCCGGATGAGCTATCTCGCGCCGTTGATGGGGCTCGCGGCGGGGCTGGGAGCGTTCACGGCGTACGACTGGTGGTGGGCGGCTCTGCTCGCCACCGTCGGAGTGATCGCGGGTGCCGGAATCGGGTTCGGCTGGTTCGCGCCGCTACTCATGGTTCCGTACGCGGCCACCTTCGTCGTGCCGGAAGCCTCTGCGAGGAACGCCACTGTCTACGGCGTCATCGTCGGCATCGCGACCCTCTATGGCGTGGTGCTCGCACGTCGGTTCGGCGTTCCCGAGGTTGTGGATGGCGAGCGGCTCTCCGCACCCGTCGCAGCCGTCGTCGCGCTCGGGTTCGGCGCAGTGATGGCTGCTAGCGCCTCGCTCGGCGTCGCACTCGGTTGGACGGAGCCGTACTGGGTTCCCGAGCCTGTGCTCATCCTCGTGCTGTACATCCTCATGGGGAAGCGCGACCGGATACGCGGGAAGGCTGTCGGCACCGCGGCCGGGGTCGCCGCCGCGCTACTCGTGGCGCTTGTGTTTTCGCCTCCCGGATGGGTGCTCACGGCGCTCGGCGTAGCCGTGTTCGTCGTCGCGTTGACGCAGACCAAGACCTACTGGCTTATGTACGGCCTGTACACGTTCTCGCTCGTGATGCTGCTCGCCTCGCCCGGCGAGGTTGGATTCGAGGCTGAGGAACGCGGCTTCCAGATCCTGGCAGGCGTCGCCCTGCTCGTCCTTGGTCTAGCGGTCGTTCACGCGCTCGCTAAGCGGCTGGCCGCGAGTGACCCGCAGCCGGAACTCACCGCAGCCTGACCCGCGACAGAACACAACAAACGAAGCCGCGCTTGCCTGCCCCAGTGTTCAGGATTGTTCCCTGATGATCTTGTGAGTGTCGGCCACTTCATCGAGCTGTACGCGGCGATGATTGAGACGCTTGTCCGCCGTCGATGACTAAACAATTCTCGCGTGGGGTGCGTCAGAGAGGTGTGATCGGTCAGCGTGGAGCGAGCCTGGACGAGCTCGAGGCGTTGTATCGCAGCCGCTTTGACGTTTTCGCACGCGTCGCGGCGAGCGTAACGGGCGACTCTGAACGAGCACGTGACGCCGTGCAGGAGGCCTTTGCGACCGCGGTGCGCAAGCGCGGCTCGTTCCGGAGCGAGGGCCCGCTCGAAGCTTGGGTCTGGCGTATCGTGCTCAACGCCGCACGATCGGACGTACGCCGGAGCGTCCCGACCGTCGACTACGACGCGCCGGCCGCTACGAACGGGCATCCGGAGCGGGATGCCGAGTTGCGCGTGGTGCTCGCGTGCCTGCCGGAGCGACAGCGGACCGCCGTGTTCCTGCGCTACTACGCAGATCTCGACTACGTGGCCATAGGGGAGGCGCTCGGGATCAGCACCGGGACCGTCGCCGCGACCCTCAATGCGGCCCGCGCCGCGCTCCGCAGCCGATTGGAGGTTCGAAGATGACCGATCTCGACCGCGACCGTCTCGATCGCATCCTTCCCCCCATGTCCGGCGCTGCTGACTGGGATGACGTGCTCGACCGGGCGGGAGCAGAGCATCCATCCCGCCGCTGGACGTTCCCGCGCTGGCGGATCGTCGCCGTCGCTGCCGTGATCCTGGTCGGCGGGCTTCTGGTCACACCGGCGCTCGGTCTCGGTGACCGCCTCCTGAGTCTGATCCGGAGCGCGCCCACCCCGCTCGACGTGCAGACACCTGCGTGGTCGCCCGACGGACGGAAGCTCGCGTTTGTGAGCCGACGCGACGGCAACTCCGAGATCTACGTGATCAACGCCGACGGCAGCGGGCAGGAGAACCTGACCCAGCACCCCGCGAGGGACAGCCATCCGAGCTGGTCGCCCGACGGACGCAAGCTCGCGTTTGTGAGCCGACGCGACGGCAACTCCGACATCTACGTGATGAACGCCGACGGCAGCGGGCTGCGCAACGTGACACGGGCTCCGTCGAACGATCTCCGTCCGGCCTGGTCGCCTAATGGGCGTGCGATTGCGTTTGTCCGCCAGATCTTTCAGAAGTGCGTGCCGAACTCAAACGGCACTCCGTGCAACCCCTACGAGCCGGACCTCTATGTCGTGAACGGCGACGGGAGCGGGCTGCGGCGCCTGACAACACAGCGGGCGCATGCGTTCAATCACAGCTGGTCGGCGGACGGGAAGACCATCAGGTACGCGGGCAATCTCGTGCAGGCCGACGGCAGCGGGCAGACAGAGCTGCCTAGGGACGGAACGTGGTCGCCCGACGGGAAGCGGATCGCCTACGTGCTGATAAACAGCTCCCCCGGGGACCCAACCGACGACGCAGACGACGGACTTTGGGTCGTGAACGCCGACGGAAGCAACCCTCGGCAGCTGACGCGCTACGCCGTCGGGAGCAATCCCGTGTGGTCCCCGGACGGTCGCCGGATCGCCTTCCGAAGGTTCGACCTCCGGGGGACGGCCGGGCCTTCAGGCCTCTTTGTCGTGAACGCCGACGGGAGCGGGCTGCGACGGCTGACACCCCATGCGGAGAACGTGCCGCGTTCTTTCGCGTGGTCACCCGACGGGCGCACGATGGCCTTCCTGCACAACCGGGAGGTATACATCGTGAAAGCCGACGGAAGCGATGAACGGAGGCTCACGCAACTCAACGAATAGTCGAGGTCGAGGAGGTGGTTCGACAGCGGGCAGTGTGGCCGCGGGTCCAGCTCTAATCCCGCCGTGCAGGGGCTCGGGGTTACGGCGGCCCCTTCGGCAGCTTGTCCTTCATCCTGGAGCAGCGCATCTGGGTGACCGCGATCCTGGCGAACCCGTTCTTCAAGACGCGACAGCAGCGCGTGGATGCGTTCGCGCAAACCTTCAGCCTGAGCACCAGGACCTACGAAAAGCGCCTGCACGAGATCAACAAGCGCGGCTGGAAGACGCCCTTCAGGAGGGAGCAGCGATGAGCAAGTACGGCAAGACGATCCCGTACAGCGACGACTACCACAGCGTGCACGTGTGGCTCAACAGGAAATATCGAAAGCCAGCGCGGTGCGTGTGCTGTGGAGAGCAGTGTGGACGCATCGAGTGGGCCATCAAGCCGGGATGCGGCACGCCGCACCGTACGGGCGACCACTTCCTCCGCGCATCCAGGAACATCGAGGACTACGTTGCACTGGGTGCTTCGTGCCACCGCAAGCTCGACTTCGGGGTCAACGAGGTCACAGTAGGCCCCCGTAGCTCATAGCGATTCCTACGCCGTGACCTACAAGATCGGGAGCAGCAAAGCGCGGCAGCATACAACGGGTGTAGCGATGTGTAGGAAGCAGCTACCAGCCAGCACACACCAGCACAGAGCGCCACACCCCGCGACAGCACACGACTGCTCACCATCAGTCTCTAGAGCAGAAGAGACACAGCTCTGAAGCAGAGGGACAGGGCAGTCGCAGGGCTTGTTGCGCGCCGTCTCATCAGCACCGATCGCAGCCACCCACAGCAGCGAGCAGCAGACGATCAGTCCCGTCAGTCCGTGAACCAGCTGAGAACCAGCGCAGTTCGCGGTAATTCACAGCTGTTCATTGGAGCTGATTTGCAGCCTCAAATGTAGCTCGCTTAGCGACAGCCTCCGACATCTTTCTAACAGAACGCTTGCGCAGCGCTTGCGCAGCGAACACCGGCCGCTCACCCGGAGGAGGGTTACTGCGTAGGACAACTTCCACGGCAACGAAGGAGCAGTAGGCATGAAGACCAGGCTCACCATCATCTCGATCGTCGCGGCCTCCGTGCTGGTGCTCGCGGCGGTCGCGGGCGCAGCGGTCGTCAAGGGCACCGCCGGCAACGACAATCTCACCGGCACACCGGCTGCCGACCTCATCCGAGCGTTCGCAGGCGACGACGTGATCGACGCCCGGGAGGGCAACGACATCGTTCGCGCGGCCCGGGGCAACGATACGGCTGAGGGCGGCGAGGGCAACGACTGGATCTTCGGCGGGCGCGGCAACGACACCCTCTCGGGTGGCAGCGGCAACGACCGTGCCCACGGCGGATCGGGCGACGACACCGTCTCGGGCGGCGACGGGGACGATCGTCTCGGTGGCGGCCGAGGCAACGACACCGTCAACGGCGATGCGGGCAACGACGGGCTGTTCGGCGGCTGGGGTGCAGACACGGTCAACGGCGGCGACGGCAACGACCGCTTGCACGCACTCGCCCCCGACGGGCTGCCGGACGTGCTCAACTGCGGTGCCGGCTACGACGTCGCCGTCATTCGGTTCTCCGAGAAAGCAACGACGACGACCGACGGCCAGTGCGAGAAGATCAGGTACGTGAAGGCGCTCAACGCAGACCAGGCGAGCGGCGAGAACGCCGACACGGACGCGCAGGCGGAATAGCTGCTTCACCAGTCCGTTACCATCCGGTAACACGTTGACGGCCCCCGGGCTACCGGGGGCCGTCCATGATTGCACGACATGGTGAAGGTCCTGATCATCGAGGACGACGACATCATCGCGCAGGGAATGGCGCGCCATCTACAGGCCGCCGGATTCGACGCGTTGAGCGTCACCAACGGGGAAACGGGTCTTGCGCGACTCCGCTACGAGCGCCCCGACGTGTGCGTTCTCGACCTGATGCTCCCCGGCCTCGACGGGTGGAAGGTGATCGAGCAGGCTCGCAGCGAGGGCATCGGGACGCCGATCGTGGTCGTCTCCGCGCGCGGCACCGAGCACGACCGTGTGCACGCGCTCGAGATCGGCGCCGACGACTACCTGGTGAAGCCGTTCTCGATGAAGGAGCTGACGGCGCGGGTCGGTGCCGCAGCGCGCCGCGGCACCCGCGCCCAGGATCCGCGGCGGGGCGACGAGGTCGTGATCGACGAGTTGCGGCTCGATCCGAAGAACGTGCAGGCCTATGTCGACGGCAAGAGCGCCGATCTCACCCCCACCGAGTTCAGGCTGCTCTATGCGCTGGCGCTCGACATGGGGCGCGTGCTGACCCGGGACGAGTTGCTGCAGCGAGTCTGGGGACGACGGGCGTCTCATCGCGATCGCACCGTGGACGTGTTCGTGCGCAAGCTGCGTGAGAAGATCGACCACCGCTCTTCGACGCACACGTTCCTCCAGACGCGCTACGGCGTCGGGTACAAGTTGGAGCCCGAAGTCAAGACGTAACGCGGGCAGCGTTCTGCGACGCCTGATATAGTTAATGAGGCTAATGATTAGTCTCGTTACAGATACACCGTTGTCGGTCGCGAATGAGCTGCGGCCGGTGCTGCTGCGCCTCGCGCGGGAGCTGCGCAAGGAAACCGAGCAGTTCGGCGTCACGGGTCGTCAGGTCTCGCTGCTGTGGCTCGTGAAGCGCAGTCCCGGAACGCCGCTGAAGGAGCTCGCCGAGGAGGAACGGATTTCCGCGCCGGCGCTGTCGGGCCACGTCGACCGCCTGGAACGCGCAGGGTTCATCGAACGGGTCCGCTCGCAGGTCGACCGGCGCCGTGTCGGCCTGGTGCTGACGGCTGAGGGCGAGCGGCTGTTGCGCCGGGTGCGTGAGCGGCGCACCGCGTGGCTCGCCGAGCGACTCGGCAACCTCGGGCCCGAAGAGCTCGAGGCGGTGGCCGCCGCGGTCGCGCCGCTCATGCTGCTCGTCGGTGACGGCGCTTGAGCACGCTCTCGCTTGCCCTGCGTGCGCGCACCTTCCGCAGCCTGCGACGCCACTACAACTACCGCCTCTTCTTCGCTGGCCAGGTCGTGTCCCTGGCAGGCTCCTGGATGCAGAACGTCGCGCTCGCCTGGCTCGTGCTGTCGCTGTCGCGCTCCCCCCTCGCCGTCGCCTCGCTGCTGTTCTGCCGGTTCGCGCCGTACATGTTCCTCGGCCTGTTTGCGGGCTCCGTCGTCGACCGGCTCGACACGCTCCGCCTCGTCATCTGGACACAGGCCGCCGCGATGCTCGTCTCCGCCGGTCTCGCTTTCGTGACGTTGACCGGAACGGCGACGCTTCCGGTCGTATACGTCCTCGCGGCGCTCGGGGGCGTCACTCTGGTGCTCGATGCACCCGGACGGCAGACGCTCACCTTCCAGATGGTGGGCCCGAGCGAGCTGCCGAACGCCGTCGCGCTGAACTCCGGGCTGCTCAACGCGTCGCGCGTGATCGGCCCCGCGCTCGCCGGCGTCCTCATCGCCTCGGTCGGAACGGGTATCTGCTTCCTGATCAACACCGTCAGCTTCCTCGCCGTGCTTGCGGCGCTGGTGCTCATGCGCGAGTCCGAGCTCTATCCCCGCACCAGAGATCGGACCGCGACCGTGCTTGCCGGTACCCGCGAGGGCCTGCGATTCGCATGGGCCGACGCGCAGACGCGAGCGGTGCTGAGCGTCGTCACCGTCGTCGGGCTCGTCGGGCTCAACTTCAACACGCTCGTGCCGCTGCTCGCCTCGGACACGCTGCACGTGAACGCCCGCACGTTCGGGCTCCTGTCGGCGGCGTTCGGACTCGGCGCACTCGGCGGAGCGCTCGCCACCGCGAGCTTCCGTCACGCCACCTGGCGCGCCTTCGCCGGCGGCGTCGTCGGCTTCAGCCTGCTCATGCTCGCGCTCGCACCCATCCGCAGCGCCTGGCCGGCCGCCATTCTGCTCGTCGGCGTCGGCGCCTGCTTCACGCTGTTTGCGGCGAACGCGAACGCGCTCGTCCAGCTCGCCGCGCCCGAGCATCTGCGCGGGCGCATCGTGGCGCTCTACCTGTTCGCATTCGTCGGGCTGGCGCCCATCGGCTCGCTTCTGTCCGGCTGGCTCGTCGAGGCCGGCGGCACCGCGCTCGCGTTCTCGATCACCGGTGTCACCGGCTTGCTCGCGATCGGTCTCGCCTCGGCGTGGCACCCGCCCCACACGACGGCCGTTGCTTCGGACGCAAGTCTGACGCCCCTGCTCTGACGAGCCGTGTCGAGGCTACGCGTTCCCCGTACCCGAACGAGGGAGGCGCCACTGTGCGCTGCGCGCCGATACGCAGGGTGCCCCGCTCTCGATTCAGGAGGAAAGCAGAGATGACGATCTTCGGGAATCGCGACTCCGGCTACGGGGGCTTGCCCTCCGTCGAACAGGAGTCGGTCCCGATCGAGGTGGAAGGCGAGCCGCCGGCACACCCACAGCGAGCGTTTGGAGTGGACAACCGCCGGGTCGTCCTGCGAGTGCACGGTGGCGATGACATCGTCGTCGGGGTGGCGGAGGGCCGGGAGCCCGCCGTGCAGATCGCCCGCGACATGGTGCTCCATATCGAACAGGCGTCCTCACGTGGCGAGTGGCCGCAGGTCGACGAGCGTTTCATACGCCCGGGAGCAATCGTCTCGATCGACGTACAACGGCCCGAATAGCTCGACCGAGGGACGTAGGAAAGCACGCGGCATTACGATAATGGCAACACGCAGGGAGCTTGCGGCACTCCCGTCGATGATCGAACGACGATGGAGGAAGCCGTGGCACTTCTCGAACATTTCACAAGCCCCCCGCTCGACCGCGCGGCAGAATGGACGCCGTCGGAGTTGCGCAGAGTTGTGATCAGGTTGTCCGACGGCGAGGTCGTGCAGGTCGGCACGGCACCCAACCGTGACAGTGCACTCGTGCTCGCGCGGACCGTGATCTCCGAGATCGAGGAGCCGCGCGGCGAATGGCCGCTGGTCGGCGATAGGTTGCTGCGCCCGGAGTCGGTCCTGTCGGTGGACGTGCTGACGACAGGCTGAGGCGCATCAAAGAGGCGCGCGGGCGGCCCCGTCCCGACCACAGGCGGGCGGGCCGTCCACGGCGCCGACCGGCAGAAGCCGGGATTCAATACGCTGGGCAACAATGGTCGGCGCGCGTCGTCACCACAATGCCACGCTGGCTGTCCTCACGCTCGCCGCCACCGCGTATGCCCTCCAGCAGACGATGGTCGTGCCGGCGCTGCCGACGCTCCAGCGCGAGCTCGATACGTCGACGACCTGGGTCACCTGGGTCTTCACGGGATTCCTCCTCAGCGCCGCGGTGTGTACGCCGATCCTCGGCAAGCTTGGTGACAGGTTCGGCAAGGAGCGCCTGCTCGTGCTCAGCCTGTGCGTGTTCTTCTTCGGCACCATCGGCTGTGCGGCGGCGTGGAATATCGGCTCGCTGATCGCCTTCCGTGCCGCTTCGGGGGCCGGTGCCGCCGTGTTTCCGCTCAGCTTCGGGATCATTCGCGACGAGTTCCCACCGGAGAAGATGAAGGTCGGCATGGGCCTCTTGTCGGCCGTGTTCGGAATCGGCGGTGGCCTCGGCCTCGTGTTCGCCGGATTGATCATCGACAACCTGTCGTGGCGCTGGCTCTTCATCGCCGGTGCCGTGCCGGTCGGCGTCGCCGTCCTGCTCGTGCACAAGCTCGTGCCTGAGTCGCCCGTTCGTTCCAAGTCGCGCATCGATCTGGTCGGCGCCACGCTCCTGTCCGGCACCCTCGTCGCCTTGCTCGTCGCACTCTCCGAGGGAGAGACGTGGGGTTGGACATCGGCGCGCACGCTTGGCCTCTTGGTTGCGTCGATCGTGCTCGGCACGGCGTTCGCGCTCGCGGAGCTGCGTGTGTCCGAGCCGCTGATCGACATGAAGATATTCGTGGAGCGGCCCGTGCTGCTCACGAACATCACGGCGCTGATCGCGGGGTTTGCGATGTTCGGAGCCTTCTCGCTGCTCCCTCGGTTCATCGAGGCACCGGCCGGGCTGCCCGCTGACGTGGCCGAGCAGGTGCAGTACGGGTTCGCCGCGAGTGCGACGCGCGCCGGCCTGTACCTCGTCCCGAGCTCGGTGATGATGCTCTTCGCCGGACCGATCGCAGGCTTGCTGGGCCGGCGCTTCGGCTCGAAGTGGCCCTTGTGCGCGGGCATGCTGTTCGTCGCTCTGGGCGCCGTGCTGCTCGGCGCCTGGCACGACCACCCGTGGCAGATCGTGATCGCCATGGGCGCACTGGGGACAGGGATCGCGTTCGCGTTCGCGTCGATGGCGGCGCTGATCACGGAGGCCGTGGCGCCCACGGAGACGGGGATCGCGACCGGCATCAACACGGTGATGCGAACGATCGGCGCCGTCATCGGCGGTCAGGTCGGTGCCGCCGTTCTCACCTCATCCACCATCGCCGGGACCTCGGTACCGACCGAGAGCGCCTACGCGACGACCTTCTACCTGTCCTGCGGGGCAGCGCTCATCGCCGCCGGGATTGCCGTCTTCGTGACCCGGCGCGGACGAGCCCCGACCCCTGCCTGGGTGGCGCCGACATGACGGCCTCGAGGGACGGCGTTGCTCGCCGGTGCCGTCGAGCAGCTGGTGACGGTGCCGGATGGCAAAGCCGGCCCGCGTCGAGCTCTCGCCAAGCCCGTGCGCGAAGGAGCCTTCCAGACCAGGCCGTTTAATCGGGCGTTCTTTGCGTCGCGGCTCGCGCCCGTACGGGACGCACCACGGTGTCTGACACCGTGCGACTCGCCGAGGCGACGTCGACGCGCATCTGCAGCGGTTCCCGGGGCGCGCTGCCATTTCAAACGAACGATCGGTGTCAGACACCGAATTTCGTCAAGGGTGAACGCGGGCCAACAGTGCTACAACCCGTCAACAGACGGCGGTCCGACGTGACGGGTCCAGGTGATCCACCCCGCCAAGGCGCGCGGGGCGGCGTCAAGCGTTACGAGATTGTCCAGGTGTCGCCGGCGTGCAGGAGCGCTTCGAGGTCACCCTCGCCACGCTGCTCCTTCGCCTCCGCAATCTGCTCTGCCACCGACTCGTCGTACGCGGGCCGTTCGACGTCACGGAAGATGCCGAACGGCGCTGCGCCGATCGTCTCGTAGGTCAGGCGCGAGAGGGCGAAGGCGACGCTCGGCTCGACCCGCGCGGGATCGTGCACGAGCAGGCCTCCGGCGGATGCATCGACCACCTCGGCCGTGCCGTCGGAGCGTTGGCGGATCCCCTTGTCGCCCCAGCGGATCTCCTCGCCGGCCTTCAGGTAGATGCGGTTCTCCTTCTGCTCGCGCACGAAGTCGAACGCACCGTCGTTGTAGATGTTGCAGTTCTGGAACACCTCGACGAACGACGCGCCGCGATGCGAAGCGGCCGCGCGCAGCACCTCGGACAGCTCTTTCTTGTCGGTGTCGATCGCGCGGGCCACGAACGTCGCCTCGGCGCCGATCGCGACCGACAGCGGATTGAAGGGCTGGTCGACCGAGCCCATGGGGGTCGACTTCGTCACCTTGCCGCGCTCGCTCGTCGGCGAGTACTGGCCCTTGGTGAGGCCGTAGATCTGGTTGTTGAGCATGAGGATCGTCAGGTTGACGTTGCGCCGCAGCGCATGGATCAGATGATTGCCGCCGATCGAGAGCATGTCGCCGTCGCCGCCGATGACCCACACGGAGAGGTCCGAGCGGGCCGTCGCGAGTCCCGTCGCGATCGCCGGCGCGCGGCCGTGGATCGAGTGCACGCCGTACGTCTCCATGTAGTACGGGAACCGAGCCGCACAGCCGATGCCCGAGACGAACACGATCCGCTCCTTCGGGATGCCGAGCTCCGGCATGAAGCCCTGTACGGCGTTGAGGATCGCGTAATCGCCGCACCCGGGGCACCAGCGCACCTCCTGGTCCGACTTGAAGTCCTTCGTGGTCAGCTGGACCAACTTGCCGTTGCCGTCCGCCATCAGGACTCCACCAGGGCCGTGATCGCGTCGGCGAGCTCGCTCGAGCGGAACGGGAGGCCACGCACGCGGTTGTAGCCGA
The DNA here is from genome assembly GCA_963799615.1 of uncultured Gaiellaceae bacterium. Lineage (GTDB taxonomy): Bacteria > Actinomycetota > Thermoleophilia > Gaiellales > Gaiellaceae > Gaiella. The sequence continues at coordinate 252,538 of CAWCXS010000004.1, read as the reverse complement.
CCGCGTCGATGAGGAACTCGGCCCGGATCAGCTGCAGCAGCTGGCCCGTGTTCATCTCCGGCACGAGCACTTTCTCGTAGCGGTGCAGCACGTCACCCGTGTTGCGGGGGAACGGATTCAGATGATGCAGGTGTGCGCGCGCCACCTTGCGCCCGTCACGCCGAACACGCCGGACGGCGGCTCCGATCGGCCCGTAGGTCGAGCCCCAGCCGAGCACGAGCGTTCGAGCGTCGCCGTCGGCGTCGTCGACCTCGAGCTCGGGAATGTCGGTTGCGATGTTCGCGACCTTCTGGGCGCGCAATCGGATCATGAGATCGTGGTTCTCTGCGTCGTACGAGATGGCGCCGGTCACATCCTCCTTCTCGAGCCCGCCGATCCGGTGCTCGAGGCCCGGCGTGCCGGGTACTGCCCACGGCCGCGCGAGCGTCTCGGGATCCCGCTTGTACGGAAGAAATCGTTCGCCGTCGTTCGGGCCGGTAGCGAAGGGCGTCGAGATGTCGGGAAGCGAGCCGACGTCCGGGATCAGCCAGGGCTCGGAGCCGTTCGCGAGATAGGCATCGGAGAGCAGGTACACGGGCGTGCGGTACTTGAGCGCGATGCGCGCCGCCTCGATCGCTGCGTGGAAACACTGGGACGGACTCGACGCGGCGATCACGGGCACGGGCGATTCGCCGTTGCGACCGAACAACACCATCAGCAGATCCGCTTGCTCGGGCTTCGTCGGCATGCCTGTCGAGGGGCCGGCGCGCTGGATGTCGAGGATGAGCAGCGGTAGCTCGAGCATGATGCCGAGACCCACCGTCTCGGCCTTGAGCACGATGCCCGGCCCGGCCGACGTGGTGACGCCGAGCGCACCGCCGAACGAGGCGCCGAGTGCTGCACCGCATGCAGCGATCTCGTCCTCCGCCTGGAAGGTCGTGACGCCGAAGCTCTTGTGGCGGGCGAGCTCCTCGAGAATCGCCGAGGCCGGCGTAATCGGGTATGCGCCGAGGAAGAGCGGCAGCTTCGACTGCCGGGAGGCAGCGATGAGGCCGTAGGCGATGGCGGTGTTGCCGGTGATCTGCCGGTACCGCCCGGGCGCGAGCTTCGCGGGTGCGATCTCGTACGAGACGGCGAAGTCCTCGGATGTCTCGCCGTAGTTGTAGCCCGCCTTGAACGCCTTCGTGTTCGCCTCCACGATCGCGGGTCTCTTGCCGAACTTCTCCTCGATGAAGGCCAGCGTCCCGTCGGTGGGACGGTGGTAGAGCCAGCACATCAGCCCGAGCGCGCAGAAGTTCTTCGACCGCTCCGCCTCACGCGACGTGATGCCCTCCACGTTCTTCAACGCCTCGACCGTCATCGAGGTGAGCGCCACCTCGTGCACGTGGAAGCCCTCGAGGGACCCGTCCTCGAGCGGATTCGAGGCGTAGCCTGCCTTCTGCAGGTTGCGGTCGTTGAACGCGTCCGTGTTGACGATCAGCACGCCGCCCTTGGGCAGGTCCATGAGGTTCGACTTGAGCGCGGCCGGATTCATCGCCACGAGCACGTTCGGCTGATCGCCGGGCGTGAGGATGTCATGGTCGGCGAAATGGACCTGGAAGCCGGACACGCCCGGCAGGGATCCCGCGGGCGCGCGGATCTCGGCAGGGAAGTCCGGGAGCGTCGCGAGGTCGTTGCCCATCAGCGCCGTCTCGCTCGTGAAGCGGTCGCCGGTGAGTTGCATGCCGTCGCCGGAGTCCCCAGCGAAGCGGATGATGACTCGATCGAGCTGCTCGACCGGTTTGCTCACGCTCTCACTGTACCCATCGAGCGTGCCATGTCACGGGTCGAGCCTCGCGACCCGACGCCTGCTCCTGCCGCAGTCAGCGCCGAATCGATCGACGTCTCAGCTCCGTCCCCGGAGATGCTCACCGAGAGCGGCCAACCGTGCGTCCCAGTCCGCGCCGACACGCTCTGCCCACGCGACCACGTCTGCCAGCGGAGCGGGCGTGAGGCGGTAGCGGGCCTCCCGGCCGTGGCGCTCGGCCGAGACGAGCCCCGCAGCGCCGAGCGCGGCGAGGTGCTTGGCGACGGCCTGCCGCGTCACCGGCATCTCGCCCGCGAGCTCCGTCGCCGTCGCCGTGTCGCGCCGTGCGAGCGTCTCGATCATCGCGCGACGGCGAGGATCGGCGAGCGCCGAGAAGAGCGCCGTTACGCGGTCTGCCACGCGAGCGCCTGCAGGGCGAGCGCGGTCGAGAAGTCCGGCGAGCTCTCGACGACGATGAGGCGCGTCCCGTCGAGCGTCTCCTCCAGCTCGAGCACGACGGTGCCCCCGTCATCCCACCGCAGGCCGAGTTTGCGCTCCGCGTCCACCTCGTCCACGACGGCCGTGCGCTCCTCGCCGTTGTCCCAGCGGAATGCGGCGCGCCCGCCGGGACGGGCGTCGAGCTCGACCTCGTTCGCGAACCATTGCTCGAGCTGCTCCGGCTCCGTGATCGCCGACCAGACCTCCTCGGGGGTGGCTTCGAACTCGACCTCGCGCGTCACGTTCATCGTTCCTCCTAAACGCAACCCATTGGTTGCGTGTACTATTGCGCAACTGAGAGGTTGCATTCTAGCGAGGAGAGCAGATGAGTCTCGTTCCCGTCGTCGTCGAGTCGGACGGTCGCCTCGAGCGCTCGTTCGACATCTACTCCAGGCTGCTGCGCGATCGCATCGTCTTCCTCGGCCAGGAGGTCGAGGACGGGATCGCCAACCTGATCACCGCCCAGCTGCTTTTCCTCGAAGCCGAGGATCCCGACCGCGACATCAACCTCTACGTGAACTCGCCGGGCGGCTCGGCCTACGCCGGTATGGCGATCTACGACGCAATGCAGCACGTGCGACCGGACGTGAGGACGATCTGCCACGGGATCGGGATGTCGGCGGCGGCAATGATCCTGGCCGGCGGCGCGGCGGGTAAGCGGTTCGCTCTTCCGCACGCGCGCATGATGATCCACCAGGGGACGGCGGGCTTTCGCGGCGCGCCGGCGGACGTTCAGATCGCCGCTCGCGAGATCGACGACACGACGCGGCAGATGGCCGAGGTGATCGCGCGGCACTCCGGCCGGGAGATCGAGCAGGTGATGCGCGACATCGACCGCGACCTGTTCATGAGCCCGGACGACGCGGTCGCCTACGGGCTGATCGACTCGGTCCTGCCCCCGCGGGCGCTGAACGGTGACGCGGAGCGCAGCGATGACTGAGCGCATTCGGCTCGAGATCGGGTTCGACGGCGGCCAGATCGTGGCGCTGGAGACGACCGAGGAGGAAGCCGGCCAGGTCGCCCGCGCATTCGCTGCCTCCTCGAGCGCACGCGTCTCGATCGACGGTGACGGCTGTCGCCTCGACATCGACACGGGGCGGATCGCGTACGTCCGGCGGGGACTGAGCGGCCGGCAGATCGGCTACTCGCCGCCGTAGGCGGGAAGCGCCCGCGCCACCTGCAGCAGCAAGGGTGCCCGAGCCGCGATCATCTCTCCGATGAACACTCTGGCTCGTGGCGACCTCATAGTCGTGCTCGGGCTGCTCGTCGCCACATCGGGGCTGCTCGTGATGGCACCCCGGGTGCGCATTCCGTATCCGATTCTGCTCACGCTCGGCGGCCTCGCGCTCGGGTTCGTTCCGGGCATCCCTGATTTCAAGGTGTCGCCGGAGTTCGTGCTCGTCGGGGTGCTGCCTCCGCTCCTCTACTCGGCGGCCTTCTTCACCTCGCTGCGCGATCTACGGGCGAACATGCGGCCGATCGGCCTGCTCGCGCTCGGGCTCGTGCTGACGACAACCGTGATCGTGGCCGTCGTCGCGCACACCGCCATCGGCATGAGCTGGGCGTCGGCGTTCGTGCTCGGCGCGGTCGTCTCTCCCACCGATCCGATCGCTGCAACGGCGATCGCGAGCCGCCTCGGCGTACCGCGCAGGCTCGTCGTCATCGTCGAGGGCGAGAGCCTCGTGAACGACGCGACAGCGCTCGTCGCCCTCCGGGTCGCGGTCGTCGCCGCCGTCAGCGGCACGTTCTCCCTCTGGCACGCAGGGCTCCAGTTCGTCGGCGTCGTCGCCGGCGGCCTGGCCGTCGGGCTCGCAGTGGGATGGCTCGTGCGCCAGGCACGGAGGCGCATCGACGACCCGCCTGTGGAGGTCACGATCTCGCTGCTCACCGGCTACTTCGCGTTCATCCCCGCCGATCTCCTGCACGTCTCGGGCGTCGTCGCGGTCGTCACGGCCGGCGTCTATCTCGGCTGGCACACACCCGAGCTGACGACGCCCGATACCCGCATCCTGGGCGACAGCATGTGGGAGATCACGACGTTCGTGCTCAACGCCCTGCTGTTCGTATTGCTGGGACTGCAACTCCCCGCGATCCTGGACGCGCTCCAGGGCGAACCGGCCGGGAAGCTGATCTGGTGGGCGGTGCTCGTCAGCGGCACCGTCATCGTCGGGCGCATCCTCTGGGTCTTCCCCGCCACCTACGTGCCGCGGTTTCTGTCCGCGCGCCTGCGTGCGCGCGATCCATACCCACCGTGGCAGGCGCCGGCGCTCATCTCGTGGATGGGTATGCGAGGCGCTGTGTCACTCGCTGCCGCCCTCGCCGTGCCGCTCACGACCGACACAGGCTCGGCGTTCCCCGATCGCGAGCTGATCGTCTTCCTTGCCTTCGCGGTCGTGATCGCGACGCTCGTCGTGCAGGGGCTGTCGCTGCCGATCGTGATCCGGCTGCTCGGTCTCGAAGACGACGGCCTGTCCGAGAAGGAGGAGACGAAGGCACGCATTCGCGCCGCCGAAGCCGCTCTGCAGAGACTGGAGGAGCTGGCGGGCGAAGAATGGGTCAACGACGATACGGCCGAGCGGCTCCGCGGTGCCTATGGATTCCGTCGACGGCGCTTCGCAGCGCGTTTCGACGGAGACGACGACGGAGCGGTCGAGCAGCGCTCGCAGAGCTATCAGCGGCTGCGCGCCGAGCTGCTCGAGGCCGAGCGGCAGGCGGTCCTCGAGCTTCGGCGCGACGGCCGTATCAGCGACGAGGTGATGCGGCGCCTCGAGCGCGATCTCGATCTCGAGGTAGCGCGGCTCGACATTCCGCCCACCTAGTGCGTGTCGCTCTTATTCGCGCGTCTGGCGACGGACGACCGTGATCCCCCAGGCCGCGCCCGACGCGAAGAGCTGGTCGGTGTCGACTTCTCCGAGCCAACCGAGGAAGTGACGCTCGGGCTCATCCGCGGTCGCCCCGTACACGGCGGCTCTCTCCTCGGGCGCTGCAGCCTCCGGACCTCGCTCGAGCTCGTCGAGGCGCCGCTCCGCTTCCTCGGCCGCCGGCCCTTCCGCATATCCCTTCCCCATGGGTGAATTGTTCCCCGCCCGTGCGGAGAACGCAATGGCGCCCGGCTATCCAGGGAGAGCGGCCAGAAAGGAGTCGATCAGCTCGTCGAAGGCATCAGGCTGCTCGAGGCTGGGAAGATGGGCGCCCCCGTCGATCGTCACCGACCAGGCCCCTGGTATCTCGGCCGCGAGCAGCCCCCCGATGCGCCCGATGTCGGGCTGGTCGAGGGAGCCGAGCACGACGAGCGTCGGCACGGCGATCTCCTGCAGGCGCGTGCGTGCCGGAGGATCGAGCGGGCGCTCGGGGCCGGGCTCACCTGCCTCGGCCGATGCCTCGACCCACAAATCGACGATGCGGCGCTGCATCTGCCCGACGAGCGCCCGAACGTCAGGGTCGACAGCGGCGGGATCCCGCGACGGCCCGTCGACCCAGGTGCGCAGATTGAGCTCGACGACGCCGTCGAGATCCCCCTCCTGCAGCAGCTCGTCCTCGCGCTCGTTGTAGGCCGCGATCTGCTGCGACCAGTCCCAGGCACGAATGCCGGGTGCGACGAGGCAGAGCGCACCGACGCGCCCTGGATGCTCGAGCGCAGCTTCCACAGCGACCCGCGCCCCCTGGGAGGCCCCGACGAGCGCCGCCCGCTCGATCGCGAGGTGGTCGAGGAGAGCGACGAGATCGTCGACGTGGGAAAACGGACCACTCGTCTGCCAGGAGGATCTGCCGCAGCCCCGCATGTCGTAGGTGACGAGCCGGCGGCCCGTCCCGAGCCGAGACAGGTTCGGCTGCCACATTCGCGAATCGCAGATGCCGGCATGAAGCAGGATGAGCGCCGGGCCGTCGCCCCTGGAGTCGTGATGGAGCTGCATGGAGCGGGACCCTACGGCCTTCTGCGCTCGTGCACGCCCGGCGAGGAACGGCAGGGCTGCCGCCGCGAAGAACGCGATCTCCCCCCAGGTGCACGCGACGCGTCCGAACGAGCTGGGCGCGAAGGCCTGGGTGCGAAGGATCTCGAGGGCGAGCGCGCAGCCGATGAGCGCCGCCGCGACACGGAAGTACCCCATCCGGGCAGCGAGCCGGCTCACGCAGGCTCGTCGTCCGGCAGGCCACCGGCAAGAGCCACGCCCGCCAGGGCGAAGACGACGTAGGCGATCCAGTGCACGCCGATCACGTCGGTCTGCACGCCGATCGCAAGCATCGCCGCCCACGCGGCGGTCAGCCAGGCCGTCCGCCGCCACAACCCGGCCAGCACGGCGAGCATCCACGCGACGAACGCCGCCGCTCCGAGGAGCCCCGTGTCGACGCCGACCTCGGTGTAGGTCGACTCCCCGGCTTTCACATCGACTCTGGTGCGGGAGGCGCTGACCCCGGCGTTGCCGAGGCCGAACCCCTGCGGGTGATGCACCACCGTACGGATCCCGTGCCGGAGATTGCGCAGGTGACTCCTCGTCGAGGCGTCGCCGCCGCTGAGAGGATCGTTGCTGACGCCCGGTTGCCGGCTTCCCTGCGCGCGCAGGACTTGGAGCTCGGCCTGCGTGTAGCTCGTCGACGGGCCGATGTGCGGAAATGCCTTCACGAATCCGACCCCGATCACGAGCGAGGCGACGGCCAATCCGACCGGCAGCCAGCGTCGCTGCGCCGCGGCCAGGACGAGGAGCCCGAGGGCAAGGGCGAGGTACGCGGCACGCGTGTGTGTCCACAGCAGTCCGGCATAGGAGATCGCGGCCGCTGCGATCGACCACCGGTTGGGACGACGAGCGACGAGGTAGAGCAGCACGACGACGAGCACGTACGACGTCGCCAGTGGGCTGAGGAACGTCGAGACGAGCCGTCTGACCGGATTCTCCTCGTCGCCCGTGTTGAGCACCCAGTTCTGCGGCAGACCCGACAGGCCCCGATAGCCGAGACCGAGCTGGTCGCGAAACCACCCCGGCACGCCCGAGTCGCGCCACCATTGCAGCGGGACGGCGTAGACGTCGACCAGGCCCCACAGCGTGAGCAGGACAGCGGTGCCGGCAAGCGCGAGGGAGACGCGCCGCCACGCGGGCGCGGAGAGCACGAGCAGGCGGCCGAGGAAATAGGCGGCAACGGGCAGCAGGTCGTGCCGGGCCGCAAACAGCTCCCCTCGAGATGTCGCGCCGCCGTCGAGCCACGACTGCGGCAGGAGCCAGTAGATGAGCACGAGGCCCGCAAACGCGAGTGCCAGCCGATCGGCCCACAGCGAGGTGGGGAGTGACCGCGATCCCCACACGGCCGCTGCGAGTGCGCCGGCGAGCAGCACGTCCTTCCACGCAGCCGCCACGTCGAGCGCCGCCCCCCGGACACCCAGGTCCCACAACTCTGCCATCGCAAGGTTGTGGAGCGCCAGCCCGACGACGAGCACAACGAGCACGTAGTGCCCCGTGCGACGGCTCACGTGATCGCCACGAGCGACATGCCGAGGTTGACGACGCGCACCGGCCCCGGAAACAGCGCCCGAAGATCGCGGGCCCCCAGCAGATGGTTCTCCCGCGCAAAGCTCTTGCCCACGAGGTCATAGACCCGACTCGAGACGGGTGCCGGCAACCAGTGCACGAGCGGGAGCCTGGTGTGCACCTCGAGCGGGAACCAGCGGTTCGGGGTCGTCAGGAACACCCGGCGACCGACGCGCAACGCCTCGCGGACGAATGCCCGTTGACGGTCAGGCCCGCCGACGTGCTCGATCACGGCGTTCGAGAAGACGATGTCGAATGCCCCGTCCGGAAACGGAAGCGCGCATGCGTCTCCCTGCACATAGGTGACGGTGGGATAGCGGCTCCGAAAGAGCGCACCGTCGTGGAGGCCGAGCGCCGTTATCTGCCCGGGCCAGCGATAGTGCTCCTCGAAGTAATTGTGCGTCGAGCAACCGGACTCCCCGCCCTCGCTGCCGAAGCCCACTTCATCGGCTCCGACGTCGAGCACGGTCGTTGCGGCCGTCGGCTGCATCTCGTCGAAGAAGAGGCGCAGCTTGTGACGGCGGGAGCGCAAGGAGACGGCGTCGGCGAGCGTCATCGGGCGACCGTAGCGAGCACGGCGGCCGCGTGGGGCGTCAAGACGCCGATGCGGGCAGAACAGGCGCGGGTACGCCGGAGGACCCGATACGGTCGGCGTCGTCGTCGAGGACACCGTCACCCCCACGGGCCCCTACCGGTTGCACCTGATCGTGCGCGGTGGCCGATGGACGGCGCCGCTCGCCGCCGGCGACACGGGTACCGCATGGCAGCGCGGAGACGGCCGGGTCGTCGTCCGCGCGAACACGGAGGCAGGGCTCGTACAGGCCCGCTGGATGCTCGCGCTCGACGACGACACGGGCGAGTTCCACCGCCGTTTCGCGCGAGACCCGCTGATCGGGGCGTCGGCTCGCGCGTTTGTCGGCTACCGGCCGCCGCGCCTCGCGACGGTGGCGCACGCAACACTCCGCGCGATCGCCGGCCAGCTGATCGAGTCCTCGCGCGCACGGGCGATCGAGCGCTCCGTCCTGCGCGCGTGTGGCGAACGGGTCGCCACGCAATCGGGGCTCGCGCGTCTCTCTCCTGCGGCCCTCCGCCGCCTCGGCCTGGCCTCGCAGCGCGGCTCGACGCTGGTCCGTCTCGCGCGCACGATCGACCTCGAACGGCTCCGCGACCACCCGACCGCGGCCGTAGCTGCACGGCTCACACGCGAACGCGGGATTGGCCCGTGGTCGGTCGGTGTGATCGCGCTCGAAGGGTTGGGGCGTTACGACCACGGCATCGTCGGTGACCTCGGGCTCGTCAAGCTCGCCACGGCGCTATGGGGTCGCGTTGCCGCCGGCCCCGAGACGGCGGGTCTGCTTGCGCCCTACGGCGAGTGGCAAGGCCTCGCCGGCGAGATCCTGAGGCTGGGATGGGGGCTGGGGCTCGTGCCCGGCGCCGATCCAGACGTGGGGCGACTGACGCGTGTGCGAGCGCGCCGGGCCGCATAGACTTTCGCGATGGCGCTGAACGAGCGGCGGATCGCAGTCCTGGGCGCGGGCAAGATCGGCGAGGCCCTGATCGCCGGCCTGATCTCGTCCGGCTGGCGCTCGCCCACGGACATCGTGGCCTCGAGCAGGCGCGCCGAGCGCGTCACGGAGCTCGCAGAGCGCCACGGCGTCGTCGCGACCCTGTCGAACGCCGAGGCCGTCGCCGGCGCCGCACTCGTCGTGATCGCGGTCAAGCCACAGGACATCGAGGGCCTGCTGGGCGAGATCGGCCCGCTGATCACCGACGAGCAGACGGTGCTGTCGTGTGCAGCTGCAATCACGACGGCGGCGATCGAGCGCCATCTGGCCTCCGGCGTGCCCGTCGTCCGCGCCATGCCGAACACGCCGTCCGTCGTCCACGAGGGCATCGCCGGGCTGTGCGCCGGCGCCCACGCCGACGACGCGCACGTGACGCTCGCAGAGGAAGCGCTCGCTCACCTCGGCGCCGTCGTGCGCGTCGCCGAGCGCCACATGGACGCCGTCACCGCCGTCTCCGGCTCTGGACCCGCCTACTTTGCTCTGCTTGCCGAGGCGATGATCGAGGCGGGGCTGCTGCTCGGCCTGTCGCGCGAGGTCTCGACGCAGCTCGTCGTGCAGACGATGCTCGGGACGGCGAAGCAGTTGCGCGACATGAAGATGCACCCGGTCGAGCTTCGCGAGATGGTCACGTCCCCGGGTGGAACGACGATCGCAGCCATTCGCGAGCTCGAGATCGCCGGCGTCCGCGCAGCGTTTCTGAACGCAATTCAGGCCGCCATGGTGCGTTCACGCGAACTCGCCTCCGGCAGCACATAGGCGCAAGCTGCGGAATCCCCGAGCGGGGATCCCAGGGAATGCGCGACGCCCAACGGCCTCGGCCGGGAAGGAGGCCGGCGCCGCCCGCCGGCCTCCGGTCGCAATCGTCACATACTCGGCGTCCGCTGTCAGCGGCAACGGGAGCGGGCGACCGACGGCAGCCCCGGAGCGAGGCCGCCTGCCGGTTGATCGACTAGTCAGTCAATGGCTATCCTCCGCGCCATGGCACGCGAGCTGCGCGAGGTGGTGTTCGTCGACGGCGTCCGCACCGCGTTCGGCAAAGCAGGCCCTGGCGGATGGTTCTGGAAGACCCGCGCCGACGATCTGGCGGTGAAGGTCGTGCGCGAGCTGCTGCGCCGCAACCCTGCGGTCCCGCCCGAGCGCATCGGCGACGTGATTCTCGCCGCGACGGCGCAGGTGGGCGACCAGGGCCTGACGCTCGGCCGCAGCGTGGCGCTACTCGCCGGCTTGCCGCACTCCGTGCCCGGCTTTGCCGTCGACCGCATGTGCGCAGGGGCGCTGACGGCGACCACGGCCGGAGCGGGCGAGATCGCCATGGGTGCGGCCGACCTCGTCCTCGTCGGCGGCATCGAGCACATGGGTCACCACCCGATGGGCGACGAGGTCGACTTCAACCCACGCTTCGTGAGCGAGCGCCTGATCGATCAGAGCGCTGCCGTGATGGGACAGACGGCGGAGAACCTGCACGACGAGCTCCCACATCTGACTCGAGCCGCAGCCGACGCATTTGCCGCCCGCTCGCAGGCCAAGGCCGCGACGGCCTGGGCCGAGCCGGACGGAGTGATGGCGCGCACGGTCGTTCCGATGGCCGTCTTCTCCGACGAAGGCTGGAAGGTTGCCGACCGCGATCAATTCCTTCGGCCGGACACGACGGCCGCCGGCCTTGCCGAGCTGAAGACGCCGTTCCGCCCCGGAGGCCGCGTCACCGCCGGCAACTCTGCAGGGCTGACCGACGGGGCCACGGCCGGCTTGCTCGCCGCCGAGCCAATTGCTGCCGAGCTCGGGCTCGAGCCGTCGATGCGCCTCGTCGGCTTCGCGTACGCGGGTGTCGAGCCGCACCTGATGGGGATGGGCCCGGTGCCCGCGACGCAGCGCGTGTTGGCCCAGTCGGGTCTCACGATCGCAGACGTCGGGCTGTTCGAGCTCAACGAGCCGTTTGCGGTGCAGGTGCTCGCATGGTGTGACGGCATGGGCGTCGCCTCCGACGATCCACGCCTGAATCCGTACGGCGGGGCAATCGCCTGTGGGCATCCGCTCGCCGCGACGGGCGTGCGCCTGATGGCACAGCTGGCCTTCGGATTCGAGCAGCGGCCGCACGTGCGCTTCGGACTGACGGCGCTGTGCATCGGGCTCGGCATGGGTGCCGCCGTGCTCTGGGAGAACACGCGTCATGGTTGATGCGCCGACACAGTTCCATGTGCAGCGCGTGCCGACGCGGGTGGGCCCGGTCGCGCTCGTGACGATGGACAACGGCGAGGACTGGCAGCGGCCGAACGTCTTCGGCCGTGCCGCACTCGAGTCGCTGCAGGCGCTGATCCCGCTGTTGCACAGCGACGACTGGTGCGGCCTCGTCCTCACCGGCAAGCCGTTCGTGTTCGCTGCCGGCGCCGACCTGACCGAGTTCCCCAAGCTGACCGACGCCACGCGCGCCCGTGCGGCAGGAAAGGCAGGACACGACGCCTTTGCCGCGATACGCGCCTTGCCCTTTCCGACACTTGCCGCGGTGAACGGCGCCGCGGTGGGCGGAGGCCTCGAGATCGCGTTGCATTGCGATTTCCGCACCATCGCCCGGTCGGTACGCCACGTCGGCTTCCCGGAGGTGATGCTCGGGATCATCCCGGGCTGGGGCGGCACACAACTCGTGCCGCGCGTCGTCGGGGCGGCCAAGGCGGTCGAGCTCGTGGTCGCAAACCCGCTCAGGCAAAACCGGCTCATCGGGGCGGCGGACGCCGTCGAGATCGGCCTCGCCGACGAATTGCTCGACGACGTCGAGTTCCTCGACGACTCGATCGCCTGGCTCGTACGCGCCATCGAGGAGCGCCGCGGCCCGGCGCTCGACGCGGACCTGACGGATGCGGCGGAGGTCTGCGCGAAGGCGCGCTACGCCGTCGACGACGCCGTGCACGGCACCGCCCTCGCCCCCTACCGCGCGCTCGACCTGATCGCGGGCTCCGCCGCCTGGACGCTCGAGGAGGGGTACGCCGCCGAGGAGGATGCGCTCGCCGACCTGCTGCCCGGGCCACAAGCGCAGGCCGCGGTGTATGCGTTCGATCTCGTCGAGCGACGCCTGAAGCGTGGCGTCGGCATCTCCGACGCCAAGCCGCGCCGTGTCGAACGCGTCGGGGTCGTAGGCGCCGGCCTGATGGCGACGCAGCTCGCGGCGCTCTTTCTGCGCCGGCTCGAGGCGCCACTCGTGATCACGGACGTCGACCCCGACCGTGTCACGGAGGCGCTCGCCGCGGTCCGCTCCGACCTCGCGAAGCAGGTCGCCCGGGGGCGCCTCAGCGAGAGCAAGGCGGGTTTCCTCGGGTCGATCGTGACGGGCGCCGTGGACACTGCTTCCTACGCCGGGTGCGACCTCGTGATCGAGGCGGTGTTCGAGGAGATCGCCGTGAAGCAGCAGGTCCTCGGCGCGCTCGAGCAGGTCGTCTCCGACGAGTGCCTCCTGGTCACGAACACGTCGTCGCTGTCGGTGTCGGAGATGGGCGCGGCGCTGCGGCGGCCCGAGCGCCTCGTCGGGATGCACTTCTTCAACCCGGTTGCGGTGCTGCCGCTCGTCGAGCTCGTGCAGACGGCCTCGACCGATGCGGTCACGCTCGCAACGGCCTGGGACGTGACGGGGAAGCTCGGCAAGCGGGGAGTCGTCGTTCGGGACGCCCCCGGCTTCGTCGTCAACCGGCTGCTCACCCGCCAGTCGAGCGTCCTCATGCAGGCCGTCGAGCACGGCAACACCTTCGAGCAGACGGACGAGGCAGCCCTGAAGCTCGGCATCCCGATGCCGCCGTCGGCCCTCCTCGCGCTGGTCGGCCCGCGGGTCGCAAACCATGTGCTGCACACGCTCCACGACGCCTATCCGGACCGGTTTCCACTCTCGCCTGCGCTCGACAGCCTCGCCGCCGGCGAGATGGACATCGTCGTCACGACCCCGGCGCCGAGAACGGTCGACGAGATCCACCTCGCCGTGCTCGAGGCACTGGCCGACGAGTGCCGGCACGTGCTGGACGAGGGGGTCGTCGGGACGGCGGGCGAGATCGACGCGTGCATGATCCTCGGCGCCGGCTACCCGTTCTTCCGCGGCGGGATCACGAAGCACCTCGACCAGACCGGCGTCTCGGAACGAGTCTCGGGCCGCCTCCTCGGCGAAGCCTGAAAAACTCCGCAACGTCCGGCAGCTTCCGCTACAGTCCGGAGCACAGCAATCGCTCGTCGCGCCGGAAACGCGTGAGCGCGCTGATCCTTCAAGGACGCAAGACCAGGAGCAGCACCACCCCCGTGTGCTGCACACATGCAAGAGGCGACACTGAACCCGACATCAACGTCGGAGCCGGCTGAGGGCTTGGAAGCCGCAGCGCTCCGCGCACAAGAGTGGTACGGAGAGCCGTTCCTCCATCCCGACGAGGAACCTGCCGTTGCGCTGGCTCCCGGCACCGCCCGGCGCATCGCGCTCGACGACGCGCTGGCGGAGATCGCGTCCGGCAGGCGGACACCGTCGGGGCGCTGGCGCGTCCGCTACGGCCTCATGCTCGGCCTCGAACGGGTGCTTGCGACGCCGTCGCCGACAACCGCGTCCGGGACGAGCCTCCGCCGTCACCAGATCGACGCGCTCGCCGGGATGCTGACGGAGCTGATCGCGGCGAATCAGCGGGCGGCCGACGAGAACGGAAACGGCAACGGCAACGGCAACGCCGACGCCGAGGCTGAGCCTGCCGAGCTCGACGAAGAGGACGACGACTTCGACGCCGGGGTGATCGAGGACGAGCTCGACGAGCCGGCGTTCACCGGCGACGACCTGGGCGCCTCACGCCGCTACCGCTTCCGTCACCCGACAGCGTCCGGCAAGACGATCGCCGCAGCCGGCTTCGTCGAGGCCGCCCGCCATCTCGGCATCCTCATCCTCACCCACCGCCGCCTGCTCGTCTCGCAGTTCCAGCGCGACCTCACGACCGAGGGCTACGCCGAACGGTTCACCCCCGCGATCGACCGGGGCAAGGAGCCGTTACGCGACGACCCGATCACGATCCAGACGTACGCCTGGTTCACCCGCCACGCGGACGAGGTCTCTCGTGACGCCTACCAGCTCGTGATCTGCGACGAGGCGCACACCGCGCTCGGCGAGAAGACGAGCGCTGCGATCCGCTCGTTCAGCGAGCCGGTCTACATCGGCATGACGGCAACGGAGCAGCTGATCGCCAAGCAGGTCTCGGACGTGTTCCCCGCTTCGGTCGACGACCTGCCACTCGCCGACGCCGCCCGTCGTGGGCTGATCGCCCCGTTGCGCTGCCTCCGCGTGCCGCCCGCAGCGGCGATCAACTCGGTGCCGATCGTCGGCGGCGACTTCGAGGAGCGCGCGCTCGCCGCGGCGCTCGACCACGAGGCACTGAACCAGGCAGCCGCGAGCCTGTACCGCGACCGCTTCGGCACCACGCCCGGCATCGTCTACGCCGCCGGGGTCGACCACGCCTACAACCTCGCACAGGAGTTCCGGGCCGCTGGTCTCAAGGCCGAGGCTGTCTCCGGGCGCACCCCACCGGTCAAGCTCGCCGAGACGCTCGCAGCGTACGAGCGCGGTGAGATCAACGTCCTCGTCAACGCGCAGCTGCTCGCCGAAGGGTGGAACTCGCCACGCGCGACCGTATGCTTCCATCTCGCCCCGACCGCTTCGCGCAGGGTCTATCAGCAACGGATCGGTCGCATCATGAGGATGCACCCCCGCAAGGAGGCCGGCATCGTCGTCGACTTCGTCACGAAGAGCTCGACGCACAACGACAGGGTGATTTCCCTCCATGCCCTGCTCGATGCGGACTTCTACCGCGAGGGCGCGCGCGTCACGCCGGCGCCGCGCCGCCGGCAGCAGCGCCGCGCGCGTCGCAAGCTCTCGCCGGCGCCGTGGCTCGTTCCGGTCACGCCGGACGTCGCGCGGCGACTGGCGGTGATCCAGCGTGAATGGCAACGCATCGACCCGAAGTTCCTGGACGACGACGAGCAAGGGTTCTGGGCAACGATCGCCGGCCGCCAGATCCGCTTCGACCAGCGCGCCGAGTTCGCGCGCAAGTTCGCTGAGGGACGCGCCCGCAAGGGGGCGCTCGAGACCTTCCTGTCCGTCTGCGCGGCCGAGAATCCCAACCGCCGCCTGCGCATGACCGCTCTCGCCGATCGGGTCGCGACGCCCGTCGAGCGCGCCGATTTCGACGATCTCGTCACGCTCGTGACGCAGGCGCCGCCATGGGAGAAAGACCGCGCTGCAGGGGTCCGGATCCTCCTCCGCGCCGTCGGCGAGGGCAAGGCGAACGCCCCGGAGCAGATTCTCGCACGCTGGACGTGGAAGCTCGCCCGCGCGACACGCAAGATTCAGGACCGCCGTGCCAGCCAGGAGTTCCCCGAGGCCAAGCGGCTGCTCGGCGCCGTGGCCAACTCTCGCGGCCATCGTCACGAGGAGAATGTGGCGAAGCTCGTGCACGTGGCAAAGGCGATGCCGCTCGCCGTCGGAGCGGCGCTGCTCGCGAGTGCGGAGGGCTACACGCCTCGCGCCAACGGCCTGCTCGACCGCGCGCGCGAGGAGCTCGGGACGATCGACGCGATCGCGAGCGCCCTTGCCGACAACCTGCCCGCGCCGAAAGCGCCCGCCCGCAAGTCGCGGCGCAGGCGGAAGAAGAAGCGCCCCGCCGGCGCCGAGGGACAGGTGCAGAACGGCGCCGAGCCCGGCGGCGCTGTGCCTCCGGCAGGAGGCGCTGCAACGCCGGCCGTGGACCCTGCGAGTCCCGCTGGGGATGCTGCCGTTCCGGAGCGCACGCCCGTGATTCACGTCCCGGCGCCTGCCCCCGACGAGCAACCCGGACAGGCCGAGACCGCGGCCTAGCAGGGCGTCCGCCCGCTCGAGGCCCGCGTCAGGCGTTCGGGCCGGTCTGAGCCGGTCCCTCGCCGCCTTCGCGCTCCCGCAGGAATCGCGAGAGCTCGGCTGCAAGGGACTCACCCGTCGGCAGCTCTCCCTCCTCGATCAACTCGTCGATCGAGTCGGCTCGGCGCTCCAGCTCCTCGACGTAAGCGGCGGTCTCGGCGTCCGTGGCGACCGCTTCCGAGACCTGGTCGGCGTAGGCGCTCTCCGCCTCCGCCAGCTCGGTGACGTCGATCGGCGTGCCGATCAGATCGCCGAGCCGCTCGCAGAGCGCACGCGCAGCACGCGGGCTCGGCGCCAGCGAGACGTAGTGCGGCACGGCCGACCAGAGACTGACCGATGCAATCCCCGCCTCACGGCATGCGTCGTGCAGCACGCCGACGATCCCCGTCGGCCCCTCGTAGCGCGCGTGCTGCAGGCCGAGCTCCTCGACGAGCGACGGATCGCTCGCGGCACCGGTGACGGGGGCGGGCCGCGTGTGCGGCACGTCGGCGAGCAAGGCGCCGAGCGTGACGACGAGCTCGACCCCGAGGTCCTTCGCAAGCGTGACGACGATCTCGGTGAACCGGCGCCAGCGGTAGTTCGGCTCGACGCCGAGCAGGAGCACGGCGTCACGGTCAGCGCCCGGGATGGCACCGGCGTAGAACACGTTCTCCGGCCATTCGATGTGACGGGTGAGGCCCTCGTCCAGCGACACGAGCGGACGGGTCGCCTGGAAGTCGACGAAGCCTTCCGGATCGATGTCGGCAAAGCGCTCGGCGCTCCAGCTGCTCGCGAGCGTGCCGGCGGCGAGCGTTGCTGCCTGGCCGCCGTCGTTCCAGCCGCGGAACGCGGCGATCAGGACCGGGCTCCTGAGCACCGGCCGCCTGACGATTCTCAGCTCCTCCACCCTCTGAGCTTAGTCGCTCGAGCGCAAACGACCACCCGGCGCCGCAAGCGGAGCGGGCGGGCGGCGCAGGGCGTACGCGATCCCGACCGTCAGCGCCCAGATCGTCGCCGCGATCGAAACGTGGATCACGACGAGCCACCAGGGCAGTCCGTTGCGGTACTGGATCTCGCCCACGGCGAGCTGCACGAGCACCACGGCAAGGAGGACGAGCGCGGCCCGTGCGATCCCCGGGTACGCCCCGCGCAGGCGCCACAAGAAGATGCCGACGATCAGAAGCCCGATCCCGTAGACGGCGGTGGCGCGCACGTGGACGTACACGGTGTCCGTGATGCCGAGGCCGAGCCTGCGAATGTCCCGCCCGCCGGAATGAGGGCCGGAGGCCGAGGCGACCGTGCCGGTGACGACGAGCGCCGCGCAGGCCGCCACGCCGACCGTCGCCACGGTGCGAAGCCAGGATGGGCCGACGGGCTCGGCGAGCCCGCGGGCATGGATCCAACCCTCGAGCGCGACGATGATCGCGCCGGCGAGCACGACGAGCGCCAGTAGGAAGTGCGTCATCACCAAGACCGGGTGCAGATCGAGGAGGACGGTGAGACCGCCGAGGGGAATCTGGGCGACGGTTCCGGCCGCGGTCAGGAGCGCGATCGTGCGCACGAACCCGGGTAGGCGACGGACACGCCGCGCGGCGAGCCAGGTGAGGAGGGCGAGCACGATGCCGACGAGTGCGACCATTCGGTTGCCGAACTCGATCGCCGCGTGCCCCCACTTCTCCGGATAGGGCGTGTCGCCGCACCTCGGCCAGTTGTCACAGCCCAGTCCGGAGGCCGTGAGGCGGACAACGGCTCCGCTCATGACGACGATCCAGAGGGAGCACACCGTCACGACCGCGAGCTGGAAAAAGCGCCGAGCGGAGATCTCGCGCGAGCGGGCCCGGGCGAATACGCCGGCCGGGCGCTGCCGTACGACGGCGGGTTCCTGCGTCTCCATTGCCGTTCCTAGCGCAGCCCCACGCCGGCGCCGTCCGTCACCTGACCGACGCGATAGAGAGGCAGGCCGCGGTCGGCGAAGGCGGCCTCGAGCACGGCGCGCTTTTCCACGGGGAGCGACACGAGCAACCCTCCGGCCGTCTGAGGGTCATAGGCCAGTGCCACGCGAGCCGGCGCGGCGTCGCCGTCGACGTGAGGCGCGGCGTACTCACGGTTGCGTCCGTCTCCGCCCGTGCGCACTCCCGCCTCGGCCAGTTCGAGCGCGCCGGGCAGCGCCGGCAGAGCCTCGACGTCGATGACGGCGCGCACCCCACTGCGGGAAGCGAGCTCGTGCACGTGGCCGAGCAATCCGAAGCCGGTCACATCCGTGACGGCATTCGGCCTGAACGGCCGCAGCGCGTCGGCGGCATCGCGGTTGAGCGTCCGCATCAGCGTCACCGCCGCCTCGAGCGCACCGGCCGGCGCTCGACCCTCGCGCTGGGCCTGCAGAACGAGACCGGTGCCGAGCGGCTTGGTCAGAAACAGCGCATCCCCCGGCTGCGCGCCGCTCTTCAACCAGATGCCGTCCGGGTGAACGGTGCCGACGACGGCGAGCCCGTATTTCGGCTCGGCGTCACGGATCGTATGGCCGCCTGCGAGCAGCGCCCCGGCGGCGCGGACGACCTCGTCCGCCCCGGCCAGGACCTCGCCGAGCACCTCGATCGGGAGCTCCTCGGGAAATGCCGTCACCGACAGCGCCAGCAGCGGCAGGCCGCCCATCGCGAAGACGTCGTTGAGGGCGTTCGTCGCCGCGATCGCGCCGTAGTCGCGTGGGTCGTCCACGACCGGCGGGAAAAAGTCGACCGTGAAGACAAGCGCCCGCTCACTGTCGAGCCGGTAGACGGCAGCATCGTCCGCCGGGTCGAGCCCGACCAGCAGGTCGGCCGCCTCGGCCGGCACCAAACCGGCGAGCAGTGTCTCCAGCCGGGCGGCCGAGTACTTGGCCGCGCAACCTCCGGCCTTGGCCAGCGATGTCAGCGTCGGGGTGGAGGTCACTACGACGAGTGTACGTTCGTCGGCGAGCATCCCGGCCGCCTTCTGCCGCCGGGCCATTGGAGCCGCCTCGGTCTGTGCGAGGATCCATGCGCATGCCGTCCGCGCTCGTCACCGGTGGCTCGTCCGGGATCGGCCTCGCGATCGCAACCATGCTGCGCGAGGAAGGCTACGACCTGACCCTTTCGGCACGCACGCTCGAGCGGCTCCGGGAGGCCGGCGCCCGGCTCGGCTGCACGGTCGTCCAGGCCGACGTCTCCCGCGAGGAGGATTGCGCCCGCCTCGTCGCGGAGCACCTCGAGCGGCACGGCGGCATGAACGTGCTCGTGAACTCCGCGGGTGTCGGCATCGCGGGCCCGGTCGGCGAGATGGAGACGAAGAAGTGGGATCTGCAGCAGAGCGTGAACGTGCGCGGCGCCTTTCTGGTCACACGGGAGGCGCTCCCGGCTCTGCGCACGACCCGTGGCTACGTCGTCAATCTCGCGTCGATCGCGGGCACGATTCCGACGCCCGGGCTCGCCGCGTACGGGGCGGCCAAGGCCGCCCTGATCGCCCTCACCAGGTCGCTCGACCGCGAGGAGGCCGACTCCGGCGTCCGGGTCAGTGCGCTGTGCCCGGGATTCGTCGATACGCCGATGGCGGCGTGGACCGGTATCGCGGGGGAGGAGATGATCCAGCCCGAGGACTGCGCCGAGATCGTGCGTGCGCTGCTGCGTCTCTCTCCGTCCGCGCGCGTGCCGGTCGTCGTGATCGAGCGCGCCGGCGGCGGCGTGTAGACGAGGCTGCGCTCTACGGAGGATCTTGCGTGCCGCTCTCGCCCAGCAGCTCGAGAGGCCCGGCTTGCGTGAGGCCGGCCCGGCCGTAGAGCTCGAGCTTGCCGCGCGAGTCCTCGATGTCCAGCAGCCGAAGCGTCAGCTGGCCGATCCGGTCGGCCGGCCCGAACGTGCTGTCGACGTTTTCCATCGAGAGGCGATCCGCCTGATAGGTCGCAGTCGGGCTCGTGGTCTCGACCACCGTATAGTCGTCGCCGCGTCGCAACTCGATCGTGACCTCGCCGGTGACGGCGAGGCCGATCCAGCTCTGCAGGCTCTGGCGCAGCATCAGCGCCTGCGGGTCGAACCAGCGGCCTTCGTACAGGAGGCGGCCGACGCGGCGGCCCATCGTGCGGTAGTTGTCGATCGTCGCCTCGTTGTGGACGGCGTTGAGGAGCCGTTCATAGGCGATCCACAGCAGCGCCATGCCCGGCGCCTCGTAGATCCCACGTGACTTGGCCTCGATGATGCGGTTCTCGATCTGGTCGGACATGCCGAGGCCATGACGGCCGCCGATCGCGTTGGCGGCGACCACGAGCTCCACGCGGTCGTCGAACGCCCTCCCGTTGAGCGCGACAGGCCACCCTTCGTGAAACGCCACGCGAACGAGCTCCGGCTCGATCGAGACGCCTGGATCCCAGTGGGCGACGCCCATGATCGGCTCGACGAGCTCCATCGACCGGTCGAGCAGCTCGAGCTCCTTCGCCTCATGCGTGGCGCCCCAGATGTTCGCATCGGTCGAATACGCCTTCTCGACGGAGTCCCGATACGGCAGGCCACGGTCGGCCAGCCACTCGCTCATCTCCCTGCGCCCCCCGAGCTCGGCGACGAACTGGGCGTCGAGCCACGGCTTGTAGATGCGAAGAGCGGGGTTGGCGAGCAGCCCGTAGCGGAAGAAGCGCTCGATGTCGTTTCCCTTGTACGTGGAGCCGTCGCCCCAGATGTCCACACCGTGGTCGCGCATGGCGTGCACCAGCATCGTCCCGGTAACGGCCCGCCCGAGCGGCGTCGTGTTGAAGTACGTCTTGCCGGCGCTCGAGATGTGGAAGGCGCCGCATTGCAGAGCGACGAGCCCCTCGTTGACGAGCTGGGCGCGACAGTCGACGACGACTGCCTCCTCGGCGCCGTACTCGAGCGCTCGGCGGCGGACTCCCTCGATGTCGTCCTCGTCGTACTGCCCGAGATCGGCCGTGAACCCGTATGGAATGGCGCCGTGCTCGCGAATCCAGGCGACGGCGACCGAGGTGTCGAGACCACCGGAGAACGCGATGCCGATGCGCTCGCCGACGGGCAGGGAGTCGAGGACCCGGGACACGGTTCCGACAATGTAGACGGGGGCCGAGCTACCGTGGCAGAACATGCGCCTTCAGCTCGTGACGGCGGAGCAGACGCCTGACTTCCTCGATCTGCCGTGGGAGCTGCCGCTCGAGGAATGGGACTCGGACAGGATCGTCGACGTCGCGCGGGGAATCAGCCGCCACGTCGTGCGCTTCGTCCGCTACGAAAGCGAAATCTTCGCGCTCAAGGAGATCAACCCGCGGCTCGCGAGCCATGAGTACGCACTTCTGCGGGAGCTCGCCGACCATGCGGTCCCGGTCGTCGAGGCGGTCGGCGTCGTCTCCGGCCGGGCGGACGGCCAGGACGCGATCCTGCTCACGCGGCACCTCGAGTTCTCGCTTCCGTACCGCACCCTCTTCTCGGGCAGGGGCGTGCCGAACCTGCGCGAGCATCTGCTCGACGCGCTGGCGGAGCTCCTCGTGCGCCTGCACGTGGCGGGCTTCTTCTGGGGTGACTGCTCGTTGTCGAACGCGCTCTTCCGGCGTGACGCGGGAGCGCTGTCGGCGTACCTCGTCGACGCCGAGACCGGCGAGATGCACCCGACGCTCTCGGACGGCCAGCGGCGGCACGACCTCGAGATCGCGGAGGCAAATCTCGCAGGTGAGCTGCTCGACGTCGAGGCGTCCGGACTCCTGCCGGCGGACACGGATCCGCTCGAAACGGCTGCGGATGTCCGCCGGCGCTACGAGGCGCTCTGGTCGGAGCTCACGCGCGAGGAGCTGATCGGCCTCGACGAGCGCCATCGCATCCACGAACGGCTCGACCGCTTGCACGAGCTCGGGTACGACACCGAGGAGCTCGAGCTCGTGGCCGAGGAGGGCGGCTACCGTCTTCGCGTCAGCCCTCGCGTCGTCGAGCCCGGCTACCACCAGCGACGGCTGCTCTCGCTCGCCGGCCTCGACGTGCAGGAGAACCAGGCACGTCGCCTGCTCGACGATCTGCTCGGCTTCAGAGAGGAGCTCGAGCGGTCGGCGGGAGGGCCGCTACCGGAGTCGATGGTGGCGTTCCGCTGGCTCGGCGAGATATACGAGCCCGCGTTGCGACAGATCCCGCCCGACCTGCGCGGGAAGCTCGAGCCCGCGGAGATCTTCCATCAGCTGCTCGAGCACCGCTGGTTCATGTCGGAGCAGGTCGGCCGGTGCGTCTCGATGGAAGAGTCGATCGCAAGCTACGTGCCGCGCATCCTCACCCCCGCCCCCGACGAGCGGGCGCTCGCCATCGACGAGCCGGAGGCCGAGGAATCGCTCTGACGGCTCACCGGGCCGCGAGGGTCGCGGCCCGTGGCGTTAGGCGCGACGTCTCAGGCGCGTCGCCGGGAGGGGTCGCGGCCTGTGGCGTCAGCGTGCGACCTTTTTGACTGCTGCGTCGAGCTCACCGGTGCTGAACGCACCCTCGATCTTGGTGCGGATGATGCCCGTCCGGTCGACGACGAAGGTGAACGGCTCGGTTGCCAGGTGCCACTGGTTCACCCAGCGGTTCGTGCCGTTGGCCGGATCGTTGTTCTTGTAGATCTCGATGTGGATGAAGTCGACGCCCTTGCCCTGCCAGCGCTTGGCGACAGCCTGCACGACCTGCACGACCGGTCCGCACGTGCGCGACTGGCAGTACAGCGGCGTCGCAAAGGTGACGACGAACGGCTTCTTCGCCGCGAGCGCGGCTGCCACCGTCGTGTGCAGCAACTCCGTGTCGGGGGGCTCGGCCGTCGTCACCGATTTCGCCAGCACGCCGGGCCTCAGCGTCGGGTTGCGGGAGGGGATCGCCCGGTCTCCGACCGCGGGTGCTTCGGCTTTCTTCTTGACGACGATGTTGCCGAGCGCCTGGATCTTCTTGCCGCCGACCGGTTCCGCGAGGATCCAGTATGTCCCCGGCTTGGTCGTGGGCACCGAGGTCACGTAGATGCCCGGCACGTCTGCCTTCACCCCGCCGGGCACGCCGATCGGCTCGAGCCGGGCAGTCGTCTCGGCGTAGGGCTTCTGCTTCAGCCCGCGCGCGATCCAGACACGAGCAGTCGGTCTCTCGATCGACCGCGACTGCGCGTCGATGACGAGAAACGAGAAGCGGTTCCGGCCGGGTCCGAAGTCCGTCGTGCCGGGGACGATGGCAACGCTCTCACCCCCTGCACGCCAGAGCGCCTCCAGGGTCCCTGGAGGCGCTGCGGTCGTTGATGTGTTCGACTCCCTCTCGCTGGTCGCGCCGGAGCTTCCACAACCGGCGGACGTGAGCACGCACGCAATGGCGATCAGGGCCGCAGCAGGGCGCATCTACGCCCGAGTCTAGCCGCAGTCCCGCAGCGCCCTAGTGGCCGTCGGACCACGTGTGGCCGCTGGGCTTGAACTTTGCCAGCCATGCTGCGAACAGTGCGAGATTTCCCAGCAGCAGCAGAAGTTTTGCCTGGCGCATATGTCCGTGCCTCCTTCCTCAGAAGCGGATGTCCTGGAGCGCCTCCGCGGCGTTCCGGTAAAGACGCGCTGCCTCGTGGTCGTTTCCCAGACGACCCGCGAGATCACCCAGCGCGACCCACGCCCCCGCCCTGTGGCTGACCGACGCCATTTGCTCGAACACGGCGTCTGCAGCCCTGAAGCACGCCTCCGCCTCTTCCAATCGTCCCCGTTCGAGCAGCGACCGGCCGAGCACGATGTGCGACTGGCCGATCTCGTCCGGGAAGTCATCTCGCCCCTCGAGGAGGTCGAGCGCCTTTCGTGCGTGCTCGTCGGCCGCGTCGTAGTCGGCGAGGTGCAGATGCACCGTCGCCAAGCTCCCGAGCGCCTGTGCGGCGTCGGGTTGCGACTCGGCCTCGACGGCGAGCGCGAACGAAGCATTCAGATGCTCGATCGCCTGCTGGGGCTTGCCGAGGAGAAGGTGTAGACCGCCCAGGTTGAGCATCAGGCGACCTACGTTCCGCTCGTCGTTGAGCTCCTGGTAGATACCCCTGGCCTGCTGTGCGTAGTTGCGCGACAGCACCCAGTGGCCCATTCGCTCTGCGATGAGGGAAGCTTGGAAATACGTATTGGCGACCACCCGGCGATCGTCCATCGCCTGGGCGAGCTCGAGCGCGAGCTCGATGTCCTCGCGCGCAGCCTCGAAGTCGCGCTGGCGACGGCGGCAGCGCGAGCGCCAGCCGAGGATGTCGGCACGCAGAAGATCGCACGGCAGTCCCGACCGCTCGGCGAGCGCGAATGCCTCGTCGAACAGCGCGACGGCGGTCGCGATGCTCGACAGCTTGTAGCGGCAGACGCCCAGCCGGAACAGGAGGTCGGCGCGATCGACGTCGGAGAACTGAGGCCCTTCGGCAAGCTCGCGGGCGACCTGAAGCAAGTCGATCGCTTCACGGGTCTCGCCGCGCTGCATCTGCGCCCATGCAGCACCTGCGAGCGCGCGGACCTCGAGCTCGGCCGAGCCGGTCGTTCCGACCTCGGCGCGTGCGGCGCCGAAGAGCTCCGCCGCCTCGTCGTACCGATGTGCCTCGGTCAGCGCCTCGGCTCGAGCGAGCAGCGCCTCGAGGCGGCCGCGCGTGTCGGTGGAGACGCCGCTTGCAAGAAATGCGCTGTCGACGCCGAGCTGCGCGGCGATCCACGCGATCGTCTCATCCGTCGGACGCGTCTTGCCGCGCTCGATCTGGCTCACGTACTCCTTGGAGAATCGCTCGCCCGCAAGCTGGGTCTGCGTCAGGCCGGCGGCGACGCGCAGCGACCGGAGTCTGTCCCCGAGGCGTGACGACGGCGCCAACGGTGTCTTGGCCGTGGGCATGCAGGCGTCAAGCTCAGGGGTGGCGGTGTCGCCCATCTGGCTCGAAGTCAACGCAGTTCACCTCTACTCTGCACTCCCTCCAAAGGGTGAGGTTGTGCCTCCGAATGCGGGATTCCTCAGTGAACTAACCGTAGCTGAAATCACTTGACCTAGCTACTTGACTTTTTGGGACGTGGCTCGTAGAGTGCGGATCACCAAGCACAGCTGCCAACGCCAGGCAGAAGTGTGAGGGGCGCACCGAACCGGAACGGCGACGGCGCAAGGAGGTCGTGCCTGGGCCGCAGAGCCACGATCTTCCGCCATCGCCCCGTAAGGGGTTGCCTCACCGAAACGCCCCCGGGAGCCGCAGCCGGGGGCGTTTCCTTTGCTGTGGCAGCACGTAGCATCGAGCCATGGCCGCTCGAGGCACTCGCGAGCGCTTCGGGCGCGGCTTCCGGACGATGGTGCCGCTGTGGCTCGGCGTCGTGCCGTTCGGGCTCGCGTATGCCGTCACCGCGCGCCAGGCCGGGCTGTCGGTCCTCGAGACGCAGGCGCTCTCGCTGCTCGTCTTCGCCGGCAGCGCCCAGGTCAGCGCCGCGGGTCTGTTCGCAGCGGGCGCCTCCGGCATCGAGATCGTGCTCACGACGTTCCTCCTCAACGTGCGGCACGTGCTCTATGGGTTCTCCCTGGGGCGGGAGCTGCGGCTGCGCCCGCGCGAGCGCCTCGTTGCGGCGTACTTCCTCACGGACGAGGCATTCGGCGTCGTCACGGCGTCGCGTGAGCGGAATCTCCCGTTTCTGCTCGGCGCCGAGCTGAGCCTGTTTCTCACGTGGAACCTCGCCACGTTCGGAGGCGCACTCCTCGGGGCCGCGATCCCCGATCCCGAGAAGCTCGGCGTCGACCTCATCTTTCCGCTCGCATTCCTCGCCCTCCTCGTCCCGCTCGTGCGCGGGCGCGCCGAGCTCGCCGTGGCACTCGCCTCGGGGGCGCTGGCGTATGTGCTCGCGCGGACGCTGCCGGGCGGTCTTCCTATTCTCATCACCGGCGTCGCCGGCAGCCTGCTCGGCGCGTGGCTCACGCGCCACCGGCCACCGGATGTGGCCCTCGCCACCGACCACGCGGCCCGGGAGGTGGCATGAGCTTCTGGCTGACGCTGACCGGGATGGCCGTGGTCACCTTCGGGTCCCGGTTTGCCGGGCTCGCGCTCCGCGTCGAACTGCCCGCGTTCTGGATCCGTTTCCTTCATTTCGTCCCGATTGCCGTCTTCGCTGCGCTCGTCTCGCCCTCGATCGAGGGTCCGCGGGGGGAATGGCCGATCAGGGTCACCGCGGCCGTGCTCGCCGCCGTCGCCGCGTGGCGTACCCGGCAGCTCTGGGTCGCGATCGCCGTCGGCATGGCGGCCTTCTGGCTACTGCGGGTGCCGTTCTAGGGCAGGCCGAGGAGCCAGCGGTGACGCTGCGTCGCGATCGCGGTGAAGTCGTCGTGGCTGAGCACGCCGCCGAGACGGTCGGCGAACGAGACCAGCAGACCGCCCGCGATGAAAACCCACGCCTCTGCATCGGCATCGCGATCCGCGGGAATGCCGCCGGCCGCCTGGGTGCGCCGAATCACGTCTGCAACGAAGTCGTGTGCCTCGCGCATGTGCAGGCGCACGACCTTCTGGACCTCGGGATCCTCCGAGGCCTCCGTCACGCCCTGGATCCACAGGTTCGGCATCAACACTCGCAGCTTCCGCAGCTGCCTCCCGGTCTGGCCGATCGCGAGCACGCCGTGCTCGGCCCCGAGCTCCGCGAACTTCTCCTCGATCGCCTGCCGGAACCGCAGCCATGCCTCGTCCAGGCATGCAAACCAGAGGTCGCGCTTGGAGGCGAAATGCCGGTAGATGATGGGCTCGGAGACCCCGGCCTCGCGTGCGATGTCGGCCGTCGTCGAGCCCGTATAGCTGCCGGCGGAGAACACGCGCAAGGCCGCGTCGACGATCGCCGCCCGGCGCTGGTCGGCCGGAAGCCGGGTCGGGACGCTCATGCTGCTTCGCGCACAGCCTGCCGTGGCTGCTCGGGGGCTGTTGCCCGAGCATGGCTGCGTACCGTCACCGCGGCCGTCAGCGCGGCGGCGAATGCGATCGCCGCTGCGGTGTAGAGCGCCCGGTGCAGGCCGCTCACGAACGCCTCGACCGGTGTTGACCCACCGGCGAGCGACGACGACGATCCGGCCGCCAGGATCGCCCCCATGACCGCGATTCCGAGCGAGCCGCCGACCTGGCGGAACGTGTTCAGCATGCCGGAGCCGACGCCCGCCTTGTCGACGGGTACCGAGCTCATGGCTGCCGCGGTCATCGGGGTCATCGTGAGCGCCATCCCGACGCCGCCGGTGACCATCGCGGGCAGGAGCGTCCAGTAGGACGAGTCGACCTGCAGCTGCGCGAAGAGGAGAAGCGACAGACCGACGAGCGTCATCCCGCCCGCCATCAGCCACCGCGATCCGAGGCGGTCGGAGGCCTTGCCGGCGATGGGCGCGACCAGGATGATCAACAGCGTCATCGGCAGGAACGATGCGCCGGCGCGCACAGCGCTGTAGCCGAGCACGTTCTGCATATACAACGAGATGAAGAAGAAGACGCCGAACATCGCGAGCGACACGAGTAGCGCGACCGTGTTCGCCCCGACGAACGTGGGATTGCGGAACAACGCCATGTCGAACATCGGGAGACGTTGCCGCAGCTCCAGGAACACGAACGCCACCGCCGAAACGGCGGCAAGACCGAACAAGCCGAGGATCGTGGCGGAGGTCCAGCCGTAGCTGTTCGCCTCGATCAGCGCGAACACGAGCGCGAAGAGGGCGAGGCCCGAGGTGACGAGCCCCGGTACGTCCAACCGCTGCTCGTGCGAGGTGTCCTTCGACTCGCGGATCACGAGGCGCGCCGCGACGAGACCGAGCACGCCGACGGGAACGTTGATGTAGAAGACCCAGTTCCAGCTGATGTGCTCCGTGATGAGGCCTCCCACGAGCGGTCCGATCGCGAGTGCCATCGCCGAGACGCCGGCCCAGATCCCGAGCGCTGCCCCACGTTCCTTGGGCGGGAAGGTGGCGGTGATGATCGAGAGCGTGGCCGGCATCATGAACGCGGCGCCGAGCCCCTGCACCACGCGGGCGCCGATGAGCAGATCGGCAGTGCCGGCCAGGCCGCAGAAGAGCGACGAGACGGTGAAGATGGCGAGGCCGATCATGAAGACGCGGCGGCGGCCGAACATGTCGGCGAGCTTGCCGCCCGTCAGCATGAGCACGGCGAAGCTGAGCGCGTAGCCCGTCACGACCCACTCGAGCTCGGACACCCCGATGCCGAGATCGCGCTGGATCGCGGGCAGCGCCACGTTCACGACCGTGTTGTCGAGCATGATCATGAACAGCGCGAACGCCACCGAAGCAAGCGTCCACCACTTTCTGTTCTCCTCTGCCAGGAAGCGCGCCTTCATGCAAACTCACCTTTCGCCGAAATCGTTAGTGCTCACTAAGTTAGCATACGCTAACACATGACCGCCTTTACCTGGACCCCGACTCCCGAGCAGCTGGCGCGTGCCAATGTGACGAGGCTGGCGCAGGCGCTCGGCTGCGACGAGGATTTCTTCGCGCTCCACCGCCTCTCGCTCGACGAGCCGGATCGATTCTGGCGCGCGGTGCTCGACGATCTCGGGCTTCCGTTCTTCGAGCAGTGGCACACCGTCGTCGATGTCTCGCGTGGCCCCGAGTGGGCGACATGGTTCCTAGGCTCGCGCGTCAACGTGGCCGAGGCGTGCGTGCACCGGTGGGCCCGGGAGCGGCCCGGCGACGAGGGTGCGGTCTGGCGCTCGGAGGACGGCGAGCGCCGCTCGCTGACGTTCGCACAGCTCTCGGACGAGACGATCCGGCTCGCCGAGGCCCTGCTCGACCTCGGCGTCGAGCAGGGCGACACCGTCGGCATCTTCCTGCCGATGGCACCCGAGGCGCTGATCGCCTCGCACGCCTGCTCTCACATAGGCGCCACGCAGGTGCCGATCTTCTCGGGCTTCGCCGGCCCCGCGATCTCTGCCCGCCTGGCAGATGCCGGCGCGAAGGTCGTGATCTGCGCAGACGCTTCCTACCGCCGGGGGGCCGTCGTGCCGATGAAGGCGGTCCTCGACGACGCTCTCGCGGAGGCGCCTGTCGTCGAGCACGTCATCGTCTGGCGGCGCATGGGCGGGGACTGCCCGATGACACCAGGGCGCGACCTCTGGTGGGCCGACGCGGTTGCCGGCACGCCCTCGACGACGCCGGCCGTGCAGCTCGAGAGCGAAGCGCCCTACCTGCTCGCATTCACCTCCGGCACGACGGGGAAGCCGAAGGGAGCGCTCCACGTTCAGGCCGCGTTCCTGCTCTCGATCGCGCGCGAGGCCGCGTACCAGGCAGACCTGCACGCAGGTGACCGGGTGCTGTTCTCGACCGACATGGGCTGGATCATGGGGCCGTGGACGCTCGTCGGCGCCGGCGCCCTGGGAGCCACGGTCGTGTTCATGGAGGGCGCACCCGACTGGCCCGGCGATCGCTTGTGGCAGCTCGTCGAGGAGGAGCGCGTGACGATGCTGGGTCTCTCGCCGACGCTCGTTCGCGCGCTGATCCCGAAGGGCGAGCCGGCGGCAGTGATGTCGTCACTGCGGTGCGTGGTGACGACGGGCGAGACCTGGAACCGAGGGCCCTACGACTGGCTCGACGAGCACGTCTGCGGGAGCGGCCGAATCCCGATCATCAACATCAGCGGCGGCACCGAGGTGGGAGCCTGCTTCCTCTCGCCGACCTGGATGCTGCCGACAAAGCCCGTCGCGGTCGGTTTTCCGGTGCTCGGCCAGGACATGGACGTGCTGGGCGCGAACGGCGAGCCGGTGCGCGGCGAGGTCGGGGAGCTCGTGTGCCGCCGGCCCTGGCCGGGAATGACACGCGGCATCTGGCGGGACCCGGACCGCTATCTCGAGACCTACTGGGCGCGCTTTCCCGGCGTCTGGACGCACGGTGACTGGGCCGTGATCGACGAGGACGGCTACTGGTTCCTGCACGGCCGCTCGGACGACACGCTCAACGTCGCCGGCAAGCGGATCGGGCCCGCCGAGCTCGAGTCGGCGGCACTGGAGTGCCCGGCCGTCGCGGAAGCCGCGGCGATCGGCGTTCCGCACGACGTCAAGGGCGAGGTGCCGTGGCTCTTCGTCGTACTGAAGCCGGACGCGGAAGCGACAGCCGCCGACGTCACTGCTGCGGTGAGCCACGAGCTCGGCAAGGCGTTCGCGCCGGCCCGGGTGCTGTTCGTGCCCGCGCTTCCGAAGACGCGTTCCGCGAAGATCGTGCGCCGAGCCGTGAAGGCGACGGCGCTCGGAAGCGACCCGGGCGACCTCTCGACGCTCGAGAACCCCGAGGCGCTCGCGGCAATCCGCAGTGTCGTTAACGCCGCGTGAACGGCGGCCGCGCGTACGATCGGCCTCGTGCCCGTCTACATCTGCCCGAACTGCAAGAACCGCTCCGTCGACGTCGACGGCTTCGAGGGCTTCTCTGGATCAGAGGAGCTGCAATGCCGCCGCTGCGGCTTCGGCTTCGTGTTCCAGCTCCTCGAGGACTACTACCCGGCGCCGTCGACCGGGTTCGTCGTCTGCGACGCGGACGGGCGGGTGCTCGCCGTCGGCCGGGGTGTGTTCGAGCTGACCGGATTCCACGACACCGACCTGATGGGCCAGGAGGTGGCATCGGCGCTGACGCTCTCGGACACCGAGGCGATCGGCGTCGTTCGCGAGTGGGGCGTCCGGAAGCTCGGCCAGCAGCTCGAGCTCTCCACCCGCGCCGGCATCCGCAAGCCGGTCACCGTCGACCTGTTCCCGGCGTACGACGACGACGGCGGCATGCTCGTGGCACTGACGCCGCGGGCGCAGTAGCGCGCCGGCAGCCCGGCCGCGTAGCCCCCGTTCGCGGACGTCGGTGGGCCGCGGAAACGGCGGGAGATGGTCACCGGCGTGAGCCGCATCTGGGCTACAGTGGAGTTTACGCCTCGCAGTCGAAAACAGGTGGGCTGCGGGTCGTCGTGCAACCGGGAGGATCACCCCTGTGAGGCTCGCGCTCGCCCAGCTCAACGTCATCGTCGGGGATCTCGCCGGCAACAGCGCGCGGATCGTCGCCGCGATCGGCGAGGCGCGCGCAGCCGGAGCCGATCTCGTCGTCTTCCCCGAGCTGGCTGTGACCGGCTACCCGCCGGAGGACCTCCTTCTGCGACCGGGATTCGTGAAGGCGGCTCGGACCGCGCTCGACGAGATCGCGACGGCGACAGGCGACATCACGGCACTCGTCGGCTGCCCGCTGTTCGACCGCGACCTCGCGAACGCCTGTGCGGTCATGTCCAACGGAGAGCTGCTCGGGGTCTACCGGAAGCAGTTCCTGCCGAACTACGGCGTCTTCGACGAGCACCGCTACTTCGCCGAGGGGCGCGAGTTGGTGCTCCTACACACGGGCGACGTCTTCATCGGCCCGACGATCTGCGAGGACATCTGGCAGCCCGGCCCGCCCGCGACGGATCTCGCGCTCGCTGGTGCGCAGCTGATCGTGAACCTCTCGGCCTCGCCGTACCACGTCGGCAAGGCCGAGGAGCGGGAGGAGATGCTCGTCACGCGTGCCCGCGACAACGCGTCGTATCTCGCCTTCTGCAACCTCGTCGGTGGACAGGACGAGCTCGTCTTCGACGGTCACTCCGTCGTCCTCGACGACGAAGGAGCTGTCATCGCCCGCGCTCCGGGCTTCGAGGAGGCACTCCTCGTCGTCGACGTCGATCCGACTGAGGCGATCGGCCGGCGCTTGCGCGACGTACGCCGCCGGGAGCTCGAGCGGACACGTGAGCGCATTCCGGACGTCACGATCGTCGAGCTGCCCGCACCGCGGGCACAGGCTGCCGCCGCTCCCGCAACCGTCGCGCCGTTCAAGCCGGGGCTCGAGCAGATGCGTCTCGCGCTGGGCCTCGGCGTGCGGGACTACGTCGAGAAGAACGGCTTCCGCGAGGTCGTGCTCGGCATCTCCGGGGGGATCGACTCGGCGCTGACAGCCGCGATCTGCGCGGATGCACTCGGGCCGCAGCGCGTGCATACCGTCTCGATGCCGTCCCGGTTCTCGTCCGCGGGCACGCGCGACGACGCACGCGCCGTGAGCGAGAACCTTGGCGTCGACTTCCGTGAGATCCCGATCGAGGCGGTGCTCGATGCGTTCACCGAGGCGCTCGATCCGTCGTTCGCCGGCTGCACGCCCGACCTGACAGAGGAGAACCTGCAGGCTCGCACCCGCGGGACGCTGCTGATGGCATTGTCGAACAAGTTCGGCTGGCTCGTGGTCTCGACCGGGAACAAGTCGGAGCTGGCGGTCGGCTACGCGACGCTGTACGGGGACATGGTGGGGGGCTTCGCCCTGCTCAAGGACGTGTTCAAGACGGATGTCTTCCGGCTCGCTCGCCATCTCAACGACAACGCCGGCCGCGAGCTCATTCCCCTGTCGACGATCGAGCGCCCACCGAGTGCGGAGCTGCGCGCCGACCAGCGCGACGACCAGTCGCTGCCACCGTACGACCTGCTCGACCCCGTGCTGGAGGCCTATGTCGAGCTCGATCGCTCGCGGGAGGAGCTCCTGGCCGAGTTCGACGCCGCAACGGTGGAGAAGGCTCTGGCGCTCGTCGACCGTGCCGAGTACAAGCGGCGTCAGGCCCCGCCCGGCGTGAAACTGCGCCCGCGGGCATTCGGGCGCGACTGGCGGCTGCCGATCACGAAGCGCTGGCAGGGCTGACTGACAAGATGAGCTGTAAAACGAACGCGCGGCCGCAAAGCGGCCGCCTTTAGGGATCTTCGCGCGGTCCGGATCCGCGCCAGCGGATCCGGAGCCTGCGCCAACTGGTCAGACGCCGGCGTCGATAAAACGAACGCGCGGCCGAAAGCGGCCGCCTTTAGGGATCTTCGCGCGCTCCGGATCCGCGCTAGCGGATCCGGAGCCTGCGCCAACTGGTCAGACGCCGGCGTCGATCGGCTCCGGCGGCGGGCCGTCGCGCAGGAGCGCTGCGACGAGCTCGGGCAGCCGGGCCGGCGCGAAGGCCGCATCCGAACGCTCGAGCTCCTCGAGCGTCCACCACCGCAGCTCGAACACGTACTCCGCGTGCAGCTGTGCCCACGAGAGCGTCGGGCTGGGCGTGAACGACTCCGTACGCACCAGGTGGTACTGCTCCTGCTGGCCGTCCCATTTCCCGCCGATGAACGGGATCACGTGCAAGCGAGTCCACACCGCCGGCCCGATCTCCGGGTCGACGAGGCCCGTCTCTTCCTCGAGCTCACGGCGGATCGCATCGGCGTGCGTCTCGGCGCCCTCGATGCCGCCGCCCGGCGTCGCCCATACCGTCTTCGCGGGAAACTCGAAGCGCACGAGCAGGATGCGGTCAGCCGGGTCGATCACGACTGCGCGAGCTGCCGGGCGAATGCGGAGCTCGCTCAGGAGAGGGAGTCCTTCAGCGCGCGGAACCACCGCAGCCGCTCGGCCCACGGCACGGCGGCGTTTGCCGGTGACGTCGACGGAAGCACGAACAACGACGTTTGCAGAAGCCGCCTGCTCTGAAGGCCGAGCTCCGGCCGCTCCCCGAACACGCCCCGATACGCCTCCTTGCCGACGAACCCGATTGCACGGGGGCGCAGCTCGTGCGCGATCCTGTCGAGCCGCTCCGCGCTTCCCGCAAAATCGGCCTTGCGCAGGTCGCCGGAGCCCGGGGTCGTGCGAAACGCGGCATTCGTGATGCCGACGCCGAGCGCCGGCAACTCGAACTGCTCGGTCGGCGCGTAGAGCCTCGGCGTAAAGCCCGCGTCGTGTAGGAGGCGCCAGAAGTCGTTGCGGGGGTTGGCAAAATGCGCCTGCGCCGCATCCGAGAACCGGCCCGGGTTGATGCCGCAGAACACGACGTCCAGCCCGGGCGCAAGCACATCCGGCACCGCGGACGGTGTGCGGGGCGGCGTCATCCGTGGCCCGAGTCGAGGCGGTGGGCGTCCGTCAGGCCGCTTCGGGCTCGCGCGAGTCCAGGCGCGCCTCGAAGGCGAGCCGGATCCGTTCGGTGAGCACGCCCGCGGGCTCTACGGGAACGGGGTCCTTGGAGTCGAGGACCTTGACGGTGTCCTCTCCCCCGACCCAGCCATAGCACCGGAGGTAGCACTCCTCCTCGCTCAACGGTCGCAACCGCTGCATCGGGATCAACCGTAGGCCACGCTACGGACGGTATAGGCTCGTGAGGTGTCGGCCCGTCCACGCGTCTTCGAGTACGACGTCTCGGTCGACCCGGACTGGACGGCACACAGCTCGAGGGGTGGCATCGCGATCCCGAGCGAGGAGACGGAATGGACGCCCGAGCACCTCGTTCTCGCAGGGCTCTGCCGCTGCACGCTGACGAGCTTCCGCTACCACGCCCGCCGCGCAGGAGTGGAAACGGCGACGAGTGCCGCCGCACACGGCGTCGTCACGCGCCGCGACTCCGACGGCCGCTTCGCATTCGTCGAGATCGCCGTGTCGGTCGAGGTCGCAATCGATCCTGCGCCCAGCCCCGGCGACCTGCGCGAGCTCGTCGTGAAGGGCGAGCGTGACTGTTTCGTCGGAGCGTCGCTGACGGCGCAGCCCGATTACCGCTGGACCGTCAACGGAGAGGAGCTCCCTTGAGTGCCACCCGGCTCGATGTCGCGGGCGTCCGGGCCCGCTTCACCGCCTTGCAGCGACGGCTCGCCTTCTTCGACGGGCCCGGAGGGACGCAGTGCCCCGACGAGGTGATCGACGCGATCTCGCAGTACCTGCGCCACGACAACGCCAACATCGGCGCGCCGTACCCCACGTCGAAGCGGACGACGGAGCTCGTCGAGCGCGCACACGAGACAGCCGGTCGGTTCCTGGGCTGCTCGGGAGGCGAGATCGCCTTCGGTCCGAGCATGACGTCGCTGAACTTCCTGCTCACCCGCGCGCTCGGCCGCGAGCTCTCCGCCGGCGACGAGATTCTCGTGACGAAGCTCGACCACGACGCCAACGTCGCGCCGTGGCTGCATCTGGAGCGCGACCTCGGCGTCGTCGTCCGCTTCGTCGGCGTCCACGAGGACCTTTCGCTCGACCTCGACGACCTCGCCCGGCAGCTGGGCGACCGCACCAGAGTGGTGGCGTTTCCGGTCGCCGCCAACTCCGTCGGCACGACTCCGGACATCGGCCGAATCGTCGAGCTCGCGCATGACGCCGGCGCGCTCGCCTGGGCGGACGCGGTGCATTACGGGCCGCATGGGCAAATCGACGTCGGGGCCTGGGACGTGGACGTGCTCGTCTGCTCCCCGTACAAGTTCTTCGGGCCTCACATGGGGTTGGCGTTCGGGAAGCGGGAGCTGCTCGAGTCGTGGCAGCCGTACAAGGTGCGTCCGGCGACGGATGATCCGGTCGGTCGCCGCTTCGAGCACGGAACCTCCCAGCACGAGCTGCTCGCAGGCTTCGTCGCGGCGGTCGAGTACGTCGAGTCGCTCGGCTGGGACGCCATCGTGGCCCACGAGCGCGCCCTCGGCGAGCGGTTTCTCGCCGGGTTGCCGGACGGCGTGGAGCTGTACGGCCTGCAGTCGATGGAGGGACGCGTGCCGACGTTCTGCTTCAACGTGCCCGGTCACACCTCCGAGGTGGTCGCAACGCACCTGGCTGACGCCCACGAGGTGGCCGTGTGGTGGGGCAACTACTACTCCCTCGAGACGATGAAGGTGCTCGGGCTCGACGCCTGGATGGGGGCCGTGCGCGCCGGGATCGTTCACTACAACACCGACGAGGAGGTCGATCGGCTGCTCGCCGGCATCGCCGAACTGGTGTGAGTCGGGGCACATCGTCCGCGCCGGGAATCCGCGGCCGGACCGAAGGCCGGACCGGCAGGCTATCGTGCACCCTTCGACGTCAGGAGACCTCATGCGCCGCGCGGCTCTCGCTCTCACCCTCGCTGTCTCGGTCGCCGGCTCTGTCGTCGTCGAAGCGACCGGTTCGAGCCGGGATGCCGGGAGAACGACCGCGGCGCCCAGGCTCGTCAAGACGATGAAGACCGCAGGTTTCGGCCTCGTGCTCGCCACCGCCGGCGACCGGGCGCTCTACTACTGGACGCCCGAGAAGCGTGCCCCCGGGAGGATCCGCTGCACCGGCTCATGCGCCGCTGCGTGGCCGCCGCTGATCGTCCGTAAGGGCGTGAGGGTGGCGCGTCGCGTCCCCGGGCTCGACGGCGCGTTCAGCACGATCCGCCGCCCGGACGGCCGGTTGCAGCTCACGTACGACCGGCTCCCCCTGTACACGTACGCGCACGAGGGCCCGCGCGAGGTGCTGTGCAACGACGTCGACGGGTGGTTCGTCGTCAAGCCGTAAGGCTCGGGGGCTCGAGCCCGGCAGCCCTGATGCCGGCGACCGCAAGCTGCTCGTCGACCTCTCCCGGAAGCCCACTGACGCCTACCGCCCCGACGCGGCGACCGTCCTCGAGTGCTGCGACGCCTCCGAGGAAGAAGGAGTAGAACGGATCGAAGCTCGCGAGCTCTGTCGGCGACGACGCCACCTTCGCGGCCAGCTCGCGCGTCGTGAGCGCGTCGCTGCGCGCGGCCGTGTAGGCCTTGCGGCGCGCGTTGAGCTCGGTGTCGAGCGCCGCGCCGTCCATACGGAGCGACGCCAGCGGCTCGCCATGCTCGTCTGCGACGACGACCGAGACGGGTCCCGACGCGGCCTCGGCGACGGCTCGGAGCACGGCGAGCGAGCGCTCGTGGGTGAGGCCGGAGTGATCCATCAGTGCGTCTATACCATGGCCGCATGCCCGTGTTCGAGCGAACGACTCTCTCCAACGGGATCCGGCTGCTCACGGCGCCGGTGCCGCAGGCCAAGTCGGTCTCCTGCTTCGTCATGTTCGCGGCGGGCGCACGCTACGAAGAGCGTGAGGAGAGCGGCATCGCCCATTTCGCGGAGCACATGTTCTTCAAGGGCACCGAGCGCCGGCCGACCGCGCGCGATATCGCCACCGAGATCGACGGCATCGGGGGAGAGTTCAACGCTTTCACCGGCAAGGAGTACACGGGCTACTACGTGAAATGCGCCGCCGAGACGCGCGACATCGCGCTCGACGTGCTGGTCGACATGCTCCGCAACTCGCGTTTCGACCCGGAGGAGATCGACCGTGAGAAGGGTGTCATCGTCGAGGAGATGAACATGTACTTCGACACCCCGCGCGATTTCATCGGCGGCGTCTACGAGAATCTCCTCTACGGGGATCAGCCTCTCGGCCGTGACATCATCGGCACGAAGGAGACCGTGCGAGCAGCCACGCGCGACACGTTCACCTCGTTCATCGACCGCTGGTACAGGCCCGAGCGCACGGTCGTCGGCCTCGGGGGCCTGATCGGCGACGGGCTCGTCGACAGGCTCGAGGAGCTGCTGGGCTCGAGTGAGCCGCGGCCGACCGGATTACCGGAGCCCGTCGTGATTCCGGCGAACGGCTCGTCGGTCCGCGTGCACACGAAGCAGTCGGACCAGGCGCACATCGTGCTCGGCGCGCGTAGTTACCCGCTCGGCCACCCCGATCGGTACGTCTTGCAGCTCGCCGCGACGGTGCTCGGCGGCGGGATGTCCTCGCGACTCTTCACCGAGGTGCGCGAGCGCCGAGGTCTCGCCTACTACGTGTTCGGCACGAACCAGAGCTACACCGATGCCGGCTCGCTCTATGCGCAGGCAGGCGTCGACATCAACCGCATCGACGATGCCGTGACGACGATCGCAGCCGAATTGCGCCGTATCGCCGGAGAGCCGGTGCCCGCGGGCGAGCTCGAGAAAGCTCGCGCGTTCGCCAAGGGCCGCTTCGTGCTCGGCCTCGAGAGCCCGCACGGCACGATCATGTTCGGGCTGCGGCGTGAGGTCCTGCAGGGCGCCGCCGAGGAGCCCGAAGACGTGCTCGCGGGCCTCGACGCCGTCACCGGCGAGGACGTCCAGCGCGTGGCCGAGGATGTGCTGGGAGGTCGTCTGCACCTGGCCGTGATCGGGCCGTTCGACGACGCCGAGCGCTTCGAGCGGCTGCTCACCGCGTAGCGCAGCTGTACCCGAATAGACTCGCTTGCGTGACCGAGCGCGAGCTGCTGCAACGCACTGCCGAGCTCGCGGCCGACTGGGTCGAGCGCGCGCCGGCACGCCGCGTGCCGGCGTCGGCGAGCATCGCCGAGCTTCGCTCCGTGCTCGACGGGCCGCTGCCCGAAGGGCCCTCCGACCCGCTCGAGGTGATCGAGCAGCTCACGCGTGACGTCGAGCCCGGCCTCACCGCGATGGGGTCGGGACGCTACTTCGGCTTCGTCATCGGCGGCACCCTGCCGGCGGCTCTGGCCGCAGACTGGCTCGTCTCGGCCTGGGACCAGAACGCGGGACTCGTGCTTCCGACGCCGGCGACGACCGTGATCGAGGAGACGGCCGGACGATGGCTCAAGGAGCTCCTGTCGATCCCGGAGGGAGCCTCGTTTGCGGTCGTGACGGGGTGTCAGATGGCACAGGTGACGGCGCTCGCCGCGGCGCGCGGCGCCGTCCTCGCCCGCGACGGGTGGAACGTTTCCGAGAGCGGCCTGCAGGGCGGGCCGGCGGTCCGGGTCATCGTCGGGGGAAAGAGGCATGTCACGATCGACCGCGCGCTCCGGTTGCTCGGCATCGGCACGGCTCAGGTCGAGATCCTGCCGGTCGACGACCAGGGGCGAATGGTGGTCGACACGCTGGGACCTGCGCTCGGGGCAAGCGATCGACCGACGATCGTGTGCGGTCAGGCCGGTGAGGTCAACACCGGCGCGTGCGACGACTTCCACGCGATCGCCGATGCGTGCGAGGGTGCCGGCGCCTGGCTGCATGTGGACGGCGCCTTCGGGGTGTGGGCTGCGGCGAGCCCGCGCTTCCGGCACCTCACGGACGGATGCGAACGGGCCGACTCCTGGGCGACCGACGGCCACAAATGGCTCAACGTGCCGTACGACTGCGGCATCGCGTTCTGCGCCGACCCGTCGGCGCAACGCGCCGCGATGAGCTCGACGGCAGCGTATCTCGTCCAGGTCGACGAGTCGGAGGGGCGCGAGCCGATGGCCTACACGCCCGAGTTCTCGCGGCGCGCCCGCTCGGTGCCCGTCTATGCGGCGATCCGTTCGCTCGGGCGCAGCGGGGTTGCAGCGCTCGTCGAGCGCTGTTGCGACGCGGCGGTGCAGCTGGCCGAGGTCGTCGTCGAGATTCCCGGGTGCACCGTCCTGAACGACGTCGTGCTCAACCAGGTTCTCGTCCGCTTCGACGACGATGCGGTCACGACCGGAGCGCTGGCGGCGTTCCAGGAGGACGGCGAGGCGTGGACGAGCGGCACCGTGTGGGACGGACGGCCGGCGATCCGGTTCTCGGTCTCCAGCTGGCGCACGACGCCCGAGGACATCGAGCGCACGGCGGCGTCGCTGCGGCGGGCCGCGAAAAGCGTCGCGTCCGGCTGAGGGCCGGGAGCGGCGGGCGTCACTCCTCTGCCGGGGCCTCCGCGGCGCGCGCCGACAGCTCCGAGACGACCGACGGATCGGCAAGCGTCGTCGTGTCGCCGAGCGGACGGTTCTCCGCGACGTCACGCAGCAGACGCCGCATGATCTTGCCCGAGCGGGTCTTCGGGAGCTCGGGGGTGAAGACGATGTTGGCCGGTTTCGCGATCGCGCCGATCTTGTGCGCGACATGGTTGCGGAGCTCCTCGAGCATCTCGACGGAGCCGGGATCGGTGCCCTTCAGCGTCACGTAGGCGACGATCGCCTGGCCCGTGGCGGCGTCGGAGCGCCCGCAGACGGCTGCCTCCGCCACCTTGGGGTGGTCGACGAGCGCGGACTCGACCTCGATCGTGGAGATGCGGTGGCCGGACACGTTCATCACGTCGTCGACGCGACCGAGGAGCCAGAAGTCTCCGTCGGCGTCGATGCGCGCCCCGTCCCCGGCGAAGTAGAAGCCGGGAAAGCGCTCCCAGTACGTGGCGCGAAAGCGCTCGTCGTCTCCGAAAATACCTCTCGTCATGGCGGGCCAGGGTCGCTCGAGCACGAGATAGCCGCCGCCCTGCTCGACCCGCTCGCCCTGCTCGTTGAGGACGGCCGCCTTGACGCCGGGGAACGGCTTCGTCGCAGATCCGGGCTTCGTGGTCGTCACGCCCGGTAGCGGTGTGATCAGCACCATGCCGGTCTCGGTCTGCCACCACGTGTCGACGATGGGGCAGTGCTCGCCCCCGATGTGCTCGTGATACCACATCCACGCCTCGGGATTGATCGGCTCCCCGACGCTGCCGAGTAGCCGCAGGGACGACAGGTCGTGCCTGTCCGCGTGCTCGGGCCCCCACTTCATGTGCGCGCGGATCGCGGTCGGGGCGGTGTAGAGGATCGAGACGCCGTAACGCTCGACGATCTCCCACCAGCGCTCCCAGTTCGGGAAATCCGGCGTGCCCTCGTAGAGCACGGACGTGGCCGCATTGCAGAGCGGCCCGTACACGATGTAGCTGTGCCCGGTGATCCAGCCGATGTCGGCGGCGCACCAGTACACGTCGGTCGCGGGCTTGAGGTCGAAGATCGCGTCGTGCGTCGCCGAGACGCCCACAAGGTAGCCCCCCGTCGTGTGCGCGATGCCCTTGGGCTTGGCAGTCGTGCCGGAGGTGTACATCAGAAACAGCAGGTCTTCGCTGTCCATCGGCTCGCACGGCACCGAGGCGGGATCGTCCGACACCGCGAGCTCGTGATACCAGGTGTCCCGGCCCTCCGTCATCTCGACCTCGCCGCCCGTGCGACGGACGACGAGGCACGCGGAGATGCCGGGCGACGCGGACATCGCCTCGTCGGCCGTCCGCTTCAGCGGCACACGCCCGCCGCGGCGCCACGCCTCGTCCTGCGTGATCAGCACCTCGCAGCCCATGTCGTTGATGCGATCCGACAGCGAGTCGGCCGAGAAGCCCCCGAATACCACTGTGTGGGGGGCTCCGAGACGCGTGCACGCGAGCATTGCCACCGGCAGCTCGGGCACCATGCCCATGTAGATTGCAACGGCGGTGCCCTTCTGCACTCCCAGCTGCCGGAGCGCGTTTGCCATTCTCGCCACGTCCCGCTGCAGCTGCCCGTACGTGATCTCGAGCCGGTCGTCGGCAGGTTCGCCTTCCCAGAGGTATGCC
This sequence comes from uncultured Gaiellaceae bacterium, assembly GCA_963799615.1. Lineage (GTDB taxonomy): Bacteria > Actinomycetota > Thermoleophilia > Gaiellales > Gaiellaceae > Gaiella. The sequence goes on along the minus strand of CAWCXS010000004.1, from coordinate 211,303 downwards.
ACCCGATCCCCGAGGCCCGCCTCGACGTGACGGTCGACGCAGTTGTAGGCGACGTTGAGCGTGCCGCCGAGGTACCACTGCGCATACGGCAGCTCCCAGCGGTAGAGCTCCGAGAACGGCTCGAACCACGACACGCGCTCGCGGCCCATCGACTCCCAGAACTCGGCGAAGTCGCGGTCGTAGACGTCTGCGTGCACGTTCGCCTGCGCGACGAAAGCCTGCGGTGGCGGGAACCGCCGCTCCTCGTCGAACAGTGTGTCGATCGTCTTCTCGCTCACCTCGCGGGACCTCCTGGCTCGTGCTGCGCGCACGCTTCGCTCATCGCGACGATCCTAGCCGGGGCCGTCGGGGCGCAACAGCACCTCGCGTCACGGTCCACACCGGCGCGGACGCTATCGTCGTGAGGATGAACGACGATCTCGGGACGCTGCGCGAGCGGCTCGCGGAAATCGCGGACCTTGCCCGCGCGGGCGGCGTGCTCGGGTGGGACCAGCGCGTGACGATGCCTCCGCTCGGGACCGAGGCACGTGCAGAGGCACTGGCCACCATCGATCGGATCGCCCACGACCGCTTCATCGATCCCGAGGTCGGCCGCCTGCTCGACCGTCTCGAGCCCCTGCAGGAATCACTCCCGTACGACTCCGACGATGCGAGCCTTGTCCGCGTCACCAGGAGAGACTGGGAGAAGGCGCGCCGCGTCCCGTCCGAGCTCCAGGTCGAGATGACACGGGCCGCTGCGCGTGGGCATCACGCCTGGGTCGAGGCACGCCGAAACAACGACTTCGCCTCGTTCCTGCCCTACCTGCGCACGAACGTCGAGCTCAAACGGCGCTACATCGCGTGCTTCGAGCCGGCGGACTCGCCCTACACGGCGCTGCTCGACGACTACGAGCCGGGCATGACGACGGCGGACGTGCACGAGGTGTTCGCCGTTCTTCGGCCCGCGCTCTCCGAGCTCGTCCGCGCTGCACCCGTCGTCGACGCCTCGTTCCTCCACGGGTCGTTCGACCCGGACGACCAGCGCGCGTTCGCCACGAGCGTGCTTGCGACGATGGGCTTCGACGAGGGCGCGTGGCGGCTGGATCCGACCGCACATCCCTTTTGCACCTCGTTCTCGAACCGCGACGTGCGGCTGACGACGCGCTATCACCCCGACAACCTGGAATCGGTGTGGTCGACGATGCACGAGGCCGGACACGGTCTCTACGCGCACGGCGTTGCCGACTCCCTGATGCGCACACCGCTCAGCGGCGCCCCGTCGCTCGGTCTGAACGAGTCGCAGAGCCGTACCTGGGAGAACCTCGTCGGCCGCAGCCGCGCATTCTGGACGCACTGGTACGACGCGCTACAGGAGACGTTCCCCGATCAGCTCGCCGACGTCGAGCTCGACCGGTTCGTGCGGGCGATCAACCGGGCCCAGCCCGGATTGATCCGCACACAGGCTGACGAGACGACGTACTCGCTCCACATCATCCTCCGCTTCGAGCTCGAGCAGCAGATGATCGAGGGCACGATCGCCCTCGAGGATCTGCCGCAGGTCTGGAACGCGCGGATGGAGGAGTTCCTCGGCGTGGACGTGCCGGACGACGCGCACGGCGTCCTCCAGGACGTGCACTGGTCGGGTGGGGGCATCGGCTACTTCCCGACCTACGCGCTCGGCAACGTGATCTCGCTGCAGATCTGGGCGACGGTGCGCGAGGCGATCCCCGACGTCGACGACCAGATGGCGGCAGGCGAGCTCGGTGAGCTGTCGCGCTGGCTGCGCGACAACCTGTACGCGCTCGGCCGCAAGCTGACGCCGAAGGAGACGCTTGCGCGTGTGACTGGCTCGGACGTGATCGACCCGCAGCCCTACCTCGAGTACCTGCGCGACAAGCAGGCCGCGCTCTCCCGGTGACCGCGGCCTTCGCCAAGCCCGGCGCCGATTCGATCGCGTTGGCAGCGCTCGAGCGCGCTCAGGCGATCTTCGACTCCTGCGCCGCGCTCGTGCGCGCGGAATTGCCCGCCGAGGCGGTGCTGTGGGACGCGCACACGCATCTCGGCGACGACATCGACGGAATGACGGGGCGGCCCGCCGAGCTGCTCGGAATCCTCGCTCCCTACGGTTTCTCGGGCGCGTTCACGTTCTGCCTCGACGAGCCGGATCGTGCGCCGGCATTCAGCGCGGCCAACGACCGTACGCTCGCGTACGCGGCAGCCGATTCCCGCTTCGTCCCGTTCGTGCGCCTGGACCTGGAGGACGCTCCGCTCGAGGAGGCGGTCCGCTGCCTCGACCTCGGCGCACGGGGAATCAAGCTGCATCCGCGGGCGCAGAAGTTCTCGGTCGGAGACAAGCGCCTCGAGCCGGTCTTCGAGCTGGCGGCAGCGCGCGGCGTCCCGATCCTGATCCACGGCGGCCGCGGGCTGCCGCCGATCGCAGATCACCTGGCCGCGCTCGTCCGCCGCTACACCGGCACCCGCCTGATCATCGCCCATGCCGGCATCGCGGACATGGCCGCGTTGGCCGGGCATTTCGGCGGCGTCCCCGGCGTGTACTTCGACACCTCGGTCTGGAGCGCGGTCGATCTTCTCGACCTCCTACGCCAGGTCGCACCCGAGCAGGTCCTGTTCGCGACCGATTACCCGTACGGCAGGCTCCCGAACGCGCTGTTGCTCGTGTTGCGGGTCACACGCCTCTCGGGCCTCGACGAGAAGCAGATTCGCGGTGTGCTCGGTGCGACTGCAGCCGGGATCGCCGCGGGCGAGCCGCCGCCCGAGCTGAGCGCGCCGCGCGGTATCACCACGCTCGTGCAGCCGCTCACCTTCGCCCGCATCTCCCAATACGTCTCGATGGCGACGCCGCTGCTCTGGATGCGCCAGCCCGACGCGGCCGGCGGGCTGGGCCTCGCGGTGAACGCCGCACTCGAAGAGCATGCCCATGTCGAGGAGGCAGAGATGATCCGGGAGGCGCTCGTCACCGCGTCGGAGCTGTGGAGCGCCGTACCCGAGGTCGCCGACGAGGCCGAGCGCCGCCGTGTGGGCGACCATGCGAAGTGGCTCGTCCACATCGCGGGCATCCTCGCAGCGACGACGCACGGCTGAGAGCCGGGACGAGCCCTCAGGCGATCGCCGCCACGGCCCGTTCGACGAGTGTCGCAAGCACCTGGCGCTTCCACGCGCTCTGTGGGTTCCCGGGCAGGCCCTCGAGGGGATCGGACGGGAGCAGCCGGCGCGGAACGTTGGCCACCCCGGCCGCGACGAGCCGGACGACGCCCGCACGGCGCGCCGCCGCCACCGAGACGAGCGGAAACGAGAATGCCCGGCGCTCCCCGGCACGCAGGTAGGCCGAGGCTTCAGGCGCTGCGGGCAGCCGCACGGCGGTGACGATCTCTCCGGCGCCGAGCACGACGAGCGAACGGTTCTCCTTGCTCGGCCGCCGGTACAGGTCGAGCAGCGGGAGCTCGCGCTCGCCGGCGCGCGAACGGACGACGACCGTGGCCTCGCTCGCGGCGAGCGCGGGCGCCAGGTCCGACGGATGGGCCGAGATGCAATCGCCGGGTTCGAGGTTGTGCTTCCGGTGGTCGCCGATCTGCGCGAAACACGTGTCGCCGCCGCCGAGCCAGCAGTGCCATTCCTCGCCGCGGTAGTACCAGCACCGGGTGTGCTGCAGGAGATTCCCTCCGAGCGTGCCGACGTTGCGCAGGAGTGGCGACGCCGCAGCCGCCGCGGCCGCGACAACCGCCGTGTACCCCGAGAGCGTGCTGGAGCCGGCGACGGCAGCCAGCGTGACGGTGGCGCCGATCTCGACCCCCTCGCCGCGGGGCCTGATCTCCCCGATCCCGGCGTCCTGCAGGTCGACGTAGAGCGTCGGCGAGGCGAGGCCGCGGTCGACCTGACCGGCGAGATCGGTGCCTCCCGCGAGCACGGCGGCGCCGTCGTGCGCGAGCAGCTCGAGCGCCTCGTCCACCGATGCCGGCCGTGCGTACGCACTCATGCGAGCGCCTCCAGCACCCGGGCGCGTGTCATCGGCAAAGCGGCACAGCGGCGCCCGGTCGCATGCGCGAACGCGTTTGCGATCGCCGCGGCGGTGGGGATGATCGGCGGCTCGCCGAGCCCTTTCGCGCCGACGTTCGGAAGGTTGAGATCGGGAACCGGCGGGAAATCCACCAGGATCTCCGGGACGTCAGCGATCGTCGGCAGCTTGTAGTCGTCGAGATGGGCGTTGACGGGCACACCCGTGGTCGGGTCGACGACCAGCTCTTCCGAGAGCGCGAACGCCATTCCCTGCAGCACGCCGCCCTCGACCTGGCTGGATGCGCCGAGCGGGTTGATGACGCGGCCGACATCGTGCACGGCGACGATCCGCTCGACTCGCACCTCGCCGAGGGCGGCGTCGACCGCAACCTGTGCGATCTGGCAGCCGAAGGTGTGCACACGGAAGCCGTCGGGATTCGGGCCACGCGAGCCGGAGCCGTCGATCGTCGCGTCACCGAGCTTCTCGGTCACCTCCGTCACGTCGACGTCGAGCGCGCCGTCATGTGAGCGGATGCGGCCGTCCCGCACATCGAGGTCGTCGACCGAGATCTCGAAGACGTCGCCCGCGAGCTGGAGCAGCGCCTTGCGCACCTTGCCGGACGCCGAGCGCACGGCCGGCAGGACCGACGGGGTCGTCTGGGAGCCGCCCGCCACAGGGCCGTAGACGTTCGGGCCCGTGTCGCCTCCGGTGACGCGCACATGCTCGAGCGGCAGCCCGAGCTCCTCGGCGGCAACGATCCGGGCCGAGGTCAGCGTCCCCGTCCCGATGTCCTGGATACCGGTGACGACATGCGCGTGCCCTTCGCCGTCGAGCCGCACCGTCGCGTGCGCCGGCGGGCCGCCGCCGCCCCACCAGATCTGCGAGGCACAACCCATGCCGCGGAGCAGGCCGTCCGGCTGTGGCTCGCGCAATACGCCGCGGCTGCTCCAGCCTGCGAGCTCTGCGGCGCGGTCGTAGCACCAGAGCAACTGCTTGCTCGAGTACGGCAGTCCACTCGCCTGGTCGACGTCGACGTGGTTCCGGCGCCGGAGCTCGAGCGGATCCAGGTCGAGCGCCAGCGCGAGCTCGTCGATCGCCTGCTCGAGCGCGGAGATCCCTTCCATGACGCCGGGTGCGCGGTATGCGTTCTGAGGGCGGAGATTCGTCTTGACGGGAAAGGTCATCGTCCGCACGTCGGCGCAGCGGTAGAGCGTCCGGGCGGGAATCAGCACCGGAAACACCCAGCCTCCCTGTCCCATTGCGATCACGGCGTCTGCGTCGATCGCGACGAGCGTCCCGTCGCTGCGGGCGCCGAGGCGGACCGTCTGTCTCGTCGCAGCCCGCCGTCCGCCGTCGAGTTGCTCGGCATGCCGATCGTTGACGAGACGGACCGGACGGCCTGTCACGCGCGCGAGCTCGGCTGCCACGAGGGCCTCGACGCCGGCGCCCTGCTTGGCCCCGAAGCCTCCGCCGACGAACTCGGTCACGATCCGCACCTGGTCCTTGCGCAGCCCGAAGCTCGTCGCCAGCTCGTCGCGGGCGGCGAACATGCCCTGGGTGGAGATCCATGCCGTCAGCTCGTCGCCGTCCCACGAGGCGACGGCAGCGTGCGGCTCGAGCGCACTCTGCAGGTGGCCGGGCGTGTCCAGAGCCAGCTCGATCCGGATGTCTGCGGCCGCAAGCGCGGCGTCAACGTCGCCCCTGGCGTCTTCGGACGGGTCCGACACGAAGCGCTGCTCGTTGAGAGCCTGTTGTGGATCGACGATATGTGGGAGCGGCTCGATATCCGGGGCGAGCGACGCAAGAGCGGCAACGGCCTGCTCGAGCGTGTCGGCGGCGACTGCGGCAAGCGGCTGTCCGGCGTACTGCGGCTCGTCGACGAAGATGGGTGCCGCGGGAACAAAGGAAAGCACGCTCTCGGGACTCAGCACCGTGCGCACTCCGGGCATGGCACGGGCCGCTGCGAGGTCCAGGGAGCGGATCCGCCCGTGGGCGACGGGTGAGCGCAGCACCGCGGCGTGCAGCATCCCGGCGGCCTGAACGTCGACGGTGAAACGCACGCGTCCGGCTGCCCGAGCGTGACCGTCCTGGCGCGCAGTGGGTCGCCCGACGAGCGCCAGGGCGGCGTCTCCGTTCCACGTCTCGAGATCGTCCTGCTCGTCGACGAGCACCCAGACGTCCTGGTACCGCCCCTCCATCTCCGTCTGCGTCTTGACGAGACGAGGCATCAGGCCCCCTCGCCGGCGGCGCGCAGGATCGCGCGCTCGATCTTGGGATAGGCGCCGCAGCGGCAAAGGTTCCCCGCCATGGCTTCGCGAATCTGCTCGTGGCTCGGTTGCGGGCTGCGTTCGAGTAGAGCCGTCGCACTGACGATCTGGCCCGGCGTGCAATAGCCGCATTGAAGGGCGTCCTCGGCGACGAATGCGTCCTGTAACGCTCTCGCGTCTCCGCGTGACAACCCCTCGATCGTGACGATCGCGTGCCCTTCCGCCGCGGCTGCGAGCAGGAGGCAGGAGTTCACGGGCGTGCCGTCGAGCAGCACCGCACACGCCCCGCAGGCTCCCTCACCGCACGCGAGCTTTGTTCCGAGCAGCTCGAGGTCACCGCGGAGCACATCCAGGAGCCTGCGCCCACCTCCTGCGCTGACAACATGCTCCTCGCCGTTGACGTCGAGTCTGACCTCCATGCCCTAGGACTACAGGCGCGGGCTCTGACACGTCAAGCGAAGTAGGATCGCGCGATGAGATCGGCGGCCATCTTGATCGCAGCGGGCGTCTGTGCGGCGGCGGGATGCGGAGGCAGCTCCGGCACGAGCACGACGGCGGCGCCTGTCACGACCGCGGCGGACTCCCCCGCGCCGGGATGTAGCCCAGCTGAGGTCCCGGCCGCCAGGAAGGACGGAGGCGCGAAGCCGCCCGCGCAGCGCCTCGAGCCGGGCGGGACATACAAGCTCGTGTTCGCCACGAACTGCGGCTCCTTCACGATCACGCTCGATCAGGCGCAGTCGCCGGCGGCCTCCGCGTCGCTCGTCTCACTTGCCCGTGCCGGGTTCTTCGACAACACGGTGTTCCACCGCATCGTGCCCGGCTTCGTGATCCAGGGCGGCGATCCCACGCAATCCGGCACCGGTGGCCCCGGCTACAAGACGACGGACACGCCTCCGGCCGGTGCGCGCTACGTGAAGGGGGTCGTGGCGATGGCGAAGACCCAGGCGGAGAGCGCGGGAACGGCCGGCAGCCAGTTCTTCGTCGTCACGGGTGCCGATATCGGGCTACCGCCCGACTATGCGATCGTCGGCAAGGTGACGCAGCGGTCTGGCAGTTGTCGAGCGAATCGGCAAGCTCGGCGATCCGGCGACCGAGCTACCGACGCAGCCGGTCGTGACCCAAAAGGTCGAGGTCGTCGCACAACCGTGAAGGACGTCGGTGCAATCGTGCTCGCCGCCGGCGAGGCATCCCGCTTCGGGACCCCGAAACAGCGCCTGCTGCTGCCTGAAGTATTGGAGCGGCTCGGTCAGAGCCCGGTCGGGGAGGTGGTCGTCGTTGCGGGCGCACACACCCTCGAGACCCCCGCTCGGGTCGTCACCTGCCCCGGCTGGAAGCGCGGGCCGGGCGTGTCGTTGCGGTGCGGGCTCGACGCGCTCGGCCCCGCCGCTCGCGCCGCGATCGTCGTCCTCGCCGACGGACCCGATCTCGCGCCGGAGGCAGTCACTCGTGTGATCGACGATTGGCGCACACACGGCGGCGATGTAGTCGCAGCGTCCTACGGCGGCAATCGTGGGCATCCGCTGCTGCTTGCGCGTCCAGCCTGGGACGACATTCCCGATGAGGGTCTGCGCGACCGTGAGGTACGCCTCGTCCCGTGCGACGACCTGGGCGCCCCGGGCGACGTGGACACGCCTGCCGACCTGCCCGAGCGGCTGCGGTAGCAGCCGTGCTCCGGGCCTACGGGCCGTCGGCCGCCGAGCGGAGCTGCGAGAGCTTCTCCATCAGGCCGACCGGCATCCGCTCGGCCGCCGTCGTCCGGACGTAGCGGCGGAGCGACTGCTCGAACCGGTAGCGGCGCCGGCAGTACTCGCATCCGTCCAGGTGCGCCTCCGCCCGGGTCACCTCCGGCTCGTCGAGCTCACGGTCGAGGTACCCCTGCAGCAGCTCCTCGCATTTGTCGCAATCTCCGAGAGTCACGCGACCGCCTCCTCGGCGAGTTGTTGCTTGAGCAGCCTGCGCCCACGATGGAGGCGAGACATCACTGTACCGATCGGGATGTCGAGGATCTGCGCTGCGTCCGCATAGCTGAACTCTCCGATGTCGACGAGCACCACCACGTCCCTGAAGTCATGAGGCAGCGACGACAGGGCCGTCACGATCGAATCCTGCGAGAGCTTCTCGACGACCTTCTCCTGGTCGAGCGCCTGCTCGCCCTGCGCCTCCGCCATCTTGTTCGCGAGGTAGTAGTCGCCTTCCTCCAGCGGCTGCATGTCGGGCGTCCGCTGGATCTTGCGACCACGGTCGAGATTCAGGTTGGTGAGGATCCGCAGCAGCCATGCACGAAGGTTCGTGCCCGGCGTGTACGAGCGCCAACTCCTGAATGCCCTCGAATACGTCTCTTGCACCAAGTCCTCAGCCTCTTCGCGTGTCCCGACCAACCGCCTTGCCACGCGATACACCTGATCCGCGAACGACAGCGCCTCTTCCTCGAACCGCACCCGGTCGCGTGCCTGTGACGCGATCCGCCGTGCCTCGATCTCGGGTTCGGCGTCGCCCACCCGGCAACCGTAGCAGCGTGTGTACCGAGGGTGAAAACGCCCGTCTCGCGGGCGTTATTCCCGGCTCAGACGACGTGGAGCTCGCGGAAGCCGGCGTGGGCCAGCGCTTCCACGAGCGCTTCACGAGAGGTCTGCTCGTCGTCGAACTGCAGCACGACCTGGCCCATCAGGTTGGCGTTCGCCGCGTCGAGACCCTCGTGGCCGCGCAAGGCTACGGCCAGCCGGTTGACGCAGCGCTCACAACGGATGCCTGTCACCTGCAGCGTCTCGGACTGCGTTGCCATCAGCCGGATCCTAGCGACACGGCACGGCCGTCCATCCGTACCTCGTCGTCGGCGAGCGCGACCAGGATCGGGTCGTGCGTCGCGCACACCACCGTCGTCCCGTGCTCTCTTGCGATGTCGGCCAGAAGTCCGGCAAGGGAGTATGCGGCGGCGACATCGACCCGCGAGGTCGGCTCGTCGGCGAGGATCACCGACGGCCTGGCGGCCAGGGCGCGCGCAACCGCGACACGCTCGCGCTGGCCTGCGGACAGCACCCCGACCTGCCGATCGGCGTGATCGGCGAGCCCGACGGCGGCGAGCGCGTCGATCGACCGCTCGTGCGCCTCGACTTCCCCGCTGCCACGCAGCGCCAGCCCGAGCTCGACGTTCTCCCGCGCGCTGAGGAAACCGGACAACCCCGGGGACTGGCCGATGAAGGCGATCCGATCGCGGCGGAAGCGCGCCCGTTCCTCCCGGTCGAGTGCCGACAGCACCGTGCCGTCGATCACGACCTCTCCCTCGTCGGGCACATCCAGTCCTGCGAGCAGCGCCAACAGCGTCGACTTGCCCGAGCCGGAGGGGCCCGTGACCACGGCCAGCCGACCGGGCTCGAACACGTTCGAGAACGACTGCAGCGCCGTTTCGCGCCCGTACCGGCGGACGAGCAGCACGCGCTTCGATTCGCGCGCCTGCGCTTCCGGCAACAACCGGGGCCGTTACACCGGCGTCGGCCGCACGCGACACGGGCCGTAGCTCGACGACGCCCTCGCCGACCGAGACCGTGGCCCGGTCGACGATGCCGGCAGCGTGGAGAGTCTCCTCGGGGACCCGTAACCAGCCACCGCGGCCGACGACAACTGCGCTCCCACCACCGCTGCGCTCCTCGCTGACGCGGCCGTCCCGGATGTGCACGACGCGGTCGGCGATCTCGGTCGACTCCGGGTCGTGGCTGACGACGATGGTCGTCGCGCCCTGCTCACGAGAGAGCTCCGCCAGCAGGCTGTAGACGATCACCGCGCTCGTGGCGTCGAGCTCGCCGGTGGGCTCGTCGGCGATCAAGAGCCGCGGCCGGTGGGCGAGGGCAGCGCACAGCGCGATGCGCTGCTGTTCGCCGCCGGACAACTCGCCGGGCAGCGCTCCCGCGCGGTCGTACAGACCGACGCGCTCGAGGAGCTCGCGGGCGCGGGCTCGCCGCGTCGCCTCTGGTACGCCTGCGAGGCCGAGCGGTACCGCGATCAACTCCTCCGCGGTGAGCTCGCCGGAGAGCGCGCGCCAGTAGTGCTGGTCGGCATAGCCGAGCGTCCGCGCCCGGTAGTCGCCCAGTCGCCGGCCCGGCACGCGCGCAAGGTCGACGCCGTCGACGACGATCGTGCCGGCGCTCGGGCGCTCCAGCCCTGCGAGAACCCGCATCAGCGTCGTCTTGCCGGACCCGCTGGGGCCCAGCACGACGCAGATCTCGCCCTCCTCCACGCGCAACGTCAGTCCCTGAAGAGCTGCCACACCACCCTCGGCGGACGCGTAGACGCAAAAGAGATCACGGGCGTCGACGATGTTCACGCGTCCGCCTCCTGCGCCCGGTCGGGACCCCGTTGATTGCGGAAGGCAGTGCGTGTTGCGAGCCCGACGAGGGCACCCGCGACGACGAGGTACAGGAGCACGCCGATGCCGACGACGCGGGCGTCGAAAACGGTCACAAGGGGCGGATCGGGAGTGGTCGCGCGCGCCGTCACGGAGACGACCCTGGTGACGAGTAGTGCGAGCAACGCGCCGGCGGCGGCGCCCGCGATCAGTCCCGCGATCGCGACCACGAGCGCGCGCACGCGCACGACCCGCCGGAGGAGCGATGGCTGCGCTCCCTGCGCCTCCAGGTCGTAGAGGTCGCCGCGGTCGTCGCGCAGGTCGGCGCGCACCGTGAGCGAGAGACCGACGGCGGCGAGCAGCAACGCGACGAGCGCAGCCGCGGCGAGGGCCAGGAGTGTCCCGTGACCGAGAGGGTCGTTTCGAGCCTCCGCGACGAGCGTTCTCCGCGAGACGGCCTCGACTGCCCGGAAGGGCGGCTGAGCGAGGTTTGCTTCGACCGCGGCGTCGCGGCCGGAAGGGACGTCGAGCCAGATCTCGTTCGTTCGTCCGGCGCCCGGCACCTGCGTATTGATCGCCGTCTCGAGCGCTCCCACGTCGCCGACGACGGCATCGCCCCTGGTCCCCGGGAAGCGGTTGACGGTGCCGGCAACACGCACGACGATGCTGCGGCCTCCGATCTTGAGCGGCACGATGCCGCCGACCCCGCCGGCGAGGCGTGCGACACGCGGCGTCGCGAGCACGACCGGTGGAGAGGCGTCGGTCGGCTGCGCGGCGCGCAGGCGTGCCTCGCTCTCGCGGGTGATGCGGTAGCGCAGCTCGACACCGTTCTCGATCCGGTGAGGACGGATTCCGCCCTCACCCACCCAGTCTCCGAGCGCCAGGCCCGTGAGCCGCAGAGTGCCCTGGAGCGCCTCGCCGGCGTCGGCTCCGCGATCCTGCAGTCGGGGCGGCACGAGCTCGAGCAGGACGAGGCGCCCTCCTTGCAACCGGCGAGGCAGGCGCACGTGAAGCGTCGTCGCGTGCTCTCCGTCGAGCGTTCCCAACTTGATGGGCGTGAAGCTTCCGTCAGGAGCAGCGACGGTGGCGAGGATGCTCACGAGCCCGCGTCCGGCAGACAGTGTGATGTCCGTGCCGAGGTGCACGCCGTGCATCTCAACCGTGCGCCGGGGGCTCACCTCGGAGACGAGCCCGGAGCGTGAGCTGCCGGCGTAGTCGCTGCGCCACCCGTGCAGCTTCGGAATCCAGGAGGGCGGAAGGCCGAGCACGGTGACGCCCGTGATTCCCTCCGCCTGGCCGGCGCTGCTGGCGATGCGCAGCACCGGTAGGGCGTCGACGCCGCCTCCGAGCTCGCCGTACCGCGCGAGCGGGGCTGCATCGAGCACGGGGACGAGGCGGCTCAGGTCCTCCCGCACGACGACGTCGAGCGGCACCTGAAACGCCGCCTGATCCTCTTCTCCCCGCACGAGCGTCGCCCTGTAGCCCTCGGCGAGGAGCGCCAGAGCAAACGCGAGGACGAGAAACGCCACTGTGACAGCCGCCGCTCCCGGCCCGCGCCCGAGCGTGACGGCAGCGAGCCTCATGCCGACACGACCATGGGCCCGCCGCCCGGCAAGCCTGACGAGCGGGCCGAAGGCACGAGCGGCCGCGACGGCGGCGGCAAACGAGATCAGCCCGGGTAACAGGAGCAGCAGGAGGCCGGCGCCCTGCCCGCTCGCGAGGCGCGACTCGTCCGCGGCGCCGCCGAGAAGCGCTGCGAGGACGATCGCGACCGCTGCCGCGGCCGCGGCGTCGATCGCACCGAAACGCCGGTCCGCGCGCGTTCCGATCGAGACTGCGACCGAGATGACGAGGGACGCGATAACGGCTACGGCGGCCACGAGCCCGAGCCCTGCCGGGGACAGCACGCTCTCGCGCAGAACGGTGCCGACCGGCGCTCCGGCAATCGAAGCCGCGATCGCCCCGCCCACAAGACCGATGACCCAGCCGGCGAGCGTACCGATGACCCCGACGACACAACTCTCGGTTCCCGTCAACAGGCCGAGCTGCCAGCCCCGCGCCCCGTACCAGGTGAGCCTGCGGCGGGCCGCCTGCAGGTCGCGCCGCATCGTCCGAGCCGCGAGCACGGCGAACGCGAAGAGCAACGCTGCCGCCTCGCCGCCGACGAGGAGGAGCCGGCGCCCCGCCACGGTCGCGGCGCGTTCGGCGGCACGCAGCTCCTCCTGCGGCGCCTGCACGCTGAACCCGATCGACCTGCCGGAGAGCGCAGCGCGCGCGCGGTCCGTGCGCGCGACGAGGTCGTCGATCCGCCACAGTCGCGGCGCGCCTGCCCGCAGCGGCCACACCCACGCATAGCTGCGGTAGGTGCGCGAGAGCGCGGGCGCGACCGTGAGCGGCACGATTCCGTCCGCGACGACGAGCGGCGCCGGCGGCGGGCGGTGATACGAGACCGCCTGCTGAATCGAGGGCGAGATCTCCCGGTCGGCGAGGGCGTTGTCGGTCGGCGGGAGAAAGTCGCCGAACAACTGTCTCGAGCGCAGGCTCCCCGTGCCGACCTGGACGAGTCGCAGCCCCGGGGCGTTGGGAAGCTGCCCAGTGCCACGGAGACGCAGCACCTCGCAGCGCGCCGGCGTGCACCGGTGCGGCAGCCGTCCCGTCTTCAACTGCACGTGTGAGGCAAGCCCGTCGACGCCCGCAATCGCGACGAAGTGCCCGGCGACGGTGCTCTCCCTGAACAGCGCGATCGCCGTCGGGCCGGGCAGGCCGAGGCCGTCGAGCTCGGTACGTACGGCACGGTCGAGCGCGGGCTGGGACTCGGTCGTGCTCACCGGCACTCCGAACCAGACGGCGCGGACCGAGCGCGCCACGGCTGGGATCCGTTCGACCGCCTGGGAAGCGCTGCGATCCTGCGCCACCTTGGTCCCGGCCAGAACGCCGACGAGGACAGCGGTGCCGACGGCGATCCCCGAGGCCGCGAGCAGCGCACCCGACGAACGCCGGCGAACGCGCTTCCAGGCAAGCGAGAGCACGTATGTTGCCTCACGCATCCCTCAGGCCCCCGCGTTCCGTCTCCGCCGGTACAGGGTCGTCTTCGTCCGGTTGCCGCAGATCGTCATCGAGCACCAGTTGGACGAGCGGTTGCGGGAGTGGTCGAAGAAGACCCAGCCACAGCTCTCTTTGCGGCACGCCTTCAGACGCACCCACGATCCGGCGCGCTCGGCGTCCAGCATCGCGGCGACGATCGCGCCCAGTGCGCGCTCCATCCCGTCGCCCGCGGGCACGACCCGGGGCGTGCCGCCCTCCCCCAGCCCGGCCGCAAACGGAAACGCACCGAGCGCGTCGTCGATCACAGCACGGGACTCCGCATCCGGGGCCACCCCCCTCGTGTGCGCGAGCGCGAGGGCGCGGAGCGCGGCCCGCAGCGAGCGGGCACGAACGAATGCGAGCGCGTCGGGAAGCTCGCCCGCGGGGAGAAGGCCGCGCCGGCGCAGCCAGTCGCCGAGAGCGGCCGGCGTCGCGAGATCGTCCTGAGCCCACTCGGGGATCTCGGTGTTGACGAAATCCTGTACGAGATCGAGCGGGGCGGGAGCGGGAGTCCGCCCTCCGGGCTGCGGGACGGGCATCGCGCCCCACGCTAGCGCGGGCAGGCGGCTCCGTCAACACTGGTGTTCATCTATTGACGGTGTCTTGCACACCAGCGTCAGTGCGTAGAGGGTTAGGTCTTCCCGCGCACGCCGTGCACCGGTCGGCCCGCCGCTTCCCACGCGTAGTACGAGGCGCTGGGCCCGAACAGCCGTTCATACGGCACGACGCGCGGATTTCGGCCGACGTCCTTCGCCCGCTGGGCGTGCCAGAGCAGGTTCGGGTCGTCGCGCTCCTCCCACACCAGGATCAGGTGAGCCGCCGTCATGAACTCGGCGATGAACGTGCAGCCCGCAGCGGGACACGGGAAGCGATCGGTGCGGACACAGAACCAGCCCGAGTGGTCGTCGTCGCCGTCATCGACCCAGATGCGCTCGTCTGCGAGCAGTTCCTCGTGCTCGAGAATCAGTGATCCGGTATGGGGCTGCTCCGATTCCACGGGGCGCAGGATACGGACAGGGTCAAGGTCCGATCCCGCACCATCGCTTCCGAGCGCGGGTCGAGGCCCCGGCGGGCAGGTGCTTTCCGGGGCCTCGCCGCCCGGCTGCCGCTTCTCAGGAGGAGGGGAAGAAAGCGGGCCGAGGGCTCTGGGCGGGAAGTCCCGCCGCTATCTAGGGCGACGAGGAGGCGGCAGGCTGACGGCCGAGCGTGACGGTCACGGTCCGCGCCTGCTGACCGTGGTAGATCTTGAGCTCGATCTTGTCTCCTGGGGTGTGCGCTGCGATCACGTCGCGGAGAGCGTCGATCGAGGAGACCGGCTTGCCGTCCGCGGCGACGATCACGTCGCCGCCCATGCGGAAGCTCTGACCGGCGATGACAACCTGCTTGGTGCCTCCCGTGATACCTGCCTTGGCCGCACCCGAGCCGGCGGTCGTGCTCTGCACGACGAGCCCGCCGTCGACCGGAAGGCGGAAGGAGCGCGACACGGCGGGGGTGATCGGGATGGCATACACGCCGAGGTAGGCGTGCTCGACCTTGCCCGACTTGAGAAGTTGCGCGACGACGGTCTTGACGGTGTTGGACGGGACGGCGAAGCCGATACCGACGTTGCCGTCACTGTTGCCGCCCGTCTCGATCTGCGAGTTGACGCCGATCACCTCGCCGTGGGTGTTGAGCAGCGGGCCGCCGCTGTTGCCGTGATTGATCGGCGCATCGGTCTGGATCACGTGGTCGATCGCATATCCGTTGGGGGCGGTCACGGCGCGTTGCACGGCACTGACGATCCCGGCCGTCACCGTGCGCTCGAGCCCGAACGGATTGCCGATCGCGACGACGGAGTCGCCGACTTCGGTCTTGTCGGAGTCGGCGAGCACGAGTGGTGTGAGGGCGCGGGCGCTCGCAGACACCTTGAGCAGGGCGATATCGGTCGAGGGATCGCTGCCGACGAGGGTCGCCTTCAAGGTGTCGTCGTTGGAGAAGCGGACCTCGATGCGCGTGGCACCCTGGACGACGTGGTAGTTCGTGACGATGTGACCTTCCTTGTCGAGCACGAAGCCGGAGCCGAGAGCCTCTTCGGCAGGCTGCTGGAACTGTTGTCCGAACTGATCGGTTTGCGTGCTGCTGCCGGTCGTCGACGTGATCTGGACGACTCCGGGGCCGCTGCGCCTGTAGATCTGGTTGATCGTCAAGCCCGAGGTCGTGGCGGCCGCCTGCGTCGTTGCGCCGCTCGGTGCCGGCTCGACGATGGTCGTCGACGACGTATCGAATGCGCCGACCGCTGCGGCACCGCCGAGCGCCGCGCCGCCGCCGAGGACGGCTGCGGCGACGAGCGCGGCGAACGGTCTCACGTTCGAGCCGGAGCGGCGGGGGGTGGGAGGCGGCTCGGTCGGTGGCGGATAGGGCTCCACACGTCTCTTATACGCGGAATGACGTGAATCCCCCGTTAGGCCGGGTTAAGCAGGCGTTGCGCGACCGGTCGATGTGGCGCTCACGTCACGCGTGCCCGTAGCACGGAGACGGCGGCCCGGCCGGCACCACCAGCGGCTCGTCGGCGGCGGCAGACCCGATCGTCGGCCCGTCGAGGTCGCGTCCCGCAACGACGTCTCCGTCGCGAATGACGAGACGGATCCGGCTCGGCCGCAGCAGCACGCGAACGTCTGCGACGGGATCGCCGTCGATGACGACGAGGTCGGCCGCAGCGCCCGCTTGCAGCCTTCCGAGCTCAGGCATTCCGACGGCGGTCGCCGACCCGAAGCTCGCCGCCGCGAGGGCTCCCATCGAACCGAGGCCGCCGTCCGCCATCCGCACGAGCTCCCAGAGCGTCGCATCGGGAGGGCCGGAGTCGAAGCCCATGGCGATCGTGACACCTGCCTCGCGGGCCGCGACGAGCGTCGAATACGCCTCGTCGAGCTGGCGCTTGGCCTGATCGACCAGGCGCGGCACCCATTCCGGTGCGAAGCGCTCGGCAAGGTCATGGAAGGTCGACAGCGTCGGCACGAGCACCTGCCCGCGTTCTGCCATCGCCGCGAGGAGGGCGGGCTCGCGATGCAGCGCCAGGCCGTGCTCGATCGTGTCGACCCCCTCTTGGACGGCGACCCGCGTGCCGGCGAGGCCTTCGGCATGAGCGGCCACCCTGAGACCGATCCGGTGCGCCTCGTCGACGATGGCCGCGACTTCCTCCCGGGTGAGCTGCGCCGGTTCCGGATCCTCGCGTTCGACCGATCGCGCCCCGGTCGCCATCAGCTTGATGAAATCCGCGCCGCGACGAAGCTGCTCCCGCACCGCGCGGCGCATGGCCCACGGCCCGTCCGCCTCGGCGTACATCGTCCCGAACATGCGCCCACCGGGGGAGGTAGCCGAGAGGATCCGGCCGCATGTCCGGATCCGCGGGCCGGGCGTGAGCCCGAGTTCGACGGCACGGCGCATCACGATCGCCTCGTCGTCGTAGGCGCCGACGTCGCGGATCGTCGTCACCCCGGCCTCCAGCAGGGCTCGACACGCCTTTGCGAGCACGAACCAGCCAAGCTCGCGAGGGCGCGGGTCCTCTCCTTTCAGCTGGCGCGGCGGGCCGAATCCCGGCGATCGCGAGACATCCGAGCTGAGGTGGGTATGCGCATCGATCAGGCCCGGCAGCACTGTCCGTCCGACAACGTCGATCGCGCCCTCCGGCGCGTCGCCGCGAGCCCCCGCTACCTCGACGATCCGTCCGCCTGCGAGCTGGATCGTCGCGGGCTCGATCACCGTTCCGGAGGCAGGATCGACGGTTCGCGCATTCCAGATTCGCAGTCCGTCCATGGGCCTCCGTCGGGGTTCGTCGATCGTCGTCGCGCGGTCAGTCTAGGGCGAGCGGCTCGGAGGGCCGCCGGGCAGGCGGTCTCTCCTCTACCAGGCCCTCCACGCGCTCCGGGAGATGAAGAGCCCGTTGCCTCTCCGGTTCCGGCACGTGACCCCGCTGATCCGGGACGAGCAGGTGAACGTGCCCTGCCGCCAGCTCTTCCCGTAGGCGAGCGTCGTGTAGCTGGGGCGGTCGGTGCCGGGGTAGAGAATGCCGCCCGAGCACAGCACCTGGCCCTTCCCCGTCGGCCCGAGCCGCCAACCGTGCCAGTCGACCCCTGCTCCGCCGGGTCCCATGCACTGAGCCTGAAGCCGTTTCGCATAGGCCGCCGTGCCAATCGAGCACAGGACCTGGCTGGACAAGCGGTGGCCCGCGTCGTCACGGCCGGGCGGCTGGTACAGGCAGCTGATGTTCCTCGAAGGTGACCGGAACCCCGGCAGGATCGCTGTCGAGGCAGTCACGGCGCAGCCGAGGTACAACGCCCAGACCCCGCACACGACGCCGACGCAAGCTCGCACGCACCCGAGGTTACCCCCACCCGCTCCGGCGTTGCCGAGCCGGATCAGCGCTCGTGCTGTACGACGACGGGGACCGAACGACACTGGCGCGTGCTCGATGGACACCGGCCGGTGGTGTTCGCAACAATCCCCCCATGACGACGAACTACGAGCATGCATTCGCGGGGCGGCCCGAGGTCTATGCCGCGTGGGGTCAGCTGAACACTGCGATCAAGGCCGGGATGGACTTGCGACGCTACGAGTTGGCGACGCTCGCCGCAGCGCGGCGCCTCCGCTCGAGCTATTGCTGCCTTGCACACGGCTCGGTCCTGCAGGAGCGGTTTCATGAGCCGGTGCTCGAGATCGCGCTCGATCACCGCGCGGCCGGCCTCGACGACGTCGACGTCGCCGTGATGGACTTGTCCGAGCGGGTCGTGGACGACGCGACGTCGATCGGCGACCGTGACCTGCAAAGGCTCCGCGACCTCGGGCTCTCGGAAGCAGAGATCATGGACGTGATCCTGGCCGCTGCCGCGCGCTGCTTCTTCTCGAAGACGCTCGACGCGCTCGGGGTGCTCCCCGACGCAAGCTACGGCGACCTCGCGCCCGAGCTCCGCGAGGTGCTCGTCGTGGGGCGGCCGATCGCGGACGCTTAGAGCGTCCCTCCGGGCCTGACGGGCGGCACCTGCTCTGCGTCCGCGACCGAGGTCAGGAAGACGGGCGCACCACGGAAAACCTGGCGCACGCGAAGTCGCCGTTCCGTCCGAGCTCGTCCAGACGCAGCTCGATCCGACGGGGCAGCAGGGGCGCGCCGCCACCCAGCGTGACGGGTGCGATCGACACGATCACCTCGTCCAGAAGACCCGCATCGGCGAACTGTCCGGCCAGGTCTCCCCCACCGACGATCCAGACGTTGCGGTCACCGGCAGCGCCGACCATCTCCCGGTGCACGGTCGCGACATCCCCGCTCGTGAACGCGATTTGCGCGCCGGGGACGACGGGCAGCTGACGGTGCGTGAAGACCCAGCACGGTATGTCGTACGGCCACGTCCACTCCGCCGGATCCTTGTCCGCGAACTCGTGGTCGAGGAGCCATTCGTACGTCGTCGACCCCATCGCCATCGCCCCGATCCCGGCGATGAAGTCGCCGTAGTTCAACGGCCCGTCGTCCTCACGCGCGCGCGTGAACAACCAGTCCAGGGAGTTGTCGGGATCGGCGATGAAGCCGTCGAGAGTGGTCGCCGTGTAGTACTGCGTGAGGCTCACGATGTAGCGCTCAGACCGCCGGGGTGAGGTCCGCCGAGATGGAGTGTGGCCGGGAGTCAGCGTGCTTGAGGAACTGGTGCACGAAGGCGATGGCCATGCTGCCCTCGCCGACGGCGGCCGCCACACGCTTCACCGGGCCGAACCGCACGTCGCCACAGGCAAAGATGCCCGAAACGCTCGTCTCCAGGAGGTAGGGGTCGCGGTCGAGCTCCCAGCGTCCTGCGGCGCGTACGTCGGCCCCCGTGAGCACGTAGCCATGGCGGTCGAGCGCGATCTCGGGCGGTAACCACGCCGTCTGCGCATCCGCGCCGATGAAGATGAACAGCCCACCCGAGTCGATTCGGGTCGTCTTCGCCGTCGGCGCGTGGGTGACGTCGATCGCCTGCAGCGAGACGTCCCCGTGCAGCGCCGCAAGCTCGGCTTCGACCATGACGCCGATGTTCGATCGGGTCGCGATCTGGTCGATGAGGTAGCGGGACATGCTCTTCTCGAGCGTGTCCCGACGGCAGAGGATCGTCACGTTCCGCGCATAGTTGGAGAAGAAGAGCGCCGCCTGCCCCGCCGAGTTGCCCGCGCCGACGATATGCACGTCCAGCCCATGCGTGTTCGATGCGTCGCTGCGCGCCGCGCCGTACGAGACGCCCTTCCCGACGAAGGCCTCGAAGCCCTCGATCGGCAGGCGCCGCCATGCCACGCCGCAGGCCAGGATGATCGTCCGTGCCTGCAGGACGTCGCCGCCGTCGAGGTGGACACGCCGTGTCGAAGCATCGATCCGCGTGATCGACCGCGTCACCAGGATCTCCGCGCCGAGCCTCCGTGCCTGCTGCAACGCACGGCTCGCCAGCTCGTCCCCTGACACTCCCGACGGGAAGCCGAGGTAGTTCTCGATCCGAGACGACGTGCCTGCCTGGCCGCCCGGCGCCTCCCGCTCGACGACGATCGTGCGCAGCCCTTCCGATGCCCCGTACACCGCAGCCGCGAGCCCAGCAGGACCGGCACCGATGATCACCGTGTCGTACTCCGCGGCAACGGCTTGGGTGGCGAGCCCCAGTAGCTCGGCCACCCGGCGCAGCTGCGGTCGCACCACCGTCTTCCCGTCGACGACCCGAATCGTCGGACAATCCTCCTCCGCCGGCAAGGGGCCGCCCCACTTGTCGGCCGCGTCCGGCCCGTCCGGTGTGATCCACGTGAACGTGATCTGGTTGCCGTCGAGAAAGCGTCGCAGCTCCGTGCAGGACGCATCCCAGCGATGCCCGACCACGATCGCGCGTGGCGGAGGTGGATCCGCCGCGATCCCCTGCAACCCGCCGATCCGCTCCCGCGCCAACACACCGAGCTTGACCCCCACGTCGGGCGCGGACGAGGCAATCGCGTGGTAGTCGTGAGCCTCGACCCGCATCACCCGCGACCGCTCCGCCGCGCGAAATCCGAATGGAAAGACCGTCCCGAGCGCGATCGTCACCTCCCCGAAGAGATCGCCCACGGCGCGGCCGCCGACGACGCGCTCGATCCCATCGGTGAGCGTCACCGTCTCCATGCGACCTTCGAGCACGGCGAACAGTGCCCGCTCCTCACCCGCATGCACCGCATACTCCCCCGGCACGAGCCGGATGTCCGCCGCGACGCGGGAAAGCCGTTCGCGCTCGATCTGGTCGAGACCGGCGAAGATCGAGACTCCGGCGATCTCGTCCGGCGTCACCATGGCCGGCCTCCGAGGCGCCAGGCCGCCCACATCCGCCGCGCGTCATGTGCGCCAAAGCCTGAAGTGATGGTCGTTGGGTAGCCGGTCATGCGTTCGTCGGTGATCGTCCCGTACCGATCACACCCGGCACAGGTAGAGGAACGCTACTCGTTCTCCGGGTCACTAAGCTCAGGGACGCGTGAGGCCCAACCGTTCGATTCCGTCTGCCGTCGTCATTCCGGTGCTCATCTATCCGGACGTACGTGAGGCGGTCGCCTGGCTGGGTACGGCGTTTGGATTCGCCGAGCGAGTACGGATCGGAGAGAACCACCGCTCGCAGCTCAGCGTCGGCGACGGTGCAGTCATCATCGGGGATGTCCGCCACGAGCGTCGGCCGCCGCGGCCAGGTGAGGTCACGCACTCCGTGATGGTGCGTGTGCACGACGTGGCGACTCATTGCGAGCAGGCCAGAGCTCACGGTGCGCGCATCGTGATGGAGCCAACCGACTTCGAATACGGGGAGCGGCAGTACACGGCCGAAGACCCCGCCGGGCACCAATGGACGTTCTCCGAGACGCTCGCCGACATTGCCCCTGAAGCGTGGGGCGGGATTCTCGTCGAACCGGAGTGACGGTGTTCGGCCATGGCCGTCGCCTACGGGAGGTTTCCACCGGCGGAGGAGACGCGCTACCCGAGCGGAATGCTTCCCGGCGACGCCTCAGTCGACGTCGATTGACGCTGCCAGCTCGCGCGTGATCGCGTGGTCGCCGCTGCCGGTGCGGACGCTGAGCGGGCCGCCGGCGGGGGCGATCGCGGTCAGCTCGACCTCGGCGCCCGGCACGAGGGCGAGGTCACTCAGGTAGCGGAGCAGCTCGGCATCACCACCGGGGACACGACTGACCGTCGAGCGATCGCCCGGAGCGAGATCACCGAGCACGCGGGCCGATCCGGCGCTGATGCGAAGCTCCCGGTCGGGGATCGGATCGCCGTGGGGGTCGTGTGTCGGAAAGCCGAGCGCCTCGTCGATCCGCGCCTCGAGCTGCTCCGAGAGCGCATGCTCCAGCTTCTCGGCTTCCGCATGCACTTCGGCCAGCGTCATGCCGAGCGTGTCGGCCAGATAGCGCTCGAGCAGGCGATGGTGGCGCACCACCTCGAGCGCGCAGCGCCGGCCTGCCTCGGTCAGCACGACGCCGTGATACGGAAGCCGCTGGACGAGCTCGAGCTCGTCCAGCCGCTTCAGCATCGCCGTCGCCGAGGGCGCCGCCACAGTCATCCGCGCGGCCACGGCGGACGTCGTGGCCGGCTCGCCGGCGCACTCGAGGGCGTAGATCGCCTTCAAGTAGTCCTGGACGGCGTTGGAGAGCTCATGCGTGATCGTGCTCATGCCGAAATTTAGGATACAGTACGGTCGTTGATTAGACGTGGCTAAAAAGCTTCTCACCCGGCGCCGCCTCCTCGTCGCAGCTGCCCCGCTCGCTGCGGCGCCCGCCATCGCCCGGGTCGCATTCGACACGGGCACCGCCGAAGCCGCCGCCGCTCACGAGCACGCCGCCGCGCGCTCGCCGTCTACCCACACAGGAAGCCGGCACCCGGCGCTGGGGCACGCAGCGATGATCGGCGACGGCGCACCGGCGGTCGGCGGCCCACGCGATCTCGACGAGCTCCTCTATCCGCCGCCGGCACTTCCGTACGAGCCCGGACGGGTGCGCGAGTACAACCTCACCGCGCTCGACAGGGAGATCGAGGTCGCCCCCGGTGTCTTCTATCCGGCCTGGACGTACAACGGCACCGTTCCCGGCCCCGTCATTCGCGCCACGGAAGGCGACACGCTACGGGTCAACCTCGTCAACGCCGGCTCGCATCCGCACACGATCCATTTTCACGGCATCCATCCCACCAACATGGACGGCGTGTTCGAGATCGTCCCGCCCGGTGGCAAGTTCACCTACGAGTTCGAGGCGCGTCCGGCGGCCATGCATCTCTACCACTGCCATTCGACACCGTTGAAGAAGCACATCGCCAAAGGGCTCTATGGCGCCCTGATCATCGACCCGAAGGAGCCTCGCGCGCCGGCGCAGGAGCTCGTGATGGTGATGAACGGCTACGACACGGACGGGGACGGGGAGAACAACTTCTACACCGTCAACGGGCGCACCTTCTACTACGCGCGCTACCCGATCACCGTCAAGCGCTCCCAGCTCGTGCGCGTGTACCTCGCAAATCTGACCGAGTTCGACCCGATCAACTCGTTCCACCTCCACGCGGACTTCTTCCGCTACTACCCGACCGGCTCGGGAGACCAGTTCGAGTACACCGACATCGCCATGCAATGCCAGGGCCAGCGCGGCATCATCGAGATCGAGTTCGCGCACACGGGCACGTTCATGTTCCACGCCCACCAGTCCGAGTTCACCGAGCTCGGCTGGATGGGCTACTTCAACGTGATCGACTGATGGAAGCGGCGACGTCGACACGGTCGAAGGGCAACGCCTGGCGCCTGTGGGCGCTCGCCCCCGTCCTGTTCCTCGCCGTCGTCGTCGGCGCGTTCGTGACCAGCGGCTCGTCCTTGCTCGACCTCGTCGGTCGCAACCCGCCACCGGCGGACGAATTCGACATCCGCCGCATCGAGTTCAGGCCAGGCGAGATTCGCGTCCGCGTCACCAACCCGCAGACCGACGCGATCACGATCGCCTCGGTCGACTGTCGACAACGCAATCGTGCCGTTCACGGTCGACGGGCCTTCCAGCGTCAAGCGCCTGCGCTCGAGCACGGTCGTCGTCCCGTTCGACTGGGTCCGGGACGAGCCGATCTCCGTCGGCATCACCAGCTCGACCGGGATCGAGACGGTCGAGGACGTCGCCGCCGCGGTCGAGACTCCGACCGCCTCCGTAAAGGGCTTCCTCGGCTACGGGATCATCGGCTTTCTGGTCGGCGTCGTACCCGTCGCGTTGGGCCTCCTCTGGCTGCCGTCGCTGCGCCGGGCGAGCCCGAAATGGCTCGCTGCCTTCATGGCACTGACCGCCGGGCTCCTTTCCTTCCTCGGCGTCGAGGCGCTGTTCGAGGCGTTCCAGCTGCAGGCGGCGCTGCCTGCCGGCACCGGCGGCGCAGGGCTCGTCCTGCTCGGGGTCGCGCTCAGCTATCTCGGCATGACGTTCCTCTCGGCGCGGCTGCGCTCGGGAGGCAAGGACGTCGGTGGGATGGCGCTTGCCCTGCTCGTCGCGGTCGGCATCGGCGTCCACAACCTCGGCGAAGGGCTGGCGATCGGAAGCTCGTTCGCGTTCGGCGAGCTCAGCTCTGGGAACGTTCCTCATCGTCGGCTTCATGATCCACAACGTCACCGAAGGACTCGGCATCGCGGCGCCGGTCGCAGAAGGTGGCGGCCGGCCGCCCGTCGGACGACTCGCTGCGCTTGCCCTCATCGCGGGTGCCCCGGCGATCCTCGGCACCTGGATCGGCGGCTACGTCACGAGCGACATCCTCGGCGTCCTCTTCTTCGCGCTCGCAGCCGGCGCTGCGTTCCAGGTCGTCGTCGAGGTCGGCCGCTTCGTTGCCCGCCGCGCTCCCGGCGGGCTCACGTCGGGTCACGCAGTCGGCGGCTTCCTCGCCGGCATCGCGATCATGTACGCCACCGGCCTGCTCGCCGGCTAGCGCCTTCGGCGTCATGTGTGAGGAAGCCCGCGGCCGCGAAGCGGTCGCCTCGAGGGATCTTCCCGATCCGCGCTAGCGGATCGGGAGCTTGCGCGGACTGGCGGTCACCGTCAGGAGCGGGCTCTCCTCGACGTGATCGACCTGCAGGGTCGTGTGCTCGATGCCGAAGCGATCACGGAGAACGAGCTCCAGCTCGCGCCGGATCGCGTGGCAGTCGTCGCCGGCATGCACCAGCACGTGCGCGGATAGAGACGGGAAGCCGCTCGACACCTCCCACACGTGCAGGTCGTGGACGCTCGCCACGTGGGGGTGCGTCGCGATCGCCTTTCCGATCTCGTCGACACTCGTGCCCTCAGGGGCCGCCTCGAGCAGCACCCGGCCGCTGTCTCGCAGGAGCCCGTAGGCGGTGACCAGCATGATCGCCGCGACGACGAGCGCCGCGACCGCGTCGGCCCGCACCCACCCGGTGGCGAGAATCACCACGCCGGCGATCGCAGTCGCGATGAACGCGAACAGATCGGTGAGGATGTGCTGGAACGAGCCTTCGATGTTCAGCGAGCTGCGATCCGCGCGCGCGAGCTGCCGAGTCGCCGCCAGGTTGACGACGATGCCGAGCAAGGCGACGACCAGGATCGGCAGCCCTTCCGGCTGCGGCGGCGAGACGAGCCGGCTCACGCCCTCGTACGCGATCAGGCCGGCGAGGACGAAGAGCGTGAAGCCGTTCGCCTGCGCGGAAAGGATCTCCATCCGTCTCAGCCCGAACGTCAGGTCACCGCGGGCAGGACGTGCGACGAGGCGGATCACGATCAGGGACAGGGCCAGCGCCCCCGCATCGGTGAGCATGTGGGCCGCATCCGACAGCAGCGCCAGCGAGTGGACGAGAATGCCGGCGACGACCTCGACTGCCATGAGACCGAGGATGAGCCCGAGCGCGATCCACAGCCGTCGCGCATCGGTATGCGTCGCAACGCGCACGTGGGCGTGGCCTGCATGGGCGTGCGTGCTGCGCTCGGTCACGAACACATTCTGCCGCTTGCCCGGGCCGGTAAGCCTCCCGGCTCTCTAGCGGGCCAGCTCCACGGCGACATCGACGAGCGCGCGGACATCGTCGTCGGTCGTGCGGAAGTTGACGAAGCACGGACGCAGGCCGACGCGACCGTCGACCGTCGCGGGCGCGACCCAGACCCGGCCGTCGTCCTGGATCGCCCGCACGAGCGCGGCATTGTGGGCGTTCAGGTCGCCTGCCGCGGCGACATGACGGAACGGGACGATGGAGAGCGGTGGGGGCCCGCAGAGGGGCTCGAGGTCCGCGTGCGCCCGGACGAGCTCGTGCAGCAGCCTCGCCTGACGCAGGTTTTCCTCGACGGCGTCACGGAATGCCTGGGCGCCGTGGGCGCGAAACGCAAGCCAGAGCTTCAAGGCGCGAAACGGGCGTGAGTACTCCAGCGTGATGTCGACCATGTGCCGCCCCGAGCGCTCGTGCGGGATGTATGCCTCCTCGTGTGCGAAGGCCTCGACGAGGTCTGCGCGCCGTCGCACGAGCAGCACGCCGCAGGCCTTGGGCAGATACAGCCACTTGTGGGCGTCGAGCGTGACGGAATCGGCGCGGTCGAGCCCGGTGAACAGGTGCCCGGCCGACGGCGTCGTCGCGGCCGGAAGGCCGTAGGCGCCGTCGATGTGGAGCCACACACCCGCCTCGGCGCACACGTCGGCCAGCGCACCGATGGGGTCGACGGCACCCGTCAGCGTCGTACCCGCAGTCGCGACGACGGCGACCGGGACGCGCCCCGCTGCCCGGTCGGCCGCAATCGCCTCTGCCACAGCTTCCGGCACGAGACGCCGCTCGCCGTCGATCGGCAGCGCGCGGACGTTCGCGGACCCGATGCCGAGCAGCTCGGCCGAACGCTCGATCGAGTAGTGCGCCTCCTCGGAGCAGTAGAGCGTCGCCTCGACGCGGCTGAAACCCGCATGGCGGGACCCGGGGACGGCTCGCTCGCGGGCGGCAGCGAGGGCCGTCATGTTCGAGACGGTGCCGCCGCTCGTGAAGGCGCCGGCGGCCGCCGGGAAGCCGACGAACTCGGCCACCCAGCGCACGGCCTGATCCTCGACCTCCGACGCCGCGGCGGCCCACACAGCGAGATTTGCGTCGAAGCACGAAGCCAGCAGGTCGCCGAGCACACCGATCTCGAGGCCGGAGGAGGCGACGAAGGCGAAGAAGCGCGGGCGCACCTGGGCAATCGTCTCGTCGAGCGCAAGGCGCGCATCGTCGAGCACCTCGAGCACCGGAGACGGAGACTCGGGCAGCTGCTCGGTCAACAGCGTGCGGATGCGCTCGTCGATCGGCGGCTCGTGGGCACGCGCATGGTCGAAGCTTCGCCAGGCCTCCGCCACGATGGCGGCCGCGCGCTCGAGCGCAACCTCGCGCGAGACGTCCAGCCGGAGGTGCTGGTTGGAGTACGGGACGCTCACGCTGCGTCCCCGGTGCCGACATCCGCCAGCACGCGGCCGTCGCGGAGGAAGACCGGAAAGGTCTCGATCGGCTCGGTCGCGGGGCCCTCGAGCGGCTCGCCCGTCGCCAGCGCGAACAGCGAGCCGTGGCAGGCGCAGCGCACCGCCTCGCCTTCGAGCCACCCGTCGGTCAGGGGGCACTCGGCGTGCGTGCACCAGGTCTCGAAGGCGAACCAGCGGTCCCCCACCCGCGCGAGCCCGAGGGACAGCTCTCCCGCCGAGGTCTCCCTCAGGCCGCCGTCGGCGAGGTCGGCGGGCCCGAGGTCGAAGGCGGTCATGGGCCCCACCGCACGTGCAGATGCTGCGGTGCCCGAAACTCCCAGCCGTTGAACAGCGGTGGCCGGTCCGCGTCGAGACGCAGGCCGGGAAGGCGTTCGAACAGCTTCTGGATCGCGATTCGCATCTGCACGCGCGAGAAGTGGTGACCCGAGCAGAAGTGAGGCCCAAAGCCAAACGCGGCGTGGTTCCGGCGCGGCCGGAAGAGGTCGAAGCGATCTGCCGTGTCGCCCCAGACAGCCTCGTCGCGATTGGCCGACGAGACGAGCACACCCACGTTAGCCCCCTCGGGCACCGTGATGCCGCCGAGCACGGTCTCGGTGGTCGCCCGCCTCGTCTGGGTGCCGATCGGGGAGACCCAGCGCAGCCCCTCTTCGATCGCGTCGTGGACGAGACCGGCGGGATCTGCCGCGAGCGCTTCGGCGTGTCCCGACTCGAGCAGGCCGGCCACGGTCGAGCCGGCCGCATGTCCCGGCTCCTGCATGCCGCCGAGCAGGATCACCTTCAGCGTCGGCAGGATCTGCTCCACCCGCTCGCCCAGTGTGCCGTCCGCGTGCTGGAGCATGACGGCGATCGTGCTGCCGTCGGGCTCGGCCCACAGGCGCTCGAGCACCGGTGCGAGCTCGTCGTCGATCTCGCTCCCCGTCGCGTCCGAGATCGCCCACTTGCCGGCATCGTCCTCGAAGTTGATCGCTCCCTGGGCCAGTCCGTGGAACCAGCGTCGCAAGGTGTCGCCGTCCAGATGCCCGAGACCGAGCACGCGACCGAGCGAGAGGACGGAGACAGGCTCGAAGAACTCGCTCATCAGCTCTGCCTCGCTGCGCCCCGCAAAGTCGTCCAGCAGTTCCTCCACGATGGGTATGACGATCTCGGGCGTCGTCGCCTCGACGACACGGGGCCGCAGCGAAGGGTCGAGCATTGCCCGCAGCCGCTTCTGTGGCTCGCCGTCGAGCAAGAGAATGCTGTCCCCGCCCATCGCACGCGCGAGCGGCGAGGGCTCCACCCTGGACACGAACAGGTCCACGTGGGTGGCTGCATGCTCCACGTCCGCCCAGCGCGTGACGAACCAGAGGCCGACCGCCGGCACGAAGCAGACGGGTGCCTCGCGACGCATCCGCGCGTAGATGGGGTAGGGATCGCGATCGAGCTCTTCCACCGTGATCGCGTCGGCGAACGTGCTCACAACGGCACCGCCTCGACGAGCACGGCCGCACGATCGACGGCAGCGGCCTGATGGGGCAGCAGCTCCTGGCCGGGGATGCCGCCGAGATAGGCGAACGGGTCGACGATTCCGGCCGACTCGCCGGAGAGCGCTTCAATGGTGGCAAGCCCGCAGAACGGCACGTGCCCGGCCGAATACCCGCCCTCGTGCGACGCGACGAGCCTCCCGGCGCACAGACGCCGCGCCGCATCGAGGAGCGCCTCCGTCATTTCGCCGAACGCGCCCGCCGACAGCTGCATGCGCCCGAGCGGGTCGAGGGCGCCTGCGTCGAAGCCGCAGGCGACGACGATCAGCTCCGGCCGGAAGCGCTCGAGCGCAGGCACGACGACGCGCTGGAGCGCGTCGACATAGGCGCCTCGCCCCGAGCCCGCCGGGAGCGGAACGTTGAGCGCTGCGCCACGTCCCTGCGCGCCCCCGTTCTCCTCGAGCCCGCCGGAGCGCTCGGGATAGAGGCCATCCTGGTGCAGAGAGATGGTGAGCACGGAGGCGTCCTCCCAGAAGACCACCTGCGTGCCGTTGCCGTGATGCACGTCCCAGTCGACGACTGCGATGCGGCCCAGGGCGCGCTCCTGCTGCGCGTGCCGGACCGCGACCGCGACGTTCCCGAACAGGCAGAACCCCATGCCCTGGCCCGGCAGCGCATGATGGCCGGGAGGTCGGACGAGCGCATATGCGTTGTCGACGGCGCCGTCGAGTACCGCGTCGACGGCGGTGATCGTGCCACCCGCGGCGAGCAGGGCGATCTCGAACGAGCCGTTGCCGAACGGCGCCTCGCTACCGGCCTCCCCGCCGCCGCTTTGCGACAGGCCCGCGATGCGGTCGACGTACGAGCGGTCGTGCACGCGGCAGACCTCCTCGATCGTCGCCGCGCGGGGCGGCAAGGCCACGAGCCGCTCGGTGAGCCCGGTCGCGTCGAGGAGATTCTTGAGCCGCCGCTTGGTGTCCGGGCTCTCTGCGTGCACATGCGGCTCGAGCCAGCCGCCCGAGGGGAGCTCCGACGCGCCGGATCCCGTGTCGTGCCACATGTACCTCTCGTGCCAGACGAGTCCCGTGCGCATCAGGTCGTGGACCCCTCGACGATCTGCAGGGTCTTCAGATCGGAATAGAAGTCCAGCGCGTAGTCGCCGCCCTCGCGGCCGATCCCGGAGATGCCGACACCACCGAAGGGAGCCGTGAGGTCGCGAACGAGGAACGTGTTCACCCATACGGTGCCGGCGCGGATCGCGCGGCCCACGCGCTCTGCACGTGCCGACGAGCCGGTATAGACGATCGCCGAGAGCCCGTACGGCGTCGAGTTCGCGA
Organism: uncultured Gaiellaceae bacterium; assembly: GCA_963799615.1. GTDB lineage: Bacteria > Actinomycetota > Thermoleophilia > Gaiellales > Gaiellaceae > Gaiella. The sequence continues at coordinate 181,387 of CAWCXS010000004.1, read as the reverse complement.
GCTCGACGCCTTCCTCCTCGGTCGAGAACGTCTGCAGCGTGAGCACGGGCCCGAAAACCTCCCGCTGCACGATCTCGCTCTGGTTCGAGCGCGGCAGGACGAGCGTCGGCTCGTAGAAGAGACCGCCACACTCGGCCGGACGGCCGCCGCGCACGATCTCGTCTCCGTTCGCCCTGGCTCGCTCGACGTATCCGGCGACACGCTCGAAATGTTCCGCATGGATCAGCGGTGAGACCGTCGTCGCGTCGTCACGGGGATCGCCGAGCACGTGCTCGTCGACAAAGCGGTGAAACAGCTCGAGGAACGCGCCGGCGACCGCCTCCTCGACGAGCAGGCGCGTGCCGGCGAGACAGACCTGTCCCGCATCGTCGTACTGGCCCGCTGCCTTCCGCGCCGCCGCCTCGAGATCGCAATCCGCGAACACGAGGAAGGGCCCCTTGCCGCCGAGCTCTCCGGTGAACGGGACGAGGTTGCGCGCGGCAGCGACGCCGATCGAGCGGGCGGTCTCCGGCGATCCCGTGAACGAGATCCGGCGCACATCCGGGTGCGAGACGAGCGCGGCACCGACCTCCTCCCCGATCCCCTGCACGATGTTGAAGACGCCGGGTGGCAGCCCCGCCTCCGCGACGAGGTCACCGAGCAGCGAGCACGACAGCGGCGACCATTCGGCGGGTTTGAGCACCACCGTGGAGCCGGCGGCGAGCGCCGGTGCCGTCTTCCACGTCGAGAGCATGAACGGCGCGTTCCACGGCGTGATCACGACCGCAGGACCGCTCGGCATGCGGATGACGCGGTTGGCCGTGCCGTTTGACGACCACACACGCTCGTCGTAGCCGGCGGCGAGATCGGCATACGCACGGAAGTTGCGCGCGCCTCGCCCGATCACGCGGGCCTTGAGGGAGCGCAGCAGCATCGCCATATCCGCGCACTCGACCTCGGCGAGGCGCTCGACGTTCGCATCGACGAGATCGGCGAGGCGGCGCAGATGCTCCGCGCGCCCGTCGGCCCCGAGCGCCGCCCAGGCCGGAAAGGCGCCGGCGGCGGCGGCGACCGCCTGATCCGCCTCGCGGGTCCCGCCGCGCGCGATCTCCGCGAGCACGACGCCGTCGATCGGCGACACATCGGTGAAGGTCGCGTCGCTCGCAACCCGCTCACCGCCGATGAAATGGTCGGGCGACACCTCGACGCCCGCGACGGTGATTCTCGCGCTCGTCACGCGCGCAGGTCCCTCACGATCTCCTGGTCGTCGACGGTGTAGCCGAACGTGAACCTGAATCCCTTGCCGATCTCGATGGGAGCGAGCGCGTCGTGTTCCTCGTGCGGAGCACCGAAGAGCTCGAGCGTCGCGCTGCCCTCCCAGATCGGCGAGATGGCACGGTCGCGACTGCGTGAGCGAGCGAGCTCGTGCACGGCCGGATCGTCATGACGGCCCGCTTCGAGCCGCGGGAAGTGACGCACGTTGACGATGGGGGGACCGTTGTGCGTCGGGCCGGACTCGGAGAGGCGCTCGAGCGTCACGGTGGCCTGGGCGACGCGACGCTCGTAGGCGGCGCACGTGGCGCCGAATGCCGCACCCGGGCGAAGACCCGGGTCGGCGGGGCTGTCGAGGCCGAACGTGCGCGTGATCCAGATCGAGCCGAGCTTCTTCGGAAAGCCTTGCAGCCAGCCCCGCGAGAGCGCGAAGTCGCGATCGACCCAGATGACAGGGCAGGTCGTCACCTCCTCGCCGCCGAGCAGGGCGTTGACGACGATGAAGCACTCCTTGTACTGCGAACGCGACGGGTCCAGCAGCTCGCCCCCGGCTGCCGAGCACGACTGCCAGTCGGCGAAGACCGCGGCGCAGCGACCCGGATCAGGATGGGGGTCGAGTCCCTCGGGGAGGAAGGAGATGGCACGCATCCGGGTCGGCCCAGTACTCGATCACGAGGAAGTCGCCGACGTAGTGCCACGGCGGGTGTGGAACGAGCGAGGAGCGGCCCTCGGGCGTGCGCGGGATCGAGTAGCCCCGTACGCTCACGTGCCCACCGGCGGCAACGTCTCGCCCTGGGACTCGCGGCTCTCGCGCTCCCATTCCACGGCAACGGGATCGAAGCGGAAGTACGACCGCGGAGGTAGCGGCCCCCAGGTGTTCGACGAGTAGCGGTCATCGGGCCACTGGCGCGGCTCGTGATCGTCCTGCAGCTGCTCCATGTCGCAGTAGAGCTCGACGAAGCATTCCTCCTCGACGATGCGCACGTAGCTCGCGATGTTGCCGCCCACGCCGTGGCGGGCCGGGCCCCAGGCAAGCCAGCGGCCGTGCCGCGCGAGATGGTCGAGCATGTCGCGCATCTGGCCGATGTCAACGGTGTCGAGCGCGAAGTGGTGGAAGTGCGAGACGCCCTTGTCGATCAGCGCCATCACGTGGTGGTCCGTGTTGATCGTGAACCACACGCCGGCGGTGCCGAGCCGATCGGCGACGTTCATCCCGAGCACATGCGTGTAGAAGCGACTGCTCGCTTCGTAGCGCGCGCTGAGGCAATTCACGTGACCGAGCTTGCGCGGCGAGCCGGGTCGCACTCGGGTCGACCGGCGGGCATGCATGACCCACGGGTCCTGCTCCCGGTACGGCATCACCTGCACGCCGCGGCCGTCGGGATCGAACAGGAACAGCCCGCCCTCGAGCTCCTGCCACGACACGCCGTGTGTCCGCAGGTGGCCTCGAGCCTCGTCCAGCGTGCAGTCGCGAGCCAGCTCGAAGCCGGTGTGGTCGTGCCCGGGATCGCCCGCCTGTACGAGCTCGAGCGAGTAGGGCTCGTCGTCGCACGAGAGCAGTGCGCGGCCGCCGTCGCCACCACGCGAGAGCAGGCCGAACTGTGTCGTCCAGCGCGCCACAGCCTCCGCGACATTGGCTACCCGGAGGCAGACGTGATCGATCCGCCGCAGCCGGATCATCCGCTGGTGCCCGCGGCGACCATCCGCTCGGCCTCGTCCTCGGGAATCGCGAGCGCGACGTGAAGCGTGTTTGCAGAGACCTCGAGCTGCTCGCCCGGCCCGGACAGGTCCACGTCCCATTCGACGACGGTGTTCGTGAGCCGTCCGAGCCCCGCGATCTCGACCTCGACGGCGTCGCCCGGCTCCATCGGCCGCGAGTTCGCCGGCGTCCCCGTGAGCACCACGTCTCCTGGCTCGAGGGTGATCAGCCGGCACAGGTCCGCCAGCTGGTACGCGACGGGGAACAGCAGATCGTCGGCCGTGGCCTCCTGGACGACCTCGCCGTTGAGCAAGGTGCGCAGCAGAAAGTCGGTCGGATCGAACTCTGCCGCCGGCACGAGCTCCGGACCGATCGGAAGGAAGCCGTCCTGCCCCTTCACGCGCAGCATCGCCCCGCGGTCGGCGTGCCGGAAGTCGTGCAGCCCGACGTCGTTCGCGCAGGCATACCCCCCCACGTAGGAGAGCACGTCGTCCATGCGCACACCCTTCATCCTGCGGCCGATGACGACGGCGAGCTCGCCTTCGTAGTTGAGGAACTTCGCCCCTTTCGGCCGGCGCAGCAGGCCACGATGGCCGTTCAACGTCGTTGGCGGCTTGAGGAAATACGACGGCTGTGGCGGCGTCCGTGCCGCGTACTCCTCGACACGGCTGCGGTACGTGAGGTGAACGGCGAGGATCTTCGACGGCTGCACGGGAGCCAGGTAGACGGCCTCGCCTTCGACGACACGCGTGCCGTCCTCGAGCACGATCGCGGCGTCGTCGCGCCTCCCCCAGCGGGGCATGCCGTTCACCTCGACCCGTACGCACCGCTCGTCGGGGTCACAGATGGGCTGCATATTCCCTCAGCTCCCACTCCGAGACGACCTCGACGTCGAACGTGCCGACCTCCTCCGAGAAGCGCTCGACCTCGAACCGCTTCATGGCGACGAACGTGGTGACGAGCGCCTCCCCGAGCCCCTCGACCAGGCCCTCGTCGGCCTCGAGGGCATCGAGCGCCTCGCCGAGACCGGCGGGTAGTCGTGAGCCGGCGTGGTCCTCGTCGGCGCGATACGCGTCGCCGACGACCGGCTCGGGCGGTTCGAGCTCGCGCTCGATCCCGTCGAGCCCGGCGATCAGGATCGCCGCCATGATCAAGTGGGAGCACGCAGATCCGTCGCCCGTGCGGATCTCGACGCGCGCCCGCGAGCCGCGCTCCCTGGGCACGCGGCAGAACGAGGTGCGGTTGTCGTGCCCCCAGTTGGCATGTGTCGGCGCGAGGCTGTCGGGCAGGATCCGCTTGTAGGCGTTGATCGTCGGGCCGAGCAGGGCTTGCAGGCCCTGGGCATGGTCGATCACGCCGGCGATGAACCGAGCCGCGAGCGGGCTGAGCCCGTCCGGCCCGCCCTCGTCGGCGAACACGTTGCGCCCCTCCGCGTCTGCGAGCGAGAGGTGCACGTGAAAGCCGGAGCCGCCCTGGTCGGAGAACGGCCGTCCCATGAACGTGGCCAGGAGACCCTCGCGCACGGCAATCTCCTTCACGGCGGCGCGCAGCATGAACGCGCGGTCGGCGGCGTCGAGGGCCTCCGAGTGCTTGACGTTGATCTCGTACTGCGAGTTCATGAACTCGTGGTTCGCGGCGAACGCCTGCAACCCGAGCTCGTCGCACCAGAGCAGCATCCGCAGCACGATCTCGCGCGGATCGGAGACGGCCCCGACCGTGTAGACGCGGGAGAGCTCGTCGACGTAACGGCGCAGGCCGCCCTCTGCCGAAGGGTCGCGCTCGAGGAGGAAGAACTCGAGCTCCGGGGCAACGATCGGCGTCAGCCCGCGCTCGGCGTAGGAGGCGATGACACGCTTGAGCAGCGCACGGGGGCAGACGGGCCAGTGCTCCGAGCCGTCCAGTGTCCAGGCCTCGCCGAGGCACCAGGCCACCTCCGGTTGCCACGGCACTTGACGCAACGTCTCGAGGTCGGGGCGGATCGCGAAGTCGACGTATCCTTCCTCGCCGCCGACGACCGGCGTGTGGTGCAGGTCGGTTCCCATCACCGCGGCGCAGAAGGCGGCTCCCTCCTCGCACATGTCGGCGAAATGCGGGATCGGGATGTCCTTGCCGCGCGCGATGCCGTGCAGGTCGGTGTAGAGCAGGCGCACGGCCCGCACTCCCTGCTGAGCAAGGGCGGCGGCGGCCGTGCCCGGATCATGACCTGCGTTCATGCGCGCCCCTCCCGGTTGGGTCACGCGCGTACCCGGACGGGCATGCGCTTGATCCCGTTGAAGAAGTTCGACCGTAGCCGCTCGGGCCGTCCTGCGAGCTCGATCCGGCCCAGATAGGGAAGCATCTCCTCGATCCAGATGCGCACCTCGAGCTTCGCGAGATGAGCGCCGAGGCAGAAATGCGGGCCGCCGAGCCCGAACGTGAGATGCCGGTTCGGTGCCCGGCCGACATCGAAGCGGTAGGGATCGACGAACTTCTCCTCGTCGAAGTTGCCGGACGCGTACCAGATCACCACCTTGTCGCCCTCGCGAATCGTCTGCCCGTAGGCGGTGACATCCTGCGTCGCCGTACGGCGAAAGTGGTGCACGGGATGTCCCCAGCGCAGGATCTCGTCTGCCGCCGTCGCTGCGAGCGACGGATCGGCCTGCAGGCGCGCAGCCTCCTCCGGATGCTCGAGCAGGGCCTGCAGGCCGAGGCTGATCGTGTGCCGTGTCGTCTCGTTGCCCGCGGTCGTGAGCAGGATGAAGAACACGCCGAACTCGCGGTCGTCGAGTCGCTCCCCGTCCACTTCGGCCTCGACGAGCCTCGTCGTGACGTCGTCGCGCGGCTCCTGACGGCGCGCGTCGCCGAGACTGCGCCCGTACTCGATCAGATCACGCGCATACGGGCTCGAGAACGGGAGCTCCTTGTAATCGGTGAGGTCGGCGCTGCCGAACGTGAGCTCCTCGCCCACGACCTCGGGGTCGGTGTTGCCGAGCAGCTTGTCACCCAGGTCGATGAGCAGCTTTCTGTCCTCGAGCGGCAAGCCCATGATCTCGGAGAAGACCCACATCGGCAGCTCGGCGGCGACGTCTTCGACCCAGTCGAACTCCTCCTTCTCGAATGCGGCGGCGAGGATGTCTCGCGCGAGGCCGCGGATACGCGCTTCATACGCGTTGACGACCTTGGGCGTGAAGCCCTTGTTGACGAGCGCGCGCATCCGGGTGTGTTGCGGCGGGTCCGTGTCGAGCATCGACTTGCGGGCCTCGACCTGGGACGGCGTCAGATCCTCGAGCGAGGTGCCGCCGGTCTCCGACGAGTACGTCCCGAAGTCCTTCGAGACGTTGACGATGTCCTCGTAGCGGGTGTACGACCAGTAGCCCCGGCCGCTCTCCTCGTCCTGCCAGCGCAGCGGCGCCTGACGGCGTAGGAGCGCGAACCAGGCGTGCGGCACGCCTTCCACCCAGGCATCCAGATCCGAGAGGTCGACGTGCTCGAGCGCGAGACCGTCGATGGACGGCTCGGCGACGCTCGGTGCGACCGGTGCGGCCGGGACGTGCTCGTCTCGCTGCCGCGTCGCGGTCGCCGCGGCCGCGGTGGGCTCGAGCCGCACCTCGAGCTCTCCCTGCTCGACCCGCACGTCGAAGATCGGCAACGGGTCGAGCGCGGGCGGCGACAGCACATCGCCCGTGCGGATGTCGAACTCGGATCCGTGGCAGGGGCAGACGACGATTGCCCCGTCGAGGTCGCCGTCGGAGAGGGGGCACTCCTCGTGGGTGCACGTGTCGTCGAAGGCGACCCAGCCGCCCTCGACCCGGCCCAGGCAGACCGCGCGGCCGGCGACCTCGACCCGGCGGAGGGTGCCGTCTGGCAGCTCCTCCGCCGGGCCGATGCGATGCCAGGCTGCGGTCTCGCTCACGGGGCGGGCTCGAACCCCAGCGTCTCGTCGAGCGGGGGGACGCCCCGGTGCTCTGCAGCGTGCGAGGCGGCGTTGTCCACGTTCGGACGGCGGGTCACGAGCACGATCACGAACCAGGCGAGCGCGACCGCGATCAGTCCAAGCGTCCAGTACATGGCGACCCAGTTGTAGTTCGAGCTGTCGTGGGGCGCCGGATGCAACGCCCCGTAGAACCCGAGTATCGGCATCACGACCGCGACGGCGACGACCACGTACTGCCACGGCTTGTTGCCGCTCGTCGCGACGAGGCGAAACGCGACCACAGCGAGGATGAGGTAGACGAGCTCGATCGCGAACGAGCCGACGGTGGCCGAGACGATGAACCACGCGAACTGGTCGTTCGGGAAGAACGGCACGAATTTCCCGGCCTCGTCGAGGAAGCCGAACTGCGAGGCGTAGTTGGTCGACAGTGCGATGACGACCAGAGCAATGCCACCGAACGCGACCATCAGGTTGCCGACCCACGGCGTGTCGTACCGCGAGGTCTTCGCGAACACCCTCGGGAGCAGACCGTCACGTCCGAGCGCGAAGAAGCCGCGTCCGATCATGACGCAGATCGCAAGCGCGAGCGCCATCGCGTCGAGGATCACGACGAGCTCGAGAATCGTGGCAAACCATGATCCGACGTACTTCGTGGCCATCTCGCTGACCGGCGCCGGCGAGAACGCCCAGGCGCCCTCGCTGACGGCCTTCTGCCCGTAGCCGACCGAGAAGGCGTACGCCATGACCACGAAGAAGGCTGCCGCGACGGCAACGGTGCCGACCAACGCACGGGGAATCGATCGATGCGGATCTTCGGATTCCTCGCCGATCGAGGCTGCCGCTTCGAACCCGACGAAGAGGAGGATGCCGAGCAGGATGCCGCCGAGCACCCCTCCGCCGGTGACGCCGAACACCGACGTCTCGCCGGGGTTGAACATCGAGAGCGTGTTCCCGCCCTCCCCGCCCTTGACGATGATCACCAGCGCGAGGATCAGCATCGGCACGAACGAGAGCGCCGCGAAGGCGAGCATGGCACGGATCGCGAGGCGCACCCCGAGGTAGTTCAGGAGTAGGACGATCCCCAGGGCGATCATGCCCCACACCCACCAGGCTGGGCCGCTGTGCGAGATGTGGGTCTTCCAGAAGTTGTCGGAGAGGATCCCGAGGCCGAGGTAGATGCCGCCGCCCCCGAGGAAGAGCGCACCGACGAAGAAGATGCCGGACGTGAGCACGCCGACCCACGGGTGCGCCCCGTGCGTGAGGTACTCGTACACAGCGCCCGCGCCGGCGTACTTCCGGGCATAGAGCGAGATCGTGTACGCGATCGCGACCACGCCGAGCCCGGCGAGCAGGACTGCGAGGGCCGCGTTCCAGCCTGCGCCGATGTCCGGGCGCGAGACCCCGCCGAGGACGAGGGCGACCGAGAACATGGGACCGATCGCGAGCGCCTGCGCGACCGCGTGAATCGTGGAGAGGTTCTTCTTCCCGAGCGTCGCGCTCGAGGCATCGACTACGTCGGCCTGGCTCATGCGATCACACCCTCCCGTGTCGTTCCGGGCACATCATCCACTTGCGCCCAGGTCGCCGCCACGATAAAACGTTCGAACATCGAATGTCAACCATCTCGGATTCGACCGGGCCCGACCCCGTGACGGCCCGCACATTGCGACCGCGCTCCGTCGTCGGGCTGGCATACGACGAAGTCCGCGGGATGATCGTCGCCGGCTCGCTGGCTCCGGGCTCGCGCCTCGGCCAGGGGGAGCTTGCCGACCAGCTCGGCATCTCCCGGGGCTCGGTGCGGGAGGCGTTGCGTCGCCTGGCCGGCGACGGTCTCGTCGAGTTCGAGGTCAATCGCGGCTTCTTCGTCTCGGATCTCGGGCTCGGCCAGGTGCGACAGCGCCTGGAGGCGCGGCTCGTGCTCGAGCCAGAGGTGGCCAGGCTGGCCGCCGAGCGGCGCACCGGCGACGACGTTGCGGCGATGCGGTCGGCGATCGCGACCGAGCGCGCGGCACGGTCGTCGGACGCCGCGCACGACGCGAGCCGCGCCTTTCATCTCGCGGTGGCGGCCGCGACGCGCAACGAGGCTTTCGTGCGGCTCCTCGAGGGCCTCTGGATCGCCGACGTCGGGCGGCGCCTCCTCGCCGAACGCCGTCGTGCGGCGAGCTGGCAGGACGACGACGTGGAAGAGCACGAAGCGATCGTCGTCGCGCTCGAGGCGAGGGACGGCGAGCGTGCCGCCGCGCTCATGCGGGCCCATGTGGCGAGCGCGGTTCGCCACTGGTCGCCGCGCGCCGGCGCCTGAGAGCCTGCCTCAGGCGGGCAGCGCGAGCGCGATCGTGCGCGCGGTCTGCTCGCGGTCCTCGCCGAGAGCCTCGTCGAGCTTTGCCTGCAGGTCACCGGAGGCGAGCATTTCCTCGGTGATGTCGGCCCCGCCGATCAGCTCGCCGTTGACGAACACCTGAGGGATCGTCGGCCACTGGCTCAGGGCCGACAACTCTTGCCGGATCCGGGGGTCGGGGAGGATGTCGACGGCTGTGATCGGGGCGCCGGCCTGCCATAACGCCTGCAACGCCCGCATCGAGTTGCCACAGGCAGGTGCCTCGTGCGTTCCCTTGATGAACACGGCCACCGGCTCGGTGTCGATCACTTGCTGGATCTGCTCTGAGATCGTGCTCATGTCGTTCCCTTCGTTCGGATGCGGAGCTCGTGGATCGTCCCGTCGGCGAGCGGGCCTGCGAGCGCAGCGTTGACGAGGCGGTGCTGCTCGATCAGCGGCAGCCCGTCGAAGGCGCTCGATACGACCGTCACCTGAAAATGGTCGCCGCCACCGGTGCGGTCGTCGACGCCGATCTCGCCCTCCGGGAATGCCTGTTGCAGCAGGGCGCGGATCGATTCGGTGGCCATCGGAGATGATGCTAGCGATGAGGGGTCGATTCACCTTCGTGCTCTCACTGCCCGAGCGCGCCGTCCGCTCGCTCGCGGCGCTCGCCGGGGGCACGGTGCACGAGACCGCAGAGCTGCTGCTGCCGCGGCTCGTCCGCATGTCGCGGCTCTACGAGGCGACGGCCAAGAACCTGCTCCGAGTCTCGATCGAGCTCATCGGCGGGGTCACGCCCCCGGCGGGGGCAGTGGCTGACGAGTTCGAGCCCGATGCGAAGAAGCTCGCGGTGCGCAAGACAGCCGGCAATGCCATGGAGCTCGGCTCGATCGCGGCGTTCGGGTTCTCGCCCCTGTGGCTGCTCGCGGCCGCCGCAGACGTCACGCGCGGAACCCGCGTCTATCTCGACACCCTGGTGCAAGAGCTCAAGCAGGTCGGCGTGCTGGCCGAAGACGCGCATCTCGGCTCTGTCGACGAGCTGCTCGGGGCGCTCGAGGGCGCGTCGGGGAAAACCGCGCGGCTGATCGACATCCCGCCGCTCGAGCTTGCAGCACTGCGGCAGTCTCTCGTCGACATCCGGGCCGATGCCTCGAGCCTCCCGGCAGCGGCCGATCTCGCCTCGCTCTACGACGGCCTCCGCGCCACCGCGGCGCGCGAGCGCCGCAGCGTGCTCGAGGTCTCGACGGGAATCGGTATCGCGTTCTTCAACTCGGCGCGCCTCGTGGGCCGACAGCATGTGCTCGAGCCCTACAAGAACGATCTTCGCCCTTTGCGAGACGAGGGTTTCGGCGCGTACGCGGCGCGCGTCTCGCGTCCATACGCCGAGGCTGTCGCACGCCATTTCGACCCCGAGCGGAGAACGCTCACGGAGCGCGGCATCAGCCGCGCGCGGGGCGAGACGTGAAGCGCCATCCGACGCTCGCTCCGCTCTCCCGCGACCACCGGCGCGAGCTGGCGCAGGCTCGCCGTGTGCTGAGCGCCGCGGACGGAGACGACGACGCGCGGCTGGCCGCAGCGGACGCCTACATTGCCTCGTTCTTCTCGGAGACGGTCGCGCATTTTCGTCGCGAGGAGGAGGAGCTGTTCCCCCTCTACGTGCGTCACGCCGGATCGACGCCCTTGCTCGAGCGGGTCCTGCGTGAGCACATGCAGCTGCACGGTCTCGCGCGCACCCTGCGCTCCGAACTCGCCGCGAGCGACGTGGCTCCCGAGACCTTGCGCGAGCTCGGCGATCTTCTCCGCGAGCACGTCCGCATCGAGGAACGAGAGCTGTTCCAGGAGATCCAGCGCGTCGTGCCTGCCGCAGAACTGGCCCGGCTCACGTGATCGACCTCGCGCGGCAGCGCTTCGACGAGGCGTGCGCACACGACCGGGCCGGCCGTGTCGAGCCCGCGATTGCGTGTTACGAGGAGGCGCTGGCACTGGGACTGCCGGAGCCGTTCCGGGCACAGGCCACGCTCGGGCTCGGCTCGTCGTACAGTCGCGTGCTCCGTCATGCCGATGCGATTGCCGTGCTCGACGCCGCCACGGCGGAGTACCCGGACGATCAGGCCCTGCGCATGTTTCATGCGCTCGCGCTGTGGAGCGCAGGACGCGAGCGGGAGGGCATGCAGGCGATGGGGCGGCTCGCGCTCGACACGGCCGATCTACGGGGGCATCGTGCCGCAGTCTCGTCCAGCCTCGACCACCTGGAGTAGCGGCATGTCGCGCGTGCTCGCCGAGCTCGCCGAGCTGTGGGGGCTCGAGCTCGAGAATCAGCAGACGGGGCATCCGTTCGAGCGTGTCTTCGAAGCCAGCACGCAGGACGGGGTCGATGTGGTTCTGAAGCTGGCCTCGCCCTCGGATCGGTACGCCGAGACGGTCCTCGCACTGCGGGCCTGGAACGGCCGCTGCGCGCCGAAGCTGCTCGCGTTCGACGAGCAACGCCGGGCTCTACTGCTGGAGCGCGTCCGCCCGGGCACCAACGCCGTCGATGCGACCGCTGCCGAGGCGGCCCGCCTGATCGAGGCGCTCGGCGTCCAGCCTCCCAGCGCCTTGCCTCGACTCGACGACGTCGTGCGGCGCCGAATCGATGCCGCCGAGCGCGGCGCTCGCTCATCCCGTCCCCGCATCGCCTGGGCGCGGATGGCGCTCGCGCGGCTCGCCCGAGACGCCCAGCCGGCGGTGCTGCTCCACGGCGTCCTCGACGAGCGGAGCATTCTCCGGTGCGCAAACCGCATTCTGTGCGCAATCGACCCGGTGCCGTGCGCAGGCGACGCCGCCTATGACGCCGCGTTCTGGATCCACGCCAACGGCCGTGCGGGCCGCCGCGCCCGGTTCGACGCGCTTGCAGGGGAGCTCCGGCTCGACCCGTCGCGCCTCCGCGACTGGTGCGGCGTGATCGCCGTGCACGGCTGATCCCGCGCGCGCCGGCGGCCCGGTCGTCGGCCCTGCGCGGGACGTTCTGCTTGAATCGAGGCATGGCGCATCCCGACTCCTTCGGGGCCCGGTCGGCGATCTCCGTCGGCGGCCGCGAGCTCGAGATCTTCCGGGTCGAAGCCCTCCAGGCGCGCTACGACGTCGCGCGCCTCCCCTACACCCTGCGCATCCTGCTCGAGAACGTGCTGCGGTGCGAGGACGGCGCTACCGTCACCGCGGCCGACGTCGAGGCCGTGGCGGGCTGGGACGCGAAGGCAGAGCCCTCCCGCGAGATCTCCTACAACCCGAGCCGGGTGCTGCTGCAGGACTTCACCGGCGTTCCTGCCGTCGTCGACCTCGCCGCGATGCGCGCCGCGGTCGCAGACCTCGGCGGCGATCCCGCGCGCGTGAACCCGCTGATCCCCGTCGAGCTCGTGATCGATCACTCGGTGCAGGTGGACGACTTCGCCACCCGCCTGTCGATGCAGCGCAACTCGGAGCTGGAGTTCCAGCGCAACCGCGAGCGCTACGCGTTTCTCCGCTGGGGCCAGGCGGCGTTTGCCAACTTCAAGGCGGTGCCGCCGAACACGGGTATCTGCCACCAGGTCAATCTCGAGTTCCTGGCGCGGGTCGTCGAGGAGCGCGACGGCCGGGCCTTCCCCGACACGCTCGTCGGCACGGACTCTCACACGACGATGGTGAACGGGCTCGGCGTGCTCGGCTGGGGGGTGGGCGGCATCGAGGCCGAGGCCGCGATGCTCGGCGAGTCGATCTCGATGCTCGTTCCGCACGTCGTCGGCTTCCGCCTGCACGGCGCGCTGCCGGAAGGGGCGACCGCCACCGACCTCGTGCTCACCGTGACGCAGATCCTGCGCCAGACCGGTGTCGTCGGGAAGTTCGTCGAGTACGTGGGGCACGGGGTCGCGGGGCTATCGCTTGCCGACCGCGCGACACTCGCGAACATGTCTCCCGAGTACGGGGCCACCTGCGGCTTCTTCCCCGTGGACGACGAGACGCTCCGCTACCTGCGACTCACAGGGCGGGACGACGAACACGTGGCGCTCGTCGAGGCCTATTGCCAGGAGAACGGGCTCTGGCACGACCCCGACGAGCAGCCGACCTATTCACAGGTCGTCGAGCTCGATCTCTCGACCGTCGAGCCGTCGCTCGCAGGACCACGGCGCCCCCAGGACCGCGTCCCGCTCGCAGAAGCGAAGCGCTCCTTCCAGGAGGCGCTTTCTTCCTTCGGCGTCGACTACGGCACGCCCCTCGACGAGGCGCTGGCCGAGAGCTTCCCCGCCAGCGATCCGCCCTCGACGGCAGAGCCGGGCGCGGTGGCACCGACGGGCACGCAGGAGGTGCACGCCGCCGCCGTCGCAGACGTTCCCGCGAGCGTGTTCTGCGAGATCGACGGCGAGACGATCGAGCTCCGGCACGGCGCGGTGGTGATCGCGGCCATCACCTCCTGCACCAACACCTCCAATCCGGCAGTGATGATCGCCGCCGGATTGCTCGCAAAGAAGGCAGTCGAGCATGGGCTGCAGCGGCGGCCGTGGGTGAAGACGAGCCTTGCGCCGGGCTCGAAGGTCGTCACCGAGTACTTCGAGAAGGCCGGGCTGACGCCGTTTCTCGAGGCACTCGGGTTCCACACGGTCGGCTACGGCTGCACGACATGCATCGGGAACTCCGGCCCGCTGCCCGAGGTGGTGTCGAGGGCGATCGGCGCAGGCGATCTCGTCGCCTGTGCGGTGCTCTCCGGCAACCGGAACTTCGAGGCGCGCGTGCACCCCGAGGTGAAGGCGAACTACCTCGCCTCACCTCCGCTCGTCGTCGCGTACGCGCTCGCGGGGCGCATGGACGTCGACCTTCTCACCGAGCCGCTCGGACACGACCCGAACGGCGATCCCGTCTTCCTCTCCGATCTCTGGCCCGCGCCCGTCGAGGTGCGGGAGACGATGGAGCAGGCGATCGGGCGGGAGATGTTCGTCTCCACCTACGCCAACGTCTACGAGGGCGATCCCGCGTGGCGCGCGCTGGAGACGCCCTCCGGAAGCCTCTACGCATGGGACGAGGCCTCGACCTACATCCGGCGTCCACCGTTCTTCGACGGGATGAGCCTCGAGCCGGGCACGATTGCGGACATTGCCGGCGCTCGGTGCCTCGTCGCGGTCGGCGACTCCGTGACGACGGATCACATTTCCCCGGCCGGCTCGATCAAGCCCGACTCCCCAGCCGGCCGGTATCTGGTCGAGCACGACGTCGAACGCAAGGACTTCAACTCCTACGGCTCCCGCCGCGGCAACCACGAGGTGATGGTCCGGGGCACCTTCGCGAACGTGCGGCTGCGCAACCATCTCGTGCCCGGCTCGGAGGGAACGTGGACGATGCACATTCCATCGGGTGAGGAGATGACGATCTTCGATGCCGCCGCGCGTTACCTCTCCGAGGGCACACCGACGATCGTGCTCGCGGGCAAGGAGTACGGCTCGGGCTCGTCCCGCGACTGGGCTGCAAAAGGGCCGAGCCTGCTCGGAGTGAGGGCCGTGATCGCCGAGAGCTACGAGCGGATTCACCGCTCGAACCTCCTGATGATGGGCCTGCTGCCGCTGCAATTTGTTCCCGGCCAGAGCCGCGAGTCGCTCGGATTGAGCGGCCGGGAGGAGTTCTCGGTCACCGGCGTGGCCAACGGCGACGCCCGCGAGGTGACGGTGAGGGCCGACGACACCGAGTTCACGGCGATCCTCCGGCTCGACACGCCGCGGGAGCGCGAGTACGTCCGCCACGGCGGCATCCTCCCGTACGTGCTGCGACGACTCGTCAGCTCCTGAGCGAGGCCACAGGCAGGGGCGGGCCTTCGCCGCCGGGGGCGTACCCTGTGCGCGTGGCCGAGACGACGACCACGGGTATCGAGCCCGTCGCCGACTCCCAGCGCGTGCTCGGTTTGCTCGACACGAGCCTCCTCTGGGGCAACCTCGGCTTCTCGCTGCTCGTGATCGTGGCGGGCACGTATCTCGTGCCCGCCCTGTCGCTGCCGCATGCCCTGTTCGCGATCGCCCTCGGCTGCATCGTGGGCAACCTCATGATCGCGATCGCCGCCGCGATCGGCGCCCAAGCCCGTGTCCCCGGAATGGTGCTGCTGCGCGCGCCACTCGGGCGCAAGGGCTCGTATCTGCCCACGGCCGTCAACGTCGTGCAGTGCCTCGGCTGGACCGTGTTCGAGCTGATCGTGATCGCCACCGCCGCATCGGCTCTGTCCGACGAGCTCTTCGGCTTCAGGGCCAAGTGGGCCTGGACGATCCTGTTCGGCGCACTCGCGCTCGTGCTCGGGCTGCTCGGTCCGATCGGCGTCGTCCGCCGCTACGTGCGCACGATCGCGGTCTGGGTGGTGCCTGTCGCGATCGTCTATCTGACCTGGTGGGCGCTGCACGACGCGAACCTCGGCGCGCTCTGGCACCGGCCCGGCACCGGTGGCCTTTCCGTCTGGCAGGGCGCGGACATCGTCGTCGGCGTCACGGTCTCCTGGATCCCGCTCGCGGCGGACTACACGCGCTATTCGCGCGACAGCCGCAGCGCCTTCTGGGGCGCGGGCATCGGCTACCTCGTGCCGGACGCGTGGCTGCTGGCGCTCGGCGCGGTCCTCTTCTTCTCGCGCGGGCTCACCGACGCGGCGGCGCTGCCGGCGGCGGTCGCAGCGGGAGGTCTCGTCGCGTTCGTCACCCTGCTCGCACTCACCGTCGCCGAGACGGACGAAGCGTTCGCGAACGCCTACTCGGGCGCGGTCTCACTGCAAAATCTCGTCCCGGCGGTGCCACAACGGGCGCTCGTTGTGCTGACAACGGCGCTCGGCACGATCGGTGCACTGACGATCGACCTCGTCTCGTACCAGTCGTTCCTGCTGCTCCTCGGCTCCTTCTTCGTGCCCTTGTTCGCCGTGCTGCTCGCCGACTGGCTGCTCGCCGACCGTCGCTACGGTCGCAGCGACTTCTTCGCCGCACCGGCGTGGCGTGCCGGGCCGATCGCTGCGTGGGTCACTGGCTTCGCGCTCTACCAATGGCTGTACCCGACAGGCCCGGGCTGGTGGGTGGATTTCGTCGATCGCCTCGACCCGCCGTCGTGGGGGATCGGCGCCACGGTGCCGAGCTTCGTGGTGTCGTTCGCCGTCGCCGGGTTGCTCGGCGTCGTCGCCCGCCGCCCGGCGGCCGGCGCTGCACAAGCCTGAGCGAGCAGGGGGTTCGAGCGCCGAAGCGGGCGCCACCTGCGTGGACCGGGCGGGTGTGCGATCCTGATCGACACGGGAGCACAACAGACCGTCGACCCCGTAGGGAGCGTGATACCAATCGCGACAATCGCCGATCGGCTTGCTGCCGGCCCGATCTCCTGGGGTGTCTGCGAGGTTCCCGGCTGGGGTGTGCAGTTGCCGCCCGAGCGGGTTTTCCGCGAGATGCGATCGCTCGGGATCACCGCGACCGAAGCGGGGCCGGTCGGCTATCTCGGCGATCACGCGGCCGCGGTGTCCGACACGCTCGCGGCAGCCGGCATGCGGCTCGTCGGCGCATTCCTCCCCGTCGTGCTGCACGACCCCGCGGGGCTCGAGGAAACGCTTGCCGCCGCACGCGAGACGTCCGCACTGCTTGCCGCAACCGGGGCGACCAAGCTCATCTCCGCCGCCGTCGTCGATCTCGGCTGGTCACCGCGCGTGACGCTCGACGATGACGCGTGGCGCCACGTCTTCGAGTCGCTCGGCCGGATCGACGACATCGCCGCCGATGCCGGACTGGAGCATGTGCTGCACCCGCACGCGAACACGATCGTCGAGCTGGACGAAGATCTCGCCCGTGTGCTCGAGGGATGCGACGTCCGCATCTGCCTCGACACCGGGCATCTCGCGATCGGGGGCACGGACGTCGTGGCGCTCGCAGAGGGCTCCTCCGACCGTGTCGGCCATGTGCACCTGAAGGACGTGAAGCTCGACGTCGCGGATCGCTTTCGCCGGCGCGAGGTGGATCTCGTCGAAGCGACGAGACAAGGACTCTTCTGCGCGCTCGGCGACGGCGACGTGCCGGTCGCCGACACGATCAGGGCGCTCGAGAGCGGTGGCTACACGGGCTGGTACGTGCTCGAGCAGGACACGACCCTCGAGCCCGCCGACGTCGAGGGAACACGGCCGCTGGAGGACGCGGCACGGAGCGTCGCGTTCCTCCAGCGGTGCCTCGCCGGGAGAGAAGGGGGTGACACGATCGGCTGAACTCGCGACCGCACGTCGCTTCGGGGGGCAAAGCAGCTACACCGACTAGGAGGGAATCAGGATGGAGCACGAGACAATCGAAGGGCCCGGTGGGCAGGGCCACAGCCGGCGGGACCTTCTCGTCAAGGGCGGCCTCATCACCGCGGGGGCGGCATTCCTCGGCTCTCCGGCTGCCGCATTCGCAGCGCGCGGAGCGGTGGCCGCCGGCACCACCAAGATGGCGGTCGTCACCCACGGCGACACCGGCTCGTTCTGGTCGGTCTTCAAGAAGGGCGTCGACCAGGCGGCAAAGGACATGAAGTCCCGCGGTGTCAGCGTGACCCAGGTCTACGCCAACAACAACGTCGTGAAACAGGTCGCCGGCATCAATGCCGCCATTGCCGGGAAGGCGAACGTGATCGCGACGACCGTCCCGGATGCGAGTGCTCTCAAGAGCGCTCTCACGAAGGCATCGGCGCGGGGCATCGAGATCATCACCGTCAACTCCGGCCTCGGTGCCTTCGACACCCTGCCGACCTACGAGGTCCATGTCGGCCAGACCGAGGATGTCGCGGGCCAGGGCGCCGGCAAGCAGTTCCAGGCTGCCGGGGTGAAGAAGGTCCTCATCGTCATCCACGAAGCCAGCAACTCCGGGCTGCAGCAGCGTGCCGACGGCGTCAAGTCGATCCTCGGCGCGGGTGGCGTCCAGGTGCTGACAATCCCGGATGCGAAGTCGGATATCCCGGGAACGAAGGCCAAGGTCGCCGCAGCGTTCAAGGCCAACAAGGGACTCGACGGCTTTCTCGGCCTCGATCCCGACGTGACCATCCCCTGCCTCGGGGTGCTCCCGGCGGGGACGAAGGCCGGCACGTTCGACGTCGGCGGGGCGATCAAGGAGATCCTGGCCGGGAGAATGCTGTTCGCGATCGACCAGCAGCAGTACCTACAGGGATATCTGCCCGTCATATTCGGAATGCTCTTCGTGACGAACGGGAACACCGTCGGCAACGGGGCTCCCGTGCTGACCGGGCCCGGCATCATCAACAAGGCGAACGCCGCGCACATTGCGGCGCTCGCGAAGCAGGGAACCCGCTAAAGCGCCCGATCGCTCCGGGGCGGGCCAAGCCTGCCCCGGGGCCCGGCCCGACTCGGGAGAAGCATCCGATGGCGCAATCCGTTCCGACACCGACGCCGGCAGGAGCCGCCGGCAGCGACGAGCGCGTAGTGCACGTGGGCACGATCGCCAAGCTGCTCGCCCGCCCTGATACCGGCGCGTTCCTCGGCGCCGTGGCGGTCTTCCTCCTGTTCTCCTATTACGCGAGCTCGGTCAACTGGATCGGCGACCTCTCCAACTACGCCGTCTGGTCGGACCAGGCGGCCCAGTACGGCATCGTCGCCGTGCCCGTTGCGCTCCTGATGATCGGCGGGGAGTTCGACCTCTCGGCCGGCGTCATGATCGGGAGCTCGGGCCTGCTGCTCGGGTACCTGACCACCGAGAGCGGCCTCAACATCTGGCCCGCGATGGCCATCGTCATGGCGGCCGCGATCGCGATCGGGTTCATCAACGGCATCACCGTGGTCAAGACGAAGCTGCCGAGCTTCATCGTCACCCTGGCGACGTTCTTCGTCCTCCAGGGCGTCAATGCAGCGGGGACGCTCGCCCTGACCGGCAGGACCTCGATCGAGGAGATCGATCTGGCAAGTGGGTACGGGTCGGCGCACCGCTGGATCGCGTCGACGTTCTGGAGCCCGTACGACTTCAAGGTCAAGATCCTCTGGTGGCTCGGGCTGACGATCGTGGGGGCGTGGATGCTCGCCCGGACGCGCTTCGGCAACTGGATCTACGGCGCGGGCGGCGATCCCGTCGCGGCCCGGAATGTCGGCGTGCCCGTCGCGCAGACGAAGATCGCGTTGTTCATGATGACGTCGGCCACGGCGGCGCTGCTCGGGATCATCGAGGCCCTCGAGCTCCGGTCGATGCAGGCCAAGGAGGGGATCGGGCTCGAGTTCATCTTCATCATCTGCGCGGTCGTCGGCGGGTGCCTGCTGACCGGCGGCTACGGGTCCGTGATCGGCGCGGCCTTCGGGGCGGCAATGCTCGGGATGGTCTCGATCGGGATCATCAGCGCGCAGTGGGACAGCAACTGGACGTACACCTTCCAGGGCGGGATCCTCTTCATGGCCGTCATGCTCAACACGCTGATTCGGAATCGCGCCGCCACGGCGAGGTCACGATGAGCGCCACGCCGTTGCTCCAGGTCGAGCAGATCTCGAAGTACTTCGGCAGCGTCGTCGCGCTGAAGGACGTCTCCGCGCACGTGAACGCCGGTGAGGTGACGTGCATCCTGGGCGACAACGGAGCCGGCAAGTCGAGCTTCATCAAGATCCTCTCGGGCAGTCCACCCGCACGACGAGGGGCGCGTGCTGGTGGAGGGAGCGGAGGTGCACTTCGGCTCGCCGCGCGAGGCGCGCCACGCAGGGATCGCGACCGTCTACCAGGATCTGGCGATGGTGCCGCTCGCTTCGATCTGGCGCAACTTCTTCATGGGCGAGGAGCCGACGAAGGGCTGGGGACCCGGCAAGCGGCTCGATGTCGCCTTCGCGAAGAAGACGGTGCTCGAGCAGCTCGGGCAGATGGGCATCAAGCTCCGCGACCCCGATCAGCCGGTCGGCACGCTGTCGGGCGGCGAGCGGCAGTCGGTGGCGATCGCGCGCGCGATCTACTTCGGCGCCCGCGTGCTGATCCTCGACGAGCCGACGTCGGCGCTCGGCGTCAAGCAGGCCGGGGTGGTGCTCCGCTACATCGTGCAGTCGGCCGAGCGAGGCGTGGGGGTGATCTTCATCACGCACAACCCGCACCACGCCTACCCCGTCGGCGATCACTTCGTGCTCCTGAACCGCGGCCGCGTGATCGGCGACTACGCGAAGGGCGACGTCACCCGCGAGAGCTCTGTCCGCGAGATGGCGGGAGGAGCCGAGCTCGATCAGCTGACGCACGAGCTCGAGTCGATCGAGCGGCGACGGAGAATGCCTCCGCGAGCGCGAGCCCTCCGCTCCAGCTTCTCACCGTCGGTCGTGTCAGCGTCGATCTCTACGCCGAGCAGCTCGGTGTGCCGCTTCGCCGAGGCGCAGCGCTTCGCCGAAGTCCATCGGCGGCAGCCCGACGAATGTCGCAGTCGCGGCAGCACGCCTCGGGCGACCGGAGCGCCGTCGTCACCGCGGTCGGCGACGACGAGCTCGGCGGCTATGTGCGCGAGCGCGCTCGAGGAGTTTCGGCGTCGACACGCGCTTCGTCGGCACCCATCCGACGCTGCAGACGCCGCTCGTGATCGCGGCGCATGGATTCGCCCGACGACCCGCAACTTCGTCTTCTATCGCGCAGCCGCGCGCGCCGGACGACGAGATCCTCTCCGGCGAGTCATCTGGAGGCGGCGCGCGCAGCGGCCGATCCTCTGGGTCAGCGCCTCCGCGCTCGCCGTCGAGCCGTCGCCGGGAGCGACCGCGTCGCGCGATGCTCGAGGACGCGGCCGCCGGCGCCACACCGTGCTCGATCTCGACTACCGGCCGATCTTCTGGGCCGACGGAGACGAGGCGAGCCGCGAGATCGGCGCGCCGATCGAGCCGCGCCACGGTCGCGGTCGGCAACAGCACCGAGTGCGCGTCGCCGTCGGCACGAGCGACCCCGAGGCAGGCGGCAGAGCTTCTGCTCGAACGCGGCGTGGAGATCGCGGTCGTGAAGCTCGGCGGCGACGGGCGTGCTCGTCGCGACCGCCGACGAGCGGCACGTGGTGCCGCCGCTCCAGGTCGATGTCGTGTGCGCTCTCGGTGCCGGCGATGCGTTCGGGGGCGCGCTCTGCCACGCACTGCTCGTCGGCATGTCGCCGCCGAGGCCGTCGAGTTCGCAAACGCGGCCGGCGCGCTCGTCGCCTCGCGCCTGCTCTGCGCCGACGCGATGCCGTCCGAGCAGGAGGTCCGACGAGCTGCTGGAGGCAGCCCGTGCCCGGAGCTGAGCTGCATCTTCCCGGCCGGCACCGTCTGCCGACGGCGACGACCCGGTGCGTCGTGACACCCGAGCGCGCCGGCTGGGCGCTGTGCGGCCTGCGGATCGTGCGCCTCGAGCCGGGTGCCCGCGCGCCCTCGCGACCGGCACGGACGAGGTCGCGCTGCTGCCCCTCTCGGGCGGCGGCGTGACCGTCACAGGTGGACGACCGGCGCTTCGAGCTGCAAGGCCGGCGATCGGTGTTCACGCGGGTGACCGACTGGGCCTACCTGCCGATGGATGCCGAGGTGCGGCTCACGAGCGCCGGCGGATGCGAGCTCGCGCTCGCCTCGGCCCGCGCGACGCGACGGCTCGAGCCCGCACCTGCGTCGCCGCCGAGGATGTCTCTGTCGAGCTTCGCGGCGCCGGATCGGCTACCCGCCAGGTAACGAACTTCCTCACCCCGGACGCGTTCGGCGGGGCCGACAAGCTCATCTGCTGCGAGCTTCTGACGCCGGACGGGAACTGGTCCTCCTACCCGCCCCACAAGCACGACGCCACCGAGGGCAGTCCCGTCGACAACGAGGAGATCTACTACTTCCGCGTGGGTCGTGCCGGCACGTCGACTACGCGCCCGAAGGGTACGCATTCCACCGCACCTACACCGCACGACGGCTCGATCGACGCCACGGTCGACCGTGAGCGACGGCGACGTCTTCCTCGTGCCCGCGCGGCTACCACGGCCCCTGCGCGGCTGCTCCCGGCTACCCGCTCTACTACCTCAACGTGATGGCCGGGCCGGCCCCCGACCGGACGATGGCGTTCGTCGACGACCCGCCGCAGGCCTGGATCCGGGACACGTGGGCCGCGCAGGCGCTCGATCCGCGCTGTCCGCTGACGACTGCGAAAGGACCGACATGGACACAGTCAGGCTGACGACAGCCCAGGCGATCGTCCGCTTCCTCATCGCACAGCGGACGATCGTGGACGAGGAAGACGTGCCGCTGTTCCCCGGCGTGTTCGCGATCTTCGGGCACGGAAACGTGCTCGGTCTCGGCAACGCCCTCCACGAGGCACGCGACCTCCTACCCACGCATCGGGCCCAGAACGAGCAGGGGATGGCACTCGCGGCGCTCGCGTTCGCAAAGGCGATGCGGCGGCAGCAGATCATGGTGGCGACGTCCTCGATCGGCCCGGGCGCGACGAACATGGTGACGGCCGCAGGCGCCGCGCTGGCGAACCGGCTGCCGCTGCTCCTGCTCCCGGGCGACACCTTCCAGAGCCGCATCCCCGACCCGGTGCTGCAGCAGGTCGAGCATCCCGGCGCGCCGTCGACCACGGTCAACGATGCCTTCCGCGCGGTGACCCGCTACTGGGATCGCATCGTCACGCCGGCACAGGTCGTGCAATCGCTGCCGCTCGCGCTGGAGACGATGCTCGATCCTGCCGACTGCGGGCCGGCGCTGATCGCGCTCCCGCAGGACGTCCAGGTAGAGGCGTACGACTTCCCCGCGCAGCTGTTCGCCGCCCGCGTGCACGAGTTGCGACGGCCGCGGCCCGATCGGCGGCAGCTCGAGGAGGCAGCCGCGACGCTGCGCGGGGCCGAGCGCCCGCTCGTCATCGCGGGTGGCGGCGTCCACTATTCGCTCGCGGAGAGCGCTCTGCGCGAATTCGCCGAGCTGCACGGCGTTCCGGTGGTGGAGACGATGGCGGGAAAGTCGTGTCTCACCTCCGACCACCCGTGCTACTGCGGCCCGGTCGGAGTCACCGGCAGCGATCACGCAAACCGGCTCGCCGCCGAGGCCGACGTCGTGCTCGCCGTCGGCAGCCGCCTGCAGGACTTCACAACGGGCTCATGGACGGTCTTCGGCGCGGGCACCCGCATCATCGGTCTCAACGTCGCCCGCTTCGATGCGACGAAGCACCTGTCGCAACCGCTGGTCGCCGACGCCCGCGAGGGCCTCAGCGAGCTCAGCGCTCAGCTCGGCGGCTGGGTGGTGCAACCGGCGTGGGCCGATCGTGCGCGGACGGAGCGCGACGGCTATCTCGCGTTCGTGGCGGAGCGCACCGCGCCGGGCGGCGAGGGCCCACCGACCTACGCGCAGGTGATCGGTGCCGTCAACCGCCTCGCCGGACCGGACGACCTGGGTCTCACGGCGGCCGGCGGGCTGCCCGGGGAGATGAACGTCAACTGGCTCGCACGCGGCGTGGCCACGTTCGACTGCGAATACGGCTTCTCGACGATGGGGTACGAGATCGCGGGTGCCTGGGGGGCACGGATGGCGCGCCGCAAGGGTGACGTCTTCACGCTCCTCGGCGACGGCTCCTATCTGATGCTGAACTCCGAGCTGCTCAGCAGCGTGCTCTCGGGCCGGCGGCTGATCGCGATCGTCTGCGACAACGGCGGCTATGCGGTGATCCAGCGACTGCAGGTCGGCGAAGGCGGGGCCGCCTTCAACAACATGTTCGAAGACATCGGCCCGGAGCACGTCGAGGTCGACTGGGTCGCGCACGCCCGGGCGCTCGGCTGCGCGGCGGAGGGCGTGACGACGATCGCCGAGCTGGAGGCTGCGATCGGGCGCGCGCGGGAGTCGGACCGGACGACGGTGATCGCACTGCGCACCGCGCCGCACGACTGGACTCCCGGCGGCGCATTCTGGGAAGTCGGCATCCCCGAGGTCGCAGCCCGGCCCGAGGTCGAGGAGGCGCGCGCGAGGCTGCTCGAGGGCAAGCGCCGGCAGCGAGTCGGCTGGTGAGCGCTCGGCCGGCCCCTGGGCTGCCGGGCGCCGGCATGCCTGCCACCTCGCGGCCGCTCCGTTGCGTGGACGCGGGCCGGTGTCCAGAATGAGCGACGTGACCGAGACCAGCATCGACCTCCGCCTCGCCAGGGACGGCGGCCCGCCCGCCCGCAGCCGCCCCGAATGGCCCATGTTCCCCGGCGGCATGGAGCTCGGAGACGAGGAGCTCGAGGCGCTCACCCGCGTCATTCGCAGCAAGAACGTCTTTCGCTACTACGGCGTCGGCGATGGACCGCACGAGGTCGCAGACTTCGAGCGGGAGTTCGCCGAGTACATGGGTGCGAGACATGCGCTGTGCGTGAACGCGGGCTCGTCGGCGCTGATCTGTGGGCTCATCGGGGCGGGCGTCGGACGGGGGCACGAGGTGATCGTCCCCGCCTACACGTGGAACGCGACCCCGAATGCGGTCATCGCCTCCGGCGCCGTACCGGTGCTCGCCGAGGTCGACGAGTCGCTCACCCTCGACCCCGCCGACGTCCTCCGGAAGCTGACACCTCGCACGCGGGCGATCCTCCCGGTGCACATGCGCGGGGCACCCGCGAACATGGCTGCTCTGACCGCGATCGCGCGCGATCATGGCCTGGCGCTCGTCGAGGACGTCTGCCAGGCCGCTGGGGCGACGTTCGCCGGGCAGCGGCTCGGGACGTTCGGCGACGCCGGCGCGTTCAGCCTCCAGTTCAACAAGATCATCACGACCGGCGAGGGCGGGGTCATGATCACGGACCGCGACGACCTCTACGAGCTCGCGATCGACGTCCACGACTGCGCCGGCTCTGTCCGCCGCGGCGCCGGTCTCCCCCGCTTCCCCGGCTGGAACTTCCGCGCCTCGGAGCTTCAGGGCGCCGTCGCGCGCGTCCAGCTGGCGCGGCTCGACGGGCTCCTCGCAGCGCATGCGTGCGAACCAGGCATGGCTGGCCGAACGCGTCGCGTGAGCTCCCGGGCCTGACCCTCCGCCGCACCAACGACGACGGCGGCGACGCCGGCATCTGCCTGATCGCCTTCGCACCGACGCCCGCACTCGCCGCCGAGGCCGCCGACGGCCCTCGCGCCGAAGGCGTCCAGGCAGTGCGCATGTACGCGCCCGCCGCGATCGACCTTCACGTCTACCCGTTCTGGAAGCCGGTGCTCGACGTCATCGCCGACGCAGGCCTCCCTGCGCCGGACTGCCCCCGCACGCTCGACCTGCTCGGTCGCGCGATCCACGTCGACGTCTCCCCGCTGAACGAGAGCGCGACCTCGACGAGATCGCGCTCGCGTTCACGAAGGTGGCGACGCGGCGTGCTCGCGTGACTGTCCGCGTCGGGGTCGTCGGCGGCGGCCTCGTCGCCCAGGCGGAGCACCTCCCGTACCTCGCCGCGCTGCGCGACCGCTTCACGGTGGCCGCGCTCGCCGAGCCGAGCGAGACCGTCCGCGAGGCGCTCGGCGCGCGCTACGGGATCCCGGGCCTGCACGCAGACTCACCGGACGCTGCTCGACGAGGCGGCGCTCGACGCGATCGTCGTCTGCTCGCCTGCCGGAACGCATGCCGAGGTCGTGCTCGCCGCACTCGACGCGGGGCTGCACGTATTCGTCGAGAAGCCGATGTGCATCACGCTCGCTGACGCCGACCGGATCGTCGCCGCTCGCGATCGAGCCGATCGCGTCGTCCAGGTCGGGACGATGAAGCGCTACGACCCCGCGTACGAGGCGATGCTCGCCGAGCTCCCGGACTCGGCGGTCGAGCTTCAGTACGTCAGCGTCGTCGTCAACGACCCGGAGTTCGAGCCGTATTTCGTCCCGGGCGAGATCGTGCGCGGCAGCGACGTGCCCCGCGAGCTGATCGAGTCGACCCGCCGCAGCGAGGCCGAGCAGGTAGAGGCTGCCGTCGGCTCCGGTGACCCCGATGTGGTGCGCGCCTTCTCCGAGAGCTTCCTCGGCAGCCTGCTCCACGACCTCAACGTCGTGCACGGGCTGCTCGCGGCGATGCACGAGCCGCTGCCCGGCGAGGTGGTGGCCGGCGACTGGTGGAACGAGGGTCGCGCGGTGTCCGGATCGCTGCGTCTCGCAAACGGCGCGCGCTGGGACAGCGCCTGGATTCAGCTGCTCGCCACGCACGAATACCGCGAGTCGATCTCGTTCTTCTTCGCAGACTCGGTGCGCACGCTGACGTTTCCGTCACCCTGGCTGAAGCAGTCGCCGACGATCTACCGGCGCAGCGAGAGGCGGGACGGGGCAAACGACATCCACGTCTTCGAGTCGTACGAGGAAGCGTTCGCCCGCGAGCTGATGCACTTCCACGACTGCATCGTCGCCGGCGTGCCGTGCCGCACACCACCCGAGCAGGCGCGTCTCGACATCGACGTGCTGACCCGGATGTTCATGGCATCCCGGTGATGCGGGCGGCGATCGCCGGCGCCGGCTTCATCGCGCACGTTCATGCCGGAGCGCTGCGGGCAATCGGCGTCGAGGTGGCCGCGGTCTGTGGGAGCACACAGCAGAAGGCGGCGGCGTTCGGCCATGGGGCCGCGCCGTACGACGACCTCGGCGAGCTGCTCGACCGGGAGCAGGTCGACGTACTGCACGTCTGCACCCCCAACGACGTGCACGCCGAGCAGGCGCTGGCGGCGCTCGACCGCGGAGTGCACGTCGTCTGCGAGAAGCCGCTCGCCGTCTCGACCGAAGAGAGCGGACGTCTTGTGGCGGCGGCCGCCGAACAGGGGCTGATCGGGGCGACGTGCTATCACGTGCGCGGGTACCCGCTCGTCGAGGAGATGCGGGTCGCGGCGAGCTCGGGTGAGCTCGGGCGGATCACGTCGGTGCACGGACGGTACCTCTGTGACGACGTGCTGTTCCCGGCCTCAGGCTGGCGCCAGGATCCGGCCCGTTCGGGCCCGTCGTACGTCGTGGGCGACCTCGGCACGCACTGGCTCGATCTCGCCGAGCACGTGACCGGACTCCAGGTGACCCAGGTGCTCGCCGAGTTCGGCCACGACGCCGGTGGCCCGCTCGAGGACTAGGCGAGCCTGCTGCTGCGCCTCGAAGGCGGCGGCTCGGGTTCGCTCGTTCTCTCGGCCGGGGCCGCCGGCCGCAAGAATCAGCTGCTGTTCGAGTGCGAGGGAAGCGATGCGGGGCTCACCTGGGACCAGGAGGTGCCGACCGTGATGCTGTTCCGCCGGGCTCATGGGCCCACGCAGATCGTCGTCAAGGACCCGGTCGCGAACACCGCGTCGGCGCGTC
Organism: uncultured Gaiellaceae bacterium; assembly: GCA_963799615.1. Lineage (GTDB taxonomy): Bacteria > Actinomycetota > Thermoleophilia > Gaiellales > Gaiellaceae > Gaiella. Next base: position 154,032 of record CAWCXS010000004.1, on the reverse strand, counting down.
CGCTGTCCCGCTATCCGGCAGGACACGGCGAGGGCTACGGCGGCGCCTTCCAGAACATCTTCCGCAACGTGTACCGGGCGCTTGCAGGCGAGCCGCACGAGCCCTTCCCGACGTTCGCCGACGGCCACCGGGGTGTTGCACTCGTCGAGGCGGCGGTCGCGAGCGCGCGGAGCGGCAGCTGGACGCAGGTTGCCACGTTGACTGCGGGGTAATCTCGACCCGTGGCCGACTGGGTGACGATCTCCGCCCTCGCGACTGCCGGAGGGACGCTGGCGCTCGCCGGGGCGACGTACGGCGCCGTCCGCTCGGGCAACCGCGCGGCCCGGGCGGCCGAGCTCTCGCTCCTCTCCCAGCTCCGGCCGCTCCTCATCCAGTCATCGCCGGAAGACCATCCGTTGCGGGCCAGCTTCGTGGACGACGTCACCGTCACGGCTCCCGGCGAGGGCGCCGGCGTCGAGGTCGTCGACGGGCGCGTCTACCTCGTGCTCTCACTGCGGAACGTCGGCCCGGGCATCGGCGTGCTGGACGGCGGCTACGTGTACCCCACTCGTCTGACGGGCGACGTCGAACACGTCCGGCTCGACCAGTTCCGCCGGCTGACGCGCGACATCTACATCCCACCCGGCAAGATCGGGTTCTGGCAGATCGCCTTCCGTGATCCCGGCCCCGAGCGCGACCGGATCGCAGAAGCGGTCGAGAGCGGCACCCTCAGCGTCGACATCCTCTACGGCGACTACGAGGGCGGCCAGCGCGTGATCTCGAGCTTCCACGTGAACCGAGAAGCCGACGGCAGGTGGATCGCGTCGGCCGTCCGCCACCGGCACGTCGACCGCAGCGAGCCTCGCTAGAAGGAAAAGGGCGTCCCCGCGCCGGCTCAGCGTTGTCGTTTCACATCGCGCCTACGTCGCGCGACGAGCCCGGCGCGCCTGTCGCAGCGAGCGTGCCGCCATCGGCAGCAGGAAGGCAAGCGCGATCAGGACCAGCGAGGCTCCCAGCAGGAGCGTCGCGAGCGCGTTCACCTCGGGCGTGATCCCGAACTTCACCTGCGTGTAGATGTAGATCGGCAGCGTGTTGTGAGCCGCCGATCAGGAACAGCGTGATGATGAACTCGTCGAGCGAGAGCGTGAACGCGAACAGCGCACCGGCGAAGACGGCCGGCACGATCAGCGGCAGCACGACGTAGCGCAGCCGGTTGAAGGTGTTCGCGCCGAGGTCGCTGGCGGCTCGCTCGAGCGACGGGTCGAAGCCCTGCAGGCGCGCCGCCACGAGCAGGAGCACGAACGGCGTCGTGTAGACGCACTGGCCGATCACCGCCGTCTGCGGCAGAGAGCTGGAGGTGGAAGCACGCTCGTGAGCAGGATGAGCAGGCTGACCCCGATCAGCAGGCCGGGGATCATGATCGGCAGCGTCATCGCGACGCGCACGCCGCTCCGGAACGGAAGCCGCGAGCGCACGAGCGGGAACGCCGCCGCCGTGCCGACGATCGTCGAGATGATCGTCACCTCGAAGGCGACCTTCAGCGTCGTCGTGAGGGCGTCCTTGATCTGGTAGTCGCCGAAGACCTCGCTGTACCAGTGCGTCGTCCAGCCGGTGAACGGGAACGTGCCGTACTGTTGGCGTTGAAGCTGAACAGCGACGAGCAGCACGATCGGCGCGAAGAGGAAGACGTAGACGAGCACCGCCCAGGTGCCGAGCAGCGCCGCGCACCAGGCCGCGCGTGGGGCGAGACGACCTCGACGCTCACGCACGGCATAGGCGTCCTCCACCTCGAGCGAGCGCCGGAAGACGATGAGCAGCACGATGATCAGCGCCGCGATCAGCAGCGCCGCGGCCGCTCCGCGCGTGTACTGGGCGCCGGTGAAGAAGTTGACGATCAGGTTCCCGATCATCACGCCCTCGCGCGCCGCCGACGAGCTGCGGCGTCAGGTACTCGCCGAGGATCGGGATGAAGACGAAGATCACGGCGGTCGTGATCCCCGGCTTGCATCTGCGGCAGCAGGATCCGCGGATCGCCGTCCAGCGGCGGCGCGCCGAGGTCCATCGCCGCCTTGAACTGGTCCCAGTCGAAGCGCTCGAGCGACGCGTACAGCGTCAGCGCCGCGAACGGGAAGTAGAGGTAGACGAGCACGAGGATCACGGCCGGGCGGTCGTAGAGGAAGAGCGAGAGCGGGCTGGTCCGTGATGTGCCGTCCACTGCAGGAAGCGGTTGATCGCGCCTCGCGTCGCCGAGGATGTTGAGCCACGAGTAGACGCGCAGCAGGTAGCTCGTCCAGAACGGCAGGATCACGAGCACGAGCAGCAGCCGCTGCAGGCTGCCGCGGCACGTAGCGCACGAGCCAGTAGGTGAACGGGAACGCGATCGCGATCGTGATCGCGGTGGCCGCGACCGACACCCAGATCGTCGCCCACATCGTCGCGACGTACGTCGAGACGCTGAAGAAGTAGCGGTAGTTGTCGAGCGTCCAGTCGTGGACGACGTTGTAGTCGACCGTCTGCCAGAAGCTGTAGCGCGACGATCAGCCCGAGCGGGACGACGAAGAACAGCCCGAACAGGACGATCGCGGGCACGAAGCCGCGCGTACTGGCGCGAGGCCGACAGCCGGCACGGCGGCAGCGGGCCCCCGCGACCTCCGGCCGTGCTCGCCGGCCGGCGGGATCGACGGGAGTCGTCGACGTCGCATCGGAGCCATCGATCTAGGCGCCGAACACCTCGTTGAAGGCGTCGACGTAGGCCTGCTCGTCGCCGGCCGGGCCCTTGATCGTCATCTTCAGGGCGTTCTGCGGCTTGTTGTAGTAGCAGCCGCCGGGCGCGGTCGCCGTGCCCCTGGTTGACGAGGATCTTGTACGCCTTCTCGTTGAACAGCGGCCGGCCGTTCGTGAGGAAGTTCTTCGCGATCCACGGCGCCTGCTGCATCGCGTTCTCGAACTTCTCGAACGCGTCCTTGTTCTTCGAGGCCTTGACGATCTGCTCCGAGTCGATGAAGCCGATCGTGCCCTCCTTCGGGTACGCGGGCTTCACGACGGGGCCGCCCGCGTCCTTGACGCGGTCGTCGGTGCCGAGGTTCGTGATCCCGATCCACGCCGAGCCGTCGGCCAGCGCTCGCACGACCTCGTTGTTCTGCGAGGCGAGCTTGAGGACGTTCGGCTTGAACGACTTCAGGAACGCCTTCGCCCGCGAGATCTCCGCCGTCGTCATCGCGTACGGCTTCTTCGCGCCCGGTCGCCCGCCCGGCGATCGCCATCATGTCCGTCGGGATGTTCTCGAGCGAGATCTTGCCCTTGTACTTCGTGTCGAGCAGGGCGTGCCACGAGTCGGGCTTCGCCTTGACGTACTTCGGGTTGTAGTAGATCTGGACGGTCGACCACGAGAACGGGTAGCCCATGTAGTTCGACCCGTCCTTCCAGAACGGGAACTCCCGGGCGATCGAGTAGAGCTGCTTCGACGACGGGCAGCTGACGAGAGGTCGAACGACTCGGTCAGCCCGTCCTTGTGGTACTTCGGCACCCAGAGCGCGTCGCCCGAGACGATGTCGAACTGGCTGCCGGTCTGCTTGATCTTCAGGTACGCGTCGGCGTTGTCGCTGAACAGCGTCGGCCGGCCCTGGAGCCGCGGTGGCCTTGTTGACCGCCTTCAGCTGGTCGTTCGCGTAGTGATCCGACCAGGTGAGCATGTTCAGCGTCGTCGCTCTGGCCGCGCACGTGCGTGCGAGCGCCTGCCGAGCCGGCCACGTAGAGGCCGAGCGCCCCTGCCGCGCCCGCCTTCAGCAGGTCGGCCCGGGTGAGCCGTCCTTCGGTTATCGACACGTCACTCGTCCTCCTTCTGATCGATTCGTGCGGCAAGTAACGACAGCATCTCCTGCGTCCCACCAGAGCGACGACCTCCCTGTCGGGGGTGAGGTCGAGGGCGGCGATCCGCTCGCGGCCGAACTGTGACGCCGTGAGCGGCTCGGGCAGGCCGTCGCAGCTGACGGCGATCCGCGTCTGGCTCCCGAGAAACGACGTCTGCACGATGCGGCCGCGCAGCGAGCCCTCGGCGCCTCGCGCGGATCGGCCGACGTGGATCGACTCGGGTCGCACCATCAGCGTCGCCTGCTCGCGCGCCGCTCCAGTCGTTCGACTGCTGCACGGCACGCGCCTCCCGTCCGCGAGCCGGACGACGCCGCTCGCCGCGCCGTCGCCGTCGACCTCGAGGAAGTTCGACTCGCCGATGAAGTCGGCGACGAACCGCGAGCGTCGGTCGGTGGTAGATCTCGCTCGGGCGTGCCGATCTGCTCGATCCGGCCGTCGTTCATGACGGCGATGCGCGTCGCCATCGACATCGCCTCCTCCTGGTCGTGCGTGACGTAGACGAACGTCGTGCCGACGTCGCGGTGGATCTGCGCCAGCTCGACCTGCAGCCGCTTGCGCAGCTTCAGGTCGAGCGCGCCGAGCGGCTCGTCGAGGAGCAGCACGGCGGGCCGGTTGACGAGTGCGCGCGCCACCGCGACGCGCTGCTGCTGGCCGCCGGAGAGCTGCGCCGGGCAGGCGGTCTCCGAAGCTCCTCGAGCCCGACGAGCGCCAGCGCCTCGTCGATTCGAGCTGCCGACTCGGCTCGACGGCACGCGCGCCATCTTGAGGCCGAAGCCGACGTTCGTCGCGCACGCGTCATGTGCGGGAAGAGCGCGTACGACTGGAAGACGGTGTTGACGCTGCGCCGGTGCGGGGGCAGCCGGTCGACCCGCTCGCCGCGGATGAAGATCTCGCCGCTCGACGGGTGCGACGAAGCCGCCGATCAGGTTCAGCGTCGTCGTCTTGCCGCAGCCCGATGGGCCGAGCAGGCAGAAGAACTCGCCCTCCGCGATCTCGAGATCGGTCGGCTGCAGCGCGAGATGGGTGCCGTAGCGCTTCGTCACGCCGCGCAGCGTGATCGCCGGAGGGTTGGCGCTCAAGGTGCGAGTTGCGGCCGCAGCAGCCGGTTCCCTGCGATCACTCGCGTGGACCGACATCTCCCTCCTCTGCGGTCGCGCCTGCTGGTGATGTGACTGTGCAAGAGCGAGCACGACGCTGACATACTCGCGTGCGGGCTGTCAAGCGGGAGGGACGATGATCCGAATCGGGGTCGCCGGGTTGGGGGGCATGGGCACCGTTCACGCCCGGAACGCGCTTTCGACAGTCGGAGCGAAGCTCGTCGCCGTCGCGTCGACGCGCCCTGCGCGGTCGCGTGAGGTCGGGGCCGAGCTCGACGTTCAGGCTCGCTCGTACGATGAGCTGCTCGCGCACGACGACATCGAGGCCGTCGTCGTCGCGGCGCGATCGATCGACCACGCCACACTGGGGCAGAGGGTGCTGGAGAGCGGCAAGCACCTCTTCCTCGAGAAGCCGGGCGCCACGACGCTGGCCGACCACGACGCGCTGTGCGAGGCCGCCGCAAGGAGACCTGCCGCTGTCGTCCAGGTCGGCTACCACCGCCGCTACGACGCTCCGTTCGTGGAGGCGCACCGGCTGGTCGTCGGCCGGTGCGATCGGGACACCACTGCTCGTGCTCGCGACGAGCCGTGACGTCCGAACGCCGGAGCCCGAGGATCCGGTCCCGCCGGGGGCTTCCTGCTCGACATGGCCTCGCACGACTACGACGCGGCCTGCTGGTTTCTCGCTCAGGAGCCGGTCGAGGCTCGCGCCGTCCGGCAGTCGCTCGTCTTCCCCGAGCTCGAGCAGCTCGGGGATCTCGACAACGGCATCGTCACGATTCGCTTCGCTGAGGGCGGCCTCGCCGATGACGCACGTCTCGCGGACGTGCGCATTCGGTCACGACATCCGCATGGAGGTGGTCGGCTCCGACGGGTCGATGTTGATCGGCAACGCCGCCAGCCGCGAAGGCGTCGTCGTCCTGACAGCCGACGCCCTGCACAGCTTCCCCCTGGACTATCGCGAGCGCTTCGCCGACGCCTACCGGGCCGAGCTCGCGGCATTCGTCTCCGCCTGCGCCGGCGAGACCCCGCCCGGCCCGGACCTGGCCGACGACCGCCGTGCCGTGGCGGTCGGCATCGCCGCGCGCGCGAGTGCGCTCGATGCCTCGCCGCTGGCAGTTGGCGGCGATTGGCCGTGGCCGGCGACCGCATGAGGGTCGGACTCTTCACGGACAGCCTCGAGCGCCTGTCACTGGACGAGGTGCTCGCCTGGCTCGCCCTGGAGCTACCCGACGTGCGCGATCTCGAGCTCGGCACCGGCGGCTACTCCCCTGCTCCGCATTGCGATCTCGACGCGCTGCTCCATTCGGACGGCGAGCGGCGGCGCTGGCTCGGCGCGCTCGAGGCTGCCGGCTTTCGGCTCGCAGCGCTCAACGTCTCCGGCAATCCGCTCGAGCTCGCACGCCACGATCGAGACCTGCGCCGGACGATCGAGCTCGCGGGATTGCTCGGCGTCGATCGAATCGTCTGCATGTCGGGCGGCAGGGCGAGCCTGTCCGCGGGCGGCTGGTTTCCCGAGCTGGAGCAGCGAGTCGAGCTCTACTGGCGGACGACGGTCCTGCCGTACTGGCAGCGCGTGGCCGAGTCGGCTTCCGCCCACGACGGTCTACGCCTGTGCTTCGAGCTCGAGCCCGGGGCTGCCGTCTACAACGTAACGACGTTCGAACGCGTCGCGGCCGACGCGCCGAATCTCGCCGTCAACCTCGATCCCAGCCACTTCTTCTGGCAGTCGATCGATCCGCTGGCGGTTGTGCGCCACCTCGGCTCGCGCATCGCCTTCGTGCACGGCAAGGACACGGTCGTGGCCCCGGAGCGTGTCGCCCTCGACGGTGCTCTGGACCGGCGGTCGTGGCGGTTCGGCACCGTCGGCCAGGGCCACGACACCGCCTGGTGGCGTGCCCTCGCGAACGGGCTCCGCGATGCCGGGTACGACGGCGTCGTCAGCATCGAGTTCGAGGATCCGACGCTGCCGCCGGAACGGAGCATCGTCGAGGCGGCACACCTCCTCGCAGAGGCCGTGTAGCCCTCATCCAGGCGGAGCCGTGCGCCCCGCCACCGCTTCCCAGACGCCCGATGTGGCGGACCGTTCCATCGCCGCCAGCACGCGCGCGGCGGCCACGGCCTCACGCACTCCGGGCTCGCGCTGCACGCCGTCGATGACTGACTGCAGGAACAGACCGGCTTCGATCACCTTGAGGTCGTCATAGCCCATCGACAGGCCCGGGCCGGGCTGGAACCGCCCGAAGAACGGATGCTGTGGCCCCATCGGAACGCGCGCGTAGCCGGCGTCGCCGTTGACGAGCGGCAGGTAGAGAAGGAGCTCGTTCATGCGCTCGAAATCCCACGCCACTGCACCCTCGGTGCCGTGCACCTCGAAGGCGTAACGGGCCTGGGGCCCGACCGCGACCCGGCTCGCCTCGATCGTTCCGGTCAGCCCACGCTCGAAGCGCACGATGCTCCAGACGGCGTCTTCGTTCTCGACCGGCGCGGGCTCTCCGTCCGCCACGAGCGCGAAATGCGTCGTCGCAGCCGTCGGTACCGGACGCTCGGCCACGATGGTCTCGGTCCGCGCGGTCACGGCGGCGACCGGCCCGAGGAGGAACTGGGCGAGATCGACGGCATGGGAGCCGAGATCGCCGAGGACGCCGAGACCGGCATCCTCGCGGCGAAAGCGCCACGTACGAGCTCCGAGCGGGCTCGCCGCGTAGGCGGCGACCCACTGCGACCGGAAGTGGTTCACCTCTCCGAGCACCCCTGCCGCCAACAGGTCGCGGGCGTGCTGCACGGCGGGTGCGTGACGGTAGTTGAAGCCGACGATCGTGCGGATCCCGGCGCTCTCGGCGGCACCGGCGATCTCCTCGGTCTCGTGCGGAAAGCGACCGAGGGGCTTCTCACCCCAGAAATGCTTGCCCGCCGCGGCCGCGGCCAGGGCGACGTCCCGGTGCAGGCGGTTCGGCGCCGTAATGCTGACCGCTTCCACGTCGGAGTCGGCGATCACCTCGCGCCAATCGGTTGTCGATCGCTCGAAGCCCAGCGTCTCGACGGCCGATCCTGCGCGCTCGGCGCTGTCGTCGGCCGCGACGACGAGCCGCGGCACGCCTGCGCACTCGGGAAAGTGGTCGGCAACCCGGCGATAGGCAGCCGCGTGCACCCGCCCCATCCAGCCAACGCCGATCAACCCGATCCCGATGGCGCGAGACACGGGACGACCCTATACCGGATACAGACAGCGTGTTTGCAGCGAGTAGGCTGCCCGCGTGCCGCAACTCGCAGTGGTCGGAAACCTCGCGCGCGACCGCATCGACGGAGGCCCGCCGCGTCCCGGCGGGTGCCCGTTCTTCGCAGCGCTCGCCCTTCGCTTGCTGAACGTCGAAGGACAGATCCTGACGCGCTGCGCAGACGCGGACCTGCCCCTGTTCCGGCCGGCCGTCGATGCCCTGGAGATGCCCGTGACCCTGCTTCCCGCCGCGCACACCTCCGCGTTCGACCATGCGTATGAGGGTGAGACGCGGACCACGACGGTAACCGGGATCGGCGATCCCTGGGTGCCCGAGGATGCCTCACACCTGGATGCGGGAGTGGAGTGGGTACACGTCGCCCCGCTTCTGCGCAGCGACTTTCCCGCGGACGCTCTGGCAGCGCTCGCGGACGGCCGTCGCCTGTCGCTCGACGCGCAGGGCCTCGTGCGCGTGCCCCAGCTCGGGCTCCTCGCGCAGGACGGCGGGTACGACCCGGCGGTGCTCACCTCGGTGTCCGTGCTGAAGCTTTCCGAGGAGGAGGCGAGCATCGTGGCAGGCGGTGACTTCGACAAAGAGACCGCAGACATGCTCGGCGTCCCCGAGATCCTCGTCACGCTCGGCTCTCGCGGTGAGACGGTCTACGCCGACGGTCGCGCAGCCCACGTTCCAACGTCTCCCGTGACCGGCGTCGAGACGACGGGCGCCGGTGATGCGTTCATGGTCGGCTACATCGCCGCCCGCAGCGCCGGGTCGTCTCCTGTCGCGGCCGCGCACGAGGCCAGCCTGCTCGTTGTGGAGATGCTCGAGGAGCGCAAGCGACTGGATGCCTGAGCGCCGGGCACTCGTCGAGACCTCGCTCGGCACGGCTCTGGTCGATGTCGACGGCGACGAGGTGCTCGAGCTCGACGATGCAGGGCCGCTGGCGCCCGTCACCGTAGAAGGTCTCTCGCTGCCACTCCTCGTGGCCGCCGACCGTCACGGCTCCCGGATCGTCGCGCTCGTCAGCAGGCGGCCGCCTCTCGTCGTCTCGGACGATAACGGCGTGACCTGGCGAGAAGCGGGAGGCGGGCTGCCACCCGGGCGCGCCGTTGCGATCTCGCCGGAGCACCCGGACCAGATCCTCTACGCGACCGCGGAGCGCATCTACGTGTCGGAGGACGGAGGGCTCTTCTGGCGGTCACTCGCGCTCGAGTTGATCGACATTCGCGCCCTGGCGTGGGAGACCTAGCCCGGCAGCCTGAACTCGCCGCGCGCCACCGTCACCGCTCGACCGCCGACGCTGACCCGGTCGATCAGGCCTCCCCCGCCCTCGGCGCGCGCGTGGAGCGTCGACGGCCGGTTGATCTCCGCACCTTGCGAGATCACGATCTCGGCTCCCCAGGGGATGCGGCCGTGACGCGCGAGGTGGCAGGCGAGCGGCCCGGCCGCCGAGCCCGTGGCGGCGTCCTCTCCCCGCGGCCAGAACATGCGCAACTTCCACCGGTCGCCCGAGCCGGCGAAGCAGTTGACCCCCGTCACCTCGAGCGGAGCCAGTGCCGCCACATCGGGGCGCATGGCAGCCACGGCGTCCTCGGAGGGCAGAGCTACGAAGACGTGGGTGGCGCCGTTGTCGTAGAGCTCCACCGGGAGCTCGGAGCCCTCGATGCGCAATGCGGCGAAGAGCGGTGCGACGTCGTCGTAGGGCTCGATCGCCGGTACCGGCTGCTGCATCCAGCCGAACACGATGCGCCCCGACTCGTCCCGCTCGAGCTCGACAGGGATCGTTCCGCGGCCGGTCTCGAGGCCGATCACCGCGAGCGATAACGGCGCACCGAGGACGAAGGCCGAGCCCAGGGTCGGATGGCCGGCGAATGGAAGCTCGTAGAGGGGCGTAAAGATGCGGATCCGCACGTTTCCGTCCGCCTCGGCAGGCAGGACGAAGACGGTCTCGCTGAACCCGATCTCGCGCGCCAGCGCCTGCATCCTGTCGTCGCTGAGGCCGCGTGCGTCGGTGAAGACGGCGAGTTGATTGCCGGTCAGCGGCGTGTCGGTGAAAACGTCCGCGACGACGTAGCGGTAGGTGGCCATCGTTCAAGCCTAGAGGCCTGCGGTGCTCGCGCGGCGCAAGCCGCTACCTGCGCAACTCGCGAATCCATTTCGCGTGGTGCTTGGCTGCCCACGCCACGTCGACCTCTCCCGTCGTCATCCCGCGCAACGCGTGCCGCGTCGATGGGTGGATGAGCGCGAGATAGAGGTGGCCGACCAGCAGCGCGACCGAGAGGTACATGAGGATGTCGTGGACGGTGCCGGTACCGGCGAAGATGAAGCGATGATCCCGCTCCCCCAGCCACAGAAAGAAGCCGGAGAGCGCGAACAACAAGGCGAACGCGACGGTGAGGATCGCGTTGAGCTTTTGCCCGGCGTTGAACCGGCCCTGCGGCGCGCGGCGACCTCGGAGCCAGCGTCGATCGTCACGGTCGATCGTCTCGATCTCACGCCAGCTCTCACGCAGCGCACGCCGGTTGCCGGCGATCACGATCACCGCGACCGCGAGAAGCCACGCGACGGCGACCCAGATGTGCACGTTCTTGACGAGATTGCGCCTGCTGACGAGCGTGGCGAGGGACGGCAGGTAGAGGATGAGGCCGGTCGTGAGGAGGGCGAAGAACGAGGCGGCGTGCACCCAGTGCAGCGCCCGCTCGGTGCGGGTGAAGCGACGGACGCGGCCGGACGCCTGCTCAGAAACCATTCGAGCGGCCGATCCAGGCGTCCGCGTCGTAGCCGTGCTGCTCCCAGAAGCCTGCCTGCGGGGCAGTCACGAGCTCGATCTGCTCGACCCACTTGACGCTCTTGTAGCCGTACATCTCCGGCATCACGAGCCGTACCGGAGCGCCGTGAGGTCGGGAGAGCGGGCCGCCGTCCATCTCGTAGGCGAGCATCACGTCGGGGAGCAGCGCCTGCCTCAGCGTCAACGAGTCGTCGTACGGCTTCTCGGCCGAGACGAAGCGCAAGCCGCCGATCCCTTTCCGCGCCCCCGCGCGTTCGAGTACATGACCGAGGCGCACGCCTGCCCAGCGGACGTTGCTGACACTCCAGCCGGTGACGCAGTGGAAGTCCGACACCTGCTCGGCCCTGGGCATCGCCTTGAGGTCGGCCAGCGAGAAGCTCGAAGGGGTGTTCACGAGGCCATCGACGCGCAGCCGGTACGTCGTCGGGTCGAGGTCGGGCATCGAGCTCGCGATGGTGTAGATGCGCCAGCCCGACGTCGGCACAAACGCGGAAACAGACTTCGGCACCGCATTCGCAAGAGCGCCGGTGAAGTCCTTGGCGAAGAAGAGCCCCGCCGCGCCGGCCCCGAGGATCCCGAGGAAGCCCGCGCGCCCGATCGTGCGATCGTTCATCGCCGGCCTACGCAGGGTCCAGCGTCACGCTGACGGCCTTCGCCCGCCCCTGGCTCGTCGAGTCGCGCGCTGTGCTTGTCGCGAGCGTTGCACACCCCTTGGTTATACGCCGGAGTTCCTGCGCCTGCGGTGCGGCAAGGTGAAGAGCGCGTTACGCCTATTCTGCGCTTCGATGCGCGTCTACCTGTGCCGACACGCCGAGGCCGCTCCGGGCGAGCCGGACGAGTTGCGCGAGCTCACCCCCGACGGCCTGGAACAGGCGCGGAGGCTCGCCGCGTCATTGGCCGCTCTGGCGGAGCCGCCGGCAGTAGTACTGTCGAGCCCGCTGATCCGGGCGCGGCAGACCGCAGTCGAGATCGCAAATGCGACAGGAGCGCCGTTGCGCGTCGAGGATCTGCTCGCCCCGGGGGCGACTGCGGCTTCGCTGATCGAGGCAATCGCCGGCGCGCCGGGACCGATCGCAACGGTCGGGCATCAGCCCGACTGCTCGGAGATCGCCCTCGAGCTGACGGGCGTCGATCCGGGCTTTCCCGTCGCCGGCAGCGTCGAGCTGACGGTGCCCGTGTGACGGCGCTCGAGGTTCGAGACCTACGCAAGAGCTATGGCCCGGTCGATGCGGTGCGTGGGATCACCTTCACGGTCGAGCGCGGCGAGGTCTTCGGCTTGCTGGGGCCGAACGGTGCCGGCAAGACGACGACGGTGGAGATCCTCGAGGGCTACCGTGCACGTGACGGCGGCGACGTCGAGGTACTGGGAGTCGATCCCGAGCACGGTGGTACGGCACTCCGCGAGCGGATCGGCGTCGTGCTGCAATCGTCGGAGCTACCCGCCGCGCTGACCGTCCGCGAGGTGCACCGGATGTTCGCCGGCTACTACGGCCGGCCACGCGACATCGACGAGGTGATCGAGCTCGTCGGGCTGGTGGAGAAGGCGGATGCGCGCGTGAAGACGCTCTCCGGCGGCCAGAAGCGGCGCCTCGATCTCGGCGTCGCGCTCGTCGGCGACCCGGAGCTCATCTTCCTCGACGAGCCGACGACGGGTTTCGACCCGTCGGCGCGGCGCACGGCCTGGGAGCTCGTCCGCTCGTTGCGCGCGCTGGGCAAGACGATCGTGCTCACCACGCACTATCTCGACGAGGCGCAGCAGCTCGCCGACCGTGTCGCCGTGATCCGAGAGGGCAGGATCGTCAGCCAGGGCTCGCCCGCGGAGCTGATCGGTAGCGCGCCGCTGGTCGAGATCCGCTATCGCGAGGACGGCAGGGAGATCGTGGTCGAGACGGACGCTCCGACCCGCGTGCTGGCGGAGCTGGCACAGAAGGCCGTGGCAGAGGGTCGCGAGCTGGAGGCACTCGAGGTCGTGCGTCCGTCACTCGAGGACGTCTACCTCGACCTGATCGACGGCGGTGACGAGACGTGAGGCTGTTCGTCCACGAGTTGCGGACGCAACAGAAGCTGTTCTGGCGCAACCGCGAATCGGCCGTGTTCGTGTTCATCTTCCCGCCGATGCTGTTCCTGCTCCTCGGAGCCGTGTACAGCGGTCGAATCGAGGGGTTCAAGGCCGCCAACGTGCTGCTCGTCGGGCTCATCGGCTACGGCTGTGCGAACACCGCGTTCGCCGGGCTGGCGATCACCCTCGTGATCCGGCGTGAAGGCGGCGTGCTCAAGCGCATCCGTGCCACACCGCTGCCCCCCGCGACGTACCTCGCCGCGGTACTCATATCGACGCTGATCGTGTTCGTGCTCCAGATGACCCTGACACTCGTGCTCGGCGTCACGCTGTATGGGGCCAGCGGGCCCAATTGCTGGTCAGGCCTGGCGCTGGCCGTCTTGCTCGGCGTGGCTGCATTTGCCGGGCTCGGGTTCGGCGCCGCCGCTCTGATCCGGTCGTCCGAGGGAGCGTCGGCGGTCGTCAATCTCGTACTGCTGCCGATGGCGTTCCTCTCCGGCGCCTTCGGGCCCACACGCAGATACCCGGAGGTATTGCGCTGGATCGCCGACGTGTTGCCGCTGACGTACTTCATCGACCTGCTGAAGGACGTCTATCTCCGCGGCGACACGTTCTGGTCCGATCCGAAGGAGATCGCGATCGTCGCGGCCTGGGGTCTCTTCGGCCTCGCGATCGCCTGGCGCCGCTTCGGCTGGGAACCACGCGAGCGATGAGTGCCGGCGGAGCCCTCGTGACCGGATCAGGCCGGGGTATCGGCCGCGCGATCGCGCTCGCACTGGCGGCAGCGGGATACGACGTGGCGGTGCACTACAGATCCTCGGAAGCGGCAGCCGAGGAAGTGCGGGCGCAGGCGGAAGGATTCGGTGTCCGCGCAGTCACGGTGGGAGGCGATCTTCGGGATCCTGGCCGCGCGACGGCGATCGTCGGTGAAGCGGACACGGCGCTCGGCGGGCTCTCCGTTCTCGTCAACAACGTCGGGACGTACGTGCACCGACCGCTCGACGAGCTCAGCCTCGACGAGTGGGAGGACGTGCTCGGCTCGAACCTGACCGCGACGTTCGCAACGTGCAAGGCGGCCGTACCGCTGCTGCGGGCGCGCGGCGGCGGCCGGATCGTCAACCTCGGCTCCGCCGGGGCACACAATCTCGTCGCACGACCCAATCTGACCGCCTACACGATCGCGAAGTCCGGCGTCGTGCTGCTCACCAAGGCGCTCGCCCGCGCCGAGGCCGGGAACGGGATCACGGCCAACGTCGTCGCACCGGGGGTGATCGAGAACTCGGTCGATCTTCCGGCCGCGCCGATACCTGCGGGCCGGGTCGGCAGGGTCGACGAGGTCGCAGCCGCCGTGCTCTATTTCGTCTCGCCCGAAGCCGCATACGTGACCGGTCAGGTGCTCGAGGTGGCCGGGGGGTGGAATTTGTAGAGGTCGCCGCAGTTCGCGGTCATTGCGCGAATTTCCCCATCCGGGGTACCACTTTCGAGGGATGCGCTGTACAGTGCCGACCAGGGGGGTCTCCAGCCGAGGGGTGAGTGCGGTTGCGGGACGGTCGAGGGGATGTCAGGGGGAACTGCGCTTGCGCGAGCGTGTCGGGGATCGCATTTCGAGTAGGGGAGAAGGCGTCGGCCTGTCGGCCAAGTCGCTGTGCGTCATCGGGCTGAAGCTCGTCGTCTTCGCGTTCATCGCTCTGCTCGTCGTGACGCCGCGCCTCGGCGCGGCCACCCCGAACCTGGTGGCGGCGTATGGGTTTGATGAGGGGTCGGGTGTCGTCGGTGGCGGATTCGTCGGGGAATGGTTTGACGGGCGCGGTGGCGAACGGGTCGTGGTCTGCGGCGGGCAAGTTCGGGAAGGCGTTGTCGTTCAACGGCACGAGCTCGCGTGTGACGGTGCCGGACACGGCGGCGTTGGATCTGACGACGGGGATGACGCTGGAGGCGTGGGTGAACCCGGCTGTGGCTCCCGCGGGCTGGAAGGACGTCATCTACAAGGGCAACGACAACTACTACCTGGAGGCGTCGTCGAGCGGCGGCAACAGGCCGGTCGGGGGCGCCATCATCGGCGGCAGCCAGTCGCAGGCGTTCGGCACCGCCCAGCTCGCGACGGGCGCCTGGGTGCATCTGGCCGAGACGTATGACGGCAGCGCGCTGCGCTTCTACCTCAACGGCACCCAGGTCTCGAGCGTCGCCCGCACCGGCAGCATCCTCACCTCGACCAACGCGCTCAACATCGGCAGCGACAGCATCTACGGCCAGTACTTCAACGGCCTCATCGACGAGGTGCGCATCTACAACGTCGCCCTCAGCGCCGCCCAGATCCAAACCGACATGGCGACCGCGATCGGTGGCGGGGCGCCGCCGACCGATACGACGCCGCCGACGGATCCGAGCGCTCTCTCTGCGACGGCGGCCGGGACGACGGTGAACCTGTCGTGGACGGGCTCGACCGACGCGGGCGGGGTCACCGGCTACGAGGTCGAGCGCTGCCAGGGCGCCGGCTGCTCCAACTTCACGCCGCTGAAGACGGTGACGACGACAACGACCAGCGACACCGGTCTTGCCGCCTCCACCTCCTACAGCTACCGCGTCCGCGCCAAGGACGCCGCCCCCAACTTCAGCGGCTACTCGAACACGGCGACCGCGGTGACGGCGGCCGCGGCCGATACGACGCCGCCGACCGATCCGAGCGCTCTCTCTGCGACGGCGGCCGGGACGACGGTGAACCTGTCGTGGACGGGCTCGACCGACGCGGGCGGGGTCACCGGCTACGAGGTCGAGCGCTGCCAGGGCGCCGGCTGCTCCAACTTCACGCCGCTGAAGACGGTGACGACGACAACGACCAGCGACACCGGTCTTGCCGCCTCCACCTCCTACAGCTACCGCGTGCGCGCCAAGGACGCCGTCCCCAAACTTCAGCGGCTACAGCAACACCGCCACCGCCACCACGGCGGGCTCCGGCGGCACCCCTGGTTTGGTGGCGGCGTATGGGTTTGATGAGGGGTCGGGTGCGTCGGTGGCGGATTCGTCGGGGAATGGTTTGACGGGCGCGGTGGCGAACGGGTCGTGGTCTGCGGCGGGCAAGTTCGGGAAGGCGTTGTCGTTCAACGGCACGAGCTCGCGTGTGACGGTGCCGGACACGGCGGCGTTGGATCTGACGACGGGGATGACGCTGGAGGCGTGGGTGAACCCGGCGGTGGCGCCGACGGGCTGGAAGGACGTCATCTACAAGGGCAACGACAACTACTACCTGGAGGCGTCGTCGAGCGGCGGCAACAGGCCGGTCGGGGGCGCCATCATCGGCGGCAGCCAGTCGCAGGCGTTCGGCACCGCCCAGCTCGCGACGGGCGCCTGGGTGCATCTGGCCGAGACGTATGACGGCAGCGCGCTGCGCTTCTACCTCAACGGCACCCAGGTCTCGAGCGTCGCCCGCACCGGCAGCATCCTCACCTCGACCAACGCGCTCAACATCGGCAGCGACAGCATCTACGGCCAGTACTTCAACGGCCTCATCGACGAGGTGCGCATCTACAACGTCGCGCTCAGCGCCGCCCAGATCCAAACCGACATGGCAACGTCGATCACCGGTGCGCAGGGGCCTCCGACGGGGCCGCCTGCTGTTGGTTCGTGGGCGCAGCCGGTGTCGTCGCCGATTGTTCCGATTCATACGACGGAGTTGACGAATGGGAAGTTGCTGATTTTTGACAGTGACACGAATAGTTTGTCGAATCCGCGTGTGTTCGATCCGGTTGCGAACACGTTTACGCAGGTGCCGTACAACAATGTTGCGGATCTGTTCTGTGCTGGGCATGCGCCGTTGCCGGATGGTCGGGTGTTGGTCGCGGGCGGCCATAACGGCGGCTATATCGGGATCAAGAACACGACGATCTTCAATCCGGCGAACAATTCGTGGACGGATGTCGGGGATATGCAGTATCCGCGCTGGTATCCGACGCTGACGAAGCTGCCTGATGGGCGCATGCTGGTGGTGTCGGGCTCGACGAACTGTCCGGAGTGTTTGAACCCGAACGTGGCGCACCCGAATATCGCGACGGTGCCGGAGATCTTCAATCCGGCCACGAACGCGTGGACGTCGTTGCCGAGCGCGAGTCTCAACCTGCCGCTGTATCCGCATATGTATGTGTTGCCCGATGGGCGCGTGTTTGCGGCTGCGACGCAGGAGGACGCGATCCAGAGCCAGGTGCTGAACCTGTCCACGAACACGTGGTCGCCGGTGGGGTCGGGTGTCGTCGATGGTGGCAGCTCGGTCGAGTACGCGCCCGGCAAGATCCTGAAGTCGGGGACGGCGTGGAACCCGGACTATCCGGCCAAGAACGCTGCCGCGACGGCGTATGTGATCGACATGAACCAGGCGTCGCCGAACTGGCGTCAGGTCGCTTCGATGGCGTTCCCGCGCACCCAGCATCAGCTCACGATGCTGCCCGACGGCACCGTGCTCGCGACCGGCGGCTCGAGGAACTCGAACGTGAACGACCGCTCCACCGCGGTGCTCGCGGCCGAGCTGTGGAACCCGGCCACGGAGACGTGGACGACGCTGTCCAGCGGCTCGGTGCCGCGCATGTACCACTCCAGCGCGACGCTGATGCCCGACGGGCGCGTCATCCTCGGCGGCGGCGGCCACCCCGGCACGTTCGGCATCCCCGAGTACCGCTACGAGGCGTACTCGCCGCCCTACCTGTTCAAGGGTGCGCGCCCCACGATCAGCTCCGCGCCCGCCAGCGTCAACTACGGGCAGACGTTCACCGTCAGCACCCCCGACGCGTCCACGATCAGCAAGGTGTCGCTGATCCCGCAGCCGGCCCCCACCCACGCCTACAACATGAACGCCGGCTTCAACTCGCTCTCGTTCACCCAGACCAGCGGCGGCATCAACGTGACCGCACCCGCCAACGCCAACCTCGCCACCCCCGGCTACTACATGCTGTTCATCGTCAACTCCAGCGGCGTCCCCTCCGTCGCCTCCTGGATCCACCTCCCCGCCGGCGGCGGAGCCTCGCCCACCTCACTCGCCGGCGTCACACCCCCCACGCTGACAACCCTCTCCGCCAACCCCCGCAACAGCTTCAACACCTGGGCACAAACAACCTTCGCCACCACCCCAGCAGCAGCGCCACACCAGCCCACCAGGCCGGCTACGGCCCCCAAGCCGCCCAGCCACAGCTTCCTCCACACCCGCACCATCACCACCAAAAACGGCACCTACACCATCGTCAGCAACCCCTACCAAGACCTCTACTGCATCCTCAACGGCAAACGCGTACCCATCCCACTCAACCTCATCCGCGCGGCACGGTCGAGGTAGGGACGCACACGACGCGCTGCCGGCGGGGTTTACGAAAGACAGGAACTGGCTAACATGCGTTCCAGGGTCCGCCACTTGTGTGGAAGCCCGATTCGGGGACATTCGGGGAATTAGAGGGGGAGCGCTCCCGCTCGTGGGAGCCGCATGATGCAACGACTACTGGGTCGGTCTGTAGCGTGGGCACGATCGACACGGCGCGTGGGCCGGCCGCTTCAGGTCGCCCTCGGCGCCGCCCTCGTGATCGCGACCCCGTTCGTCGGCGTCGCAAGTGCGACGTCGAGCAGCGGGGTGGCGGCAACGGCCTCGAGCGGCGCCGCCTCACCGAAGCCGGTCTGGTATCGCGTCTACCCGGCTCCATCGGATCCGTCCGTGAATCCCACCTACGACCCGGCCACATCCGGGTCGCCCATGTCGGGGTTCGGCCAGGCAGCCGTGGGCTCGTTGTCCCCGGTCAGGGTGCCCACGGTCCCTGCTCCGCCCCAGCCCGTCGCGCCCGCAGTGGGTGGCGGAGGCGGCGGCGGCTCGTCGGGCGGCGGGGCGCGGGGGCGGCGGCACTCCGTCACCGCCGGCTCCTCCCGCGGGAGGCGCGGCGAATCTCGTGGCGGCGTACGGCTTTGATGAGGGGTCGGGCGCGTCGGTGGCGGATGCGTCGGGGAACGGGAATACCGGCACGATCGCGAACGCAGCGTGGTCGACGGCGGGCAAGTTCGGGAATGCGCTGTCGTTCAACGGCAGCTCGGCGAAGGTGAGCGTGCCCGACTCAGCCTCGCTCGACCTTACGAGCGGCGATGACGCTCGAGGCCTGGGTGCAGCCGGCCACGGCGACCAGCTCGTGGCGTGACGTCGTCTACAAGGGGAGCGACGCCTTCTATCTGGAGGCGTCCTCGAGCAGCGGCGGCAGCCCCGTCGGCGGCGGCATCATCGGGAGCTCCCACGCGGAGGCGCTGGGTACCTCGGCGCTACCGACCGGGGCCTGGACGCATCTCGCAGCGACCTATGACGGAGCCATGCTCCGCCTCTACCTCAACGGTGCAGAAGTCTCCAGCCTGGCCCGCACGGGCAGCATCCTGACGACCAACAATCCGCTCGAGATCGGTGGCGACGGTCTGTTCGGCCAGTTCTTCAACGGTCTCATCGACGAGGTTCGCGTCTACAAGACGGCGCTCACGGCGAGCCAGATCCAGACGGACATGGCGACGGGGATCGGCGGAGGCACATCTCAGCCCCCGTCCGAGCCACCACTGACAGGGCCCGCGTTGGTTGGTTCGTGGGCGCAGCCGGTGTCGTCGCCGATTGTTCCGATTCATACGACGGAGTTGACGAATGGGAAGTTGCTGATTTTTGACAGTGACACGAATAGTTTGTCGAATCCGCGTGTGTTCGATCCGGTTGCGAACACGTTTACGCAGGTGCCGTACAACAATGTTGCGGATCTGTTCTGTGCTGGGCATGCGCCGTTGCCGGATGGTCGGGTGTTGGTCGCGGGTGGCCATAACGGTGGCTATATCGGGATCAAGAACACGACGATCTTCAATCCGGCGAACAATTCGTGGACGGATGTCGGGGATATGCAGTATCCGCGCTGGTATCCGACGCTGACGAAGCTGCCTGATGGGCGCATGCTGGTGGTGTCGGGCTCGACGAACTGTCCGGAGTGTTTGAACCCGAACGTGGCGCACCCGAATATCGCGACGGTGCCGGAGATCTTCAATCCGGCCACGAACGCGTGGACGTCGTTGCCGAGCGCGAGTCTCAACCTGCCGCTGTATCCGCATATGTATGTGTTGCCCGATGGGCGCGTGTTTGCGGCTGCGACGCAGGAGGACGCGATCCAGAGCCAGGTGCTGAACCTGTCCACGAACACGTGGTCGCCGGTGGGGTCGGGTGTCGTCGATGGTGGCAGCTCGGTCGAGTACGCGCCCGGCAAGATCCTGAAGTCGGGGACGGCGTGGAACCCGGACTATCCGGCCAAGAACGCTGCCGCGACGGCGTATGTGATCGACATGAACCAGGCGTCGCCGAACTGGCGTCAGGTCGCTTCGATGGCGTTCCCGCGCACCCAGCATCAGCTCACGATGCTGCCCGACGGCACCGTGCTCGCGACCGGCGGCTCGAGGAACTCGAACGTGAACGACCGCTCCACCGCGGTGCTCGCGGCCGAGCTGTGGAACCCGGCCACGGAGACGTGGACGACGCTGTCGAGCGGCTCGGTGCCGCGCATGTACCACTCCAGCGCGACGCTGATCCCGGACGGGCGCATCATCCTCGGCGGCGGCGGCCACCCCAACACGTTCGGCATCCCCGAGTACCGCTACGAGGCGTACTCGCCGCCCTACCTGTTCAAGGGTGCGCGCCCCACGATCAGCTCCGCGCCCGCCAGCGTCAACTACGGGCAGACGTTCACCGTCAGCACCCCCGACGCGTCCACGATCAGCAAGGTGTCGCTGATCCCGCAGCCGGCCCCCACCCACGCCTACAACATGAACGCCGGCTTCAACTCGCTCTCGTTCACCCAGACCAGCGGCGGCATCAACGTGACAGCACCCGCCAACGCCAACCTCGCCACCCCCGGCTACTACATGCTGTTCATCGTCAACTCCAGCGGCGTCCCCTCCGTCGCCTCCTGGATCCACCTCCCCGCCGGCGGCGGCGCCTCGCCCACCTCACTCGCCGGCGTCACACCCCCCACGCTGACAACCCTCTCCGCCAACCCCCGCAACAGCTTCAACACCTGGGCACAAACAACCTTCGCCACCACCCCCAGCAGCAGCGCCACACCAGCCCACCAGGCCGGCTACGGCCCCGAAGCCGCCGCAGCCACAGCTTCCTCCACACCCGCACCATCACCACCAAAAACGGCACCTACACCATCGTCAGCAACCCCTACCAAGACCTCTACTGCATCCTCAACGGCAAACGCGTACCCATCCCCGCGAGCCTCAGACGCGCCTCGGCGGCGCGTGTGCCGAGCTCGGGCGGCCCGTAGCCGAAGCCGGCCCGGCCGACGGTCGGGCCACCACGGGCCACCCTATCCGACGATGTGGAGGCTCGAGAGCACGCGGTTGGCAAACGGCTCTTGACCGCTGGTGACGATGATCGTCGAGGTGATGGACGCAACCGGAGCGCCGCCCTTGCGGATGATGATCGCCCGCCCGGCGCGGACCGTCCCCTCTCCCACGGCACCCGAGAAGCGCACTTCCCACGCCGAGATCCTCTTCACCTTCACGACGCCGCCCTTTGCGGCGGCGCGCGCGAGGACGCTGGGATCAGGATGACCGGCAGCGTCGCGGAAGCAGCTCCTACACGTGCTGCGGAGCACGGTGAGCACGTTGTCGTGGGGATGCTTCGGGTCGAACCAGGTGTCGGTATGCGACTCCGCGCCGGAGCGCGCAGTACGGAACCTCCACGCCGCGGGAAGGCGTAGCGAATAAGAGCGATCGGGCGGCCTGCGCAGAACGAGCGGGGTGGCGGCGATCGCATCGGCCGTCACTGTCCGTGGCGACGCGGGTGCCACCGATACGGACAAGGCGGCCAGCGACACGGCAACGAGGGCCGCGACGCGAAGCGTGAGCGATAGACGTCCACCGAACTGCAGCATGGAGAGGATCTCCCGAATTGTCGGCGCCTGCTCGGCAATCTAGCGCCCCCGTCCGCCCGGGCCTGCGGCGTGGTGGTGGGTCGGACGTGTCCCGCGGCCGGTGGCCGCGGGACACGTCGTTTTCATGCACGTTGCGCTGCCTGCGTCAGCGAGGCGCGACGTGCTGGGCGATGCGCGGCAGCAGCAGCGCCAGCGAGCTCGACCTCGCGCGGGCAGCCGCGGCCTCCGGCCCGAACGGCACCTCCTGCTGACAGACCGTTCCTGCGGCGGTCAGCGCGAGCGTCTCGATATACGCGTTGACGGCGTCGTCGATGCACGGGGAGTTGCCCCCGTAGGCCGTGTGCCCGTCGCCGCGCATCGTCAGCAGCCTCACGTTGCCGAGTTGCGCGGCCGTACGGAGCGCGCCACGATACGGCGTCGCCGGATCGTACGTCGTTGCGACCTCGAGCACGGTTGGAGCAGACGGCGAGGCCTTGAAGGGGCCGCGGAAGACGTCGTTCGGCTGCACGTCGAACAGCCCGTAGTTCAATTCGACGTAGCCCGCGTTCCACCAGCTGTGGTCGAAGAGCCCCCAGGAATGGTTGCCGGCGGCGATGTACGGATTGCCGCCGTCGCCGTTGTTGTTCCCGTCACCGGCGTTGTCCTCGGCTTCCTGCTGGTTCGCACCGACATGCTGGTACTTCTGATCGAGCGCCGTGATCAGGAAGTACCGGTCCGTGATCGGGTCGTAGCTGCCGTCGGGATTGCGACCGTAGAAGGCATCTGCCAGCTGACGCAGCCCGGTACCGTCGCCGGACTGAGCCTGCCGCAGTGCGTCGGCGAGGAACGGCCAGAGCTGCTTCGCGTAGACCGCGAGCGTCCCCGCCGCCACGGCGTCGTCGCCGTTCACGGGCCGAGGGTCGTCTCCGGTCGCGGGCAGGGGATGCAGATACGCGGACGCGACGAGGTCGTCGAAGGCGCCGTGAGGATCCGCGCCGCCGAAGCCGCAGAACGACTGGTTGGCGGCGCACGCCTGGAAGAAACGTCCCAGGGCGCGTTCGAACCCGGCGGACTGCTCGCGCAGGTTCTCCATCGGGCGGTTCGCGTAGCCGCTCACGTCGACCGGGCCGTCGAGCACCATCGCGCGGTAGCGATCGGGGAAAAGGCTCGCGTAGGTCGCCCCGAGGTAGGTCCCGTAGGAGAAGCCGAAGTAGTTCAGCTTCTCGTCGCCCATGGCAGCGCGGACGAGATCCATGTCACGCGCGGTGTTCTTCGTCGAGATGTAGCGCAGCACGTCGCCGTTCAGGCTCTTGCACCGGTCGATATACGCCTTGTCCTTGGCCGTCAACCCGTCGACCGACAGGTTGAAAGGCGTCGCGAACGGCTTGGAATAGATTCCCTCCGTCTCCTGGTTGACCTTGCAGTCGACCGACGGCTGGGACTGGCCGACACCGCGCGGATCGACGCCGACGATGTCGAAGCGGTCGTTGACGGCGCCGAACAGATCACTTCCGATCGCGTGGATCGTGTCGACGGTCGTGCCGCCCGGTCCGCCGAAGTTCACGAACAAGGCTCCGAGCCTGTGTTTCGCGTCCTGCGCGGGCAGCCGGATGATCGCGAGGTTGAACTT
The DNA here is from genome assembly GCA_963799615.1 of uncultured Gaiellaceae bacterium. Classification (GTDB taxonomy): domain Bacteria; phylum Actinomycetota; class Thermoleophilia; order Gaiellales; family Gaiellaceae; genus Gaiella. The sequence continues at coordinate 130,497 of CAWCXS010000004.1, read as the reverse complement.
CGCACCGTCGGGCTCGCTGTAGTCGCGCGGCACGTCGAGCGTCGAGCACTCGTAGCCGTCTCCGCAGTCCTTCCATACCAACGCCGACGGCTTGTGCGCGCTCGCACCGGCGAATGCGTTCGAGACGACAAGCGTGGACAGCACTCCGGCGATGAGAAGCCATCGCCACAACCATTGCCGGATGGACATGCTCTCTCCTCCCTCTCGGTCGCCGCTCGCGGCCGAGCCGCAGAGCGCCAATCGATATCCAGTACCCCCGACAGCGCCTTTACACGCACCGCACGTCGTTCATCCGGTGCCCGTCCCGCCGGGCCGGTTACTGCCGGAGAGCAAAACGCTTCTGCGGGCGCTCGTGCGCGGTCGCACGTGCAAGAGCCTCGGGCGCGAGCCGCCCGCCGGCTGCGACGAGCAAGCCGCCGATCGTGTGGCGCGTCCGGCCCGTTGGGTGGTACGCCGGCCGAACGTCGGCTCGAAGGGACTCGGTGTGCTCGGCGGTCACAAATCTTCGGACATCGACATCCAGCGGCTGCATGACGGCACCTTTCTCGATCTCAATTATCTTGATCTCAAGATACTATGTGTGCGAACTCTTGATGTCAAGTCAAAATCAGTCATACTGCGTCCCAATGGCGCCGAAGAGCGAGCAGCGCGATCACGTCGACCGCTTCCTGGAGGCGATCCACACCGCCCTCCCGGATCTCGACCTCGAGGTCGAAGGAATCGTCGACCGGATCGCCGGGCTCAGTCGTAGGCTGCAGCGCTCACAGGACGAAACGCTCGCGGAGTTCGGGCTCGATTCGGCCGAGCACAGGGCGCTGTCCGCGCTCTCCCAGGAAGGACCGCCGTACCACAGCACTCCCGGCCGGCTTGCGCAGCGCATGGAGCTCTCCAGCGGAGCGATGACCAACCGGCTCGACCGGCTCGAGCAGGCAGGGCTCGTGCGCCGCCTACCCGATCCCCGTGACCGACGCGGCGTCATCGTCGAGCTGACCGAGAGGGGTCGCGAGACGTACCAGCGAGCCGTCGGGGTGCAGGCCAAGAAGGAGGAGCTCGTGACCGCGGCGCTCAACGAGCGGGAGAAGAAGCAGCTCAACGCGCTCCTCCGGAGGCTGATGCTGGAGTTCGAACGCCGCGAACACGGCGGCGCTTAGAGCTCACAGCGCCGGACGGTCAAAGGCTCGCTCGGCTGGGGCACGATTCGGCGGACTAGAGTGATGGAGCACCGACTCTTGCAGTGCGCGAGCCAAGCAGGTGCGGCTCAGTACGAGCCCGGCTGGAAATGTGATACGACACGTCGAGGAGAGATATTGCTCAGGCGAGGAGGACCGGGACTCGTGCGCGCAGCAGCAGTCACGGCGGTGGCAGCGAGCACGTATGCCCGCGGCCCGCAGCACCATCGCGACGACGACGTCGGCAGTCACGGGGCGGCGCCCACGACTGTGGCTCCGGCATGAGCGCCGCTGAGACCATCGATGCCGCCGGCGAGCTGACCGCTTGGCAGGGCCTGACGAGCGACGAGGCAGCCGCACGGCTCGACGTCGACCCGCGTTCCGGGCTCGCCTCCGCTGAGGTTGAGCGCCGCCGGACGCAGTACGGCTCGAACAAGCTCGCGGACGCGGAGAAGGAGCCGGCCTGGCGGGCCTTTATCCGCCAATACCGCGATCTGATGCAGATCGTTCTCCTCGGTGCCGCGATCGTAAGCATCGTCGCTCTGCAGGAATTCTCGACTGGGATCGTCATCATCGGCCTGACCGTACTCAACGCGGTCCTAGGCCTGAACCAGGAGGGGAAGGCGGCGGAGAGCGTCGCCGCACTCCAGAAGATGCTCCTGATCAGAGCACACGTACGCCGCGGCGGGCAACTGAACGATCTCCCAGCCGAGGAGCTGGTGCCCGGGGACGTCGTTTCCTTCGAGGCCGGAGACAAGATCCCGGCCGACGGCCGCCTTCTCATCGCCGCCACGCTAGAGATCGAAGAGGCGGCGTTGACGGGTGAGAGCACGCCGGTGCTGAAGTCGGTTGACCCGGTGCCGGGCGACGATGTCCCGCTCGGTGACCGGCTCGATATGGCCTACATGAACTCGACGGTGACTCGAGGCCGGGGCGAGATGGTCGTTACCGCAACTGGTATGACCACCGAGGTTGGCCAGATCTCCGGGATGCTGAGCGGCGTCCAGCAGGAGAAGACGCCGCTCACGCGCCAGCTCGATCAGTTGACCGTGCTGATTACGGTGATGGCGGCGGCCGCGCTGGGGCTCGTGATCGTGTTCGGTCTTATCAACGGGGATGACTTCGACGACCTGTTCCTGATTGGAATCAGCCTGGCGATCGCGGCGATCCCGACCGGACTGCCGGCGGTCGTCACGACGATGCTCTCGCTCGGGACACAAGCGCTCGCGGCCAAGGGCGCGATCGTGAAACGGCTGCGCTCGGTGGAGACGCTCGGCTCGACGTCCGCGATCTGCTCGGACAAGACCGGCACGCTAACCCTCAACCAGATGACAGCTCGGCAGCTTGTGGTTGCCGGTCGCCGCTACTCCGTCGAGGGCGAGGGGTACTCGACCGAGGGGAAAATCCTGCGCGTCGCGGGGGACACGGACACGTCACTCGAGCCGTTCCTGCTACCGATGGCGCTCGCGAACGACGCGGCAGTACGCGATGGCGAGATCGTGGGCGACCCAACAGAGGCTGCGCTTGTCGTCCTTGCCGCGAAGGGCGGACTCGACGTCGACGAGACGCGCCGGGTGCACCCCCGGATCGCCGAGGTGCCGTTCGACTCCGAGTACAAACTGATGGCGACCTTCCACGAAATGGACGGCGTGGTCCGCTGCTTCGTCAAGGGGGCGCCTGACGTCCTGCTCGCACGCTCGTCGTCCGTCCGCGGCGCCGCCGGCGAGAGCCTTTCGATGGAGGGCGGGAGCGAAAAGGTGCTGGCCGAGAACGACCGACTCGCCAGCGAGGGCCTGCGGGTGCTCGCCGTCGCGTCGCGCGACATCGATCCGTCGGCGTTCGATCGTGACGGTGCCCTGCTCGACGAGGTGCAGGGACTGACGCTGCTGGCACTGGTGGCGATCGTCGACCCGCCGCGCAAGGAAGCGAAGGATGCGATCGCGCGCTGCAAGGAATCCGGCATCCGTGTCCGGATGATCACGGGCGACCATGCCACGACCGCCGCGGCGATCGCAGCCCAGCTCGGGATTGAGGGCCGCGCACTCCCCGGAACTGAGTTCGCCGCACTCCCCGACGAGGAGCTCGACGCGCAGGTCGACGGAATCGGCGTCGTCGCCCGCGTCGCACCCGAGGACAAGGTGAGGCTCGTCGATATGCTCAAGCGCAAGGGCAACGTCGTCGCAATGACCGGCGATGGTGTGAACGACGCGCCGGCACTCAAACGCTCGGACATCGGAGTGGCGATGGGGATCACCGGCACCGAGGTCACAAAAGAGGCGGCCGACATGATCCTCACCGACGATAACTTCGCCACTATCGTGACGGCAGTCGAGGGCGGCCGCGGCATCTACGACAACCTCATGAAGTACGTCCGCGTTCAGCTGATCATGCTCGGCGCGTTCATTCTCCTCTTCGTCGGGGCCGGGATCTTCGACGTCGCCAATGGCGCGCCGCTGACGCCGCTGCAGATCCTCTGGATCAACTTCGCGATCGACGTGCTGCTTGCAATCGGACTCGGTTTCGACGCCGCGGCTCCCGGCCTGATGCGACGTGCCCCGCGTGATGCCTCGGCCGCGATCGTGGACCGTCCACTCGCAATCCGGCTCGGCATCTCCGCGTTGATCGCGGCGGCGATTGCGCTAGGCATCGTCGCGTGGGGCGAGGACCGCTACGACCTCGTCGTGGCAACAACGATGGGCCTGACGACGCTCTCGCTCATGCACATCGTCGCCGCCCTCGAGTGCCGAGAGCCGACGGGGACGATCTTCAAGCGCTACACGATTGCGAACCGCCGATTCGTGAAGCTGATCGGCGCGACGCTCGCGCTCACATTCCTGGTGACGGAGCTCTCGCCGCTGCAGCGGATCTTCGACACCGTGCCACTGACCAGCTCGCAGTGGGGTATCTGCCTGCTCGGTCCGATCGGGTATCTCGCCCTGACCGAGCTCGGGAAGCTCTACGACCGGCGTGACAGCGCGGACAGCCAATTCCCAGCCACGGCGGAACTGTCGGTCGGAAGCAGGGCAAGTTAATGGAGGCGAGCCAGCCCGTTCGCAGTCGAGTCCTCGAGCAGCTTCTCGTCGAGCCTGGCACACCCGCAGGGATCGAGGCTCGAGACCCTGGTTGGAAGGGCGGCCCAGACTTCGCTCACCTCGCCGTTGGCGAGCTCGACGAGCGGGCCAAAGACGCATTGGCACGCGGGATCGATGAGCTCTCCGATGCGCAGGAGCTCCTATGGGCAAGCGACCGCTACGCGCTACTCGTCGTTCTCCAGGCGATGGACGCCGCCGGCAAGGATTCGGCAATCGAGCATGTGATGTCGGGGGTAAACCCGCAGGGTGTCCAGGTGTTCTCGTTCAGGAAGCCCTCCGCCGAGGAACTCGACCACGACTTCCTCTGGCGTATAGCGAGGGCGCTGCCCGAGCGGGGCCGCATCGGCATCTTCAACCGGTCGCATTACGAGGAGGTCGTGGCGCTCAAGGTGCATCCCGAGTGGCTCGAAGCTCAGCGCCTTCCACCCGGGGAGCGCGACGAGCGTTTCTGGCAGGAGCGATATGAAGACATCAATGCCTTCGAGCACCACCTCGTCCGGAACGGAACGAAGGTCGTCAAGTTCTTCCTCCATGTTTCGAAGGCTGTCCAGAAGCAGCGTTTCCTCGCACGCCTGGATACGCCCGGCAAGGAGTGGAAGTTCAACGCCGACGATGTCACCGAGCGCGCATTATGGAACTCATACATGAGCGCCTTCGAGGACGCGCTTACCGCCACGTCGACACCGTGGGCTCCCTGGTACGTCATTCCAGCCGACCACAAACACCTTACGCAGGCGCTCGTTGCCCAAGCGCTGGTGGAGCACGTCCGCTCGCTCGATCTCCGCTGGCCCGACGTCTCCGACGCTGACCACGTCGCGAACCTGGCAGCCCGCAAGAGACTCGAGACTGAGCCGTAAACAAGAGATCGTCCCGGGGCCGAGAATAGGATGCCCGCCTGACCCTTGTTCGATTAGTGGCGTAAGGAGAGAGAATGGAAGTGCTCGGCCTCACCGACGGTACATGGCTGCTCGCGGCCCTCGCGATAGCGCTCTATCTCCTAGTCATCTGGATGCTCCTGGAGATTCTCTTCCGCGCCGATTTCTCCTGGGGAATGAAGTTCGCCTGGGTTTTGGCCGCGCTGCTCCTTGCGCCGGTGGCAGTGCCGATTTGGTTTCTCTGGGTCAGGCGCACGGATTACTCAAGCGCGTAACGAGGCGTACTGTCAGGCTCGCGTCGGGCGCACGGTCCAACCGCGGCGTAGCCGATCAAGATCGACTGCCTATGCTCGTTACAGTGGATAGAGCAATAGCAGCAGTCAAGCACGCGAAATACCTGCAAATCATACTATTTGCCCCCGTAGCTCAGTGGATAGAGCAGTGGTTTCCTAAACCGCGTGCGCAAGTTCGATTCTTGCCGGGGGCATCCACGGCCCATGTGACCTCCGAGGTGTTCATGCGGCGTACCTGCTCGCAGTCCGGTGTCGTTTGCTACGCGACGCCGTTTGCGCGACGATCTTGCGCGTAAGCGTCTCGGCGTCCTGCCCGACGCCGCCGATGAAGTGCGAGCTGCGTCGGAACTGGTACGCGAGTCCAAGGACGTACAGCCCCGGAACGCAGGTGATCCCGCGCGTGTGCACGATCTCGCCGGCCTCGTCGAACACAGGGACGTGAAGCCACGGGTAGGCGCGGCGGTACCCTGTCGCCCAGACGATCGCTCCGAGACCACGGACGTCAAGCGTCATGGTGCCAGCAGAGAGGCCGACGAGCTCGCGCACTTCGGCAACTGTTCCTTGTGCGAGCGGATGGCCATCGATCCGATCGAGAAGTCTGTGCAGGCGCGCGTCTGCCTTGGCGACGTTCTGCTCGAGGTCGTCGGCGAACAGTGCGGTCGTCCCGTCGAAGCGGGTCAGCCGTCCGGCAATCGCGATGCCGTGCGAAGCGAGGAGGTCGAGGCCGAGATCCTCCCCTCCGTTTGCGCCGCTCAAGGGAAACAGCGGTACGCGCTTCGCGGCCTCGACGTTCGGCAGTTGGTCGATCGTTCGATCGAAATCGCCGAGCAGGTGGAGCCATTCGAAGATGTCGCGGCCGCGGTAGCGGCGGGGCGCTCGCGAGTGCCTCCCAACCGAGAGGAGCACGTCACGGCCGGCAGACTGCAGCTCGGCGGCGAGCTGCTGTCCGGTAGCTCCGCCGCCGACGATCAGTACGCGACCGTCGGGGAGGAGATCCGGGCGGCGGTACTCGGCTGCGTGGAGGGACGGTATCCCGTTGGGTGCCGGCAGCGGCCTGTACGGGACGTTGGCGTCGCCGGTAGCCACGACGACACTGCGGGCGAGCCACTCGCCCCCAGTGGTGACGATCCGGAAGCCCGACGCGATTCGCTCGACGCTCGTGACCTCGACCCCCTCCACGATCGGAGCGGCAAACGAGCGCGCGTAATCCGCGAGGTACGCGATGAACCGAGAGCGGTCGAGAAAGCCCTCCCTTTCGGCATGCGCCTTACCGCTCGGTAACCGGTTCATCCAGTTCGGGGAGAGCAGCGTGAGCGAATCCCAGCGCTCGTGCCAGCTCTGACCAAGCCGACCGCGTTCGAGAAGCACATGCTCGTGGCCGATAGCGACGAGGTGGTGACTCAGGGCGAGCCCGGCCTGGCCGGCGCCGACAATGAGAGTGTCGATTGGTGTGGTCATGATGATGATCGCTGGGGCGCCCGACACCGCCGGGCGCCCGCATCGCGTCAGGTGGTCGTCCCGACGTGAACCTCGACGCCGTTGGTGACCATGTCGAACACGGCGGAACGAGCCATCGCCCGCTCGACCAACTCGCGCAGCTTGTCCGGTGTGGCGTCGCCCTCAACGACGAACGACACCCGGATCTGGTCGAAGCCGTTGCGCACCTCGTCCGACAGGCCGAGCGCGCCACGGACGTCCATGTCACCCTCGAGCTTCGACTCCACATGGGTCAGCCGAACTCCGCGCGCCGACGCCACGTAGACCAGGGAGGTGGTCAGGCATGCGGCTAGCGCATGCAGCAGATATTCCGCCGGGTTGGGGCCGGTGTCCGTGCCGATCAGGATCGCCGGCTCACCGGCATCGAGCTCGAACGCCTCGCTGCGGGAGGTGTCTTCGCCGCCCGCGGCGTAGAAGTCCTTGATCGTCGAGCGGTTGTGCGCGCCGTGGATCCAGCGGTTGGCGGCGCGGAACTGGAACGTACCGAGCTCCGGCTGGGCCTTCACTGCGTCGAGAGTCGCGAACAGTGTCCCGGTGTCGACGCCGTTTCGGATTCCTTCCATCGTGGTGCTCACGTGCGGCTCCTTCGGTCTGGCGGGCTCATCCCGCGTCACGCACAGAGAACACGCCTGCGGTTGGACGGAGGTAGCTGCGCGGTAAATGCGTGGTAGCGTCGCGCAACGATGGAGTTCAACCTCCTCGGCCCGCTCGAAGCCAGCGATGGGTCGGTCGCGATCGTCCTTGCAGGACGCAAGCAGCGCGCGTTGCTGGCGCGCCTGCTGCTGGACGCCAACCGGACGGTCGCGATCGAGCGGCTCGTGGACGACCTCTGGGGCGAGAAGGTTCCCGAGTCGGCGCAGAAGATGGTGCAGATCTACGTCTCGCAGTTGCGCAAGGTCTTGCCCAAGGAGATGCTCCGCACGCGACCGCCCGGTTACGCGATCGAGATCGATCCCGCGACGATCGACACCGTCCGGTTCGAGCGACTGCGGCTCGAAGGCGAAACAGCCCACGCAGCAGGGAACGCCACACTCGCGGCGGAGCGGTTCCGCGAAGCGCTCTCACTCTGGCGCGGAGAGCCACTAGCCGAGTTTCAGGAGCCGTTCGCGCGCGCCGAGGCCGCCAGGCTCGACCAGCTGTACCACACCTGCCTGGAGGCCCGAATTGACGCAGACCTCGATCGCGGCCGCCACGCGGAGCTCGTCGCCGAACTCGAGATGCTCGTCGGCCGGTACCCACTGCGGGAGGGTCTCCGCGCGCAACAGCTGGTCGCGCTGTACCGCTCGGGCCGCCAGTCGGAGGCGCTGGAGGGGTATCACGCCTTTCGCGCACGGCTCTCGGACGAGCTTGGCCTCGAGCCGTCAAAGGGCCTCAAGGACCTGGAGCGCCGGATACTCAGGCAGGACCCCGACCTCGATCTCGCCTCGGCAGGAGCCGCAAGTCCCGTTGCAGCTGCGCCGGAGGTGCATTTCGTGACGAGCGGCGACGTCTCGATCGCGTACCAGGTGGTGGGAGAGGGGCCACTCGATCTCGTGCTCGTGCACGGATGGGTGTGCAGCTTCCAGCCGGGCTGGGAGCGCCGGCAAATCGCGGACTTCTACCGCAGCCTGTCCGCGATCGGAAGGCTCGTCCAGTTCGACAAGCGGGGAACGGGACTCTCGGATCGTGTCTCGGGGATCGCGGCGCTCGAGGAACGCATGGACGACGTACGCGCGGTAATGGACGCGGTCGGCTCGAGGCGCGCCATCCTGCTCGGCATCTCCGAGGGCGGGCCCATGGTCACGCTCTTCGCCGCGACGTATCCCGAACGGACAGCCGGGATCGTGCTCATGGGATCGTATGCACGCCGCCTGTGGGCGCCGGACTACCCCATCGGGATGCGGGTCGAAGACGCTTGGTGGAGCGACCCGAGCCCAGAGACATGGGGCCTGCCGATGGCGAGGCGATTCGTCGACGAACGGGCGCCGTCGGTCGCGGGCGACGAGGAGACGTATCGCTGGTATGCCAGCTACATCATGCGGGGAGCGAGCCCCGGGGCAGCCGTCCAGCTCGCCCGCATGAACGCCGAGATTGACGTCCGGCACGTGCTCCCGACGATCCACGTTCCGACGCTGGTGTTGTACCGAGAACAGGAGTATCTGCGGGAGGCGGCGCGCTACATGGGAGAGCACATCCCCGGCGCGCAAATCGTTGCCCTCCCCGGAGCCGACCACCTGCCGTGGGAGGGTGCGCAATCAGACGTTCTCCGCGAGATCGAGCAGTTCGTCGAGCACCTCCGCGCGGGGCCAGAGCCCGACCGGGTGCTGGCGACGGTGCTCGTGATCGAGGCGGACGGCACCGAGGAGGCATGCGATGCTGTTCGCGCAGATGTCGCAAGCTTCCGGGGGAGGGAACTCGCGCTCACGACCGACACCCTCGTCGCGATGTTCGACGGTCCGGCACGCGCGATCCGGTGCGCGTCCACGCTGCTGGATCTTGCACGCTCGGTCGGGCGGCCGGCACGGGCAGGCCTGCATACGGGCGAGCAGGAGCTTGGCGCCGACCTGCTCGCAGGGATCCCGGTGTCCGTCGCCCGCAACCTGAAGGAGCGCGCGGAGTCGGGCGAGGTGCTGGTCTCGTCGACCGTTCGCGACCTCGTGGCCGGCTCCGGCCTCGTCTTTAGGGAACGCGAGCAGGAGCCGCTTCGGGTGGAAGGTGTCCCGGGCGAGTGGCGCGTCCACGCCCTCGTCGCGTGACCGCGCCGACCGTGGGCACGTGCACGATCGCGCCTGCGACGAAAAGCACAGCAAAGACCGACGCGAGCGCCGGATACCCCCCGAACGCGAGGGACGCCCCTCCAACGGCGCCCCCTAGGATCCAACCGACCTGGGCGGCGGCGGCGCGGACCGACATGGCTGCGGCGTGCTTGCCTGCGGCGAGGTCGAGCCCGACGGCACTACCCAGATATGTGCGGGCCCCGGCGAGGAAGCAAAGGGCGCCGAAGCCTATCGCCGACGGGACGGGGCCCACCCGAACGACGCCGAACGCGACAACGAACACAGCGAGTAGCAAGCCCGTGGCCGCGAGCAGCGGCCGGCCGCGTGTGAGGGCGATCCGTTGCGCAACGAACGTTCCCGGGATGTAGGCAGCGGCTCCTAGCCCCAACGAGACGCCGACAACCGCAAGGGACGAGCCGTACGACTCGACAAACAGCGCCCCACAGTAGACAAGCACTCCACTCCACGCCGCATACGCAGACACCTCGCTGATCGCCCAGCCGCGCAGAGCTCGGTCGGCGAGCACCATTCGGAGGCCGGGCTCCGAACGAGGTGGCGGCACGACCGGAGCGCGTCGCAGCGCAACTGCCGCAACCGCGGCCGTGACGATGGGCACCACGAACGCGAGCCGCCAGCTCGTCGCTCCCACCACGCCGATCACCGGCATTGCCACTACCCACGCTGTCGGCGCTCCCACGAGCGCCCAGGCCACAACTCGGCCACGATCCACGTCGTCGCTCCAAGCCGCCGCCGCCGCGACGCCGGCCGCGACGAGGATCGAAGAGGCGGCGCCCGTCAGCGCCTGCCCGGCAATGAGCACGAACACCGACGGCGCAACGAAGCTCATCGCAGCGCCGACGACGAGCAGAGCGATACCACCCGACAGCACCGTCGGCAGCCGGACGCGAGCCGTGACCGCGCCGACCGCGAGCGCGGCCGCAGCCGCAACAACGGCCGCCGCGGTGCGGATCTGTCCCGCCGCGGCCGTCGAGACTCCGAACTCGCGCGCGGCATCGGCGAGCACCGGCGTCAGCGCCAACTGGCCGCTCTGGGCAGCGAACAGGCACAGGAAGAGGATTGTGGCGACGACGCCGGGGCCCGCCGGATCCCGCTTCGCAAGCGGGTGTCCACCGTGTACCGCGAAGCGTCGGGGCCGATAGATCGTGAGGAACGGCCTTGCTCGGTGCAGATACATCATCCACTCCTGGGTCGGGTTCGACTCAGGAGAGCGCGCGCCGGTTAAGGGACCACTCGTGCCGGGTAGAGGATTGGTAAAACCCCTTGACAGTGCGGCGACCGGAGCACGAAGACCGTCTTGTTGTCAATCAGGACACTCAGGCGCGTCCGCCGCTTCCTAACGTCCCGACGACGATCCTTCTACGCTGCTTCTGCGCTACACGTTCCTGCACCGCGTGCGCAAAGTTCGATTTCGTGCCGAGGGCATCGCCGATGTGCTGGCTTGAGCGGGTCGATTCGGCTTGGTCAAGCCATCCTCGGCGTCCTCGCCGCGATGGTGTCGGCGTAAGAAGCGTCCGGGCCGAGTGTCGACGGGGGACCCTCGCGGAGCAGGTTGTCAAGCCGAGGCGCTCGTTCAAGGTGCACCATCGCCGTAACCCACTACTTCCAGCTGCGGCTCGATCCGACGATGTGTTGGCCATAGCCCCGAAGTGCTGCTGCGGAAGTAAGCACCTGGTAGGCGAGCAGGTAGCCGGTGAAGCCCCGCTTGTCCGCCTGCGGGTGGATGTCGAGGGCGCGGAAGACGTGGCGCGTTTGCCACCGTTCCAGGAAGCCGAAGACGGCCTGTGTCAGGCGCTGGCCTTCGACGACGCGTTCAGTGACTGCCGCGGGCGGGCGGCGCTCGCTCGCGCGCCGCCCGCACCTCACGGCGCCACGCCTACGCCGCCCGGTCCAACGCCGGCGTCTCGGCCCGTACACGATCCGCCTCTGCGACTGCCGCCGACACCGTTCGACGGATCAGCACGGCGGCGAGAAGCGCACCGACAGCCGCGAACGCGGCCGCGGCAAGCAGCGCGTCGCCGAAGCCCTCGGTGAGCGCGGCCGCCGGAGGCAGCTTCGGGTTGGCGGCGAGGACGGCCTCGCTTCGCGATACAGCGATCGTGGACAGAAGGGCGACGCCGAGCGCACCGCCGATCTGCTGGGTGGTGTTGACGAGTCCCGAGGCGAGGCCGGAATCACGTTCCTCGACCCCTTCGAGCGCGCCGATCGACATCGTCACGAAGGCCAGGCCGACGCCGATCCCGGACACGATCAGCGCAGGCAGCAGATCGCGGACATAGCTCGCTTCCGCCGGGACGCGGGAGAGCAGCCAGATCCCGGTAGCAGCAATGGCGAGACCTGCCACGAGCGGTCGGCGCGGCCCGATCCGGGTCACCAGCTGGGCGCCGCCGACCGAGGTGGCGAGTGCCGTCAACGACAGCGCCAGCCAGGCGAAGCCGGCCTTGAGCGGCGAGTAGCCGACGACCTGCTGGAGGTAAAGCGTGATGATGAAGAACATCCCGTAGACGGCCGCGCCGAAGAGAACCCCGGCGACGTTCGAGCCGAGCAGCGCTGGAGAGCCGGAAGATCCGGAACGGCACCAGCGGCGCGGCCGAGCGGCGTTCGATCACGCCGAACGCAGCGAGCAGGAGCGCCGAGGCGGCGGCGAGGCCGATGGTTTGCAGCGAGCTCCAGCCGGCCGCGCCGGCGTCGACCACTGCGTACACGAGCAGCGAGAGTGCCGCCGTGACCGTCGCCGCGCCGGCAAGATCGAACCGGCGGGCCACGCCGACCGCCCGCGTCTCGTCGAGCAAAACGGGGCTGAGCGCGATCACGACCGCGCCGACGGGCACGTTGAGGAGGAAGATCCACTCCCAGCCGACGGTCTCGGTGAGCACGCCGCCGATGAGCAGGCCGATCGTGCCGCCCGACGCCCCGACGGCGCCCCAGGCGCCGAGCGCCTTGTTGCGCTCCGCGCCCTCACGGAAGGTCGTCATCAGGATCGAGAGTGCGGCGGGGGTCATCGCTGCCGCTCCGACTCCCTGCAGCGCCCTGCGCGGCGATCAGCAGCGCGGCGGACGGAGCGAGCCCTCCAAGCAGCGAGGCGAGGGCGAACACGGCGACCCCGGCGACGAAGACGCGCCGCCTGCCGAGCAGGTCGGCTGCCCGTCCGCCGAGCAGCAGCAGGCCGCCGAAGGTCAGCGCGTAGGCGCTCACGACCCACTGCAGGTTGTGCTGCGAGAACTCGAGGTCGGCCTGGATCGAGGGCAGGGCGACGTTCACGATCGCCACGTCCAGGATGACCATGAAGAAGGCGGAGCAGAGCAGCGCCAGACCGAACCACCGGCGGGCGCCGGTATTGCGCGTAGGTTCCATCGAAGTGTTCCTTTCTGGTCGACTGTCGTGTACCGGCAAAGGAGACCAACCGACGCCAGCATTTCGACTGGCATCGGGTAAAGCCCGAGTAGGGATGGATGACCGCATCGTCTGTTGCGGGTCTACACGTCGCACTGGTTCCAGCTCGCGGGCGACAGCAGCGCCCCGCGGAGCCTCAGCGCGAAGGCGAGCGTTACGGCACCGCACACCAGGCCCAAAGCATCCACGACGACGATCGGGACATTTCCGAGGCTGAGGCCATAGACAAGCCAGATCGCATACCCTCCGACGTACGTCGCCAAGAAGCGGGCCGAGACGTCGCAGGAACTGCCCCGAGCGATCATCTGCCGTGCCTGGAGAAGGATGGAAAGGGCGGCCGCTACGCCGTAGAGCGTCGCGACCGCCGCCAGCACTTGGGAGGTCTCAGGGGCCATCGAGGTGCCCTTCGTACGGGGGGCGCGGTATCGCAGGCATGGCGACGTAGAGCACCGCCAGACCGAACCACCGTCGGGCGCCGGTATTGCGCGTAGGCTCCATCGAAGTGTCCTTTCTGGTCGACTGTCGTTTACCGGCACAGGAGACCAACCGGCACCCTCATTTCGACTGGCATCGGGTAAAGCATTGGTAGGCGGGGCCATACGAAACGTCGAAAATGTTCCCGGAGGGCAGGATGGACTTTCGGATTCTCGGACCGCTAGAGGCGAGTGATCGTGCTGGCCCGGTCAAGCTGGACGGCCGTGGGCCGGCGATTCCTGACCCGTCTAGTCTGTCGCCGCGCGATGGTGGGCGCTGTTGACGCGTTCGTTTGCAAGGGGTTTGCAGACGTGCCCGTTTCGAGCGCAAGCAAGTATTCAACTGTCTGCGACAAGAGCGGCGGCAGGTGACTGGATCAGAAGAAGCTTCCGACTTGAATCATCATCAGCGTAGAACTCTCGACATTTTCGCCGGCGTTCGCTTTGCACCACACGCTGACTTCTCCACCGTCCTCGGGCACCTGCGCTCCTCCGATCATCGTTAGCGATCTCCGCTCGAGCACGCCTCCTTCGCGGGGCCTGCGGTCCGAGGCGCCTCCGACGATGTTGGTGCCGTTTCGTAGCTCACACCAGACATCGATTCCATCGTGGTCGTTTGTGCTTTCGCCGAAAATGTTCACTGTGGCAACGAGCGCCCAACTCCCCCCGGGAGTCTTTTCGAAACGATCCTGTGGAACGTGTCGTCGCTGTCTATGAACACGTGCCCTCCGAGCGCAAACGTGGCGCTCATGTTGGAACCTCCCTTCCGGGACGGGAGCGCAGGTCGCAGCGCTCAGTCAAGCGACTCTTACCGATCGCTGCCGCCCATACAAGCAACTGGCCCGCCGCGTTAGTCACAAGCAAGATTGAACGAAGCTGACCCCGGGCTTCGGGAAGTGCCTTTCCTTTCTGGCAGAAGATTCGACGAGATGACTCCTGCTGGTTGGCGCAGATCGAAGCGAGCCCAACAAGCAGTCCATACTTCTCCTGATGGCCGCAGCGTTTGGTGAGGAGTCATTCCCTGGTCTAGGCGAGCGCGTTCGCGCATTGCGCCGTTCAGCTGGTCTCACTCAGAGCGAGCTTGCGTGCGGCCGCTTCTCGAAGGAGTATCTGAGCCAGATCGAGCGCGGCACAACGATGCCTTCGCCGGGAACCGTGGAGTGGTTGGCGCAGCGGTTGGGCACGGATGCTTCGTTCTTGGAAAGTGGGGTGAGCGAGGCGGACGGCGTTCGCGTTCAGTCCGCGCTCGTCGCTGCCGAAGGTTTGCTGGAAGCGCATCGCCATACGGAGGCGGCGGCTGGGTTCTCGGCAGTTCGGGCTGGCCTTTCCGGCATTCACGTGCCAGACGTTGTCTTGCGAGCGCTGCGTGGGGAGGCGTGGGCACGAATTCGTGAGGGCGAAGTCGACCAAGCAGGGTCATTGCTTGAGCAGGCGGCTGTGGTCGCATCCGATCACGGTTTGTCGGATGTGGATCGCGCCGAGGTCGAGTTCCTGGTTGGGGTTTGTCTGTATACGGCGTCAGCTATCGATGATGCGATTGCGCAGCTTGGAAGCGCTCTGGAACTCGCGGAACAGTCTGGTTTACCGTGCGACCGGTTGCGGTCTGACATCTTTCATTGGCGCTCGCGCTGTTGGCGGCGACTGAGAGATTGGGCAGCGGCACGGGAGGACATCGATAGGGCTCTCGAGCTCGCCGACGCCCGCTCCGATCCCCGGCAGGTCGCCGACGCGTACTTTCAGGCGTCGCTCGTCGCACAGCGCGAGGGTCGGTGGGTGCTGGCCCGACGCGACGCCGAGCAATCGAAGGAACTGTTCGAACAACTTGGCGATCGTGCGACGGTCGGGCGTCTGCTCAACAACCTCGCCGGCATCAACCACCTGCTGGGGAATGCTCAGCGCGCGATCGAGCAGCTGACCGAAGCTTTCGAGATCTTCGTCGACCTCGGGCTAACGCAAGAGGCAGGCTATGTATTCAGCTCCCTCGCCGACGTTCACCTCAGTATCGGCGATGCGGCGGCCGCCGAAACCAACGCGCGGAAGGCGCTCGAATTGCTCGGCGACCGGGTCGACCACCTGCAGGAGATCGGCGCCTCCCGCCTCGTGCTTGGCCGCAGCCTGCTTGCACAGGGCCGCCTGATCGAAGCCGGCCAAGAGTTGACGGCAGCCGCCTCGATCTTCGCGGACGCGAAGTCAATCAGCCACCAGGCAGACGGGTGGATCGCCCAAGGCGACCTCGCACAGGAAACCGGCGACGTACACGAAGCGGCACGGCTCTTCCGCCAGGCCACACAAGCGCTGCTCGCCACCCACTCGTAGACCCGCAGACCCCCTGGTCGGGCGCTGAAGGATCCCCCGATCTAGCCCGCCGGATCCCCCAGACAGGGGGCGCACATCAACCGTCGATTTCGCCACAACGAGGGAGAACAACCTCGCCCCCCGCGAAAGGACGGTCCCTGTGCCCAGCAAGGGAATCGCGCTCTACCTTCTCGTACTGCTCACCGCGCTCGCCGCTTCCCTCGCGAGCCTCGGCGGCAGCTGGTTCGACGGCAGCTAGCCGTCCCAGAAACACTCGACTCGTATCTCGGCGCCGCCCGGTCCAGTCGCATAGGATCGGGCGGCGCCGCGACGACTGAGTTGCGCGAATCTACGCTCTCAGCCGGCCCCGTCAAGCACTGCGTCGAGCTCAACAAGCGTCGTGCACGACCAGCGGAGGGAGGGTGACTCGTGTCGCCATGGAGTGCGCGGCTACTGGGTCCGGACGAGTCTGTCGACGAGGGTGCGTATGCGCTGGCGTAGAAACCAGATAAGGAGGAGGCTGACCAGTGCTGCCCCGAAGAGGATGCTGACGATGACCCCGAGGATCGCTCCGATGATGATCGGATAGCGAACGATCGGCAGCAGAACGGCGAGGGTCAGAACTAGCGTCGCTGCCACCCAGATCGCAATCTTGGCCATGGTTGGCAGAAGTCTGTAAACAGCCATGATTGTCTTGGAGAAGGGGACATCCTGCGCGGCGTCGGTCGCCACCTCAACAACGGTTGCAGGGGTTGGGTGGCCCGTTCTCTCGAGGAGGTCCTTGGCGGTCTTGCTGGCGATTCCGCCACCGCGTCTCAACAGGGTGGCGAGTTGGGGCTTGTCGGTGATCGCTACGTTGGCGAGTAGCGGTTGCCCGAGGCTGTCTTTCTTCGTCGTGTTGTCGGCGCTTGAGGTTGTTGTTTCAGCAGACTTGGCGTAGTGGGTTTCGATGATTCCGTGTGCCTCGGCGATGAGTTGGTCGGCGGCTGGTTCGTCGCTTGGAAGGAGGTTGCGGATCAGGATTTCGGCGGCGTTGAGACGTCCCCATGCGATGTCGTGGCGACGCCAGCTTGAATCCGTGAACGCGGCGAAATGGTTCAGTCCGGAGCCCTTGAGGGCGTGACTCACATTGGCGGGTTCGTGCGCGTCGAGGGGGCTGACTCGAAGGATCGTGATCGGGTTGGTCTCTGCGATCGCGGTTTCAAAGCTGAGCGGAAGGTTCGGGCTGCATAGTCCGCGCTCGTTTCGGGCGTGTCCCCGATCTCGTCGCGCGCGAGCCACTGCTGTCGGTAGGTTGCAGCGAATGAGCGCTCCGTTCAACCACCTGATCGGATCGCCGGACGAGCTGGCTCGCCTTTACGGTGCACCGTCGGAACTCGTCGTCAGCAAGGTGATCGACAGACTCGACGGGCATTGCCGCAACTTCATCGCGCGCACCCCGTTCGTGCTCGTGGCGACATCCACTGCCGACGGGCGCTGCGACGTCTCGCCGAAGGGCGGTCCGCCAGGATTCGTCGCGATCCTCGACGAGAAACGGCTCGCGGTCCCGGACGCGCCCGGCAACCGGCTGATCGACTCACTCCGCAACATCGTCGATGCCGGCCGAGCCGGGCTCTTGTTTGTGATCCCGGGCGTGGAGGAGACGCTCCGTGTCAACGGGCGCGCGTTCCTCACTCGCGATCCAGCCGTGCTCGAGCTGTTCACAGGTGAGAGCAAACAACCCAAGCTCGCGATCGGAATCGAGGTCGAGGAGGTCTTTCTTCACTGCGCCAAGGCGTTCAAGCGGTCACAGCTGTGGGACCCGCCGACATGGCCTGATCGGTCCGAACTCACTCCCGCAGCCGAGATCTGGCGTGACCACATGGCGCTCGCCGACCTCACGACCGAGCGTGTACAGGAGATGGCCGACGACGACTACGCCAACAACCTGACCTGGACCTGACACGACTACACCAGACCTACCAGGCTCGCCAGGCACTCGCCTGTCGACAGAATGCGACACGCTCGCATCCGGTGGCTTCAGATCCGCGGCCGATTGGTCGACACCGATAGGCTTCACGCGTGATCACGGCGACGCTCTACAGCGATCCGGCCTGTCCGTGGGGCTATTCGGCGCATCCTCAGCACCGGTTTCTCGAATGGCGTTACGGCGATCAAATCGTTTGGCGCTTGGTCATGATTTCGCTTCGTGAGCAGCCGCTGGCGAACTTCGACGCGAAGCGGTCGGCGGAGCGTTTGGCCGTTTTCCGCGATCGGTATGGAATGCCGTTTTCGCTCGAACCGAAGTCGCGGGCTTCTGCGACGCATCGAGGATGTCGCGCCGTCGTGGCAGCAGGCCTGATCGATCCCGGGAGCGAGTGGCGCGTGATGCGTGGCCTGCATTTCGCCTACTTCAACACGCGCCTCCTGCTCGACGACGACGACCTGATCCGCGACGCGCTCCGTGGGATTCCGGGCGTGGATGCCGATGCCGTTGTTGACCAGCTCGATGATGTCGAGGTCGAGGAGGAGTATCAGCGGCAGCGAGCCGAGTCGCGAACGGCGGCCGGCACGCCGATCGAGACACAGGGCAAGCACTCGACCTCGGACGGGCCCGTGCGCTTCACCGCACCGTCGGTTGTGTTCGAGACCGACAGTCGGCGTCTCGACGCGGGCGGCTGGCAGACGACGCTTTCGTATGACGTGATCGTGGCGAACCTCGACCCGACGCTCGAGGTGACACCGCCGCCAGAGTCGCCCGCGCCGCTGCTCCAGCGATTCAGCGAAGGGCTCACGACAGCCGAAGTCGCCACGCTCCTCGCCGAAGGGCCTGACTACGTGCCCGATTTCGGCGCTGCAGAGCAGGCGCTGGGCGAGCTTGCCGGCTCGGGTGAGGCACAACGCGTGTCGCTGGGAAGCGACGCGCTCTGGCTTTCCCCCGACGCCGCGCGCCCAACGTTTGCCGAGGCAACGACCGCCGCTGCCACCTAGCTCTTCCTACCGTCGGGTCGGCTCTATTCCGTGCACCCAGCAGGCTTGGTCGCCTGGATGGGCCCACCGGGATTCGCCTTCCAGGCTGTCTTGCCTCGGACCGTGGCCTTGAGGCAGTACGTCGAGGAGCCGAGGTCGGTCGGGGAGCTCGTGAGCGGCATGTTGGGGTCGCGCAAGATGAGGTTCACCAGCGTCATGCCCTCGTAGGTGCCGTTGTCCGCATAGAACGCCTGCACCGCGGGTTCGGCTCCACGAACGATTGCGGCCGCCGCCTCCTGATCTGCACCGTCCTGCTGGTGTTGGCCATAGAACACGACCGCGACGGCGACCAGGATGCCGCCGATGACGAGGCCGGCTAGAAGCTGAACCACCGTCTGACCGGTTTGAGCCGCGAGCCGACGGCGCAGCGCGCCGGATTGCCTCTCGCTGGGTTCGACCGCAGGCCTCAGCATCGATGTGTTCCTCCGCAGGTTGTGCCGCCTATCCACTGTCCATCGTCCTCAGGTGGCAGATGCTGGAGGGTGAGATGCCCATACCGCTTGTCCGCATCCCCGGGCGCCTGGCAAGGTCAGCGTCCGGTCAGCCGAACGCACGGAGCGCACAAATGGGGAGGCTACGGCGGGTGACTCACGCCCGACTGGCGGATCGGAGACGTCCTACGGGTCACGTTCTGAGCGTTGCCTCCGGCGCCGCAGAGGCACCCGGTGGATCAGTCGTCGTCGTCGTACTCCCGCTGGCGTTTCTTGTCCACGCGGTTGGTGACGAGCAACAGGACCCCGAACACGACGATGAGAGCGCCGATCGCCCCCAACCGCCAGACCAGGCCGTTGAAGATGAGGAACGAGAGCAGCCCCAGGACCCCGAGCCCGACGACGACGCCGACCGTCTTCAGCCAAAATCTCTTGTCCAACCCATCATCCACGCTGCTCCCTCCGTCGCATCTCTTTTCGCCGTTGCCCGGCGAGCGCTGTCCCTAGTCTGACGGGTCAACGCGCGCCGTGCGCCCGAACTCGCGCGCGGGCCAGTCGACGACGCCCGGCTGTCGACGCGCCACATACCGGTGGCGATGTCGATGAGTGAACCACGGTGAGGCGACGCGTTGTGGGATGATCGCACTCGCCGGATGCCGGCGAGCCGATTGATGACGAGCACAACGACGACCACCTCGTTCGGAGAGTCTCCCGCCGCCTGGAGTCCCGCCCGTCCGCGGCTGCGTCCCGTACGCCTGCTCGTGAGCTGGCTCGTCTCCGCCGTCGCCCTGCTCGTGGCGGCCGCGATCGTTCCTGGAGTGAGCATTCCGAGCTTCTGGGGCGCGGTCGTCGTGGCAGCGATCGTCGCCGTGCTGAACGCACTGCTGCCGCCGCTCGTGGCGGCCATCCGGCTCCCGTTCATGCTCGTCTTCGGCTTTCTGCTCGTGCTCATCCTCGACGCGCTGATGCTCGTGATCGCCTCCGAAATCGACGATCGCGCGATTCAGGTCGACTCGTTCTGGTGGGCGCTGCTCGCGTCGCTCGTCGCAGCGGCGGCCACGCTCGTGCTGCAGACGATCTTCGGATCGAACGACGACGACGAATACACGCTCCGCGTGACGCAGCGGATCGCTCGCCGCCAGGGGGGCCAGACCCGGACGGACTCAGTCGGCGTGATCTTCCTGGAGATCGACGGCCTCGCGTTGCCCGTGCTCCGCCGGGCGATGCGGGACGGGAACGCCCCGAACATGGCGCGCTGGGTCGGGGAGGGGTCGCATCATCTCACCGAGTGGGAGACCGATCTCTCCTCTCAGACCGGGGCGAGCCAGGCAGGCATCCTGCTCGGCTCGAACGACGACATCCCTGCCTTTCGCTGGGTCGAGAAGGAGACAGCCACGCTGATGACGTGTTCCGCGCCGCCCGACTGCGCGGAGATCGAGCGGCGTCACACCTCCGGCAAGGGCTTGCTGCGTGACGGGGGCGCGAGCCGCGGGAACCTGTTGTCGGGGGAGGCGGAGGCAGTGATCCTGACGGTGAGCCGGATCGAGGCCGAGAAGAAGGCAAACCCCGGCTACCGGGCGTTCTTCGCCAACGGGTACAACGTCACCCGCACGCTGGTCCTGTTCGGGTTCGAGGTGATCCTCGAGCTGGTCGCAGCCGCCCGGTCGAAGCGTCGTGACGTGCGGCCACGAGGGCATCGCGGCGTCGTCTACGCGCTGATGCGCGGGGCGATGTGCGTTGTCGTCCGTGACCTGATCGTGTTCGGCGTGCTGATGGACATGATGCGTGGGCGGCCCGCGGTGTACGCGACGTTCTCCAGCTACGACGAGGTTGCACACCACTCCGGCCTCGAGCGGGCGGACACGCTCGAGGCCCTGCGCAAGCTCGACGAGCAGTTCGGGCGTCTCGAGCGCGCGCGCAGGTACGCGCCGAGGCCGTACGAGATCGTCGTGCTGTCGGATCACGGCCAGACGCAGGGAGCGACGTTCAAGCAGCGTCACGGCTACGGGCTGGACGACCTCGTGCGGCGCTCGGTCGAAGGCGGCAACGTCGCAGACCTGAGCGCTGGAGACGAGAACGATGCGACCGTCGGGCATGCGATCGGCGAGGCAACCGGCCGGAAGCAGCCCAAGAAGGCGAAGAACGACGTGGGCGACGAGCACGTGATCGTCCTCGGCTCGGGCAACCTCGGGCTCATCTACCTGATGGAGGAAAGGCGGCGACTCACCCTCGAGGAGATCGACGAGCGCCACCCGCGCCTGATCGCTGCGCTACGAGCGCATCCGCACGTCGGCTGGCTCCTCGTCCGCTCGACCGAGCACGGTCCTCTCGCGCTGGGAGCGAGCGGCGTGCGCTACCTCGCCGATGATCGGATCGAAGGCGATGATCCGCTTGCGTCCTTCGCGCCGAACGCGGGCCGACACCTGCTCCGCACCGACGGCTTCGAGCATGTCGCGGACATCATGGTCGGGAGCTTCTATGACCCCGATCTCGACGAGGGGTGCGCATTCGAGGAGCTGATCAGCTTCCACGGCGGTCTCGGCGGGCCACAGACGAGGGCTTTCCTCCTGCACCCGGCGCAGCTGGCCGTCCCGGACGGGGAGATCGTCGGCGCGGCCCACGTCAACGAGATCCTGCGCGGCTGGCGCCGGCAGATGCACGGCGCCGCGGTCTGACCCAGCGGCGCCGTCAGACCGTCGTGCGCTCGCCGGGCCGCAAGATCCTGACGTCGACCTCCGGCGCAACGGCGGCTGCGGCGTCCTTGAACGTCAGCGGGGGCGTATCGAGCCAGCCGGGGGGCCGCCGGAGGCCGAGGTGCCACGGGAAGTAGGTGCCCCAGTGGATCGGGATCGCGATCCGCGGCCGCAGCAGCCCAAGGCTTTCCGCCGCCCTGGCCGGATTCATGTGGCCAGGCCCCATGGACGGTCCCCAGCCCCACACAGGAACCAACGCGACGTCGAGCGGCCCGATCTCCGCCATCCCGGGAAACACGTCGGTGTCGCCGGCGAAGTAGACGCTCCGCTCCCCCTCGAGCCGGTATCCGAGCGGGTCTGCGCGCGCGCCGAACGGAAGGCGCGTGCGACCGTGTTCGGCGGGTGTGGCACGGACGCGGACCCCCCCAATCGTGATCGTCTCGCCTGCCCCGATCTCGGTCACGTTGCCGCGGCGGCCCTTGCCTCGGACGAGAGCTCCAGCGCCGCGCGGGACGACGACGAGCACGTCCGGGTCGAGCCTGGCGAGCGAGCCGAAATCGAGATGGTCGAAATGGAGATGCGAGATCAGCACGGCATCGAGATCGTGCGACACCGCCGCGTCGGCCGTGCCGGCGCGGCGGAGATGCGCCACGCGGTCACGCACCAGCGGGTCGGTTAGCAAACGCAGCCCGTCCATTGCCACAAGTACCGTGCCGTGGCCGACGTACCGGATCGCGGGTGTGGTCGTTTCGCCCATCGCATGATTCTGCCGTGCCGCGGGTGATTGCAGCCTCGACGTGCCTCTCTATGCTCATGCGCGTGCATGAGACGCCTTGAGAAGCATCGCGAGCAGTGCGAGCTCAGCGGTCAACACCGTCACGCCGTCAATGACGGCTCGCCTCCGCGGCGGCTACTCGAGGTCGTGCTGCGGAACGATTTGTAGGATGCTCGTCGGGTACATCATTCTCGGTCTCGTCCGTCGGTCGGCGGCGGCGGCGACAGCGCAGGGCAGATCGAAAACGCATAAGGGAGGCCGGTGATGAGAGCGCCGTTCAAAGGGACGATCAACGTCGATATCCGAGACTCGGAGCCTGATTGGTCCCCGTTCGAACCCCCTCGCGCTCCACAGGGGGCGCCGAACGTGTTGTACATCGTCCTGGACGATGTGGGGTTCTCGGCGATGAGCCCCTACGGAGGCCCCATCGAGACCCCGAATATCGATCGGATCGTCTCGGCGGGTGTCCGTTACACGCAGTTCCATACGACGGCTCTCTGCTCGCCGACGCGTTCGTGTTTCCTCAACGGCCGGAACCATACGCGGAACAGCATGGCGTGCATCACCGAGGCGGCGATCGGCTTTCCGAACGCGAGCGGCACGATCCCGCCCGAGAACGGGATGCTGTCCGAGATCCTCGGCGAGGCAGGCTGGAACACGTACATGGTGGGGAAGTGGCACCTGTGCCCAACGGCCGAGATGAACCTCGCGTCGACGCGTCGGAACTGGCCGACGGGCCGCGGCTTCGAGCGGTGGTACGGCTTCCTGGGTGCGGAGACGAGCCAGTGGTATCCGGATCTCGTCTACGACAACCACCCGGTCGACCAGCCGTCGACGCCGGAAGAGGGCTACCACCTCACAGAGGACATCACGGACAAGGCCCTGGAGTTCATCGGAGATGCGAAGGCGGTCGCCCCGGAGAAGCCATTCTTCCTCTATTACGCACCGGGGGCTTGCCATGCGCCGCACCACGCCCCCAAGGAGTGGATCGCGAAGTTCAAGGGTCGCTTCGACAAGGGCTACGAGGCGATGCGGGAACAGACGCTGGCGCGGCAGAAGAAGCTCGGGCTCGTCCCGAAAGACACGGAGCTGCCGCCGATCAACCCGATCGGGACGCCCGACACCCGCACGGGACCCGACGGCAAGCCGTTCCCCCAGCTCGACGTCACACGGCCCTGGGATTCGCTCAACGACGACGAGAAGAAGCTGTTTGCCCGCATGGCGGAGGTATACGCCGGCTTTCTAGGGCACGCCGACCACCACATCGGTCGGCTGCTCGACTATCTCGAGCAGAGCGGGGAGCTCGAGAACACGCTGATCGTGGTCGTCTCGGACAACGGTGCGAGCGGCGAGGGCGGCCCGAACGGCTCGGTCAACGAGATGAAGTTCGCCAACGGCGTCCCGGACGACCTCGAGCAGAACCTGGCGATGATCGACGAGCTTGGCGGCACGAAGACCTACAACCACTACGCGAATGGGTGGGCGATGGCGTTCAACACCCCGTTCAAGATGTGGAAGCGGTACGAGTTCAACGGGGGGACGAGCGACCCATGCATCATCTCCTGGCCCGCCGGCACGAAGGCGCGCGGCGAGATCCGCGACCAGTACCACCACGCCATCGACATCGTGCCCACGATCCTGGACGTGCTCGGCGTCGAGGCGCCGGAGACGATCAAGGGCCACACGCAGACGCCGTTCGACGGCGTCAGCATGCGCGACAGCTTTGACGACGCCTCGGCCGGCTCGAAGCGGAAGACGCAGTTCTACGCGATGCTCGGCTCGCGGTCGATCTGGCACGAGGGCTGGAAAGCGGTGACGACGCACCCGACCATCGCCGGATGGGGCCACTTCAACGACGACGAGTGGGAGCTGTACCACGTCGACCTCGACCGGTCGGAAGTGAACAACCTCGCGGCCGACCAGCCGGACAAACTGCGCGAGATGGTCAACATCTGGTTCTCCGAGGCGGGCAGGAACGGTGCGTTCCCGCTCGACGACCGCACACCGGTCGAGATCATGATGGACCCCCGACCCCAGCTCACGGCGTCGCGCAGCCGGTATGTATACTTTCCGGGCAACGCCCCGGTGCCGGAGTGGCAGGCAGTCAGCACCCAGAACCGCTCGTTCGTGGTCGGGGCGCTCGTCGACATCCAGAAGCCGGGGGCGAAGGGGGTGCTCTTCGCGCACGGCACGCGGTTCGGCGGACACGGTCTGTACATCAAGAAGAAGCGTCTGCACTACGTGAACAACTTCGTCGGCAGCGAGGAGCAAATGGTCGTCGCCTCCGAGGACATCCCGATCGGTGAGAACCTCATCCTGTCGGCCTCGTTCGAAAAGGAAGGGCAAGAGCCGATCTGCGCGACAGGAACGCTGTCGCTCTACCACGGCGACAAGAAGGTCGGCGAGGCCAAGATCAAGACTCAACTCGGCGCCTTCGCGGTCGCAGGCGCTCCACTCTTCGTGGGCCGCCAGGCCGGCGAGCCGCTCACGGACGATTATCCCGGCGAGCCCCCACACACGTTCACGGGAGGCACTATTCGCCGGGTCGCGGTCGACGTCAGCGGCGAGCCCTACGTCGACCTCGAGCGGCACGCCGAGATGCTGATGCGAAGCCAATGACGACTGACCTGCTCGCCTCGTGGAATGACACGCACGCACGAAAGGCGATCGTCGACTTCGTCGAGCAGGTGACGCAGGAGGGCGAGGCCGGCTTCGTCCCGCCCTCCGAACGAATCGCCGTCTTCGACAACGACGGCACGCTGTGGTGCGAGAAGCCGATGCCGATCGAGCTGGGCTTCATCCTCGAGCGCCTTGCCGAGATGACCGAGGCCGACGAGTCTCTGCGCGAGAGGCAGCCCTGGAAAGCAGCACGCGAGCAAGACTTCGCGTGGCTCGGGGGCGTCATCACGAAGCACTACAACGGGGATGAGACCGGCGTCAAAGTGCTGATGGCGGGCATTCTCCAGGCCTTCGCAGGCGTGGACGTCGAGGTCTATGCGGCCGCCGCGGACGCCTTCTTGCATGAGCGAGAGCATCCGACGCTCGGGCGCCCGTTTCACGCCTGCGGTTACCTCCCGATGATCGAGCTGCTCGGCTATCTAGAGGCGAACGCCTTCACGAACTACATCGCGTCCGGTGGTGATCGCGACTTCATGCGCCCCATCACCGAGACGATCTACAACATCCCGCCGGAACGGGTCATCGGCAGCTCCAACGCCCTGCGGTACCTCGAGGATGAGCAAGGCGGCACAGTCACATACGCCGCCGAGATGGATGTCTTCGACGACGGACCGGTCAAGCCCGTGCGCATCTGGAGTCGGATCGGCCGGCGGCCGATCCTTGCCGGTGGCAACTCGAACGGCGACATCCAGATGCTGAAGTACGCCGGAGGCGAGGGACGGCCTGCGTTGCGCCTCCTCGTGCTTCATGACGACGACGAACGCGAATTCGACTACACCGCCGGCGCGGAGACGTCGCTCGAGCAGGCGGCAGCGAGCGGTTGGACGGTGATCAGCGTCAGAGACGATTGGGCAACTGTGTTTGCCGACTCGCCCGCCTGATCCGGAGCATGCCTTTCGTGCGGCGCCGGCTTGTGGTTCGACGGGATGCCGTGGTCACTCGGATGCGAGCGCTTCGGTGTCGTCGGCCCGCCGCGCAGTTGCGCCGGCGATCAGCCCGATGACGAGTGTCGGGACGACGGTCAGGAACCGGTAGACCAGGACGACGGCGACCACGGCAGCGTCATCTCCGCCGAAGCGGACGAGAATCGTCGTCAAGCCAAGCTCCACGAAGCCGAGCCCGCCCGGCGTGATCGGAATCGATCCGAGCACGCGCGCCACGGACCAGGCGGCGAACGCTTCGACCACCGAGACGTCATCGGCTGGGACGCCGAGCGTGCGCAGCGCAACGAGCAGTACGGCGAATACGGTCAGATTGCCGGCCAGTGTTGCGGCCGTCAGCGGGAGCCATCGCCGTCCGAGCAGGCTGCTCGCGTCGTCGTGGAATCGGACGACCGTCTCGGCATCCCAGCCGATCGGGCGTCGCCGCAGGACGCGTGCCGCCCACGACGCGGCGCGCCAGGCCTGCGTGCCCGCCCACCGTGCGATACGCGTGCTCACAAGCGCGAGCGCGAACAGTCCGATTGCCACGACGAAGATGCCGAGCGCGATGAGGCCAACCGTCTGCAGTAGACCGTTGCGACCGCCTGTCAGCGTCAGCAGGCCGAGCGCGACGGCCGGGAAACCGAGGGTCGCGAGCTGGTTCCAGATCCCGGTCAGCGCTACCGCGAGCGTGACCTTCGGCGCAGCGAACCCCCAGCGGCGCAGCATCACGAACGTCACTCCCATCCCCAGCGCGGCACCTCCGGGGGCGATGTACGTGGATGCTGTCGACGCCTGGGTGACTCGGAATGCGCGCCAGAAACCGATGCCCGGGAGTGCTGCCATGAGCGGGGGCGCGAATGTCGCGAGGTTCAGCGCGGTCACGGCAGCGAGGAGCGCGAGCGCCGCGGCGTCCAGATCCTTCAGCTCACTCCAGACCTCGCGGTAGTCAGCGAGCTTCGGCAGCACGAACGCAAACGCGAGCAGGACGACGGCGACGCCGATGCCTGGCTTGAGAAACCGCCGCCAGTTCACGCAGGAGCTACAGGGATGCGTGCGTCGTCGAGACTATGCGTAGCGGCCGTCGTACATCCCCTTCGCCTGGCGCGAGAGGTACGAGAGGACGTCGAGCGCAACCCCGAGTCCGACGAAGATCCATTCTGCGCCGCTGACCCCTCCGTCCGCGGACCACATGAACACGTAGAAGAGGGTCGTCCATGGCAGGAAGACGAGTCCGAGCAGCGGCCAGATCCAGGAGCTGAATGCGTCATCAACGCGGCTGCCGAAAATCCACCACAGGACGAGACCAATGCGGGGACCAAGTCCGAACGAGGCGAGAAAGATGCAACACATAGGCGGGCATCCTCGGTGATCCACCCGACAACGTCAACCCCACCGGCCGAGCCTCGGTGGAACTTCTCCCGCCGCCGCTGCACCATGCTCGCGCCGAATAGCCCGTTAGGATCGGGTCGTGATACTCCGTGTCCTCGGTGCCGTCGCATGCTTCGCGGCGGTTCTCGTCACGGGCGCGGCGGCTGCCGGCGGCGCTGAGCAACAACTTGCAGAGAAGTACGCGCCGGTGGTCGGGCTCAAGCAGCATGAGCCGTGCGCAGACACCGGCGAGCCCTACCGGCCCGTCCCGGTCGAGACTGTTCTGGGGCAGCCGGACGTCGTGCTGCTCGGGCCTGACGGCACGGTTGTGAGGACCGCGCCGGTTGCCGCCGACCTGTACGGGAAGGGCGACGGGTACCAGCTCGACTTTCCGGGCAGCCCCCTCGATGCAGGCTGCAGCTACGAGCAGTGGTTCAACCGGATCGCCACAGGCAAGCCGACCACGGCGTACGCGCACATCGTCACGGAACAGGGGGAGCTCGCGCTCCAGTACTGGTTCTACTACCCCTTCAACGACTGGAACAACAAGCACGAGAGCGACTGGGAGATGATCCAGCTCGTCTTCGACGCCGCTACGGCGGAGCAGGCGCTCGGTCAGACGCCCGCGCTCGTCGGCTACTCGCAGCACCAAGGAGCCGAAAGCGCGACCTGGGACGACGAGAAGCTCGAGAAGCGGGACGGGCACCCGGTCGTCTACCCGGGCGCCGGCTCGCACTCCAACCAGTTCGTCCAGTCGCTCTATCTTGGTCACAGCGCGCAGACCGGGTTCGGCTGCGACGACACGCGCGGGCCCACGAACTACGAGCAGGCGCAGGTCGTCCTGGTGCCGTCGGAGGCGAGCGGCGCGGGCGACCCGTTTGCGTGGCTCGGCTACCTCGGGCGCTGGGGGCAGCAGGTGTCGGGGCCCAACAGCGGCCCGACCGGCCCGACGTTCAAGGGGCAGTGGACGAAGCCGATCAGCTGGGTCGACGAGGAGTGGCGGTCCGACAATGTGCAGGTCCCGGCCTCGAGCTCGGTCGCGCCGACGGCGACGGGGTTCTTCTGCACCGCCGTCGCGAAGGGGTCGGAGATCTATCTCCGCTTCCTGCGCAACCCGTTCTTCGTACTCGGGGTCCTGGCGGCGATCGTGCTGTTGGCGGTCTGGCTTTCGCGCCGGACGAACTGGTCGCCCGCCCCGCCCTATCCGATCCGACAGCGGCGCGAGGCCGGCGAGATCTATCGCGCGGGGTTCCGCGTGTACCGCACCCGGCGTTTCCTCTTCATCGGGATCGGGCTGATGGCGATCCCGATCGGAGCGCTCGCGGCGATCGCACAGCATCTCCTGTCCGGGGTGACCGGCCTGGCCTCGCTCACAGACGTTGCGGTCGCGGATCCGGTGGTCGGTGCGTTTGCGGCCTTGCTCCTCGGCGCCGCGTTCACCGTGATCGCCGCCACGCTCGTGTATGCGGCGTGCTCCGAGGTGCTCGACCGGATCGACGAAGGAGAGCATCCCGACGCGCTCGACGCCTACCGCGGCATCGTCCCGACACTGCTTCCGCTGGCTTGGGCGATGCTTCGCATGACGATTATCGCGGGGCTCCTTGTCGTGACGGTGATCGGGATCCCGTTCGCGGTCGTCTATCTCATCCGCAAGGCCGTCACGCTGCAATCGATCGTGATCGAGAAACGCGGTGCGACATCCGGCCTGAAGCGCAGCGGTGACCTGGTGCGCCGCCGCGGGCCAAGGGTCTTGGCGATCGCCGGGCTCGTGAACGGCACCGTGGCCGTCCTGGGCCCGATCATCGGGGTCGCGATGATGTTCGTGACTCCTGCGTCGTTGGGACTGATCAATCTTGTCTCCTCGCTCGTGTACGTGTTCGTGCTACCCGCGGTGGGTATCACCCTCGCGCTCCTGTTCTACGACCTGCGCATTCGCAGAGAAGGCGAGCAGGTAAGCCCGGCTTCAGTGCCCCGCCTGGCAACGGTGCGGCCGGACACCCCGGAGGGGACAGGCCCGAGTACCGCCCCACAAAACGCCTGAACCGGCCCGGCAGGCGTGTCACGGCCGCGGCCGTTTTCTGGCGATCACGACTCTGCACGGTCCACACGGCGACGCCAATGCGGACTGTGAGAGTCGCAGAAAGGCGTGCCTTCTACGAGATCAAACAGCCTGCAGCTGTTGCGAGAAGAACTCGAGCGCCTTTTTCGTCTTCGTCTCCTGGTCACCGGAGAGATCGATCTCACGGTGCGTCAGGAATGCTCTCAGTCCAGCAGCGGTCTGGAATGCCTCCGACGTCGCACATTTTGTCGACAGCTCCAGGATCATCGAATTGTCGGGATAGAGCCAGACCTCGGCCACGAGCCTGCGCTCATACCCTTCCGGTGCGAACTTCAGCTTGAGCACGAAGATCGGGCCCAGGATCGAGAGGTCATCCAGCTCGATCCCGTCGGGCGCATGCGCGGCATACAACGACCGCTGTTCCTTCGAGAACAGCTTGCTGATCCTCGAGCCGCCCGACACCGCGTCCCTCACTTTCGTCGTCGGCACATGCTTCATCGAACCCGAGCACACGTAGCCGCCCGGCATCGCGTCGACCTCGACACCGAAATTGGGCGAACGGCGCAGCTTGGGCGCCAGCTCCTCCGGTACGACTGGACGCAGCTTCACGACCGAATCGTCCCCCTTGCGCTGGACGCGACGCGCACGAACGACAAGGCCGCGCTTGTTCAGAACCAGGTCAGGGGTGTCGAAGAAGTACACCTGCCGAATCTGACTGTCGAGCGGATCCACCCCAAGCGCCGCCCCCGCCCGGCTCCTGTCCGACAACGGCACCGTCAGCTTCAGCTCCACAGTGTCCGCGCCCTTGAGCAGCGGCATCACCTCAGCGAGCTGAGCGTCCGAAAGCTGGGAGGTCGTGTGCTGGGAAGCCAAAATCGTCCTTTCGATCCGGACCTGATACTACAGCGTCCTCGGAGGACCTTCCCTGTCGTGCGCAGGATCTGCGCCGGTCAAACGACTTGAAGCGGTAGCGCCGATTCTTCAGACGAGGGTTGCTCCTTTGGCGCTACGTCTCTGTCGCGTTCTCCGTCGAGCGGGCCGCCCGTGCTGCCACGAGCGCACTGGTCGTTGACGACAATTGTGCCGGCGAGGAGGTCAGGGAGCGCGCGCCGCCGGTTGTCGATCAGCGCCGGTAGGAAGCCGGCAAGGCACAGGAGAATCGCCAGGGCGAGTCCCGCGAGACGCACCAATGAGCGCGCGAGGCCAGGAGCAGAGCCGGAACCATCGACGACACGTAGCTGCATCAGCCGCATGCCGGGCGTCTGCCCTGCCGTCGTCCAGAATCCTGCGAAGTAGACGACTTCGACCACGACGCCCGCGGCAGCGATCACCGTCGCGACGAGCCAGGCAGGCCGTGGAGTCCACACGAGCGAGACAACCAGGCCCACGATCGCTGTGCCGGTCAGGAAGATCATCGTCACGAGCGCGGCATCGACGGCAAGCCCGATTCCGCGGGTCGCGATTCCGGCGTACGCAAACGGCTCCGCAGGCAGCTGCGCCCGTGGTTGGCGGCGGAACCAACGGCGAGGCCTCGCCTCGATGGCATCGTCGAACCGACGGAGGCGGTGGCGGAGGCCCTCCACGATCTCACCTGCAAACGACGTCGACTGGTCCGTGAGCGCCGCACGCAGCTCGGGACTCGACAGAACCTCATAGAGAAGGCGTCGAAATGCGGGGCTTCGTACGATCCGGTCAGTAACGTCGAGCGTCAATCTGCTGTCCAGCGCATCAGCCAACAGTCGCTCCAGCGCAGGGCTCGCCAGCACCTGTTCCACGAGCCGCTCCGTCCGCGCGCTCTCCACCTGCGCCCCGATCTCTCTGTCCGAGTCAGCGCTTGCGAGAGCCTCGGCCGCCACCCGCCCGACGACCTGATACTCGACAAGAGAGCGCGCGATCGCTTCCGGGAGTTGCCCCGCGAACACACCCTCGACGACGTGTTCTGTCTCCGGCGTCGCGAGCACGTCAGTGGCCACGGCCTCGATGCGACGGCGAGCGTCGACCTCGGCGCTTCGACCTGACTCGGCGAGCCCCTCGAGCTGGGTTCGAAACGGCCGAGCCAGAACCGATCGCGCAACGACGCGCGCCGGGAAGAGCGCCACCCGACCGGTCGCCAAGCCGACTCGGCCAGTCGACACCACCAATCCGACGACGACGTTGCGCCCATAGGTCGCTCGCTCCACACAAAGAGCATCGCACACCCCCGGTGCGCCCAGCTACAACCGCGGAGCTGGGTGACGGCGAGGGGTTGAGCCCGACCCGGATCGCGCGCGACCACCCGCTCAGACGGCGGCGTCAGGCTCAGCCGACGAACGCCTGGCAGGCAGGTTGCGCGTGAACATGAACGAAAGGAACGCGAGGAGGGCCACGGCAAGCATTGCCTTCTTGAGTGCCTCGAGCTGAGCGTCGGCGTAGTCGGCCGTGACGGCGTCGGCCTCGGCAGGCGTGAGCCCGGCCGAGACCGCCGCGGCGTGCGCCTGCTCGGTCGTGACGATTTCGATTCCCTGCTCCGTCGCGCCCTGGAGCTGGGTGCGCACGGGCTCCGAGAGCGCCGGGTTCTCGGCAATGCGGGTCGTAAAGCCTGTGAGCAGGCCGGCGAGAAGGACCGAGCCGATGAGTGCGGTTCCAAGCGAGGCGCCGAGATTCTGCGCCGTTCCCTGGAGACCGCCTGCCTCATTCGTCTTGTCGGGTGGAGCCGAAGACATGATCACGTTGCCGAGCTGGGACACCAGGAGGCCGGCGCCGATCCCGAACAGCGCGAGCGAGAGCTTGAACGGCGTTTCGTTCAGCTCTGCGTCGATCGTGCCGGCGAGCACGAGAGCTGCGACCACCATGGCGGCAAGGCCGATCTGCACGACGAGTCTCGGCGCGAGCCGGACGGCGAGCTTCGGGCCGGCAAGCGCCGCGATGAGGATCGTCACCGAAATCGGCAGCAGCCGCTTACCTGTCTCGAAGGCATCGAGGCCGAGAACGACCTGGAGATAGACGGGAAGGACGAAAAAGGTCCCCATCAGCACGAGCTGCTGGGACATCAGCGTCGCCAGGCCGGCGCGCAGCGACTCGATGCGCAACAACGTGCGCTCGAGCAGGGTGTCCTCGCCGCGCCGCTCTCGTCGCTCCTCCCACACGCCGAAGAGCCAGAGCAGGAAGACACCGCCCACGATCAGGAACGGCACCACTGAGAACCCGAACGGAGTGATCTCGGTCCCCCCGATCGTGGGTGCGTCGATCGGCTGGATCCAACCCCACTTGCTGCTCTGGAGGATCCCGAACACGATCAGGCCCAGGCCCGTGGCGGAGAGCGCCGCACCGACGACGTCGAGCGTCGGCGGATGGTCAGGCCGCAGCGCGGGCTGCATTCGCTTGCGCACGAGGAGGATGAAGATGACGACCACGACTTCGCCGACGAACACGTAGCGCCAGGAGAGGTTCGTCGTCACCCAGCCGCCGATCACCGGCCCGACCGCGATCGCAGCGCCCGCAACGCCGCCGATGATCCCGTAGGCGAAGGCGCGATCCTTGCCCTCGTAGTTGGCAGCCGTGAGGGCTGCGATGGCGGGGATCACCAGCACCGCCCCGAGGCCTTCGACAAGCGACCAGCCGACGAGGAGGACGGCGAGATTCGGGCTCAATGCCGTCGTCAGTGAGCCGACACCGTAGACAGCAAGGCCGATCGCGAAGGCCCGATCGCGGCCCCAGATGTCACCGAGCTTCGCCCCGACGAGCATGAATGCCGCCATCACCAACGTGTACGCGGTGATCGCCGTCTGCACCCCGGTCACGGTCGTGTCGAGATCGGCCACGATCTGCGAGATCGACACGTTCATCACGCTCGAGTCGAGCACCATCACGAACTGCGCAGCCCCGAGGATGATCAGAGGAAGCCAGCGGCGCACCGAGCGACTCTACTGGGCCGGCGATCGCTTCATGGCCATTGGATCAGTGCGCGAGCAACACCTCGAGTGCGACGATTACAAGTCCGAGCGCAACGTTGACCGCGACTGCGAGCAAGGTTGCGATAGGGCCAAGCCGCTCGATGCGTGCGTAACGAACGCCTTGCGCAGCCAGTGTGGCGACTCCGATACCCAGCGCAAGCCGGATTGAGCTCTCCTCCGCCATCACGCCGAGCGCGCCGAGCACGAGGGCGCCGACGGGCGCGGCCGCTGCGAACAGCACCGAGGCCTCGCGCCACGCCAGACCTCGAAGCTCCATCCACTCGAGCCGC
The DNA here is from genome assembly GCA_963799615.1 of uncultured Gaiellaceae bacterium. GTDB lineage: Bacteria > Actinomycetota > Thermoleophilia > Gaiellales > Gaiellaceae > Gaiella. The sequence goes on along the minus strand of CAWCXS010000004.1, from coordinate 96,477 downwards.
CGTCCTGCCGCGACGCTGTCGGAAAGCCCGTGGGCATACACGTGGGCGACCCAGAGCACGAAGACGGTCGCGACCGCGAAGACCGCGAGACGCCACGGTTCAGTCTTGCCGATTCGGGAGCCGGCCGCGACGACGGCCATCACGACAATCGTCCCGTAGACGACGCCGGCGACCCCGCCACCTGTCCCGAAAAAGACGTCCTTCGACGTTCGTGCACCCCTCACGCGACCAAGTCTGCCTGGCCCGAACGCGATGCGAGGGTCACCTATCGGTGTCTCAGCGCCGGCGCGGAGATGCCGCCGTCACATCCCGACTGCCGCATCCACCCGACCCGAAGCCACGGCCGCCTGCAGAGCCTCGTAGTCGCGCTCGTTCTGATCTGCGTACGCTTCGGCGAACGTCGCGAGCGAACGGTCGAAGACATCGCTCGTGCCGAGGTAGCTCGCGATCGCGATTCCGTCCCCCGAGCGCGCGTGTGCACGTGCGAGCTCCGACCCGCAGGCCCTGGCGTACATCGTCATCGTTGACGGGTCCATCGCTTCGATGATGGCGGATCCCTTCGCGTCCCAGAGCTGGCGCACGTAGAAGTCCCGCGAGACACCGTCGACACCGTCGGCTCGGATCCAGCCGAGCATGATGTCGCTGGCGGCCTGTGTCAGCCGTTGGCCCTCGACGACGCGCTGGCCGTGGTTGGCGAACTCGCTCTTGGCGAGAAACGGCTCGAGCACCGAGGCCTCGGCCTCCTTGAACTGGAGGAACAGCGGATCGTCGCCGTCGCGGCCGAGCATCAGGCAGATCCATGCCCGCGTCCCGACGCTACCCACCCCCACCACCTTGCGAGCCGCGTGTGCGTAGCGGAAGCGCTCGAGCAGGCGCCGGCGGTCGCCGGCGAGCGTCCGGCGGTACGAGCGCAGGATCGTGCTCGAGAACTCTTCGAGCCGATGCACCTGATCTCCCGCGACGTCCTCGATCGGAACGATCAACGGGGGATCGCCGATAATGCGCGGCTTGCCGTCGACGATCTCGGTGAGCTTCGCGAACGCTTTCATGCTGTCCTTCGTTCGCGCCTTGGCGACGCCCCGTTCGAACGACTTCATCTGCTTGGCCGTCGCCTCCCGCCGCAGCTCCGTCGCGATTTCTTCGATGTCGAGTCGCGCGTACCAGAGGTCGAGCTGACGCATCGTCGCGAAACCCGCCATCGCCTCACGGTAGGCGCGTGTGACGGTCAGGTTGACGCCCGTCCGCTCGCTCTCGCTGAAGCCCCTGTCACGCCCCGCCACTGCGAAGCTCGCAACCAGTCGCTTGACATCCCACTCGAACGGGCCCGGGTGCGTCTCGTCGAAGTCGTTGAGGCTGAACACGAGGCGACGGTCGGGCGCTGCAAAGGCGCCGAAGTTCGAGAGGTGCGCGTCGCCGCAGAGCTGTGTCTGCAGCCCGGTTCGCGGCTGCGTCGCGAGATCGGCCGCCATCAGGTACGCGGCGCCACGGTAGAAGGTGAACGGCGACACGAGCATGCGTCCGTAGCGGATCGGCACGAGCTCCGGGACGCGCGTCTGCGCCTGCTCCTCGAGCAAGTCGACCGGATCACGGCGGAGCGGCGCAGGCTCCCACCCGGCGTGCACCTTGCGAGAAACGTCGGCACGGGCTGCCTTTCCCCTGGCTGCCCGCTCTGCAGTGGAGAGGTGCTCGACCTTGCCGTTCGCGACAGTCGCGGGAACGTTGCTTCCGGCCGCCCGCTTCGTCTCGTTACCAGCCGTGCCCATATCTGCTCTCCCTGTCCTCTCCAGCTGCCATGGTGGCAACTCCCACGATTGCTCCATTGTGGACGGTCTGACCTGCCCCGTCCATGTCTGAGTCGAGTTCTCGACTCTGACGATGCAGCACGGTTCCCGGCATCCCCTCGAGCGGATGAACCCGCAAGACGGCGGTCGGACGATCGACGCCGGCCGTTTGAGACTCCCTCCGCAGGCACGCGTTGACGTCCAGGTACGGACGGTGACATACTCGGCCGCGCCGGAATAGACGTGGATCGGTGGTTGGTGGCCGTCCTACCGAAGGAGTTGGGTGGTACGCATCGCACGCCTTAGCAACTGCTGCAAGAGCCGTCGCCGCTCCGGGACGGCAAGGCGAGCGATGACTGAGCCGGCGGCGGTCTCGAAGCGCGAGAAGCGCGGAGGCCTGTCCAGGACGCGCGTGGTCGGCGCGCGCGTCCTGACGGTTGTGGCGATCGTGCTCGCGCTGGTGGGGATGCTGGGGTACTACGTTGCGCATACGGCGCTCGACCAGGATGGGTTCAAGACGATCTCGGAGAACATGATCCAGGACGATGCGATCCGAGAGCAGGTTGCCAACACGTCTGTCGACCTGTTGTTCGCAAACGTCGATGTCGAGGCGGCGATCGCAGATCGCCTGCCCCCCGCACAGAAGGGTTTGGCTCCCGTGCTGGCCGGTCTTGCGCGCTCGGGCGCCGACCGAGCAGCGGTGACGGCGCTCGAGCGGCCGCGCGTGCAGAACGTGTGGGTCGTCACCACGACAGCAACGCAAAGACAGTTGGTGCGGCTGCTGGACGACAAGACGAAGTTCGAGACCGAGGGCGGGAAGGTCGTGCTCGACCTGCGGCCGATCATGATCGGGATCGGCGACCAGGTGGCCGTGATCGGGAAGGCGGCCGAGAGGTTGCCAGAGTCGACGGGGAAGATCACGATCATCGACGAAAGCCAACTGGGGACTGCCCAGACGCTCACGCGGATTCTCCGCTCGGTTGCCAACTGGATGTGGCTGCTCGCGCTCGCCGTTGCGGCGTTGGCAGTCTGGCTGGCTCGCGGACGCCGCAGGATCGAGCTCCGCGCGCTCGCGATCGGCGTGATCCTCGTCGGGCTCTTGATGCTGGCCGCGCGTCGCACGGGCGGCAACTACATCGTCGACCACCTCGCCAAGGACGACACCGTCAAGCCGGCAGTTCGACACTCGTGGAGCATCCTGTCCCAGACGCTTGCCGACCGCGCCTGGGTCTGGATCATCCTCGGTGCCGTATTGCTCGCAGGAGTCTGGTTCGTCGGTGACACCCGCCGAGCAATCCAGGCCCGCCGCGCCTCACAGCCCGTTCTGGAGAACCGCGCGGCGACCTACGGCATCGCCGCCGTCGCCCTCCTCATCCTCGCGCTCGTCGCTCCACTGTTCGCCCGCGGCTGGGCGACGTCGCTCGTCACGATCGCCCTCGCTATTGCAGGTATCGAAGTCATCCGCACGATCGTGCAGCGGGAGGCACCGCGACAGCAGGGGTCCGCATGAGCACGATCCCCATCGTGTGGCTCACCGCGGTCGAGCTCGTTGCCGCGGCCGGCTAGGGCCGGGTCAGGCGTCCTTGCCCCAACCCAGACGGAAAGGAAGGGCAAGCATGGGGGTCCGCCTGACCCGGTCCGCGAATCAGGCGCGCGTTACGCCAGTGCCTTCTGCTTGATGGCGTCGTATTCCGCCTGTGAGATGGCGCCGCTGTCGAGCAGCTGCTTGGCCCGCTCGATCTCGGCTGCCGCACCGCCGCCCCCCGCCACCGAACGGACGTGGTCGTCGAACTCCGCCTGCTGCCCTCGTGCGCGTGCAATGGCGCGCTGGGACATGCCGTCGTTCTGCGTGAGCAGGTAGATGAAGACGCCCAGGAACGGCAGGACGATCGTGAAAATAAACCAGCCCGTCTTTCCGAGGCCTGAGAGATCATCGCGGCGGAAAAGGTCACCCCAGACGTTGAACAACAGCATGAACCACAAGATCCAGATGAAGAAAATGAACATCGTCCAGAACACATCGAGGAACGGGTAATCGGATGCGATCATGCAACCTCCCCTTGCTTTGGTTTTGCCCTGCATTTGCAGGGATGCAGAGCCTACAACGGATTGACCGCCCGTCCAACACGACAACGACCGACGGGGGTGGCGTCAGTTCCGGGCCGGTGATCTCGTGCGGACGACATCGACCCCCGGAGCGACCTGCACGTATCGAGGCTAGCGTGAGGTGATGAACGTCGTCTGGGCGATCCTCATCACCCTCGGCGTGACCTCCGCCGCGGTCGCGGCGATGTTGCTCGTGCGCCGTCGCGCGCCCGACGGCGGATACTTCGCGGACGGCGACCGGGCCGCCGGCGTGTTCGGCGTGCTGGCAACGGGGTTTTCGGTGCTGCTCGGGTTCGTCGTCTTTCTTGCCTTCACGAGCTACGACCAGTCACGAAGCGGCGCCGAGCAAGAGGCTTCCGTGCTCGTGCAGCAGGTCGAGAATGCGCAGTTTTTCGCGCGGCCGGCTGCGAGCGAGCTGACGGGCGAGCTCGTGTGCTACGCACGCTCGGTCGTCAACGGCGAGTGGGACAGGATGCGCGCAGGCACGCAGGGAGACGCGATCAACCCCTGGGGTGTGAAGCTGTTCCGGACGCTGCAGACGGTGCAGCCGCGGACTGCGACGCAGCAGTCCGCCTACGACAAGTGGCTCGACCAGACGTCCACGCGGGAGCAGGCACGGCTCGATCGCATCCACGGTGCTGTGGGCGTGATCCCGGTGACCCTCTGGATCGTGCTGTTCTTCATCGCGAGCGTGATCTTCGTGTACACGCTTTTCTTCGCCGACAGCGGCGAGCGCGCGGTCGTGCAGGGCTTGCTGATGGGGTCGGTCGTCTCGGTCATGGTCCTCCTGCTGCTCCTGCTGCACTCGCTCGACGATCCATTCCACGACGGTGTGGGTGGGTTGCAGCCGGTCGCCATGGAGCGGTCGTTACGGATCATCGACGAGGCCCTGGGCGCGGTCGGCACGAAGGTGCAGCCTCCCTGCAGCGCGCTCGGAAACCCGCTTCCGTCATGACCGCCTCCGGCACGGGTCGAGACAATGTCGAGCTCGTGGCGACCGTGCTCCTCGCTGTTGCCACCGTCGCGACGGCATGGAGCGGCTACCAGGCGAGCCGCTGGAACGGAGAGCAAGCCAAGGCAGGGGCCCGCGCCAGTGCAACGCGCATCGAGTCGACCAGGGCGTCGGCTCTCGCGAACACCCAGACAGAGATCGATGTGGCGACCTTCACCTCATGGGTCGATGCGTACGCACAGAAGCAGACGGTGCTCGCGCAGTTCTATTTCGAGCGTTTCCGCAAGGAGTTCAAACCAGCTGTGGACGCATGGATCGCGACCAGGCCACTCAAGAACCCCAACGCCCCGCAGACGCCGTTCGCGATGCCCCAGTATCACCTCCAGGCCCGCGCACAAGCCGAGCGGCTCGACACACAAGCAGAGGCGTTCGCCGGCGAAGCGCGGCGGGACATTCAGCGCTCATCGAACTACGTGCTTGGTGTCGTTCTCTTTGCGTCGGCGTTGTTCTTCGCGGGCATGAGCACCAAGCTGAGGACACCAAAGCTGCGCATCGCGATGCTGGCCATCGGCTGCCTGGTCTTCCTCGGCACCGCCCTCTGGATCCTGACGTCGCCTGTCAGCGTGTCGGTCTGAGGACGCCGGGGGGACGGCGCGGGTAGATAGGCTCGTTGACAGGCCTGCAGCGTCGAGGCAACTGATCGGGCTCGGGGTCGAGACGAGGACAGGCTTGTCGGTCCGGGCGTTCGCAACTCGGACGTTTTTCGCTGTGGAGAATCCTGGGCTCTCGGCAGGACTCCCCGCGGCCGAGAACGAAACACAGCCCAGATGGCAACGGAGACACGACTGGAGCGCCGGCTCGACCGCCTGATCGCCCATGCGGTAAACCCCCGCAAGGCGGCGGTCGTGATCGCCGCCGTGACGACCGCGATCACCGTTGGTGCCGGCCTGCTCATGACCGTCATCGACCACGAGGGATTTCCGACCCTCGGCTCCGGGCTCTGGTGGGCCGTTCAGACGGTGACGACGGTCGGTTATGGCGATCATGTGCCTGCGACCGCCGGCGGCCAGTTCGTGGCGGCCCTCGTGATGCTGCTCGGGATCGGGTTCGTGACGGTGATCACGGCGGCGATCACCGGCGCCTTCCTGAGACGGGGAGAGCAGGATCAGCATGCCTCGGTCGACGACGCCCCGTCCGCAGAGCAGCTTCGACGCATCGACGAGCGCCTCGAGCGGATCGAAGCTGCGTTGAACCGACGCTCGTAGCAGTACTGGCGAAGAGTGTTAGGGGACGGCGTCGAGCAGCGCCTGGTGCTCACGCGCGAGTCCGCGACGAGACTGTGCTGGCAAGCTGGGCCGTAGCCGTAGGCATGCCGGCGGAAGGCTCATTCCGCTGACGAAGCCGTGGCGATGACGCCGTCGCTCGCGGCAGAGGGCTCGAGCGCCGCTTTCGCCGCCGCGACCTGCTCGCGTCGCGCCTTCGTCAGCTCCTGGATGAAGATCTGGATCATTGCGGCGAGTGGGACCGCGGTGAGCGCTCCGAGCACCCCGAGCAGCGCTCCGAACAGGGTCACGGCGATGATGATGAAGAAGCCCGAGATGTTGACCGCCTTGCCCTGGATCTTGGGGGTGAGGATGTTGTTCTCGATTTGCTGGTAGACGAGCAGCACGACGAGCATGATGATCGCGGCGGTGATTCCCTCTTCGGCCCACAGCGTCGGAACGAGGACGAAGCCCGCGATCGTGGCGCCGATGTTCGGGATCATGTCGAGCAGCCCGGCGATCACGCCGAGCGCGATCGCATAGCTCGAGCCGAGCAGCCAGGCGGTGACGCCCTGGGTCGTGCCGGCGATCGTCGCGATCACGACGACGCCGATCGCCCAGCGGGAGATCGACGCGGTGATGCGCTCCCAGACGCCGAGCCAGCGTTCGTCCTCGCCCGGCATCAGCACGCTCCCGAGTGAGCGCTTGAGGTTAGCGACGTCGGTGAGCAGGAAGAGGCAGATGAAGAGGATCGTGAAGCGCGGCCAGGAAGATCCCGAAGAAGTCGCCGGCGATGCCGAGCACGGCGCTGATCGCGTCTGGCACCGACGCGGAGATCGTGTCGGCGCCCGACTGCACGTTCTCGGCGGCGCCGGAGCCGCCGAGGAAGTCGAGCTCGCCGGAGTCGCGCAGGCTCTGCACCGTCTGCGGAAGGTCGTGCAGGAAGTCGCGCACGCTCCCGACGAGCGGCACGAGCAGCAGCAGCGAAAGCAGCACGACGAGGAGGGCGGTGCCGAGCACGGTCACGGTCGCCGCAAGCCCGCGGGACATGTGGGTCTTCGCCATGACGAGGCGCACCGGGTACTCGAACACGAGTCCGAGGAAGATCCCGACGAACACGATCAGGAACGTGTCGCCGATCGCCACGAATGCAGCGAGCACGCCGAGCGAGGCCGCGACGAGAAGCACCGTCCGCATCGGGAGGATCAGCTCGACGCGCCGACGGTCGCCGTCATTCATGCCGTAGCCTCCTGAATCGTATCGCCAGCCATTACGCCCCATCCTCGCTGTCGGCGGCCTGGCCTGTCGCATCCTCACGGCCGTGCCCGCGGTGGAAGCGGCCGCGTCCGCTTCTTGCCCGCTCTGCGCGCTTTTCCTGCTTCTTCGCGGCCCGCTGGGCCTTCTGCTCGGCCAGCTTGACCTTGGCGTCGCCGTAGGACTCTCCGACGAGCTGCTTCCCGCCGCTCCACCCGAACACGAGGACGACGAGGATCAGCGCGACGAGGACGTTCCAGGCGGTCGTGATCAGTTGCTGGGCGGTCGAGTAGTCGATCGCGGCGTCCGTCGGGACGTTGCAGCAGGTGTCGAGCGCGAGGGCGTTCGTCGCCTGCGTGATCCCGACCGCGCCGGGCGTGAACGAGACCACGTTCGCGAGCGAGCCGGATCCCGTCACCCACATGATCGATTCGAACGTGACCGGGATCGCGAACGCCGCCAGGAAGATCCCGATCACGGCGAGCTTGCACAGCCACGAGAGGAACGACGGCAGAAACGCGCGGGTCAAGTACTGCGTCGGACGGGAGAGGATCGCGCCGCCCTGCTTCGCCTGGAGCCACAGCTTCTTCACCTGCCGCCAGAAGATCCTGACGAGGAGCACGACCAGCACGACGATACCTGCGGCGATGAGGATCGAGACGACCGGGTGCTCCGAGAGGTTGCCGAGGTTCACGTCGAACGAACCGGGCACCGAGAGGAAGAGGTACAGGTAGACGAACGTGCCCGCGACCGTGAAGAAGATCTTCTGCACCAGGTATGCGGCGATCGACCCACCGAAGGTCGCCGCTGGGATGATCGCGACGAACATCAGCAGGGTGACGAACGTGCCGATGTTCGCGGGGAGAAAGTTGTTCATCGCCACCCCCACCGCGTAGGCGGTCACGATCGGCCAGAACTCGACCTGACCCGGATAGGCCGCCCGCAGGATCCCGTAGTAGGAGAGCCCGGCAAACAGCGTCTGGCCGGTCTGGAAGGCGAGCCCAGCGACGATATACCCGGCCGGAACGTCCTTGATCTGATCCCACAGATCCTTCAACCAACCGATCACGTCGACTCCCAGCAGGTTCAGGAGCGACGATCACGAGCACAATCCCCACCAGCCAGGCGCCCACCTTGACCAGGCGCCTGGGGCGGGACGGATCGTTGAACGGGAGAACGGGCGACGGATCGACGGCGGCGTCAGTCATCGGCGCGCGGACTGCTCCTGCTCCGACGCTCGGAGCTGTGGTTGAGCTGCTCAGACCTGGAGATCGGGCTGAAGGTCTCGCTCGAAACGGTCATTTTCTCTCCATCAGAGGCCTCGCAGCCAGTATCGGGGTGCCCTGCCACGTGTTCCTCATACCGATGGCATGAAGGATCCTACGGGATGACCGTCTGCGTCGCGGTCGCCGTGGTTGGTGAGCGCGGGCGTCTGGCCTAGGTAGCAGGCTCGTGAGAGCGGAAGGGGCGCATGCGCGTCCGATCACTTCGACGCAGCGTTGCGTGGGGTCCGCTGGCTACGTAGGGTCGGGGCTGTGGAATGGAGCTTGGCGGTCATCGCGTTCGCGTTGATCGCGTTCGGCGTGATCTCACGCCGCGTTGCTGACACGCCCATTACGCCCGCGATCATCTTTGTCGGCGTCGGGTTGCTCGTCGGGACTCAAGCGCTCGATCTCCTGGACACATCGCCGACCGGCGAGGCAGTGAGGGTGCTGGCCGAGGCGACGCTCACGGTCGTGCTGTTCGCTGACGCTTCCCGCATCGACATGCGCACACTGCGACAGGAATACGCCGTGCCTGCGCGTCTGCTCGGCATTGGTCTGCCGTTGACAATCGCGCTCGGTGCGCTTCTCGCCGCGGTGTTCTTTGGTGGGCTCTCGGTTCCGGAGGCGCTTGTCCTGGCGGTCCTGTTAGCCCCGACCGACGCTGCGCTCGGGCAGGCCGTCGTCACCGAGCCGCGGCTTCCATCTCGCATCCGCCAGGGTCTCAACGTCGAGAGCGGCCTGAACGACGGGATCTGCGTCCCGCTTCTCTTCATCGTGCTCGCGGTCGCCGAGGCAGATGCGGATCAGGTGGGTTGGGCACACGCTGTCCGGCTCGTGATCGAGGAGATCGGGTACGGCCTTATCGGCGGCGTCGTCGCCGGTGCTCTGGCTGCAGCAGCGCTGAACTTCGGCACCAGGCGGAACATGATCGAGCAATCCTGGCTCCAGGTCATCCCGGTCGCGGGAGCCGGGCTCGCGTACGGAATCGCGGCCCCGCTCGGTGGCTCGGGCTTCATCGCCGCTTTCGTCGCGGGAATGACCTTCGGTCTCCTCCTCCGCCGGCCGGCAGACGGCGGTGAGGTGACATTCCTCACCGACGAGCTCGGCGAGCTCCTCAACGGTGTCACGCTCCTCGTCTTCGGAGCCGTATTGCTCTGGCCCGCGCTCGACGGGATGACCTGGCGCATCGGCCTCTACGCAGTCGCCAGCCTGACGGTTGTGCGCATGCTGCCGGTGGCCGTCGCGATGCTGGGCACGGGCGCGCGTCGCCCTACGGTCGCGTTCCTCGGCTGGTTCGGCCCGCGCGGGCTCGCGTCGATCGTGTTCGCAGTCATCGTCGTGCAAGAAGCCGACCTACCGCACACGAACACGATCCTGCTGACGACCTACGTCACCGTCGGCCTCTCCGTCCTCGCCCATGGCGCCACCGCAGCGCCACTCGCACGCCGCTACGCCTCCTGGTTCGCTTCACACCCGCGCGACGCGATGCCGGTTATGGAAAGCGTGCCGGCAGGCACACACCGTTGGCGACGGGCAAACGTCGGCAGCGATCCGGTGCCCGGGCAGCCCTAACCTGGAACCGCGCCGCGCCCACGTCGGCACAGTCCGCTCCAAGGAAGACGGTCGCGAAGAATCATTCGATTCCAAACCATGATCGATGCCCCAACGGCCTCGACAACCTTGACCGCATCCGAAATGGTCTCCTCGTATGAGATCGGCGCGGACGCTATCTGGTGACCCGGGATGACCCACCGGGCACCCCTGCGCCTCGCACGAACGCTCTTCGACCTTGCGCGGGCGATTCTCGCTGTCTACGGCCGGAAGAGCGTCTCACAATTCGCGGCCGCTATCTCGTATCGCGCACTGTTCTCGATCGTTCCGCTCGCGACGTTCGTCGCGATGATCGTCGGACTGTTCCTCACCGGCAACGACGCCCGCAGGCAGCAACTCGTGGACACGATCACCGAGCGCCTGCACCTCACAGCGACGGGCGCCGCGACGCTCGACGACATCATCGCTTCGGTTCCCTCGCCCTGGAGCCTGACCGGGGTCGTGACCCTCGTGCTCGCGCTCTGGGGAGCGACGGGCGTGATGTCCTCCATGCGCAAGGCGCTCGGGGTGATCTTCGACGACGGACTCTCGCTCGACTTCGCACGCGGGAAGCTCGTGGACGGGCTGATCGTCACCGGGGTCGTCGTCCTCTTGCTGGTCGCCGTCGCGCTCTCGTGGCTCGAGCAGATCGCGGCGAAGGGAAGCGAGCGCATCAAGACGGAGCTCGAGTGGCAGCCGTACGGCATCGGCCTCGTCTTCGGCGTGGTCATCCCGCTCCTGCTCACGGTCGCCGTCTTCCTGATCCTCTACCGCGTGCTGCCGCGCAGCAAGCCGCCGTGGCTCTCGGCGGTCATCGGCGCATCGGGAGGGGCCCTCGGCTTTCAGGTGATCCAGGCCGGGCTGAGCTGGTACCTCGCCGAGCAAGCGGACTTCACAGCCGTCTATGGATCCGCGAGCGCCGTCTTTGCCTTCCTGCTCTCGGTCTACCTCAGCGCGAACGCGTTCCTGGTGGGCGCGCTCCTCGCCTGGGCGCTCGGCGAGCGGAGCTCGACGACGGCTGTAGGTGGCGGGCCGCCCCGGCCGTAATCAGCGGTGCCAACGGCGCGCCGACGTTGACGGTCAGGCCAGCGTCAAGGTCGCACGATGCAGCGGAAGCCGATGTGGCTGGTTGTGCTGTCGATGGGTTCGCCTTGTCTGGCCGCGGGTCTGTAGCGGAGGCAGTAATTGGGTGCGCAGAGGTGAGAGCCGCCTTTGGTGACCCGTCGCGGTATGTGCGCGCCAGGCGCGTCTGGGTTGTAGCTGCGATCGGGTGAGGTCATGCGAGGGTTGTGGGGGGTGCAGCACGGCCGGTCGGTTTCGTCGGGGTGAACCGGTGTGAAGAAGTCGTCGGTCCATTCCCAGACGTTGCCGGCCATGTCGTAGAGGCCGTAGCCGTTCGGTGGATAGCACTTGACCGGTGAGGTGCGTTCGTACCGGTCGAGCAGGGTGTTCTGCCACGGGAACTCGCCTTGCCAGGTATTGGCCATCATCTTTCCCTTGGGGGCGAACTCGTCTCCCCACGTGAACGTCTTGCCTTCGAGACCTCCGCGAGCGGCGTATTCCCATTCCGCTTCGGTGGGAAGCTCCTTCCCGGCCCAGGCGGCGTAGGTCTCGGCGTCCTGATGGGCGATATGGGTGACGGGGTGACGTTCGCGTCCGTGCAGTGTGCTGCCAGGGCCTTCGGGGTGGCGCCATTGGGCGCCGGGTATCCATGACCACCAGTTGTGGATGTCGGAGAGATCGACGGGCCCGTGACTGCCGGTAAAGACGAGGGAGCCGGGCACCATCAGCTCGGGTATCGCATCCGGATAGTCGGCCGGGTCGGGTGCTTTCTCGGCCCACGTGACATGCCCGGTCGTTTTCACAAAACGGCGGAACTGCGCCACCGTGACGGGGTGCTCGTCGATCCAGAAGCCGTCGACGACAACGCGATGGACGGGCCGTTCCTCCGGGTAGAAGTCCTCGGATCCCATCAGGAACTCGCCCTGGGGGATCCAGACCATGCCCTTCGTGACCGCAGTCTCGGTTTCCGCTCGCGCTGGCACAGTTCCCGCATTGTGCCCGGTCGCCACGGGGTCGACATTACTGTCGTCGTCTTTTTCAACCAATTGCGACCCGGTGCACCTGACCTCTGGTAGCAAAGCGGCAGCCGCGGCATATACTGGCGCTGCGTAAGAAGGAGACGTGTTGACGGCCCGCGGTGATCCGTCCGACCACGCTCTCGGCTGGAGGTTTTCCCAAACTAGGAGGGATCATGGAAGTCGGCCCTGTCGACGTGTTCATCATTGGCTTTCCGGGCAACAAGTTCAGCGGGAGGATCGCGCCGGCGATCCTGGATCTCGCCGAGAACGGCACGATCCGAGTGCTCGATCTGCTCTTCGTGATGAAGGACGCAGACGGTGTCGTGACGACGCTGGAGGCGGCGGACATCGGCGAGGACGGCGCGGCCTTCCTCTCGATCGACATCACGCAGCCGGGTGCGTTGGGGGCCGAGGACGCCGAGGAAGTCAGCGACGACCTGCCGGCCAACAGCTCGGCGCTCCTGATCGCGTTCGAGAACCTGTGGGCGGCAAAGGTCGTCGACGCGCTGCAGGCAGCGGATGCTGTCCTGATCGACTCGATCCGGATCCCGGCCGACGTCGTCGCCGCGTTCCGGGCAAGCTAGTCTCCCCGTCCATTTTTCGAGATCGGAAGGAAACGACATGGGACTTCTCCGTATGGCAGCGCGCACCGCGGTCGTCGCAGGAACCGCCACCGCCGTATCCGGGCGCGTCCAGCGCCGACAGGCGGCCCGCTACGACCAGCAGGACGCGCAGCAATACGACCAGCAGGCGCCCCCGCCCGAGGCCGAGGACGACGCCACCGCGCAGCTGCAAGACCTCGCCAACCTCCACACCCAGGGCGTCCTCACCGACGACGAATTCGCGGCCGCCAAAGCCAAGATCCTCGGAATCTGAGCAACCGCACCGGCCGACCCGTGGGTCAGGTCGCGCCGTACACGCGCCTGGCAGGGGTCTACGATCAGATCGTCGTCGACCCCTGCCATGATCGCTGGGCCTCGTTCCTCCACGAGCTCTGGAGCGCCGACCCGGGCGGTGTGCGCTCGGTGCTCGACCTCGGCTGCGGCACCGGCCTCCTCGCGGGCGAGCTGATCGCGCGGGGCTATAGGGTCGCCGGCGTCGACGCGTCCGACGCGATGCTGGCCCGCGCTCGCGAGCGCCTAGGGAGTGAAGTGTCGCTGACTCGGACGACACTGCCCGACCTGCCGGTCGAAGGTCTCTTCGACGCGGCCGTGTGCACGTTCGACGGCTTGAACTATCTTGGCCCAGAGGACCTGCGACTGACGATGGCCGCCGTTGCCGTCCGGGTCCGGCCTGCCGGGTGGCTCGTCTTCGACCTCCACACCGACGGCATGATGGACTTCACGATCGACAACCCCGTCGTCGCGGGTACGTCGGCCGGTAACGACTTCGTCATCAGCAGCATCGTGGATCCCGGCGGCCGTACGTGCGACACGACGATCGAGCTCACGGCGCCGCGTGACGGCGACCCGTTCAGCGAGCAGCACCGGCAGTACTTCCACCCGGATGCGGATGTCCGTACCTCCCTCGAGGACGCGGGCTTCGCGGTGACGGCACTCTGCGAGGAGTACACGTACGAACCGGTCGATGTCTCGACCCTGAGGGCGACCTGGATTGCACGGCGCGGGCCGCAGGTCGATCGAAGCTAGCCCAGCGCCACGGCTAGAGAAGCGGCGAGATCGCCGCGAATGCCGCTGCTCGCGCGCGTTCCTTCAGGCCCGACGGCGGCAGCAGCCCTGAGCTGATCGCTTCTGCCGGAGCAAAAAACCGCTCCTCGAACTGCGTGACGAGATCGGCGGATTCGAAGCCGATGTCGATCTCGAAGAACCGCTTCAGGCTCCACGCTTCGAGGTTGCAGGTGCCGACGACCACATGCTCGCCGTCGCCGACGAACGCCTTCGCGTGCAGCATCTTCGGGTAGCCCAGGATCTGAACCCCTGCCTCGAGCAACCGCCCGTGGTGGAACTGCTCGGCCGCCCCGCAGGCCCAGTTGTTCGGGTTTGCGGGCACGAACAAGCGCACGCGGGCACCGCGATGCGCGGCCTTCACGATCCGCCCGATCATGCCGCGATCGGTGACGTACGGATTGACGATCTCGAGCGTGTCGCGCGCTCCGTCGAGGAGTGCCGCTATCGCTGTCGTGATCGGCCTGAACCCCGGAGCGTTGTGCAAGACGGTGGCAGCCACAGGGCTCGAGCCCTCCTCGAGCGTGGGGAACAGCTCCGGAATGCTGCTCGCCGGGAACTCGCCGCCGAGCCAGCGCAGGCTGGCGACGAACACGAGCTGGAGCTGGGAGACGACCGGGCCTTCGACGCGCACGAACAGGTCGTGAAACTCGCCGTTTTCGAAATGATCCTCGATTCCCGCTCCGCCGACCCAGCCGATGCGACCGTCGACGACCACGACCTTGCGATGGTCGATGTGCCCGAGTCCACTCAGGTTCCAGCCAACGGCCCCGCCGCCGCGCAGGGGCCCGCGTGGTACCCGAAGCTGGGTCGCGCGGGTGACACACACCTGGATCCCTGCGTGTGTCAGCCGCTCGTAGAACTCGCGCGAGCCGCGCTCCGGGTCGGAGCCCTGCCGATCGACGATGAGCCTGACCGGAACTCCCTCCTGTGCCTTGGAGACGAGCGCATCAGCGAACCGGTCGCCCACCCGGCCGGGACGGAAACCGAACTGGTTGATATGGACCGACGACGACGCCGAGGCGATGTCGGCGAGCAGCGGCGGATAGAAATTCCGACCCTCGACGTGGAGCTGCACCGATGACGCATGACTGCGCTCGAACGCCAGCGCAAGCGCTCCGCGCCCCACCCCGGGTGCAGTCGACAATCGCTCAGCGTGAGCGGCGATGCGTTCGTTCGGGACGACGATCCGGGTCACCCGTCCACAATACTTCCGCACGGTCACGGCGGCTTGGAGGGCGTCCTCCAGGAGGACATTTGTGCCCTACATCCAATCCGGCGGTGAGGCGCGCCCGCATCGGCGCCTGAGTTCACCGACGCCGCTGGCGTCCCCAAACGTGGAGGCAGCATGAATCGCTCAATGGCGGGCTGGATCGGCTTTGCGGGGATCATGATGCTGATCATCGCCGGGATCGACTTCTTCCAGGGGTTGATCGCGGTCGCACAAGACGATTACTTTGTCGTCACCTCATCCGGGTACCTCGTCGTCAGCCTGACGACTTGGGGCTGGATCATGATGATCTGGGGCGTGGTGCTCGCTCTCGCGGGCCTTGGTCTGATCGGAGCACGGGGTTGGGCACGGTGGCTCACGATCGTGCTCGTCACGCTGAACATCTTCGCCCTGCTCGGGTTCCTCGGAAACAGTCAGAACCCGCTCTGGACGCTGACGGCACTGGCACTCAACGTGCTCGTGCTCTATGCGCTGACGGCGCGCTGGAAGGAGAGCCAGGCCGAGCTCAACCTCATCTAGCTCCCATCGCGAAGGCCGCCGCGTCCCACCCCGGCGCGGCGGCCTCGCCGTCTGACCTACGACCAGATCCAACTGGCATACGGGTGAAGCCGGCCGCGCGGCGGCTCGCTAGGGTGCACGCCATGAGCGGCGACGGCCTCGACACCGCTGTCCGCGACTTCCAAAGCCTGCGCCGACGCCTCGAGCGGGGTGTGCCGCCGGGCGCCACGTCCGTCGAGGGCCGAACGTTCAGCTACCAGGCTCCCGTGGGAAGCGACCTCGTGCCACCGGGCGGGTTCGTCGCGCTCGTACACGAGGGCGGCCGCACTCTCGGACAGGTGATCGAGCAGCGGCTCGTCGTGCGGGACGGCCCTTCCACGGGCACGACGATCTCCGGCGCCGGTCTCGGGGACGACAGCTCGCTGGCGCTGAACGCACAGCTGCGCCTGCGGGTGATCGAGGGCACGGGGCGGATTCTCGACACGGGGGCGCCACCGTTCGTCGACGCCTCGGTGGAGCCGGCCGCGCCCGAGCAGGTGCGGGCGTACTTCGACCGGGCGAGCGGTGAAGCGGCCCGGCTTCCGATCGGCACGCTCGCGCTCGTCGCAGCCCAGCTTCCCGCCGAGCTAGACGCCTCCGGCTTCGATCGACACACCTTTCTCTGCGGGCAATCCGGCTCCGGTAAGACCTACTCGCTCGGCGTCGTGCTCGAGCAGTTGCTGTTCGAGACCGAGCTCAGGATCGTCGTGATCGACCCGAACTCGGACTTCGTCCGCCTCGCCGAAGCCCGGCCGGGCGCAGATCCTGAACGCGCCGCGCGGCTCGAGGCGCTTTCGGCGGCGATCCGAGTTCGCCGGCCGCGATCCGACCCTACCGGGGACCGCCTCCGTCTCCGCTTTGCCGAGCTCGAAGATGCGGCGCGGGGCGGCGTGCTGCGCCTCGACCCGGTCACGGATAGTGCGGAGTATTCCGAGTTGCTGCAGACGATCGAGGAGGCCGGAGGAGGCGCGCTGGCGCGCTTCGGACCCGACCGTACGTCTCTGCCGAGCGACGGCGACCCCGGCGCCCTCCTGACGCGCGTCCGAAACCTCGGCGTCGACCGTTGGACCCTGTGGGCGCGCGACCAGGCAGGATCGTTGCTCGAGGAGCTGGACTCGGACGACTGGCGCTGCCTCGTGGTCGACATCGGCACGCTCGGATCGCCGGAGGAGAAGTCCCTCGTCGCACAGGCCGTGCTCGGTCGTCTCTGGGAGCGCCGCAACGATCGCCGGCCCCTTCTCATCGTGATCGACGAGGCGCACAACGTTTGCCCTCAGCTGCCGCAAGGCGCTCTGCAGTCTCTCGCGACCGAGTACGCGATCCGCATCGCGGCCGAAGGGCGCAAGTTCGGTCTTTACCTGCTCGTGTCGACGCAGCGCCCGCAAAAAGTGCACGAGAACGTCGTCTCGCAATGCGACAACCTCATGCTGATGCGAATGAATTCGACAGCCGACCTCGCCCACCTGACGGACGTCTTCTCATTCGTGCCGGCGACGCTGCTCGAGCAGGCGACCGGATTCAAGCAGGGAGAGGCTCTCGTCGCAGGCAAGATCGTTCCTCTGCCGACGTTCGTCCGCTTCGGGGCGCGCATCACCGAAGAGGGCGGGTCCGACGTTCCGGCCGACTGGGCCCAGCCCCGGTCATAGGAACACGATCGCGGCCGATCGGGGGCTCGCCACACCCGCGCTCGGCAAGCGCGCCCGAGCATCCTGAGCTCTGAACGCCCCGTGGAAACGGGTACGTGAACAGGTGCGCGATCCCGGCGTGTTCAGCTGTGCTCGGCGAACTCGAGGCGGAGCGTCATAGGATTGGCCCACCCCCCCGTTGACGATGGCCGACACAGGCCGGCACGTCCCGAGCAGCGGAGCTCATGACAACGATCGCGACCCCCGTCCGCAACGACCCTCTCGTCCGTGATTCGCTTGTGGCGGGTGGGATCGCTGCCGGCGTCGCCGCACTCCTCGCCTGGTTCGGGCCACCCGGGAGCGACCTCGCCGCCCACGTGTATCAGAGCTCGCTCTATCACCAGCACGGTTTCGAGCTCTGGAACAACTTCTGGTACGAGGGGCGCTACAGCTTCGTCACGTACAGCCTCCTCTACTACCCGGCTGCGGCCCTGTTCGGCATTCGGCTGCTCGCCGTCGCCAGCATCGCGACGGCGGCGCTGGCGTTTTCGGTGATCGCTGCGCGCGAGTGGGGCCCTGCGTCCCGCTGGTCCAACCGTTCCTTTGCGGTCGTCTGGGGCGGCGTCGTGCTCTCCGGAGCGTTTCCGTTCGCTCTCGGCTCTGCACTCGCGTTGCTCGCCATCTGGGCGCTGCAGTCACGCTTGCACTGGCGCTTTGCATTGCTGACGGCGCTGTGCTTCGCAGCAAGTCCACTCGCATTCCTGCTGCTCGTGGTGCTCCTGGTCGCGATCGGGATCGCGCGCGCGCCCAAGCGCGACGATCTCGTGCTGCCGCTCGTCACCGTCGCCGTGGTCGGCGCAGCCGAGGCAGTCCTCTGGCGGCTGTTCCCAGCCAGCGGCCGCTTCCCGTTCTCGGTCGAGGAGCTCGCGACGGTCTGCGGCTTCTGTCTCGTCGGCATGTGGCTCACCTGGAACGTCCCTGCCGCTCGTGTCCTGCGCTGGATCTACGTCATCTACCTCCCGGTCTGCATCGCTGCCTTCCTCGTTCCGTCGGGGGTCGGCGAGAACATCGCTCGACTCCGATTCGCGGCGCTTCCGCTTGCGGTGCTCACGCTGTCGCTGCGTCGCTGGCGCCCGTTCCCCCTCGCTGCTCTCGTCTTCGTGCTCGCATTCGTGTGGAACGTGACGCCGCTCGCCGCGAGCTATGCCAAGGGTGCCTCCGACCCGGCCGCAAAGGCCGAGTACTGGGCGCCGGCGATCTTCTTCCTGCACCACCATCTCGATCCGTCGTATCGCGTCGAGGCCGTGGATACGGCCGGTCACTGGCCGGCCGCCTACCTGCCCGCGGCCGGCATCCCGATCACGCGCGGCTGGTTCCGGCAGGAGGACTTCCCCCGCAACAAGGTGCTGTACGACGACACGCTCGGGGCCCCTGCGTACGTGCACTGGCTGCGCCAGATGGCGGTTCGCTACGTCGTTCTGTCGGACGCACCCCTCGACTACAGCGCACGGGCCGAAGCACAGCTGCTCTCGGGCGGCCGGTCGGGGCTGCGGCCCGTGTTTCGCTCCGTGCACACGACCGTGTACGCCGTCCCTTCCCCGCGCAAGCTGATCACAGGACCGGCCCGGGCGAACGTCGCCAGCTTCGACCAGTCGCGGCTGACGTTCACCGTCGGCGAACCAGGACGCTACCGCGTCGCGATGAGCTGGTCGCCCTACTGGCGCGTCTCGAGCGGCTGCACCGAGCGGGGGAAGGATGGCATGACGGTTCTCGACGCCACCCGGGCGGGGACGATCACAATGCGGTTCACGCTCGGTGCAGGCTCGGTTCTGGCAACGTTCGCAGGGCGCTCCGTGCGGAGCTGCGCGCGGTAGGCCGCGCCTGCGCAGTCTCGAGAGCCCAGAGCGCGGCACAGCCGAGCGCACCCCACACGAGCTCGTCGACCGGTGAGTCGTTGACGAAGAGCGAGAGCGCGAGCGCCGCGGTCATCGCGACAACGGTGGGCCGATGGGGAGATCGCGATGCGAGCAGAACGATCGCTGCGATCCCGAGGGCACAGAGCAGAACGGCGTGCCAGGACGACGTTCCTCCATTCCACGTGATGTGAAACCGGCGCCAAAGGTCGTCACCAAGTGTCGACGGGCCGCCTGCTACTGCGCGGGTCACGTGACTCGATCCCCCCGCGAGCCTGTCGGCCGCGGTGAGAGCGGCCGCGAGCGCGCCTCCGCCCACGACCGCGATCGCGACGCTCCGGCCGGTGACGGCGATCCGGCTCGTTCGCAGGAGGAGTGTGGCAAGACCTGCAAGCAGGACCAGCATTCCCCCGCCGTCGGCGCCGGCGCGGCTCCAGCCGAAAGCCGCCAAGCAGAGGAGACCGACGGCGGCGAGCCATCTCAACGACGTCGCTGCAGCAGCCAGCACCGGAGCGAGCAACAACGTCTCGACCTGGTTCGTAACCCCGTAGAAGCGCGCGCCGCCGTCGGGATGAGGCCCGATTGCAGCGAGGGCATTCGTCTCCGGCGACGTCACCAGAACCACGATGAACGCAGCGAGAAAGATCGCGACCAGCGGCGCGAAGTGACGCTCCGATCGGGCCCCTGCGAGCGCTGCAGCCCCCGCTCCACCTGCGATACCGAGCCCCACGAGCGCCGGCGAGCGAACATGGACGGCCGAGAGCAGAAGCGCCACCCCGATCGCGCTGGGTGCCGCGAGCAGCGCGGCGCGCGCGATGGTCGAAGACCGCGTCAGCAGTGCCACCGCGGTCAATGTGCCCAACAGGGCAGCCAGCGCGATCGTCGCTGCGCTGCGGGAATCGTGAGCGCGGGCGAGACGGCGGTCCAGGGCGGCCGCGCGATCCGCGGGTGCCCGAGTCTTTCGAAACCCGATGACTGGTGTCTTCCCACTCGCCAGGGCACGTGCAGTCGGTGCGATGTCTGCGATCGAAACGAGGCCGGCGATGCGGGTGGACGGTGAGGTGAGGATTCCGCGGTAGCCGCCTCCGACGATCGCGACCGGGTAGCGCACGACATTGTGGTGGCGGCCGGGCGGAGGGAGTGAGAGATAGATCGTGACTGCGGCCGGTGTGGTCGAGAGGCGGATCACCGGCGGGCCGGCGCTCTCACCCGCAAGCGCTGAGATCGACCGGCCGGCCAGCAGCGACATCAGCGCGGCTGGACGTGTGACTGTTGCGCCCGCACCCGGCACGAACAGCCCGAGCGCACCCTCGGCACCGTGCGACCTGACGATGGTCGCAGGCGCCACGATGACCGAGACCCGCGCTGTCTGGGCTGGGCCGGCGGGCACGAGCACGCCCGCCGCGATCCCCACGGCGATCGCAAGGCGCAGCCCGGGGCGGGCGTCGCTCCTCACCGTCAGTCTGGCCGCCGTCACGGTCGCGTGGCGAGGGCGGGTGGGGATTCCGGCTCCGGGGACACTCTCCCGACGGCCCTGGCGAGTACCGCGAGCGTCGGCAGCGGGTCGACCAGGTCGAGCGGGTGCAACATCCGGCCCGGAAGCACAGCTGCAAGGACGATGCCGCCGGCAATCCTCCCAACCGGGCGTCCCGTCGGCGCGCCCCGGAGGGCACCGCGAATTGCCGCGAGCTCGCCGTGCAGCTGCACGAAATGGAGAGATCGCACCTGCACCGGCTCGAGGACAGGCTCCCGTCCCAGAGCGATCTCGACGCCCAGGCGTGGCATGTCGAGGCCGGCGGCGATCGTGCCGGCCTGGCTCCCGAGCATGCGCAGGTTGATGTCGTGTGCCAGGAACGACTCGCCGCGCCGGAGGAACCCGAGCGAGCCGATACCGTCGTATCCCACCGTCTCGAGCAGCGCTCGGGCGACGGCAGCCAACTCGGGTGGAGCCGGCATGAAGCGCGACACCGTCGACTCGCCGACCCGAAACGGGTAGTCCGCCAGCGTTCTCACCGCCACGTGGGCGATCCGCCCGCCGCAGCGGGCGAAGTGGAACCGCCACAGGGCGCCGCTCACCTCCTCCTGCACCAGAGCGACCCCTCCCGTCGCGACGATTGCCTGCACGACATCGTCACGGGTCCGAGCGTCCGTCACCCTGACCGGTCTCCCGGTTGCCCTGCCCGCGACGACGCCTGACACGACCTTGACGTACGACGGCAGCGGCGGCAGCGGACCGCTGGGACCCGCGCTCGTGACGACGGCCGACGCCGGTGACGGAATCCCCGCTGCCGCCGCGGTCTCCAGGAGTCGAGCCTTGTTGCACAAGGCCTCGAACTCGGCGAGGGTCGGGCCCACGACGACCCACGGCGCGTCGGCCTCGCGGCCCGCGACCAGAGCACCCAGGATCTCTTCGGCGAGGGGTACGACAGCCACGACGTGCTCGGTCTCGCAGATCCTGTTCACGGCAGCGAGGAACTCAGCAGTGTGCCGCGCGGGTGGGATGCGAAACAGCTTCCGGCAGTAGCGCGTACGGCCCGCAAGCCGGCCTCCCTCCCAGGCGCCGATGACGCGGAAACCGGCGCGAGAGAGTGAGCGGGCGGTTGGCGCCGCGGACGGCTGCGCGGTTCCGACGATCAGCACTGTCTCCGCATCGCCGGCGGGCGGACGCCTCCGCGCCATGTGAAAACGCGTCCGCATACGACGAATCCTTCCGGGGCGAGCTGCAACGCGCAACTACGCGAGCGAGCGTAGGCTGCTTCAGCTACTTCAGTCCGGGGTAGATCCCCGGTCGATGCTTCCGTTTCGCGTGATCGTCGTCCTCGACGACACCCACGTCGACTCGCTGGTCGTGCCCTTCGAGCGGACACCGCGGCCCGGCGATGTGATCGAGCTCGGCGACGGCCACCTCGTCACGGTGAACCACGTCGCAGACCGCCCGCACGAAGGCGTCGCGGGCCTCGTCCTCGCGGCGCCCACCGGAACGTCGAGCAGGCCGGTCGAGAGGTAGGGCAGGGCCGCCAGGGAGCGGCGAGGACGTCACGCCTGCTGCGCCTCGCTGCCGGCACGCTCTGCGCAGTCGCCGCAGAACGGCATCAGCTCACCCAGCGGATCTGCGAAGAAGCGAAACCCTGCCCGTTCCGCAGCCGCCTCATCCGCCTTTTGCAACCCACACTCCGAGCAGCGGATCGACCAGGGCAGGAGGTGCAGCGCAGCCGCGCAGGCACGGCAGTAGGCGCCTGCGAACCCTGCGGGCAGTGTGCGCACGGTCCAGCCGTGCTCGTCCATGCCACAGGCGGCAGCCTTCCGACCGCAGCCGTCGCAGCGGTCGGGAACGACGTCGTTGTCGCGCCACGTGCTCACCCAGTCCCCCCTCGGTTCCCCTGTATCACCCTAAGCGAGGTATGAACTGCGGTCTAGCCCTGGGCGCGTACTGTCATGAGACGGGCGGCCTGCTCAAGCGACGTCACGGGTGAACGGGGCGGTGCCGAACCACCGCCTCGACTCCCGTCGATACCTCGAACGAGGGACGGCAGATCGCCCGAGACGGCCGATAGCCTCGCCATTGCCGGCCCGCCCCTTCAGTCACGCGCGCACAGCCGCCCGGCCGGACGCGGGCTGGAGACGCCGGCGAGCCTTGCCTAGATGTGAGTCAGAGCGGCAAGCGCGATCACGGAGGCAAGGACGACGACCGCAACCCACAACCACGACACGAGCGTGTTGGGCCGCCTTCGGCGCTTCCGTCCGGGCTGCAGGATCGACATGCGACGGCGAGCATACCCTCGTGTGTCGTCAGGCCGCGCGGGATTCCGCCGCAACGCGCGCGGGAATGTCGACGAGTGTCAGCGTGCGTGACAGGCGAGCCCACTCGTCCTGGTCCCGCCCCGCCTCCCGGCCGATCCGGTCGCACTCTTCGCAGACGATTGCCAGATCGGGCTCTCCGTCGACATCGACCACGGCTTCCCCGCACAGGGCCTCGTCGGACAATGTCGTATGCGTGAGATGAACGATGACGGAACCATCCACATATCCTGGCACGAGCCTCATGGCGTCGAGTATCGCCGGAGCCCCGGACGACCGGCCGGGACAGCGCGGCTCACGCCGGATCCACCGGCGAGGACCGCGGCGCTGTGAGAAGCTCGGACGGATGACCGCGCGTCCGTGGCTCTTCGACGAGAGCGAATCGACGAGTCCCGAGCTCTGGGTGCAGAGAGCCGCCGGCGCATGACACGCAAGCGTCTCCTCGGCAGGGCGCTGCTGGCGATCGCGACGTACGTCGGCGTCGCAGGCAGGCCCCGCGATGCGCAAGGTGCGACGTCGGTGATCCGGCGGCTCACGGTCAGGAACGCGTCGAAGTCGTTCGTCGGCGACCGCCGCGACTTCGCGACGATCAGCCCGCGCAGCGCTGGCCCGCGAAGCGGCGCCGTGATCGATCTGTTCGCCCAGCGTCGCGTCGACGCCACGCTCGAGGTCGTGAACCGCAACGGCGTCGGCGTTCGCGTCCTCTCTCGGCAGCCGGTGGCCCTCGCCCCCGGGCGCAACCAGATCCCGTGGACGCCGAAACCGGGCATCAAGCCCGGCTCCTACATTCTTCGACTGCGGGAACTGGACCAGACACCCGCCCCGGTCCTCGGCTCGGCTGTCGTTCGCGTGATGGACGTCGAGGCGACGTTCCGGCGGCGCAGTGCGCTTCCCGGCGAGCAGGTCACGCTGCACGTGCAGTCCGATGCCCCGTGGTTGCGGATGACGCTGTTGCGGTGCGGGCCCGAGTCGGGTCCCACCAACAGCAACTACGAGATGAGGGGGGTGCCGGTCGGGGATCCCCTACGCATCGCAATCAGGCGCCGCGGGCAGCCGACGGCGGTGCAGGTGACGCTCGACGTCGATTCGAGCGGGCTCTATGCCGCGCGGCTCGACGGACCGTCGGGTCACGTCGGGTTCGCGCCGCTCGTGGTGCGACCGGCGACGCCGGTGCAGCGAGTCGCGATGGTGCTGCCGACGACGACATGGCACGCCTACAACTTCTACGACCGCAACGGCGACGGCTTCGGTGACACGTGGTATTCGCTCTGGTCGCAGCGCCGCATCGATCTCGCGCGGCCGCACCAGCGGCGAGGGGTCCCGGAGCGCTTCCGCAGCTATGACGTGCAGTTCCTCCACTGGCTGGCCTCGCGCGGCCACGCCGTCGACACGTATGCCGACGAGGACATCGAGCTCTTCCCCACCGCAGCCGCGCTTCGCGCCGCCTACGACCTGATCGTCTTCCCGGGACACACCGAATATGTCACGGGCCGGTTGTACGACCTCGTGCAGGGCTACCGTGACCTCGGGGGTCGGCTGCTCTTCCTCTCGGCAAACAACTTCTTCCGCCAGGTCGTGCGCACCGGAGACCGCGCGCGCCTCGTCGGCGAATGGCGCAACTTCGGGCGGCCCGAGGCTGCGTTGCTCGGCGGCCAGTACCTCGCAAACGACGACGGTCAGCGGCAGCAGCCGTACTCGGTTGTGGGCGCCGATGCGGCGCCTTGGGCATTTGCGGGCACCGGGCTCACGAACGGCTCGCAATTCGGACGCTACGGCATCGAGATCGACGCGACGACCGTGGTTTCCCCGCCCGGGACGCAGGTGCTGGCCCGCGTGCCGGACCTCTTCGGGCCGGGCCGCTCAGCCGAGATGACCTACTACGAGACGGCGGCCGGCGCCCGCGTTTTCTCGGCCGGCGTTCTGAACTTCGGCGGCACCCTCATGCTCTGGCCCGAGGTCGGCCTGCTGCTGGACAACGTGTGGAGACGACTGACGAGCGACCTGCCGATCGAGGGGTAGCAGCAGGTCGACGGCCGGGCGTAGGCTCGGGCTGTGCGCCTTCCCACAGCGATCGCCGCTGCCGTCGGCCTCTTCATCGGGCTGCCCGGGTTGATCCTGCTCGCAGCAGCCGCTGGACCCGTCGGCTGGATCGTCGCCGCGGTGGTGCTGCCGCTCGCCGTGCTCGCGGTCATCCTCTGGCTCGGCTGGTTCCGCCGCCGCGACGACGACGGCCCTGCACATGGCCCGGGCACGATGTGGCCGTGACCGATCCGGGCAACATGGCCGCGCGCGCCGGCTCCCGGATCCCGGCGGCGGCTGCTCGTGTAGCGTCGCACCGGTGAACGCCGAGCGGGAGACGATGAGCTGGGACGAGCTCGGCGAGGGCGCGCGAGCGCTGGCCGAGAGCATTCACGGCGACGCCTGGATCCCGGACCTCGTGCTCGGCATCTCGCGCGGCGGGCTGCTGATCGCGGGTGCGATTGCGTATGCGCTCGGCGTCAAGAACACCGCCACGATGAGCGTCGAGTTCTACACCGGGATCGACGAGCGGCTCGAGCTGCCGATGCTCCTGCCACCCGTGCCAGACCTCGTCGATCTCGATGACGCGCGCGTCCTCATCGCCGACGACGTTGCGGACACAGGTGCGACCCTCGCGCTCGTGCACAGATTCTGCGCCGGCAAGGTCGGGGAGGCACGGGTCGCCGTGCTCTATGAGAAGCCCCGCTCGGAGGTCGCCTGCGACTACGTCTGGCGGCGTACCGAGCGGTGGATCACGTTCCCGTGGAGCGCCGATCCTCCCGTCGGGATGCGGGCCGCGGAGCTGCAGACCGGGTCCGCACCACGACCTGTCTGAGACAACCGGCATCCCTCATACGAGGACTGTCACGAAGCCCAGGGCTGGGTACACTGAGGGCTGGAGTACACTCAGCACGTTAGGGGATCGAGAGGGGATCATGGGGTTGGGTCGGGGGACCTTTCCTGGTCGAACGATGAGTCGCTGGCGCCTGGTCGCGGTAGTGCTCCTCGGCGCCCTCGCTCTCGCTCCCACGTGTCTCGCCGAGGCCGTGCCCTCGCCGGATCCGGCTCCTGATCCGGCACCGCCGGTGACGACGACGCCGACGCCGACGCCCAAGCCCAAGGCGACGCCCAAGCCCAAGGCCACGCCGAAGCCCAAGCCCAAGGCCACGCCGAAGCCCAAGGCGACGACGCCGGCTACGACGAACCCGGCGCCCTCGACGTCGCCGTCGACGTCGCCGTCGCCGTCGAGCAGCGGACCGTCCACGACGAACAGCACGTCGTCGGCGGGCGCCACGAGCGCCGCGCAGGCGCAGGCTGCCGCGGAGGCGCAGGCCGCGGCCAACGCCCGTGCCGCGGCGGCACAGGCGCAAGCAGCCGCGCAGGCACAAGCAGCGGCCCGAGCACAGGCAGCCGCCCAGGCGCAGGCTGCGGCGCAGGCGCGTGCGGCCGCGAAGCTGCGCGCAGCCAAGGCGCGTGCAGCCGCCGCGGCGCGCGCTGAAGCCCGACAGCGGGCGGCCACGCTGACCGCGTCCAGTGCCCGCGAGACCAAGCGGCTCCAGGCTGCAGCCGAGCGCGCCGACCAGGCCGCCGCGGCGCGCGCGACCCTCGCCGTGACGGCTGCCCGTGCAGTCGTGGTCCCGAAGCAGAGCAGTTCGGTGCGCCCGCTGTTCGTGGCGCTCCTCGGGTTCGCCGTACTGATGGTGCTGCTGGCGCTGACTCCGGCTCCGGCGGCACTCTCGTACGGGCCGCGCGGCGGGCATACGCTCGAACGCGCACGCCTGGCGCTTGTGGCGTCGGGGCTCGCGCTCGGAGTCGGCATGCTGACGACCTTCGCGCTCGGCGGGCTGCAATGAGCTTCCGCAGGATCCTGGCGCTGGTCGTCGCCGGCGCGGGCTCCCTAGCCCTCCTCATGGTGCCACTCGCAGGCGCGGCAGACCCGGTCATCACAGCGACCTACGGTGGCTATTCACCGGGCACGTGGACGAACCAGACCGTCACCGTCACATTCGACTGCACGCCTGACGCCACGCTACTCGACCAGACTTTCTCTCTTGTGCCGTCCTCGGCAACCGTGACGACGGAGGGCGCAACCCAAACGGTCTCGGCCGACTGCACTGACAGTGCCGCAGTCGTCACGCATGCTGTCTTCGGCGGCATCGACATCGACAAGTCCGCGCCCCTGGTGACGGCGGCCCGCACTCCGGCGAATGCCGCCGGTTGGAACGACGCCAACGTGACCGTCTCGTATGCCTGCGACGCTGCGATCTCGGGTGTCGAAACCAACAACCTGGCAGGCGGAACGCTGACGACCGAGGGAGCCAACCAATCGTTCACGGGCACCGGATCGTGTGTCGACAAGGCGGGCAACTCGAGCGGGCCTGTCGCGGTGACCGGGATCGACATCGACAAGTCCGCGCCCGTTGTAACTGCGACCCGCACTCCGGCGAACGCCGCCGGATGGAACGACGCCAACGTGACCGTCTCGTATGCCTGCAACGCAGCGATCTCGGGCGTCGCGAACAACACGCTGGCAGGCGGAACTGTCACGACCGAGGGAGCAAACCAGTCCTTCACAGGTACCGGAGCATGTGTGGACCAGGCCGGCAACTCCAGTGCGCCGGTTGCAGTCGCAGGGATCAAGATCGACAAGACCGACCCCACGATCAGCGACGTCGTGACACCAGCCGCGCCGAACGGCCAGAACGGTTGGTACACCTCGAACGTCACCAACACCTTCAACGCCGCGGACGCGCTCTCCGGGCTCAGCGCCGCCTGCGACACGGCATTCCCCAAGGCGGTCGTGGCATCGACGGAAGGGGCGGCGGTGACCGTCAGCTCCGGGGCCTGCGCCGACGCTGCGGACAACACGGCCGCTGCGATCACGAGCGCCCCCTTCAAGATCGACAAGACCGACCCGACGATCAACGCCACAGCCAAGAAGCACGATGGAACGACGTACGTCGCCGGCACCGACACGCCGCAGGACGTGACGGTTCATTTCACGTGCGCCGACGGCGGTTCGGGAATCGCGACCTGCCCGGCGGACCGCGTGTTCACGTCCGTCGGCACCACGTCCGTCACCGGCACCGCGACCGACAAGGCGGGGAACAGCGCCTCCGTCACGTTCGGCCTCGTCAAGATCGTGCCCTATTCGTCGCCGAGCCCCACCACCCCGGCCGCCCCGACCGATCGCACGCCACCCGGCCCGGTCACGGCACCAAAGGCCAAGCCGGGCGACCACTGGGTCGTACTCAGCTGGGTGGCGCCTTCGGCGAACGACTTGGACTATGTCGAGGTTCGACGTTCGGTCGCAGGCAGAGCCGCGGGCAAGACGATCTCGTACAAGGCGCAAGGCACGACGTTGCGGATCGGCCGGCTCGACAACAACGTCACCTACAAGTTCGTGCTCGTCGCCTACGACAAGGCGGGCAATGCATCCAACCCCGTCGTCCTGACCGCGAAGCCCGCGGCAGTGCTCCTGGCGCTACCGAAGGCCGGCACCCGGGTCGTCAAGCCGCCCCTGCTGCGGTGGGCACCCATCAAGACCGCGGACTACTTCAACGTGCAGCTCTTCCGGAACGGCGTCAAGGTGCTCTCCGCCTGGCCCCGGTTCGCGCACCTCCAGCTCACCCCGGGCTGGAAGTACGGCAAGACGACGATCACGCTCAAGCCCGGCAAGTACACGTGGTACGTCTGGCCCGGACTGGGCAAGCGTGCGGACAAGCGGTACGGGGCGCTCCTCGGGAAGAGCACGTTCGTCGTCACGACGTCCCTCAAGGCGTAGAGGACATCTCTCCCGACACCGGCTAGCGGAGCGCGCGGAGCCGGGCCGGGTCGAAGCCGAGCCATGCACGGGCGAGCCTCGTAACGACGCCGTCGGCTCGGAGAGCCGCGAGCGCGCGCCCGACGCCGGCCGCGAGCGGGCTCCCGTGCGGCAGTGCGATCGCGAACGTCGCACCCGTCTCGATCCGGCCCGCCACGCGCCCGTACCGCAGCGGCGTTCGGGCAACGGCGGCCCCGAGTGCCGGGCCGTCGGCGACGGCTGCGTCGCAGCGCCCCGTCTGCACCCAGCGGAGGAGCTCGGTCAGGTCGCGCGCGAGCAGGCTCTTCGCCACAGGCCGGACACGGTGCGCTGCAACATCCCCACCCCGGCTGCCCCGGATCGCGCAGAGTTGCACGTGGGCGAGTTGGGCCAGCGACCGGGGACGGGCGATCCCACGCCGCAGCAGGACGACCTGATCGGCGCTGAGATACGGGCCGACGAGATCGACGGCGCGTGCGCGGGCGGGGGTGGGGACGATCTGCGCCAGCGCCAGGTCCCATCGCTTCGCGCCGGGGCGCACCAGCTGTGCCGGCTCAGGCACCTGGACGAAGCGCACGCGCCGGACACCGAGCCGGCGCGCCACGGCACGCCCCAGCTCGACCTCGAGACCCCGCGCGTACACCACGGTACTGCCGCTGACCGATCCGACCTGCAGGCCTGGTGCGGGCATGCTCACGGCAATCACGAGCTCACCAGGCGTGCCCGTCGGAGCCGAGCCCATCGCTGCTCCGGCACTCACGAGCAGGGCGAATGTCGCCGCTACGGCGAGCCGGACAGGGGTCATGCGAGCACCTGCACCGGCGTGCCGTCGGCGGCGAAGTCGTAGAGCTCCAGCGCGTCGTAGCGGTTGACCCGCACGCAGCCGTGGGAGGCGGGGTACGTCGGCACCGACGCGTACTCGTGGAACGCGATGCCGCCTGTGAAGTAGCTCGCCCACGGCATCCAGACCTTGAACGGGACCGACCATGAATACCGTTCCTTGCGGTACACACGGAACGATCCGGACGGCGTCGACCGGCCCGCGGCCCCCGTCGAGATGTGCACCACGTGCTCCACCTTGTCGTCCTCGATCAACAGGGCCACCTGCCTCTGGAGGAGCACCTCGACGCGCCGGCCGGGTCCTGCCCGGAGCATCGGTTGCGGCCGCGCCGAACGTCGCAGCGCGGCAACGGTCGCGGCGTCGAGCACTCCATCGCGTGGCAGGCCCGACCATTTCTGGAACCCGATCACCGCGACCTCCGTACGACCATCCGCGACGCCCGTTACGCCGGCGGGGGCCATGTACCCGAGGTCGGAGAGGAGCTGCTGCAGCTCGCGAACCGACGGCCCGACGAACGACGGCACCGCGGCCGGCGTGAGCGGCCGGCGCAGGTCGAGTCCCGGAAACAGCCCGACCGGGACACCGCCCTCGATCAGAATGCGCACCCCTGCGACGCCGGAGAACGACGACACGGTGCGCACGAGCTGCGAGACCCGAAGACTGAGGGAGCTCTGGTCACTGCCGGTGGCGAGGCGCGCCCCGAGATCGACGGTGACGATGCGCCGCTCGATCGAGATGCCGCGCAGCGGCACCGATGACGGCAGGGCGGTCGTGATTCCGCGAGACCGTTCACGTGCGGTGGGCCCGGCGAGCAGCGCATGCAGCGCCGCCTTGATCGAAGAGCCGTCGCGCCGGACGGGCACGACGCGCCCGTCGCGGGCGAACGAGACCGTGACGCCGGCACCTGCAGTGGCCGGGACCACGAGCGCACACGTCGTGAGCACAATCGTGACAACGCCCTTCATCCGGCGCATCTTCGCTGCGGCAGGGGTCGTTCCCTGCGCCCTCAGTGGCTCAAGCTGCGACGCGCCGGCGCCGATGAGGAAGCGGGATCGTGAACCCTGTGCCCGATATCGAAAAGGCCAACGCGAACGCCCCTGACGCCGAGGACGCGAACGGCGCCAGCCCGGTCGCACTCGTCGAGTCGTACCGGCGTCTGGCAGACGTCTTTCACGACGTTCTGTCGGAGCAAAGCCTCGATGCACTGCTCGAGCGCGTGGCCGAGGCGGTCGGGGAGCTGATCCCACACGACGACCTCGCCTTCTACGAAGCCGACGAGAGCGCCGGCGAGCTGCGGGCCGTGTTCGCCCGAGGCCAGTACGCGGAGGAGGTGCTGGCGGACGAGCCGTTCGCCTTCGGAAAAGGCATCACCGGCTGGGCCGTCGAGCACCGCCAGCCGGTGCTGGCGAACCGCGCCGATCTCGATCCGCGCGTGCGCTTCGTCGAGGGCACACCGCCGGATCCGGAGTCCCTGATCGCGGTGCCCCTCATCGCCCGTGGGCATGTCAAGGGTGCCCTCAACATCTACCGCGTCGGCCTCCAGGAGTTCACCGAGGACGAGTTCCGGCTCGCCGTTCGCTTCGCGGATGCGGCTGCCCTCGCGCTCGACAACGCCCACGTCCGTGCCAGCCTCGAGCTCCAGGCTCAGACAGACCCGCTCACCGGCCTCTGGAATCACCGCGCCTTCCACGAGCTGCTGCGACGAGAGCTCGTGCGCTCGTCGGCGGAGCAGCTGTCCGTCGCGCTCGTCATGCTCGATCTCGACGACTTCAAGCGCGTCAACGACGTCTTCGGGCACGCCGTCGGCGACCAGGTGCTTGCAGAAGTGGCCGACCATCTCCGCGCGATGGTGCGCCAGTCCGACGCCGTCTGCCGCATCGGCGGCGAGGAATTCGCGATCGTGCTGCCGTCGGGCGACGTCGATGTCGCGCTCGCGCTGGCAGAGCGCGTAGCCGAGCGCATCGGCAACGCAGAGCTCGGCCCCGTCGGGTCGATGAACCTATCGATCGGAATCGCGCTCGGGCCCGAGCACGCGGCCAATCCACGCGAGCTCGTCGCGTGTGCGGAGCTCGCCATGATGACCGCCAAGGCACGGGGGAAGAGCCGGATCGTCGTCTTCCACGAGGATGAGGGCGAGCGTCCGGATACCCCGTCGGGTAGCCACGACAATGGGCGCTCGATCGCACACCTGAAGATGCTGCACGGAGCGACCAGCAAGCTCACCCGCCTCGTCGACGTGGGCGAGATCGGCTCCACGGTCGCCGACGAGTTGCGACAGCTGATCGATTACCACAACTGCCGCGTCTTTGTCCGGGACGGCGACGATCTCACTCCGATCGCGTTCCGAGGCGAGTTCTCCGCGGCACCCAACTCCACCATGGAGGCGCTGACGACCAAGGTCGGCGTCGGTATCACGGGTCACGTCGCGCAAACAGGTGAGCCCTTCCTCACGGGTGACGCAGCCAACTGCGGCATCGGTCAGCACATCGCCGGCACCGTGCAGATCGAGGAGTCCCTCGTCGCGGTGCCGCTCCTGCACGGATCGACCGTGGTCGGGCTGATCGTGATCTCGAAGCTCGGACGCGACCAATTCGACGCGGACGACGTCCGCCTGCTCGAGGTCCTGGCCGGGCATGCCTCGGTTGCGGTCGTCAACGCGCAGCTCTACGAAGCGCAGCGCCGCGAGGCGGAAAGCGCCAAGGCGCTGCTCGAGTTCACCCGCGAGATCTCGTCCGTCACCGATCTCGACGAGCTCGTCGAGCGCATCGCCATCGGCGCTGCCCGGCTGCTCGGGTCATCGCGGGCCTCGCTCTGGCTCTCCGTCCACGCCACCGGCGAGCTCGAGTGCCGCGCGGCGTGGGACGAGGGGAGGGAACAGCCTCCGCTCATTCCGGGCGACCGGCTGCCGCGCAGCGTCGCCGAGGCGCTCGTGTCGTCGTCGGAGCCGTTCGTGCTCGCGCGCGAGACCGTGAGCGCACTTGCGGCAGGAGATCTTACGCCCGGCCTCGAGGAGTCGCTCTGCACGCTCTCCGCCGTGGCCCCGCTCACGGCGGGATCCGAGTGGGGCGCGCTCGCGGTCGCGATCGAGGAGGCGGAGGCGTTCGACGACCGGCGACGGAAGCTCCTTGCAGGCATCGCAGCTCAGGCGAAGCTTGCGCTCGCCACCGCGCTCAGCTTCGAGCGGCTCGAGCGGACGTTTCTCTCGACCGTCGAGGCGCTCACGAATGCGCTCGAGGCGAAGGACGAATACACCTCCTCCCACGCCCGCTGGATCAGGGATATGTCCGTGAAGGTCGGGGAGGAGCTCGGGCTCGGTCAGGAGGCGCTGAAGCGCGTCGAGCTCGGCGCCCTGTTCCACGACATCGGCAAGATCGGCATACCCGCAGCGATCCTGACGAAGCCGGGACCGCTCACCGACGAGGAGCGCGAGCTGGTCGAGACGCATCCGGAGCTCGGCGAGCGCATTCTCGCTCCCATCGAGCAGCTCGAGGACGTCCGTCCGATCGTTCGAGCCTGTCACGAGCGCTTCGACGGCCAGGGCTACCCCGATCGCCTCGCGGGCAAGGAGATTCCGCTCGAGGCGCGCATCATCTTCGCCTGTGACGCGTTTCACGCGATGACGACGGATCGTCCCTATAGGCAGGCGCTCGCGGTGGAGGAGGCGCAGCGCCGCCTGGTCGCAGCCGCAGGGTCCCAGTTCGACCCCGAGATCGTTCAGGTCTGCCTCCGCGTGCTCGAAGCGCCTCAGTAGCCGGCGGTTGCTACGCGGCCGCGAGCCGAGGGGCAGCTATGCGACGCGACGCAGCAACAACAACGACCGCCCAGTGACGGCGACCTCTCCGCGCACCGGCGCCTCCCATGACCCTGCCTCGAGGTCCGGCTCCGCCGTCGACAGCTCGAGCGCCCAGCGCCGGCCGAAGCGGGCAGGCGGGAGACGGAAGGAGAGTGTGTCCTGCCACGCGTTGAAGAGGACGAGAAACGAGTCGTCGACCACGGATTCCCCCTCACGCGTCACTGACGTGATCTCTGCTCCGTTGAGAAACGCGCCGAGCGCGAAGGCGTCGCCTCGCTCCCAGTCGCGGCGCGTCATCGCCCGTCCGTCGGGCCGGAACCACCAGACGTCGGGGGCACCGCTGCCCATTCGCTCCCTGCCGCTGAGAAAGTCGGGGCGCCGAAAGACGGGATGCTCGCGGCGTAGCGCGATGAGCCGCTTCGTGAACGCGTGCAGCCTTTGGCCCCGCTCGCCGACGTCCCAGTCGACCCACGAGAGCCGGTTGTCCTGGCAGTAGGCGTTGTTGTTGCCTTCCTGCGTGCGGGCGAGCTCGTCGCCGGCCATCAGCATGGGCACGCCCTGTGAGAGGAACAGGGTCGTCAAGAAGTTCCGTAGCTGCCGCTCCCGGAGGATGTTCACGGCAGGATCGTCCGTCTCCCCTTCGACGCCGCAGTTCCATGAGCGATTGTCGGTCGTGCCGTCCTCGTTCCCCTCGAGGTTGGCGTCGTTGTGCTTGTGATCGAAGGTGACGAGGTCGCGCAACGTGAACCCGTCGTGGCACGTGACGTAGTTGATCGAGGCGAACGGCCGGCGCCCGTCGTGCTGGTAGAGGTCGCTCGACCCGGTGAACCGCTGCGCGAAGGCGCCGACTGCCGTATGGCTGCGCCAGAAATCGCGCATCGTGTCGCGGTACATCCCGTTCCACTCGGTCCACAACACCGGAAAGTTGCCGACCTGGTAGCCGCCCTCGCCCACGTCCCATGGCTCTGCAATCAGCTTGACCTGGGACAGGATCGGGTCCTGGTGGATGATGTCGAAGAACGCGGAGAGCCGGTCGACGTCGTGGAGCTCGCGGGCCAGGGCCGAGGCCAGATCGAAGCGGAAGCCGTCCACGTGACAGGCGGTGACGAAGTAGCGCAGGGAGTCCATGATCAACCGCAGCACGGCCGGGCTGGTGGGGTTGAGAGAGTTGCCGGTGCCCGTGTAGTCCATGTAGTAGCGCGGGTTGTCCGGGATCGTGCGGTAGTAGGAGAAGTTGTCGACGCCCTTGAACGAAAGCGTCGGGCCGAGATGGTTGCCCTCAGCGGTGTGGTTGTAGACGACATCGAGAATGACCTCGATCCCGGCCAGATGAAGCGCCTTCACGAGGCCCTTGAACTCGCTCACCTGCTGGCCCCGAGTTCCGGTTGCCGCATAGCCGGCGTGAGGGCTCAGGAACCCGATCGTCGAATAACCCCAGTAGTTCGTGAGGCCTTTCTCCTGCAGGGCGTGCTCGTCCGCGATGTGGTGGATCGGAAGCAGCTCCACCGCCGTCACCCCGAGGTCGACGAGGTGAGCGATCGCAGCCTCCGACGCGAGCCCCGCGTAGGTGCCTCGCAGGTCGTCCCGCACTCCCGGCAGCTGTTGCGTGAAGCCCTTCACATGCAGCTCGTAGATCACCGTCTCGTCCCAGCTGTGCCGGAGCAGCGCGTCCTCGCCCCAGTCGAAGAGCTCGTCGATCACGACCGACTTCGGAATCGCCGCGGCGTCGTCGCTTTCGTCCATGACGAGGTCGTCGCCGTCCGCGTAGGCGAGCGTGCGGCCGCGGTCCCATTGCACGGGGCCTTCGACCGCCTTCGCGTACGGGTCGATGAGCAGCTTGTTCGGGTTGAAGCGATGACCCTGCTCGGGGGCCCAGGGGCCGTGGACCCGGTAGCCGTAACGCTGTCCCGGCGAGATTTCCGGGAGATACGCATGCCAGTGATGCACCGTCTGCTCGGTGAACTCAACGCAGGTTTCCTCGTTGTCGTCGTCGAACAGGCACAACTCGACCCGCTCGGCGTTCTCCGAGAAAAGCGCAAAGTTCGTTCCCTGCCCGTCCCACGTCGAACCGAGCGGGAACGGCTCACCTGGCCAGCGCCGCATGGCCTTGACCCTACCGAGGCGCTCTGCGCAGAGGCGCGGCTAGGCGCCCGCCGCCTCGGCCGCCCGCAGTCCGCGAAAGGCCCACGTCGCGAACACCACGACGAGCCCGAGTGCGAGGGCGAAGGCGAGCCCGACATGGACCGGCTCGCCCGAGATGAAGCCGCGGCCGGCCTCCAGGACGTACGTGACCGGATTCGCGCGCGCGACGGTATGCATCGCGCCGGACAACAGCGCGAGCGGGACATACACCGGGGCGAAGAACAGCGTCAGGAACACGGGCATCTGCATGAGCGGACCAGCCTGCATCGTGCGGAAACGCATCGCGATCCCGGCCGACCAGGCAAACCCACACATGTTGAGGAGGAGCGCCAGCGTGTACAGGCCGACGACGTCGACCGCGGTCCCGCCGACGTCCATGCCGACGACGAGGGCGATCACCGTCAACAGCGTCGCTGTGATCGACCAGCGCAACACTGCGGCAAGCCCGTAGCCGAGCACGATTCCCGACCGGTTCGGAGACGCGAGGAGCAGTCTTCGGGCAAAGCCCCCCTCGAAGTCGCGCGCGACACCGAAGCCGGTGAACACGCCGCCGAAGGCCGCCGATTGCAGCAGCACGAAGACGAACTGGAACGACGTGTAGTCGCCGTCGAAGTCGAATCCCGGGACGTTGCTCACCTGCGAGAGCCCGCCCGCGAACGCCGTGAAGAAGAAGAGCGGAAACAGGATCGACGGGACGAGGAGCGACGGCGTCGTGATCACGTTCTTCAGCGTGCGCCAGGCAACCCCGGAGGCGACGGGCCAGACTCTCATGTCCGCTCCATCCGCCGGGCCAGCGCCCACGAGGCTGCGGCGAGGGAGATGATCGCGATCACGACGGCGATCCCGAAGCCGAGCGCCAGGGCCTGTTCGTCCCAGCCGGTGATGATGAGGCTGCGCACGCATTCGATCAGGTACGAGACCGGGTTTACGCTTGCGATGGCGCGAAACCAGTCGACGGCGATCAGGTTGCGCGGAGCGTTCATCGAGGACAGGAACAGAAAGACGAACAGCACCGGGAACAGACCCTGAATCGCCTCTCCGGAGCCCGTGCGTAGCGCCAGGAACGACCCGAGCGCTCCGAACCCGATCGACACGAGCACGGCGAAGAGCAGCAGCACGAGGATTCCGGGCGCCCCTGCGGCGAAATGCACCCCGACGATCAGGCCCACGGCAATGTAGAAGATCGCCTGCACCAGCCCGAGCACGGCGATGCCGGCGAGCTGGCCGGTGAGCAGCGCGGACCCGCGCAGGGGCGTCAGCGAGAGTCGGTTGAGAAAGCCGGTCTGGATGTCGCGGGCGAGGTCGGTGCCCGCGTTCATGGTCGAGAAGAGCGCCCCCTGGATGAACGGCACGGCGAGCGCGAAGGCGAGAAACGAGTCCGTCGGGAACCCCGGCAGCATCGTCGACGCCTTCAAGCCGCCTGCGTTGACGAGCATCAGCGCGACGGGGAAGATCAGCGGCGGGATCGCGCTCGCGGGCTGCCGGGCGGTGCGTCGCACCGACCGCTCGGCGATCGCGCCGATCTGGACCGCAAACGCGCTCACCTGCCGCGACGTCCTGTCGCGGTCGTCTCCTCCGCCTGCCCGGCGGCGCCCTCCAGCGTGTGTCCGGTCTTCGCAAGGAAGACGTCGTCGAGTGACGGCGCCTTCAGCTCGATGTCGTCGACCGTGACGCCGTCGGCGTCCATCGCGCGCACGATGTCGGCCAGCCCGATGCCGGGTGCGAGGCGGACCGCGAGATCGCGACCGGCACCCAGCGGCTCGCCGAACCGTGCGAGGAGGTCTGCGATTCGCGGTCTGTCCTCCTCCCGGTGCGGAATCACGTGCACGCTGGGGCGCCCGATCTCCTCCTTCAGCGCTGCAGGCGTGCCCTCGGCGACGATGCGGCCGTTGTCGATGATGCCGACGCGGTCGGCGAGAATATCGGCTTCTTCGAGATACTGCGTGGTGAGGAAGACCGTGACGCCGTCCTCGCGCGCGAGCCGGGCGACCTCGTCCCAGAGCGCGGTGCGGCTCTGCGGATCGAGGCCTGTGGTGGGCTCGTCGAGGAAGAGGATGCGGGGCCGGTGTACGAGCGCGAGCGCAAGATCGAGCCGACGCTTCATGCCACCCGAGTAGCCACCGACCTTCCTGTCGGCTGCCTCGGTCAGGCCGACACGCTCGAGCAGCTCCTGCTGGCGCGCCTTGCGCTCGGCCTTCGGGATCGCTTGCAGCATCGTCTGCAGGCGCAGGTGGTCACGGCCGGTGAGCAGGTTGTCGAGTGCAGCCTCCTGCAGGGCCGCACCGATGACCGAGCGTACCTTGGGCCCTTCGGAGACGACGTCGTAACCGCCGACGTGCGCCGAGCCCGAGGTCGGGGGCAGCAACGTCGTCAGCATCAGCACGGTGGTGGACTTGCCCGCGCCGTTCGGGCCGAGAAAGCCATAGATCTCCCCCGGAGCAACGTGGAGATCGATGCCGTCGACGGCCCGCGGGCCCTTCTTGAACTCCCGCACGAGCTGCTCGACCACGATGCTGTTGTCGCCTGTCACCTCTTTCAGCCTACTGGCGCCACAGCTCTCGACGACTCCAGGTCGCGAACGGTGTCAGACACCGCATGCCGTCAAGGGCAACCCGCACCATCCGTGCAACATCTCGTCCACAGGCCCGTACGCAGGGGAGTCCGTCGCCGGGCCGTCCGAACGAGCCGGCCCGCAGAATCGACCCGCAGGATGCATCCGCTTGCCGGCGAGGGCGCGGTGTCTGACACCGCTTGTCCGAGCAGTGGCGAGATCGCTGCGCTAGGAAACTCGGCCCTCCGCCGGAACGAGCCAGATCGTGGCAAGCGGCGGCAGCGTCACCGCCGCCGAGAACGGTTGTCCGTTGAGCTCGACCTTCTCTGCGTCGATGCCGAGCCCGTTCCCCACGTCAGACCCCGCGTAGAAGCGGGAGTCCGTATTGAGCGTCTCACGCCACACGCCACCCCGCGGCAGCGGCAGCCGCCAGCCTTCCCGCACGACCGGCGAGAAG
Source organism: uncultured Gaiellaceae bacterium (assembly GCA_963799615.1). GTDB lineage: Bacteria > Actinomycetota > Thermoleophilia > Gaiellales > Gaiellaceae > Gaiella. The sequence continues at coordinate 57,792 of CAWCXS010000004.1, read as the reverse complement.
CTCGTAACGCACACGAGCGTTCGTTCGCCGCCCGCCGAAAAGCGGGCAAAGGCGATCACGTTCTCGTCGCGTGCATCACCCACGAGCCACGCGAATCCGTCCGGCCGGAAATCCACCTCCCAGAGCGCCGGCTCGGCCCGATAGGCGGCGTTGAGGTCGCGCAGCAGTGAGTGCACGCCCGCGTGGTCCGGATCCTGAAGCAGGGCCCAGTCGAGCGAACGCGACTCTGACCACTCGTCCCATTGCGCCAGCTCGCCGCCCATGAACAGCAGCTGCTTTCCCGGATGCGCCCACATCGTCCCGTAGAGCGCGCGCAGGGTCGCGAGCTTCTGCCAGCGGTCGCCGGGGAGCTTGGAGAGCAGCGAGCGCTTCCCGTGCACGACCTCGTCGTGGGACAGCGGCAGCACGAAGTTCTCGTCCCACGCATACACGAGCGCGAACGTGAGATCGTCGTGGTGGTGGCTGCGGTGCACGGGGTCGTGCTGGACGTAGGACAGCGTGTCGTGCATCCAGCCGAGGTTCCACTTGAAGGTGAACCCGAGCCCGCCCATCGACGTCGGCCGTGAGACGCCTGGCCAGGCGGTCGACTCCTCCGCCGTGACCGTCACACCGGGCTCCCGGTCGTGCAGCACCTCGTTCAGCTCGCGCAGGAACGCGACCGCGTCGAGGTTCTCGCGGCCACCCTGCGCGTTGGGCAGCCACTCCCCCGCCTTGCGCGAATAGTCGAGATAGAGCATCGATGCGACCGCGTCGACGCGCAGGCCGTCCGCGTGGAACTCGCGCACCCAGTAGAGGGCGTTCGCGAGGAGGAAGTTGCGTACCTCGTGCCGGGAGAGGTTGAAGATCAGCGTCCCCCAGTCGGGGTGAGCGCCGAGCCGCGGATCGTCGTGCTCGTACAGCGCGGTGCCGTCGAACCGCGCCAGCGCCCACTCGTCACGAGGAAAATGCGCCGGCACCCAGTCGAGGATGACGCCGACGCCGTTGCGATGAAGCTCGTCGACGAGAAAGCGAAAGTCGTCCGGCGAGCCGAACGTGGACTGTGGCGCGTAGTAGCCGCTGACCTGGTAGCCCCAGGAGGGCGCGTATGGATGCTGCATCACAGGCATCAGCTCGACGTGCGTGAAGCCGAGCTCCTTCACGTATGGGACGATCTCACGCGCGAGCTGGCGCCACGAAAGGCCGCGCCGCCACGATCCCGGGTGCACCTCGTAGATCGAGAGCGGTTGCGTGACTGGGTCGATGCCGCGGCGACGCTCGATCCAGGCGCCGTCCGACCAGGCGAAGCGCGAGCGATAGACGATCGACGCGTTCGCCGGCGGCACCTCGGCGCAGACCGCATACGGGTCGGCCTTGAGCCGCGTGACGCCGTCGGCGCCCACGACCGCGAGCTTGTAGCGGTGACCCTCTTCCGCATCGCCGGCGATGCCTTCCCAGATCCCCGACGAGCCGACCGGTACGAGCGCGTCGGCCCCCTCGCTCCAGTAGTTCCAGTCCCCGACCGCCGAGACGGCGCGGGCATTGGGCGCCCAGACCGCGAACCGCACGCCGCCGTCCTCCACGGGATGTGCCCCGAGTCGCTCGTAGAGCCGCTCGTGCCGGCCTTCGCCGGCGAGATGCAGGTCGAGATCTCCAAGTCCGGCGCTGCTCATCTCGCGTCCAGCATCCGCTCGAGCCCTGCTACGGGTATCCATACCCACTCGGGCCGGTTGCCGAGCTCGTATCGGAGCTCGTAGACGAGCTTCTGGACCTCGAACAGCGCGAGCAGGCGCTCGAAGCCCGCCTCGCTTGCCGGCACCAGCTGCGGATCGACCGCCTCGCGCCAGCCGTCGAGGAACGCGGCACGGCACGACCATTCCCAGCCGTCCGGCGCCGTGACGCCGTGGAGCAGACGCGAGCCGTCCGCCGCATAGGCGAACGATCTCAGCATGCCGGAGACGTCGCGAAGCGCCGACATGCGCCGCCGGCGCTCGGCGAGCGAGCGGCCCGGCTCGCCCTCGAAGTCGATCGCGATCCAGTCCTCCCGCTCGCCCCACAGCACCTGTCCGAGGTGGTAGTCGCCGTGCACGCGGATCACGAGGCCCGGCGGCCCGGTGTGGCCGAGGTCCTGCACGAGATCGCGAATCTCCTCGACACGCCGTCCGAGGGCCGTGTCGGCCAGCTCGGGCATCGCCGTCCGCAGGCGCTCGATCTCCTCGTCGATCGTCGCAGCGAGGAGAGCCGATGCCTCGGCGCTCGGCTCCTCGGGTGCGATGTACGGGTCGCTCGAGGCCGCCAGCGCCGAGTGCATCGCCCCCGTCACCTCTCCGAGTCGGCGTGCCCGGCGCGGCAGCCACTCCGCATCGCCTTCGGCCAGCGACGCGAGCGCGAGCTCCCAGCCACCGCCCACGGCCGGCACGAGCTCGGTCACGATGGCGAGGGCCGCGGGCAGTGGCTCCGCTGCATGCTCGAGCGACCCGACGAGCTGCGGCACACCGTCGAATCCAGCCTCGGCAAGCGCGCGCAGCAGCTCGACCTCGGGGCTCGGACCAGCTTCGAGCCGGCGGTACAGCTTCAGCACGAGCTGCTCATCGATGACAACCGAGGAATTCGACTGCTCGACGCCGACGGGCCGCACCGTCTTGCACTTTGTCTTCACTCCCGCGAGAGCGGCGATCCGGCGCACGGCGGCCGGGTGCTCGAGCGCATCGCTGGGTTCGTCTCCGTCGAAGGTCAGCGCCAGCAGGTAGGTCTCGTGCGTGCCCTCGGGGAACCGCACCTCGACGAACACGAGCTCGAGCTCGGCGTCGGCATGCGTGACGGCCGAGACGTGCGCACTTTCCGGGTCGCGCTCCTTGGAGGCAAACCAGCGGCGATCGGCGACGAGGCCGAGCAACTGCTCCGAGCTGAGCGCATCGGCACGGCTCACGTCTGCGCCTCGTCGATGAGCTGGAACCAGAAGAAGCCCCGCGGCGCCAGCGTCAGCAGGTACGGGAGCTCTCCGATCGGCGGGAATGAGCTGCGGCCGAGCATCTCGACCGGCGTCCGGCCGCGCCAGCGAGAGAGATCGAGCTCGACCGCCTGCGCGGTGCGGGCGAGGTTGTGCACACAGAGCACGGTGTCTCCTTCATACCCGCGGATATGTGCGAACACCCGCGGGTTCTCCGGGTGGAGAGCCTCGTAGTCGCCGAGACCGAACACAGGGTGCTCCTTGCGCAGCTCGATGAACCGCCGCAGCCAGCGCAACAGCGACGTCGGCGAGCGCAACTGGGCTTCGACGTTGACCGACTGATAGCCGAACACCGGATCCATCAGCGTCGGCAGGTAGAGCTGCGCAAAGTCCGCGCGCGAGAAGCCTGCGTTGCGATCGCCCGTCCACTGCATCGGCGTGCGCACGCCGTCGCGATCGCCGAGGTAGACGTTGTCGCCCATGCCGATCTCGTCCCCGTAGTAGATGACCGGCGAGCCCGGCAGCGAGAACAGGATCGCGTGCATCAGCTCGATCTCGTCACGGCCCCCGTCGAGCAGGGGCGCGAGCCGGCGGCGGATGCCGACGTTGAGCTTCATGCGAGGATCCTTCGCGTACTCGGCCACCATGTAGTCGCGCTCCTCGTCGGTCACCATCTCGAGGGTCAACTCGTCGTGGTTGCGGAGAAACAAGCCCCATTGCGCGTTGGCTGGAATCGGTGGCGTCCGGTCGAGGATCTCGATCAGCGGCTTCGCCTCTTCCCGCCGCAGCGCCATGAACATGCGCGGCATGACGGGGAAATGGAAGGCCATGTGACACTCGTCGCCGTCTCCATCGCCGAAGTACGCGACGACGTCTTCCGGCCACTGGTTGGCCTCCGCGAGCAGCACCCGGTCCGGGTAGTTGGCATCGATCTCCGCCCGCACGCGCTTGAGGAACGCGTGCGTCGGCGGCAGGTTCTCGCAGATCGTGCCCTCCTCCTCGAACAGGTACGGCACCGCATCGAGGCGAAAGCCGTCGAGGCCGAGATCGAGCCAGAAGCGCAGCACGTCGAGCATCGCCTCCTGCACCTCGGCGCTCTCGTAGTTGAGGTCCGGCTGGTGATGAAAGAACCGGTGCCAGTAGTACTCCTGTGCGTGCTCGTCCCAGGTCCAGTTCGAACGTTCCGTGTCGACGAAGATGATGCGCGCGTCCTCGTAGCGGTGCACGGTGTCGGACCAGACGTACCAGTCGTGCTTCGGGGAGTCCGGCGACGATTGCGATTCCAGGAACCACTGGTGATCGCTGGACGTGTGGTTCATGACGAGGTCGGCGATAACGCGCATGCCTCGCTCGTGCGCCGCCTCGACGAACAGGCGGAAGTCCTCGAGCGTCCCGTAGTCGGGATGGACGCCGTAGAAGTCTGCGATGTCGTAGCCGCCGTCCCGCAGCGGTGACGGGTAGAACGGAAGCAGCCAGATGCAGTCGATCCCCAGCCACTGCAGGTAGTCGAGCTTCTGCGTGAGCCCGCGGAAGTCCCCCGAGCCGTCGTCGGTGGAGTCGAAGAACGCTCGGGTGTGGATCTCGTAGAAGACCGCCGTCTTGAACCAGAGCGGCTGTCGTTCGAACCAGTGCTCAGCCATCGATCACCATGATGTGCGCTCCCCCGGCGGGTAGCTTCACGTAGTTGCGTCCGCTGCGCCAGCCGTAGGTTGCGCCGTTCAGCAGGTCGTGTGCCGCAAACGCCGCGGGCAGGCCGAGTGCGGGCGGCACGATGCAGAGACCTTCGTTGACTGCGGCGGGGTCGAGGTTGACGACCACGACCACGATATCGTCACCTTCGCGCTTGGCGAACGCGATCAGGTCGTCGTTCTGGGTCGCCAGCCATTGCAGGCTCTCGAAGCGCTGCAGCGCAGGATGCGCGCGGCGGATCTCGTTGAGACGGCGGATCAGCGGCAGGAGCGGACCACCGAGGCGCCGACGTTTGAGCTCGAACTTCTCCGAGTCGAGATACTCCTCGCTGCCCTGGCGGAGCGGCACCGATTCGCAGGCTTCGTAGCCCGAGTAGATGCCGTAGCTGGGCGAGAGCGTCGCTGCGAGGACGAGTCGCGCCTCAAAGGCAGGACGCCCGCCCTGCTGCAGGTACTCGTGCAGGATGTCCGGCGTGTTGGGCCACATGTTCGGCCGGTAGAAGTGCGACCACGAGCGAATCTGCTCGACCAGCTCGACGAGCTCCGACTTGGAGTTCTTCCACGTGAAGTACGTGTACGACTGGCCGAAGCCGAGCTTTGCGAGCGTCGTCATCGGTGCCGGCCTGGTGAATGCCTCGGACAGGAAGATCGTCTCGGGATACGTGGCCCGCACCTCGGCGATCAGCCATTCCCAGAACGGCGCCGGCTTCGTGTGCGGGTTGTCGACCCTGAACGCCCGGATGCCACGCCCGCACCAGTGCAACACGATCTCCCGCAGCGCGGACCAAAGCGCCTCACGGTCGTCGGTCTCCCAGTTCAGGTTGTAGATGTCCTGGTAGCGCTTGGGCGGGTTCTCCGCGAACTTGATCGTGCCGTCAGGCCGCTGCTGAAACCAGTCGGGATGCTCGCGGAGCCAGGGGTGGTCGGGCGAGCACTGGATCGCGAAGTCGAGCGCAACCTCGATACCGGCTTCCTCGGCGGCGGCGACCATCGCGTCGAAGTCCCCGTCCGAGCCGAGCTCGGGGTGCAACGCAGCGTGGCCACCCTCCGCAGAGCCGATCGCCCACGGGCTGCCCGGATCGCGCGCGCCGGCCGTTTCGGCGTTGTTGCGACCCTTGCGGTGCGTACGCCCGATGGGGTGCACGGGCGGCAGATACACGATGTCGAAGCCCAATGCCGCGAGCTCCGGCAGCACCGCGGCGACGCCTCGAAAGCCGCCCCACGAGCGCGGAAACAACTCGTACCAGGCGCCGAAGCGGGCACGCTCACGCTCGACGTCGACCGGGAATGGAGAGCTCTTGGTCGCCTCGTGACGGTGCCGCCGTGCGAGCGTGCCCGCGGCCGCCCGCCAGGCCGCGACGTCACCGGGACCGAACAAGATCTCGCCTTCCGAGAGCTCCCCGTCGAGATCGGATTGACCGGCGGCGACCTTGCGGTCGTACTCGTCGAGCCAGCTCGCATAGGTGTCGACCCATGCCTGCAGGCGAAACTCCCAGCGTCCGAGGGCGTCCGGTGCGAAGGTGCCGGCCCAGCGATCGTTGCCGATCGGCGCCAGCGGAGCCTCGCGCCAGCTACGGGTCCCGGCGAGCCGGTAGCGGACGGCTGCTGCGAGCACGTCGTGGCCGTCGCGGAAGATCGTCGCGCCGACCTCGACCTCGTCACCGAGGCAGGCTTTCGCCGCGTAACGGCCGCAGTCGACCTGCGGCGACACGGCTTGGATCTGGATACGCGGCGCGGTCATGAGCTAACAAGGTAAACAGGTCCGGACATGTGGCTGACGCGATCCCTCGGCATCGCCTTGCATCCGACATCGCTCCCCGGCGGCCGGCTGGGCCGCGAGGCGTTCGCGTTCGTCGACTGGCTGGCAGCCGCAGGCGCTCGCTGGTGGCAGGTGCTGCCGCTCAACCCGCCGGACGAGCACGGATCGCCGTACGCATCGGCGTCGGCCTTCGCGGCATGGCCGGGGCTGTTGGCTGATCCCGACGCGGGGGTGGCGCCGTCCGAGGTGCGCGCGTTCGAGCAGCGCCATCGCTACTGGATCAGCGACTGGGCCGACTACGCCGGCGGCGATGCCGTCGCGGAGCAGGTGCGGTTCGACCGTGAGTGGTCGGAGCTCCGAGCCTACGCTGCCGGCCGCGGCGTGCGGATCATCGGCGACGTCCCGATCTACGTCGCGGCGGGTAGCTGCGACCACATGACGCATCCGGGCATCTTTCTGCCGGGCACCTCCGTCGCCGGGGCGCCGCCTGACGCGCTCAACGCACGCGGGCAGAAGTGGGGCAACCCGCTGTACGACTGGGACGCATTGGCTCGCGAGGGGTATCGCTGGTGGATCGAGCGGCTGCGCCGTGCGCTCGGTCTCGTCGACGTCTTCCGGCTCGATCACTTCCGTGGCTTCGCCGCCTACTGGACGGTGCCGACGACCGGGCGGGACGCGCGCGCCGGCCGCTGGACACGAGGTCCCGGCGCCGCCGTGTTCCGGGCGGCCGAGGCCGAGCTCGGGCCGTTGCCCGTGATCGCCGAGGATCTCGGAGTGATCACGCCCGACGTGGAACGGTTGCGCGACGAGCTCGGCTTCCCGGGCATGGTCGTCCTGGAGTGGGCCTTCGGAGGTCCGCCGAGCAATCCGCACCGGCTCGAGAATCATCGCTTCAACCAGGTCATGTCGACCTCGACGCACGACACCGACACGCTCGCCGGGCACTTCCCGGGCGAGGACTCGTGGCGTCTGCTCGAGATCGGGCTCTCCTCGCGGGCGGGGCTCGCACTGGTGCCGGTGCAGGATGTGCTGGGCCTCGGCTCCGAGGCACGCATGAACAGGCCGGGCGAGGTCGGGGGCAACTGGTCGTGGCGGCTCGCGCCCGGGCAGCCCGCGGAAGCGGACGCCGTTCGTCTGCACGAGGCTGCGCGCGCTGCCGGCCGCGCCTGACGAGCGGCGCGCGGACGGGCGCGGAAGTCCGGGAATCAGGTTCGGTCCAGCGGGAGCTTCGGCGCAACGACGCGCCGCCCGTCACGCTCGTAGACGACGTCCACGGAATCGTTCTGCCGATAGCTGCCGGCGACGCCGAACACGATCGACGCCCACCGCATGAGGCCGAGCCGGCCCTCTTCCTTCATCTGGCGTTCGAACTCGAGCACACCGTCGCGCACCACGTAGTCCGCTCCCTCGTGCTGGAGCACGCCGTTCACGTACACCTCGAACGGCCGCGTCACGTCGGCGGGGAGCTGGACGCGGGTTCGGCGTCGCGTGGTGTCGGTCACCCTCGTAGAATGACAGCGCTCGTGCGCTCGAAGCTTCTCCTACCCGCCGGCGTGTCGATCGCGCTGCTCGCGCTCGCCGCACCGGCGCTGGCGGGAAACGGCGGTTTTGCGCCAGTGCCCCCTGCTTCCCCGAACGCGCACGACATCAGCCAGACGTACTGGTTCGTGACGGCGTTCGCCCTCGTGATCCTGGCGCTCGTGGAGATCGCGCTCGTGGTGTTCATCGTGCGCTTCCGTCGCAAGAAGCGGGCACGCGACGTCGACGGGCCGCAGATCCACGGCTCTTCGCGCCTCGAGACGATGTGGACGGTCGTTCCGGTTGTGATCCTGTTCGCGATCGCCGCGTTCGTGCTCGTCAAGCTGCCGGGAATCAAGAATGTGCCGGAGGCGCGCGCAGGGACGACGAACCTGGTCGTCCGGGTCACGGGCCGCCAGTATTACTGGCAGTTCGAGTATCCGAACGGCGTCGTCACAATCGACGAGTTGCGCGCGCCCGAGGGTCGTACGGTGGAGCTCGACGTCACCGCGCCGGCCTTCGACGTGATCCATTCCTGGTGGATCCCTGCGCTCGCCGGCAAGATCGACGCGATTCCGGGCCGCGTCAATCACACCTGGTTCAGGGCCGAGCGCGTGGGAGTCTTCACCGGTCAATGCGCGGAGCTCTGTGGCCTCGATCACGCGCGCATGCTTGCTCAGGTCGACGTGCTCCCGCAGGCCGAGTTCGACGCGTGGCTGTCAGAGCGCAAGACGCAGCAGGATGCAGGGACCTCTCCGCTCGGGCGCGAGGAGTTCGAGGGGGCGTGCGCGAAGTGTCACGGCCTCGCCGGTGAGGGCGGCGCCGCAGCCGGCGCGCCGCAACTGAAAGGCTCCTCGACAGTGACCGACGCGAAGGGCATTGCACTGCTGCTGCATACGGGCCAGAAACTGATGCCCGCCGTCGGTCGCAACTGGAGCGACACGCAGCTGAAGGCGATGACGGACTACCTGAAGGAGCGTTTCGGCAGTGGCACCTAGGAACCCCGCTCGGCACGATGCACCCGGCGGCGTGACGGGATGAGCTCCAATGTGAGCCCTGGCATCCCGGCCTGGCAGCGGGGACGCGTCGCGAGCTGGCTCGTCACCGTCGATCACAAGCGGATCGGGATCCTCTACATCGGTACCGCAGGCTTCTTCTTCGCGCTCTCCGGCTTCCTGGCGCTGCTGATCCGCACGCAGCTCGCGCAGGCCGATCAGACGATCCTCACCGGCAACTCGTACAACGAAGCGGTCACGATGCACGGCACGGGGATGATCTTCTTCGTCGTGGTGCCGATCCTGGCAGGGCTCGGCAACTTCCTGGTGCCATTGATGATCGGCGCCCGCGACGTGGCGTTTCCGCGGCTGAACGCGCTCTCGTACTGGCTCTACGCGTTCGCCGGACTGATCTTCAGCCTGTCGTTCTTCGCCAAGGGTGGGGCGGCGAACACCGGCTGGACGGCGTACCCGCCGCTGTCGCTGCTGTCGCCGGGCAACGGCCAGGACTTGTGGATCCTGTCGCTGCACATTCTCACGATCTCCTCGGTCGTGGGCGCGATCAATTTCATCGTCACGATCCAGAACATGCGCGCGCCGGGGATGTCGTGGACGCGGCTGCCCCTGTTCGTCTGGTCGATCTACATCTACGCGTGGCTGCTGCTGGTGGTGCTACCGGCGCTGTCGGCGGGCCTCACGGCGCTCTTGCTCGAGCGCCAATTCCCAGCCACCTTCCATTTCTTTGCCCCCGGCGCTGGCGGCAGCCCCGTGCTGTACCAGCACGTGTTCTGGTTCTTCGGCCATCCCGAGGTCTATGTCACGATCCTGCCGGCGTTCGGGATCATCTCGGAGATCCTGCCGGTGTTCGCCCGCAAGCCGATTTTCGGCTACAAGGCGGTCGCCTTCTCGACCGTCGCGATCGGCTTCCTCTCGCTCCTCGTCTGGGCGCACCACATGTTCGCGGTCGGGATGCCGACAGCTCTGAACGTCTGGTTCATGCTCGCGTCGATGGTGATCGCCGTCCCCACGGGGATCAAGGTTCTCAACTGGATCGCGACGCTCTGGCGTGGGAACATCAGCCTCGACACGCCGATGTTGTTCGCGCTCGGCTTCCTGTCGGTCTTCACCTTCGGCGGGCTCACCGGCATCTACCTCGCGGCATTCCCGGTCGACTGGCAGCTGACCGACACGCAGTTCGTGGTCGGGCACTTCCATTACGTGCTCTTCGGCGGCTCGGTGCTCGCGATCATGGGCGGGCTCTTCTACTGGTGGCCCAAGCTGTTCGGACGCCACCTCGACGAGCGGCTCGGGAAGATCACGTTCTGGCTCGTCTTCGCGGGCTTCAATCTGACGTTTTTCCCCATGCACCTCGAAGGACTCCTCGGCATGCCGCGGCGCGTCTTCACATACGACGACACCGGACTGCTGCAGGGCTACAACATGGCGTCGACGATCGGCTCCTTCGTCATGGGCGCCGGCATGCTCGTGTTCCTGTTCGCCATCGTCAAGGGGTTTCACGGGAGGCGCGCCGGCAACGATCCGTGGCTGGCCGACACGCTCGAGTGGTACACGACGTCCCCACCGCCTCCACACAACTTCGATTCCGTCCCCTACGTCACGAGCGCCCGCCCGCTCTACGACCTCCGCCGCAAGCTGAAGGAGTCAGGTGCACTCTGAGTCGCCTGCTCCGGGCCCGCTCGTGCGGTGGACGATCGCTGCCGGAGCCGCCGCGACCGCAGTCGCTGTCACGAGCGCCGCGCTCGATCTCGGACGTGGACATTGGGGTGCTGCAATCGTCGCGCTGCCTCTCCTGGTCGCCGCAGCGGTGATCGCGAAGCTCGCGTATCCGACCCTGTTGGCGCCGACCGCGACCGCCGTCGTTCTCTTGCTGGCGGCAATCGCCACCGGCGGCCTCGTCGGCTGGACCGGCGACGCCCGCTGGGCCGTTGCGCTCCACGTCGGCGCGGGCGGAGCGTCGTTCGCCTCGTCGCTCGTCGCGCTCGCCGTGTCCCGCCGCGGCGAGCGGCTCGAGGTCGGACCATGGCGTGACTACGCGACCCTGACGAAACCGCGGATCATGTCGCTCTTGCTCCTGACCGGGGCAGCAGGGATGTTCGTCGGCGCCGGCGGCCTGCCCAACGGGTGGGACTTCCTCGCGATGATGATCGGACTCGCGCTTGCCTGCGGCGGCGCGAGCGCGCTCAATCACGTCATGGACGCGGACATCGACAGGCTCATGGGAGAGCGCACCGCAGCTCGTCCGGTCGCCTCCGGTCGCGTTCCGGCACCACGGGCGCTCGAGTTCGGTCTCGTCCTGATGGGGCTCTCGTTCGCGGTACTCGCATCCACGGTCAACGTGCTCACCGCCGCGCTCGCCCTGCTCGGGGGACTCTTCTACGTCGTCGTCTACACCGGCTACCTGAAGCGCTCGACCGATCAGAACATCGTCATCGGAGGAGCAGCGGGAGCAGTGCCGCCGCTCGTCGGCTTCGCCGCAGCCACCGGCACTCTGACGCTGCCCGCACTGTGGTTGTTCCTGATCGTGTTCCTCTGGACCCCCCCGCACTTCTGGGCACTCGCGCTGATGATCAAGGAGCACTATCTGGCCGCGAACGTGCCGATGCTGCCCGGCACGCGGGGCGATCGCGAGACGACGCGGCAGATCCTGCTCTACTCGATCGTGCTGGTGGCGTTCACGGTCGCCGTCGGCTGGTGGCTCGGCCCCGTCTATACGACGATCGCGATCCTCCTCGGCGCGTACTTCGTGCTCCTTGCCTGGAAGCTGCGGCAGGATGCCTCGCGCCGCCGGGCGGTGCTGCTCTTCCACTACTCTCTCGCCTACCTTGCCCTGCTGTTCGTGGCAGCGGCGATCGACCCACTGGTCGCCTAGATGAACACCGAGCTCGAGCAGAAGAATCTCCGGCTCGGCTGGGCCCTGTTCGGGCTCTTCGTGCTGCTGTTCGCAGGGACTTTTGCGGTCGCGCTGATCTACCTTCAGTTTGACTAGCTAGCGCCGAATCGGGAGCAGATGGCTCGCGGCCTCGACGGCGCGATCATCTTCTCCGACGACCCGTACGACGACTCGGATCGAGTGCCCGGCATCAGCCGCGACGACGTGGTAGATCGGCAATCGGCGCGCTACCACCCGGCAACGCAAGCCGGATCGGGTACAGCGCTCCCACCGAATCGCGACCGACGAGACCGGGCCCGACCAGGCGCCGGTCGACGCCTCGAGGCGTCCGCCGACGGCGCCGACACCGCTCATCATCGGGCGGCGGACGATGTGAAGGAGCGGACCCTTCGTCTCGCTGCCCGCGAGCGGCTTTGCCTTCTGAATGGCGCGGAGCGCTGCAACTGCATCGATGATGCCGTACTCAGATCCTGCTACTGGTCGGGCGGTGCGCTGGATTGCGGCGATGATGTCTCTGCCGTCTGCTTTCGGGACAGCGGCTCGTAGGAGCGCGGCGACGCCAGACGCAAACGCGGCGGATGCCGACGTGCCGCAAAATCCTTGATCCGCGATGTTGTGCGGCCCTAGTGCAGCTCCGCACTCCGGAGCGAGGACACTCACCCATGAGCCTCGATTCGAAGCGGGCGCCAGCTTCCGGTTTGCGCCCACGGATCCAACCGCGAGGACGCCGGGATAGGCGGCAGGGAAGACCGGCGTCGACGAGCCGTCGCTTCCGGCGGCTGCGACGACGACGATCCCGGCGGCTACCGCTCTCGCAACCGCGTCACGCTCCGCCTGTGTATGGATCCGGGAGCCCAGGCTGAGGTTGATCACGCTCGCCTTGTGGGCGACCGCAGCATCAATCGCCTGCGCCACGCGGTCGGAGACGACCGAGGCGCTATCGGTGATCCGGAGAGAAAGGATCCGACACGTCCAGCAGACCCCGACAAGCCCCGACCCGTCGCTGCCGGATGCGGCGATGATGCCCGCCACCTGTGTCCCGTGTCCCAATGTATCGTCGTTCGGCCTCCCGCCTGCGAAGCTTTGGCCGGTTACCCGCCCGGTGAGGTCTGAGGTGATGACGACGCCTGAGTCGACTACCGCTACCAATGGCCCGGGAGCTTCTCCCGTTGTGATATCCCACGCGGCGGGCAACCGCAGCAGGTCGAGCGGCCACCGCCCGTCACCGGTCAGAGGTGGCCCCATCGGCTCCCGCATGAGCTTCGCCGTTCGGATTTGGGAGTCGACGGTCGCTGCGGAGACGGCGATGGTGGCCAGGAGGATCCCGACGACCGTGGCGACGCCGCGCGCTTGCCGATGACCTGATAACGGCATTCAGCTGCCATCGCCAGCCCTGGTGTCAGGGACATCCCCCGAACGAGGGAGGGCTGGAGACCAGGCGCTGCCGACATAGCGCGTATGCGCATAGTCCTCCGCTTCGTCCTCTTCACCACCGCCGTCCTTGCCGTGGTGACGCCCCTCTCGAGCTCGGCAATCGCGACGACGAAACCGGTCGGCGCTCCCACCAGTCTGCGCGCCTTCCTCCTCAGCCCTTCGGAGCCCGTGACGCATGTATTCCCACGCACCCCAGCGTTCGCCTGGAAACCTGTGCGCGGTGCGACCTGCTATGAGTTCGAGCTCGCGACCAGCCGCGCCTTCGGGGAGAACGCGATCGTCTGGTCGAACGTCCGGTACGGCGTGAAGCCTGGCGTCGGTTGCGCATCGGTGCCGGCGAAGCAGCCCGCGACAACGGAGGTTCCAGCCGCAGCGACGCCCGGATCTGCGACGACCGCGGATTCGAGCACGAGCGGCGCTGCGGCAGCGTCTACGACGCCCACGACTCCCGCCGCCGGCGAGGATCCGGCCGTGACATCGGTGATCGAGCCCCTACGCGTACCCGCTGTGTCGGTCGACATCGCCCTGCCCTGGTTCACCGGCCAGCCGTACGCCCTCTACGCGCACGCCCGCGCGATCACGGCCAACGGCCCCACCGCCTGGAGCACGCCGTTCGCGTTCAACACGCGGTGGCCGAGCGTTCCCACTCCGCTCGTGTCACAGCCGGGCCTCATCCGCTGGACGAGCGTAAGCGGGGCGACCGGCTATCAGGTCTGGTATCCCGACATCCAAAAGTCCTTCTCGACGCACACGAACGTGGCGGACGAGCGCGAGTTCTACACGCTGAAGAACTGGTATGCCACGGTGCACTGGCGCGTACGTGCCGTGCGCCGGGTGTTCGGCGACGTGCCGAACGGCCTCCCGGCGGTGTCGTACGGGCCGTGGAGCCCTGTCTACACGTCAACGAACCCGACTCCCGATGTCACACCGATTGCAACGCGAATGGCATTGTCCGACGGCATCAGTGACGGCACCAAGCAGTCGGCGCACGCGTTGATGCCCGGCCTCGCATTCAACGGTGATGCCGCGCTTGATCAACACGTGTACTCCGTCCTACCGACCCTCAGCAACTATCCGTTGTACCGCGTTTACGCTGCGACAGACCGCGACTGCGTGAACATCGTCTTCCGGAGCTCTATCGTCGGCAGCCCGGCGTACGCCCCGCGAACGAGCGGCCCGCTGCAGTTGCCGCTCAAGGAACAGATCATGTCCGCGATTGATTCCACAGGCGTCCTGCCGGACGTTCCGCGAGGACAGGCGCCGACGACGAAGGAATGGACTACCGATTGGCGTCCAATCGTGACGAATGAGTCGCAGGTCACGGCATCCACCTCGTCTAGTGGATCGGGGGCCACAGGTTCCGGTGGGTCCACGGCCTCGGATCCGAATGCGGCCAGCGGCAACCCCGACGAGTCTCAAACAGTCGTCGGCGCAACCGTGGATCTTCCGGATATCGACTTCCCCACGACCCGCTATTACTGGACTGTCGTCCCCGTGATCTGGGCGGAGTATCCACCCGATCCGACGGCCAAGTACGGCTACTGGGATGTCGAGACACCACAGGACGCGTGTGCTGCTAATCGCGTCGAGAGTTTCGGCAAGGAAAGCGGGCCGGTTGTCATCGGCACCGGAGCGGGTGCTCCCTATGTTGCCGGCTTGAAGCCAGACGGGCGGGCCTTGTCGGCTCGCGAGCCGTCGCCCGACCGTGTACTCGACACCCCTGATCGCCTGGGAGCCCGCTGTCGCCGCGACCGCGTACGAGGTTCAGTGGTCACGCACGCGCTATCCCTGGCGGGCGCAAGGATCGAAGACGACCTACTCCACCTCTGCGGTGCTCGATCTCGCGGCAGGTGATTGGTTCTACCGCGTCCGGGGCCTCAACCAGACGCAGTTGAAGAAGGTCGCGATGACCTGGTCGGCGAAGGTTGGGATCACGGTGGCCAAGCCGAAGTTCAAGCATAGTGGCATCGCCCAAAACGAAGGCCGCCGCAACCAAGCCGAAGCACAAGGTCGCGAAGAAGACGTAGTCTCGGGGCTCGCATGAGCCCCGACCTGACGCTGGCGCTCGAACTTGCAGACGCGGCCGACGCTCTCTCCGTCGGCCGCTTTCGCGCACACGACCTGATCATCGAGACGAAACCGGATCGCACCCCTGTGACGGAGGCCGACCGGGCCGTCGAGGAGGCGATCCGCGCACGGCTCGCGGTGGAGCGTCCCGGCGACGGCGTGCTCGGCGAGGAGCTCGGGGTGAGCGGCGGTGGACGCCGGCGCTGGATTCTCGATCCGATCGACGGCACACGCAACTACTCCCGCGGCATCCCCGTCTGGGCGACCCTGATCGCGCTCGAGGAGGACGGCGTTCCTCGTATCGGCGTCGTGTCGGCGCCGGCGCTCGGGCGTCGCTGGTGGGCCGAACGCGGTGTGGGTGCCTTCGCCGACGGAGGCAGGATCCACGTCTCCGCCGTCTCCCAGGTCGCCGACGCAGTTCTGTGCTTCGCTCTCGAGCAGGAGCTGCCGGCACTCGCTCACCGCTGCTGGCACCCGCGAGCCTACGGCGACTTCTGGGCGCACATGCTCGTGGCCGAGGGCGCCGCAGACGGCGCCATCGACGCAGTCGGGGTGACACTGTGGGATCTCGCTGCGGTGCAGCCGATCGTCGAGGAAGCGGGCGGGCGGTTCACCGACCGCGAGGGTGCGGCGCGGGCCGACGGTGGCACGGGCGTGTCGTCGAACGGGCTCCTCCACGACGAGCTGCTCGAGGCGATGGGGAACGAGCCAATCCCGGCCTGACGTTCGCCGGCCGGCAGCGGCTCTCAGCCGACGAGCGTCACCTTGTTCAAGCCGTGCGGGGCATCCGGGTCGAGGCCCCGGGCGAGCGCGAGCGCAAGCGCGAAGAGCTGGCCGGGGACGACGGAGAGCAGAGGCGACAGGAGCGCCGGCTGCACCGGCGGCACCGGCAACGAGTAGAGGCTGCCGGGAATCTCTCCTGCCGCGGTGCCGCTCGCGACGACCGTCGCCCCCATGGCGTGGATACGGGCTGCGGCCTCCTGCACGGTCGAGAGCGTCCCGTCCGGAGAGGCAATCGCCCACACGGGAAAGAACGGGTCGAGAGCGGCGACCGGGCCATGAGAGAGATCCGTCGCCGTCAGCGGCTCGGCCGCCACGCGGCAGGTCTCGAGCAGCTTCAGCGCGATCTCTCGTGCAGTGGCGAACTCGGTGCCGCGCCCGATCACGAACATGCGCCCCGTATACGAGAACGGCACCGACAGTGCCCGGGTCTCGCGCTCGAAGCGGGGCAGCGAGGCTTCGAGTAGCTCGGCGGTACGTCGCAGTCCGTCCGCCAGCTCCGCGCCGCGTCCGGCGACGTGGCCTGCGAGCAGGGCGAGCGCCCCGAGCGTGTTCACGTACGTCTTCGTCGCTGCCACCGCCAGCTCGTCGCCCGCGCCGAGCGGGATCGTCGCCTCGGCGGCAGTGGCCAGATCGGAGTCCGGATCGTTCGTGATCGCAACCGTGAACGCGCCGGTGCGGCGCGCCCGGGTGACGTACTCGACAACGTCCGGCGTCCGACCGGATTGCGAGATGCCGATCACCGTCGACCCGGAGAGGTCGAGCGGCGTGTCGTAGTGCACCGTGAGCGTGATCGAGTCGCGCATCGCCGTCCACCGCGGCAGCAGCCCGAACGCGTAGACGCCGAACGAGGCCGCGTTGTCGGACGAGCCATGACCGACCATGCGCACGAGCCGAGAGCCACGCTCGCGGGCGAGCGCGGCGATCCCCTCGATCTCGGCGTTCTGCTCGAGCAGCCGTCGGAGCGCAGCAGGCTGCTCCCGGATCTCCGAGAGGAACAGCGAGCCCGGGTCAGCCGGCGACACGCATCTCACCCCCGACAAGGACGCGATCGATCTCGAGCGCGTCGTCGAGCACGACGACGTCCGCGCGGCTGCCGGGCGAAAGTCGTCCGACACCTCGCAGGCCGAGGACGCGCACCGGCACCACGCTCGCCGCCTCGACCGCGCGCTCGAGCGGGACGCCGAGGTCGATGAGGTTGCGCACGGCCTGGATCATCGTCAGCGTGCTGCCTGCGAGCACGCCGTCTTCCCGCCGGGCCACTCCGTCCCGTACATCGACGTCGACCGACCCGAGTGCGTAAGCGCCATCGCCGAGCCCCGCCGCCGCGATCGCGTCCGAGACGAGCGCGAGCCGGCCGACGGCGACGTGCCACAGGAGCCGCACCGTATCGGGGTCGAGGTGGATGCCGTCCACGATCGCCTGCAGCACGACGTCCGGGCGGACGAGAGCGGCGCCGACGATTCCCGGATCGCGATGAGCCAGCGGACGCATCGCGTTGAAGACATGCGTGACGGTACGAACGCCGCGGTCGAATGCGGCGTGGGCAACTGCGGCAGTGGCATCGCTGTGCCCGAGCGAGACGACCACGCCCCGCGCCTGCAGGATGTCGACGAGATCGAACGCTCCGGGGAGCTCGGGGGCGAGCGTCATGAGACGGACCGGCCCGGCGTCGAGGAGGCGTCCCAGCAGCAGCGGGTCTGGATCGCGGCGGGCAGCGGGAGGATGCGTGCCCAGGCGTGCCGCGGAGATGAACGGGCCCTCGAGATGGACGCCGAGAATGCGCGGGCCCGCCGCACTCTCGGGCACCGCCCCCAGCGCGGTGAGCAGGTCCGCCTCGTCGGAGGTGATGAACGTGGGCAGGTAGCCCGTCACGCCTGTTTCGAGCAGCGCCTCTCCTGCCTCGGCATAGCCGTCGGCGTCGGCGCCGAGGAAATCGACACCTGCAAAGCCGTTCACCTGCAGGTCGACGAAGCCGGGTACGGCGATCCCGCGCCCCCCTCCGTCCGACCCGACACCGGCGATGAGCCCGTCCTCGACGACGACGTCGCCCGGTACGAGCACGCCGTCGACGAGGGCCGCTTCGACGCCGAGCCTCATGGAGAGAGAGCGCTCCGCACGACGCCGCCGGCGGCCTCGAGCCGCTGACGCGCGGACACGGCGTCGACGTCGGCGAGCAACGACACGATCGCCACCTTCGCATCGCCCTCGGACGCGTCGAGCGCCGCGTCGACAGCCGCTGCATCGGCGCCGCTCGCCTGAGCGACGATGCGCCTGACACGGGCGCGAAGCTTGGCATTCGTCGCCACGACATCGACCATCAGGTTCCCGAATGTCTTTCCGAGCCGCACCATGGCGATCGTGGAGATCATGTTGAGCACGAGCTTCTGAGCCGTGCCGGCCTTGAGCCGCGTCGAGCCGGCGATGATCTCGGGGCCCACGACGACCGCGATCTCATGATCTGCGAGCATGCCCAGCTCCGACTCGGGCACCGAGACGAGCGCCACCGTCAACGCACCGGCGCGCCGCGCGGCGCCGAGCGCACCGAGCACGTACGGCGTTCGCCCGCTGGCGCTGAGTCCGACAACGGCATCGTCCGGCCCGATCTCGAGGCCGAGGATCTCCGACTCGCCCGACGAGGCGTCATCCTCTGCGTGCTCCTGGGCGATGGCAGCGCTCGCGGCGCCCCCCGCGATCAACGCCACCACACGGCCGGGAGGCACGGCGAAGGTCGACTCGCATTCGGCGGCATCGACCAGTGCGAGGCGCCCCGACGTGCCTGCGCCGGCATAGACGAGCCGACCGCCGCGCAGGAGCCGCGACGCGATCGCGTCGATCGCCGCCACGATCTCGCCCTGCGCACGCGCAACCGCCTGCGGCACGGTCGCATCCTCCCGGCTCATCAACGCGACGAGATCGCCGGTGGCGCGAAGGTCGAGATCGGCCGCGTCGGCGTTCCACGCCTCGGTGACGAGCCCGTCGAGCGCCGCGTCACGATCTGTCGACTGCTTCGCCACTCGGGCCAGTGTACGCACGACGTGGTATAGTGGTCAAGACCAGTCAGGCAGACGGTGCCTGTTGGTCACGAACTGTCCCGGAGGGACCACGATGCGCACCGGCCGCTAGCGATGGCGTCGATCGAGATCGACAGGGTTACGAAGGTCTACGGCAATGGCTTCCGCGCTGTGGACGACGTCAGCCTCACAGTCGCCGACGGGGAGTTCATGGTCCTCGTCGGCCCGTCGGGCTGCGGAAAGTCGACGCTGCTACGGATGATCGCCGGCCTCGAGGAGGTGACGAGCGGCACGATGCGCATCGGAGGCGCCGACGTCACCGAGCTTGCTCCACGCCACCGCGACATCGCGATGGTGTTCCAGAGCTACGCGCTGTACCCCCACATGACCGTGCGCGAGAACCTCGGTTACGGCCTCAAGGTGCGCAAGGCGCCGAAGGCCGAGGCCCAGCGCCGGGTCGAGGAGGTCGGGGCGCTGCTCGGTCTCACGGAGCTCCTCGATCGCAAGCCCGCGCAGCTCTCGGGCGGGCAGCGTCAGAGGGTCGCGATGGGACGGGCGATCGTGCGGGAGCCGCGGGCGTTCCTGATGGACGAGCCGTTGTCGAATCTCGACGCGAAGCTCCGCGTCGGGATGCGGGCTTCGCTGGCACAGCTGCACGCGCGACTCGGCGTGACGACGGTCTACGTGACCCATGACCAGACAGAGGCGATGACGCTCGGGCAGCGCGTAGCGGTGATGCGCGACGGTGTCATCGTCCAGGTCGCGGAGCCGCAGGTTCTCTATGCGGCGCCGCGCAACCTCTTCGTCGCCGCGTTCATCGGATCCCCCGCGATGAACCTGGTGGAGGCGACGGTCGAGGGCGACGAGGTCAGCTTCGGCGGCATCCGCGTCCCTCTCGACGCTGCCAACCGCCCCGTCACCGACGTCAGGGAGGTGATCCTGGGCGTGCGGCCGGAGGCGTTCGAAGACCCGGGGCTCGCTGCGTCCACGCTCCCGCGCCTGCGCGTGCGGGTCGAGGTGCTCGAGGAGCTCGGCGCCGACACAAATGTCTTTTTCCGGGTCGAGGCGCCGAAGGTGTCCATCGACGTGCAGGCCGACGGCGAGGAGGACGCGACGCTCCTCCCGGACGCGAGCACGCTGTTCACAGCGCGCGTCGATCCCCGGACCAGGGTGCGCGGGACCGGTGACGCCGAGCTCGCGGTCGATCCCTCGCGGTTCCACTTCTTCGATCCCGTCTCCGGTGCGGCGCTGCCGACAAGCGGCCGCAGGCAGCTCACTCCGGCAGCCGTCTCCGCATGACTGGTACTGACCACGTGGGGACCGGAGCCTCTGGGCTCGGCGGGCCATGACCTCTTCCCCGACCCGAACCGTGACCAAGCAGAGCGAGACTCGCAGCAGCGTGCTCGACCTGATCGAGCGGCTTGGAGTCGGGGACGCCATCCCGTCGGAGCGCCAGCTGAGCGCGGAGCTCGGAGTCTCACGACTCACGGTGCGTGCGGCGCTCGACGACCTCGTGCGTGACGGCATGCTCGTGCGCCGCCACGGCAGCGGCACCTTCGTGAGCGAGCCGAAGATCGCGCAGGAGCTGACCATGACCTCGTTCACGGAGGACATGCAGCGACGAGGGATGGTGCCGGCGAGCAGGACGCTCGACCTGCGCGTGACGCCGGCGGGCGCGCACCTCGGCCGGCTCCTCCACGTCTCTCCCTCCGAGCCCGTCGTGATCATCAGCCGGCTGCGGCTCGCCGATCGCGAGACGATGGCGATCGAGACGCTGCACGTGCGCGAATCGCTCGTTCCGGGCCTCTCCCCGGCGGACCTCGAGCACCAGTCGTTCTACGAGCTCCTGCAAGGTCGTTACGGGATCGAGATCGTCGGCGGCCTGCAGACGATCGAGCCGACGGTCACCAACGAGGAGGAGTCCGATGCGCTCGGCGTGCCGCTCCACTCGCCTGCCTTCCTCTTCGAGCGCACGACGCGCGCCGCGAACGGCGAGATCGTCGAGTTCGTGCGCTCGATCTACCGGGGCGACCGATACAAGCTCGTGACCGAGCTCAACCGCAAGCCGGCCGGCGCGTTCTCGCGGTGGAAGCTCGGGGCGCTCCTAGCACCCCGAGTTGGTCAGTACCAACTAGACCTGCTCCGATCCGTTATTCCCGTAACAAAGGGCTCCACATCCCCTTCCAGAGACCGTTAGTCCTGATTTGGAGCGATTTCTCTGGCAACCGCTCTGGCCAAAGTGGTCTTGACAACTCTGTAACCGTGTGCCACTCTTACGCACCGTGGCAAGGTGGTATAAACCAGTAGGCGGTACGCGCGCGGCTTGCAGCCACGAACGAGCCCGAGCGAGTCTGCCCGCCTTTCGATGCGCTTGGGGGAATCGCCCATGAGAGCACGCATAATCGGCGCCGTCGTCCTGGCCGGCGCGGCCCTTGCGGTCATCGCGTCCACGGCGTCGGGCTCGACGTCGGCGCGGTCCGCGAGCAGCATCACCGTCTGGCTCCAGACCGACGCGCAAGCCCCGAACTGGGCTCCGATCGTGAAAGCTGCGAACGACCAGTTCCAGAAGGACCATCCCGGTGTCACGGTCGACGTGCAGTACCAGACCTGGGGCACCCATCTGCAGAAGCTCGATGCGACGCTGGCCGGCGGAAACGCGCCCGCCGTCGTCGAGATGGGGAACACCGAGATGACGAAGTACATGGCGGCAGGGGCGTTCCAGGACCTGACCTCCGACAAGGCGTCCATCCCGAACTCGAACACGTGGCTCGAAGGGCTTGCCGCCTCTGGACGGTTCGCAGGCAAGCTTTACGGGGTCCCCTACTACGCCGGCTCGCGGGTCGTCACGTACCGCACGGATCTGTTCAAGAGCGCGGGCGTGAAGATCCCGACCAGCCTTGCCGCCTTCACGGCCGACGCGAAGAAGCTCGCGACCAAGAACACGCAGAAGGGCTTCTCGCCGGTGTACATCGCCGGTACCGACTGGTATGTGGCGATGAGCTTCGTCTACGACTTCGGCGGCTCGATCGCGACCCGCGTCAGCGGCAAGTGGAAGGGAACGCTGGACTCGCCGAGGGCGATTGCCGGCCTGGCCGCCTACAAGAACTTCTATACGGCGGCGTCGCGGGCCAGCAAGACCACCGATGAGAACAATCCGACGCCGTACAGCGTCTACGCACAGGGTCTCGTCGGCTCGATGCTCGGGCCGGGCTGGTTCAGCTGCTGCGTCGGCGACAAGTACAAGAGCGTCACCGGCCAGTTCGTGATGCCGAGCCACACCAAGGGCCAGCCGATGCCCGGCTTCCTCGGCGGCTCGGATCTCGCGGTTCCCGTCGGCGCCAACAAGGCGCTCGCAGTCGACTGGATCAAGGACTACACGAGCAACGCGTCGATGACCGCCTTGCGCGGCATCGGCAACATCCCCAACACGACGAGCCTGCTGGGCTCGAGCGTCAACGAGCGGGCGGCGAAGCGCAGCTGGTTCGTCCCCACGGCCAAGAACTGGGTCAACGTGGAGAACGGCAATATTCTTCGCAACATGCTGGCCCAGATCCTGACCGGCAAGCTCAGCATCCAGCAGGCAGCCCAGTCCGCCAGCGACAACATCTCGTCGGTTCTGAACGCATAGACATGGAGCGACCGGACGCGGATCTCGTTGGCGAGTAGCGTCCACCACGACACGGCGGCCGTCGCCGGGACCGGGCTCGACCCGTCCCGGCGGCGGCCGCTCTCACGTGGGCGCCTGCTCCGGGGAGCGGTGCCGTACGCGCTGATCCTGCCCGTCGTGGCGGCGATCGGCGGCATTCTCGGTTACCCGCTGTACAACCTCGTCCGGCTCTCGTTCGAGCGCTACGGCCTCGCGGAGCTGATCCAGCGCAGCGGCACGTGGGTCGGCCTCTCGAACTACGCGTCTGTCCTCCACGACCCCGTCTTCTGGCACACCCTGCTGCGCACGATCGTGTTCACGATCGCGAACGTCGGGCTGACGATGGTGCTCGGCACGCTCATGGCACTGCTGCTCGTCCGCGTCGGGCCGGTGGTGCGCGTGCTTCTCACGTCGGGTCTCGTCCTCGTCTGGTCGATGCCCGTCGTCGTCGCGGTCCAGGTCTGGTTCTGGATGACGAACTTTCAGAACGGCGTCCTCAACTACGTGCTCACCGAACTGCACCTCGGCGACCACTTCCAGCACGACTGGTACGCGACGACCTTTTCGAAGCTCGCCATGGTGACGCTTCTGATGGTCTGGGGGGCCCTTCCCTTCGTCACGATCACGCTCTACGCGGGCCTCGCACAGGTGCCCCACGAGCTCGTCGAGGCCGCCGCGATCGACGGCGCCAACTCGCGGCGCGTCTTTCGCGACGTCACGTTCCCGATCCTCCGCCCCATCTTCCTCATCCTCACGAGCCTCTCCATCATCTGGGACTTCGGCGTCTTCACGCAGCCGTACCTGCTGATCGGCGCATCACACGTCGACGCCTCCAACTACGTGATGGGCGTGTATGTGTTCATCGTCGGCTATGCGCACTCGGACTTCGGCCGTGGCGCTGCGATCTCCATCCTGATGCTGCTCATGGTTGCGGCGCTCAGCGTGGGATACGTACGCAAGATGGTGCAGATGGGCGACGTCACGTGAGCGCGGTAGCACCCGCCGCACTCCGCAAGCCCCGTCTCTGGCGCCGCCGCCTCGGCTGGAACGCCGTCGGCCTGCTCGTTTTCGGGATCATGGTCTTCCCGGTCTTCTGGATGATCTCGACCGCGTTCAAGCCGGACGATGAGATCAACAGCCTCACGCCCACCTGGTTCTCCTTCCACCCGACCCTTGACCACTTCCGGGAGGCGATCCACCGCCCGTTCTTCTGGCAGGACGTCAAGAACAGCCTGATCATCGTGAGCGTCACCGTGACGCTGGCGATCGTCCTCTCGTTCCTGGCAGCGGTCGCGCTCGCCAAGTACGGATTCGCCGGGCGGAAGCTCTTCATCGTGCTGATGATCGGGATCCTCATGCTGCCGCAGGCCGGCCTGATCATCCCGCTCTACGTCGTGCTGGCCCGCTACCACCTGACGAACACGCTCACCGGCGTGATCCTCACGTACATGACATTCGTGTTGCCGTTCGCCGTCTGGACCCTGCGCGGCTTCATCCTCGGCATCCCGCGCGAGCTCGAGGAGGCGGCGATGGTGGACGGCTCGAGCCGGCTCGGGGCGTTCCTGCGCATCCTGCTCCCGCTCGCGGCGCCGGGGCTCGTCGCCACCTCGGTGTTCGCGTTCGTGACGACCTGGAACGAGTACATCTTCGCGGCCGTCCTGCTCAGCGACCAGAAGCAACAGACGGTGACCGTGTGGCTCTCGTACTTCTACGGCACGAGCCGGAACACCGACTGGGGCGCCCTCATGGCGGCCTCGACGCTGACTGCGATCCCCGTCGTCATCTTCTTCCTGCTCGTGCAGCGCCGGATCGCGTTCGGACTCACCGCCGGCGCCGTCCGGGGATGAGCGCCGAGCTCGCGCGGCTCGCGAACGGGTGCATCCTGCCCGGTTTCGCGGGGCTCACGGCGCCGGAGTGGCTTCGGCGCGAGCTCGACGCCGGCCTCGGCGGCGTCGTCCTCTTCGCGCGCAACGTGCGCGACGGCGAGCAACTCTCCGAGCTCGCCCGGACGATCCGCATCACACCCGAGACGGTCGTCGCGATCGACGAGGAGGGCGGCGACGTGACGCGTCTCGAAGCGGTCCGGGGCAGCTCGGTGCCCGGAAATCTCGCGCTGGGCGAGGTCGATGACGTCGGATTGACGGCACGGGTTGCCCATGCGCTCGGCGACGCGCTCCGGACAGTCGGGGTCACGCACGACCTCGCACCCGTCGCCGACGTCAACACCAACCCCCTCAACCCCGTGATCGGCGTCCGCTCGTTTGGGCGCGACCCTGGGCTCGTGGCCCGTCACGTCGCCGCATTTGTCGAAGGCCTGCAGGCCGCCGGGGTGGCTGCGTGTGCGAAGCATTTCCCCGGGCACGGCGCCACCGAGGTCGACTCGCATGTCGGCCTGCCGACGGTGGCCACGTCGCGCGAGGCGCTGCTGGAGACCGAGCTCGCGCCCTTCCGCGCCGCAATCGCGGCTGGGACGCGCGCGATCATGAGCGCCCACATCGTCGTCCCCGCGATCGATTCCGCGCCGGCGACGCTGAGCCGCGCTCACCTCACGGGTCTCCTGCGCGAGGAGCTCGGCTTCACCGGGATGATCGTCACCGATGCGCTCGAGATGCAGGCGGTCGCCGCAACGGTCGGGATGGAAGAGGGCGCCGTCCTCGCGCTCGCCGCCGGAGCAGATGCCCTGTGCCTCGGACACGACATCGACGCAGGGCACGTCGGGCGCGTGCGCGAGGCGATCCTAGGGGCGGTTCGGGAGGGACGGCTCACCGAGGAGCTCCTGGCCGCAGCCGCAGCACGTGTGTCCGGCTCCGGTGCGGCACCCACGGGGCGCGGCTCGAGTGCGGAGCCGTTGAGCGAGATCGGCCTCGAAGCGGCGAGACGCGCCATTCAGTGCGACGGAGTGGTGGCAGTGTCAGGGCCCCTTGTCGTCATCGAGCTCGGTACGCCGCCGTCGATCGCAGCCGGGGCAGCCGCGCACGATCTCGCGTCGGTGCTCGCGGAGACAGGAGCGGACATCGCCGCCGTGCGCCTCGACGCGTCCGGCCTCGATCCAGCCGCGCTCCTCGCGGCCAAACCGGGCCGCCGGCTCATCGTCGTCGTGCGAGACGCCGACCGGCACGCGTGGGTACGTACGGCGGCGGAGGAGCTCATCGCCGCCGCTCCCGACACGGTGGTCGTCGACGTCGGCTACCCGGGCCGGCCCGTCGGGCCTGCAGGAACGCAACGCATCGCCACGTTCGGGGCGTCCCGGTCCAGCTACGTCGCAGCGGCGGAGCGCCTCCTCGGCTGAAGCGGCGTCAGGCGCAGGCCGGCGCGGCCCGTCTGGTCACCCGGCGCGGAGCGTCGAGCGTGCCGCCTCCTCGTACACGGGATCGTGGCCGAACTGGTCGAGCTCGGCCGAGAGCAGGTCGCTGGCGCCGAGCGGCTCTTTCGAGAATTCAGCAACCGGCTCGCCGTCGACCCAGACCGCCTGTACGACGCCGGCATCGCGGCGCGTCAGCTTGACGTTCCTTCTGAGCCGGGAGCGCAGCCAGCCCGCGAGCAGCTCGGCGTCGGCACGCGGCCCCTGAACGCGGACTCGCTCGATACCGCCGATTGCCGGCCAGAGCTCCGCCAGAGCGCGACGCCACCCAAGCGTGCGGGAGAAAGCGATGTCCGACACCGCGACGTGGTCGAAGAGCGCCGACAGCTGCGCGTAGGCGGCGGGGATGTGGGGCCATTCCGCCGAGTCGACGACGAGCCTGTCACACACGTCCGTGATCTCCTCGAGCTCGGAGCTCCCCCAGGTGGGGGCACCGCGCCAGCGGCAGAACACCGGCAGGTCGGGGATGAGCAAGGGCAATGCGATCGACCCCGGATGGCGGGCGGCCGCTCCCCGCAGCCGGATCTCGATCACCTCCGAGAGCACCTCGCGCGAGAGGCCGGGGACCTGGAAGTCCCGAAGCGTCGCGCTTGCCGAGATCTCCGACGTGCGGCCGGGCTCCGGCACGAAGAAGATCGTGCGTGCCGGATGCCGTTCGCTCAGCCCCGCCAGCGTCTTACGCGCGGCGGCTAGCCAATCGGGCGGGCACCACACGAGGTGGGTCATCGTGCTGGTCCGTAGCTCGGGCGCCCCCTCTCCGGCCTCACGGGCACGGAGCCCCGCAAGCTGTCGATCGATCTCGCCGACGACGCCCATGGCTGCCGCTAGTGCCGGCGCCAGGAGCGCGCGTCGCGGTGGATCAGGTCGTCCGCGGCCCTCGGGCCCCAGCTACCGGCCGTGTAGTTGGGGAAGCTCGGACGGTCGCGTTGCCAGCCGCCGACGATGGCGTCGACGAGCTTCCACTGCTCTTCGACCTCGTCCTCACGCGTGAACAGCGTCGCATCGCCCAGCATCGCATCCAGGATCAGGCGCTCGTACGCTTCGGGCAACCCGGTGCGG
The DNA here is from genome assembly GCA_963799615.1 of uncultured Gaiellaceae bacterium. Lineage (GTDB taxonomy): Bacteria > Actinomycetota > Thermoleophilia > Gaiellales > Gaiellaceae > Gaiella. Next base: position 30,634 of record CAWCXS010000004.1, on the reverse strand, counting down.
AAGGCGCCGCCATAGAGGAAGTCCATGTGCACGGTGCGGATCGTCATCCCCGCCCCGGGCACCTTCGCGCCGATCGCGAGCGAGACACCTTCGTCGGGCTGGACGTGGATCAAGAGCACGTTCGGACGCAGGCCGTCGCCGGCGATCGCCTCGAACGGCGGATGCGGTGCCCGCTGGAACTGGATCGCGATCGTCGTCTCCCGGCGTGCGAGACGCTTGCCGGCGCGAACGTAGAACGGGGTGTCCGCCCACCGCCAGTTGTCGACGTACAGCTTCGCCGCGACGTACGTCTCCGTCAGCGACCCGGACGCGACACCCGCCTCCTCCCGGTAACCCGGCACCTCGACCCCCTCCACGAAGCCGCGGCCGTACTGGCCGCGCACGACGGACTTCGGCCCGGGCGTGTGCATCGCCTTCAGCACCTTCACCTTCTCGTTGCGCACCGAGTCGGCCGTGAAATCGATCGGCGGCTCCATCGCCGTCAGCGCGAGGAGCTGCAGGAGGTGATTCTGGAAGATGTCACGAATCGCCCCCGCGGACTCGTAGAAGCCGGCGCGGCCCTCGATCCCCATCGACTCGGCCACCGTGATCTGCACGTGATCGATGAACTGCCGGTTCCAGATCGGCTCGAAGATCCCGTTCGCGAAGCGCAGTGCCAGCATGTTCTGCACTGTCTCCTTGCCGAGATAGTGGTCGATGCGGAAGATCTCGTCCTCCGTGAACCAGCGGTGCAGCAGCTCGTTCAGCTCCCGCGCCGACGCCAGATCGTGGCCGAACGGCTTTTCGACGATGAGGCGCACCCAGCCTTCCTTCGCCCGCCGCTCGCCGATCTCGGTCACCGTGATCGCGAACGCCTGCGGCGGCACGGCGAGGTAATAGAGCCGGTTGCCCTGGGTGCCGCGCTCGGCATCGAGCTCCTCCAGCGCCTGACCGACCCGATCCTCGCCGGCATCGTCGTCGAACTCGGTGGCGACGTAGCGCATCCCCGCGGCCAGCGTGTCCCAGACGTCCTGGCGGAACGGATCGCGCGCAAAGTCCTTGACGGCCTTCTTCATCGCGGAGGCAAAGGCCTTCGAGCTCTGCGGCGTGCGTGCGACGCCGAGGACGGCGAATTGCTCGGGCAGAAGCTTGCGATACGCAAGCGCGTAGAGCGCGGGAATCAGCTTGCGCTTCGTCAGGTCGCCCGAGGCGCCGAAGATGACGGCCGCGCAGGCCTCGGGTCGCCGCCGGAGCTGCAGCCCTTCGGCGAGCGGGTTCGGGGGAACCGTCACGCCGCCGTCAAGGCACCCGACTTCGCGGCAATCCCCTCGAGCAGCTCGCCGAACGAGTCGGCGAACTTCGTCACGCCTTCGGCCTCGAGCGTCTCGACCACGTCGTCGTAGTCGACGCCCGCCTCCGCCAGATCGGCGAGCAGCTGCTTCGCCGCGCCGATGCCTTCCAGTAACGTCGCCCCGCGGATCTCGCCGTGATCCTGGAAGGCGCGCACCGTCTCGATCGGCATCGTGTTGACGGTATCCGGCCCGATCAGCTCCTCGACGTAGAGCACATCGCGGTAGGCGGGGTTCTTGGTCGAGGTGGACGCCCACAGGCAGCGCTGGGGACGCGCGCCCTTTCCCACCAGGAAGTCCCAGCGCTCGCCCGCGAACGTCGCGAGGTAATGCTGGTAGGCGAGCTTCGCGTTCGCGATCGCGAGCTTGCCCTGCAGGTCCGGCCGCCCGATAGCCTCCAGCCGCTTGTCTGCCTCCGAGTCGACGCGCGAGACGAAGAAGCTCGCGACGGACGGCACGCGGGACGGATCGCCGCCCGCTGCGACGAGGCGCTCCAGACCGCGCACGTACGCCTCCGCGACCTCCCGGTAGCGCTCGAGCGAGAAGATGAGCGTGACGTTGATCGGGACGCCCTTTGCGATGCAGTCCTCGATCGCGCCGAGACCGAGCTTCGTGGCGGGAATCTTGACGTACAGGTTGTCGCGTCCGACCTCCTTGTTGAAGCGGACAGCCTGCTCGAAGGTGCGCTCGCGGTCGTAGGCGAGCGTCGGGTCGACCTCCAGCGAGACCCAGCCGTCGATGCCGCCGGTCTGCTCCCAGACGGGGCGCAAGAGGTCGCACGCCTCGCGGACGTCATCCTCTGCGAGTGCGAAGAAGATCTCCTTGGGATCGTCCTGCACGGCTGCGACCTCACGCAGCTGTGCGTCATAGCGGTCGCCCTCCGAGAGCGCCTTCTGGAAGATCGTCGGGTTCGACGTGACGCCTACGACGGCGTCCTCCTCCATCAGCCGCGCCAGCTCGCCCGACGCAAGCATTTCACGCGAGAGCGAGTCGATCCAGACGCTGACGCCGGCGGCGCTCAGCTCGTGCAGCCGTGACTTAGCCATTGGACATCCTTTCGAACTCTTGCATCTTTTCGAGGCGGCGCAGGTACCGCTCGCCGCCGCCAAAGTGCGCATTGAGAAACGCCCGCACGAGCTCCCTCGCAAGTGAGGGCCCTACGACCTCCGAGCCCAGACAGAGGACGTTCATGTCATCGTGCTCGACGCCCTGGTGCGCCGAATAGGAATCGTGGCAGATGGCGGCGCGAATGCCCGGAATCTTCGACGCTGCGATCGAGGCGCCGACACCGGAGCCGCACACGAGGACGCCGCGCTCGGCCTCCCCTCGCCGGATCGCCATCGCCACTGCGAGGGCCTGGTCGGGATAGTCGATGCGAACGGCATCCGTGTCGGTACCGAGGTCGACCGGGTCGTCACCGGCGGCGATCGTCTCGAGCACGGCCTCGCGCAGCTTCACGCCGCGATGGTCGAAGGCGGCAGCGACCCTCATTGCAGCAACGCCTCGAGCGCCGCGGCGACAGCGGGCACCGTGATCCCCAGCTCCTCGAAGACACGCTCGCCCGGGGCGGAGGCGCCGAAGCGGTCGATGCCGATCGAAGTCCCTGCGTACCGCTCCCAGCCGAGGGTGATGCCCGCTTCCACCGACAGCCGGCGCTCGCTGCCGAGAGGCAACACGTCGTCGCGGTAGGCGGCGGGTTGAAGGTCGAACAGCTCCGCGCACGGCATCGAGACGACGCGCACGTTGCCGGTCACCGCGCGGGCCCCCTCGAGCGCGACGTGGAGCTCCGAGCCGGTCGCGATCACGATGGCCTCGGGCGCGGCCGAGGCGTCGCGCTGCCAGAGCGTGTAGGCACCTCTGAGCACGCCCTCCGGCGGAGCGACCTCGGAGCGGTCGAGCGTCGGGAGCTTCTGCCGGGTCAGCGCCATGGCGACCGGGCCGTCGGCACGCTCGAGCGCGATCCGCCAGGCCATTGCCGTCTCGTTGGCGTCCCCGGGGCGGATGTACCAGAGGTTCGGGATTGCCCGCAAGGCCATGTGGTGCTCGACGGGCTGGTGCGTCGGGCCGTCCTCGCCGAGCCCCACCGAGTCGTGGGTCCACACCCAGGACACGGGCAGGCCCATGAGGGCCGACAGGCGCACCGCAGGCCGCATGTAGTCGGAGAAGATCAGGAACGTGGAGCCGTACGGGCGGAGCATCGCCGGCTCGAGAGCGATGCCGTTCACGATCGACCCCATGGCGTGCTCGCGGATGCCGAAGGGAATATTGCGGCCGCCGTGGGCGGCGGCAAACACACCCGCTCCTTCGAACTCGGTCTTCGTCGACTCGACGAGGTCCGCGGCGCCGCCGATCATGGTCGGCGTGAACAGCTTCAGGGCCTGCATCACCGACTTGCCGGCATCCCGGGTGGCAACGTCTTCGCCGGACGGGAAGACCGGCAGCGCCTCGCGCCATCCCTCGCGCGGCGCCCGCGCGAGATCGAGCTCACGCTCGCCTGCGACTTCGGGGAAGGCTGTCGCCCACGCGGCGAGCCGCGCCTCCCACGCGCGCTGCAGCTCCGCTCCACGCTCCCGCACCGGCGCCATCTCGGCTCTCACGTCGTCATCGACGACGAACGTGGCGTCGGGGTCGAACCCCATGCGTTCCTTGGTCGCCCGCACCTCGGCGTCGCCGAGGGGAGCGCCGTGCGCCTTCGCCGTGTCAATCGCGTGCGGCGCGGGGTACCCGATGTGGCTGCGCAGCACGATCAGGGACGGCCGCTCCTCCTCGGCCTTGGCGGCTGTGAGCGCAGCGAGCAGAGCGTCGAGATCCTCGGCGTTCCCGACATGCTGGACATGCCAGCCGTACGCCTCGAAGCGCTTCCCCTTGTCCTCGGTCGCGAAGCTGAGCGACGTCGTGCCGTCGATCGTGATGTGGTTGTCGTCGTAGACGTAGACGAGACGCCCGAGCCCGAGGTGGCCCGCGATCGAGGCCGCCTCCTGCGACACGCCCTCCATCAGGTCGCCGTCGGAGCAGATGCCGTAGATCCAGGAGTCGACGATCTGGTGTCCTGGCCGGTTGTAGCGCTCGGCGAGGAACTTCTGGGCGATCGCGAGTCCGACGCCGTTGGCGAAGCCCTGGCCGAGTGGCCCCGTCGTCGTCTCGATGCCGGGCGTGTGCCCGAGCTCGGGGTGGCCGGGCGTGCGCGAGCCCCACTGGCGGAACTGCTGCAGGTCGTCGAGCGTGACGTCGTAGCCCGCGAGGTGCAGCGAGGCGTACTGGAGGATGCAGGCATGTCCCGCCGAGAGAATGAAGCGGTCACGCCCGGGCCAGTGCGGGTCAGCCGGGTTGTGGCGCAGGACGTCTCGATAGAGCAGATACGCGAGCGGCGCCAGCGCCATCGCGGTGCCCGGATGGCCCGCATTCGCCTTCTGCACCGCGTCCATCGCGAGTGCACGAATCGTGTCGATCGTCCGGCTGCGCGCATCGCGTTTCACTGTCATCGAGCATAAAGGTCGGAGCGCGGGCCGGGCAGTGACGGCTGCATCTACCCTGGGGTGCGCCATGGCCGTGCTGATCGCCTCAAACCTCCGCAAGGAGCTCTCCGGCGACCCGCTGTTCGACGGCGTCTCCTTCTCGCTCGAGCGGCGCGACCGCCTTGCACTCGCGGGCCAGAATGGTGCCGGCAAGACGACCTTGCTACGGGCGCTCATCGGCGAGACGTCGTTGCAGGGCGGAGAGCTCGCGTTGCAGAAGGGCGCCCGCGTCGCGTTGCACGACCAGCGGCCGCCTCGAAACCGAAAGTTGACGCTCCGGGAGTACTCCCTGTCGGGCGCCACCGACCTCGTGCGCATCGAGCACGAGCTGCAGACTCTGGAGCAGGCGATGGCTGCGGGGGCACACGACCCGGCAACGATGCGCCGCTACAGCGAGGCGCAGGCACGGCTCGAGCACGCCGGCGGCTGGGGCTGGCGTGACCGTGCCGCGTCGGTGCTGCGAGGGCTCGGGTTCCGGGATGCCGATCTCGACCGCTCGCTCTCCACCTTCTCGGGAGGCGAGCTCACGCGGGCCTCGCTGGCGCGCGCTCTTGCCGGCGATCCCGACCTGCTGCTGCTCGACGAGCCCACGAACCACCTCGACGTGGAAAGCCTCGAGTGGCTCGAGCGAGAGCTCACTACCCTGGACGCCGCGATCGTCCTGGTGGCGCACGACCGCTGGTTCCTCGAGTCCGTGACGACGGCTGTCCTCGAGCTCGAGGGCGGTCGCGGCCTCTACTTCTCGGGCCCCTGGCACCAGTGGCGGCTCGAGCGGGCCTCGCGCGCGCAGGCCGCCGCAAAGGCCGTCGCGCGAGCCGGGGACGACATCGAGCGGCTCGAGCGCTTCGTGCAGCGCTTTCGCTACAAGAAGTCCAAGGCGCGGCAGGCGCAGGCGAAGCTGACCCAGATCGGGCGGCTCGAGCAGGAGCGCAAAAAGGCTGCGAACGAGCTCGAGAACCTGACGCGGCGCCGGCGCACGCTCGGATTCGAGTTCCTCAAGCCGGCTCGCACCGGACGGGTCGTGCTCGAGGCAGATGGTCTGGAGCTCGTGGCGGGAGAGAAGGAGCTCGTGCACGGCGGCACGCTCGTGCTCGAGCGCAGCGAGCACGTCGCCCTCGTCGGCCCGAACGGATCCGGCAAGACGACGCTGCTCGAGACGCTGCTGGGCGAGCGGTCGCCCGTTGCGGGGACGATCCGCTTCGGTCACGGCGTGCAGCACGCCTATTTCTCCCAGCACGACGTCGAGCTCGACGAGCGCGGCACCGTGCTCGAATGCGCGATGTCGATGACCGGGCTCGCCCGGCCGCAGGCACAGCAGCTGCTCGGCCGCTTTCTCTTCTCCGGCTGGGGCGAGCACGAGAAGCAGGTGGCCGTGCTCTCGGGTGGAGAGCGGCGACGGCTGTCCCTGGCCGTCGTGGTGGCGTCCGGGGCGAACCTGCTCGTGCTGGACGAGCCGACCAACCATCTCGACCTCGAGAGCCGCGAGGCGCTGGAGGCGGCGCTCGAGGCGTTTCCAGGGTCGATCCTGCTCGTCTCGCACGACCGCGCCCTGCTCGACGCGGTGGCCGAGCGTACGGTCGCGATCGAGGGTCGAGCTCTGCGCTCCTACGACGGGGGCTGGGCGGATCTCGTGCGCGCGCGCGGCGAGGCGGAGGACGCGGCTGCCGAGGCGTCCCCTCCGAGGGAGTCGAAGCCGAAGGGCACGCGAGCGAAACCATCGCGGTCGAAGCCCTCGCGGCCGGCGCCGACCGAGCTGGCGCAGATCGAGGGCCGGATCGAGACGCTCGAGCGCCACATCGAGCAGCTCGAGCAGAAGCTCGCCGAGGACTGGACCGACATGGACGTGCTCACGGCGCACCGGGCCGCCCGCGACGAGCTGCAGGAGCTGCTCGCGCGCTGGGAGACCCTGTTCGAGCAAACACAGCCCGCGTCCTGAGCGCTCCGGGGCTCGTGACACAGTGTCACGAGCTATGAATGCCTCCGGCACTGTGACGGCGGGCGGGCTCGGCGGCGTAGAACGGGCGTGCAGACGATGACGCTGACACGCCCGTTGCCCCGGACGGCGGCGCCGACGACGTTCGCCGACGCCGCGGAGCGTCACCTCGACGACGTCTTCGGCTACCTGCTCTATCTGACCCGCAACCGCGAGCTCGCCGACGATCTCTCCGGGTCGACGTTCGAGAAGGCACTGCGCCTGTGGCCGAGATTCGACGCGCGTCGCGGCAGCGCCCGCACATGGCTGCTCGGGATCGCTCGCACGACCGCGCTCGACTGGTTCCGAGCCGAGTCCCGGCGCAGGCGGCGCGAGGAGGCGGCCGCCCCCCAAGAGGCGCACGAAGCGCCGTTCCTCGAGGGTCTCTCCCCCGAGTTGCACGCCGCGATTGCCACCCTCACAGCCGGCGAGCGGGAGGTGCTCGCGTTGAGAATCGTGATCGAGCTCGACGGCGACCAGACCGCGCGCGTCCTCGGCATCAGCTCGACGGCCGTTTCGACGCGGCTGAGCCGGGCGCTGACCAAACTCGAGCAGAAGGTGAGAGACGATGACCACCGCTGAGCTGATCTCCGAGCTCCAGACCGCACGACCCACGGCAGAGCACAGCCTGCGCGAGCGCGTCCGGGCGATCGCGCAGGCCGAGCCCCAACGCCGGTCGTCTCCGTTCGCCCGCCTGTCGCTCCGCCGGCTCATGGTCGTCGCGGTGCCCGCCACGGCAGTGGTGGCGATCGCGGCCGCCGGCGTGGCCGGCCTGCTCGACGCCCGCGACGGCACGCAGGCGGCACCCGAGACGCGGACGACGCTCGAGCAGAGCGCGGCGACCCAAAGCCAGGCGAACCAGGGCCAGGCGCAGCAGCTGGCCCCGGCGGCGAAGGCGGGGGCGGGGGCGGCCGACGCAGGCACACCCGCGGCACCGGGTCCGACGCTCGGCCGCGCACAGCGGTACTCAGCGCAGCTGACAATCGCCGTCAAGGATGTCGACGGTCTCTCCACCGCCACCCAGCGCGCGCTGCAGACGACGCGCGACCTCGGCGGCTTCCTCGTCACCGCCTCGTACGCCACGTCCAGCACCGGCACGTCGTCGCTGACGCTGCGGATCCCCACGGCCAGGGTGCAGGACGCGATCGTGCGCCTCTCCGGTCTCGGCCGGATCGTCGCCCAGCAGGTGCAGATCGACGATCTGCAAGGCCAGCTGGACGAGCTCGGGAAGCGCGAGACGGGGCTCCGCGGCCAAATCGCTCGCCTCAGCGCCCGACTCGCCGCAACGAATCTCGACGCCGCGACACGGGCGACGCTCGAGGCGCGACGCGCCGCGGCGCAACGGGACCTGGCGCAGGTACGGGGCGCCCGCACACAGGTCAACGGTGAGGCGCGCTACGCGACGATCCAGCTGACGCTGCAGACCGAGCAGTCCTCGCTCGTGCCAGCCTCCCCGTCCGCATGGGATCGGGGAGTCGATCGGGCCGGCACAATCCTCGCCGTCGAGGCGACAGCCGTTCTGTACGGACTCGTCGTCCTCGGCCCGCTGGCGCTCATCGCGCTCGCCGCGTGGCTCACCCGGCGTGAGCTGCGCCGGCGATCCGAGGAGCGGCTCCTCTCGAACGTCTAATTATCGCGAGCGAGGGGATCTCCTAGTGGAGATCCCCACTCCGCCAAACCCCTAAAGGGGCCCGCGCTGCTCTTGTCACGCAGGTTCGAGATCTCCGAGTGGAGATCTCGAACCGCGGAGATCCCTGAAGGGCCCGCCCGCGGGCCCTATAGGCTCAAAGCAGCAATCGCAACCCGGTTCTCGCCTGCGCGCTGTGCTTCCCTACTCGTTCCCGCCCTCGGCCGTCGAGATCCGCTCCTCGACGGGGAACGCTGCAGGCCGGCTCGCGGTCGTGCCGACGGCCACCGTCGCTCCGGAGGCACCGGCCGCGAGGATCGAGCGGCCGACGTCGATGACGTGCTCGGCGAGGATTCCCGACGCACGCGGCTCACGCCCGCCTGCGATCGCCTCGGCCAGGTCGTGCAGCCCGATTCCCCGCGCCTCGCGGGCGCCGCGTGACGCGTACGACACCTCTGTCCAGTCGCCGTGACCGACGCGCATGCGCACGGGTCCTTCGAACATGTTGGGGTCGGGCAGCGACAGCGATCCTTCCGATCCGAGCACGTGTACGGTCGAGGCGTAGTGCCGAGGCGCCTCGAAGCTCGCGACCAACGTGGCGGTGACGCCCGAGTCGAGCTCCATGATCGCCGTCGTATGCGTGGGAGTCTCTGCGGCGAAGCGCTCACCTGCCCGCGGTCCGATCTCGATCGCACGCTCCGCCACGCGTGTGGACGCGAACCCCGCGACGCGAACCACCGGCCCCAGAAGGGCGACGATCGCCGTAACGTAGTAGGGCCCCATATCGAGGAGCGGGCCGGCGCCGTCCTTGAAGAAGATGTCGGGATCCGGATGCCAGGACTCCTGGCCGCCCGCGAGCATCGTCGCGGCGACCGCGAGCGGCGTGCCGATCGCACCCTCGTCGATGAGCGCTCTCGCGGCTTGATAGGCACCGCCGAGGAACGTGTCAGGGGCGCACGCGACAAGGAGGCCGCCCGTCTCCGCGAGCGTCAGCAACTCGCCGGCTTCCGACGCCACCATCGCGAGGGGCTTTTCGGAATAGACGTGCTTGCCGCGCTGAAGTGCGAGCCGGGTGACGTCGAAGTGGACGGCCGGCGGCGTGAGGTTGAGGACGATGTCGAGCCCAGGCTCGGACAGCAGCGCGTCCGGCGTCATCGGCTCGAGACCGTGCTCGTCGGCGAGCCCGGCGCACCGCTCGTGGTCGAGGTCGGCGCAGGCGACGATCTCGAACGCGTCGAAGGCAACGGCGTTCGCCGCGTACACGCGACTGATGACCCCGCAGCCGACGACACCGACACGGGCGGGGGAGTTCATGCGAGCCCCTCGCCGGCCACGGCCGCCGCGGGTGTTCCGAGGAGCTTCCGCAAGGCCGAGAGCGAATGCTCGACAGCGGCGAAGGCCGGTCCTTCGGTCTCGTCCTGCTCGATGATCAGCCATTCGACGCCGGCGCGCCCAGCCGCCTGCGCGAGCCGGCCGTAGTCGACCGACCCCTCGCCGAGCGGGACGAAGACGGGCCCGTCATCCCGGCGCATGTCCTTGACATGGACCAGCGGGGCGCGCGCGCCTGCTCGCTCGAGCAGCGCAATCGGGTCGGCCCCGGCATACCAGGCCCACCCGAGGTCGAGCTCGAGGAAAAGCGTCGGGCCGTCCAGCTGCAGCAGGTGATCGAGAAACGAGCGCCCGTCGTCCAGTGGCGCGAGCTCGCCGGCATGGTTGTGGAATCCGAGCCGTAGCCCGAGCCGGCCCGCGCGCTGCCCCAGCAGGCGAAGCCTCTCGCAGACCGCCTCGGCGTCGGTGACGGTGCGGGGTGGCTCGATCCAGTTCACGACCAGGCGATCCGTTCCCAGTGCAACGAGCTCGGGAGCAAGTCGTTCGAGCTCTTCGTCGACCAGGTCGAGGCCCGCATGCCGGCCACAGGCCTCGAGCCCGTGCCGGTCGAGGAGCGCCCGGACGGCATGCGGCTCGAGGCCGTGCAGGTCGTAGAGCTCGACGCCATCGAAGCCGAGCTCCGCCGTCGCCGCAAGAACGACTGCGAAGTCGCGGTCGCACTCCTCCCGCACGGTGTAGAGCTGCAGAGCAACCCGGCTCACGGTGATTCCTCTCCTCCGTCGACAGCGACGAAATGGCCTTCCTCGACCTCGACCAGGCCGTCCTTCGTGGTGGTCGCCCCAGCCGAGGCGCGGATGACGGGCTCGGCCTCACCGGCAGTCGTCGTCCATTTCCGGTGCAGCTGCGGCACCGAGGCGAGGAGCGCCTGTGTGTAGGGATGGCTCGGATTGCCGAACACCTTCGGCGTCGGTCCGTACTCGGCGATCCGGCCGCGTCGCAGGATCAGTGTCTTGTCGGAGATGTAGTTGCCGAGCGAGAGGTCGTGTGTGATGAAGAGGATCCCGACGCCCCGCGCCTTCAGGTCTCCGAGCAGATTGAGCACGTCGATCCTGGTGGACGCGTCGAGCATGCTGATGATCTCGTCGGCGACCAGGAACTTGAGCTCGAGCAGCAGCGCGCGGGCGATCATCAGGCGCTGCAGTTGGCCTCCACTCAGCTGGTGCGGGTACTTGCCCAGCACGTCCGCCGGCTCGAGGGAGACGGCCTCGAGCGAGGAGCGCAGCTGCGCGTTCCAGTCGCGCGCGCTCAACCCGGGGAGATAGCTCGATCTGATCATGCCGAGCACGCGGTCGACCTTGAAGACCGGGTTGTACGAGCTGAACGGGTCCTGGAAGACCCCCTGCACGTGCCCGTAGTAGTGCCGGAGCTCGCGCCGCCCGAGACTCGTCACATCGCGGCCGTCGAACGTGATCGAGCCCGCTGTCGGGCCGGTGAGCCGGAGGATCATGCGGCCGACGGTCGTCTTGCCGCTGCCGCTCTCACCGATCAGAGAGACGACTTCGCCCGGTTGCACGGTGAGGCTCACGGCGGACACGGCGGTCACCTCGGTCTTCCCGAACACGCCCGACTTGAAGACCTTCGTGACGTCATGGAGCTCAAGCATCAGGCGCTCGCCTTCCAGCAGGCGACGGAGCGCCCCGGCCCAATCTCGACGAACGGGGGCTCCTCGACGCATTTGTCGAACGCGAACGGGCAGCGCGCGCGGAACCGGCACCCCGACGGTGGGTTGAGCAGGGACGGGGGCCTCCCGGGAATACCCGTCAGCCGCTTCTCGGCGAATCGCACACCAACCTCGGGCAGGGATGCCAGCAAGAGCTGCGTGTACGGATGCCGCGGATCCTCGGTGATCTCTGCCGCCGAGGCCTTCTCGACGAGCTTGCCCGCATACATGATCAGGATCGTGTCGGCGATCTGGTAGAGGATCGAGAGGTCGTGCGTGATCACGATCGTGCTCTTGACGAATTGCCGGTCACGGAACTCGACGAGCATCTCGGCGACCGCCTTCTGGGTCGACACGTCGAGCGCCGAGGTGAGCTCGTCCGCAACCAGAAGCGATGGGTTCAACAGTGTCGAGAGCACCATCACGACCCGCTGCTTCATCCCGCCGGACAGCTCGATCGGGTACCGGTCGAGGATGCTGTCGTCCAGGCCGACGAGAGCCAGCCGGCGGCTCAACTCGGGGCGTGTCTCGTCGAAGCTGACCCCACGCGAGCCGAGCAGCTCCGAGATCATCCGTCCGATCTTCCGGATCGGGTTGAGGGCGCTCATCGCGTACTGCGGGACGATCGACACCTCGCGAAAGCGGAAAGCGTTCATGGCGCCGTCGTCGGCGAGCGGCAACTCGACTCCGTCGAGCCGCACGGTTCCCTCCACGACGCGCATGCGCCCGTCGAGGCGGATGAGGCTCTTTCCGAGTGTCGTCTTGCCGCAACCGGACTCACCCGCGAGACCCATGATCTCGCCGTCCGCGACGGTGAAGGTGACGCCGTCCAGCGCACGGACGTCGCCGCGCAGCGTGCGGTAGTAGACGCGCAGGTTGTCGACCGCGAGGGTCACGTGCGGCGGAGCCTCGGGTTGAAGACTTCGTCGAGGCCGACGTTCATCACGTAGAGACCGCCGACGATCGCGGTGATCGCGAGTCCGGGTGGAATGAACCACCACCACATGCCGAGCTGGAGTGCGGCGTTCGAGACGGCAGTGTTGATCATGAGGCCGAGCGACATGACGCGCGACGGGCCCAGCCCGAGGAAGTCGAGCGTCGCGGCCGTGAGCACCGAGCCGCCGAAGAGCAGGATGAACGTGAGGAAGAGGTACGAGCTCATGTTCGGTGCGATCTCGTTGACGATCACCCTGATCGTCCCCCGGCCCGACAGCCGGGCGAGGTTGACGAAGTCGCGGCCCGCGAGCGAGAACGTCTGGGCGCGGATCGCGCGGGCTGCCCACGGCCACGAGGTGAGCCCGATCAGAATCGCCTCCGACGTCAGGCTGGAGACACTCAGATAGGCAGCGACGATGATCAGGACGGCGAGCGTCGGGATCACGAGCACGACGTTCGTGAGCATGCTCAGGATGTCGTCGATCAGGCCGCCCAGGTAGCCGCCGACGAATCCGATCGCCATGCCGAGGACACCGGCGACACAGGCGGCGAGCGCACCGACGATGAAGCTCGAGCGGAGCCCGTAGACGAACTGTGCAAACACGTCCTGGCCCGCCGAGGTGGTGCCGAGCCAGTACTCCGACGAGGGTGACTGGCCGAGTGGATAGCCGAACTCGAACGGGCCGGCGTCGGTGAGCCAGGGGCCGACGATCGCCAACACGAGGAGGCACAGCACCACCGTGAGACCGATGAGGAGCTTGCTGTTGTGGAACGCGAAATGCAGCGCTTCGAAACGCTTGCCGCGAGGACCGAGATCGCTCTCGCCCATGCCGTCGCCCGCCACGGCGAGCTCCGGGGTGGCGGTCAGGGTGGCGCGGGAATGGGCCGTCTCCACCTACGACCCCTGAATTCCTGCGCGCGTCCGTGGGTCGACGATCACGTAGGCGATGTCGACGATGAAGTTGGCGATCAGCACGCCGATGATGATCAGCAGGAACACGCCCTGCAGCAGGAAATAGTCACGGTTCTGCAGTGCAGTGATGATCAGGGTGCCGATGCCGGGGTAGCCGAACACGATCTCCGTCACGAGCGCTCCACCGACGACGGCACCCAGCGCGAGCGCGAGGCCGGACATCTGGGGCAGCACTGCGTTGCCGTAGGCGTACTTGCGGACGAGCTTGTTCGGGGCGCCGAGGGCCTGGAGGTAGTTGGTGTACTCGGACTCGAGCTCGTAGATGATCAGGTTGCGCATACCGATCGCCCAGCCGCCGAACGAGACGAGGAAGAGCGTCAGGAACGGCAGGAACCAGTGGTGGATGAAGCTCCGGGCGAACTCCCACGTCCACCCGGGCTGAATCGAGAACCCGTAGGCGCCGGAGACCGGGAAGAGCCCCCACTGGAACGCGAGGAAGTACGCCAGGACGAGCGCAAGCCACACGTAAGGCGTGGCGGTGAGCACGTATGCGACCGGAAGCGCGGTGTTGTCGAGGACCTTCCTGCGCGCCGCCAACGCCCCGACCCGGTTCCCGGCGATGTAGCTGAGCACGATCGCGGGGATCAGCAGCGCGAGCGTGTACGGAAGCGCCGCCCAGATCAGCTCGCTCACAGACGAGCCGACATACGCGATGCTCGGCCCGAGATCGCCATGCAGGAGTCCTTTCCAGAAGTCGAGGTACTGCTGCCACAACGGCTGGTCGAGGCCGAACGACTTCGTGAAGTACCCGTGGAGCTCCTGCGACGCCGTCGAATCCGCCTGCAGGCGGCTGATCAGGCCGTCGATCGGATTGCCGGGCATGAGCCGCGGGATCGCCCAGTCGATCGTGACGGCGACTACGAATGTCGTCAGATAGAGGAGCGTCTTGCGGGCGAGATATCGAGTCACGGGTCTCCCGGAACGTCGTGTCGGACCATGTCGACCCGACGGCGGGTCCAAACGGTACGCCCTCCGTAGAGGGTGCACCGCCTGGACGTCGCCGATCAGGCCATGAGATGCAGCGTTAGTTCTGTGGCTTCAGGTTGGCGAGCGCGTCGATGCCCGTCATGTTGATGTACCCGCGCCACACGGACGGCGTGGTCTGAAGCCCCTTGCCCGAGGACTTCGGGAAGTTCGTCCAGTACGTCGTGTTGTACTGCGACCACATCCCGTTGTACCAAAGCGGGATCGCAGGCAGATCCTCGAGGATGAACTTCTGGATCTTCGAGTGAATCACCTTCGCAGCGGCAACGTTCGCGGGGTTGACCTTGTTGAGCGCGAGCGTGAGCGCCCACGGCTTCGGCCCCGCCTCGGTGAACCGCGAGTAGTTCGCGAATGTCTGCGACTCCACCACCGGGAGGTGGAAGAGGTAGTCGTAGTAGGTGTACGGCGTCGGGCCGAGCTGCTTGTCGTTTGCAATCACGAGGTCGAACTTGCCCGAGTTGCGTTCGTCGACGAGCCCGTTGTAGTCCGGGAAGGCCGGCGTGATCTTGATCCCGGCGTCCTTCGCGCTGGCGGCGATGATCTGGATCGCGGTCATCCAGTCCGACCAGCCGTTCGGGACGATGAGCCGGAGGTTGACGCTCTTCCCGGTCTTATCCTCGACATAGCCGTCGCCGTTCGTGTCCTTGTAGCCGTTCGCGGCGAGCAGCGCCTTGGCGCCCGCGATGTCGAACTTGAAGCCCAGCTTGTCAGCCTGGGGCTGATCGATCCACTTGCTCCAGGTCGGCAGCAGGCCGGTCGGGTTGGCCTTCTTGACGATGTTGCCGTAGTCCGCGGACACGATCTGGTCGACGTTGATGGACATCGCGAGGGCCCGCCGGAACGCCGCGTCGTTCAGCGGCACGTGCGTCGTGTTGGGCACGAGCCAGGCGGTGTTGGCGGAGAGCATGTACGGCACCTTCGGGTAGTACGTCTGCACCTTTCCGCCGATCGACTTGTCGACCCCGGGGAAGAAGTTGTTGCTGAGGTCGATGTCGTTCTTCAGGAAGTTCTGCAGCGAAGCGGTGTTCTGGGTGTTGTGGATGTCGACGAGATACTGCATCGGCATCTTCAGCCCGAGCGCCTTCGTGGCCCACCAGCCGTTGCGCCGGTTCCACTGCAGCGTGCCAGACGTCCCCTTACCCGCTCCATAGGTGAACGGGCCGGTCCCGACCATGTACTTGTCCGTATTACCCGTCGTGATCTCGGTCGCGCTGTAGGTCTTCCAGAGGTGCTGCGGCACGATCGGGATCTCGTAGATGTTCGTGTTCCAGTCGAGGTAGTTGGGCTTGCCGCTGAACACGAAGCTGACAGTGCTGCCCTTGACCAGGATGTTCGAGAGCCCGGTCTTCCACATCGTCGAGTACTCCGAGCCGGTGAGCTTGCCGGTCTCGAACGAGAACTTCACGTCCGCGCCGGTCAGAGGCTTGCCGTCGCTCCATTTCACGCCGGACCGCACGTGCATGACCCACGACCGGCCGACCCACTTGCCGTCGGTCGCGAGCCAGGGGATGTAGGTGTCCTTGAGCGGGTCATACCGGAACAGCGTCTCGTACAGCAGCCCCTTCGTCCCGGTCGCGTAGTCGCTGCTGCGGAACGGGTTGAAGTCGCTGAACGGACCCCACGCCGTGCCCGACGTGTAGAGCGTTGCGCCGCGCGGCAGCGCAGCCTGCTTCCCGCTTGCCGTCCCGGCAGCAAGAAATGCGCCGATGGCAAGGATGACCACGAGTACGCCCATGGTCGTCGTTGTCCTCTTCGTACGAATCTTCATAGCGTCTTCACTTCCTCCTGGTTGGTACGTCGTTTCTCCGACTCGCCAACTCGGACGCCGAAACCGTCCGAAGTTTTGTGGTCACCGTGCGCTGCCTCCGTTCATGGGGCCTCGACCGCATCACTCCCTTCGCGTGAGGCGATCGCCGGCTGTCCATCGCGGACGATGTGCTCGAAGGTTGTTGCCGACCCGACTCGACCTGCGGCCACGGCCTCACCCGCAGCCACGCTGACGCCGAACGGATCGATCGTGAACGGCACGGCCTTGGTGCCCGGACTGCCCGACGATGCGAAGTCACTCGTGACGAGCGGCTCCACCTCGATCGTGTCGCTCGAGCAGTTGATGAAGATCGTGGTTTCGGTTGCGCCGTTGCGGACACGGCCGACGAGCACCCGCGGATCGTCGACCCTGATCGGCCGGGCAACCCCTGCGACGTGGCCGAGCGCCGAGTAGAGGCGCCACGTGTCCTCCGGGTTGACCCGGGGCGTCCGCGCCGCCATGTGCTCGAGTGGATAGGTGCAGAGCACGGTGCTGCCGGAGCCGAGCTCGAACTGCAGGAGCGCAGGTCGGCCCTGACCGTCGATGGCGACGATCTCGGCACCCGCGGGCTCGACCGGGAGGAACGCACGCGCACTGTCCTCGCCTGCGACCGCAAACCGGAGCCGGGTGCCGGCGACGATGTCGCCGAAGTCGCGGACGAACTCGAGCACGGCCTCGTCCCCGGCGATCGGGTCGACGAGCCCATAGCGGAGCCCGTGCCTGACACCGAAGATCTCCGCCAGCCAGGCAAGCCACGGCCCGCGCTGGTTCGTCGAGCTGCCCGCGAAGTAGGAGAGGTAGACGGTCGCTCCGTCCCGCGCGAGATCGCGCAGGCGATCGATGCCCGGGGCGGTCAGCAGCTTGGCGCACGGAGCGAGAATCAGCGGTGCTTCCGTGTGCAGACCGTCGCGCTCCCGCACCAGCTGCACCGGAAGATCGGCCTCGAGCGCCGCAACGTAGGACTGCAGCAGATTGTCGCGGATGTCCTGGCGGTAGACGGGAGTGGTGAAGGGCAGCACGCGCTCGAAATGCTCGGGCACGACAATCGCCACGCCGTCCTTGACCGGCTCCCAGCCCTCGCCTTCCAGCCCTCTGACGAGCGCGGCGAACTCGGCCAGCACCCCGAGCTGGGGCTTGGGACGGCCCGCCCGGTCGGTGAGACCGAAATGCATCTCGAACGGGTGGTGCCGATACGGATCCTCGTCGCGCAGGTCGTCGTAGTCGCAGTTGTTCCAGGCAATCCAGCCCTGGGCGCCGGCGAGCAGCGAGGTGTGCAGGACCTGCCGGTAGTAATCGGCCGCCCGGTCGTCCGAGGCGAAATCCGAGGTGACGCCGAACTCCTCGAGCACCACCGGCTTCCCGAAACCGCCCGAGAGCTCGCAGACGAAGGCCGCGGTCAAGAACTGACGCACCTGATCGTCCTGCATCGGATAGACGTGCGGACCGACGAAGTCGATCAGTGGAGCGAGCTCGCGCAGCGAATAGCCGTTGTCGTTGCCGGAGACCTCGACTCCCCACGCCCCGTCGCCCAGCGAAACGGGCTGGGTGGCACCCGACGACCGCACTGCCTGCACGACGAGCCGCGCCCACGCGGTGATCTCTGCACTCGTGCCCGGTCCGCCGTACAGCGGCATCTCGTTCGAAACGAGCCACCCCACGATCGCCGGGTGCGACCCGAAGCGACCCGCGAGCTCCGCCGCGAGCCAGGCCTGCTGGGAGACGAGCCACACGTCCCGGTAGAGGTCGCGTCCCTCCCGCCAGGCTGGATCCCAGTTCTCGCCCGACATGTGTCCGACGACGAACGTCGGAATCGTGCCGAGCCCCTGCTCGACGTGGGCGTCGAGGAAGTCGCCGAAACGCTCGGCCACGGTCTCGTCGAGGTGCCCGGCCGCGGGCACGAAGTCGGGCCAGAAACAGAAGCACCGCGTGACGTTCAGCCCGTGCGCGGCGAGCACCGTCAGCTCCTCGCGCACGACGGCCGCGTCGTAGCGCGCCCACATCCGCGGCCCTCCGGCTCGCGACCAGAAGTTGGCGCCGATCCAGCTCGACCGGGGTGCTGCGCCGGCGCGACTCACCGGCGCGGCCGGCTCCCACCGGCGGAAGCGCTTTCCTGCGACGAGCGCGCGCCGGCGGAGAGCACCGGCTGGTACCCGAGCCTCCGTCGACTCTCGCGCTGTGCACGCATGTGCTGGCTCCTCGATCGGCCGGACGCAGAAGATCCCGCCGGTATCGTTCGCCGAAAATGTTCCGGGAACGATTACCACGTTTTTACGGTACAGTCAACCAATGACGACAAGAGGGCCGCGATCTTGTCCCAATTTGACGCCGGGGAGTCGGGAAAGGTACAGTGCCCTCGTCCCGTAACCGTTTACGGGAAGACTGTGTCCAACAGGAGGCTACGTGAGCGAATCGGTAGCGCACTCGACCCCGATCGAGGCCCCGCTCGAGACATTGCGCGGCAGGGCCACGATTCGGGACGTCGCGCGCCGTGCCGGGGTCTCCGTCGCGACCGTGTCCCGTGTCGTCAACGATCGCCCGGACGTGGCGCCGGAGACACGCGAGGCCGTGATGGAACACGTGCGCGCGCTGAGCTTCTCGACCAACAGGTCCGCGCGTGCACTGTCGAAGGGACGCACCGGTCTGATCGGATGCACGATCCCCTTCGTACTCGGGGACTACTACTCGTGGATCCTGTCCGGAGTCACCGAAGCGTTGCACGAGCAGGAGATGCGGGCCGTGCTCTGCCCGACGCGGCACGAGCACGACCGTGAGGCCGCGCTCGTGGAGCGGCTCCTGCGCGGTACGACCGACGGCGCGATCCTCGTGCTGCCCTCGGAATCGCCGGCCGAGCTGCAGGAGCTGCAGACGCTCGGCTTCCCGTTCGTGGTCATCGACACGCCGATGCCCCTCGACGAGCGCATCCCCGCCGTCTCGGCGACACACTGGGCAGGCGCGCGAGCGGCCACCGACCATCTTCTCTCGCTCGGCCACCGGCGCATCGCGATCATCGCGGGGCGGGAGGGTTGGGTGGCGAGCGAGGAGCGCGTCAACGGCTACCAGGCGGCGCTCGCGGGCGCGGGCGTGCTGGCTACTCCGAACCTCGTGATCAGGGGCAGCTTCGAGATCGCCGACGGGTACCGCGCAGCGAATCAGCTGCTCGGGCTCGACGAGCCTCCGACCGCGATCTTCGCGTCCAACGACAACATGGCGATCGGCGCGCTGCGCGCTGCCGCCGAGCGCGGCGTCCGCGTGCCAGAGGACCTCTCCGTCGTCGGGTTCGACGACTCGGAGATGGCCCGCATCGTCACACCCGCGCTCACCACTGTCCGGCAGCCCCTCGAGGAGATGGGACGCATGGCCGTCAGCCTGCTGTCCCGGCTGATCGACGGACAGAGCGTCGAGACGCTACGCGTCGAGCTAGCCACACGGCTCGTCGTACGGCACTCGACGGCGCCGCCGCCGCGCCCGTAGGCGCCCTCCCCACGTCGCGGCGGCGGCGGCTCCTCCTACGTGCTTGCCAGGGTCGCCACGAGTGCGTCGGCGACGACCTTGAGCGGGCGGCCGGAGATCTGGCTCGCCTTGCGCAGCCGCGCAAAGGCCTCCTGTTCCGTGAGTCCTTCACGCTCCATCAACAGGCCCTTGGCGCGCTCGATTGCCTTGCGCGCGGCGAGGGCCTCCGCCAGGGAGTCCGCCTCGGCGCGTAGCGCTGCGAGCTCCTCGTGCCGCGCCCGTGCGGTCGCGATCGCCGGCAGCAGGTCGGTCTCGCGAAACGGCTTCACGAGGTAGCCGAAGACGCCGGCCTCGACTGCGCGCGAGACGAGCTCCTCCTCCCCGTACGCCGTCACCATCACGATCGGGATCGGCCGCTCGTCGAGAATGCGCCGGGCCGCCTCGATCCCGTCCAGCTTCGGCATCTTGACGTCGAGCAGCGCGAGGTCGGGCTCGGTGCTGAGCGCCAGCGCCACCGCTTCCTCGCCGTCACGCGCCTCCGCACACACCTCGAATCCCGCCTTTTCGAGCAACTCCCTCATGTCGAGCCTGATGATCGTCTCGTCCTCTGCGATGAGAATGCGCATGTCGTCCTTTCGCTAGGCCTGCGTCGGGAACCTGACCTCTGCACGCAGGCCCTTGCCGTCCGCGAGGGTGAGCTCGCCTCGGAGCTCGTCCCGGACGAGCGCCCGCACGATGGAGAGACCGGTGCCGTCGGCGGCGGCCTGCATGCCCGTGCCGTCATCGGCGATCGCGAGGACGGCGTCGCCGTCGCGTCCGGACAGGGTAATCGAGATGTGGGCACCACCGTGCTCGAGTGCGTTCCCGAACAGCTCGCTGAAGACGAGCGCGAGCGACGTCGCACGCTGGCCGGCGAGCGGGACGCGCTCGAGCTCCGAGGTGACCTCCCTGCCGACGACGAGCCCTTGCACGAGCATTGCCCGCAGCCGGTCGATCAGCTCGTCCAGCAAGACGTCTTCCTCACGGTGCTCGGTCAGCACCTCGTGCACTGCTGCGATCGCGAGGATGCGGTTGACGGAGTCTCCGAGGGCCTTGCGTGGGTCGACGTTCTCGGCACGGGCCTGGAGCCGTAGCAGCGAGGCGACGGTCTGCAGGTTGTTCTTGACGCGGTGATGGATCTCCTGGGCGAGCACTCCGCGCAGCGCCATGCGACCGTGCTCGAGCGCCACGGCCGCCTGGTTCGCGATCGCTTCGAGCAGCTGGCGGTCATCGTCCGTGAACCGGGTGTCGCGGTCGACGACGAGCTCCCCGATCGTGCGCCCCCGCCACCGAAGCGGCAGCCGCACCGCGTGCGCGCCGGCTCTCCCCTCCGGCCAGGCGATCCGCCCGTCCTCGAGCACGATCGCGGCCCCGGTGGCATGTGTCGACTCGACCGTCGTCTGCACGATCGCCTCGAGCGACTCCTCCAGGTAGAGGGACTCGGAGACCGCCTCGGAGATGCGCGCCAGCGCCTCGAGCTCGTGCACGCGCCGCTGGGCCTGCGCGTACAGCTTGGCGTGCTCGATCGTGCGGGCGACCTGGGATGCGATCGCGACGAGCAGCTCGATCTCGCCCTCGGTGAACGCACGCTGCTCCCTGGTGCGCACGTTGAGGGCTCCCTCGAGCTTTTCCCGCGCGAGGATCGGCACGGCGAGGATCGATTCGTAGTCGTCCTCGCGGAGATTCGGGAACGCTTTGAAGCGTGGATCGAGGTGCGCCTTCGACGCGATCATGACCGGCGTGCCCTCGGCTGCGGCAACACCGGTGATGCCCTCGCCGCGGCGCATGCGCGGCACCCGGGTCTCGTCCTCGACACGCGTGCCGTGCGTCGCCCGCAACACGAGCTCGTCGGTGCGCTCGTCGTAGAGGTAGACGAAGCAGGCGTCGGTCTCGAGCGCAGCGGCAGTCTCGTGCGCAATCGCCTCCATCACCTCCTGTAGGTCCAGCGACGAGTTGACGACCTCGATCGTCTTGGTCAACAAGGCGAGGTGGCGAGCAGCGTCATCCATGTGGCCGGTCCTTCATGCAACGACGTTACTGATCCGAGATTCCGCGCGCCGAGCCGTGGGGATCCTGCCGGGGACGGAGCCGGGCTCCGCCCGGCGGGAGTCCAAGCAACGCGACTGCCATGCCGCGCGCCGAAGGAGGGGGCCCATGGGGGAACCCATGAGGTTCCCCCATGCTTAGTCAAGGTAACCGAGCACGATGGCGCCGAGAATCGGCGCGGCGATCGTCAGCGTGAAGTTGAGCCAGCCGACGACGACGAGCCTCCGGCGTGTCCCGGTGGCCCGTGCATCCTGCTCGCGCAGCTCATGCTGCAGTCGCGGCCCGAGCCCGTAGTCGTGGATCAGGGCGCCGACGACGAGCAGCGCGACGAGCACCGACTTCACGATCAGCACGCGGTCGAAGTCGGTCGAGAGCGACGCTCGGTGGAAGCCCCCGTGCAGGTTCGTGAGCCAGAGACCGGAGACGATGGCGACACCCATGGCGCTCCAGCCGAGTGGGCGCCAGCGACGGCCGAGTGTTCTCAGCGCGGTCGCCCGGGCCTCGCCCTCCAGCATGCGAATCGCGGGCACGCCGACGAAGACGAGTGCCACCGTGCCGCCGACCCAGACGGATGCGGCGAGCAGATGCACGATGCGGAGCACGGTCAGCACCTCCGCAGGCTACTGGAGCGGTTTCGACAGGCACGGCGATCGCCGTAACGACCACGGGCCCCCAAAAAGGGACCCGCGATCGGCCGTCAGACACAGGCTCGCCGCTCGCCTTGCGGCGCGGCCTGCAGCGCCGATCATGCGCCATCCGCTGGCGGAAGTCCAGGTCCCGAGGTGGGGGCTCGTCCACCCCGGGACCGACCGTTGCGTCGAGGGCCACGCCGCCCCGAAAACCGGGCTCAAAGAGCAGCCAGGTAGCGGTCCTTCTCCCACTGCGTGACCTGGGTGCGGTACTCGTCCCACTCCTTGCGCTTCAGCTCGACGTAGCGTGGGAAGATGTGCTCGCCCAGGGCTGTCTTCATCAGCTCCGAGGCGGCGAGCTCCTCGACAGCCTCGCCGAGCGAGCCGGGTAGAGCGACGATGCCGCGCTCCTTGCGCTCGTCCGGGGACAGGCGGTAGAGGTTCGTGGTCATCTCCTCTGGCAGCGAGTATCCCCTCTCGATCCCCTCGAGCCCGGCGTGCAGCAGCGCGGCAAATGCCAGGTAGGGGTTGCACGCCGGATCCGGACAGCGGATCTCAGCCCTCGTCGCCTGCTCGGCGCCGGGCTTGTAGAGCGGGATCCGGATCAGCGCCGAGCGGTTTCGCTGCGACCAGGCGACGTAGACCGGAGCCTCGTAGCCGGGCACGAGCCGCTTGTACGAGTTCACGAACTGGGCAAGGACGGCGGACATCTCGCGCGCATGCATGAGCAGGCCGGCGATGAACGACTTCGCGACCCCGGACAGGTGATTCGGGTCCTTGGCGTCGAAGAAGGCGTTGCGCCCGCCCTTGAACAGCGACATGTGCGTGTGCATGCCGGAGCCGTTCTCACCGAACAGCGGCTTCGGCATGAAGGTTGCGTAGTACCCGTGCCAGGCCGCCACCTCCTTGACGACGATGCGATACGTCATCGTCTTGTCGGCCATCACCAGCGCGTCGTCATAGCGCATGTCGATCTCGTGCTGCGACGGGGCGACCTCGTGGTGGTGGTACTCGATCTGGATGCCGACGGACTCGAGCGCATGGATCGTGTCGTTGCGGACCTCGGTCGCCGCGTCCTGCGTGGTCATCGCAAAGTAGCCGCCCTCGTCGAGCGTCTCGGTGCCCTTGTCGTCCTCGAACAGGAAGTATTCGAGCTCGGGGCCGACGTTGAACGTGTCGAACCCTGCCTTCTTCATGCGTTCGAGCGCAATCCGCAGGAGGTAGCGGGGATCGCCCTCGTACGGCGTTCCATCCGGCTTCACGATGTCGCACATCATGCGTCCGACCTTGGCACCCAGCTCGTGGCCGTGGTTGTCCACGGGCCGCGGCAGGATCTGGAAGGTGGTCGGATCGGGGATCGCGACCATGTCCGATTCCTCGATCCGGTTGAAGCCGGTGATGGACGAGCCGTCAAAGCCCATACCGTCGTCGAGCGCGTCTTCCATCTCGCTCGGCGTGATCGCGAACGACTTCAAGTGGCCCTCGAGGTCCGTGAACCAGAAGAGCACGTGCTCGACGCCCTCGTCCTTGATCCGCTTCAGCACGGCGCGGCGGGCGGGAATGCTGGATGTCGCCCGATCCTTGCTCTGCACCGGGGCCGAGCGCCGCGTGGTTGCAGCGGCGCTGCTCCGTGGTCTCGCCATTGAACACTCCTCACATGAACCAGCCAGACGGCCGAGTTGTCCGAGGCTTCTCGGCCTGGGGATGGTCGATGCTATCGCAGCACACGTCCGCGCCAACCGCCACCCCGCTTGACGCCGGCCGGACACCGCCGCTATAAGTGAGTCAGGCGCTGCCTGCGGGCAGCACGAGGCAATGAGGCCTCAGGACTCTCACGAGTCCTGGGGCCTTTTTTCGTTTTTGGCGAAGGAGTGAGTGAGCGAAATGATCAAGTTCAAGCTCGAATACATCTGGCTCGATGGGTATGAGCCGGTCCCGAACCTCCGCGGCAAGACCAAGGTCGAGGAGTTCAGCGGCTTCCCGTCGCTCGACGAGCTCCCTCTGTGGGGATTTGACGGCAGCTCGACGCGCCAGGCGGAAGGGAGCAACTCGGACTGTCTGCTGAAACCCGTTGCGATCTTCCCCGACCCGTCCAGGGGGGACGCCGCTCTCGTCATGTGCGAGGTGCTGATGCCGGACGGCACCCCCCACCCGAGCAACAGCCGCGCGACGATCCCGGACGATCCGGATACGTGGTTCGGCTTCGAACAGGAGTATTTCCTCTATCGAGACGGTGCTCCGCTGGGCTTCCCCGCCGCCGGCGGCTTCCCGCCGCCGCAAGGTGAGTACTACACAGGAGTCGGCTACAAGAACGTCGGTGACGTCGCGCGCGAGATCGTGGATCGCCACCTCGACCTCTGCCTGGCAGCCGGCATCAACCACGAGGGCATCAACGCCGAAGTGGCCAAAGGCCAGTGGGAGTTCCAGATCTTCGGCAAGGGCTCGAAGCGGGCCGCCGACGAGGTCTGGATCGCCCGTTATCTGCTCCTCCGATTGTGCGAGACGTACGGCGTGGATGTGAACTGGCATCCGAAGCCGCTCGGCGCCGAGGTCGACTGGAACGGCTCCGGCATGCACACCAACTTCTCCACCAAGCACATGCGCGAGGTTGGCGGCGAGGCGTACTTCGAGGCCTTGATGGAGGCCTTCGACAGCCACAAGGAGGAGCACATCGACGTATACGGCCCGGACAACCACCTGCGGCTGACGGGCTTGCACGAGACGCAGTCGATCGACACGTTCAACTACGGGCTCGCAGACCGCGGTGCGTCGGTACGCGTTCCCCACAGTTTCGTGAACGCCGACTTCAAGGGGTATCTCGAAGACCGCCGGCCGAACTCGCTGGGCGACCCCTACAAGATCGCGGGACGCATTTTGGAGACGATCGGAACGGTTGTCGCCACCGGCTCGGACAACTCGCCGGGCGGGAGCTCCAACGGAAGGGTCGTTCCCGCAGGGCCGGGGCGCCAGCTCGCCGCCACCTAGCCAGCAGCAGACCCGCCTGAAGCCGCACTGCCGGGGTGCGGCTCCAGAGGGGATGCACGGTCAGCGGCGACCCCGTGTCTGCAGGCGCGACCTCACCCTGAGCGGGTGTTGCTTGCGGCCATCCTGGGACATCTCTATTGTGTGACCCCTGGCGGGGCCGACGAAGGCTCCTCAGATGTGGCAATGACGCCTCAGTGCTCCGAGCGAGCGCTGGGGCTTTTTTTGTGGTCCAGCGAGGGAGGAACGAGATGATGAAGGTCGAGGCGGTGGTGGTTCGCGATCGCGTCGAGACGGTGATGGAAGCCGTCGAGGCTGCGACGGGGCACGTCGGCGTCACTGTGATCGAGGCGGTCGGGCACGGCCGCGAGAAGGGCATCACGCACGAGTACCGCGGCAGGGTGTTCGAGTCGCGCTTCCTGCCGAAGGCCCTGATGGCGTTCGTCGTCCGCGACGAGCTCGCCGAGGGCGTGATCGCGGCCGTCGTGGACGCCGCACGCACCGGCCACACGGCCGGGGACGGCATCTGCTGGGCCGCGCCCGTGTACCACGTCACGCACAACCGCACCGGAGCGAAGCTGGAGGAGGTGGAAACGGTTTGAGCACCAAGGAGCTCACAATCGCCGCCAGCACCGTTTGGGTCGTTCTGGCTGCAGTGCTGGTCATGTTCATGCAGGCGGGATTCGCGTTCCTCGAGGCAGGCCTGACCCGGATGAAGAACGTCGGCCATATCGCCGCGAAGAACGTGCTCGTGCTTGCGATCGCGTCGATCGTCTACTACCTCGTCGGGTTCGGGATCGCTTTTGGTGACGGAGGCAACGGCATCGTCGGCGGCTCCGGGTTCGTCCCCTCGGTCGACGAGCTGCTGTCGGTCGGTGCGGCCCCGTTCTCATGGTTCAGCGACATCCCTGGAGCGGCGGGCTACATGTTCGAAGTCGTGTTCGCCGCGGTGTCGCTGGCGATCGTCTGGGGCGCGATGGCGGAGCGCACGAAGCTCTGGGTGTACTTCGCCTTCGGGGCCGTGTTCACGCTCATCTACTCCGTCACATCGCACTGGATCTGGAGCCCCGACGGGTGGCTGTTCGCCAAGGGCATGCAGGACTTCGCGGGCTCCACGGTCGTCCACTATCAGGGAGCGCTCGCGGGCCTGGCGGGGGCGATCCTCCTCGGTCCGAGGCTCGGCAAGTTCGGCCCCGACCGCAAGCCGAACGCGATCCCCGGCCACAACATGGCGTACACGACGCTGGGCGTGTTGATCCTCTGGTTCGGCTGGTTCGGGTTCAACCCGGGCTCAACGCTGACCGTCGGTCACGGCAATGCCGCGGACGGCTTCGTCGGAGGCGGCGTCGGCTTCTTCTCGTACGTCGCCCTGAACACGAACATCGCCGCGGCGGCAGGCGTGCTGGGTGCCATCGTGACGTCATGGCTCGTCGTCAAGAAGCCCGACCTGTCGATGATGCTCAACGGCGCTATCGCGGCGCTCGTTGCGATCACCGCATCATGCGCGTTCGTCGCGCCCTGGGCGGCGATCGTGATCGGATTCGTGTCCGGCATCATCGTCGTCGTCGGGTCGCTCGCCGTGGAGCGTGTTGGCCTCGACGACCCCGTCGGCGCGATCGCTGCGCACGGCATGTCGGGTGTCTGGGGGACGCTGGCGCTGGGCTTCCTGACCGTGCCCGGCCTTGCCGACAGGCTGGCGACCGGTCAGGGCGGGCTGTTCTACGGGGGCGGATTCCACCAGCTCGGGATTCAGGCGCTGGGGCTCGTCTCGGTCGGCGCGTTCACGTTTACGGCTTCGTTCCTCGTGCTATTGCTGTTCAAGGTCACCTTCGGCATCCGCACCGACCCCGAGGACGAGCAGCTGGGACTCGACGTGACCGAGCACGGAATGTGGGGCTATCCGGAGTTCTACATCCCGGTGCCGGGAGGGTACGGCACGGATGTACGGCACGGCTCGCACGCCCCCATCGGAGGCAACGCAGCGGCCGTCCACGCGATGGCCACGACGGAGCCCATCGGCTAAGGCGCGAAGCATCGAGGGGCTCCGCGACGGGGCCCCTCGATCCACCACTCACGCAACGGCATGTGTGTGGGAAGGGACAAGGCCACCGCATAAGGGCGCTTGCCGCGGACGTCGCCCAAGGGATCGGCAAACCGACCGCCACCAGATCACCAGGGTAGGGCAGGTTCTCCGGCCGTCCATCCGCCGTCGACGGGCAGGACCACGCCCGTGATCGCGCTCGCCAGGGGGCTCGCCAGGAAGACGATCGCACTCGCGATCTCGTCTGCCTCGAGAAGTCTGCCGAGCGGGATACGCCTGGTCGCGGCCCGCGTGAAGGTCTCGTTCTCGAAGAACGCAGCGGTCATCGGGGTCACAGTGAAGCCGGGCGCAACGGCGTTGACACGAATGCCGTGCTCCGCCCAGTCGATCGCCAGTGAGCGCGTCAGGGCCGCGACTGCTCCCTTGCTCGCCGTGTACGCGGCCTGGGAAGGCAGGGAGACGAGTGCCGCCTGTGATGCGACGTTGACGACCGATCCGGCGCCCGCCTTGAGTAGCGGGGCGAACGCCTGGCAGGCGTTCAGGGTTCCGATCACGTTCACCTCGTAGTTGCGGCGGAAGTCGTCGGCCGGCAGGTCGTCCACCGGCTTGTTCTCGGTGAGGATGCCTGCGGCGTTGATGAGGACGTTCAGGCGGTCGAGCCGCGCCGCAAGCGCGTCGAGCGCGGTGCGGTCGTTGACGTCGACCGGTTGGTCGCCTTCACGGTCGGCGACGTGCACGGTCGCACCGCTTGCCTCGAGCAGCCGGCAGCACGCCGCCCCGATGCCCGACGCGCCGCCGGTCACGACTGCGACGGTGCCGTCCAGTCCTGGGATCATGGATGCGATCATCTCGCAGATCGACGGCGTCGTCCTCTTCTGGCATCCGCTGAGCGAAGCTACGGCTTCAAGCCGTGCCGCTCGCGGCGTAGAGTCCCGGTGCATGTGTTCCGTCCCGCTGGCGACACAAGCTGCCATTTCCTGCAGTGAGCGCGTACGTCAGCGAACTCGCTGTTCCGGCTTAGGCCTTTCCGCCAAGGAGGCGCGATGACTGCCTACCCCCACCTCTTGAGCCCGCTCGAGATTGGCAACGTCGAGGTACGAAACCGGATCATGCAGACGGCCCACGTCAAGCTCTGGGCCTACAACGCCGCCGACTCCGAACGGAACGTCGCCTACCAGGCCGCTCGCGCGAAGGGCGGCGCTGGTCTTCTGATCACCGGCAACCGCGTCGTCCACCCGACCTCGACCACCGGCTTCCCACGCGTCGCCTGGGCGTACCTGCCGGAAGCGCTCGAGTCCGACCGTCGGCTGACATCCGCCGTTCATGAGCATGGCGCCGTGATCTTCGCGCAGCTGAACCACTTCGGCCTGAATGCGACAAGCGACTCCGCGGACGACTTCCGGGTTCTCTGGGGCCCGTCCGCGGTGAAGTCGCCGGCCTACGGGGAGACGCCGAAGGCGATGGAGCACGAGGACATCCGCGAGGTGGTCGAGTGGTGGGGCCGCTCCGCCGAGCTCACACGCGAGGGCGGCTTCGACGGCACGGAGGTGCACATCTCCCACAGCTACCTCCTCCATCAGTTCCTGTCGCCGCTCTACAACAAGCGCGACGACGAGTACGGCGGGTCGTTCGAGAACCGCCTCCGCTTCGCACGCGAGGTGATCGAGGAGGTGCGTGCGCGTGCCGGCAACGACTGGGTTGTCGGCGTCCGGATCAGTCTGACCGACTTCATTCCGGGCGCACTCGACATCGAGGACGCGATCCGGGTAGCCCAGATGCTCGAGGCCGACGGGCGGATCGACTACGTGAACGTGACCGCCGCCGGCTACCACAACATCTTCAGGGCGATCGAGCCTGCGGACGTGCCCGACGGCTATCTCGTCGACCTCACCGCCCGGGTAAAGGCCAGCGTGGCGAACTTGCCGGTGTTCACAGTCGGCGGCATCAAGGATCCGGCGATGGCCGAGGAGATCCTCGCAACCGGCAAGGCGGACATGGTCGCCATGACCCGCGCCCAGATCGCCGACCCCGAGTTCGCGAACAAGGTGCGCGACGGACGCGAGGGCGAGCTCGTCCATTGCATCCGCGGCAACCAGGGCTGCATCGGCCGCGTCTTCAAGGGGCTGCCGATCAGCTGCACCGTGAATCCGGGCGCCGGGCGGGAGCGGCGGTTCGGCCCGGGGACGTTGTTGCCGACCGATCGGCCTGCGCGCTGGCTTGTTGCCGGCGGCGGCCCGGCCGGGATGAAGGCGGCCGCCATCCTTGCCGAACGCGGCCATCGGGTGACACTTGTCGAGCGCGAGGAAGAACTCGGCGGCCAGGTCAACCTGATCCTGCGCACGCCCGGCCGCAGCGAATTCGGTTGGATCACACGCGACCTCGAGTCGCAGCTCCACCGTCATGGAGTCGACGTTCGGCTCGGCACCGAGGCGACGTCCAAGCTGGTGCGCGAGCTCGCGCCGGACGCCGTCATGGTTGCGACGGGAGCCGTCCCCTCGCGGACCGGCTTCTCGAGCGTGAACCCATTGGTCGACCGGCTCCCAGGCGCCGACCAGGACAACGTCCTCACCGTCTGGGACGTTCTGCTCGAGACGCGCCCGGTCGGGCGCCGGGTCGTCGTGCTCGACGACGACGGCACCCGTTACGCCGCCGGTGTCACCGAGGTGCTACTCGATCGCGGCTCCGACGTCGAGCTCGTCAGCCGCTGGCCGATGCTCTTTCCCACGACGGTGACCACCCTGGACATGGCACATCTCTACGGCCGCCTGCTCGGCAAAGGGCTCGAATACCGCCTGAACTGCTGGGCTTCGGGCATCGAGGGCGACCGCGTGGCACTCTTCAACCTGTACACCGGGGCGCAGGACACGATCGACGATGTCGACACGGTCGTGTTGGCGACCGGCCCAACCGCGAACGACGAGTTGTACCTTGCGCTCAAGGGCCAGTTCGCCGACGTCCGGCGGATCGGCGACTGCGTCGCACCCCGCAAGCTCGACCACGCGATCTACGAGGGCGAGCTCGCCGGCCGGGAGCTCTGGTCGCCGGAGGAGCGCTACATCTACGAGGGCGAGCTCGAGCGCTTTGAGGCACAGACCACCGTCAACGCGTAACCGCCGCGCACGAACGCGTCGACACCGGGACCACCCCGCCTAGTGCGCTAAGCGCTTCACAGCCAAGCCGCGCGCGAGCGGCGAAGGCTCCCCGCCGTGTGCCGTTCGATCCCTGTGCTGCTGGCGCCCGGTGCCGGGTGAATCCA
>CAWCXS010000003.1:0-93104 GCA_963799615.1 uncultured Gaiellaceae bacterium | reverse complement strand
GCTGCTCGGAATCAAGGCACGCGCCGAGAGGCTCGCGAATATCGAGGCCGCCAGTGGAGCTCTTAATCTGACAACGACCTCCGGGCCGTTGCGTCAGTTCATCATGTGAGTATCACCGAACCGTTGTTCGCAGGCCGCGCCCCCGCGTCCGGTTACGGCCCTCGCGAGCCGCGAGAAAGTAACGGGATGACAGACCCGCCGGGGCTACCCCCAGAGGCATCGCCCCCACTCGAGCTCGACATGATCAGCTCACGATGGCAGTTGGCGCTCGATGCGGCCGAGCGTGCCATTGGAGCCGCCCACGGGTTTCTCCCCTCCTCGGAGCTCACCCGACGGCGACGCGATCTGACACAGGAGCGGCAACAGACCGCGCAGCTGCTCTCGGACGTGGCACAGGTGGCCAGAGCGCGGGCAGCGCCGTGGTTGTCGCCCGTACCGGTGACCGCGCACATGCTCGGCCTTCCCGCCACTGCCCGCGCCTGCGTGTTCGACCTCGAGGGAGTCCTGACGGACGCAGCCTTCATGCACGCACAGGCGTGGGCTGTGGTATTCGACGATCTCCTGCTGCGTCTGAGCGAGAAGACCCACTGGCATTTCATCCCGTTCGACACTGACGCCGACTACCACCTCTACCTCGACGGCCGCCCGAGACTCGAAGGTATCCACGCCTTTCTCCGTAGCCGCGGCATCAGGCTGCCCGAAGGAAGATCCGACGACCCCGTCCACTCTGACACCGCATATGGTCTAGCCACGCGCAAGGGCGAAGAGCTTGCGCGGGTGCTCCGTCAACGAGGCGTCACAGCGCTCGGCGGTGCGCGCCGCTACCTCGAAGCCGCGGGACATGCCGGTCTCAAACGCGCGGTCCTTTCCGCCAGTAGCGGAACGTTGCCCATGCTCGAACTCGCCGGCCTGGCAACGTTGCTCGAGGAGCGCGTCGACGCCGATGTGATCAGCGCCGAAGGATTGCCGTCGCGTCCCGCTCCGGATCAGCTGCTCCACGCGTGCCGCCGCCTTGGTGTTCACCCGCAGGAGGCGATCACGTTCACGCACAGCACGGCGGGTGTAGCCGCTGGTCGAGCAGCAGGACTCGTCACCGTCGGCGTCGGCGACGAAGCCCGGCGCGAGCTTCTGTCGGGATACGGCGCCGAACGCGTTGTCGCGGCCGTCAGCGACCTACTCGACCCCAGACTGTCCGCGAAGCCGGGCATCCCCAATGCACCCTGTTGGTGACACTGAGCCGCACAAGCCGCGCCGCCCTGCCGACATCACCGGGTCGCGGATCTCGGCGGGAAAGTACGGAGCAACGACGGGGCGTTCCGCGATGCCGGTGCCGCCTGGCAAGGCGAGGATTGTTGCATGTTCCAGGTCCGCATCCACGGCCGCGGCGGCCAGGGCGTCGTCACCGCGGCCGAGCTGCTGTCGGTCGCCGCGTTCGACGAGGGCCGCCACGCGCAGGCGTTCCCGAGCTTCGGCTCCGAGCGCACCGGCGCGCCGGTCGTCGCGTTCTGCCGGATCGACGACCGCGCCGATCCGCGTCCGCGAGCCGGTCGCCGAGCCGGACGCGCTGATCGTCCAGGACCCGACCCTGCTGCACCAGGTCGACGTCTTCGGCGGGCTGTCGCGCCCGGACGGCTACGTGCTGGTCAACACGTCCCGCACGCGTCGACGAGCTCGGGCTCGACGAGCTCTGCGCAGCGGCTTCGCCGCCGGGCGCATCGCTGACCGTGCCGGCGACCGAGCTCGCGCGCGAGCACCTCGGCCGGCCGCTGCCAACGCCGCGCTGCTCGGCGGCTTCGCCGCGCTGACCGGGGTCGTGTCGCTCGGCAGCCGTCGCCGCGCGCGATCCGCGAGCGGTTCCCGGCGGCGATCGCCGACGGCAACGTCGCGGCCGCCGACGGCGGCGCACGCCTTCGTCGCCGAGCTCGATCGGAGCTGTCAATGCGTAGCCAGATCGAGGGCTCGCGGGCGGTCGCCGAGGCCGTGGCGCTCTGCCGCCCGGAGGTGATCGCCGCGTACCCGATCTCGCCGCAGACGCACATCGTCGAGGCGCTCTCGCGACGCTGGTCCGCTCCGGCGAGCTCGCCCCGTGCGAGTACCTCATGGTCGAGTCGGAGTTCGCGGCGATGTCGGCGTGCATCGGCGCCTCCGCGGCCGGCGCGCGCACCTACACGGCCACCGCCAGCCAGGGGCTGCTCTTCATGGCCGAGGCGCTCTACAACGCCGTCCGGCCTCGGGCTGCCGATCGTGATGACGGTCGCCAACCGCGCGATCGGCGCGCCGATCAACATCTGGAACGACCACTCCGACGCGATGTCGCAGCGCGACTCGGGCTGGATCCAGCTCTACGCGGAGTCCAACCAGGAGGCGGTCGACCTGCACGTCCAGGCGTTCCGGCTCGCCGAGGAGCTCTCGCTGCCGGTGATGGTCTGCATGGACGGCTTCGTCCTCACCCACGCGTTCGAGCGCGTCGACGTGCCCGACGCAGGAGCAGGTCGACGCCTTCCTGCCGCCGTTCGAGCCGCGCCAGGTGCTCGACCCGGACGACGCCGGTCACGATCGGCGCGATGGTCGGGCCCGAGGCGTTCACCGAGGTGAAGTACCTGGCGCACGCCAAGCAGATGCAGGCGCTCGACGCTGATCCCGGAGATCGCCGCCGACTTCGAGGCGGCGTTCGGCCGCGCCTCCGGCGGGCTCGTCCGCCCCTACCGGACCGAGGACGCCGAGACGGTCGTCGTCGCGCTCGGCTCGGTGCTCGGCACGATCGAGGACGTCGTCGACGAGCTGCGCGACGAGGGCGTGAGCGATCGGCGCCCTCGGCGATCGACCTGCTTCCGCCCGTGGCCGCTCGACGAGGTGCGCGAGCGCGCTCGCGGACGCCGAGCGGGTGATCGTGGTCGAGAAGGCGTTCGCGGTCGGCGCGGGCGGCATCGTCGGCCAGAACGTCCGCCTCGCGCTCTCCGGCCTGCCCGTCGCACGGTCTACGACGTGGTCGCCGGCCTCGGCGGCCGGCCGGTCACCAAGCGCTCGCTGCGACGCTCTCGTCGACGACGTGCTCGCCGGTCGGCTCGAGCCGAACCGGCTGACTTCCTCGACCTCGACCGCGAGCTCGTCGAGCGCGAGCTGCGCCGCGGACGCGACCAGCGACGGTCCGGCCCGCACGCCGAGAACATCCTGCGCGACCTCGGCGTCGTCGCGCCGGAGCCCACTGAGGAGCGACGCGATGGCCTACCAGCCAGTCAAGTTCTACCAGGTCGGGACCTTCGCGGTCGGCAACCGGCTGCTCGACCCGGACGCAGCGCACCGTGCAGTCCGGGACGGGCGCGTCGAACACGCTCACCTCCGGCCACCGCGCCTGCCAGGGCTGCGGCGAGGCGCTCGGCGCGCGCTACGTGCTCGACGCCGCGATGCGCGCGACCGACGGCCGGCTGGTCGCCGCCAACGCGACCGGCTGCCTCGAGGTCTTCTCGACGCCGTACCCGGAGTCGTCCTGGCAGCTGCCGTGGCTCCACTCGCTGTTCGGCAACGCGCCGGCCGTCGCGACCGGGCATCGCCGCGGCGCTGCGGGCCAAGGGCCGCGACGACGTCCGCGTCGTCGGCCAGGGCGGCGACGGCGGCACCGTCGACATCGGCTTCGGCTGCCTGTCGGGGATGTTCGAGCGCAACGACGACGTGCTCTTCATCTGCTACGACAACGAGGGCTACATGAACACCGGCGTGCAGCGCTCCGGCGCGACGCCGCCCGGCGGCGCGCACCGCCAACACGCAGGCCGTCGGCGGCCGAGCCCGGCAACGTGTTCGGCCAGGGCAAGAGCGCGCCGCTGATCGCGATGGCGCACGAGATCCCGTACGTCGCCACCGCGACGGTCGCCGACCTGCACGACCTCGAGGCCAAGGTCGAGCGCGCGATGGAGCATGCGCGGCGCGCGCTACCTCCACGTGCTCGTGCCCTGCCCGCTCGGCTGGGGCAGCGCCTCGGCAGACACGATCCGGCTCGCCCGGCTCGCCAAGGAGTCGGGCCTGTTCCCGGTCTTCGAGGCCGAGCACGGCGAGGTCACCGGCGTCACGACGATCCGCCGGCAGGTGCCGGTCGAGGACTACCTGCGGCCGCAGACGCCGCTTCGCGCACCTGTTCGGCGAGCAGCCCCGCCCCGACGTCGTCGCGCGCATCCAGGCGAGCGCCGACCGCAACATCCGCCGCTTCGGGCTCCTGGCTACGGAGGAGCCCGTGATGAACAAGCCCTTCGCCATCACGCTCGACGTCGGCTCGAGCCGCGCCAACAAGACCGGCTCCTGGCGCACCGAGCGCCCCGTCTACGTCGACCGGATGCCGCCCTGCAACAACGCCTGCCCCGCCGGCGAGGACGTCCAGGCCTGGCTCTACGACGCCGAGGAGGGCGGCGACGGCTACGAGCGCGCCTGGCGGCAGATCATGGAGGACAACCCGTTCCCCGCCGTCATGGGCCGGGTCTGCTACCACCCGTGCGAGACCGCCTGCAACCGCGCGCAGCTCGACGAGGCGGTCGGCATCAACTCCGTCGAGCGCTTCCTCGGCGACGAGGCGATCGAGCAGGGCTGGACGCGTCGCGGTCGAGCGCAGCGCCAGCGGGAAGCGCGTGCTGGTCGTCGGCGCCGGGCCCGTCCGGCCTCTCCGCGGCCTACCACCTGGCGCGCCTCGGCCACGAGGTCGACGATCCGCGACGCCGGCCCGAGCGCCGGCGGGATGATGCGCTTCGGCATCCCGCGCTACCGGCTGCCGCGCGAGGTCCTCGACGCCGAGATCGCAGCGGATCCTCGACCTCGGCGTCGACGCTCGAGCTCGAGACGCACGGTCACCGACGCCTCGAGCGCGATGCGCGACGGCGGCTTCGACGCCGCCTTCCTCGCCGTCGGCGCGCAGCTCGGCAAGCGCGCCTACATCCCGGCCGGCGAGGCGGCGCACATCCTCGACGCCGTCTCGCTGCTGCACAGCATGGAGGGCGAGGAGCGCGCCGCTGCTCGGCCGCCGGGTCGCCGTCTACGGCGGCGGCAACACCGCGATCGACGCCGCCCGCACCGCCAAGCGCCTCGGCGCCGAGGAGGCGGTCGTCGTCTACCGCCGCACGCGCGACCGGATGCCGGCCCACGACTTCGAGGTCGAGGAGGCCGAGGAGGAGGGCGTGCTGATCAAGTGGCTCTCGACGATCAAGCAGGTCGACGAGCGGCAGCTCGTGCTCGAGCAGATGGAGCTCGACGAGGCCGGCTTCCCGCAGCCGACCGGCGAGCTCGAGGAGCTCGAGGCCGACTCGCTCGTGCTCGCGCTCGGCCAGGACACCGACCTCTCGCTGCTCGACGGCGTCCCCGGCGTCGTGATCGACGACGGCGTCGTGCAGGTCGAGCCCGGACCTGATGACCGGCCATCCCGGGGTCTTCGCCGGCGGCGACATGGTCCCCGCCGAGCGCACGGTCACGGTCGGCGTCGGCCACGGCAAGCAGGCCGCCGCCACATCGACGCCTGGCTGCGCGGCGGCGCCACGCCCCGGCAGCCGCCCAGCACGAGCTCGGCGACCTTCGAGCACGCTCAACACCTGGTACTACGCGGACGCGCCGCGGACCGTGCGGCCGCAGCTCGAGCTGGCCCGCCGCGAGTCGACGTTCGACGAGGTCGTCGGCGGCCTCGACGAGGCCACCGCGCTGTTCGAGGCGCGCCGCTGCCTGTCGTGCGGCAACTGCTTCGCCTGCGACAACTGCTACGGCGTCTGCCCCGACAACGCCGTGATCAAGCTCGACGACCGGGCGACGCCTACGCGATCGACCTCGACTACTGCAAGGGCTGCGGCCTCTGCGCCGCGGAGTGCCCGTGCGGCGCGATCGAGATGGTGCCCGAGAACGTCTAGGCACGCACGACGTGCTGCCGACATTCCCTCGCCGCGAACCCCGCAGACGTAGTAGGAGCTCCGCTTCCCGTTGCGCTGGGTTTGTTCAGGTTCAGCCGGGTCGTCCACGGGGCGCCCTCGGCAACTTCAAACGGCAGATCGCTACCAGGCGCCGTCGCGGTCCGGTTGCGTCACCCGAAGAAGGCTAAGGCGCTCGCTCGGTCTCAGACCGGCGCCCAGCCGCCAGACTGCCATTCGATCACCTTGTCGTCACCTTCAGCGCCGGCCGGCGGATTGGTTCGCGCAAGTCCCAGCTCTCTCATGAGAAACGGCGTGATGTACCGACCCACAACCTTCGTCGCCGGCGACCAAGGCGCCTGGGTGCTGAACGTATGCAGTCGGCTCGCCCTCTTCGAGGCGAAGATAGCGCGGGAACATCCCAGTCAGTAGCTGGATGCGCATGACAGGTTGGAACGGCGCCGGATCGATCGAAACGCCGATGGTGGCCGCGATCATCTCCGCGGCGGCGTCGGCCTGCTCGCACGCGATTCCCCCGTGCCTGACCGGGAATCGTCATGTCGCCGACGGCGTAGACGTCCTCAAGGCCGACAACTCGACAATGACTGTCGACAGAAACAAAGCCGTCGGCGTCGCAAGGAATCCCGGGTATCCGCGGGCCGTCCAGCCTCGCCATTGCGACGACACCGTCCGCCTGAATCGGTGGCTGATCGCTCAACTGAAGGTTTCCTTCGACGAAGCCCGTCCCTCGCCGGATGTGAAGAGCTGGATCGCCCGTTCGGCGAGGAGTTCGCGGATCTCGTCGCCCGCTTCAGGGCCGAAGTGCGCAAAGGGCGAGCTCTCCGCCGTGACGACGGTGACGTCGACGTCTTGCGTGCCACGGTCGCTGAGGTAGTTCCGAGTGCCGAGTGCGAGTTCATACAGGGGAAGATGCCGTGTCGGCGCCGCCGGAAGAACGAACACCAGCCGGCGGGCCGGGCTGGTCACGACCGAGTGAAGGAGGTCGGTGAGCGCGTCTACATCCTCGGGGCCGCTGAACGTCAACGCGCCGTTGAGGGCTGGCCTCGACTCCGCGCCGAGGGCAAGCATGAGCGCGTCGTACGGCACCTCGCCGGTGTCGGTTGAAATGACACGGCGGCCGGGGTCGACCGCGAGGACACGCCCGTGTCGGAGGGCGCCGCCGGCCGATGCCACGAGCCGGTCGAGCGGAAATCGTCGCACCTCGCCCGCGATGAATGGCACCGCGACAGACGAGCCCTGTCGACGAAGTCCTGCTCCGGCGTCCAGACATCGATGTGACCGATCACCAGCGAGCGCTCGAAGGGCAAGCACGGCTTCGAGTGCGGCGATTCCTCCGCCGGCGATGACAATGCGTGGCACGTTCGCGGTCTCTGTGTTGGTTCCGTTCTCCATAAGACGATCATCCGTCCGCGGACCTCGGCCCGGCATCCGTGACCTCGCCGATTCACGATCGGGGAACTACGCCCTTCTGCCAACGGGCGACGGCCACCGAATCGAGTGCGCCATCCAGTCGGCCGACGGCTCGTGCGAGTCCGTCGGCCGACTGTTCTGGGGTCGGTAAGCCCTCAGGCGTGAGCGCCGACCGGCTCGGCTCTTGCGCACCTCCTGCTCCACAGGGACGGCCTGTAGAACGACCTTGAGCGCGTGCGTCTCGGCCGCGGCGGCGAAGACGTCGTACGCCGCCTCGGTGTCGTCGAGTGCGAACCGATGCGTCGCGAAGACCGTCGGGTCGAGCCGGCCGCCTTCGATCAGCTTGAGCAGCGTCGGCGTCGTGTTGGTGTCGACGAGGCCGGTGGTGATCAGGACGTCGCGGATCCACAGCTTCTCGAGGTGGAGCGTGGCGCACTTGCCGTGCACGCCGACGTTCGCGACTCGGCCGCCGGGCCGGATCAGCTCGGTGCAGAGCTCGAATGTCTCCGGGACGCCGACCGCCTCGATCGCCACGTCGGCACCGAGACCGCCGGTCAGCTCCATCACCCTCGCGACGGCGTCCACTTCGCCGTTGTTGATGATCTCGTCGGCGCCGAACTCGAGCGCCTTCGCGAGTCGGCAGTCGGCGAGGTCGATCGCGATGATCTGGCTCGGGCGTGTGCAGCTTCGCCGTCATGATCGTCGCGAGGCCGATCGGGCCGGCGCCGACGATCGCGACGGTGTCGCCCGGCGTCGACGCGTCCGTTGAGGACGCCGACCTCGTAGGCCGTCGGCAGGATGTCGGCGAGGAAGAGCACCTGCTCGTCGCTCAGGCCGTCGGGCACCTTGTAGACGGAGGTGTCCGCGAAGGGCACGCGTGCGTACTCGGCCTGGAGGCCGTCGATGAGATGGCCGAAGATCCAGCCGCCGCCGCCGGTGCAGAGGCCGTAGTGGCCCTCCTTGCAGAAGCGGCAGCGCCCGCAGGCGCTGATGCACGAGACGAGCACCCGGTCGCCGACGTCGATGGTCGTGACCGCAGCGCCGATCTCGACGACGGTTCCGACCGCCTCGTGGCCGAGGATCGTGCCCGGCTTCACCTCGGGGACGTCTCCCTTGAGGATGTGCAGGTCGGTGCCGCAGATCGTCGACGAGTCGATCCGGACGATCGCGTCGGTCGGCTCGATGATGGATCGGGTCGGGGACGGATTCCCATGCTCGTTCGCCGGGCCCGTGGTAGACAAGCGCTTTCATCGGACTGCCTTTCTCGAGTGGGATGGCCGCGCCGGACTCGGCGCGAGGACGAAGTGGACTCCGTGGGTCTCCTCGAGAGACATGCTCGAGCCCGTGCCGGCAGCGACGTCCAGCACGAGCGCGGGACTGTTCCAGCGCTCGTACTGCGTCGGCGTCGATGTGGAACGAGCAACCGTCGACGGCACCGAGCATCAGATCGTTCGGGCCGAGCAGAAGCTCGCCGGCGGTGAAGCACATCGGGGAGCTGCCGTCGCAGCAGCCCCCTGACTGGAAGAACATCAGTGGACCGTGCTCGTCTCTCAGGCGCCCGATCTCCGCGATTGCGGCGTCGGTGGCGACGACCCCGGGAGCACGGTCCGCTTCCATGTCTAGAAGAACCCGAGGGGCTTCGGGTCGTAGGAGACGAGCATGCACTTCGTCTGCGTGTAGTGGTCGAGCATCATCTTGTGGTTCTCACGCCCCACACCCGAGCTCTTGTAGCCACCGAAGGCGGCGCCGGCCGGGTAGAGGTGGTAGCAGTTCGTCCACACGCGCCCGGCCTTGATGCCGCGGCCCATGCGGAACGCCTTGCTCGTGTCCCGCGTCCAGACGCCGGCGCCGAGACCGTAGAGCGTGTCGTTCGCGATCTCGGAGCGCCTCCTGCTCCGTCTTGAACGTGGTCACCGCGAGAACGGGACCGAAGATCTCCTCCTGGAAGATCCGCATGTCGTTCGTCCCCTTGAAGACGGTCGGCTCGTAGTAGTAGCCGCCTTCGAGCTCGCCGCCGAGGTGGGCACGGTCGCCGCCGATCAGCAGCTCGGCTCCTTCGCTCTTGCCGATCTCGACGTAGCTCGCGATCTTCTCGAGTTGCGCGGTCGAGACCTGGGCGCCGATCTGGGTTTCGCGGTCGAGCGGATGGCCCTGCCGGATGGCGGCGATCCGCCCGAGGCAGCGATCCATGAACTCGTCGTAGATCGATTCCTCCACGAGTGCCCGCGACGGACAGGTGCAGACCTCGCCCTTGTTGAAGGCGTAGAGCACGAGCCCTTCGATCGCCTTGTCGAGGAAGTCGTCGTCCTGCGCCATCACGTCGGCGAAGAAGATGTTCGGCGACTTGCCACCGAGCTCGGTCGTCGAGGGGATGATGTTCTGCGCGGCGTACTGCATGATCAGCCGCCCCGTCACCGTCTCGCCCGTGAAGGCGATCTTCGAGATCGGGAAGGCGCGACCAGCAAGAGGATCTCGAAGATCGCCTTCACGGGCGAGACGGTGACCGGGCGGCTGATCATGCAGTACGCCGCGCAGAACCTCATCCCCTCGACGACCGAGCTCGGCGGCAAGTCGCCGAACATCTTCTTCGCCGACGTGATGGCGCAGGACGACGACTTCCTCGACAAGGCGATCGAAGGGCTCGTGCTCTACGCCTTCAACAAGGGCGAGGTCTGCACGTGTCCGTCGCGGGCACTCATCGAGGAGTCGATCTACGACGAGTTCATGGACCGCTGCCTCGAGCGGATCGCCGCGATCCGCCAGGGCCATCCGCTCGACCGCGAGACGCAGATCGGCGCCCAGGTCTCGACCGCGCAGCTCGAGAAGATCGCGAGCTACGTCGAGATCGGCAAGAGCGAGGGCGCCGAGCTGCTGATCGGCGGCGAGCGTGCCCACCTCGGCGGCGAGCTCGAAGGCGGCTACTACTACGAGCCGACCGTCTTCAAGGGAACGAACGACATGCGGATCTTCCAGGAGGAGATCTTCGGTCCCGTTCTCGCGGTGACCACGTTCAAGACGGAGCAGGAGGCGCTCCGGATCGCGAACGACACGCTCTACGGCCTCGGCGCCGGCGTCTGGACGCGCGACACGAGCAAGGCGTTCCGCATGGGCCGCGGCATCAAGGCCGGGCGCGTGTGGACGAACTGCTACCACCTCTACCCGGCGGCGCCGCCTTCGGCGGCTACAAGAGCTCGGGTGTCGGGCGTGAGAACCACAAGATGATGCTCGACCACTACACGCCAGACGAAGTGCATGCTCGTCTCCTACGACCCGAAGCCTCTCGGGTTCTTCTAGGCCATGGAAGCGGACCGTGCTCCCAGGATCGTCGCCACCGACGCCGCAATCGCGGAGATCGGGCGCCTGACGGACGAGCACGGTCCACTGATGTTCTTCCAGTCGGGGGGCTGCTGCGACGGCAGCTCCCCGATGTGCTTCACGGACGGCGAGCTCCTGCTCGGGCCGAACGATCTCCTGCTCGGCGACGTCGACGGCTGCTCGTTCCACATCGACGCCGACCAGTACGAGCGCTGGAACCGTCCGGCACTCGTGCTCGACGTCGCTGCCGGCACGGGCTCCAGCATGTCTCTCGAGGAGACCCACGGCGTCCACTTCGTCCTCGCGCCGCGTCCGGCACGGCCATCCCACTCGAGAAAGGCACTCCGATGAAAGCGCTCGTCTACCACGGCCCCGGCCAGCGAGCCTGGGAGTCCGTCCCCGACCCGTCGATCATCGATCCGACCGACGCGATCGTCCGCATCGACTCGTCGACGATCTGCGGCACCGACCTGCACATCCTCAAGGGCGACGTCCCCGAGGTGACGCCGGGGACGATCCTCGGCCACGAGGCGGTCGGCACCGTCGTCGAGATCGGCGCCGCGCGTCACGACGATCGCCGCGGGCGACCGGGTGCTCGTCTCGTGCATCAGCGCCTGCGGCCGCTGCCGCTTCTGCAAGGAAGGCCACTACGGCCTCTGCATCGGCGGCGGCGGCTGGATCTTCGGCCACCTGATCGACGGCCTCCAGGCCGAGTACGCGCGCGTGCCGTTCGCCGACACCTCGGTCTACAAGGTGCCGGACGGCCTCAGCGACGAGCAGGTGCTCTTCCTCGCCGACATCCTCCCGACGGCCTACGAGGTCGGCGTCCTCAACGGACGGGTCGAGCCGGGCGACACCGTCGCGGTCGTCGGCGCCGGCCCGATCGGCCTCGCCGCGATCATGACGGCGAAGCTGCACACGCCGAGCCGGATCATCGCGATCGACCTCGCCGACTGCCGGCTCGAGAAGGCGCTCGAGTTCGGCGCCGACGTCGATCATCAACAACGGCGACGAGGACGCGGTCGCGCGGGTGATGGAGCTGACCGGCGGCCTCGGCGCGGACGTCGCGATCGAGGCGGTCGGCGTGCCGCGAGACATTCGAGCTCTGCACCGAGCTGATCCGACCGGGCGGACGCGTCGCGAACGTCGGCGTGCACGGCAAGTGCGCGACGCTCCACCTCGAGAGGCTGTGGATCCGCGACGTGACGATCACCACGGGTCTCGTCGACACGCAGCACGACGCCGACGCTGCTCAAGCTGATCGAGGGCGGCCGGCTCGACCCGACGGTGTTCGCGACGCACCACTTCCCGCTCGCCGAGACCGAGGCCGCGTACGACGTCTTCGCCGCCGCGGCCGAGACGCACGCGCTCAAGGTCGTGCTCCAGGCCGTCCCGGTGGAACTGGCGGTGCACGAGGCTGAGCCAGTCGGCGCTCACGCGTAATCACAACACCGACCCCGATAGCCGGCCGACGCGACTCGCAACGAACGTCGGCCGGCTGGCGCTTGTCCGGCCTCCGAGGTTCGGGGCCGGCCGATTGGGCGGAACGCGACGTAGTTTCCCGATCGTCGATCGGCGAGACCACCGATGCCGCCGCTTCATCGAGACGGGACGATCGGTCACCATGAGCAACCGAGCGAACCAACACGGCAACGGCGTTCCCCACGTCGTCATCGCGGGCGGCGGAGTCGCAGCGTTGGAAGGAGTACTTGCTCTCCGAGCCGTCGCCGGTGAGGCGGTAACCGTCGAGGTCGTGGCGACAGAGCAGGACTTCGTGGTCAAAGCGCTGTCCGTCGCAGCTCCCATTCCTGGCCGACGAGGTGCGCCGATACCCGCTCGGCGAGCTCATGGCAGCGGCCGGCGGGATGTTCCGTCGGGCGCGGGTATTGTCGGTCGACTCCGCTCGCCATGCCGTCGCCACCGATGAGGGCGAGGTGTCGTACGACGCACTGTTGCTGGCCCTCGGAGCCGTCTCGAAGCCTGCTCTCGAGGGTGCAGTCACCTTTGGTGGCCCCGATGACCAGCACGCGCTTGCCGAGCTTCTCGATGCACTCGTGACCGGATCCGCACGCCGACTGGCATTCGTTCTCCCTCCGGCCCCGACCCGGCAGTCTGCCCCTCTACGAGCTCGCGCTCGAGACCCAGAACTACCTCGCCGACCGCGGCGCTCACCAGGTCGTCATCACGATCGTCACTCCGGAGAGCTCGCTCTTCGCACCGTTCGGGCCTGGAGCGGGCGACGAGCTCAGCCAACTGCTGGCCGACCGGAGCATCCAGCTCGTCACCTCCGCTGAGGTCACGGGCTACAGCCGCCGGCGAACTGCTCCTCGGCGACAACCGCTCGATCCCGGCAGACCACGTCGTGGCGATGGCCGGGCTCGAGGGCCGACATCTTCCCGGGATACC
Source organism: uncultured Gaiellaceae bacterium (assembly GCA_963799615.1). Lineage (GTDB taxonomy): Bacteria > Actinomycetota > Thermoleophilia > Gaiellales > Gaiellaceae > Gaiella. Next base: position 80,082 of record CAWCXS010000003.1, on the reverse strand, counting down.
CTGCGACGCCGACGGGTTCGTTCCCGTCGACGAGCCATTGTCGCGTTGTCGAAACCGACGACGTCTACGCGGCGGGCGACATGACGAGCTTCCCGGTCCGACACGGCGGAATCGCGACGCAACAAGCCGATGCGGCGATTGACACGATCGCCTTCACCCTCGGTTTCCCGATCGATCCCGCACCCTTCCACCCCGTCCTGCGCGGGCAGCTCCTGACCGGGATGTTCCCGCGCTATCTCCGCCTCGACGCCGATGATCCGGGCCAGACATTGAGCACCGTCGCTCCCTGGTGGCCTCCCGCGAAGATCGTCGGCCGGTACCTGACGCCGTTCCTCGCGAGACAACTGGGGCTTGCGCGAACCGGTCCTCCGGCGGGTGCCGAAGAGCGAGGACAGGGTGCTCGAATGGCAGTCTGGCGGCTGGACGCCGGTCTGAGACCGAGCGAGCGCCTAGCCATCTTCGGGTGACGCAACCGGACCGCGACGGCGCCTGGTAGCGATCTGCCGTTGAAGGTGCCCGAGCGGCGCCCCGTCGACGACCCGGCTGAACCTGAACGAACCCAGCGCAACGGGAAGCGGACTGCCTACTACGTCTGCGGGGTTCGCGGCGAGGGAAGTGTCGCAGCACGTCGTGCGTGCCTAGACGTTCTCGGGGACCATCTCGATCGCGCCGCAAGGACATTCCGCTGCGCAGATTCCGCAGCCCTTGCAGTAGTCGTAGTCGATCGCGTACGCACGCTTCGCGTTGTCGACCTTGAGCACTGCGTTGTCGGGGCAGACCGCGAGGCAGTTGTCGCAGTGGAAGCAGTTGCCGCACGACATGCAGCGGCGCGCCTCGAGCAGAGCCGTGGCCTCGTCGAGACCGCCGACGACCTCTTCGAACGTCGATCGCCGCCGTGCCAGCTCGAGGAGCGGCTGCGCGGCCCTTGGTGCGTCCGCGTAGTACCACGTATTGAGCTGCTCGAAGGTCGCCGGGCTAGCCGCGAGTGCAGGGGCGGGCGTCTGCTCGCGGAGCCAGGCGTCGATCGAGCGTGCAGCCAGTTTGCCGTGTCCGACGCCGACCGTCACGGTGCGCTCGGCGCGGACGATGTCGCCGCCGGCGAAGACGCCGGGATGGCCCGGTCATGAAGCCGGCATCGACCTCGACGACGCGGTCGTCGATCACGACGTCAGGGACGACGTCGAGCAGGGAAACGTCCGCTTCCTGGCCAAGGGCAAGCACGAGCGAGTCGGCCTCGAGCTCCTCGAGCTCGCCGGTCGGTTGCGGGAAGCCGGCCTCGTCGAGCTCCATCCGCTCGAGCACGAGCTTGCCGCCGTCGGCGTGCTTGACGGTCGAGAGCCACTTCATCTTGATTCCCTCGTCCTCTGCCTCTTCGACCTCGAAGTCGTGAGCAGGCATCCGGTCGCGGGTACGACGGTAGATCACGATCGCTTCCTCGGCGCCGAGACGCCGCGCGGTGCGGGCGGCGTCCATCGCGGTGTTGCCGCCGCCGTACACCGCAACGCGGCGGCCGAGCGTGGGGCGCTCCTCGCCTTCCATGCTGCGCAGCAGGGTGACGGCGTCGACGATGTGCGCTGCCTCACCTGCCGGGACATAGGCGCGCTTGCCGATCTGGGCGCCGACGGCGACGAAGACGGCGTCGAAGCCGCCGTCGCGCATCGCGCCGAGGGCGTCGGTCACGTGGGTCTCGAGCTCGATCCGAACACCGAGTGCCTCGATGCGGGCGATCTCGGCGTCGAGGATCTCGCGAGGAAGGCGGTAGCGCGGGATCCCGAATCTCATCATCCCGCCGGCCCTGGCGCCGGCGTCGCGGACTGTCACCTCGTGGCCGAGGCGTGCCAGGTGATAGGCGGCCGAGAGCCCGCACGGGCCGGCGCCGACGACCAGCACGCGCTTCCCACTTGGCGCTGCCTCGACCGAGACGCTCCAGCCCTTCTCGATCGCGAGGTCACCGAGGAAGCGCTCGACCTCGTTGATTCCGACGGCCTCGTCGAGCGTCGCCCGATTGCAGGCGGTCTCGCAGGTGTGGTAACAGACCCGGCCCATGATCGCGGGGAACGGGTTCTCCTCCATGATCTTCCGCCACGCCCGCTCGTAGCCGTCGCCGCCCTCCTCCGCCTCGTACAGCCATGACTGGATGTTCTCGCCGGCGGGGCAGGCGGTGTTGCAGGGCGGCATCCGGTCGACGTAGACCGGGCGCTCGGTGCGCCACGTGCCGGTCTTGTTGGCGCGGCTCGAGCCGACCTCGAGCGTGATCGCGAACGGCTTGTTCGTCATGGCGTCTCCTCCGTGGGCAGGAGCCCGAACCGCCGGATGTTGCGGTCGGCGATCGCCTGCAGGCGCTCCACGATGTCGGGGCGGGGCTGCTTGCCGAACAGGTGGGCGAATCGGCGTTGGGGCCGGAGATACTCCTCGACGGGCACCTGCCGGCGGATCTTCGAGACAGCCGTGATCTCACCGTGCTCCGCCTCGAAGACCGGGAAGAGGCCGGACTCCTTTGCGAGCCGGGCAAGCAGGATCGTGTCTGCCGGGTCTGCTCCCCAGCCGAGCGGGCACGGGACGAGGATGTGGAGGTAGCGCGGGCCGTGCATGCCCATGGCGCGCTCGACCTTTGCCTCGAGGTCGTGCAGGTCGGCAACGGTCGCGGTCGCGACGTACGGGATCTCGTGCGCCATCGCGATCAACGGCACGCTCTTTCCCTGGCCGAACTCGTTGCCCGGATCGCTCTCGGTCGGCTTCGTGTTGGCGGTCCGCGCCGCCGGGAGGTGTCGCGCCCGAGCGCTGCACGCCCGTGTTCATGTAGGCCTCGTTGTCGTAACAGATGTAGAGCACGTCGTCGCCGCGCTCGAACATCCCGGAGAGGGCGCCGAAGCCGATGTCGACCGTGGCGCCGTCACCGCCCTGCGCGACGACGCGCTCGTCGCGTCCCTTGACCTTGAGCGCCGCCGCGATGCCCGTGGCGACGGCGGGAGCATTCGCGAACAGCGAATGGATCCAGGGCAGCTGCCAGGACGACTCCGGATACGGGCGTCGAGAAGACCTCGAGGCAGCCGGTGGCGTTCGCTGCGATCAGGCGTCCGTTCGTCGCCCGCATCGCAGCGTCGAGCGCGTATCTCGCGCCCAGCGCCTCGCCGCATCCCTGGCAGGCGCGGTGGCCGAAGGTCAGCGTGTTGGAGCGCCCGTCCCGTGCCTGCACGGTGCGAGCGTCCGGCGTCGAGCAGGCGGTTGCCGGCGGCGAAGCTCCCGACCTGGAAGAACTTGACTGGTTGATAGGCCATCTCGTCGCTCCTCAGTGGGCTCCGGCCCGCACGACGCCGAGGTCTCGCAGGAGGTTCTCGGCGTGCGGGCCAGACCGTCGCTGGTACTTCTGGCGGTGCAGCTCGCGCTCGACGAGACCGTGATCCAGATCGAGGAATGTGAGCCGATTCGGCTCGATCCGGCCCGCGAGCACATCGCCGACGAGGGAGTGGAGCGAGCGCTTCGTGATCGCCCGGCCGCCCAGCCCGGCGACGACGTCGTAGACGGGCACGGGCAGGCCGGAGAGCGCGAGGCGAACGTTCTGGCCCACGATGCCGCCCGCCCCGACCGCGAACGCCTTCTCGATCACGATCACCTGCTTCGCGCTCGCGAGCGCGCTCCGGATCTCGTCTGCCGGCCAGGGGCGGAAGCAGCCGATTCCCAGAGCGCCGACGCTCACATCCGGCGTCGCGGAGCTCGTCGACGACATCCTGGATCGTCCCGATCACCGATCCGAGCGCGACGACAACCGTGTCGGCGTCATCTGATCGGTAGGGGTGGACGAGCCCGCCGGAGGGGCGGCCGAACGAGCGCCTCGAACTCGGCGGCGATCTCCGGGATCAGATCGAGCGCCTGCACCTGCATCGCGTGCGCCAGGTAGCGCACCTCGGTGTACGCCTCGGGCCCGACCATCGCGCCGATCGTCAGCGGTGCGTCTGCGTCGAGGACCTGGCGCGGCTCGTACGGCGGGAGAAATGCGTCGACCTGCTCCTGCGTCGGCACGTCGACGGGCTCGAACGCGTGCGTGAGGATGAAGCCGTCCATGCAGACCATCACGGGCACGGAGAGCTCCTCCGCCAGCCTGAACGCCTGGATGTGGAGGTCGAGCGCCTCCTGGTTCGACTCCGCGTAGAGCTGGATCCAGCCGCAGTCCCGCTGCGACATCGCGTCCGTGTGGTCGTTCCAGATGTTGATCGGCGCGCCGATTGCGCGGTTGGCGACCGTCATCACGATCGGAAGCCCGAGGCCGGACGCGTTGTACAGCGCCTCCGCCATGAAGAGGAGCCCCTGGCTCGCGGTGGCCGTGTAGGCCCGCGCGCCCGTCGCCGAGGCACCGATCGCAGCCGACATCGCCGAGAACTCCGACTCGACCATCAGGTACTCGCACGGGGCGAGCTCGCCGGAGCGGACCGCGTCGGAGAGCGCCTCGACGATATGGGTCTGCGGCGAGATCGGGTAGGCGGAGATCACCTCCGGCCGGCAGAGCGCCACGGCCCGAGCAACCGCCTGCGATCCTTCGATCTGGCTACGCATTGACAGCTCCGACGAGCTCGACGACGAACGCGTGCGCCGCTGTGGCGGCGGCGATGTTCCCGTCGGCGATCGCCGCTGGAAAGCGCTCGCGAATCGCCGCGGCGACTCCCGCCAGCGACACGACCCCCGTCATCGCAGCGAAGCCGCCGAGCAAGGCGGCATTGGCGAGCGGCCGCCCCAGGTGCTCCCGCGCGATCTCGCTGGCGGGAACGGTCAGGATGTGGCCGGCGGAGAAGCGCTGTGCATAGTCCTCGATGCCCAGGGTCGCGACGGTTCCCGACGTGTTGATCAGGACGTAGGCGCCGGGCGCGACACCGCTGAAGACATCGACCTGGTGGAGGAGCGTCGGGTCCTGGATGATGAGCGCGTCCGGCTCGCCGATCGGCTCGCGGACGCGGATCTCACGGTCGTCGATCCGGCAGTAGGAGACGACGGGAGCGCCGGTGCGCTCCGATCCGAAGGTGGGGAACGCCTGGGCGAAGCTTCCCTCCTCGAAGGCGGCGACCGACAGAAGCTCGGCCGCCGTGACGACGCCCTGGCCACCACGCCCGTGGATGCGGATCTGGAACATGCACCGATCCTTCGTCCGCAGCGCAGAACCGGCATCGCGGAATGCCCCGGTTCTCTGCTCCGTACTTTCCCGCCGAGATCGCAGGAGAGCCTAGTGCGGTCGACGCGCGGCGGAATCCGACGGATCGTCCGCACGTGCGGACTACGAGAAGCGCAATCCGAGCTCTCCCCGATGCGGATGCGCAGCGGTCATGCGAGCCTGGAATCGCGGAAGGAGGTGTGAAATGACGAGCATTCCCCACAAGCCGCCGTCCGAAGTTACGCAGGAGAAGCGGAACTGGTCGTTGCGGCCTGTCGCCGCCGAAGCTTGGGCATCTATGGCGATCACTGCGATGTGGGTCGCAGTGAGCGTCGACGCACTATTCGGTCCCGACATCGTGTCCACGACAGTGGGAGGAACAAGCTCTACCGTCCCATCGGCATTGGTAGTTGCTCTATTCGCTTTCCTCGGCACCTGGGTCGTCGCGCGGTACGGATTCGGCCGCAACCGGAACGATTGACAGCGCTTGACCGACCGGACGCCCCGACTCGCTCGAGGGGGCGTCCGGCCATGAAGCCCGACCCGCCACCGAGATGACAGACGACCAGGCGCGGAACGGGAACTCGTTCGGCCGCCCATTGCACCGATAGCCCGTGAAAGCCGTAGCGACGGACGCCTTGTGCGCGGAAGCGCGCTGGGAGCAAGTAAGTCCTCGCGATGTCGGGAAGTGTCTTGTGGAAAGCGATTGGCCTGAGGCGGAGGCCCAGTACGCGCCACCAAGGCGCAACGCGTGCGTCCCGATGATCACGTCCCCATCACCGTCATCGCGTTCGCGTAGCGCGACTCGGTAGTTGTCCGCATGGCGTCGCCAACTTCCCCACCGGCGGTGGAGTGGTTGCCCCGATGCCTCCGGACGGCATGCGGGAGAGACTGCGACCAGTCCCACCGTATCGAGTGGGAAGTATCAAGCGGGAGGTAGGAGCAAATGACTGGTCGCAGAATTCTCGAGATCGGCGGAATCATCGCCGGCACGCTCATGATCGCGTTCGGTGTTGGCGCGCTCGTGATGAGCATCAACGCGCGGAACACCGTCAGGGACGAGGTCACCGCGGAGCAGATCGTCGGCTCGGCCGACATGAACCCGGCGGCGATCAAGGTCGCAATGACGGAGGCCGGCCTGAAGAACGTCGCCGCCCCGACCTGCACGATCGCCGACCAGCCGGTCGAGAACGGCAGCGACGCACGCTGCTTCGCCCAGTACATGCGCATCCACGCGCTCGAGGCATCCGGTGGGCTGACCTACTCGCAGATGGGCCGGTTCGTGGCGGCCAAGGATCCGTCGAACCCGGCCGGCACGAGCGACGAGACAGCCGCGGCCAAGGACGCCTCCGGCGCACCGGTCGCGAACGCCGCCCGCAACACCTGGGTGACAGAGACCGCGCTCACGACCGCGCTGAACGTCAGCTACATGGCCCAGCAGATCGCACTGTTCGGGCTCATCGTCGGGATCGCACTGCTGCTCAGCGGCATCGGCTTCATCATCCTCGCGCTGATCGTCCTCGGAGCGGGGGCCAAGAAGGACGAGAAGGCTCCGGCGTTCGATCGCACCACGCACCGGCGGCCAGCTGAGGCGACAAGGCTCGGGACACCGGGCTCGCGTGACCTAGGTCACGCGAGCCCGCTCCCTCCAGCCGCACACGGGAGGCAGGCTGCGAGGGAGGTCCCATCGGCGCTCCACCTCCCGGAGCACGAAAGGGGCGGCGAAAGCCGCCCCTTCATCATTTCCGGAGCGACTGGGCCAGCATGGCACGGAGCCCCTAGTTGTGCGGAAGCGGAGCACAGCCTCGAGCCCGCTCCGGAGTCGATGTCGGGGTCGATGCCGGCGAGTTCGGGTCGTCCTCTGTCACTCGACGTTCGTGATCAGGCAGGCCCTTCCGGGGACGCGGATCTCGCTAGCCGCCGCTCGTATCGGTACTGAGGGCGAGGTAGACGATGGCTGCGAGCACGCCGCCCGGCCCGAGCAGCACGGCGCCGCCGAGCATTCACGTGTGAGATGTCCCGACCGCGACCGCGACGCACACTGCCGCACCCAGCATCGGTAGGCCGAGGAGCAAGGCCCACCGCCCCACCCCGCTTGGGTATTGCTCCGAAAGCGGCTTCGGGGTGGGAGGCGTGAGTCGCATTCCTTCACCCAATCGCCACTTCCCCTCTCTCAGAACTCGCCCTGAACTTCCAAATGCGTGCGGCAACACTCGGATAATCCACTCCGCATGCTGGCCGCCGCCTCCCGGACGTTGGAAGGGCTAGCCTGAACTCGAGTCGATGAGGGCGATGAGGGCTGCTGCGATCTCTTCGGGGGTCGGGTGGGCAGCCGGGGATGCGGAGGTCGACGGGGAGCACGTCCTCGACCCGTCCGACGATCTCGCTCGGGTTCCCGAGGATGCCGCTGCCGAGGGCGCAGTCTCCGAGCGCGGCGACGCGGCGTGGCTCGGGCATCGCCTCGTAGGCGGTGAGGAGCGCCGACGCGCATCCGGGTCGTCACGGGTCCGGTGACGAGCAGGACGTCGGCGTGGCGGGGCGAGGCGACGATGCCGAGTCCGAAGCGGGCGATGTCGACGGTCGGGCCCGGAGACGAGCGTGAGCTCGTGCTCGCAGCCGTTGCAGGAGCCGCAGTCGACGTGGCGGATCGCGAGCGAGCCTGTGCGTTCGGCTGCTGGCAGGCCGATCGCGCGGCGGAGCTTTCTGAGATCGCGGAGGAGCGTCAGCATCAGCGGTCCACGCAGGCGTAGCAGAGCTCGAAGCTCTTGTTGATGAGCGGGAAGTCGGGCAGGAGGTTGCCGGCTGCGGCGAAGGCGACGGCGGGCCAGTTCGCGTACGAGCCGGTTCGGAGCCGGACCCGGCCGACGCGGTCGCCGTCGCGCTCGACGATGCACGATGGTCGCGCCGCGCGGGCTCTCGACGCGGCCGATGCCGATCGCCGTCTCGGCGGCGGCTGCGACGGCTGCGGAGGGTCGGACGGGGTCGGCAAGCAGGCGGTCGAGGATGTCGAGGCAGGGCAGGAGCTCGAGGGCTCGCTGCTCGAGTCGGGCCTGGACGTCGCCGGCGGGGCGCCGGAGCGTCGCCGGCTCGAAGCCCTCGTAGGCGAGCCGCGGGCTGGTCGCGCGGACGTCCTCGGCGACGCCGGCCGCGCGGGCCGCGACGCCGACGACTCCGAGCGTCGCGACGGCTGCGGCGTCGACGACGCCGATGTCGGGCATCCGGTCCATGAACGAGCCGTTGAAGAGGAGTGCGTGCCAGGCGCGTGACGAGTCGCGCCGGATCCGCGCGAGCGTCGTCGCGCGCGTCGGCCACCGCTCGCCTCGTCGAGATCGAGGCCGCTGCCTCCGACCGTCGACCGATCCGAACAGGAATCGGTGTCCGGTCAGCCGGGCGTTCAGTCGCCGGGCGTCGTCGACGAGCGCGGCGAAGCGGCTCGTGCCGGCGGCGAGGCCGACGCCGGCGCAGATCGCGCGCGATGTCGTTGAGGGTGTTCCAGACGCGTTCGAGCTCGAGCAGGATCGTTCGTGCCCGCGCGAGCTCGGGCGTCGGGCACGAGGCCGAGCAGCCTCCTCGCATGCGTGCGCGTAGGCGACGGCGTTCGTGACCCAGCAGCCGGCGCAGGCGCGTGCGACGACCGGCAGGCCGTCGGCGAGCGGCGAGCCCTTCGGCCGCCCGCTCGAGGCCGCGGTGCTTGTAGAACAGGCGCGCGTCGACGTGCAGGATCAGGTCGCCGACGACGTGGAAGCGGAAGTGGCCGGACTCGATCACGCCGGCGTGGATCGGCCCGACCGCGACCTGGTACGGATCGGGCCCGCGCACGGGCGTCGCGAATCGGCCGAGGGGCACGTCGTGGTCGACGAGCGGCCGGAGCGGCTCGTGGCCGTCGAAGCCGACGCCGTAGAGGTCGTGTGCCTCGCGCTCGTCCCAGCCGGCGGCAGGAGCGAGGTCGACGATCGTCGGCACCGACACCGCCGCGCCGCGTCGACCCTCTCGAGCCGGAGCTCGCCCGCCGGCGAGGCGAGCAGCGTCCGCACCGCCGGGCGCCCGCCGTCGCGTCGTGGCGTGCAGGCTCGCGAAGCGCCAGCCGTCGGCGAGCGCAGCCGCGATCGCCTCGCGGTACTCGGCTCCGCGCTGAGAGCGAGGCTGCTCATCCGAGCCCCCGCTCGAGGCCGTCGACGATCGCCGAGTCGGGCAGCCAGAGCGCGGCGGCGGTGAGCGCGAGCAGGAGCGGCACCGCGACGGCCGTCAGCGTCGTCACGGCGCGGAGGCCGAGAGCTGCGTGGCGATCGCGTCCGCGGGGCCTTCCGACCACCGTGTCGATGAGCGCGTGGGCGAGCCCGAGGAACCCGAGCGCGAGCAGGATCGCCGCCGCCGCCGCAGCCCAGGGGCGACCGACCTGGAAGCCGCCCGCGACGATCAGCACCTCGCTGACGAAGAGCGGCGACGGCGGCAGCCCGGCGAGTGCTCCGAGCGAGATGCCGAGCGAGGCGCCGAGCGCGGGCTGCGTCCTGCCGATCCCGCCGACCGCGTGGCCAGCGGCGCGCGGGTCGTGGGCGAGGAGCGGCGTCGCCGCGTAGAAGCCGAGCGCCTTGGCGAGCGCGTGCCCGACGATGTGGATCGCGACGCCGGCGAGCGCGAGCGGGCCGCCGAAGCCGATCCCGAGCGCGATCACGCCCATGTGCTCGAGGCTCGAGTAGGCGAGGAGCCGCTTCCAGGCCTGCGAGCGCCAGAGGAACGGGACCGCGACGGCGAGCGAGACGAGGCCGAAGCCGACGAGCACGCCGCCCGCGGTGCGCTCGCCGATCGTCGGCGCGAGCGCCTGCTGCGAGCGCCAGGCGACGAGCAGCACCGCCGGGCAGGAGCGCGGCCGAGAGGAGCGCCGAGACCGGCGCCGGCGCCTCGGAGTGGGCGTCGGGCAGCCAGTTGTGCACGGGCGCCCAGCCGATCTTGGCCGCGAGTCCGGCGAGCAGCAGCACGTAGGCGACGACCGTCGTCTCCGGATCGAGCGAGGCGTGCGGCAGCGAACGCCAGGTCAGGGTCTCGAGCCCGCCGCCGCCCGCCGCCGCCTCGAGGACGAGGATCCCGAGCAGCGCGACACCGAGCCCGAGCGAGGTCAGGATGAGGTACTTCCAGCCGGCCTCGAGCGCCCGGGCGCGGCCGCTGAAGCCGACGAGCAGCGCCGAGGCCGCGGTCGTCGCCTCGATCGCGAGCCAGGCGGCGCCGAGGTTCCCGGCGAGCGGAACGGCGAGCAGGACGGCCCAGAACGCGAACAGCGTCGCCCAGTAGATCCGGTCGGCCCGGTCGGCTCGGAACAGCGATCCGCGCCGACCGGCCAGGTAGCTGCGGCGAGACGAGCGCGCTCGCGAGGCCGATGGCGCCGATCACGCCGACGAGCAGCCCGCCGGCCGGATCGACGACGATCCAGCGCCCGAGCTCGCGCTCGCCGGGCTCGGCGAGGGCGACGACCGCGAGCGCGGCGGCTGCGGCCGCCGTGAGAAGCGGCGATCGCCGACTCCGCCCGAACGAGGAGGCGCGACGGCGCGACGACTGCGGCGGCGACGCCGACGAGGGGCGCCACGAGCACGGCGGTCGCGAGCCATTCTCTAGCTGTCACGGAGGCTCCTCAGCGCGGCGGAGTCGCCGGCGCCGAACTCGGCGAAGATCCGCTCGTGGAAGACGCCCGCGACGAGCGCGATCAGCAGCAGGTCGACCGCGACGCCGACCTCGATCGCGAGCGATGACGAGCCGGGCAGCGACGAGCGCTGCGAGCGCGAGCCCGTTCTCGACGAGCACGATCCCGAGCACCTGGAAGAGCGTCGCGCGGCGCGTCGCCGCCGTGACGAGGCCGAACGCGACGAGCGTCAGCGTCGCCCGCTCGGCCGCCTGCGAGTCGAGCCCGATCGGCGGGATCAGCCAGATCAGCGCCAGCGCCAGAGCGACCGCGGCTGCGGCGCGGGCGAGCGGCGCCACTCCGGCCCGCACCGGCCTCGTCTCCCGCGTTCGACGGACGAGGAAGAGGAACAGCGCCGGCGAGCACCGCGCCGCGGAGCGCGAGCGCCGCCGCCGCGACCGCGGCGTCGAGCGAGCCGCCCTCGCTGAACGCAGCGCCGGCGAGCAGGAGCGCCTGCGCCGTGACGAACCCGACCGCGATCGAGCGGCGGCGGACGACGACGACGCCGATCCCGAGCGCGACGATGGCCCAGGCGACGCCGTTCACAGGGCGTCCACCAGCCAGGTGACGATGCCGAGCAACGCGACCGCTGCCCCGACCCCGATCAGCCGCGGAACGAGCAGGATCCGCATCTTCGCGACGAGCGTCTCGGACGACGGCGAGCAGGACACAGAGCAGCGGCGAGCGACGACCGGAAGGAGCGCCAGCTGCCACCAGGCGCCGTCGGGATGCGGCAGGAAGATCGCGGCGGCGAGCACGAGCACGAGCCAGTGGCGGGCAGCGAGCGCCCACTGGAGCAACGCCTGGTCGCGGCCCGCGAACTCGAGCACGGGCCCCTCGTGGATCATCGTCAGCTCGAGATGCGTGTCGGGGTTGTCGACCGGCTGCCGTCCCGTCTCGGCGACCACGACGAGCGCGAAAGCGACCGCCGCCAGCCCGAGCGCCGGCGTCGTCCAGGGTTGGCCGCCGGCGGTGCCGGCGACGATGCCGCGCAGGTCGGTCGTGCCGGCGACGAGCGCCGCGACCGAGAGCGAGAGGACGAGCGCCGCCTCGACGAACACCGACAGCGTCAGGTCGCGGCTCGCTCCCTGGAGCGCAAAGCCGTTCGAGGTGTCCCAGGCGGCGGCGCAGATCGCGAGCCGGGCGAGGGCGAGCAGCCCGGCCAGCGCGAGCGCGTCGTGGCCGACGCCAAGCCCGGGCGCCGCGTCGGTCGCCGGGACGAGCAGGATCGCGGCGCCCAGCGCGGCCGCGACGAGCAGCGGAGCGAGCCGGTAGACGACCGTCGTGCCCTCGACGTCGACGCCGCTCTTCCCCCACAGCCGGCGCAGCTCGCGGTACGGCTGCAGCGGGCCTGAGCCCCGCCGTCCCTGCAGGCGCGCCTTGACCTGCTGGGTCAGGCCGACGAGGAGCGGCGAGAGCGCGACGCCGCCGACGACCTGGACGGCACCCGCTGATGGCCGTCTGCGGCGTTCATCCGATCGCACCGATCCGGACGGCGAGGAGCAGCACGACGACGAGGCCGATCAGATACAGCGACGTACGTTCCGAGCCGGCCGCTCTGGAGGCGCCGTGCCCACGACGGCCGCGAGCAGCGCGCCGTCGGTGACCGGGCCGGTAGAGGTGGGCGTCGATCAGGTGCGGCACCCGCCCCGCGTACGACACCTCCTGCACGACCCCGCCGCTGCGTCGTCGTCTCGATCTCCCGCTCGCGGCGCAGGACCGCTTCGAGCACGAGCCGGAGCGGCTTGCTGAACCCGGCGCTCGTCCAGAGCAGCGCCGGCTCGACCGGCTGGCCGCTCGCCCAGGTCGGGCTGACGCGGCGCGGCGGCTGCCGCGCGCGAGCCAGAGAATCCCGGTCAGGCCGCAGACGACGACGAGGAAGCCGAGCGTCGGCAGGTTCCCCGTCCCGGGAAGCTCGAGCCCGGGACGGACCGGGACATCGTCGCCGTCGGCCCAGGGTGCGAGACCGCTGAGCCGCGAGAAGAGCAGCCCCGGAACAGCGCCGAGAACGACGCAGGCGCCTGCGAGGGCGACGAGCGCCCAGCGCATCGACGCCGGCGGCTCGACCGCCTCGGCGCAGGCCGACCGGCGCGGCGGCCCGAGAAGGACGAGGCCGATCACCTTCACGAAGCAGAGCACGGCGATCGCCATCGTCGCGGCGAGCGCCGCCAGCGCGAGCGCGCCGAGCGTGCCGTCCCAGACCCCGGCGTAGGCGGGGACGTGGAGGAGCGCCTGCAGCGTCAGCCACTCCGACGCGAAGCCGTTCAGCAGCGGCATCCCGGCGATCGCGAGAGCGCCGACGAGGAACGCGCCGCCGCTCCACGGCAGCCGCCGCAGCAGGCCGCCGAGGCGATCGAGCTCGAGCGCTCCCGTCGCGCGCTCGAACGTGCCGGCGCCGAGAAACAGAAGCGCCTTGAACGCCGCGTGGTTGACCATGTGCAGGAGCGCGGCGCCGAGCGCGAACGCGGCCCACTCGTCGGCGCCGTGGCGGCGCAGCAGCAGACAGGCGCCGAGCCCGAGCGCGACGACGCCGAGGTGCTCGACGGTCGAGTAGGCAAGCAGCCGCTTGAGATCGCGCTGGAAGAGCGCATAGGTGATGCCGCCGAGCGCCGACAGCCCGCCGAGGACGAGCATCGTCGCCCCGACCCAGGAGGGGGCGGGGCCGAGCCAGTCGACGAGCACACGGATCAGCCCGTAGGCGGCGACCGCGACCATGACGCCGCTCATCAGCGCCGAGATAAACGCCGGCGCGATCGGGTGAGCTCGCGGAAGCCAGGCGTGCATCGGCATCAGGCCGGCCTTCGTCCCGAACCCGACGATCGCGGCGACCGCGATCACCGCCTGGACGCCGGAGCCCTCGGCTCAGCGCCGTCGGGTTACCGATCGCTCCCTCGTGGGCGAGCAGGAGCAGGGCGATCCAGGTCCCAGCGCCGCCGAGATGCGTGATCGCGACGTAGGTGAAGACCGTGTGTCGCGCGGCCTCGGTCGAGCTGCCGACGAGGATGATCGCGGCCGGAACGAGCGTCATCAGCTCCCAGAAGAAGAGGAACGACAACGCGTCGCGCGCGCACAGGACCCCGACCAGAGCGAGGAGGAACGCCGCGCTGAGCACGCCGGTGACCCGGCCGGCAGTCGGTGCGCGGCACATACGACGAGGCGTAGACGAGCGCCGGGCAAGCGACGAGCGCGAGCGTGACGAGGAACACGCCGCGTCAGCCCGTCGATCCCAGCCTGCGGCGTCAGACTCGCTCGTGAAGGACGAGCCCCAGGTGTCGTCCAGTCAGAGAGCCCACAGCCCGGCCACACCGAAGGCGAGCGCTGCCAGCGGCCTGGAGCCAGAGTCCGCTAGCGAGCCGCGCACTCGAGGCGCAGAGCAGAGCCGCCGCCCGCGAGCGCGGCCAGAGGCCGCCGACGACGAGAACGGTCACTCCGACGCGAGCTCCTCGAGCAGCCCCTGCTGCTCGCGAAGCGTCCGGGCGATCTGCGCTCGACCGACGTCGAGTAAGGCGAACACCTGCGGGTCGGAAGCGCGGTAGTAGACGCTCGTTCCCTCCCTGCGCGACTCGACGAGGCCGATCCGGCGCAGCGCCGCGAGATGCTGCGACGTACCGCCGGAATCGAGATCCAAGCGCCTCCTGCAGCGCCCCGACGGAATGCTCCCCGTCACGGAGAAGCTCGAGAATCCGCACCCGGGCGGGATGCCCGAGCGTGCGAAAGAGCGTCGCCTTGGCGACGTAGAGCGGGGACGCTGCAAACGGCACATGCGCAATCTTATAAGAATTCAAGACAAACACAGATCCTGCCCCGCTCTGGGCGGAGCGACCTCTCCCTGGAGCGTCGCATATGAGCAACCACCGGCTCATGGCTGCGGTCTGGATGACGACCCCCTTCTAGCGGCGGCAACAGTCATCGTGCTAGCGCTCCTCTGAATACGCCGTCGCGGCCAGACTGATGCGAGACGATCGGCGTCTGCGCCAGTGTTCGCAAATGCCACATGAGGATGGGCGCGTCCTCGCAGAGAGGCAAGCCGTACGATGGGTCGTACGTCGCCTAGAGAGGCACCAACAGGAGGTAGTAAATGGCGTTTTATCGTGACCCGCATCAACGTCGGCAACTACGACGTGTGGAAGACGATGTTCAGACAAGGACGAGCCCGGTGCCAGAACCGCCGCGACAGTCGAGCAGACCCCACAGGCCCAGCTCGCCGCGGCAATCGACCCTCCCGCCGGGCGCTTCCGCTGGCCCTACGCCAACGCCCCGAAGGAACTCCGGGGGATCTGGCGCACCGGCAAGTGGAACGAGATCGTTCGCGGCGCCGTGATGATGTTCCAGCACGACCATCGTCTCGACGTCGACGCGTTCGTCGGCCCGCAGGTCTGGCGCGCCCTCCTCGCCGACGCGGTCGCGGGCAGGCGGCGCACCGCCGGCTACAGCTACGTCTATGTCCATCGCAGCGTCCCACAGCTGCTCACCCTCTGGCACGACGGCAAGGTAGTCCTCACCTCGCCCGGCAACACCGGGGTGCCGGCGGCGCCGACCCAGCTCGGCACCTTCCCGGTCTTCGAGCACATCCCGGTGGGGACGATGAGCGGCACAAACCCTGACGGCAGCCACTACCACGACCCCGGAATCCGCTGGATCAGCTACTTCAACCACGGCGAGGCGCTCCACGCCTTCAACCGCTCCAGCTTCGGCACGCCGCAAAGCCTCGGCTGCGTCGAGCTGCCACTCGCAACCGCAGCCAAGCTCTGGCCCTACACCCCGATCGGCACGCTCGTCACGATCGAGAACTGAACGGCGAGAGCTGCTGAGTGCGCCAGCAGCGCCTACGGGCGGATCTGCGCGGGAGCTTCCTCGACGCGGTGCCGATCTTCGGGCCGCAGACTCCGCGGTCAAGCAACATCCCCGAACACTGGCGCAGGCGAGTGCTCACGCTCCGGTTCGCGCCGACCGTGGTCGCGCATTAGGGTCATGCGTGAGTCGACAAGGGAGACTCGAAGATGATCACGCACTCGCGGATCGAGGGTTCACAACTCGCCAGGAACCTGTTGGGGGACCCAAGCGAACGGGACCTGTTCGTGTATCTGCCTCCCGGCTACGAGGAGTCAGAGCGCCGCTATCCGACGGCGTACCTCTTGCACGCGTACGGCGAGACCGCCGAACAAATGGTCACGCCCGCCACAGACGGGCAGCGGTGGCGGCCACCGATTGAGGACGTCCTTGACCCGGTGTTCGGCCGGATGGGTGTGCCGCCAATGATCGTCGTAATGCCAGACGGCACCTCAGGCTACGGATGCGGCCAATGGGTGGACTCGCCGGTGACCGGCAACTTCGAGCAGTACGTGCTCCACGACGTGATCCCGTACGTCGATGCCGCCTACCGCACCCTTCCCGCTGGGCGAAGCCGCG
The DNA here is from genome assembly GCA_963799615.1 of uncultured Gaiellaceae bacterium. Taxonomy (GTDB): domain Bacteria; phylum Actinomycetota; class Thermoleophilia; order Gaiellales; family Gaiellaceae; genus Gaiella. The sequence continues at coordinate 63,862 of CAWCXS010000003.1, read as the reverse complement.
GCGTGTTCGGCTTCTCGTCCGGAGGATTCGGCGCCTGGAACCTCGCCTCGCGCAACCCCGACGTGTTCGGCGCCACGGCCGTGCTCTCAGCCGACTCCTTCCTCGACATGACACACAAGTTCCTGCTCTACAAGTACCTCGACAGCATCTGGCCCGAGGCGCCGAACGGCCCCGTCGAGGGGAACGACTGGTCGGAGATCGTTTACGACTACTCCGCGACCTACTCGCCGAATCCCGACAACCCACCTTTCTACGTCGACCTTCCGGTCGCCTTCCCGAGCGGCGAAATCATCCAGGAGGTCTGGAACCGTTGGCTGAGCTTCGATCCCGTCGTCAACGTTCACGAACGCCTCGACAACCTGCGGAAGCTGTCCGGAATCTTGCTCGACGCAGGCTCCAACGACGATTACAACCTGCATTGGGGCCACCGCCTACTCAGCCACCACCTGACCGAGGCAGGCATCTCGCACGAACACCGGGAGAATCCCGGCAACCACGGAGGGCGCGCGAACGAGCGATACCAGATGGCACTGAAATGGCTTTCGCAGGTCCTCGACGGCGACGCCACATGAGGTCGCGAACCACGCACCGCTCGGGGGTCATTCCGCAACCTGGGGGAAACCGGGCCTCGAAAGCGCCCACGACCTGAGCGGACGCGCCGACCGAGCTCTGCCGGCGGCACTCCGACACCGACCCCGACGCCGCCGGCCGGCCACTAGCTGATGGCGGGGCGTGTGATCGGATCCCGCTCGCCGTCCTCCCCGACCACACGGCCAACATCATCGTGGATGTGAGCGACGCGAAGCCGACGAACACATCCTTCGACATCCCGCCGAACACCTGCGGTAACCGTTTCGACCGCCGCAAGGGCGGAATAAGGGCATCCGGCCCGAGCTTCGTCTTCCGGCGGCTCCTGAGAGATAAAAAACCCCGCGATTAGCAGGGTGTTCGCGGAAGCCCTCTGACGGACTCGAACCGTCGACCCCCTCCTTACCATGGAGGTGCTCTACCAACTGAGCTAAGAGGGCGAGTTGCGTACCTTAGCCGCTTGCGAGATGCGGCTCCGCCTCCGAGCAGGCGCATCGAGTTTCTGAGTCAGCATCACGACCGCCTGCCGAGCGTGATCCGTCTCGAAAGCTGCCCTAGCATGGGCTGATGAGCTGGGACGAGGCGTTTTCGCGCCGCTACGACGAATGGTCGTCGCACATGACAGGTGACGTGCCGTTCTACGTCGAGCTTGCGCGCGAGGCCGACGGACCGCTCGTCGAGCTCGCGGTCGGCAACGGCAGGGTGGCCATTCCCGTTGCGAAGGCGACCGGCCGGACGGTTGTCGGAATCGACTCTTCGCCGATGATGCTCGAGCAGGCCCGCGAACGGGCCGTCGAGGCGGGCGTGGTGCTCGACTTGCGCGAGGGCGACATGCGTGATCTCGCGCTGGAAGAGCAGGCTGCGTTGATCTATTGCCCCTTCCGTGCGCTGCTGCACCTGCCGACCTGGGCGGATCGTCGCCGCACCTTCGAACGCGTGGCCGCTGCCCTGCGACCGGGCGGACGGTTCGCCTGGAACGCCTTCGCGTTCGATCACGAGATCGCTGCCCGGCTCGACGGACAGCACCAGGAGAAGCCCGTTCCGCACATGATCCGGTATGCCGTCGGCGACAACCGCATCGACATCACGCTCGACGACGGCGCCACAAGCTCCTTGTGGTGGGCGACACGGAATGAATGGCTCGGGCTCCTCGACGCTGTCGGGCTCGAGCTCGAGGATCTCTTCGGCGGTTTTCACAAAGAGCCGTTCGGCGATGACAGCCGCGAGTACGTGTTCGTCGCCCGCCGCTCTGCTAGCACCGCCGTGACGCGTGCCGATGCAGGGGAGAGGATTCGAACCTCTGAAGGCTGAGCCAGCGGGTTTACAGCCCGCCCCCTTTGGCCACTCGGGAACCCCTGCAGGGGCGCCATTGTAACGGCGTCCCTCGGAAGGGCGCCCGTGATAGAAGTAGCCGCGTGCGGGCGGCGATCGGGTCGACTGGTCTCGCGCTCGTGGTCGCCCTGGCCGTGGGCGCCGCCGTACCGACGGTGCCTGCAGGCGGGGCTGCCACCACATCGCGACGGGAAGTGACTGCCGTGATCGCTGTCGGCTCACACGGTGCCATTGCTGCCCTTGCCGACGGCCTTGCGCAGGTCGAGCTGCCGTGGGTGCTTCCAGGAGACACGGGTGCCACTGCCTCGCAGGACGGGCGTCGCATCGCCTTCGCGAGCACGCGCGACGGCAGCAGCGAGATCTACGTCGCCGACGTGGCAACGGGCCGCGTCAGCCGCCTCACCGACAACGCGCAGGCGGAGGATGTCGAACCGTCCTGGTCGCCTGACGGTCGGCGCATCGTGTGGGCGAGCGGATCGCCGGGCGCGCACGACCTGTTCGTCATGGACCGGGATGGTGCGCACAAGCACCGCCTTGCCGGCGGTCCCGGCAACGACATCGACCCCGCCTGGTCGCCAGACGGCTCGCGCATCGCGTTCGCCTCGAACCGGAGCGGTCGCTACCAGCTGTGGCTCGTAGGCTCCTCCGGCGGGACGCCGGAGCTGCTCACGACGCCGGGCCGGGCGCGGGCGCCTGACTGGAGCCCGACCGACAACCGTCTTGCGTACACGGGGATCGTCCGCTCTGCGAGCGACGTGTGGATGGTTTCGCTCGACGGCTTCACGCATCGGCGCCTGACGACCGCTCCCTCCTTCGACGGCCGTCCGAATTGGTCGCAGGACGGTCGCCGGCTCACATTCGTCAGCGAGCGGGGCGGCGCGCGGCGCATCTGGCTGATGCGGGCCGACGGCACGCACCAGCGGCAGCTGCCGGGCTTGCAGCAGGCCGACGACACCCCGAGCTGGTCCACCCTCGACGCCGCGATCGCTCCGAGCGCGTCCGAGCTGTTGCCGGATCTCGACCAGCGCGCGCCGAGCGGTCTCGTCGTCATGGCAAGAGAACGGGGCACGGCCCTCGGCTTCACCTCGGCCGTCGACAACATCGGTGCCGGCGCGATCCACATCCGAGGCACTCGTGTCGGGGCCTCTCGCACGATGCGGGCGGATCAGCTCGTCCACCGGCGCGGCGGCGGGGTGCGCGTCGTGCGCGAGGTCGGACGCTTGGCGTACGAGCCGCATCCGCCACACCACCATTGGCACCTGCAGCCCTACGAGCGATATGAGCTGCGCCGGGCGGGCGACGACGCATTCGTCGCCCGGGACACCAAGAGCGGCTTCTGCCTTCTCGACCGCTGGGGTCATGCTCGGCCGCATCCCGGGATCGTGCCCGGACCCCAGCGATTCACGGGGGACTGCGCCGCCGGCGACCCGCAGGCACGCCGGGTCGAGGAGGGGTCCTCGATCGGATACACAGATCGCTACCCCGCGTTCTTCCACGGGCAGGAGATCGACATCACGGGCCTCGCCGCCGGCCTCTACGTGCTGGTGCACCGGGTGAACCCGGAGGGACGGATTCGCGAGCTGCGCTACTCCAACAATGCAGCGTCCGTGCTCATCCGTCTGCGCCGGGAGAGCGGGACAGCCGTCCCCGGCGTCGAGATCCTGCGCCGCTGCGAGAGCTCGGAGCGGTGCCCTCGCAGGACCCGGTTGTCCCTACGATGACGTCGTGAGCCACTACGACGTCCTCGTGGCCGGCGCCGGCCCGTCCGGTTCCGCCACCGCACTCCGCCTCGCGCGCGAGGGAGCGCGCGTGCTGCTCGCGGACCGCGCCCGGTTCCCCCGCGACAAGCCGTGCGGCGGTGGTCTCACGGGCCGGGCGCTCAAGCAGGCGCCCTGTGACGTTTCCCCCGTCGTCGAGCACGCCGTGGACACGTTCGAGCTCCGACTCCGCTTCGGCCGCTCGTTCCGCCGCAGCAGCGAGACGCCACTGATCCTGATGACGCAGCGGCGTCACCTCGATGCGTTCCTGGCCGAGCAGGCAGCAGCCGCTGGAGCCGAGTTCCGCGACGGTGTCCGCGTCGACGCGATCGCGCTCGAAGGAACGGGGATCCAGGCGTCGGTGGGCGGGGATCGAGTCCACGCCGACGTGCTCGTCGGAGCCGACGGCGCCAACGGCGTCGTCGCCCGGGCCGCAGGCCTCGATCCCGGCATCGTCCGTGGCGTGGCGCTCGAGGGGAACATCTCGTGGGACGCGCTCGACAGGAAGCGCTACGCCGGGACCGCCGTCGTCGAGCTCGGCCAGCCCGACGGTGGCTACGGCTGGGTGTTCCCGAAAGGCGATCACGCCAACCTCGGGGTGGGCGGCTGGGAGGGGGAGGGGCCGCGCTTGCGCAATCACCTCGCTCGGCTCGCCCAGGCCCACGGCGTCTCGGTGGACGGGCTCACGGACGTCCGGGGCCACCGGCTGCCGATGCGCCGCCTCGGCGTTGCCGTGCCCGCGAAAGACCGGGTGCTGCTCGTCGGCGACGCGGCGGGACTCGTCGATCCGCTCTCGGGCGACGGCATCTACGAGGCCTTCACGTCGGCACGCCTTGCGGCCACTGCGATTCTCACGGACGACGTCGCGGGCTACCCGGCCGCCCTCGCCGCAGCCCTCGATCACCATGCCGGTGCCTCCTGGGCTGCAAAGCGGGCGCTCGATCGACACGCCTCGTTCTGCTTCTGGGCTGCGCGGTCGCCGGGCGTGTTCGGTGTCGTCTCGGGGCTGCTCGACGGCGATGTTCGTCATCCGGGCGAGGCGCGAGGGCTGGCTCGGCCGCCGCTCCGCCTGATCTCGCGGCTCGCGCGCTCGGCCGCCTGATACCCCAGGGGTAAAGGTCGCACATCGCGGTGCCGATGAACCCGGCATATGGATCTCGTCACCATGCTCAAGCGCGCCGTCGACAGCGGTGCCAGCGACGTTCACCTCAAGCTCGGTCAGCCGCCGGTCGTCCGGCTCGACGGCGACCTCGAGCAGCTGCAGGACGCACCCGCTCTCACCGAGCCTGACCTCGAGGCAGTCCTCGACGCCGTCACGCAGATCTCGCCCAAGCGGCGCGACGTCTTCGAGGAGACCGGAGACCTCGACATCGCGTTCTCGCACCCGACGCTGCCCCGCTTCCGGGTCAACGGCTTTCGCCAGCGCGGAGCGATCTCGTTCGCGTTTCGCGTCATCCCGAGCGAGATCCCCAACTTCTCGATGCTCGGCCTCCCGACGGGCGTCACCCGCCTTGCCGAGGAGCGCCGCGGGCTCGTCCTCGTCACCGGCGCCACCGGCTCGGGTAAGACGACCACGCTCGCGTCGATGCTCGACCACGTCAACCGGACGCGGCGCCAGCACATCGTCACGATCGAGGACCCGATCGAGATCCTCCATCCGGATCGCGGCTGCATCGTCAACCAGCGTGAGGTGGGTCTCGACACGCTGAGCTTCGAGCAGGCGTTGCGGCGGGTGCTGCGTCAAGACCCGGATGTGATCCTGATCGGCGAGCTTCGCGACACCGAAACCGCGCACACCGCACTGCAGGCCGCCGAGTCCGGCCACCTCGTCTTCTCGACGCTGCACACGATCGACGCGGCGGAGACGGTGGGACGCATGATCGAGTTCTTCCCGCCCGCGAAGCAGCAGCAGATCCGCTCGATCCTCGCGGGCACGCTGCGCGGCGTGATCAGCCAGCGCCTGTTGCCGCGCGTCGACGGCGGCAGAGTCCCCTCCGTCGAGGTGATGGTGAGCAACGCGCGCATCCAGGACCTGATTCGCGAAAACCGGCCTGACGAGATCACCGACGCGATCGCCGCCGGAGAGTTCTACGACATGCGGACGTTCGCCCAGTCCCTGATCGAGCTCGTCATCGCCGGCGAGGTGGACCGTGATGTCGCCTCGAATGCCGCCACGAACCGGCACGACTTTCTGGTCGCGCTCGAACGGGCCGAGAAGGACAAGGCGGCGTACGAACGTGAGGCGGCGGCCGCCGCCGCACCGGCCGGCAGCCCTTCGACGACGGACGATCTGACCGCGCCGGCGGCTGCGTCGGCGTTGCGCTAGGGATGGCCCTCCCCCAGAAGGGGGTTTCCAGCCACCGCATGCCTCCCGATGGTGAGCCTGTGGAATCAGCGGCCCGGAGCTCTCCGATTGCACGTTTCCGCCTTCGGCTGCTCGCCCGTGCGCGCTCCGAGTCGGCCTTCACGCTGATCGAGACAATCATGGCGGCGGTGCTGATGATCATCGTCGCGACCGCGCTCGCCGGCGTGCTCACCTCGTCGATCGCGGCGCACAGCGTGGCGCGCGAGCGGACGCTGTCGGAACAGGCGGTGAACGACGAGATCGAGTCGATCCGAAATCTCCAGTACGCCGACGTCGGCATCGATTGCGCGACGGCGACGCCGTGTAACCCGCCGGGGGATGTCGATGGATCGGTCGCGCTTGCGCATGACGGGCTCGCGGCGACCATCTCGACCCAGATCACGTATGTCGGTGACCCGACTCCGACGAGTTACGCAACGGCGGCGAACTACAAGAAGGTCACCGTCACCGTCACGCGAGACCGAGACGGGAAGCGGCTTGCGCAGGGCGTCACTTACGTGGCGCCTGTCTCACGTGCGCCGTTCGGCGGCATCAACAAGTCGATCGTGAACGTCCAGGTGATGGACTACAAGCCCAACTCGCCGCTGCAGGGCGCCGTCGTGACGATCGACAATGGTCCCGATCCGATGCGCACGGACGTCTCGGACGCGAACGGACTGGCCTCCTTCGCGGCGATGACGCCGACCGGCCCAACGGAGTACTACGATCTTTCCGCCAGCCTGAGCGGCTACGAGACGCTTCCCGTCGATCTGCCGCCGGCGCCTGTTGCGCATCTGCAGGTCGCGCCGAGCCAGACCGCTCCAACGTCGCAGATTCGGATCTTCAAGCCCGGCACGATCAACGTTCGTGTCGAGAGCTCGCCCGGCGTGCTCTACACGGGTACGGCGACGGTGCAGGTGACCTCCTCGACGCCGCTCAACGGCAACACGAGCACGTTCACGACGAACACCGGCCTCGTCACCGTGACGACCGTGGCCGGCCAGAAGGTCGTCCCGGGCGTCTCCTACACGATCAAGGCGCTCACCACGACGCCGCTCTGCGCGACGCTGTCGGCCCCGACCTGGAGCAACTATCCCGCGGATCCGACGACGTCGGCGACGCTCGTGCTCGGCGCGTGCCCGTCCGGCTCGCTGACGGTCAACGTGCAGCAGCTCGGTGCGAACGCCCCCAACGCGACGGTCCATCTCACAGGTGGCCCGAACAACATCACCGTCTCGCCGGACCCGACGACCGACGCGAGCGGCAACGTCACGTTCAGCAACGTCCCGGCCGGGACGGGCTACACGGTCGCGGCGACACGGAGCACGACTGCGAACACGACAACGGCAGTGACGGTGGCCGGTCCAAACAACGTCACGGTCACGCTTCCGGACCCGCCGACCGCGACGCTCACCGTGAACGTCACGCAGCTCGCGTCCCCTGCCTCGGGCGCGACGGTCACGCTCACCGGCGGACCCTTCACGATCAATGCGAGCGGCTCGACGAACGGCAGCGGCCAGATCGTCTTCACCAACGTTCCCACCGGCTCGGGCTACACCGTCACCGCGACCAAGGGCACTACCACCAACACTGGGACGACCGTGAACGCCGGTTCGAACACGGTCAACCTGACGCTCCCGAATCCGCCGGCCGGAACCGTCCAGCTGACCGTCAAGTGGCTCGGCGCACTCGTGAACGGCGCCACCGTCCAGGTCACCGGTGGGCCGTACGGGATCAACCAGTCGCTGACGACGACCGCCTCCGGCGTCGTCACGTTCCCCTCGGTGCCGCTGGGCGCGAACTACACCTTCCAGGCGACGAAGAACGGCCAGACGACGCAGCTCACGAGCCAGACGGTAGTCGCGTCGACGACCGGCACCATCAACCTGCCGACGGCGACCCTGAGCGTGACGGCCACGTGGGCGGGCAAGCCCGCGCTCAGCGCATCCGTCACCGTCTCGGGCGGTCCAGACAGCCCCACGACGTATACGGGCACGACGGACGCCGTCACCGGCATCGCCCTGATCACCGTCCCCACGACCACGTCCAACAACTACACCGTCACCGTCACGAAGGGCACCGGCTCCGGCTCGTCGACGGTCGCCTCGGTGCCGCTGGCAGGCGCGGCGACGACCGTGGCGCTCACCCCGGTGGCGACTTTGACCGTCACTGCCACGTGGGCAACACTCGCTGCCGGCGGCGCCACCGTCACCGTCACGGGCGGCCCGAACAGCCCGCAGACGTACACAGCCACGACTGACCCGATCACGGGCATCGTCGCGATGACCGTGCCGGTGTCGGCGACGAACTACACCGTCACCGTGACGAAGAACACGGGCTCCGGAAGTTCCACGATCGCTGTTCCGGCCGGTGGTGCGGCGACGACCGTCGCGATCCTCCCGACGAAGACGGTCACGATCACCGTGCAGCAGGCCGGCGCCGCTTACCAGAACAAGTCCGTCGTGATCAGCGTCACAGGCGGCCCGAACGGAACCGCAGGCGCAGCACCCGCGTACACCACCTCGCCCTCTCCGAAGAGCACGACCAACACCAGCCCGGCGACGGTCACTGTTCTGATGCCGGCAGCAACCGGCTACACGTACACGGTCAAGGCGTCGGTGGGAGCAACCTGTACTGCCGGCGTCAATAGGACGGGCACCGTCGCGCTCTCGGCCGCGGCCGCGACAGTCACGGTCACCGTCAACATGAACGCCTCCCTGACCTGCCCCTACACGCCATGATGCGCCGCACATTCAGCCGGCTGAAGCGGGAGGACGGCTTCACCCTCAGCGAGATGCTGGTCGTGATCTCGATCCTCGGCCTCATCCTCGGTGCGTTCTCGCTCATCTTCAGCTCCGCGATCCACCACAGCGGCGAGATCCAGGAACAGAACCTGCTGCAAACCGAGGTGCGAGCCGCCACCGACCGGATCGCACGCGAGGTCCGGCAGTCGTACTACGGCGACACGACGCAGACCGTGATCAAGATGTCGACGGGGACGCAGCTGCAGTTCTACTCGCTCGACAACCAGCAGCCCTACCACCTGCGGCTGATCGCCTATCGCCTCAACGCAGGCACGCTCGAGCGGGCGACGGCGACGAGCCCGCTGACCGGAGGACCGCCCTGGGGGACGTTCCCCGCGCTCAGCGCGTGGGCCCCGCTCGTCGACTCGATCAAGAACGCGACGATCTTCACCTATTTCGACGGCGCGAGCCCGACGCCCAACGCGACCACGACCCCTGCCAACGTGCGGTCGGTCACGACCACGCTCTCGGTCGCCACCGGGACAACGCCCGGCCGTCAGTTCACGTACACGACGAGTGCCGCTCTGAGGGCGACGTGATGTCGATTCTGCGCCGCATCGGCCGCCGGGAAGACGGCGTCGCGATGCTCACCGTCGTCATCCTGGTCGCCTTCCTCAGCATGGTCTCGGTCGCGCTGATCGACCTGGTCACGAGCGAGTCCACGCGCAGCAACAGCGCGCGAACCAGCAACGCGGCCTTCCAGGCGGCAGAGGCCGGCCTGGACGATTACCTGTCCAAGCTCGTCGACGACAAGACGTACTACCTCCACCACGTGCATCCAGCAGAGTCGACGCGCCGGCCGACGGCGGGAGCGGACGTCGACCCACTGCCGAACGGCACCACCTGTAACGCCACGAAAACGGGAGCCCTCGGCATCGACTGGACCGGTACCGCGATCTGGGATCCGAGCATCGCCGGCGGCAAGGACAACTGGTGCCAGCTCGCCAACGGCTACGAGTACAACCTGCAGATCACGCCGCCCAGCGCCACGAACGAGAGCATCCAGATTCTCTCCACCGGCCGGAAGATCTGCAGCCCCGCGTACTCGACCTCGAGCTCGTGCGCCCCTGGCACCAGCACCACCCAGTGGCGCGCCGTGCAGGAATGGGTGCACTGGTCGCTGCTGTCCGACTTCCAGATGATCACGAACTCCGACTACAGCGCCGGGTCGACTGCGACGACGAACGGCAAGATCTACGCCGGGCGAGACTCGAGCGGCAACAACCACGACATCGATCACGCGGGCACCGCCACGGCCAATCTCTACGCCGAAGGGACGATCACCGGACCTGCCAGCCTGCAGAACGGAGCCCAGAAATACCCCGGCACGACGATTCGCACGCAGCTCCCGGCGCCGATCAACTTCAGCAACTTCACCTCATCCCTCGACGACCTCAAGACGGCGGCGATCACTGGGGGCGAGTACTTCGACGCCAGCTTCCCCATCTGGAAGTTCGTGCTGCTCGCGAACGGCACCTTCACCGCTCAGGGCTGCACGCGAACCGGGGGTAACGACCCGGGCGGCACGCAGCCGACCTGTTCCGGGTCGATCTCGACCTATCCAGTGCCCACGAACGGCGCCGTCTACGTCGAGACCACGGCGGTCGTGTCGTGGCCGACGCAGGCCTCGGTCGTCAACGGGAGAGTCACGATCGCCGCGAACGACGACATGATCGTCGCGGGCAACATCTCATATGTCCTGGACGGCGACGACGTGCTCGGCCTGATCGGCAAGAACGACGTCATCGTCGCCTCGTGGGGGCCGTACGATCTCGACTGGCATGCCGCCGTGATCGCGCAGAACGGCGCCCGGCACTCGTGGAACAGCTGCGGCTGCAAGGGCACGGCCACGCACACGGGCTCGAGCGCGTCGAACCAGCACCCCTACATGGACATGTTCCAGGTCCGCAACTACGACTACGACACGACGCTCCAGTATCTGCCGCCGCCTTGGTTCCCCGTGCTCGACGAGGCGTACACGGTCGCCCTGTTCCGCGAGGTCAACCCCTAGCGCACGCCTGCCCTGCGGGACTCATCCGCAAGCCCGTTCCTGCCGATATGCAGACCGTGAACCTTGCACTCGCAGCACTTGCGCTCCCGCCCGCTCTGGCGTTCGGCAGCTTCGTCAACGTCGTCGCGGCCCGCGTGCCCCTACGGCGCTCGATCTCCCACCCGCGCTCTGCATGCCTCGCGTGCGATGCGCCCATCGCTGCCCGTGACAACGTCCCGGTGCTCTCGTACATCCTGCTGCACGGGCGCTGCCGCCACTGTCAGGAAGCGATCTCGCCGCTCTATCCCGCGGTCGAGGTGCTCACGGCAATCCTCGTCGTAGTCTGCGTGCTCGATTTCGGCGCGACCGCGTACGCCGCCCTGGCGGCGTTCTTCTGCGTCACGCTCGTCACGCTCTCGGCTGCCGACCTGCGCTATCGCCTGGTGCCGAACCGGATCGTCATGCCCGCTTTCGTCATCTGCCTGCTCGCACACACGGCGATCGATCCGTCTGTGGAATGGGTCGCGGCCGCGCTGGCCGCGTCCACCCTCATGCTCGTGTTCGCGCTCATCCATCCGGCAGGGCTCGGGATGGGAGACGTCAAGCTCACCCTCCTGCTCGGTGCGATGCTGGGGCGCACCGTCGGTGCCGCGCTCCTGATCGGGTTCGTGGCCGCGCTGGTCCCGTCGCTCGTGCTGCTCGCCCGCCACGGCTCAAAGGCCCGCAAGATGGCGATTCCGCTCGTGCCGTTCCTCGCGCTCGGGGCTCTCGTGGCGCTCTTCTTCGGTGACCAGATCATCGACTGGTACTCGGGCCTGGGCTCGTGATCCGCTGACGGTTGGCGCAACGCGGGAGCGCTTCGGGGTTCAACCTCTGGCGTCGACGTGCCGATACCTGAGCAGTAGAGGACGACACTCGTGAATTTCGAGCCCACAGGCCCGCTGCGCACTTCCACGAGCCTCGGTGACCGAGGCTCGGCTCCGCCCGGCGAAGATGGTGCCGGCGGCTTCGCGACGATCGCCGACATGGTGGCCGACCTCGTCGAGGCGACGCAACTCGTCCCCCGCGACCGGCTCGCAGCCGCGCGTGGCCGGGCCGGCGCAGGCACGCTCGCGCAGGCTCTGCACGACGAGGGACTGGCGCAGGTCGACGGCATCGCACGCGCGCTGGCTCGGAAGTTCGGGCTTCCCTACCACGACCTGGCGGAGGATCGGCCCTCGCCGAACGCCGCCGACCTCCTACCGCTGAAGAGCCTGCAGCGTGTCGTCGCGATCCCGATTGCGCGCGGCGACGAGGGTGGCCTCCGGGTCGCCATCGCCGATCCGGGCAACATCCACGGGATCGACGAGCTTCGGCTGGCCTGCCGGTATCCGATCGAGCTCGTCGTCTCGAGCCGGGACGAGATCCTCGCCGAGCTCAGCCGCCTCACCCGCCAGTCCGAGGTGCTCGAGTCGCAATCCGCGCTCGACGACTTCGAGGTCGTCGAAGAAGAGGACGATCTCGAGGTCGAAGACGGCGTTTCCGATGCCCCACTCGTCCGCCTCGTCAACGCCGTCATCATGCAGGCCGCGACCGACGGGGCGAGCGACATCCACTTCGAGCAGCAGGAGGATGCGCTCGTTGTGCGGACTCGCGTCGACGGCGTGTTGACCGAGGTGCAGCGCATCCCCAAACGGATGGCCAACGGCGTCACGACCCGCCTGAAGGTGCTCGCGAAGCTGGACATCGCGGAGCGGCGCAAGCCGCAGGACGGCCGGATTGCGCTCAACGCACGCGCAGTCGGGCGCATGCTCGACATCCGGGTCGCCGTGCTGCCGACGGTCGAAGGCGAGCAGGTCGTGATGCGCCTGATCGACAAGTCGCGCAAGACCCCGACGCTCGAGTCGCTCGGGCTCTCCGAGTCGATGCGTGACCGGCTGGCGGAGATCATTCGCCGTCCGACCGGCGCGCTGCTCGTGACCGGGCCGACCGGCTCGGGAAAGTCGACGACTCTCTACGCTGCGCTGGCGGAGATCAATCGCCCGGAGATCAACATCATCACCGTCGAGGATCCCGTCGAGTATCGCCTCACGGGCATCAACCAGGTGCAGATCAACGTCAAGGCGGACATGACCTTCGCGCTTGCCCTGCGGTCGATCCTCCGCTCGGATCCCGACGTGATCATGGTCGGCGAGATCCGCGACACCGAGACGGCGAAGATGGCGATCGAGTCGGCGCTGACCGGTCACATGGTCTTTTCGACGCTGCACACGAACGACGCCGCCGGCGCCATCACGAGGCTCAACGAGATGGGCGTGGAGCCGTTCCTCACCGGCTCCGCCGTCTCTGCGGTGCTCGCTCAGCGGCTCGCGCGCAAGCTTTGCACGAACTGCTGCGAGATGTACGGCCCGACGTCGGAGGAGCTGGTGGCTGCACGGATCTCACCCGACATGGCAGCGTCCCGCGAGGGCATGGTGCTCTACCGCAAGGTGGGGTGCCCGCGTTGCAACCGGACCGGCTACAAGGGGCGGATCGGCATCTTCCAGCTCCTCGTGATGAACGACGAGCTGGAGTCGCTCACCGCACAGAACGCTCCGCGCGACGAGATCGACCGCGCGGCCGCGGGATCCGGGATGCGGTCGCTCTGGGACGACGGCATCGCCAAGGCGGCGGCAGGGCTCACCAGCCTCGAAGAGCTCGCGCGCGTGGTCGCCACCTTCTAGCGCCCGACGGCGCGCAGGCAATGTCCGAGCGTCAGTCGCGCTCGTGGCCGTCTGCGAAGAACGGCATCCCCGGCTGGGACGCCTCCCGGACCGAGCGCACGGTGGGAGACTCGTTCGAGACCGTGCAGTCGAGGTACTCGAGGCTCACGAGCGCGTCTTCGACGAAGCGCCGCGCCTGCTCGGAGGTGGAGAACGCAAAGGGGCGCGTTATGGCCGGCGCGCCGGGCGCACCGTTGACGGAGAACACTTCTGTTTCGACGACGACGCCGTCGCCGGTCGCCACGGCTTCCAGCACGACGACCGCTCGCCCGTCATACCGCACCTCGTGACGGAACAGCGAACGAGGGCCGCCGGCGTCCGACGACCCATTGTCCTTCTCGTCGTGTCTCCCGAGGAGCTTCAACGACGGCGGGCGCCGGCGTTGTGCGCCGCCTGTGCGACGACCGCGCTGTCGACCGAGCCCTCGAAGCGGGCGACGATCTTTCCGGGCCGGCGCACGACGATCATCGCGGGAGCGGAGACGGGTCCGACGAACGGAACCAGCGCCGCAGCCTTGCGGTCGTCGATCACGTTCATGGCGACGAAGCCTGCACCGGCGCTACGGGCGCCTATGCGTGCTTGCCCGACGGCCGGTCGATCGCTCTTCGCCGGTCCTGCGTAGAGAGAGACGACAACGACCTTGGAGTAGCGCAGCGCGTGCGCGACAGGCGTGGGAAGGCCGGCGAGGAGCACCACCTTGGGCTTGACTACCGGCTTGCTCTGAGCGGGCTGAGGCGCCGCCGGGGTCGCGGCATGCGCGGGAGTTGCGACGGGGACGGATTCGGGGGAGGAGCCGCCGAACACGCCGGAGCGGACGAGCATCAGAACTGCGAAAGCGGCGACGAGTGCGACGATCCCGATCAGGGCGGGGCGTGGAACCCGGCGCGTGGAGGCGGCGAAGGTATTCACAGGGGCTCTATCGGCAGGAAGGCTCGAGACCTTTACGCCCATCCGGCGCCGAATCACGGACACGTGGTGTTGACGATCGCGCCTGCGGCCGCGGTCTTGCTGGCGGACTTGCCGTCGCCCGTGTAGTCGACGCAATAGGAGGTGGTCGTGAGGCTCTTGATCACCGACAGCTTGACGCCGGCGTCGATGCCCTGCAGCAGGGCGAGCGTCATGCCCTGGTAGCCGGAGGTGGCAGCGTTGGCATCGATGTCCGTCGCAATGCCGTTGTTGTCTCCGAAGAACGCCTCGACGGCCGGGATCGCGGAGCGGACATTGGCCTGCGCGGCGGTCTGCGCGGCACGATCCTTGAAGCCGATGTAGGACGGGACGGCGACCCCGACGAGAACACCGATGATGACGAGCACGATCAGGAGCTCGATCAGCGTGAAGCCCGACTCCTGCTCCGAGAGCCGGCGCCGCAGTGTGTTGAGCCGCATGGGACACATCCTTTGACGGTGAGAGAAAGACATGTTCGAGACATCGGGTGACGCGCCGAGTTCGGCAATCCCTGGATGAGTGATTTGTGGGTGACCCGATCACTCACTGCGGGGGATCTGGGGATCGGAGCGAGCCGGCAACGAAGAGGGGCGCGATCTCTCGCGCCCCTCTCGGTTGCATGTGGATGGTGGTGCTGGTTTACGGACAGGCGGTGTTGACGATCGTGCCTGCGGCCGCGGTCTTGCTGGCGGACTTGCCGCCTCCTGTGTAGTCGACGCAGTAGGAGGTGGTCGTGAGGCTCTTGATCACCGACAGCTTGACGCCGGCGTCGATGGTCTGCAGCAGGGCGAGCGTCATGCCCTGGTAGCCAGAGGTGGCAGCGTTGGCATCGATGTCCGTGGCGGAACCCTCGTTGTCGGCGTAGAACGCCTCGACGGCGGGAATCGCGGAGCGGACGTTGGCCTGCGCGGCCGTCTGTGCAGCACGAGCCTTGAAGCCGATGTAGGACGGGACAGCGATCGCGAGCAGGATGCCGATGATCACGAGCACGATCAGGAGCTCGATGAGCGTGAAGCCCGACTCCTCCCGTGCGAGCCGCTGCCGCAGCTTGTTCAGAAACATGTGCGACTCCTTCTGGAGCGATAGAGGATGAAACCGACTCCCGCGTTATCGGCGCTCTACGCATTGCTCGCACTCCCCGGAAGAGTGATATTGAGGGAGAGCTGCATCCCTCGTTGTTGGGGATACACCGCACGATCCACGACGTGTACGAGCTCCGTCACGGCGCGTGTGGAGCTCGCATGGGGCCTGCTCCGAGCCAAGGCTCAAGGTGCGCGGGGTGGCTGCCGATAGATGCCCCCGTGGAGCTCTCCGACCAGCCCAACGCCGCCCCGCTTGGCGTCGATGCGGTACTCGAGCGCACCGTCACACTGGGTGCCTCCGACCTGCACCTGACGGCCGGCTCGCTGCCCGCCGTGCGCCTGCACGGGCACATCGAGCTGCTGTCAGAGTTTCCGGTGCTGACGCCCGATCTCGTGCGCGAGCTGGTCTATCGCATCACCACGACCGAGCAGCAGAAGCTGCTCGAGCTGAACCGCCAGCTGGACTTCGCCTACGGCATCCGCGGGCTTGCACGCTTCCGCGTCAACGCCTTCTATCAGCGCGAGAGCCTGGCCGCCGCGTTTCGCACGATCCCCACCGACATCCGCTCGCTCGAGGAGCTCGGCCTGCCCGCGAGCCTCCATGAGCTGACGTCGAAGCCGCGCGGCCTCGTGCTCGTCACCGGCCCGACCGGCTCGGGCAAGTCGACGACGCTCGCGTCGATCATCGACGAGATCAACCGGACGCGCACCGACCACATCATCACGATCGAGGATCCGATCGAGTTCCTCCACAACCACAAGCGCTGCATCATCAACCAGCGCGAGGTCGGGCATGACGCGACCGGGTTCGCCGAGGCTCTGCGAGGGGCGCTCCGGCAGGACCCGGACGTGATCCTCCTCGGCGAGATGCGCGACCTCGAGACGATTGCGACTGCGCTGACCGCGGCCGAGACCGGCCACCTCGTCTTTGCCACGCTCCACACCCAGAGCGCGCCGAGCACGATCGACCGCATCATCGACGTCTTTCCGGCGTCGCAGCAGGATCAGGTGCGCATGCAGCTCGCGAACTCGCTGCAGGGCATCGTCACGCAGACCTTGCTACCGACAATCGACGGAAAGGGTCGGGCAGTCGGGCTGGAGATCCTGTTCCTCGATGACGCGATCCGAAACCTGATCCGTCAGGGAAAGGTCGAACAGGTCTACTCGTACATGCAGACCGGCACCCGACGCGGCATGCAGACGATGGAGCAGTCGCTGACGGAGCTCGTCCAGAAGCAACTCGTCACGGTGCCGGAGGCGATCGCGCGCTCCAGCCGGCCCGAGGCGCTCGTGTCCGCGCTCGAACGAGCCGGTATTCCGATTCCTGCCATGACCAACGACGGCGCACCTGCCGCCACGCCGGGACTCGGCGCGGCGCTGCGAGTGGCCGGGAGCTAGCCGCCATATGACCTGGAACCCTCGCACTGCCCTGTCCGGCCGCTCGCACGACGGCGACTTCGCCGCCGGCGACGCATCGTCCAGCTTCGACCCGTCGCGCACCGGCGACCCGATCGTTCCCGGCCACGGTGGCCCTGCCATCGGCTTCGGCGGCACCCGCCTCGGCGGCTTCTCCTCCGAGCCGCGCCGTCGCCCCATCGGCTTCGCTCCGCCCGAGGACGAGCGTGGAGAGCCGCACTACCGCACCGAGCTTTCCTTCAAGCGCCACACGGCCCCTGTTGCGAGCGCCACCCCGCCGGCCGGCGACGGCCATGACGAGCCGTCGCCCTGGCAGACGCCCGCTGACCCGGACCTCCACAGCGTCATGTCGAGCGTCGAAGGGGAGGAGCCCACCGTCCCCAACTACGAGCACGAGGTTGACGAGCTCGTGTCAGAGCCGGTCGCTGCCGAGGCGGAGCCGCAGCTCGGCGCGGAGCATGACCTCGAGCCCGAGTCGGACGAGAAGCAGCCGTTTTACAAGCGCGAGATCACCTTCCGCCGCAAGCGCGGCAGCGCCTGCACCGGCCGCCTCCGAGCTCGTCACCGAGCCGGAGGACGCAGATGTTCCGGTACTTGCGGCAGAGATCGTTGCGCCGGAGGTGCCTGAAGAGCCGGAGGTGCCTGAAGAGCCGGCGATCCCGACCGTCGCGCAGCTCGACGTCGACATGTTCGCTCCCGTGCTACATGAGCAGGCCGCCGCGTGGCCCTCGGTAGAGGAGCAGTTGCACGTCGCCGACGATGCCGTTGCCGCCGATGCGATCGTGGCCAACGAGAGCGTCGCCGAAGGGCTCAGCGCCGAGCTGCCCGAGCTCGAGACTGCGGCTTCGGCTTCTGAGCATCCGGTTGCCGAGTGGCCAACCGCCGACGAACCGGGGAGTCCTGCCCCGCTGGCGGAGGAGCCTCCGCTGCCGTTCGAACAGATCCCGCCGGTAGTCGATCTGAAATCAAGGCGTACCCTGGGACGCAAGAGTGCGGGCGCGAGCGCCTCGCCGAAGCGGTCCGCAGGACGTACGGCGAAGGGCCGCAAGATCGTCGGTCTCAAGATCGGTGCGTCACAGCTCGCCGCCGCGGTCGTCGTGGAGACCGACGCCGGCAACGAGCTCGTCGAGCTCGCACGGCGGCCACTGGCCGACGGCATCGTCGTCGACGGTGAGGTACGCGATGCCGACGCGCTCGCCCACGCCCTGAAGACGTTCTTCGACGAGGAGAAGCTGCCCAAGAAGGATGTCCGGATCGGCCTCGCCAGCAACCGCATCGGTGTCCGCACGCTCGACATCGTCGGCATCGACGACCAGTCCCAGTTCGACAACGCCGTTCGCTTCAAGGCACACGAAGTCCTTCCCGTTGCCGTACACGAGTCGCTGCTGGACTACCGCGTGCTCGAGGAGCGCCCGGGTGAGTCTGGCGTGCCGTCCCGCCGCGTGCTGCTCGTCGTGGCCCCGCGCGATCAGGTCGAGCCGTATCAGGAGGTAGCGAACCGGGCCGGACTCAGGCTCGCAGGCATCGATCTCGAGGCGCTCGGCCTGCTGCGTGCCTTCGTCGAGCCTCGGCCGTTCGCCGTTCGCACAGTCGACGACACCGCCACCGTTGTCGTCGCGATGGGACACGAATCTTCGACGCTTCTCGTCGCCGGCGGCGGCGTGTGCGAGTTCACCCGCGTCTTCGACTGGGGCGGAGGGGCGCTGCAAGACGCAATCGTGCAGGAGCTCGAGGTCCATCCTGCCGAGGCTGCGACCATCCTCCGCCATCTCTCGCTGTCGGGCCCGGGTCGCCAGTTCGAAGGCCTCGACGACAACGCCCGCGCCAAGGTTCTCGACGCGATGCGGCTCCGACTGACGCCGTTCGCGCGCGAACTCGTGAGCTCGCTCCAGTTCTACCAGACTCAGCCCGAATCGCTCGGCATCGGCGAGATCGTCATCACCGGTGGCACCTCACATCTCGAGGGCCTCGCCGACGTGCTCCACCAGATGATCGGCGTCTCGGTCCGCGTCGGCGATCCCCTGCAGCGAGTCGTCAATCGCACCGACATCGACCTCTCGCTCGAAGGGACGATCGGTTCGATGGCTGTTCCGATCGGGCTCGCGATCGACGACGGCGCAGTTCGCAGCGTCGACCTGCTCGCCGGCGAGTCGAAGAAGCCGGCACGCGGACGACCGAGCCTCCTTCAGGTGGCCATCCCCGTGGCCGTCGCAGTCCCGGTCGCAGCACTCGGGCTTCTGTTCGTCCAGGCCCACGGCGACGCCGGCAAGCAGCAGTCCCAGCTGGATGCTGTGCGCACGGCGATCAATGCGCTGCCGCTGCCGACCAAGCCGCAGATCGACGAGAATCTCGCGCAGCGACCAGCAGGCGCGGGCAACAGCAGTTGCGAGCGTGCTCGGAGGACGCTTCGCCTGGGAGAACGTGTTCCGCGACCTCTCACGCGCGCTCCCCAAGAACGTCTGGCTGCAGCATGTCGGCGCCACGGTTCCCGCCTCGGCTGATCCTGCCGCCGCGGCAGCCGCTCCCGCCGCTACCGGCTCGCAGGGAGTGACGATCGACGGCTTCACGTACACGCAGCCGGATGTCGCCCGCTTGCTCGCACGTCTCGCGACGCTGCCGACGCTCACCAACGTGACGCTGTCGTCGAGCTCCGTCGAGAAGGTCGGAGACCGCAACGCCGTCCACTTCACCATCCTCGCCGACCTGGTCAACGGAGGTTCACGATGAAGGCGCTCAACGAACGTCTTTCGTCGACCCGCGCTCGCCTCGCGGTCGGTGGGTTCGGGCTCGTCCTCGTGCTCGCCGCTGCCTGGCTCCTGGTCGTGTCTCCGCAGCGGAGCAAGGTCGGTGACCTCAAGCAGAGTGTCGAGGCCGCGCAGACCGAGCTCGTCACGCGGCAGCAGGCGCTCGCGCGTCCTTCGGCCGATGTCAAGGTTCGGGCGAGCGACACGTACCGGCTCACGAAGGCGTTGCCCGACGGCGTCGGCATGGCCGGGGTGATTCTCGACGTCAACCGCGTCGCGAAGAACGCACTCGCTCACGTTCACCTCGATCGCTCCTGCCTCGGCCGTCGCGGGTTCCGGCTACAGCGCCCAGCCCCTGACCCTCGTGCTGCAAGGCCGCTTCAGCAGCGTCTCGGGATTCCTCGGGGACATCCGAGGGCTGGTTCGCGTTCGCAAGAGCACGCTCGATGCCCGTGGACGGCTGTACTCGGTCACGGGCGTCGATCTCGCCAAGGCCGACGACGCGGAGTTCCCGGTCGTCAAGGCGACGTCACCCTTCAGTCCTTCACCTTCAGCGGCGCGCCCCCGGCTGCCGACACAGGTACGACCCCGTCCACTACTCCGTCCTCCAGCGGGACGGTCGCAGCAGGAGCGACTCCCTGATGGCGAAGACCCAGAAAATAGACCCGGCGGCAGCCAAGGCGCGCAAGCAGAAGATCATGCTCGGCGTCATCGGAGCCGTGCTGGTCGTGATCGCCGTGATCCAGGTACCCAAGCTGACTGTCGGCAGCTCGCTCCACGCCTGCCGCGGTGCCGGTCGACACGACGGCAGGCGCCACGCCACGCCTGCTACGCGGACGCCGCACTGCGACTCCAACGGCGCCGGTGCTCTCCGGAGCCTCGTCGACGACCCCTGCCGCGACCCGACGCAGGGCAAGCTGATCTCGTTCTCGCTCTTCGCGACGAAGGACCCCTTCGTCCAGCAGGTGGGCGACAAGCCGGCCTCCGACACGTCGCCGGTCACCTCGGACACGACGACCACGCCCGACACCGGGTCGGGTACGCCCCCCGCGGGCACCTCGACCACGCCGGCAACGGGTGACACCGGGTCGGCTGGAGCGGGCGGATCGGCAGGAGCAGCCCCCGCCAAGCCCGAGGAGCCAGTGCTGACCGACGCCACGCTCGTGATCAACGGCACGGCCGAGTACCTGCAGGCGAAAGGCACGTTCCCGGCGAGCGACCCCGTGTTCGAGCTGGTCAAGATCAAGCCCAAGACCGCGAAGATCGGCGTTGCCGGAGGTGCGTTCGCCAACGGGAAGCTGCTCGTGCTGAAGATGGACAAGAGCATCACGCTCGTCAACACGGCGACGGGTGCCCGCTACCAGATCAAGCTCGTGTACACCGGTACGACGCCTGAGACGGTCGAAGGCTTCACGGCCGGATCCTCGGCCGCCGACACGTCCGGTCAGACCGCGCCGACGACGACGGGTTCCTCGACTGTCGATGTCTCGACCGCGTCGAAGTAGAGCCGGAGCCATTCACGTTGTCCGTCGTTTCGACCGATAGGAGACGCTAGATGCCGTCGTTTTCCTATAGCGCGATCAACGCCCAGGGCGTCGAGCTCGCCGGCGAGCTGCAGGCACCGGACCTCTCGGCCGCCCGCGATCAGCTCCGCGGCAACGGGCTCCTCGCCCAGTGGGTCGAGGAGCTGACAGGCCCAACGGTCGTCAAGTCCAAGCGTGGCTTCTTCGACAAGAAGATGAAGCCGAAGTCGCTGCAGGTGTTCTCGCGTCAGTTCGCGACGATGATCGAGGCCGGCCTCTCCGTCGTGACGGCACTCGTCATCCTGGAGCAGCAGACGGACGATCCGGCACTGCAGGGCGTCATCGACGACATCCGGGAGAACGTCGAGACGGGCTCGCTGCTGTCGGAGGCGATGTCGCAGCACCCGGAGATCTTCAGCCGCCTCTACATCGCCATGGTGGAGGCCGGCGAGGCCGCCGGTGTGCTCGACACCGTGCTCGACCGCGTCGCGATTCAGATCGAGAAGGAGCAGAAGATCAAGCGCCGCGTCAAGGGGGCGATGATCTACCCGATGGTCGTGCTCACGTTCGCATCGCTCGTGATGACCGGAATGCTGCTGTTCCTCGTCCCGATCTTCGTCAAGATCTTCGACCAGCTCGGCGGCAAGCTGCCGACCCTGACCCAGTACGTGATGCACGCGTCCAACGGACTGCGCGGCTACTGGTACATCATCTTCCCCGCCGTGTTTGCCATCATCTTCGGGTTCAAGAAGTGGAAGAAGACAGAGCCAGGCCGGCAGGCATGGGATCGCTTCAAGCTGCGCGTCCCGATGGGAATCGGCTCGGTCGTGCTGAAGGTCGCGATGGCACGCTGGTCGCGCACGCTCTCGACGCTGATCGCGTCGGGCGTGGACATCATGCGCGCGCTCGAGATCACCGCGCAGACGACGGGCAACTGGGTCGTCGAGGAAGAGACCGCGAGCCTGCGGCTGCGCGTGCAGGAAGGTGCCTCGATCGCCCAGCCGCTGATCGACAGCGCCATCTTCCCTCCAATGGTGGCGCAGATGGTGAAGATCGGTGAGGAGACCGGCGAGCTCGAGAAGATGCTCTCGAAGGTGGCCGACTTCTACGAGGACGAGGTCGACGCGTCGATCCAGGCCCTGACCTCGATCATCGAGCCGTTGATGATGGTCGGCGTCGGCATGATGGTCGGCGTGATCATCATCAGCATGTACCTGCCGATGTTCAAGCTGCTCAGCCTCGTCAAGTAGCCCCTGCCTGTAGGGACGCGCGAGCTCGAGCTACATCGACTTCACGGCGCTTCATACCGGGCGACCGTGAATGCGATCAACACCGGCACGTTCAGCATGAACAGCACGAGCATCAGCGTCATGACGACGAGCGGCGCCCCTCGTGTGTGGTCGTAGACGAACGCAAACTCGATCACCCCTGCGATGACCGCATACGCGAGCAGCGCCCACCGCCCGACCTGAAAGAAGCGCTTCCAGGCGAAGGGGCGCACCCGGGAGAGGAGGAGCGCGTTGGTCACCTGGAGCGCTGCCGCGAGCAGGAGCAGAACGATCGCGAAGCCGAGCGGAGCGTGCTTCGGCAGGTACGAGGCAAGGTAGATCACGCCTCCGGCGATCGCAATCATCGACGCGGCGCCGATCTCGGTGACCGGTGGCAGCCGGCGGTCGACCAGGCTCGCGCCCCATGCCTGTGCGTGCTCCGGCGTGCTCAACTGACGAGTCTCGTCATGATGATCAGGGTCGCGACCTGCATGACACCCGTGATTCCGGCGGTGTAGACGAAGCGGCGCATCAGCTTCTCGATCACCCTTCCGTCCGGCTCCGCCTTGCGCAGCTCGAACAACACCGCGACATTCGCAGGCTCGAGGTAGGCGAGCGCGATCACCGCCATCACGCCGACCACGGCGAACGACGCGACGACCCAGGCATGCCGTGGGTTCGACGTGTCGAGGAATCCGTCCTGCCGAGCAAGCTGGAAACCTGCCGCGAGGGTCATCGTGACGACCGTCGGCATGATCAACAGCATCTTGGGCATGAACCGCGTCGAGAACTCCATCCGCGCGGGAATCGACATACGTCCGATGATGGGGCCGATCACGAAGCCGACGAACAGGTCGATCGCCGTCCAGAGGCCGCCGCCGACGACGTGAATGAACACGAGACCCCACCGTGCGTCGCGGGCGATCGCCACGACAACCCCGAGCAGAACCAGGGCCACGATCGGCAGCCCCATGACCGGCACGATCACCACCTTGGGGCGTGCAGCCGGTGTGTGTGGTGCAGCGACGGCCTGGGCTGAAGCGGCCATGACGCGATCCTAAATAGTTCTCATCCGCGACGCTTCCGTGTCGGTTACGGCGAAGTGGACCTTGCTGCCTGGCGGGACTCGTACACACCTTCTTCGACCTGGCTCGCGTAGCGGCCGGGATCGACGACGATGACGAGGAACCGTGGCGCCACTGTCCCGACCGTACGGTACGTATGGACGACCGTGCAGTCGAAGTTGAGTACGTCGCCCGGGCCGAGCACGTAGCTCTCCTCGCCCAGGATCACCTCGATCTCTCCCTCGACGACGTAGACCGCCTCTTCTCCCGGGTGGGCCATGAGCTCCGAGCGCGCGAAACTGCCGGCGATCTCGATCACGTTGATCAGCGCGTTCTCACCGGTGAGGGCCCACGCGTCGACCGGGGACTCCTCGGTCCTCGTGAACACCATCGGTGCGGAATCGCGGCGCACGATTCGTGCAAAGCCGGTCGAGGGCTGCGACAGGAGCGCCGAGGTGCCGATCCCGAGCGCTTCGGCGATTTCGCCCAGCGTCGTCATGCTGGGCCGTGCAAGCCCGCGCTCGACCTGGCTCAGGAAGGCATGGGACAAGCCGGTTCGGCTCCCCAGCTCCTTCAAGGTCAACCCGCGCGCCTTTCGCAACTGGCGGATGCGGTCGCCGAGAACCGCAGATGCACCCGGCTTCAACTTGTGACGGCCCAACACGTACCTCCTTTGGTGCGCAGCCTACGACTGCGACCGAGCGTCAAGCGCCTGGACGGCAGTCGCCGCAGGCGCCGTGCAATACGACCTCGTGAGCGTCCATCTCGTAGCCGCGCGTGCCCGCCACGCGCTCGAGTGCCCGCTCGAGCGGGACGTCCGAGAAGGACTCGACCTTGCCGCAGTCGTCGCAGACGAGGTGATGGTGATGATCCCCGTCGGCATGTGCGGGCTCGAAACGGGCGACTCCGTCGCCGATATCCACGCGCTGCACGAGCCGCAGCTCTGCGAGCTGCTCGAGCACGCGGTAGACGCTCGCGATGCCGATTCGTCCGCCGCCGGCGCGAATGCCGTCGAAGATCTCTTGCGCGGACAGGCAACACGGCTGCCGGCCGAGGTGCGCAACCACGGCGTGGCGCGCCCCCCCTCGGCGTAAGCCTGCATCGCGGAGCCCGTCGAGCGCGTGCTCCGTCCATGGGGCAGTGGTGGTCGTCACCCCCTGATGATAGCGGTTCTCAAAGACGTGCTATCGTGGCCATCTTGATTTCAAGAATCGTTCTCACGATGGTGTTGGCGGCAGCTCTTCTTGCCATGACGGGTTGCGGCAGCCGCCCGGGCGGAGACGGCGCGACGGAGCGGGTCGTGGCGGCCTTCTATCCGCTCGCCTATGCGGCGCAGCAGCTCGGCGGCTCGGGCGTGCACGTGCGCAACCTGACGCCTGCCGGCGCCGAGCCCCACGATCTCGAGCTCTCCGCAGGCGACGTGAAGGAGGTCGACGAAGCCGATCTCGTCGTCTACCTCGGTCAGGGATTCATGCCGGGACTGGAGAAGGCGGTGGCGAACCGCTCAGGGACGTCGCTCGACCTGCTTGCCGGGCAGCAGCTCTCCGCCGGCAAGGGCGAGAACGGCAAGCCGGTCATGGATCCTCACGTCTGGCTCGACCCGGTTCGGTATGCGCGCATGGTGCGGTCGCTCGCGAAGGCGTTGCATGCGGGCGCGGCAGCGCAATCGCTGAGCGCCCGGCTCGACCGCCTTGATGCCGACTATCGGAACGGTCTGAAGACGTGCCAGCGCCACCAGATCGTCACCAGCCATGCGGCGTTCGGCTATCTCGCACGGCGGTACGGCCTCGAGCAGGTTCCGCTCGAAGGGCTGTCGCCGGAGGCCGAGCCCTCGGCGCGCGGCATTACGGATCTCGTGCGGCTCGTCCAGCGGACAGGCGTGACGACGGTGTTCTTCGAGACGCTCCTCTCCCCGAAGCTCGCGCAGACGGTCGCGCGCGAAGCCGGCGTCCAGACCGCCGTGCTCAACCCGCTCGAGGGTCTCACCGACGAGCAGATCGCGGCAGGGGACGATTACTTCTCCGTCATGCGGGCGAACCTGGCGGCGCTGCGCGGGGCTCTCGGATGTCGCTAGCGGTCGAGCTCGACCGGGTCTCGTTCGCCTATCGGGCGGGGATGCCCGTGCTCGGCGATGTCAGCCTGGCCGTCCGTGCGGGCGAGTTCATAGCGATCGCCGGACCCAACGGGGGCGGCAAGACGACGCTGCTGCGGCTCGTGCTCGGGCTGGAGCGCCCCACCTCAGGCAGAGTCGAGGTCTTCGGCGACCAACCGGGCCGCAGAACCCGAGAGCACCGCATCGGCTATCTGCCCCAGCGTGCACGCGTCATCGGCGAGGCGCCCGTGACCGTCCGCGAGGTGGTGACGGCCGGGCGGCTCGCACCCGCCGGCATCTGGGGCCCGCTGCGCAGAGCAGACCGCGATGCCGTCACGCGCGCCATCCGCACCGTCGGCTTGCAGGACCGCGCCGATGCGCCGCTGCGCACGCTCTCGGGCGGCATGCAGCAGCGTGCGCTGATCGCCAAGGCGCTCGCGTCAGAGCCCGCACTCCTTGCCCTCGACGAGCCCACGACGGGTGTCGACGCCGAGTCGCAAGGATCGCTCGGCGTCCTCCTCGACGAGCTGAGGAGCGATCTCGGTGTCACGATCCTGTACGTCTCGCACGAGTTCGGCGCCGTCGAGCACATCGTTGGCCGCCTCGTGCTCGTGCGCGGCGCGATCGTCTTCGACGGGCCGCCCGGCGATCTCCCAGGCGTGTGGCACGACCCGTCTCATACGCATGTTTGACCTCGAGTTCATGCGGCTCGCGTTCGCCATCGGCGCAGTCGTCGGGTTGCTCGCACCCGTCGTCGGCTTCTTCCTCGTCGAGCGCGGTGCCTCCCTGGTCGGCGACGGGCTCGGGCACGTGGCATTCGCCGGGGTCGCCGCGGGCTACCTGCTCGGTATCTCCCCGGTGCTGACGGCCCTCGTGGCGGCTGTGCTGGGGGCGCTGGCGATCGAATGGCTGCGCACGCGCGGCGGCGCTGCGGGCGACCAGGCCCTCGCGCTCGTCTTCTATACCGGCATCGCCGCCGGGGTCGTACTCATCTCCAGCGCCGGAGCGCTCAACGTGAACCTCTTCCAATTCCTGTTCGGCTCGATCCTGACCGTGACGCGCACCGACCTCTGGATCGTGCTCGTGCTCGGGTCGGGCGCGCTCGCGACCATCGGCATCCTCTACCGAGGTCTCGTTGCCACCGTGCTCGACGCGGAAGGCAGTCGCGTCGCGGGCGTCCCGGTGGCGCGGCTCAACGTCGTCGTCGCCGTCCTCGCCGCGCTGACCGTGTCGGTCTCGATGCGCATCGTCGGGATCCTGCTGATCGCTGCGCTGATGGTGCTGCCGGTGATCGCAGCAAACCGCGTCGCCTGGAGCCTGCGCTCGACACTCGGCCTTGCCATGGCGATCGGTGTCGGCTCCGTGCTGGCAGGTCTCACGATCGCGTACTACGCAGATCTCCCGCCCGGCGGCACGATCGTGCTCGTCGCGGCAGCGACATTCCTCGTCTGCGCCGGCGGCGGCGCGATCATCCGGCGAGCCTAGAGGGGCTCTGAGATGATCGTCCCACCGTGACCGTGGTGCTCACCGGGCTCGATCTCTCTCTCGAGGATCTCGTTCGCGTCGCACGAGAAGGCGAGGACGTCGAGCTCGCCGTGGCCGCGATCGAGCGCATGTCCGAAGCCCGTGCCGTTGCGGAGCGCGCGATCGCGGGGCAGACAACCGTGTACGGCGTCACCACGGGGGTCGGCGTGCGCAAGCTGTTCCGCATCGAGGCCACCGACCACGATCGGTTGCTCGTGCGCCAGCATCTGATCGGACAGGGCCCGGCCGCCCCGCGGGACGCGGTGCGCGCCACGACCCTACGCCTCGCAAACGGTCTCGCTGCGGGCAGGACCACGGCTCGTCCCGAGCTTGCCGCGCACGTCGTGCGAGCGCTGAACCAGGACCGCCTGCCGGAAGTGCGGTTGCTCGGCTCGATCGGGATCAGCGATCTCGCTCCCCTCGCCGATCTCGCCGAGGGCATCCTGGGCGACTTCCAGCTCGAGCAGGGTGAGGGGATCGCATTGCTCAACCAGAGCGCGTTCTCGACCGGGATCGCGGCGCTTGCGCTCCATGACGCGCTCACGCTGCTCGACATGCTCGATCACGCAGGGGCGCTCGACTACGAGGCGTTCGGAGCAAACCGTGACGCCCTGCACCCGGCCATCGGGGTCGCACGTCCCTCCGCCGGGCTGCAATTCACGCTGGCGCGCATCAGCGACCTGCTCGAAGGGAGTGGGGCAGAGGCGCGCGCGCTGCAGGACCCACTCAGCTTCCGTGCGCTCCCCCAGCTCCACGGAGCCGCGCGCGACGCGTTCGGCTTCGTCCGCGCGCAGGTCGAGCTCGAGCTCAACGCCGCCCAGTCGAACCCGCTCGTCCTGACCGCTGAGGATCGGATGATCTCGGTCGGAAACTTCGAGATCCAGCCGCTCGCAACTGCCCTCGACCTCGCGCGGCTCGCTCTCGCGCCGGTGCTCTCCGCGGCCGCGGAGCGGTCGGTGAAGCTCCTCCAGGCATCGCTCACCGGTCTCAACGAAGGGCTCGGGGCGCGCAGCGGCCTCGCTGAGAGCGCCCTCAGCGAGTACGGCATCGCCGTGCAGGCGTTCGCCTCCGAAGCACGATTGCTCGCGCAGCCGGTCTCGCTCGATCTGGTTTCGACGACCCAGGCGGAGGGAATCGAGGACCGGATGACGATGGCGCCGCTTGCTGCTCGCCGGCTCGGTGAAATGGTCGAGCTCGGAGCCCGCGTCGTCTCGGTCGAGCTCCTGCACGCGGCGCAGGCATGTGATCTCCGCGGCACCAGACTCGGAGTCGGCACCGCGCGCGTCCATCGTGCGGTGCGGGACGTCGTGCCGTTCGTCGGCGAGGGCGAGCTCTTGCCGGATCTCGAGCCGCTCGTGATGCTCATCCGCTCCGGCGGGCTCGGTGGCTGAGATGCCGGTCGTCGACATCCATCAGCACCTCTTGCCCGCGTCGTTCATCGACGCTCTGCGACGCCGCTCGACGCCACCACAGATCAGCGGTGGCGAGCTCCACACGAGCGAAGGGCACTTCCCGTTCGACCCCGCCGAGAACGACCTCGAGACGCGCATCGGCGTGCTCGACACGCTGGGCACCGACGTCGCTGTGCTCTCGCTGCAACAGACGTTCGGGCACGACGCGCTGGAAGCGACGGAGCGCGCAGAGCTCCTCGCTGCCTGGGAGGACGGCATTGCCGAGCTGGTCTCTGCAGCAGGAGGGCGGCTCGCGGCTCTGTCCACAGGGCAGGCGCGCGCCGGTTTCGTCGGCTCCTGCGTGGGCTCGGATGCGCTCGCCGACCTCGATGCGCTCGCGCCGGTGCTCGACACGCTCAAGGGCGGACCCGGCTTCCTGTTCGTGCACCCCTCGGGCGGCGTCGTGCCGCGGGGGGCGCCGCCGTGGTGGGGAGCGCTCGCCGTCTACACGGCGCAGATGCAGGAGGCATACCTCCGCTGGCTGGTCGCCGGGCAGGAGCGGTGGCCCGACGTTCGCGTGGTCTTCGCGATCCTGGCCGGCGGCGGCCCGTTTCAGCTCGAGCGGCTCGCCTCGCGCGGCGTCCAGGTGCGCTCTTCCCTGCACGGCAACGTGTTCTTCGACACGGCCTCGTACGGACGTCGCGCGCTCGAGCTCTGTATCGAGACGTTCGGCGTCGAGCAGCTCGTCTACGGCAGTGATGTGCCTGTTGTCGATCCGGCTCCGACCCGGCTTGCGCTAAAGGGTTTCGGCGAATCTGTCGAACGTCTTGTTACACAGGACACACCACATCGACTGACGTCATGACCCACATCGACATCACCACCTGGCTCACCGGCCGCCTCGTCGCTGACACTGATCTCGATCGCCCCGCACTCGCTCGACTCGCAGCAGCTGTCGCACAAGAGCAGGCTCTCTGGCGCGACTACGTACGACTCGACACGACCGAGCGCCAGTACACACAGCTCTACCGCGACCCCAACGTCGACGTCTGGCTGATCTGTTGGACGACGGGCCAGGACACCGGCTACCACGACCACGACCGGTCGCAGGGCGCCGTCCACGTATGCGAAGGCGCGCTGTTCGAGGACTTCTTCCACCGGGACGAGGACGGCTGGATCAGAGAGAAGACGAACCGGCACGACGGGGGCGGCGCCTTCGACTTCGATGCCACGTACATTCATGGCGTCCGCCATGCGGACGGGGTGCCGGCCGTCTCCGTGCACTGCTACTCACCGGCGCTGTGGCGGATGGGCCACTACGAGCCGGACGACAGCGGCATCATGCGGCGGATCTCCATGACATACGCCGACGAGCTTCTCGGCGCTGCCTGACGCCACCGACCGCGCCCTTGCGGGTGGCGGAGCCACCCTCCAGGGGCGCTCGCCGGCCCGGCGGAGCCGGCCTCCGCGGTCGCTCGCGCCGCTGCGCGCACCCGGCTCTTCGGGTCTGTGCTGGCGGCACTATCCCTCTGCCGTTCAGAGGCTCGACCGGTCGCGCAGCGGGATCCCGGCCAACCGGAAAAAGCTGGCCAGGATCGCACGCCCGGCCGGCTGCGCTTCCGTCCACTTCTCGGGATGGAACTGCGTCCCCCACCACGGACGGTCGACGGCGGCGATCGCCTCGACCGCGCACCCCTCGCTTCTCGCGATGACACGCAGGCTGTCCGGCAGCACCGTCACCTCGTCGGTGTGCTCCTCGTAGACGTCGATCCGACGGGGCAGGCCGGCCAACACACCGTCCGCGTCGACGACTTCCACCGCCGCAAAGCCGGGGTCGGCCGGCTGCCGGGCCGGGCCGATTGTGCCGCCGGCGGCCCGCACCTGTATCTGCATGCCGGCGCAGATCCCGAGCACGGGCCCCTCGTACGCCAGCAATGCCTCGCCCAGCCTGTCGAGGGCGCGGGCATCGTGCAGCGCCCACGGGTCGTAGGAGCCGCTGAGGACCGTCGCGTCGACGTCCAGGCGCTCGACGTCCGCGTAGTGGATCGCGTCAACCTCTGCCGTGGCGACCTCGGCGAGCCGTTTGCGGGCGCGCGCAAAGCGAGCAACTCGGGCGGGCGTCAGCCCGTCACGGTGCTCGCTGACGACGAAGGCGACGCGCTTCACCGCAGGCTCGCGTCGAGAAAGCGCCGGATCACGCCGGCGATCTCGAGAAACGTCGGATGCTCGTCGTGCATCCACTCGGTGTGCCCCGCCCCCGCGACCAGTACGAGTTCCTTCGGCTCCTGCGCGCGCCGGTGTAGCTCGAGCGACTCGGCCGGCAGGTGCAGCCGATTGTCCTCGCCGTGCACGAGCAGCAACGGTCGTGGGGAGATACGCCCTACCGACGCTTCGGGCCTGAACCGCAGCAGCTGCTCTCCAGACTCGAGCGACACGGCGGCACCGTATCCCGCTGTCTTGTAGAGCTCCGTCTCGACGTAGGGTCGCGTGACCTCGTCCAACACGACGATGTCGAACGGGGAGACGAGCTCCGACACGCCGCTCACTGCGCGCCGGTCACGGTCGGCGGAGATGCGGTCCAAGAGGGTGCTCCAGGTCTCCACGGTGTGCATCTCACGCGTTGACCGCTCGCCGTCCCCGATCGGGTTGCAGGCGACAACCGCACGGACGCGCGCATCGTCCGCCGCCTCGGCGATCACGACCCCTCCACCGAGCGCCCAGCCGAGCAGGGCGATGCGGTCGCCGTCGACTTCGGGCACCGACGCGAGAAAGCTCACGGCGGCGCGAACGTCCTCCACCTGCTCCTGCGGCACGAGACGCCCCCGCTCACCCTCGCTCGCGCCGAATCCGCGATAGTCGAATGCGAGACAGGCATAGCCGTGGGGCACGAGCGCGCGCGCGAACCGAGCGGGGTGAATGTCCTTCAACCCGCTGTACCCGGAGCACGGGATCACCGCCGGAAGGCGCGCCCCGGGCGGAACGTCCTCCGGTAGATAGAGGTCACCGTCGAGGCGCAGGCGCGCGCTGAAGAACGAAACGGGGCGGCGGACCATACGACCGCCTACGCTACAGACCTCGTCCAGAGGAGCCACCGCCATCTTCGATCTGCACGTTCACTCGGCACCGTGCGTTCTACCCCGGCTCGCCGACGACCGCGAGATCGTTCGCATGTTCGCCGCGGCCGGATTCACCGGCTGTGTGCTCAAGGGCCACTGCGAGCCGACAGCGGGGCGCGCGGTGGCAGCCGGGGCGGGCTCCGGGGTCGTCGTGTTCGGAGGCATCGTTCTCAACCACGCCGTCGGGGGCATCAACGCCGCGGCGGTGTCGGCGACGCTTGCGCTCGGCGGACGCATTGTCTGGATGCCGACGCTCGACGCGCACGCTCATCACGTACACGGGCTGCCGCTGCCGGACGGATGGCGCACCGGAGGCGGCCTCGCCGTACCGCCGGTGGACAACCGCCACGTCGGCGCCGTGGACGACATCCTGCGGCTCGTCGCCGAGGCGGACGCAGTACTTGCGACCGGGCACCTCGGGCCTGCCGAATGCGGCTGGCTCGTGCGCCGGGCGCGCGCCGCGGGGGTGCGCCGGGTGCTGCTCACCCACCCGACCTTTGCCGTGCCGGGACTTGCCCCCGCCGAGGTCGAGGAGTTGTGCGCGATGGGGGCGATTGCCGAGATCACCGCGTACCAGATGTTGGGTGGGGATGACCCGGCGCCGCTCGCCGCGCTGGCCGGGAGGCTCGGGCCCGATCGCTGTGTCCTCTCGAGCGATGCCGGCCAGCCCGAGTCGCCTCCCCCGCCCGAGGCACTCACAATCCTCGTCGAGCGGTTGGTCAGCGCCGGCCTGGACGCGGGAGCTGCCCATGCGATGGCGTCGGAGACGCCCGAGCGGCTTCTCGGATAGCGCCAGCGTTCACGGCTCCGGCGGATACGTCTCGAGCCACCAGCGCGCGATGTCGACGCGGCGCATGAAGCTCACGCCGGGAACCTGCAGGGCGTGGTCGAGGAACGCGCGCAGCGCAGCTGCGCGTGCGGCCTGCCCGCTCCACCGCGCATGGACGGCAACGGTCATCATCGCCGTGCGTCCGTCGCGCACGAGCTCGTCGAGGCCCATCGTCAGCGTGTCCACGAAGTCTCGCGGGCTGGAGAAGCCCGGGTTCATGAGATACCGGCTGTCGTTGTAGGTCTTGGAGTACGGAACGACGAGAAACGGCATCCCACCGGTGCGCACGTAATACGGGATGTCGTCGGCGCAGGAGTCCGAGTCGTAGAGGAAGCCGCCCTCCTCGACGAGCAGCTCGCGTGTCGATTCGCTCGGCCACGAAGGGCAGTTCCATCCGAGAGGCCGTTGCCCGAGCGTCCGTTCGTAGCTCTCGATCGCGAGCCGGAGATGCTCGCGCTCCTCGTCGCGCGTGAGCCCCCACAGCTGGATCCAGCGCCAGCCGTGACCCATCAGGTCGTGATCACGCTCCCGCATCCAGGCCGGCACCGCGGGGTTGAGCTCGAGTGCGACGGCGGCGGCCGACACCGTCACCGGCACACCGGCCTCGTCGAGGATCCGTGCGAGCCGCCAGACGCCGGCGCGGCTGCCGTACTCGTAGTGCGCCTCCGTGCCGCGGTCGCGCTGGGGCGGCTGCACGCCCGGGTCGGCGTACTCTCCCCAGCCCTCGTTGCGCTCGTCGCCCCAGAGCACGGAGGACTCGGATCCCTCCTCGTACACCAGCACGACGTTGACCACCACGGTGGCTCCACCCGGCCAGGTGAACGAGGGCGGGCTCGGGCCGTAGCCGACGAGATCGCGCGCGCGAACGCGGTCCGGGATCACGTGGGACGGCCGGCTCGGGACATGGACGGCAACTATAGGATCGCGCGGTGGTGCTGCGCATCGACTCCGACCGGCTGCGGGCCGATTTCGAGCAGCTCGCGGAGATCGGGGCGACGGCAGACGGCGGTGTCGCGCGCACGACCTTCTCCGAAGCTCACGTCCAGGCGCGCACCTGGTTCTTCGAACGCGGGCACGCCGCCGGGCTCGAGACGCGCGTCGACACCGCAGCGAACCATTCGCTGCGACTTCCGGGGGACGGCGGGAGGTCGCGAACGCTGCTGCTCGGCTCCCACCTCGACTCGGTCAGGAGGGGCGGACGCTACGACGGCGCGCTGGGCGTGCTCTGCGCTCTGGAGGTGCTGCGGTCGGTGCAGGACGCGGGGCTCGAGCTTCCGGTCACTTTGGAGGCGATCGACTTCACCGATGAGGAGGGCACCCTCGTCGGCGAGCTCGGAAGCTGGGCGCTGACGGGTGAGCTGACCACTGAGATTCTCGCCGCTCCGCGAGGTGGTCGTGACCTACTCGTCTCCGAGCTGGCGCGGGTCGGGCTCACCGAGGAAGGGCTCCTGTCGGCTCGCCGCGATCCGGCCTCCCTGGCCGGCTACCTGGAGCTCCACATCGAGCAGGGCCCGGTGCTCGAGCGGGCCGGGATCGACATCGGCATCGTCAGCGGCATCATCGGCTCGAGCTCCTTTCAGGTCGTGTTCGAGGGTGATGCCCGCCACGCCGGCACGACCCCAATGGATGCCCGTCGCGACGCGGCACTCGGCGCCGCCGGCTTCGTCCTCGGCGTACGGGAGACCGTGACTCGCGATTTCCCGGGCTGCGTAGCCACCGTCGGCGACATCCAGACCGAGCCGGGCTCGTTCAACGTCGTCCCCGGGCGCGCTCGTCTGCGCATGGAATGCCGCTCGCTCGACCCACAGGAGCTCGACGCCCTGGAGCTTGCGCTCGCCGAGCGCGCCCGGGCGGAGGCCGCGACGTTCGGACTGGAGGTCGACGTGCGGCGTGTGGGGCGGTGGGAGCCCGCACCGACCGACGACCGCATGCGCGCGGCGTTCGCGCGGGCTGCCACCGAGCTCGGCCTGACGACGATGGAGCTGCCCTCGGGTGCGGGCCACGACGCTCAGGCGCTCGCCCAGGTGACGCCGAGCGGGATGGTGTTCGTTCCGTCCGCAGGCGGCGTCAGCCACGATCCGTCCGAGCACACCGCCTGGGAGGACTGCGTCAACGGCGCAAACGTCTTGCTCGGAGCGACCGTGGAACTCGCTCGCTCGCTCTAGCTCGTCGCGCAGGTCTCGAATCCGCTCGCGCGGACTCGAGACGCGCAAGATCCTTCAAGGCGACCGCGGGCCTCGTCCCTAGACGCAGGCACGAAGCGCGGCGACCAGCGCGTCGTTCTCCTCGGCACGGCCGATGCTGATGCGCAGCAGGTGGCCGAGCGGCCGCACGACCACACCGCGTTCGAGCACCGCTGCCGCGAGCTCGTGCGCTCCCCCCGCGCGCGCCGAGCAGTCGACGGCGACGAAGTTGCCGCGCGACGGATATGCGTCGAGCCCCAGCTCCACGAGGGCCGAGCGCAACCGCTCCCGCTCGGCGGCGATGCGCCGGACCTGGCGGTCGTGGTAGGCCTCGTCGCCCAGCGCGGCGAGGCCGGCATGCAGCGACGCCGTGCTGACCGAGCTCCCCGGCACGAGAAACCGGTCGACGTAATCGAGCACTCGGGCGTCCCCGACGAGGTAGCCGATGCGGAGGCCGGCAAGGCAGTACGCCTTCGAGAAGGTGCGGGTGATCAAGATGTTCGGCAGCTCGTGCACGAGGTGCATCAGGTCGCACGCCGGGGTCGAAATCGGCATACGCGGCGTCGAGCAGCAAGGGCACGCCCGTGCCGGCGACGCGCCGCAGGTCGTCGAGCGCCATCGTGTTCCCGGTCGGGTTGTTCGGGCTGCAGACCACGGTCAGCCGGGTCTCGGCGGTGATCGCGGCGAGGTACCCGTCGGCGTCGTAGTGATACCCGTCCCCGTCGAGGACGAGCGGAACGTCGACGATCCGCGCCTCGACTGCCTCCAGCCGGCGCCGGAACACGGGCCAGGACGGATCGGGGATCACGACTTCGCTTCCGGCGCGTGCAAAGGTGCGGATGACGGCGTCGATCACCTCGGTCGAGCCTGCCGTCACGAGGACTTGCGACGGATCGACGCCGTGTCGTTTGGCGAGCGCCAGGCGCAGAGGCGGCTGCGGCGACGGCGATAGATTCGCATCGCCGAACGCACGCTCGAGGGCCTCGCGTACGGCCGGCGACGGCGGCTCCGTGTTCTCGTTCGAGGCCAGGCGGATGAGCTTCGACTCACCGGTCGACACGGCGAGGTGGGCAAGGTACTCGGCGTTCGACGGGAGGCGGTGCGCCGCGGGCACGAGCGAGCTCTCGACACGCCCGCCGGTCTGCGCCCCGGTCGCCACGATCACCCGGGGAGGAGCTCGGAAAGCTCGACCACGCGGCCGCCTTCGAGCACGGAGCGCTCGCCCGCCAGGGCTGTCGCGAGCGTCCCGATCGCGTCGGCCGGCGTACAGAAGACGGCGCCGGGGTCTCCGGCACGGACCGCTTCGGCGAAACGTGAGATCGAGCGTTCGAACGGGTGTACCGTCATCGAGGACTTCACGCGGCGCTCCCGCACCTGGCCCGTGACCGTGAATGCCGGATCGAGCTTGAGCTTCAGCGTCCCTTCCGACGCGACGACGTCGAGCGAGTAGCTGCCGGGGAGGCCCTCGCGCGTCCACGCGAGCATGATCGTGCCGACGGCGCCGCTCTCGAAGCGCAGCACGATCGTGGCCGCATCTTCGATGTCGCCTTCGCCCCCGGCGGACTGCGCGAGCAGCACGTCGGACGCAGTGACCTGCACGCTCGTCACCTCGCCGGCGACTGCGCGCTGGAGGTCGATCTGATGGCTCCCGCGCTCGAGAATGTTGCCGCCGCCGCCCGCGCGGTCGACGAACCACGGCCGTGCCGCCGTCGGCCCGACGCTCACGCCCCAGAGCAGTGCGATCCGCTGTCCGGCGAGCTCCTGCCGCAGCGTCTCGAGCCCTTCGGTCGCGTGCCACTGATAGCCGATCGCGCAGACCTTCCCCGTTTGCCGCCATGCGTCGACGATCGCGTCGGCGTCCTCGATGGTGCGTGCGACGGGCTTCTCGAGGAAGACGGGCAGACCACGTTCCATCGCTGCCACGGCAGGGCCGCGATGATGCAGCGGCGGCGTCGTCACCCAGAGAGCATCGATCGTCTCCCGTTCGAGGAGCTCGTGCCAGTCCTCGTAGACCGCTGCCCCGGCCGGCGCGGCCTCCTCTGCGCGGGCGCGGTCGAGGTCGCAGACGGCGACCACTTCGTGCCCGAGCTTGCCGAGCAGGAAGATGTGGTCCGCGGCGATCCAGCCCGTGCCCACGACTCCGACGCGAAGAGGCTCGGCGCTCACGACGTCACTCTATTGGTCCGCGCAGGCTCCGAATCCGCCTGCGCGGATCCGGAGCGCGCAAAAATCCCTGAAGGCGGCCGCCTCGCGGCCGCGCTGCTCTTGCCGCGCAGGTCGGAATCCGCAGGAGCGGATGCCGACCGCGCAAATCCCTGAAGGCGTCCGCTTGCGCGGCCGCGCTGCTCTTGCCGCGCAGCTCGGAATCCGCAGGAGCGGATGCCGACCGCGCAAATCCCTAAAGGCGTCCGCTTGCGCGGCCGCGCTGCTCTTGCCGCGCAGCTCGGAATCCGCAGGAGCGGATGCCGACCGCGCAAATCCCTGAAGGCGTCCGCTTGCGCGGCCGCACGTTGTCGCGCAAGACTTACCCGGGTCGCGCAAGTCTCACCCTGCGTCGCGCAAGTCTGAGCCGGGGTCGCGCGAGTCTCACCCGGACGACACGAGGCGAGCCAGGATCCCCGGCATCGCTGCGTCTGCGAGTGCGTGCAGCTCGGCCGTCGTGAGGAGCTGCACCGGATGCGGGATCAGCGTCATCCGGTAGGCGGGCATCCCGAGCAGGCGCGCCTGCTCGAGGGCCTCGTCGACGAACGGCTCGGTGCCGATCGCAGCCGTGGGAACGCCGAGCCGCTCGAGCCGTACGGCGTCGTGCACACTGCACGACACGCACGAGCCTCAGTCCGCGAGGCCCTCGACGGCGAGGTCGCCGTGGATCGCGACCTGCTCGATCACCTCGCTCGACGCAGGCTTGGAGAAGATCTCCTTCGAGAGCCGGAACGTCTCGGCGCCGTGCAGTCGCAGGTGGTGCTCGACCCGGTCGAGGAGCTCGCTGCCGCGGTTCTTCGTGATGTCGAGCAGCGCACGCGCCGCCCGGCGAGCGTCTCGGGCCGCGGCGCGAACGGCACCGGCTCTGCGGTGCGGTCGTCGATCGGGCTTACGTACTCCATTGGATCTCCTTCGTCACGGCCTGGGTCTGCATGCCGTCGCACGGGCCGAAGACGGCCGAGAACCGGCCGGCCTCGCCGCCGGCGACGACGATCGCGATCCGCTCCGGATCAGTCCACTTTCGCACGAGGGCGTCGTCGGCGCTCCCCTGTACGAACGCCGTCGTCTCGCCGCGGCGCAGCTCGCCGGCCGGGCGCTGCACCGCGTCGAACATCGCGGAGCGCACCCGATCCTTGCTCCAACCGGCTGCGGCGAAGAGCATGGCGTGCTCGGGGCACAGCACGTACAGCGACGTGTCGTCCATCGGCCACCAGAACGGGCTCCAGTGGCCGGCCGCAGCCCACGCCAGCGTCGCCGCGAGCTCCTCCGGAGTGCGGCTCCGGTGGTCCGAGATCGAGAGCGGCGCGTCGCCCGCGAAGAGCGTCACGGTCGAGACATCGCGCGAGAAGCCGCGCTCGACGTGCAGCGGCTCCCACGGGCTCGTCTCCTCGTTCTCGGCGAAGCACGTGCCGAGCTTGCCCGGATGCCCCAGGGTGGCGCGGTCGAGCCCACCCGGGCGGGCGCCGCCCGTGAGCGTGAGCAGCAAGCGCAGCGCGCGGCCGATGGTCATGTTCGCCCGCGTGCCGGGCCCGAGCGCGCCCATGCCGCTGTTGATCCCGAGCGTCTCGCGTACGGGCCCGTTGACGACGAGTATCGGGCCCGCCGGCTGGGTCGTCACCGCGATGCCGTGCGCGTTGAAGCCGGGCTCCAGCGCAGCCTCGGCTGCAGCGCGCACGACGGGGAAGTAGGCGGGCCGGCAGCCGGCGAGCACCGCGCAGGCCGCGAGCCGCTCGAGCGTCGCCTCGCCGTGCGCGGGCGGGACGGGGCCGAGCGAGAGCGCGGGGTCGCGGCCGCCGAGCATCGCCTCGACCCGCTCGGGTGTCGGCGGCACGACCGGCAGACCGTCGCTCCAGCCGCGCTCGAACATGTCCTCGAGCTCGTCGAGGCCGCCCGCCGCGTCGTACGTCCAGCGCGCGCCGCAGCCGGGCTTGCGGCGCGGCTCCTCGTCGGGGAGCGACGTGTCCGAGGATGGTCGCGTACGCGTCGGCATCCCAGCCGACGACGGTCCCCGTCACGCCCGCACCCGGGTCGATCCGCACCGCCGTCGGCACGGTTTCGATCCCGTAGGCCTGCGACACGGCGAACGGCGACCGCTCGGCGAGCACCGGGAAGCGGACGCCCGTGCGGCGAGCGAGCCGAGCTGCCGCCTCGGGAGTCTCTTCGGCGACGCAGACGAGCGTGATGCCGGCGTCGGCCGGGAGCCCGGCGAGACGCCGCAGGGCGAGCGTCGAGGTCGGGCAATCGCCGTGCGCGAAGACGAGCACGACCGGCCCGTCCTCGATCAGCGTGTCGAGTGAGACAGGATCGCCGTCGATCTGCTCGAGCGTGAACGGATGCGCCGTGGCGGCCATCGTCGTAGGGTACGCGGGATGCCGAGGCGCCTCGAGGAGCGGGTCGCGGTCGTCACCGGCGGCGCCTCCGGGCTCGGCCGCGCGATCGCGCT
The DNA here is from genome assembly GCA_963799615.1 of uncultured Gaiellaceae bacterium. Classification (GTDB taxonomy): domain Bacteria; phylum Actinomycetota; class Thermoleophilia; order Gaiellales; family Gaiellaceae; genus Gaiella. The sequence continues at coordinate 24,484 of CAWCXS010000003.1, read as the reverse complement.
GAGGTTCGCCGACGAGGGCGCGCGCGTCGTCGTCGGGGACGTGCGACGCGATCCGAGCGAAGGCGGCGAGGAGACCGGATCGCTCCTCGGCGAGCGCGGCGTCTTCCTCGACGCGGATGCGTCTCGCTGGGACGACGTGGACAGCCTCGTCTCGACTGCAGTCGAGCGCTACGGCAGGCTCGATGTCATGGTCTGCAATGCCGGGATCGCAGGGCGCTGGTCGAAGGGACTGCTGGAGACGACGGAGACGGACTGGGACACCATCATGGCCGTCAACCTGCGCGGGGTCTTTCTCGGCACGAAGCGCGCCGTCGCGGAGATGGTCGCGCAGGAGCCGATCGGGGAGGTGCGCGGCAGGGTCGTCGTCATCTCCTCGCAGCACGGCATGGTCGGCCCGCCCGGTCACGTCGCGTACGCCGCCAGCAAGGGCGGCGTCGTCAACTTCGTGCACCAGGTGGCTGTCGACTTCGGCCCCCGTGGCGTGCTCGTGAATGCCGTTGCGCCCGGCAAGATTTTGACCGGCAACCCCGAGGGGATGAGGCCCGAGTTGCTCGAGTACTCGCGCTCGCGGACGCCGTTCCATCGTCTCGGCCGCCCCACCGACGTCGCGGCGGCGGCGCTCTTTCTCGCCTCCGACGACGCGGGCTACGTGAGCGGCACGAATCTGCTCGTCGACGGCGGCTGGATGGCGTATTGAGAGTCGACGCGGTCAAGGTGTTCGTCGTCGGCAATCCACCCCCGCACTTCGGTGGGCGGTACTTCGTGTTCGTCAAGCTCGTCACCGACGCGGGCGTCGAGGGACTGGGGGAGGTGTACGCGGCGACGTTTGCGCCCGACACGGTCGCCCACATGATCGAGGACGTCTGCGAGCGGCACGTCGTCGGTCGCGACCCTCGTGAGATCACGCGCATCTGGCGTGAGGTCTACGCCCGCGGCTATTCGCAGCGCCCCGATCTCTCGCTCGTCGGGGTGCTCAGCGGGATCGAGCTCGCGTGCTGGGACATCGTCGGCAAAGAGCTCGACCGGCCCGTGCACGCGCTGCTCGGCGGCAAGGTCCGCGAGCGGCTGCGGTCGTACACCTATCTCTATCCGGAGGACGGCGACGCCGCCGACGTCTACACCGACCCGGCGTTGGCGGCGGAGCGCGCGGTCGCATACGTGAAGCAGGGGTTCACAGCGGTCAAGTTCGATCCGACAGGACCGTACGCGTCGCTCGATCCGCGGCAGCCCTCGCTCGACGCGCTCGACCGAACTGAGCGGTACGTCCGTGCCGTGCGGGAGGCGGTCGGCTCGCGCTGCGACCTGCTCGTCGGCACACACGGGCAGTTCACGCCGTCGGGCGCGATCCGCCTCGCCCGTCGACTCGAGGCCTTCGATCCGCTCTGGCTCGAGGAGCCCACGCCGGCCGAGTCTCCCGAGGCGATGGCGCACGTCGCCCGCGCGACGTCGATTCCGGTCGCGACGGGCGAACGGCTGACGACGGCGTTCGAGTTCGCACGTGTGCTCGAGACGGGAGCGGCGTCCATCCTGCAGCCCAACCTGGGCCGGGTCGGCGGACTGCTCGAGGCCCGCAAGATCGCTGCGCTCGCAGAGGTGCGCTACGCGTCGGTTGCGCCCCACGTCTACTGCGGACCGGTCGTCGGGGCTGCCGCCGTCCAGCTCGGGGTCGCCATCCCCAACTTCCTGCTGCTCGAGGGCATTCGCACCTGGGACGGGTTCCACGCCGACATCCTCCGGAAGCCGATCCGCTGGGAGGACGGCTACGTGCTCGTCCCAGAAGGGCCGGGCCTCGGCGTCGAGCTCGACGAGGAGGTCGCCGCCCGGCACCCGTACCACGATGACGCCCTACACCTGACGCCGCTCTCGGGAGAGCCGCCGGCGTGACGCGCGTCGGCTTTGTCGGCATCGGGCGCATCGGCTCGCTGCTTGCAGCGAGTGTTCTGCGAGAGGGCTTCCCGCTCGTCGTACACGATCTGGACCGGCGTGCGTGCGAGCAGCTCGTCGGACGGGGCGCTCGCTGGGCCGGCTCGCCGCGCGAGGTTGCAGAGGCGACCGATGTCGTGATCACCTGCCTGCCGTCCCCGGCGGCCCTGACCGCGGTCGTCTCCGGCCCCGACGGTGTCCTTGCCGGCTTCCCGGGCGGCGGAACGTGGATCGACATGAGCACGAACGACCCACAGGAGGCGCGTCGCCTCGCCACGCTCGCAGCCGAGCGTGGGGTCGTCGCGCTCGAAGCACCGGTCACCGGTGGGGTGCACCGGGCTGCGGCGGGCGAGATCACCGTGCTCGTCGGCGGCGACGAAGCGGCGTTCCAGACCTGGGAGCCGGTGCTCCGGGCCATGGGCGGCGAGGTGCTCCATCTCGGGCCGGTCGGGACCGCCTCGACGATGAAGGTGATCACGAACCTCCTCGCGTTCGTCCATGTCGTGGCTGCCGGGGAGGCGATGATGCTCGCCCGGCGTGCCGGACTCGACCCGTCGCGGGCATTCGAGGCGATTCGCGCGAGCTCGGGCAACAGCTTCGTGCACGAGACCGAGACCCCGCTGATCCTCGACGGCACCTACGACATCGGCTTCACGATGGACCTCGCATGCAAGGATCTCGCGTTCGCCCGCGCGCTCGGTGAGGAGCTCGACGTGCCGTTGGCACTGGGGGACGCCGTCGCGGACGCCTTCGCTCGGGCGCGGGAGCGGTACGGCGGTGGTGCGTGGTCGACGATGGTCGTGAAGCTGCTCGAGGACGCAGTCGGGACGGACATCCGCGAGTCGCCGTCGAGGGAGCGCTAGCGCCGTGGGAGGGGCCGGGTCCCGAGCAGGGCGAGCGCCTCGTCGAGGCGGTCTCCCCACGAGCCGTCGTCCACGAGGACGAGCTGATAGCCGTTGCGGGCGTATTCTGCGACCTGCTCCGCCGTCTGCTGCAGCCATTCGGCCGTGACGCCGGCGTCGAGACCTGGGGGAGGTAGCTGCATGACGCCGTAGCCCTCCTGCCTGAGAGCGGGCAGGCTCGTCGCGAAGAGCGCGTCCGCGACGACTGCGACCTTCTCCGAGCGCGGATCGCCGCTCACGCGTGCTCCCCCGCCTCGAGCAGCGCGAGGATCCGGGCGCGCTCCTCCTCGGGGTCGTAGTCCGGGAACCAGTGCCGGATGCCTGTCCGGCGGGGCATGGGAAGCCCGCGCTCCCCGAGCTCGGCCGCGAGCTCCTCGAGAAAGATGCCCTCGCCCGGCACCATCGGCGTCGTGGTGTCGCCGACGTTCGGCTCGCCGCCCCATTCGTCGGACACGGGCTGGAAGTCGATGCCCATCGTCGGGCTCGAGTCGACGCCGATCAGCACGACATCGTCGCCCGATTGCACGTGTGGTTGCATCGTCGCCGCGACCGTCCGTGCAAGGCGGCGGCAGTGCTCCCGGAACACGGGGGTATCCGCTTGGTCGCGCACCCACCAGAAACGTCGTACGCCGCCGAAGGCGAGCTCGGGGCACGGCATCTGACGGATCGTCCAGCCCCGCTCGAGCAGCAGGTCGATCACCGGCTCCCACATGCCGGGTCGCTTGGCTCCGCCGATCACCTTCGCGTTCTGGTTCAGCAGGCAGTGCGCCAGGAACGCGACCTTCGCCATCTCATGCTCCGAAGTCGAGCAGCACCTTGCCGAGCTTGCCCGGCTCCTGCATGCGATCGAAGGCGGCCCGAGCCTGCTCGGCCGGGAACACCGAGTCGACGAGCGGCACCATTCTGCCCGACGCGAGATGAGGCACGACCTCCCGCGCGAACGCCTGGACGACCGCAGCCTTCTCCTCGAGCGGGCGCGCACGGAGCACGGTGCCGATCAATCGCGCCCGCTTCATCATGAGCTTGCGGAGCGACAGCGGTGCCTCGTCGCCCGCACTCGTGCCGACGATGACGATGCGTCCCTTGACTGCGAGAGCGTCGAAATCGGCTTCGAGGTTTGGCGCGCCGACGAGCTCGAGCACGACGTCCGCGCCGCCGAGTTCCAGCGCCCGTTCGACGAGGTCGTCGGGGTCGATCGTCTCGGCGCCCAGCACGGTCACCTGGCCCCGGACGCTTGCCGAGCGTGCGGTGGCGATCACCCGCGCGCCGGCTACGGCGCCGATCTGGACCGCCGCGGTGCCGACGCCGCCGTTCGCACCGGTGACAACGAGCAGCTCTCCCAGCTGCAACGCTCCCAGCGTCACGATCGCGTCGTGCGCGGTGATGAACACCTCCGGCACGGCCGCCGCGGCGAGCTCGTCGAGGTTGGCGGGAACGGGGGCGACGTGCCGTTCATGGACGAGGACACGGTCGGCCAGCCCCCCGCCGCCGACGATGCCAAAGACGCGGTCACCGGCTTGAAAGCGCCGCGCCGTGGGGCCATGCCCGATCACCGTGCCGGCCGTCTCGATGCCGGGAATGTCGGGCGGCGAGCCGGGCGGGGCGGGATAGCGGCCCGCCCGCTGTGCCAGATCGGCGCCGTTGAGCGCGGCGTAGCGCACGGCCAGCAGCACGTCGTCTCCCGACGGCGACGGATCCGGCCGCTCCTCGAGCGCGACGACCTCGTTGCCCCCGGCGCCGGTGAAGACGATCGCGCGCATCGCTCGAGCGTACTGGAACGATTTGACCGCGGCGGCGGTGCGTGACATAACACCGGCAGCTCTATAGGACACGATCGAGCCGCACATTCGACGTGCTGCCGGCGCGCGCCCCTCAACTTCCGTTCGCGGGATGCGTCGCAAGCAGATACGAGTCGAGATTTCCACATGTAAGGGAGGAGTTGCATGGACCGCGAGGAGATGAGAAGGCTCGACGAGTATCGCTTCAGCCAGGCCGGGCCGCTGGAGAACGACCTCGTCGACGAGCTCGCAGAGGGCGGCATGGACCGCCAGGAATTCATTCGCCGCGCGACGGTGCTCGGCCTGTCGGTGGGCGTGATCGGGTCGGCGCTCGCCGCCTACGACACCCCGCTCGCGTTCGGTGGCCGATCGGCCGCCAAGGCGGGCGGGCGCCTCCGGCTTGGCATCATCCCGCCCCCGACATCGGGGCTCGATCCCCACACCTACAAGGATCAGGGCGGCCTCACAACCGGTGGCATCTCCGGCGAGTTCCTCACCCGTGCGACGCAGACGCTGACGCTCCAGCAGGAGCTGGCGCTCAGCTGGAAGCCGAACACGAACGCATCGGTGTGGACGTACAAGCTGCGCCCCGGGGTCAAGTTCCAGGACGGGCAGAGCTTCAGCGCGGATGACGTCGTCACGACCTATGACCGCCTCTGTGACCCGGCGTCCGGATCTCAGGCGCTCTCGGCGCTCAAAGGCGTGCTGTCGCCCGGCGGCACGAAGAAGATCGACGCCCTCACGATCGAGTTCCATCTCGACGCGCCGAACGCGAACTTCCCCTATCTCACGAGCTCGACGACCTACCAGGGGATCCTGCTGCCCTCGAACTACAAGCTCGGCACCTTCGAGAAGACCCCGCAGACGACGGGCGCGTTCAAGCTCGTCTCGTACAACCCCGGGGTCAGCGCGAAGTACGAGCGCAACACCGGCTGGTGGGGCGGCAGCGCTCCGCTCGACGGCGTCGATGTCACGTACTACTCCGATGACGCCGCCATCATCTCGGCGCTGCTCGGCAACCAGATCGACCTCATCAACCAGATCCAGTTCGCGACCGGCCGGGCGCTGTTCAACAACCCGAACGCGCAGATCATGGCCGCTCGGGGGGCGACGCACCGGCAGGTGGCGATGCGGGTCGATGCGAAGAACCCGCTCAAGAGTGCGCTCGTTCGCCAGGCGATCGCGCTCACGCTCGACCGTCCCGCGATCGTCAAGACGCTGTTCAACAACCTCGCCGACGTCGGGAACGACTCACCGTTCGCGCCCGTGTACCCGTCGACGGACAGGAGCGTGCCGCAGCGGAGAAAGAACATCCCGCTGGCCAAGCAGCTGATGGCCAAGGCGGGCTATCCGAAGGGCTTCAAGATCACCTTGACGACCGAGAAGACGGGCGAGATCCCGCAGCTGGCGCAGATCATCCAGCGGTCGGTGAAGGCGATCGGGATCGACATGAAGCTCGTCATCCTCACCTCCACGGCGTACTTCGCCGGCGCCCAGGACGGCCCGCCCCTCGGCTGGGGCACGACTCCGTGGCTGAACGCCCCCATGAACATCACCGACTGGGGCCACCGCGCGGTGCCGAACGTGCTCATCAACTCCGCCTTCAAGTCGAAGGGTGTCTGGAACGCCGCCCACTACTCGAACAAGGCGTTCGACAAGGCGGCCAACGCGTTCTTCGCGGCGATCCCACTCTCGGATCAGCGGAAGTACGAGAAGCAGATGCAGCTGATCCTGCTGAAGGACACGCCGGTCATCCTGCCGTACTTCTACAACTACCTGGCGGCCGGCTCGAAGAAGGTCAAGGGCTACAAGGCAGACGCCCAGGGGACGGTGTTCCTCAGCCACACCTCGCTCGCCTGACATCCCAGGCAGGCCGGGCCGCCGCGCGACGCCGCGGCGGCCCGGCGGTCTGGGGGATGGAGGTCGGTCATCGCCCGGTTCCTGCTCAAGCGCCTCGCGCTCTCGATCGTCACCCTCATCCTGCTCAGCATCATCGTGTTCGCTGCCGCCCAGCTACTGCCGGGCGATATCGGCCGGAACGTGCTGGGGCCCTTCGCCAGCCCGGCTGACGTCACAAAATTCAACCACGAGCACGGCGTCGACCGGCCGATCCTGACCCAGTATTGGGATTGGATCACCAGCTTCCTCCATGGCGACCTCGGCACGTCGCTCCAGTACGACGTCCCCGTCTCCACGCTGCTCGGACCGTCGCTCGTCAACTCACTGCAGCTCGCGGCGGTGGCGTTCGTCCTCGTCGTCCCGCTCAGCATCATCGGCGGCACGGTCGCTGCGCTGCGACGCAACCGCGTGACCGACCGCGTGATCACGGTCGCGGGCCTCACCCTGACGTCGATCCCCGAGTTCGTGACCGCGATCGTGCTCATCGTCATCTTCGGAGTGGTCTTGGGATGGCTCCCGGTCAATGCCACGGCGCCCGCCGGGGCCGGTTTTTTCACGCAGGTCGAGTACCTCCTGCTGCCGAGCTTCGCCCTCGTCGCCGTCCTCTTCGGCTATATCGCCCGCATCACGCGGGCCGGCGTGATCGAGGCGATCGATGCCGACTACACCCGTACCGCGTATCTCAAGGGCTTGACACAGCGGCAGGTCGTCGGACGGCATGTGCTGCGCAACTCACTGCTCCCGACGATCGCGGTCGTCGCGACCCAGGTCGGCTACCTGATCGGCGGTCTGCTCGTGATCGAGAAGTTGTTCAATTACAACGGCATCGGGCAGCGGATCTACACCGCCGCGCAGAACAAGGACTTCCCCATGTTGCAGAGCGGCGTCCTCATCGTCGGCATCGTCTACCTCGTCGCCACGTTCGTCGCCGACATCCTCTACTCCGTGTTCAATCCGCGCATCCGCTACGGAGCCGCGGAATGAGCGCCACCGCCCCGATCGTTCCCGTCGCGGCAGCCGGCGAGGCGCGTCTGGCGCGACGCGAGACAGTGGGCCAGCTCGCCAAGTCGAAGACATTCATCGTCGGCGCCGTGCTCGTCGCATGGTGGGTCTTCTGGGCGGTGACCGGGTCACGCTTCACGCCGCACGACCCCCTGGAACAGACCGACGCGGTGTTGATAGGCCCCGGATCCGGCCACTGGTTCGGTACCGACCAGCTCGGGCGCGACGTGCTCTCCCGCGTGCTCGCGGGCGCATCCGACACGATGAAGGTGGCCCCGCTCGCGACCTTGCTCGGCATCGTCGGCGGCACCACCGTGGGGCTCATCACCGGGTACTTTCGCGGCTGGGTGGACGACTCGATCAGCCGCGTGATCGATGCCGTACTGGCGCTCCCGCTGATCGTGATCGCAGTCACGGCGCTCGTCGCGCTCGGCACCTCCAACGTGACGCTGATCGTCGTGATCGGGGTCGTCTTCACGCCGATCGTCGCCCGCACCGTGCGCGCTGCCGTCCTCGGCGAGCGGGAGCTCGACTACGTTGCCGCGGCCCGGCTGCGCGGAGAGCGCGCGCCGTTCATCATGTTCGCCGAGATCCTCCCCAACATCATGGGGCCGATCGTCGTCGAGGCAACGGTGCGGCTCGGCTACGCGATCTTCGCGGTCGCCGGCCTCACGTTCCTCGGTTTCGGGGTGCAGCCGCCCTCACCCGACTGGTCGCTACAGATCGCCGACAACTACACGCTGCTCAACGCCGGCACGTATGAGTGGACGGTGCTCTTCCCGGGCCTCGCGATCGCCACCCTCATCGTCGGCGTGAACCTGATCGCCGACGGCCTGCAGCAGGTGCTCGACCGGTGAGCGACGTCACTGTCGCCGCCGCCGAGGTGCGGCCCGCGCTCGAGCTCGACGAGCTCGACGTCGTCTACCAGGTCCGCGGTCGCGACCGTCAGGTGCTGCGCAACGTCACGCTCACCGTCGACCGCGGCGAGGCATACGGCCTCGTCGGCGAGTCCGGCTGTGGCAAGTCGACTGCAGCACTCGCGATCGTCCAGTACCTCCCGCGCAACGGCCGCGTACGCTCCGGCGGCATCCGCATCGACGGCCGCGACGTGCTCTCGCTCTCGAGCGGCGACCTGCGCCGGCTGCGCTCGGAATCGGTTTCGATGGTCTACCAGAATCCCGGCGCCGCACTCAACCCCTCGATCCGGGTCGGCAAGCAGCTTGCGGAGGTATTCGCGATTCGCGGCGCGAACAGCGCCGAGGCGACCGACCGGGCGCGCCACGCGCTGGAGCTCGTGCAGATCGCAGACCCCGGCTCGGTCATGAACCGCTACGCCCACCAGCTCTCGGGCGGCATGCAGCAGCGCGTCGTGATCGCGATGGCGCTCGCCACGAACCCGGCGCTGCTGATCCTCGACGAGCCGACGACCGGGCTCGACGCGACCGTCGAGGCGGAGGTGCTCGACCTGGTCGCGGGCCTCCAGGCCGAGCTCCACACGTCGGTGTTGTTCATCAGCCACAACCTCGGGATCATCAGCAAGATGTGCGATCGCGTCGGCGTCCTCTATGCAGGCCGCCTCGTCGAGGAGGGAAAGACCGAGACCTTGCTCAGCGACCCGCGGCACCCGTACACGGTCGGCTTGCTGCGTTGCGTGCCGCGCGGCGGCGTGCGCAAGGACCACGGCCGGCTCGACACGATCCCTGGCTTCATGCCGAATGTGGGCGAGGATCTGCCGGGGTGCGTGTTCGCCGGTAGGTGCATGCTGGCCGAGGCGGTGTGCCACAGCGACGAGCCCGACGCCATTCCGGTCGGTAGCGGGCACATGAGCCGCTGCCACTTCCACGAGCGTGCCCAGACACTGCCGCGTGAGATGGCTGCGGACATGCCGCTGCCGGCGATCGACCGGGCGGCGCCGCCGCTGCTGCAGTTCGACGACCTCGGCAAGGTGTTCAAACAGCAGGGACACGACGTGCACGCGCTCGTCGCAGTGTCGGCGGCGATCTGGCCCGGTGAGACGCTCGGCCTCGTGGGTGAGTCCGGCAGCGGCAAGACGACGCTCGCCCGCACACTGCTCGGCCTGGTCGGTCCGACGTCGGGCGCAGTCACGCTCGACGGCCGGGTGCTTCCCGCCACGCTTGCGCAGCGTTCCGCCGACGACATGCGTGCGCTCCAGATCGTGTTCCAGAATCCCGATTCGGCCCTGAACCGGCGTCATCAGGTGAGTCGCATCCTGCTGCGCTCGCTGAAGAAGCTCGCCGGCCTCACCGGCGGCAAGGCGGAGCAGCGGATGCTCGAGCTGATGAGCTCGGTGCGGCTTGCGGAACGCTATGTGAGCGCGCGGCCGGAACAGCTCTCCGGCGGGCTCAAGCAGCGGCTCGCGATCGCGCGCGCCTTCGCCGGCGATCCACAGCTCGTCGTCTGTGACGAGCCGACCTCGGCACTGGACGTCTCGGTGCAGGCGGCGATCCTGAACCTGCTCGTCGAGCTGCAGGCGCAGCAGCGGGTCTCGTACCTCTTCATCTCCCACGATCTCGGCGTCGTGCGCTACGTATCCGACCGCATCGCCGTCCTCTACCTCGGCCGGTTGATGGAGCTCGGGCCCGCCGAGGTCATCTACGCGGGCCCGCACCACCCATACACCGAGGCGCTGCTGTCCGCCGTTCCCACGATCGACGGCACGGAGCGCGAGCGCATCAGGCTCGAGGGCGACATCCCGAGCGCGGCCGACCCTCCCACGGGCTGCGTCTTTCATACGCGCTGCCCCCGCCGGGTGGGCCCGATCTGCGACGAGGTCGAGCCGCCGCTCGTCGAGGTCGAGGGGGACCACCTGATGCGGTGCCATATCCCGCTCGAGGAGCTACGAGCGCTGCAGCGCTCGGGGGTGCCGCCGGTGCGCGAGACGGTGGCGCCGTGAAAGTCCGTGCCGCCGTGCTCGAGCACACCGGCGGCGCGCTCTCGGTGCAGGAGCTCGAGCTGGCACCTCCCGCGGCCCGCGAGGTGCTCGTTCGCCTGGGTGCGAGCGGGGTCTGCCACTCCGACTTCAACGCGATCGACGGCACGTCGGAGACCCGTTGCCCCGCCGTGCTCGGGCACGAGGGAGCGGGGGTCGTCGAGGCCGTGGGGCCGGGTGTGACGCGCGTCGCCGCCGGCGACCACGTCGCGCTCTCGTGGTCGCCGTCCTGCGGCTCGTGCGCCGAGTGCGTGCGAGACCTTCCTCAGCTGTGCTCGACTGCCTGGCCGGCCATGGGCACGGGCGGGTTGATGGACGGCACGACGCGGCTGTCGCGCGACGGCGAGCCCGTCTATCACTATTCGTTCCTTTCCACCTTCGCCGAGGCGTGCGTCGTGCCCGAGAAATCCTGTGTCCCGATTCCGAAGGACGTCCCATTCGACATCGCCGGCCTCGTCGGCTGTGCCGTGACGACCGGCGTTGGATCCGTGTGGCGCACGGCGGGCGTGCGGCCGGGCGACCGGGTCGCGATCGTCGGCTGCGGCGGGGTCGGCCTGTCGGCGCTGCTGGCGGCGGTGGCGGTGGGCGCAGAGCCGGTGATCGCCGTGGACGCGACGGCCTCCAAGCTCGACGTCGCGAGGGACTTCGGCGCCACGCACGGAGTGTTGTGGGCCGGGTCGCCCGAGGAGACGGCCGAGGCCGTCAGGGACGTCTCGGGCGGCGGCGTCGACTACGCGATCGAGGCGACGGGACGGCCTGAGGCAATGCTCGCGGCGTTCCTGTCGACGCGCGCTCGGGGAGCGGCCGTGTTGATCGGCATCCCGCGCGAGGACGCGGTGCTCTCGCTTCCCGCCCTGTCGATCCCTCGCCTCGAGCGACGCGTGCTCGGCTCGATCTACGGCTCGTCGAAGCCGGACCGCGACTTCCCGCTCACGCTCGACCTCTACCGGACCGGACGGCTCCCGCTCGACCGCCTCGTCTCGCACAGGCTGCCGCTCGACGGCGTCGAGGAGGGTTTCGCGCTGATGCGATCCGGCGAGGCGCTCCGCGTCGTGCTCGATCTCACGACCTAGCAGAAGGAGAACGATGAACCTGGACGATCTGGACGGTCGCATCGGCGAGGGCTGGGGCGGCGAGCCCCCGAACGGCAGCCACGTGAACGTCGTGCTCGCCCGCCGCGGGAGCCCGACGGCGGCGGCGGCGGTGAGCATGTTCGCGCACCCCTCGCCGGGCCACACGCCGGTGCTCTGCTGTGTCGGCCCCACCCAGCAGGAATACGAGCCGATCTGGCCGCCGACGCTGATGATGAACAAGGCGACCGCTCTCGACGAGGGTCACCAGACGATCACGTGGGGCGCGGCGCAGCTCGGCATCGGCCAGGGTGTGCTCGACGCGGTCGCGGACGGCCTGGTCGAGGCGTCGGGCGATCTCTTCGTGCTCGTCGCGGTCTGGGTCGACGCGCGCGCCGACGACGAGACCGGCGTGCGTGAGGCGAGCCGTGTCGCCGTCCGCAAGGCGATCGGCACCTGCGTCTGGGGGCGCGACCCCGATGCCGCTGCTCGCGTCGTGGCCGAGCGCGATGTGCTGCGCAACCCGTTCTACAGCGGCAACTGATGCGCATCACAGCAGTTGAGACGCGGCGCTACCGCGTCGACCTCGAGCCGCCGTTCCAGGTCGCCTGGGACCCGGAGCCACGGTCCTACCAGGAGGCAACCCTCGTCGGCGTGCACACCGACGAGGGACTGACGGGCTGGGCGAGCGGCGACGCCCTGCCCGACCGGGAACAGCTCGAGTCGTTCCTCGTCGGTCTCGACCCGTTTCGCACCGAGCTCGTGCGCGAGCTCGAGGAGACCGTCGACTTTCACGGCGGTCGCCCCTGGACGGTGGAGGCGGCCGTGTGGGACGTCCTCGGCAAGGCGACAGGCCAGCCCGTCTGGAAACTGCTCGGGGGCCGCTCGGAGCGTCTGCTCGCGTACGCCTCGAGTGGTGAGCTGGTCGCGCCTCGGGAGCGCGCCGCACGGTGTGTCGCACTGCGCGATGCAGGAATCCGAGCCGTGAAGATTCGCTTTCACCATGCTGACTGGCGTGAGGACGTGGCCGTCGTCAAGGCGGTGCGTGACGCGGTCGGCACCGATCTCGAGCTGATGGTGGATGCGAACCAGGGTTGGCGCATGCCCGGCGATCTCGAGGCGCGCTGGGACCTGGCGACGGCGGCGCAGGTCGCGCGTGCGCTCGAGCCGCTCCGCGTGTACTGGCTCGAAGAGCCGCTGCGCACGGACGATCTCGAGGGCTACCGCGCGCTGCGCGGGCTCACCAGTCTTCGCCTCGCGGCCGGCGAGATGGTGCGGTCGGCGCAGGAGGCCCGCGACCTCGTCCTCCACGGCGGCATCGACGTGCTGCAGTGCGACGTCGTGCTCTCGCTCGGCATCGGGGGCTGCCGTCGAGCAGCCGCCTTCGCCGATCTCCTCGGCCGCTCGTGGTCGCCGCACACGTGGTCGAACGGCTACGGCCTGCTCGTCAATCTGCACGCAGCGCTCGGCTTCTCGACGGTGCCGTTCATCGAGGTGCCACTCGACCCGCCGGCCTGGTCTCCCGAGCGGCGCGATTGGCTGCTGCCTGCCCCGATCGCCATTGCCGCCGACGGCACGATTGCACCGCCGGAGGGCCCGGGTCTCGGCGTCGAGCCCGATCTCGAGACGCTCGAGCGCTGGAGGATCGGGTGACGAGGATGCGCGCGGCAGTGCTGCACGAGCCAGGCGAGCCCCTCGTCGTCGAGGAGGTGGAGCTCGACCCACCGAAGGCGGGCGAGGTGCTCGTGAAGGTGGCTGCGGCAGGCGTGTGTCACTCCGACCTCCATCTCGCCGACGGAGCGCTGGGCCGAGGTCGCTGGCCGATTGTCCTGGGCCACGAGGGTGCAGGAATCGTCGATGCCGTCGGCGAGGGCGTCACGAGCGTCGCGGTGGGGCAGCCGATCGGCTTCTCGTTCGTGCCGTCCTGTCGTGCCTGCACGGCCTGTCGCGCCGGGCGCTTCAACCTGTGCGCCCCGGCTGCCGTCAACGGCCGCCGCGGGACGCTGATGGACGGGACGTCGCGGCTTCGCCTCCCGGACGGCACCACGCTCCAGCACGGTCTCATGACCGCCTGCTTCGCGGAGTACACGGTCGTTGACGCGCGGGGGGTCGTGCCGATTCCGCCGGAGCTGCCGCTGTGGCAGGGTGCGCTGCTCGGCTGCGGTGTGATGACCGGCTTCGGGGCGGTGAAAAACGTCGGTCGCGTGGGACCGGGGGAGAGCGTCGCCGTGATCGGCTGCGGCGGGGTCGGCCTGCAGGTCGTGGCGGCGGCGGCTCTCGCCGGGGCGTCGCCGATCATCGCCGTCGACCGTGATCCGGCCAAGCTCGAGATCGCGCGGCACCGTGGCGCGAGCCATGTGATCGACGCCTCGGTCGAGGAGCCCGCGACACGGGTGCGCACGCTGTCGGGCGGGGGCGTCGACCATGCGTTCGAGGTGGTGGGCCGGGCCGAGACGATCCGGCTCGCGTGGGATGTGCTGCGACCCGCCGCGACCGCCGTCGTCGTCGGCCTCGCGCCGGCAGGTGTCGAGGTGTCGCTGCCGGCGATCGACTTCCTCTCCGACAAGGGGATCCGCGGCTCGTACTACGGATCGGGTGATCCGGCTGCCGACCTGCCCGAGCTGGCCCAGCTCGCTCTGCGCGGCGAGCTCGACCTGGCCGGGGTCGTCACACACACGAGCGACCTCGACGGCGTCAACGATGCGCTCGAGCGGCTGCGCCGGGGCGAAGGCGCGCGCACGGTGCTCGTGCTGGATGCCGGCCTCGCCGGGGCGGCTACGCCGCCCGCGTGACGGCGCTGATTCCTGCTTCGTGGCAGTCGCGGCAGCGTGCCTCGTACTGCTCGGCCGCTCCGACGAGGACGGTGTCGCCCGAGTACGGCGCCGGCCGGCCGTCGACGAGTCGCTGCGTCGTCGTGGCGGTTCCTCCGCAGCGGTGGCAGACCGCTTGCAGCTTGTCGACGAACTCCGCGTGAGCCAGCAGATCGGGCATGACGCCGAACGGCAGCCGGCGGAAGTCCTGATCCAGCCCGGAGAGAATCACGCGGACGCCCCGGTCGGCGAGGGCGAGTGAGGTGGCCACGATCGACGGCTCGAAGAACTGCACCTCGTCGATGCCGACGACGTCGTGCTCCTCGGCGCGAGCAGCGAGCTCGGGCACGCCTGCCACGGCGATGGCGCGCATGCGCGCACCGGCGTGGGACACGACGTCGGTGGCGTCGTAGCGGTCGTCGATGCGAGGCTTGAAGATGACCACCCGTTGCCCGGCGATCTCGGCTCGGCGCAGGCGCCTGATCATCTCCTCGCTCTTCCCGGAGAACATCGGGCCGCAGATCACCTCGAGCCAACCGCCGCGTTGTGGTGGGATGCGAATCACGAAGTGGCATCCTAGAAGCGGTACCGGTCGGAGTGCCGTCCTTCTCCGAAGCTCCGTCGCGGTCCGCTCCGGCCGGATCTCCGCTAGGGTAGGAGAGCCTGCGAATGCGGCTTCTGGCCCCTCGGGCCAGAGGCTGGCGCCCAAGAGCCCCTGCTACACTTGAGGACCGCTCGGCGGCGTAGCTCAGCTGGTTAGAGCAGCGGAATCATAATCCGCGTGTCGTAGGTTCGAGTCCTACCGCCGCTACCTCGCACGCCCTTTCCTATCACCACCTGACGAGAAGAAGAGATGGCCACCGGAGTTCGAGTCGCGATCACGCTCGCCTGCACCGAGTGCAAGCGGCGGAACTATCAGACGCAGAAGTCGAAGCGGAACTCACCCGACCGCGTCGAGTTCAACAAGTACTGCCGCTGGTGCGGCTGCCACAGGATGCATCGGGAGACACGCTAGGTGGCAGGCGAGACCCGCAGGCAGCGGCGCGATGCGCGCCGCGCAGCAGGCGAGCAGCCGGCCGTGCCACGTGTCGCGCCCCAGCCGGCAACCGCCGGAGGTGATGCGCAGCCGGTCGTCGCGCCGGAACGTCACGTCAACTTCCTGCGATCGTCATGGGCGGAGCTCCGCAAGGTCGACTGGCCGACCAGGCCGCAGGTGATCCAGGGCACGGTCGTCGTCATCGTTGCCGTCATCATCGTCGGCGCCTACCTATGGGGCGCCGACCAGATTCTCCGTCCCTTCGTCCGCGACGTCCTTCTGGGGCAGTGAGGTTGCGATGTTCCACTGGTATGTGATCAACACGTATTCGGGCCACGAGAACAAGGTCAAGGCCAACCTCGAGCACCGCATCATCTCGATGAACCAGCAGCCCCGCTTCCGGCGCGTCGTCGTGCCGACCGAGCAGGTGATCGAGACGAAGGACGGACAGAAGGTGCAGATCGAGAAGCGCGTGCTTCCGGGCTACGTGCTCGTCAACATGGATCTCAGCGACGAGGCATGGACGGTCGTGAAGGGCACACCCGGCGTGACCGGCTTCGTCGGCGCGGGCGCGAAGCCCGTGCCGCTGTCTCAGGTCGAGGTCGACCGCATCCTGCACACCGCAGGCTCCGCGGGCGCCCCTGCCGCGAAGTCGCAGGCCCAGTTCACGCTCGGCGAGTCGGTCAAGGTGACGTCCGGCCCGCTCTCCGACTTCGACGGCGAGATCGTCGACGTCAACCCGGACGCCCAGAAGCTGAAGGTGCTCGTCGACATCTTCGAGCGGCAGGTGCCGGTCGAGCTCGGCTTCGACCAGGTCAAGAAGATCGACTGACGGAACGGATACCAATGGCCAAGAAAATCCTCACGCTCATCAAGCTCCAGATCCCGGGTGGCCAGGCCAACCCGGCGCCGCCGGTCGGGCCTGCGCTCGGCCAGCACGGCGTCAACATCGTGGAGTTCACGAAGGCGTTCAACGCGCAGACCGCACACGAGAACGGCCGCATCATCCCGGTCGAGATCACGGTCTTCGAGGACCGCTCTTTCACCTTCATCACGAAGACGCCCCCGGCTGCCGTCCTCATCAAGGAGGCACTCGGGATCGAGTCCGGCTCGGCCGAGCCGAACATCACGAAGGTCGGCAAGCTCACCAAGGCGCAGCTGCGCTCGATCGCCGAGACGAAGATGCCGGACCTGAACGCGCACGACGTCGACCAGGCCATGAAGGTGATCGCCGGCACCGCACGCAGCATGGGCGTGGAGGTGGAAGCGTGAGCTTCCAACTCCACGCAGGGAAGGGTGCGGGAAACCCTGGGGTTTCCCGCTTCGGTGGCCGCCGAGCGGCCACCGATGTGTGCTCGAACAGCGAGGTGGAAGCGTGAGCGCGCACGGCAAGAGATATGTGGCGGCGCGCGCGAAGATCGACCGCGAGACGCTGTACCCCCCCGTCGAGGCGATCAAGATCCTCAAGGACATCGAGGGGGCGAAGTTCGACGAGACGGTCGAGGTGCACTTCCGCCTCGGTCTCAACGTGCGGCACGCGGATGAGCAGCTACGCGGGACGCTGATGCTTCCCCACGGCACGGGTCGGACGATGCGGGTCGCGGTGTTCGCCGAGGGCGACAAGGCGCGCGAGGCGGAAGAGGCAGGGGCGGACATCGTCGGCTCGGCCGATCTCGCCGCCAAGATCGAGGGCGGGTTCATCGACTTCGACGTCGCGATCGCGACGCCCGACCAGATGGGCAATGTCGGCAAGCTCGGACGCGTCCTCGGACCGCGCGGGCTGATGCCGAACCCGAAGACGGGCACCGTCACGTTCGACGTCGGCAAGGCGGTCGAGGACGCGAAGGCGGGCAAGCTCGAATACCGCACCGACCGTGGCGCGAACGTCCACGTCGCGATCGGCAAGAAGAGCTTCGAGGAGAAGGCGCTCGTGGAGAACTACGCCGCTCTCGTCGAGGAGATCGTGCGCGCGAAGCCGGCCGCGTCGAAGGGCCGCTACATCAAGGGCATCACGCTGACGACCACGATGGGCCCGGGCTTGCACATCGATCCGGCGCGCGTGCGCGGCATCGTCGAGGAGTACGAGCAGGCGGCCGTTCCCGCCTAGGATTGCCGCCGTGTGGCGCCAATCGCTACCCTGACCGTTCAACGAAGACCAGAACCGCCGCAGACAACCGGCAGTCGCCTCGACCAGGAGGCGGTGGAAGCCCGGTCGAGGTGTGTCAGACCACGTGAGCCGACCGCTTGCGCGCGTATGACCCGCCTCTGGCGGGTCTCGTCGTTTCCGGAGGAACACGTGGACAAAGCCGACAAGCAAAAGGTCGTCGACGAGCTCACCGAGCGGCTGCGCTCGGCCGAGTCGCTGATCGTCGCCGACTACCGTGGGCTCACGAACGGCCAGCTCGCAAGCCTGCGAACCGAGCTCCTCAAGCACGGCGCCAGGCTCACGGTCGTCAAGAACACGCTCACCCGCCGGGCGGCCGAGGCCGCCGGCGCGGACGCGCTGCTCGCGATGCTGGAAGGCCCGACGGCGATCGCGTTCGTCGAGGCGGCCGGCGATCCGGTCGGGGTTGCGAAGGCTCTCAGCGACGCGGCAAGCGAGACGAAGATCCTCGCCCTGCGCGGCGGCGTGCTGTCGGGCAAGACGATCACGGGCGGCGAGATCGAGAGGCTCGCCAAGCTGCCGCCCTTCGACGTCCTGCAGGCGCAGCTCGTCGGCGTGATCGTGGCCCCGCTGACCCAGCTCGTCGCCGTGCTGAACGCGCCGCTCCAGAATCTCGTCGGGCTGATCGACGCGCGCATCGCCCAGCTGGGCGGCGCCGACAGCGCAGACGTGCCCGAGGAGCCCGCCGTCGTGGCGGCCGCGCCAGCGGCCGTGGAGGAAACGGAAGCGGCCGAGGACGCGGAGGACACGAGCCGGCAAGACGACATCGCCGACGAGCCCGCTGCCGCGGCGGCCGTGGAGGATGCGGCCGAGGAGAACGCGGACACGAGGACGCGCCCGGAAGCGGATGCTCCTGCGGCGGAACCCGCACTCGAGCCCGACGTAGACGAAGAACCGGTCGCCAAGGCGTCCGAAGACACCGAACCTGAGAAGAACGAGGAGGAATAGGCGATGGCAACCGATACGGCGAAGGTGCTCGAGACGCTCGGCAAGATGACCGTGCTCGAGCTCGTCGAGCTCAAGAACGCGATCGAGGAGGAGTGGGGCGTCACTGCCGCCGCTCCGCAGGCGGTCGCGGCGGCGGCGCCGGCAGGCGGCGGCGACGGCGCCGGTGCGGCGGAGGAGAAGGACTCCTTCGACGTCGTCCTCACGGCGGCGGGCGACAAGAAGATCCAGGTGATCAAGGTCGTGCGCGCGATCACCGGGCTCGGTCTCAAGGAGGCGAAGGACGTCGTCGACGGCGCTCCCGGCACGGTCAAGGAGGGCGTCGACGAAGGACGAGGCCGAGAAGATGAAGGCCGAGCTCGAGGAGGCAGGCGCGAGCGTCGAGCTCAAGTAACGCCGCGGCGCGAGTCGCCGGGCGCCCGTCTGCCGCAAACATCGGGGTGTCTCCCTGCCTTCATGGGAGACACCCGGCTTTGCAACACGTGCCATGGCAGGAAGCGGTCACGTGTGCCGCGCCCAATTCGGCGCTCGTGCCACGACGTCACACGCTTCCGCTACACTTCGCGGCGGACGTTCCGCCGACACCGCCCAAAGCGGTTGCGGCGGCGCATGCGCGTCCGCTATCCTTCGAGGTTCGGCCAAGGTTCTGCCTCTTCTCCGCCCCGAGCTTCTGCTCCTCCGACCCTGCATGCCGTTAAGGGAGGCTGTCGCATCTTGAGCAGCACTGCTGTCGCGCCGCGCGCGCGCAAGAGTTTTTCACGCCTGAAGCACGTTCTCGACCTCCCCAACCTGATCGACATCCAGAAGGCCTCGTTCGAGTGGTTCCTCAACGAAGGGCTGCGCGAGACGATCGACGACATCTCGCCGATCGAGGACTACACCGGCACGCTCGCCGTCGAGTTCGGTGAGTACGAGTTCGGCGAGCCCGCCAACTCGATCAACGAGTGCCGCGAGAAGGACCTGACCTACCAGGCCCCGCTGTCGATGACGGTCCGCTTCGTCAACACGGAGACGGGCGAGATCCGCGAGCAGCGGGTCTTCATGGGCGACTTCCCGATGATGACCCAGTGGGGGACGTTCATCATCAACGGCACCGAGCGCGTCATCGTGACGCAGCTCGTTCGCTCGCCCGGTGCGCCTACCTGATGGAGCCGAAGGACGCGACGAAGCAGGTCTTCATCGCGAACCTGATGCCGTCACGCGGCTCGTGGCTCGAGCTCGAGATCGACAAGAAGGGCATCGTCTATGCCCGCATCGACCGCAAGCGCAAGCTTCCGATCACGACGCTCCTGCGTGCGCTGCCGGCCGAGGACCCGACGACCGGGTTCCAGCTCGACACGAGCACGAACGAGAAGATCCTCGAGCTCTTCGACGGCTCGATCTACATCCGCAACACGCTCGACAAGGACGCCACCACCCGCGAGGAGGAGGCGCTCATCGAGGTGTTCAAGAAGCAGCGCCCGGGCGAGCCGCCGACGCTCGACAACGCCCGCAACCTCTTGCGCGCGCTCTTCTTCGATCCCAAGCGCTACGACCTCACCAAGGTCGGCCGCTACAAGCTGAACCAGCGGCTCGGCGTCGGCGTCCCCGATGACACGCGCGTGCTCACGACCGAGGACATCCTCGCGCTCGTGCGCAGGCTCGTCTCGATGCCGACGAAGCTCGGTGTGCCGGAGGACTCGAAGGACTACGCCGCGGATGCGGTGCAGCTCAACCGCGACCCGATCCGGGCGGAGCTCGACGAGTACGAGCACTTCGGCAACCGGCGCCTCCGCACCACGGGCGAGCTGATCCAGGAGGCGTTCCGGGTCGGCCTCTACCGGATGGAGCGCGTCGTCCGCGAGCGGATGACCACCGAGGACGTGGACACGATCACGCCGCAGACGATCATCAACATCCGGCCCGTCGTGGCGGCGCTGAAGGAGTTCTTCGGCTCCTCGCAGCTGTCGCAGTTCATGGACCAGACGAATACGCTCGCCGGCCTCACCCACCGCCGCCGCCTCTCGGCGCTCGGTGCCGGTGGCCTGACGCGCGAGCGCGCGCCGATCGAGGTGCGCGACGTGCATCCGACCCACTACGGCCGCATGTGCCCGATCGAGACGCCGGAAGGCCCGAACATCGGCCTCATCGGCTCGCTCGCCTCGATGGCCACCGTGTCCGAGTTCGGCTTCATCCAGACGCCGTACCGGATCGTCAAGGGCGGCAAGGTGACGGACGAGATCGTCTACCTCGACGCCTCGGAGGAGGCGCAGTTCACGATCGCGCAGGCCTCCGAGACGGTCGACGACAAGACCGGCAAGTTCCTGCACGAGCAGGTGCTGTGCCGCTCGCGCGAGGGCGAGGCCGTGATGGTCGCGCCGAAGGACGTCCAGTACATGGACGTCTCGGCGTCGCAGATCGTCTCGGTCGCGACGGCGCTGATCCCGTTCCTCGAGCACAACGACGCGAACCGCGCGCTGATGGGCGCGAACATGCAGCGGCAGGCCGTGCCGCTGATGATCCCGCAGGCGCCGCTCGTCGGCACCGGCGTCGAGTACCGCGCCGCGATCGACACGGGCGACGTCGTCCTGTCGCGCACGCGACGGCACCGTGATCGACGTCGACGCCGAGCACGATCGTCGTCGAGGGCCAGGGCACGCGCGAGGAATACAACCTGACGAAGTTCATGCGCTCGAACCAGGGCACGCTGATCCACCAGAAGCCGATCGTGAAGCTCGGCGAGAAGGTGGCGCAAGGGTACGGTGCTCGCGGACGGGTCCTCCACGGACGGCGGCGAGCTCGCGCTCGGCGCCAACCTGCTCGTCGCGTTCATGCCGTTCGAGGGCTACAACTTCGAGGACGCGATCGTGCTCTCCGAGCGGCTCGTCAAGGACGACGTGCTCAGCTCGATCCACATCCACGAGTACGAGATCGACGCCCGCTCGACCAAGCTCGGCGACGAGGAGATCACGCGCGACATCCCGAACCGCTCGGAGGAGTCGCTCGCGAACCTCGACGAGCGCGGCGTCGTGCGCATCGGAGCCGAGGTCGGATCGGGCGACCTGCTCGTCGGCAAGGTGACGCCGAAGGGCGAGACCGAGCTGACGGCCGAGGAGAAGCTGATCCGCGCGATCTTCAAGGAGAAGGCGCGCGAGGTGCGCGACACGTCGCTGAAGGTCCCGCACGGCGAGGGCGGCAAGGTGATCGGCGTCAAGACGTTCTCGCGTGACAACGGGCGACGACCTGCCGCCGGGCGTCAACGAGCTCGTCCGCGTGTTCGTCGCGAAGAAGCGCAAGATCTCCGAGGGCGACAAGCCGTCTGAAGCATGTCCTTGACCTCCCCAACCTGATCGACATTCAGAAGGCATCGTTCGAGTGGTTCTTGAACGAGGGCCTGCGCGAGACGATCGACGACATCTCGCCGATCGAGGACTACACCGGGACGCTGGCCGTCGAGTTCGGCGATTACGAATTCGGCCCGCCGGCCCACACGATCAACGAGTGCCGTGAGAACGGCATGACCTACCAGGCGCCGCTGTCGATGACGGTGCGCTTCGTCAACACCGAGACCGGCGAGATCCGCGAGCAGCGGGTCTTCATGGGCGACTTCCCGATGATGACGGAATGGGGGACGTTCATCATCAACGGCACCGAGCGCGTGATCGTGACGCAGCTCGTCCGGTCGCCGGGCGCCTACCTGATGGAGCCGAAGGACGCGACGAAGCAGGTCTTCATCGCGAACCTGATGCCGTCACGCGGGTCGTGGCTCGAGCTCGAGATCGACAAGAAGGGCATCGCGTACGCCCGCATCGACCGCAAGCGCAAGCTCCCGATCACGACGCTGCTGCGGGCGCTGCCGCTCGAGGACCCGACCACCGGGTTCCAGCTCGACACGAGCACGAACGAGAAGATCCTCGCGCTCTTCGACGGCTCGGTCTACATCCAGAACACGCTCGACAAGGACACGACCACGCGCGAGGAAGAGGCGCTGATCGAGGTCTTCAAGAAGCAGCGCCCGGGTGAGCCGCCGACGCTCGACAACGCCCGCAACCTGCTGAAGGCGCTGTTCTTCGATCCCAAGCGCTACGACCTGACGAAGGTCGGCCGCTACAAGCTCAACCAGCGGCTCGGCGTCGAGCGTGCCGGAGGACACGCGGGTGCTCACGACCGAGGACATCCTCGCGCTCGTGCGGCGGCTGATCGCGCTGCCGACGAACCTCGGCGTGCCCGAGGACTCGAAGGACTACGCGGCGGACGCCGCGCAGCTGAACCGCGACCCGATCCGCGCCGAGCTCGACGAGTACGAGCACTTCGGCAACCGGCGGCTGCGGACGACGGGCGAGCTGATCCAGGAGGCATTCCGGATCGGCCTCTACCGGATGGAGCGGGTCGTCCGCGAGCGGATGACGACGGAGGACGTCGACACGATCACGCCGCAGACGATCATCAACATCCGGCCCGGTCGTGGCGGCGCTGAAGGAGTTCTTCGGCTCGTCGCAGCTGTCGCAGTTCATGGACCAGACGAACACGCTCGCCGGCCTCACCCATCGCCGCCGCCTCAGCGCGCTCGGCGCCGGCGGCCTCACGCGTGAGCGGGCCCCGATCGAGGTGCGCGACGTGCACCCGACCCACTACGGCCGCATGTGCCCGATCGAGACGCCGGAAGGCCCGAACATCGGCCTCATCGGCTCGCTCGCCTCGATGGCGACCGTGTCCGAGTTCGGCTTCATCCAGACGCCGTACCGCATCGTCAAGGGCGGCAAGGTCAGCGACGAGATCGTGTATCTCGACGCCTCCGAGGAGGCCCAGTACACGATCGCCCAGGCATCGGAGCGGGTCGACGAGAAGACCGGCAAGTTCCTGCAGGAGCAGGTGCTGTGCCGCTCGCGCGCCGGCGAGGCCGTGATGGTGTCGCCGAAGGACGTCCAGTTCATGGACGTGTCGGCCTCGCAGATCGTCTCGGTCGCGACGGCCCTGATCCCGTTCCTCGAGCACAACGACGCGAACCGCGCCCTGATGGGCGCGAACATGCAGCGGCAGGCAGTGCCGCTGATGATCCCGCAGGCGCCGCTCGTCGGCACCGGGGTCGAGTACCGCGCCGCGATCGACACGGGCGACGTGGTCATGTCCCGCAGCGACGGTACCGTGATCGACGTCGACGCCGAGACGATCGTGGTCGAGGGCAAGGGCACGCGCGAGGAGTACAACCTCACGAAGTTCATGCGCTCGAACCAGGGCACGCTGATCCACCAGAAGCCGGTCGTGAAGCTCGGCGACAAGGTGGCCAAGGGCACGGTGCTCGCGGACGGCTCGTCGACGGACGGCGGCGAGCTCGCGCTCGGCGCCAACCTGCTCGTCGCGTTCATGCCGTTCGAGGGCTACAACTTCGAGGACGCGATCGTGCTCTCCGAGCGGCTCGTCAAGGACGACGTGCTCAGCTCGATCCACATCCACGAGTACGAGATCGACGCCCGCTCGACGAAGCTCGGCGACGAGGAGATCACGCGCGACATCCCGAACCGCTCGGAGGAGTCGCTCGCGAACCTCGACGAGCGCGGTGTCGTGCGGATCGGAGCCGAGGTCGGCTCCGGCGACCTGCTCGTCGGCAAGGTGACGCCCAAGGGCGAGACCGAGCTGACGGCGGAGGAGAAGCTGATCCGCGCCATCTTCAAGGAGAAGGCCCGCGAGGTCCGCGACACGTCGCTCAAGGTCCCGCACGGCGAGGGCGGCAAGGTCATCGGCGTGAAGACGTTCTCGCGTGACGCGGGCGACGACCTGAAGCCGGGCGTCAACGAGCTCGTGCGCGTCTTCGTCGCGAAGAAGCGCAAGATCTCGGAGGGCGACAAGCTCGCCGGCCGCCACGGCAACAAGGGCGTCATCTCGAAGATCGTCCCCGAAGAGGACATGCCGTTCCTCGAGGACGGCCGCCCGGTCGACGTCGTGCTCAACCCGCTCGGCGTGCCGAGCCGGATGAACATCGGCCAGATCCTCGAGACGCACCTCGGCTGGGCCGCGGCGCACGGCGT
>CAWCXS010000002.1:0-351465 GCA_963799615.1 uncultured Gaiellaceae bacterium | reverse complement strand
GCGACGGCAAAGAGACGCCAGGCGTCTGGGACACCCTTGAGCTGGTGTTCGCCTCGGTCCTCGAACTGGATCCCGGAGCCAGCAACGAGGTCCTTCACGGTACTCGAAACGAGCACCTCGCCGGGGGCAGCAAGCGACGAGATGCGAGCGCCGATCGAGACCGCGATGCCCGCGATCTTGCCGTCAGCCACCTCGCATTCGCCCGTATGGAGGCCAGCTCGAATGTCGAGGGCGAGCCCCTGAAGTGCGTCGCGGATCGCCGACGCGGCGAGGACGGCGCGAGCCGGTCCATCGAAAGCGGCGAAGAAACCGTCGCCTGCCGTGTCCAGCTCTTTGCCCTGAAACCGCGCCAGCTCACGCCGAACCAGGGCGTGATGTCGCTCGAGCAGTTCCCTCCACGCCGAGTCGCCGAGTCGAGCCGCCAACTCCGTCGAGCCAACGATGTCGGTGAAGAGGACTGTCGTGAGTACCCTCTCCGGCCCGACGCGCCGGCTGAGACGGGCGACGAACTGCTTCGTTGCCTCCATCGTCGCTTGGTGCGCTTCGTCGTCCACCCAGGTGTACAGACCCCGGAGTTCCGGCAGCTCGGCGACCTCGGCTCCTCGGATTCGTTCCGCCGCATAGTGGCCGGGGCCGGGGAGCGCAGGCCGCGGGATGACCAACACGGGCACACGAACGGCGGCGAGGACGTCGCGCACATCCAACTCCATCGCCGTGCGAAACGATGTCAGCGCGGCACCCGGGCTAAGGCTCCGGCGCATGTGCCAGACGAACCAGTCAAGGAAGCGCTGGTCGTCGGCGACTTCCGGCGCCCACTCGCGTGCCAAGCTCTCGAGGAAGCCTCGCTCCCCCCAACCGGCGCGCACCGCGGCGAGCCGTTCCCTCCATTCCTCCTGGGTCGGAGCCCACGGGTAGTCGGGCGAACGCACTCCCTTCAGCCTCGGGTCGAAGAGGACGAGACCGCCACAGCGTTCCGGATAGGTCGCCGCGAAGAGCGCGCCGATGCCGGTACTAGTGGCGCCGGTCCAGAGAACGGCGCGCTCCGATCCCACTGCGTCCATGACCGCCCGCACGTCGTCCATCGTCGTCTCCAGCGACTGCACCTCTCGAACCCGATCCGACAGGCCAGTGCCGCGCTTGTCGAGCATGAGCACACGGCCGCAATCGGCGAGCCCTTGGACGTGTCGCACGAGGAGAGGCTGGTCCCACGTCGAGACCAAATCGCCGGCGATCCCGCGCATGAATACAACATCGGGGGCGCCGGCGCCGACGACCTGATACGCGATCGCGACGTCGCCGCTCCGTGCGTAGTTCACGTCTGGGAGTGGCACAGTGGAAGTCTCTCCGATTGGGCCGTGGCGCGGCGCCGGTCGTCAAAGGTCCGGCGAGCGGACGGCTTAGGCGAGGTGACTATCGGGTCGCATTTTGGGCGCACGTGCGAGGCTGGTGCCCGCGACGGCGTGGATCTTCGCCCATGTTGAACCCGCCGCCTCCACTCCCGGCTCGATTCCGCCGCCTCCATTCCCGGCCCGGCTCGGTGGCTGGGTCAATGGCCGTCCAGGATGAAGTCCGTGATGGTGTTCATTACAGCCTCAGGCTGCTCCGATGCGAGCATGTGACCCGCACCGGCGAAGGATTCAAAGCGTGTTCGCT
This sequence comes from uncultured Gaiellaceae bacterium, assembly GCA_963799615.1. Classification (GTDB taxonomy): domain Bacteria; phylum Actinomycetota; class Thermoleophilia; order Gaiellales; family Gaiellaceae; genus Gaiella. The sequence goes on along the minus strand of CAWCXS010000002.1, from coordinate 349,812 downwards.
CTTGCGGAAGTGCGCTGGCGAGATCGCGCGCGTCCTCGACCGGAACAGCCGGATCCAGTTCTCCAGCCATCACAAGTGTGGGGCACGTGACGCGATCGAGTCTTCCGGTCAGATCGAATTGCCGCCCCTCGCCCCGAATGAAGTGCTCTGTGACATCGGGATTCCGCACGATTCGAGGCCGGACGTGAGGGTCGCCAGGGCGCTGTGTGTAGAGGGGGAGGCACACGCGCTCGTATTCGTCCAGGTTCTTTCGCGTCGGATCGGCGAGGAACCGCTCGGCGACCGCCCGCGCCTCCGGGCCACCGAGCCGCTCGAACATCTCACACATCCGGTGAGGGTTGGTGCGCGCCGCCGTGCTCGCCAGGATGAGCTTTCTGGGATGATCCGGGTGCCGTTGCGCGTAATTCAGTGCGACGAAGCCGCCGAACGAAGCGCCGAACACGATCGGATGAGAAACGCCGATCGCGTCGCACAGGCGACGTACGTCGTCAGCCCACGTATCGAGATTCCAATCACGCGGGCTGCCGCGATTGCTCCTGCCATTTCCGCGCTGGTCGTAGTAGACGACCTGCGCGATCTCGGTCAAAGGCTGGAAGATCGGTTGCTTGAACGGGCTGTGGTCGAGCCCCGGCCCTCCGTGCAGCATGACCACCGTGGGGCGCTCGCGCATCAGATCGCCGTCGGGAACGAGCGCCGGCCCGCTGACGTCAACGAACAGCCGCACATCCCCGATCGACACGTGCACACGGGAAACTCTAACGGAGGCTCAAGCGGGAGCTGGGTCGCAGAAGGGACGCAAGGCAGTCTGACGACGGCTTGTACGTCTGGATCTTCGCTTCATTCCATCCCAGCGCCTCCATTTGTGTTGCGATTATTACAACGTGATTCAAACGCCTGGGTAGTGCTGTTCCGATCGGTGCTTGTAGTCAAGTCTGACCATCGCGCTGTCTGAATGTCCAAGCGGCCGGTCCGGCTAGGCACAGTGGCCGGTCCGATCGCGGAACCGCAAGCTAAGGGATGAGCCTTTCCAGGGCCTCCGAAAGGTTCGAAAGATGCCCAGTTACGCCCATTCACCAAAGTCGTCGTCCTGACAACAGCGATACCTGTTACTTCCCGCTTGGTTGAGTCTTCTCGTAGGAACGCCAGAATCGTCTCGGCGGGCATCACGCCGCGGGCGGCTCGGCTCCGGCTAGGCCTGCTGGAAGAAGTCGACGGGGAGCCCGAGCCGGGCCTGGGCGATCGATGTCGCCTTGAAGTCGAGCTGGTGGATGCCGTTCGTACGGAACGCGCTAAGGTCGCGCCAGTAGCGCTGCATGCGCGTCCCGTCACGGGCACCGGACGTGCTCGCGGCGCGGAAAACGGTGTCGCCGGCCTCCCAGCACAGCTTGTGTGCCGTCATCAGCTGGCCGTAGATCCGGAAGGCACGCTCCTCGCCGAAGAGGTCGCCCTCCTCCATCGCCAGGTGGGCGTACTCCGTGTATAGCTCGCCACACCGCTCGACAATCGAATACGCAGCGTCGGTGTAGGCGAGCCCGAGGCCGAGGCAGCGCTGGTAATTCGGATTCTCGGAGCGAGACGTTCCTTCGCCGACGCTCGGGACGAACGTCCGTCGTGCGGTGATGATCCGCTCGAACTCGTCGACCGCCGCCTGCGCGTTCCCGACCTGGACGGAGTTCAGCTCGCCCATCGCGAACGCGACAAAGGCGCCGGCGTAGAGCGGGTTGCCGTGCAGCTCGTAGCCGGGTGTCGAGTCCACGTCGAATGCGAGGAATTGCTCGATCGGGATCGCATGGCTGGCGGGGATCAGCGCCTCCTCGACGACGATGCTGTGCGAGCCACTGCCCTTGAGGCCGATCAGGTCACCCCAGTTGTCGAGCACGGTGAAGTCCTTCCGCGGCACGACCACGACGACGACGCGATCGTCCTCCGGCGTCGGGGCGAGCCCAACGTGGTGAGTCGCATAGGGCGCGCCGGAGCAGAAATGCCAGGTCCCGCGTACGCGATAGCCGCCTGGGACCGGCTCGGCGAGCGCGTCCTGGAAGGCGAAGCTCGCCGGCGAAACAAAGTGCCCGTCGCCGAAGATCTCTGCCTGTGCGTCCTCTGAGAAGTAGGAGCCGATCTGGAGTGCGTGACCCGAGCCGAGCGTCAGCATCCAGCCGGTCGAGGGACAGCCGCGCGAGATCGACATCATCGCGCGGTAGAACGTGGGTATGTCGACCTCGAGGCCGCCGTAGCGCCGCGGCACGAGCAGCCGGTAGAACCCGGCGTCTCGGAACGTCTCGTGCAGCTCCTCGGAGTACCTGGTCCGCTCCTCGGTCGCGGCTTGCTCCTCGAGCAGGCGCGGCCGCAGCGCGTCGGCGATTGCGACGATGTCCCCCGGCGTCATCTAGAAGAAGCCTGCATCGAGCCCGAGGCGCAGGCGACCGACGTTCGTCATTGTTCGGTCGAGTTGCAGGCCCATGTGCGTGCGCATGACCGTGAGCGCGAGCATCGCGTTCCCGAGCGGGTGGCCGGTCCGCGCACCGCTCGTCCCGCCCGTCCGGAAGAGCACCTGGACGGCTTCCGACGCTAGGCGGATGCACTGCTGCTCGAGCACCAGCAGGCGCCGTGTCTCCTCGCCGACCTCGTCCACCGGGTGGCCCGTCTCAACCGCCCGCGCCGCCTGCTCGAGATAGCGCTCCGTCCCTTCGAGCAGCGCGGCCTCTGCGACGTCGACGAGGCCGATCGCCTCGCCGAGGTGGTGCTGGTACTCCGCCGTCTCGCCTCGCAGCGTGAAGGGCGGGATGTCGATCGGCTTGTTCCGCAAGACGTCCTCGTAGACGTCGATCGCGCCGCGCGCGACGCCGACGGCGACGGCGCCGATCTCGAAGAACAGCAGCGTGAAGAGGGCGCCCGCGTACAGCGGGTTGGCGTGCGTACCCCAACCCGGCGACGGCTCGTTCGAGAACCCGACCGCCGGGATCGTCCGGTGCTGGGGCACGAAGACGTTCTCGCAGACAACGCGTTTCGAGCCCGTGCCGCGGAGCGCGATCACGTCCCAGTTGTCGACGATCGAGAAGTCGGCGCGGTCGATCAGGAGCCAGATGAGATGCGGCGGCTGGCTCCCGCGGACAATGGCGCTGCCCATGAAATGGGTGGCATGGTCACAGCCGGACGCGTAGTCCCAGGCGCCGCTGACGAGGTAGCCCCCGTCCGCGGGGAGTGCGTCGCCGGCCTGAACCGGCCGGCCTGGAACGCGGACCTCGCCGTCCGTCCCGTAGACCTCAACCTGGGCCTGCTCCTCGAAAAGCGCGAGCAACTTCGGGTGCCCGGCCGTCAGCGCGAGCACCCACCCGCTCGACGGGCAGCCGCGCGAAACCTCGCTCATGATCCGCACGAAGTCGCGGAGGCCGAACTCGTAGCCGCCGAACCGACGCGGCTGGAGCGTGCGGTAGAAGCCCGCATCGACGAATGCAGCGTGGGTCTCGTCGAGAAGACGACCCGCTGCCTCGGTCTCGGCCTGCCGTTGCCGAAGCGTCGGGCGCAGCGCCTCCGCGCGCGCGAGCACCTCCGCCGACGTCAACTCCCGCTCGGGCGGGACGATCCCGTTCGCGCCCACGCCCGGGAGATTAACCATCAAGATTTTGATCGTCAAGAATTAAACGAGTAACCGCCCGAGGAGCTCCGCAAGCGTCCGCCGCTCGTCGACGCTGAAGCCCGCCACGAGCTCTTGCTCGCGCCTGTTCGTGGCGGCGAACGCCTCGGCGATGCGTTCGGAGCCGCGTGCGGTCAGCTCGACGGTCACCAGGCGGCGGTCGGTCGAGCTGCGGCTGCGCGTGACGAAGCCGTTTCGCTCGAGCGTGTTCAACGCGCTCGAGACGCTGGCGCGCGAGGCACTTGCGAGCGTCGCGATCTCGCGCGGCTCGAGCGGGCCGAGCAATGAGATCCAGAAGAGAACCCGGAAGCCCGGCCACGTCCAGCCCATTGGACGCTGCACCGTCTCGAGCTCATACGTGGCGCGCTCGGCGGCTCGGATGAGGGTGAAGACGAGGGCGAAGGCGGTGAGATCCGCGTCCGGCACGACGCTGCGGACCCGGTTCTGGGCGAGCTCCAGCACCTCGTCGGGGCTCGGCGCGCTCACTCGTTCTCGCTCCCCATGAGCCCATTCTCCCTGAATAGAGCGAGCTTGTTAAAGACTTGACGATCGTGAAATCCTGGACGAGGAACTAATGACGGGCCAGGAGCTGCTTCAGGTGGTCAGGGGGGTTTGAAAGAAGCCCAGTTAGGACCGAGGAACTGGACTCGAACCGGTTTCAGTCATCCCGCTCATGAGACGACGGAACACCTCGGGAGGGTTTGAGAGAACTCCCTTGAGGTCCATAAACGTGGGGGAACACATGGTTCCCCAACGAGCCCCCTCCTTCTGCGTCCCGCTACCTGACGAGCCTCCACACCGCCTGAGCGCCTTTTCGTTTGCCCAGGAACCACGTGACGACCGCGATGACGACAAGGCCCGCTACCACGAAGACCGCGAGTGAGCGGAGATCCGATTTCAGTCTCTTGAGGTCGTCGTCAAGACGCTGCCGTTCGGAGGCCATCTCGCTTCGGATGTCTTCGACGGTTCGCTCAGACATGACTTTGCAGTGTCCCGATAGTGCGCTCCGCTTCTTCGATTGCCTTTTCCGGCTTCGGCGGCACGGCCTTACGAGCAGAGCGAACAGCAAGGAATCCAAGGATTGCAGCGACGAGCAGGATGGCTGCCGTGACGATCAAGAGCGACAGCCACACCGGAAACGCCTCGCTGAGGCCGGCTGCCGCCGTCGCGAATGCGAAGCCGATGGCGTAGACCACGAGCACGGCCGCGGCGATGCCAAGGCCGCCCGCGACCCCCAGTGAGGTCACTTTTTGCTTGCCTTCCAGCTTTGCGAGCTCGAGATTGAGCTGGACGAGCGTCTGCACCCGCCCCTTGACCGCCTTCGCCTCCGAAAGAAAGCCGAACATGGCAGCCACCCTACCTCGAATCAGGCGTGTCGACCACAGGGCCGAGGCCGGGGCCGCCGTCTCCTCCAGCCCCGAGTTCGTGTGGTGGCGCGAGCCCGCGCGGGGTCACGCTCGGTGGTCGCTGCCTCCGAGGGACGCGGCGTTCGTCAGCAGTGCTCTAGGGACCGGCGTAGGCGAACGAGGACTCGTAGGCGCACACGCCTTCGAAGCGGAACACAAGCGAGTCCGCATCCACCTGCAACTCGTCGACGACGAGCTCCAGTCCCTGGCGGTCATGGCCGGGAATCACACATGTCACCGCCTGCTGATCGGGGACTGCCGACGCGACCTTGACCGTGACGTGATCACGAACGCGGAACCAGCCCTTGCGCGGCGTGTGGTCGATCTCGATGGCGGCCGGCGTGACGCCGAGCAGCCTGCTCCCCTTCCACGCCCACGGGAAATGGTCGAGTGCGCTGCCGCCGGCCCGCCCGAGAAAGATCGCCTCCAAGGCAGATCGTTGGCCGGCGTCGGCGCGCTCGTCGAGGAAGAGCCAGTGGTCCCACGGCGATCCCGGCTCGTCGTCGTCGTAGCGGCAGACGAGCACGACGGCGAGCCCGGACAGGTCAACTGCGTCGGCGCATCCTTCTTCGACGTGCCAGGAGAGGGCGCCCATGCAGATGCCATGCGTCGAACGCCCACCTGCCGTGCCACCGATTCGCCGGCACGGGCAGATCGCGTCGCAGTTGCATGACTCGAGGTACGACCCGGTTAGCTGCCACGACGCGTACACGTCCGGAACCTATCCCACGGGTTGCGTGGCTGTAGGCTCGAATGACCCTGAATCAGGAGGAAGGATGGTCACGCTGAGCCCTGCAGCGAGAGCTCTGCTCGAGTCGGATGCGCTCGCCCACCTCGTCACGCTCGGATCCGACGGCAGTCCCCAGGTCACCTGCATTTGGGTTGGCCTCGACGGAGATGAGATCGTCTCCGGCCATCTGCGCCCGGATCAGCGCAAGCTGCAGAACGTGCGCTCGAACCCACGCGTCGCGATGTCGCTGGAGGGCGCAACGTTGAACGACTGGGGCCTGAAGGAGTACATGGTCATCCACGGCCGCGCGCACCTGGAGGAGGGTGGGGCGCCAGAGTTGCTGCAACGGCTGGCCCACACTTACCTCGGCCCCGACGTTGTCTTTCCGACCATGCCAGACCCGCCACCGGGGGTCGTGATGCGGACCAGCATCGACCGCGTCGGCGGCATGGGCGCCTGGACGGAGAACGCGTAGCGGAGACGAGCCTCCGTACCGGCCGGTGACGCCGGCGACGGGCATGCGGTCAGGTGCCGGCCGCCGCCGGCTAGTGTCGATGGTGTGACTCCGGCCGGCTTCGTCGACGTTCACGCGCACGTCGTTCCGTCGGGAGACGACGGCGCCGTCTCGATCGCCGACGGGATCGATCTCTGCCGTCTCGCCTTCGACGCCGGCACGCGCGTACTGTTCGCCACCCCGCACGCGCACGCGCCGTGGGACAGCTATCCGCTCACTCCCGTCCGTCGGCGCATCTACGAGGACGCCTTTCCCGTCATGCGCGACACCGTCGCCGGCTGGGGCCTCGATCTGCGCCGAGGCTGGGAGGTGTTCCCGACCGTGCTCGCAGCCGGCGCCGGCGAGGATCCTGCCGACTACCGGCTCGGTGGCACCAACGCCGTCCTCGTGGAGTTCCCCGGCGGCTGGCTCGACTATCCCGACCCGATCCCGATGATGACCGATGCCGGCGAGCGGCTCGAAGCGGCCGGGCTCGTACCGGTGCTCGCCCATCCGGAGCGCTGCACCGCGGTTGTGGACGACCCTTCGATCGTGATCCCTCTCGCCGAACGCGGCTGGCTGCTGTGCCTCAACTCGACATCGCTGCTCGGCAGGCACGGTGTGATCCCTGAACAGACTGCTTGGACGCTGATCGAGAACGGAATCGTCTCACTGGTCGCGTCCGACGCACATAGACACGGGCGTCCGCCCGTCCTCGACGAGGCCTATCGGGCCGTCCAAAGGCGCTACGGCGAGGAGGCCGCGTTGCCGCTGTTCGACGGCAGCAGCCTGCCTTGGACCGAGTAGCCGAGCGAGCCGCTGCTACGCTTGACGCCTTGGTGGTTGCAGGCATCTCGCCTGCTCCCCTGACGAGAGGCGGATTGCGTGCAGGGGACGATGCTCTGGTTCAACGACGTCAAGGATCTCGGCGTGATCGAGACAGAGGTCGACGGCCGATTCGACGTGCACGGCGACGATTTCGAGTCCGGGCACAAGCCGGTCGGACGGTGCAAGGGCACTCCGGTCACGTTCACGGCCTCCGAGGACCCTGAGCAACGCCGGGCGCTGTCCGTCTCCATGATCCCCGAGCCGAACCCGAGGCGCGCGCGCTCGCACCGGCGCGGCGCCGGCTGACAGCCCGCGTTAGCTCAGATCGTCGCGCGCCGGCGGCGGCTTCGTCTTCGGCGCGGCGGGAAGGGCCGCCCGCTTGGGCTCCGCGGCTTTCTCGTCCTCCTCGGGATCGAACATCGAACGCGGATCGATCTCTCCCACCGAGTCCTTCAGCTCCTTGACGCTCGTCCCCAGCTTGCGCGCCATCTTCGGCACGCCCTTCGTCCCGAACAGGAGGGCGAGCACAGCGAGCAGAACGACGATTTCCCAGATTCCGAGGCCGAACGGCACGGAGTGATCCTACAGACGCCAGTCGACCGGCTCTCGACCGCCGGCCTCGAGCCGCGCGTTCGCCTGCGAGAAATGGCGACATCCGAAGAAACCGTTGGCGCTGTACGGCGACGGATGCGACGCCGTGAGGACGTGATGGCGTGAGCGATCGACCACGGCACCCTTCTGGTGCGCGTACTTGCCCCACAGCAGGAACACGATGCCCTCGCGACGGTCGGAGAGCTCCCGGATGACGCGGTCGGTGAACGGCTCCCACCCTTTTCCCGCATGGGAGCCCGGCGAGCGTGGCGCGACGGTCAGTACCGAGTTCAACAGCAGGACGCCTCGCTCGGCCCAGGGCGTCAGATCGCCCGAGGCCGGGATGGGTAGGCCCAGGTCGGTGAGCAGCTCCTTGAACACGTTCTGCAACGACGGCGGCTGTGGCACGCCTGCCGGGACCGAGAAGCACAGGCCCATTGCCTGTCCCGGCCCGTGGTACGGATCCTGGCCGAGGATGACGACGCGCACCTCGTCGAAGGGCGTCAACCAGAGCGCGTTGAAGACCAGATCGGCAGGAGGGAAGAAGCGGCGACCGGCGGTCACCTCTGTCATGAGAAACGCCCGCAGCTGACGCATCTCGGGCTCCTCGAACGCATCGTCGAGGACGCCCCGCCAGCTCTCGTGCATCCGTGGCTCCAAACCGGTTCGCAGCCTATCGCGGGCCTCGACGTGGACGCGCCGGCGGCGGCCGCCGAGCGACACACATCGGCCCTCGCAACAGCTACGCTGGCGGGGCAATCAGAGCGCGGTCCCGGAGGCACGACGCCTCCTTCACCCGTTCGACAAAGGGTGAGAGGAGGTGTTTTTCTTGGCAACTGGAACCGTGAAGTGGTTCAACGACGCAAAGGGCTACGGCTTCATCGCTCCCGATGAGGGCGGCAAGGACCTTTTCGTCCACCACAGCAATATCGCTGGCGAGGGCTTCAAGTCCCTGCCCGAGAACGCAAAGGTCGAGTTCGAGGCACGCGAGGGCTCGAAGGGCCCAGAGGCGACGAACGTGACGCTGATCTAGCGTCGAGGCGTGCGGCCCCCGGGAACGGGGGCCGCAGCGCCGATCGCATCGAATGAAGGGGTGTCGCCATCGGCGGCGAGGAAAAGATCGAGATGGAGGGTGAGGTGCTCGAGGCCTTTCCGAGCGGCATGTTCCGCGTCGGGCTCGACAACGGCCACGAGCTCATCGCCTACACGGCAGGCAAGATGCGGCGTTACCGCATTCGCGTGAATCCGGGCGACCGGATCAAGGTCGAGTTGTCCCCGTACGACCTCAACCGCGGCCGCATCGTCTACCGATACCGCTAGCTACCGCTTCTTGCCCTTACGCCCACTCGCCCCGGGGCGCTGCTGCACGATCATGCCCTGGGCCCCGCGCTCGGCGCGTCGTCGCTGATCGCGGTTGACGGGGTCGGGCATCACGCCCTGCTCCCCGACCAGCTCCATGTAGGCCTTCCGCTCCGACGGCGTCAGGACCGCCAGCGCCCTCTGTGCCTGTTCCGGCGTCTTGATCTCGCCGAAGCTCTGCATCTTCTTGATCGCCGCGGCGAGCTCCGGGTTCGAGCGCTCGTATGCGCTGACGGACATCCGCTGGAACCAGCGGCGGACGAGCGGAATCTTGGAGAGCTGCGTGACGACCGGTCGCAACAGCTTGCCGCCCTTGATGCGCGCCAGCAGGAAGACCACGAGCATCAGCAACAGCAGCCCGCCGAGCACGATGAACGGCAGGAGGAACAGGAAGCTGATCGCGAGCGGCGTACTCATGCGGCCGCATGCTAGTCGATCGCTGCACTGCGTCGTGCCCGCGGCACACCTGGGAGGTCGAGGCTTACCTCGTGACCGTGAGCACGAGTCGACGCGTTGCCGAGCGCCCCTTCGCGTCTGTCACCAAAAGCCTCAGCGTCGTACGGCCCGCCAGCGCCGGCGTGCCGGCGATACGACCGGATGCCTGCAGCCGAAGACCGGGCGGGAGGACCGCCGCGGCTGCGCTCCAGCGATACGGCGCCGTGCCGCCCTTCACGCGGAGCTTGACCGCGTACGGCCGCCCGACATGTGCGATCGGGAGCCGCGCCGGACTGAGGACGAGCGTTGTCCGGGGGACGGCGGCGACGCCGAGGCTGACGAGGGTCTTGTGGAGGAGCGCTGCCAGCGCGACTGCGCCGTTGTAGCCGAGGTGCAGGCCGTCGGCCTGGAACCAGTCCGGATGGCTGCGTGAGTACAGGTTCCAGTCGACGACCGTGACGTCCGGATGGCGCTCGGCCGCTGCCCGGATGTCGTCGTTCATGGCGAGGTACGATTGGCGCTCGGCACGTAACGTCGTCCAGAGCACGCGTCGGACCCCCGCCTTGTGCAACGCGTCGAGCGATTCCTCGATGTCCTGCGCGTATGTCTGTTGGCTGTCGTTGTAGCCCACTGCGACGATCACTGTCTCGCCGAGCGCCGGGCCGAGCGTCGTCGCGAGATCGACGAGTGTGGCGGGCCGTGAGCCGTTGTAGGGGCAGCTCTCGCCCGTCAGTCGCCTGCACACGGCGAGCTGCGGATTCAGGTCGATCGCCTGTCCGAGGACTCTCAGCGCATCCGGCTCGAGCTGAATCGCGGCCGCGACGGAGTCGCCGATCAGGGTGACCCGGGGAAGGGGTGCCGGTGCTGCGGCAGTGCCCGCGGCGGCACCCGAGCCCCCCAGAGCCGCAAGCAGCAGGACGGTCGAGAGCGCCCGGCGCATGCCGCCCGTGAAGCGCACGCAGCGCTTCGTGTCAGGCGAGGCCACCCTGGCCATCCGACGGCCCTGCCGACTTCTCGTCGTCGCGCGCGCGCATGATGCTTTCGCGCAGGCTCTGTGGGTTGTCGACGCCGGTGAAGCTGAAGTCGTGGGCTGGGTCGTCGGTCGCCGTGTCGAAGTCGATCACGCCGACCCGCATGATCCGGTCGACCGGAGACTGGTGGACGGTGATGTTCTGAATGCGGTCGACGTTCGTCGAGCTCTCGGTCTTGGAGAGGATCCCGCGCCGGATGTTCAGGCGCTTGGTCGTGATCGCGTATTGCGTGAAGAAGCGATGAATCCAGCCGGCGATGATCGTCAGTCCGGCTCCGACCATGAACACGAGCACGATGATGGCGACCGGGATGTCGATGCCGGCCCAGCGGAGAAGAACGAGCACGACGGTGAGGCCGATCGCAAGGAGAAAGCCCTTGAAATGGAACGACAGCGTCGCTCTCCACGTCGGGTGACCCTCCCAGATGACGATCTCGTCGGGGAGCATCTCCATGCGCGCGAACCGTACCACCCCAGGTCGCCAGAGACGGTCGAGAGAAGGAGACTGCGGCTCGCTGCTGAACATGCGCCGCGTGGACGAGCAGAGCCACAAGGACGAGATGCGGGCGGCATTGCGCGGCGACTTCGAGCGGCTGCGCGCGAGACGCGACGACCCGGAGGCGTTACACGCTGCCGGTGAGCGTGCGGGCCCGACGGGCGAGCCGGACGCGAGTGACGACGATGCGCGCGCGCCGCAGCCTCCGCAACCGATCGAGTCCTGGCTCGCCCGGCTGCTCGCTCGCTGAGCGCGTCGCCGCTGCTAGCCTCGGCGGGTGTTCCGCCGCGTCGCGCACCTGATCTGGGGCGACGACGTCGACCAAGCGCTCCGGCCGGTTCTCCTCGTCAGCCTGATGGGATCGGTGGCCGGTTCCAGCTCATGGAGCTTCATGGGCATCTGGGCCGTGAAGGAGCTCGGTGCGACGTCCGGCCAGCTCTCCTTCGGCTACCTGGTGAGCGCGATCGTCGGGGGCTTTGTGGGCTATGCCGGCGGGCATCTCTCAGACGTGTTCGGGCGGCGCACGCTCATCCTGGCCGGCGACGGCGTCCTCGCCGTCTACGTGCTCCTGTTCCTCGTCGCAGGCCACAACGTCGTGTTCGGCCTGGCGTTGATGGCCGGAGCCGGCGCACTCGGGTCCTTCGGACGCTCGGCCGGCCAGGCGATGGTCGCGGACCTCGTCCCGCGCGAGCGTCACGAGCTCGGGTATGCATCGGTGCGAGTGGCGTCCAACCTCGGCGTCACGCTCGGCCCGCCGATCGGCGGACTCTTCCTCCTCCTCGGAGGGTGGTCGGCGTTCTTCCCGGGCGTCAGCGCGCTTGCCCTCACCGCCTGGACGATCGCGTACCTCAAACTGCCGCGGCGCGGCGCATACGCACCTGAATCCCGCCCAGAGCGAGGATCCCTGGGCGTCATCCTCGCCGACCACACGTTTCTCCTCTTCATGGTGGCAAGCGCCTTCTCATGGCTTGTCTACGTCGCCTACGAGACGGTGCTTCCGGTCTCGCTCGTCGAGAGCCACGGCGTGCCCGTCTGGGGGTGGGGGGCGCTGGTCGTGATCAATCCGCTCCTCGTGACGGTGTTCCAGTTACGGCTCACGCGCAGCGTGGCGCGCTTCGCGATCGTCCCCAAGTGGGTCGCCGCGATGCTGCTGATGGGCCTGCCGTTCCTGCTGTTCGGAGTGACGTCGGCGATCCCCGTGATCGTTCTCGTTCTCGTCCTGTTCGTGATCGGCGAGATGCTCTGGGTTCCGGTCTCGTCGTCGATCGTGGCCGGGCTGGCGCCACAGGACGTGCGCGGAGCGTATATGGGCGCGTTCGGAGGGTCGTCGGCGGTGGGCTTCGCGCTTGCCCCGTTCCTCGGCCTGCAGGTGCGCGACGCGGCGGGCGACACTGCGATGTGGGGAGGATTTGCAGCGGTCGCCGTCGTCAGCGCCATCCTGGGTGCGATCGCGTGCAGGGGCGTCGGGCGGATGCGTCGCAGCGAGACGACGGCCTCTGCTGTACTGGAGTCGTGAAACGCGTCGAGCGCGAGATGATCCTGACGGAGGATGTAACGAAGCCCGAGACGCCGCGCGACCGGCGGCAGCATGAGGCGCTGACCGAGGACCTGGCATCCAGTCCGCTGAAGGGCAACCGGCTGCAGCTGCGGCTGCGAAACTTTCGGCCCGCCGCGGACGGGTACCTCGTTGCCCTCGGCGGCCCGCTCCCGTACATGGTGCGGTTGCGGACGATCGACGAGCTGACCCACGAGCACGAAGCTCGGCTGCGAGACGCATGGCATGAGCTCGCGCGATCGACGACCGATGCCGCGTCGTTCGAGACGCTGTGGACGGAGACGGCGCAGCGTTGGTCGTTCGACGAGGTGAACGATCTCGTCGAACGTCACAACAGCTACTACCCGGCCGAATCGCGGTTGCCGATGGATCCGAAGACGCGCACGTATGCGCTCGTCAACGGTGCGGATTACCGTCGCAGCGAGCTCGACGCCGCCTGGTTGCTACGACGATTCCCGGCCGACCTGGTGAGCGCGACCAGCGTGACCCCGCACAGGACGGAGCACACCAGATAGGGCACGGCGTCTCCCGTGTGATCCGCGACCCCGCCGCCGACGGTCGGGCCGAGAAGCACCCCAAGCGCCCAGGCACTGTTCATGAAGCCCATTGCGAGCCCCTGGGACAGCCCGGCGTTGTCGGCGCGGTCGGAGATGAGCGCAATGCCAGGGGTGTAGAAGCCTCCGAACGAGACTGCCGCACCGACGGCAAGCACGGCGATCACGAGGGGATCGTGCGCAAAGGCGAGCAGGGCGGCGACAACGATCGAGGCGGCCAACGCGGCTCGGATCGGGACGAGGCGCCCGTACTGGTCCGACAGCCGCCCGAGCACGGGATTGAGCCCCGTCTCGAGCAGCCCCGCGATCAGGAAGACGGCTCCGATCGCGATCGCACCGTAGCCGCCTGCATCGAGTGCGAGCGGGGCGAGCACGTCGAGGACGCCGAAGAAGAACCCGGGCAGCATGCTCAGCCAGAGCCCGGCGATGAAGCCGCGGTCGCGGAGCGCTCGACGCAGGGCGCCCTCCTCGAGCTCCTCGGCGGGGGCCGGGGGTGTAGAGCGCCGGCCAGCGCGAGCCCGAGGGCGACCAAGCCGATCGCGCTGAACGTCGCTCCGATCCCGGTCGTCTTCCCGATCGCCCCGAACATGGGGCCGAGGATGGCGCCGAACACCGCGATTCCGAACACCGTGCCGAGCAGCTCGCCGCGCCGGGCCCGCGGCGTCGAGACGGTCAACCACGAGAGCGCGCCCGCCCACGTCATCGTGCTCGAGAAACCCTGGACGAAGCGCGCGAGGCCGAGCATCCACGGCTCTTGCGCGGCGGCGAAGCCGAAACTGGCGATCGCGAGCAGGACGAGGCCCGCGACGACCGCTCGCTTGGGCCCGATTCTGCTTGCGATCAGACCGCCGGGGATGCCGCCGAGGACCGCGCCGCCCCCGTAGGCCCCGACGAGCAGCCCTGCTTGCAGCTTGGAGAGGCCGAAATCGTCGACATAGCCGGGGACGAGCGGGATCAGCGACCCGAAGAGCATCGCGTCGACGAACACGATCGAGCCGACGAGGATCAGAAGGCGGCGCATCGGCAGAGGGTAGTGGGAGCGTCGAGGCCGAAGCACACGAAACGGGTTGTCGACCGCGACGACACAGCCGCACTCGACGCGTCGTCCCTGGACCAAAGAAAATGCACCGAGTCGGTGGCCCCTTCGTCCAGCTTCCCGACTGACCTCCGCCGAAGCGGGTGCCGATCGGGGAGCCTTCAACCTCCGGCGCTCCGTTCTCGGTGCACGGCCCACACTAGGGGGCGCCGAGCACGCCGTCAACCGCGTGGACCATCAGAATGATGCAATTTGCGGACGATCCTAATTGCGGTGCGAATTGTCACCAGCAACGCGAACGGCGTATGAAAAGAGCCGCATCGCAATGCGGGTCGCATTTTCGCCAAGAAAAAGAAAATGCACCGAGTCGGTAGCCCCCTCGTCCGACCCTCCAACCGACTGCCGCCGAAGCGATCGCCTGCTGGAGAGCCATCAACCTCGGACACTCCGTGCTCGGTGCACACAGGAATCTAGGGGTTCCAAGACTCGCCGTCAAGTGGTGCCGGGAGGGAAAGCCGCAATTTGCGAGATTTTCAAGAAACGCAGGGTGAAATTGCGTCTTATCTACTGTGCTCTACAAAGGATGGGTCCAGCATTTCGCCGAGCCGGGAACGTTTTCGTCCACCGCTCCGGGTGACTCTCCGCTTCCGCGTACCGCCTCCCGGTGAGGCTTCGTCCTACTCACGCCCCGTGCTCGGCGCAGGCAGAAATCTATGCTGGGAAGGTGGCGCCGATCAAGGGTGCCGAGCGCGACTTTCCCGCAAATTGCGAACGTCTGGAGAGACATGACCGGAAAGCACGTCGTCGTGACCGGTGCCGGGACCGGCATCGGCCGCGCGATCGCGCGGCGCCTCGCGCACGACGGCGCCGTTCTGACCCTGGTCGCACGCGACCGGGGGCGCCTCGAGCAGACCTCGGCCATGTTGGGGTCGCGCACGCACGTCGTCTCGTGCGACATCCGCGATCGCGGCAAGGTCGAGAAGGCGTTCGCAGCCGCCGCTGGGGCGCTCGGGCCGGTGCACGGACTCGTTGCCGCGAGCGGGGTCGGAGGGCCAAACGAGGACGGCGACGACGATCGCTTCGACGACCTCGTCCTGACCAATCTCAACGGCACCTACTACTGCTGCCGCTCGGCGCTGCAACATCTCGCGCCGGGTCCCGGCGCACGTCATCTCGTCGTCATCTCGTCCATCCTGGCGCGGATCGCGGTGCCGGCCTATACGGGCTACTCCGCCTCGAAGGCAGGGCTGCTCGGGCTCGTGCGCTCGCTCGCCGCCGAGCTCGCGCCGCAAAATGTGCAGGTCAACGCGATCTGTCCCGGCTGGGTCGACACGGACATGGCCTGGCAAGGTATCGACGGCCTTGCCGAGGCGATCGGCGGCACGCGCGAGGATGCGTATCGCACCGCCATGAGCGAGGTGCCGCTCGGGCGTATGTCGCAGCCGGACGACATCGCCGGCACCGTCGCCTGGCTGCTCTCACCGGACGCGCGCGGCGTCACGGGTCAGGCGATCGACCAGAACGGCGGCGCCTGGATGGGGTAGCGACGTGGCGAGGGCGCCCGCAGGCGCCCTCGCCAATGTGCGATTTTCGCCGCCTCTTGCCGTACTACGTTGCGGAGGGGAGATCGAAGACCGCCGCCTGTTGCGACTCGATCCTCTCGAGCTCCTCTTCTGTGCCCATGCGCACTGGGCCCTTGAACCACTTGTTCGCGGAGATCAGCCACCAGCCACCGAAGAACAGGAGTGCGCCGCCCACCGTGAGCGGGGCGTAATTGGCGACGTCCCAGTTGAAGCCGTCCTTCCACGGGATGCCCGTGGGGGCGATGGGGCCGAGGAACAGGAACGAGATGATCGCCACCCAGATGATCGACACGATGTCGATCCACTTGTAGTGCTTGCCGAGGCTCCAGGCCCCGTGCTGGAAGTTGTCGCCCTGGCGGAGGCGCAGGATGACGGGGAGAATGAAGGCGATGTAGAGCCCGATCACCGCGATCGAAGTGCCGACCAGATACCCGGTGGCGGCGTTCCAGTAGGTCGGGATCATGAGTGCCCAGGCCAGAATGCCGATCGCCCAGACGGCGTTCACAGGGACTCGGGTGCGACTCACCTTGCGCCACCACTGGTGACCGGGTACGGCGCGGTCCCGTGAGAAGGCGAACATCATCCGCGAGGCAGAAGTGACCGAGGCGGTGAGGCAGAACATCTGCGCGACGACGGCAATGAACAGCAGGATCTCGGCCCAGGTCTGGCCGAGCGACGTCGTCCAGATGTACGTGACGGCGCCGCCGACGGCGTCGAGCACGCCCTGCGTGTCGGGCACCGCGAACGTCACGGCGAGCAGGAGCACCCAGCCGAACACGACCGAGACGACCACCGACATGTACATGCCGACCGCAGCCATCCGTGAAGCCTGGTTCGTCTCCTCCGCCATGTGCGCCGAGGCGTCGAAACCCGTGATCGTGTATTGCGACATCAGCAGCCCGAGACCGAAGACGTACCAGAAGACGATGCTGCCGAAGCCGGTCCCGGAGAAGCCCGAGTTGTTGATCGTGTCCGTGAAGACGTACCCGAACGACTGATGGTGGTCGGGGACGATGATCAGCACGAGGACGATGAACGCCACGCCGGCCATGTGCCAGTACGCGGAGATCGTGTTGAGCATGGCCGTGATGCTCACCTTCGACAGGTTCAGCAGCACCGCAATCAGCATCACGACGGAATACGTGAGGAGCGTCCACTCTCTCGTGTTCGGATAGCTGAACCAGAGGTTCATCAGTGAGGTGGCGAAGATCGCCAGGCCGTAGCCGATCGCTGCGGTAACCGCGATCTGCCCGACGAGGTTGAACCAGCCTGTGAACCAGCCCCACGCCGGGCTGCCCAGCTTCGACGACCAGTAGTAGAGCCCGCCTGCCGTGGGGAACGCCGAGGCGATCTCCGCCATGGCCAGCGAGATGAGCGTCGACATGAGCCCGACCAGCAGCCAGCCCCACGTGATCGCGATCGGGCCGCCGTTGTTGAACGCGATGTAGTACGAGGTCAGGCACCCGGCGAGGATCGAGATGATCGTGAAGCTGATGGCGAAGTTCTGGAATCCGCCCATCGCTCGAAGCAGTTCCTGGGCGTACCCCATCTTGTGGAGGATCTGCTCGTCCTCCGAGGTGTGGTGTGCGCCACCCGCGGGTGTCTCGCTCATGCCGCCTCCCTCCTAGATGTCCAGGCCGGCTGTCGCCTCCCCAGCGAACAGCCGTACGGCGTATTCACCCCTGCCGGCCTGGCCAATGTCAAGACAGCCGCCGATATTCGGGGAGCGCCGTAGTCCCGGAAGTGTCGTCAGTTGGCCGGACGGAATAGGATCGCGCGCATGCTGACCATGGAAAAGCTGCGGTCACAGGTCGAGACGGGCGAGATCGACACCGTCGTCGTCGCCTTCACCGACATGCAGGGGCGCCTGATGGGAAAGCGCCTGCACGGAGAGTTCTTCGTGGAGGAGATGGAGGCGGGACACGGTGTGGAAGGGTGCAACTACCTGCTCGCGCTGGAGATGGAGATGGATCCGGTGCCCGGCTACGCGCTTGCCAGCTGGGAGCAGGGGTACGGCGATTTCGACGTGCGCCCCGACCTGGCGACGCTGCGACGGATCCCGTGGCTCGAAGCGACGGCGCTGGTGCTCGGCGACGTTCACTGGCACGACGGTGCCCCCGTCGAGCCGTCACCACGCCAGATCCTGCGAGCGCAGATGGAGCGGGCGGCCGCGCTCGGCTTTACGCCGATGATGGGCAGCGAGCTCGAGTTCTACCTGCTCAAACAGACCTACGAGGAGGCGCACGCGCAGCGCTATCAGGACCTGACGCCGTCCGTCCCGTACATCCTCGACTACCACATCCTCGCCACCACCTACGACGAGCCGTTCCTGCGTCAGATCCGTAACGGCATGCAGGCGGCTGGGATCAAAGTGGAGACGTCCAAGGGAGAGGCATGGCCGGGCCAGCAGGAGATCAACTTCCGCTTCGCCGACGCGCTCACGATGGCCGACAACCACGTCGTCTACAAGAACGGCGCCAAGGAGATCGCGTTTCTCAACGGCTGCTCGATCACGTTCATGGCCAAGCCCTTCGAGGACTGGATCGGCAACTCGTGCCACATCCATTCGTCGCTCTGGCGCGACGGCGAGCCGTGCTTCCGTGACGACGAGATGCTCTTCTCCCGCTGGCTTGCCGGCCAGATCGCGTGTTTCAAGGAGCTGGCCGTGTTCCTCGCCCCGACGATCAACTCCTACAAGCGGTTCGCGGCCGGATCGTGGGCGCCGACGACGCTCGCCTGGGGCAACGACAACCGCACGTGTGGCTTCCGCGTCGTCGGGCACGGAGCCGCGCGACGGGCCGAGACCCGCATTCCGGGCGGCGATGCCAACCCATACCTTGCCTTTGCGGCGGTGATCGCGGCAGGGCTCCACGGGATCGAGCACGAGCTCCCGCTTCCCCCGGGCCTCGAGGGCAACGCGTACGAATCGGACGCCGACCGGTTCCCGTCGACGATGCGTGAGGCCGTCGCGGCGCTGGAGGGCGGCACGATGGCGCGCGGGGCATTCGGCGATCAGGTCGTCGACCACTACCTCAACTACGCGCGCACCGAGCAGGGGCTCTACGACCGCTTCGTCACCGACTGGGAGCGGACGCGCTACTACGAACGCGGGTAGCCGAGGCACACGCCCTGCCGGTGAGATCGAGCTAGCCTGACCCGGATGGCCCTGACGCTGATCGACGCACCCTCTCTCGGCGCGGGCTGGCTGCGGGTGGCGCGCGTCGTTCTCGAAGAAGGTATGACGGCCAGCTGGGGTGGGCTCGCCACACGTGAGGTGGCGCTGCTCTCGCTCGTGGTCGAGCGGCCCGCATCGAACGATGCCGTCATCGCCGAGCTCGGGGACCCGGACTGGCTCGAGTGGATGCACGAGAACTTCTTCGTCCAGGGCGGGGTGGCCGAGCTCGGGGGCGCACGGAGCTACGCGGCGCGCCTCTTCGACTACGCAAACAGCGGACGCGACCAGCTCGACTGGGTGGTGAGCCGGCTCGCGGCCGATCCGGCCTGCCGCGACGCGACGATAACGACGTTCGAGCCCCTCACGGACGTGAGCTACGTCCCTTGTGTGAGCATGCTCGACTTCTGGCGCCCCCATGGGGCGGCGGTCGAGCTCGTCGTGTACGCGCACAGCCTCGACTTCGGCAAGAAGGCGTACGGAAACCTCGTCGAGCTCGCCCACCTTCAGGAGCACGTCGCCGCCAGCCTGGGCGCCCCGGTCGGGAGGCTCGTGATCCACGTCAAGACCGCGCACGTCTACGAGACGGAGCTCGCGTTGATGGCAGGGCTCCTGGCCGAGGATGCCCGGTCTGCGTTCGGTACGGTCTCATCATGAGGGGACGTCCGATCATCGGCATCACCTCGTACGCGCAGCCCGCGAAGTGGGGCGCCTGGGAGCTGCCGGCGGCGCTCGTGCCGCTCCACTATGTCGACTCGGTCGAGCGCGCCGGCGGGAGGGCGCTGCTCGTGCCGCCGAGCGAGAACGCCATCGACGAGACGCTGGACGTCCTCGACGGCCTCGTCTTCTCGGGTGGCATCGATATCGACCCGGCTCTCTACGGTGCCGACCGGCATCCCGCCACCGATCCTGCGCAGGCACGCCGTGATGCGGGAGAGCTGGCGCTGCTCGAAGCCGCGCTCCAGCGCGATCTGCCGACTCTCGCGATCTGCCGCGGCTTCCAGCTGCTGAACGTGCTGCGCGGGGGAGATCTCGTGCAGCACCTGCCGGAGTCCGTGGGCCACGACGGCCACAGGGAGACGCTCGGCGTGTTCTCGCAGCACCCGGTCGACGTCAAAGAGGGGAGTCGGCTGGCCACGATCCTCGGCGACCGGCACGAAGCCGTGCGCTCGAGCCATCACCAGGGCGTCGGCAAGGTGGGGGAGGGCCTCGTCGAGAGCGCATGGGCGGCAGACGGCTCACTGGAAGGGCTCGAGGACCCGTCGAAGAGATTCGCCGTCGCGGTGCTGTGGCACCCGGAGATGGAAGACGACGACAAGCGCCTGTTCGAAGCCCTCGTCGACGAGGCGCGTGGCTTTCGTACCGAGCGGCGTTCGACGAAACAGGCCGTCCGCTAGCCGGGAGGCGTCCGCTGTGCCTCAGCGTCTGTGCCCGTACCGTACGGCGGTGTCAGACACCGAATTTGGTCAAGGCCGGACTGCGCCGATACTGTGACAATCGATCAACACCCCGTTTGTTGCCTGATGAGACAATTATCATCGACGCCATGGGGCGCCGAGCACGAGTGTTCGAGGTCGATGGGATCTATCACCTCATGTCGCGTGGTAGCAATCGGCAGGCGCTCTTTCGGTACGACGGAGACCGAGTCGCGTTCATAGATCGGATGGAGAAGGTCGGCAACCGCTACGGCTTGAGGTGGATCGCATACTGCCTTATGGGCAACCACTATCACGCGGTCGTCCAGCCTCAGAGTGAACGGCTTTCCGATGCCATGCGCGACCTGCATGGTGGGTTCTCGAGGCTCCTCGCGAGTGTCCATGGGAGCGACGCTCATCTCTTCAAGAATCGGTTTCTGGCCGAACAGATCGATACGCCCGAGTACTTCGCGACGGCGATGCGCTACGTCCATCTGAACCCTGTTCGAGCTGGCCTCTGCGGTCATCCGGCCGACTGGCCTTGGAGCAGCTACCGGGCGACGGTCGGACTCGACTCGCAGCCGTCGTTCATCGCCCCCGAAGTGTTCCTCCGGATCGATGAGCAGCAACTCGGAACGGCGCAATCGGACTACGCGGCGTACGTGGAGTCGGGTATCGCAAATGCGGTGTCTGACACCGGTCTTCGCCCCAAGGACGACGAGGGATTCGTGGTACGCCGCGATCGTGTTGAATCCTCGGCGTGACGCTCACCGTTCTCAACCCCGCCACGGAGGAGCCGATCGCCGAGCTCGAGCGCGCCGGAATCGAGGAGACCGACGCCGCTGTCGCGCGCGCGAAGGCAGCGTTCCCCGGCTGGCGCGCGCTCGCGCCTGCCGACCGAGGCCGCCTCCTGCGGCGGCTTGCAACCTTGATCGAGGAGCAGCACGAGGACCTCTCGCGGCTCGAGTCGACGAACGCGGGCAAGCCGATCTCGGGTGCCCGCGGCGAGATCGGCATGGTCGCCCAGGTGTTTCATTTCTACGCGGGCGCCGTCGACAAGCACTACGGAGAGACGATCCCCGTCGCGGGCGGCATCGACGTGACGTTCCGCGAGCCGGTCGGCGTCGTGGGCCTGATCACGCCGTGGAACTTTCCGCTGAACATCGCGAGCTGGAAGGTGGGGCCCGCGCTTGCGACGGGGAACACGATCGTGCTCAAGCCTGCCGAGCTGACCCCGCTGACCGCCCTGCGGCTCGGCGAGTTGGCGCTCGAGGCCGGGATCCCGGAGGGCGTGCTCAACGTCGTCGTCGGCAGCGGGTCGGTCGTCGGTGAGCGCCTCGTCGAGCACCCGGACGTCGCGAAGATCGGCTTCACCGGATCCACCGAGGTCGGACAGCGGGTGATGCGGGGGGCGGCTGCGACGGTCAAGCGGATCACCCTCGAGCTCGGGGGGAAGTCAGCCAACATCATCTTTGCCGACGCCGATCTCGAACGGGCCGCTGCCTCCGCTCCCTACTCGGTCTTCGACAACGCCGGCCAGGACTGTTGCGCCCGCAGCCGCATCCTGGTGGAGCAGTCGGCCTACGACCGCTTCCTCGATCTCCTCATCGAGGCAACCCGCAACGTGAAGGTCGGCGATCCGGCAGACGAGAGCACCGAGATGGGTCCGCTGATCTCAGCCGCGCATCGCGCCACGGTGGCCTCCTTCATCGAGGGTGAGCCATCGTTCCGGGGAGAGGTTCCGGACGGCCGCGGCTTCTGGTTCCCCTGCACGCTCGTCGAGGCGAGGAACGACGATCGCGTCGCCCGGGAGGAAGTGTTCGGGCCCGTCGCGGCCGTGATTCCGTTTGCAGACGAGGCGGACGCGATCCGCATCGCCAACGACACGCCGTACGGGCTCAGCGGGTCGATCTGGACACGCGACGGCGCCCGCTCCCTGCGTGTGGCGCGGGCGCTCGACAGCGGCGTGCTGTCGGTCAACTCGAACAGCTCGGTGCGGGTGCACACACCGTTCGGCGGCATGAAGCAATCCGGCTTCGGCCGCGAGCTCGGGATGGCGGCCATGGACGGCTACTGCGATATCAAGAACGTCTTCATCTCCACGGAGGGTTGAGCGGAATGGCTGGACGCCTGGACGGCAAGGTCTGCGTGATCACCGGCGCGGGCGGCGGCATGGGCCGAGAGGCCGCGATCGTCTTCACCGGCGAAGGCGCAAAGGTGTGCGCCGCGGATGTCGACCTCGCGCTCGCGGAGGAGACCGTCGGCCTCTGCGCGGCGGACAGCGCATTCGCGGTGCGCGCGAACGTCGCTATCGAGGCGGACGTCGAGACGATGTACGCGACGACCGCGGAACGCTTCGGGGGCATCGACGTGCTCTACAACAATGCGGGCATCTCCCCGGCAGACGACGACTCGATCCTCGTTACCGACGCAGACGCATGGGACCGGGTACAGGACGTCAACACGAAGGGGGTCTACTTCTGTTGTAAGCACGGGATCCCGCACCTGCTCGAGCGCGGCGGCGGCTCGGTGATCAACGTCGCCTCGTTCGTCGCGATCCTGGGCGCCGCGACCTCCCAGATCTCCTACAGCGCGTCGAAGGGCGCCGTGCTCTCGATGAGCCGGGAGCTGGCTGTTCAATTCGCGCGGCAGGGCATCCGCGTCAACTCCTTGTGTCCGGGCCCTGTCGAGACGCCATTGCTGCTGCGGATCTTCGGCGACGACCCGGCGGCGCTCGAGCGCCGCCGGATCCACTGGCCGATGGGACGGCTGGCGAAACCTCGGGAGATCGTGAACGGCGCGCTCTTTCTCGCCAGCGACGAGTCGTCCTACGTGAACGGATCGACGTTTCTCGTCGACGGCGGGCTCACGGCTGCGTACGTGACTCCGGAGTAGCGCCTCCACACGCGAATAGCGCCTTCACTCCGACATCGAGGAAGAAGCCGGGGGGTCGGCGGGACATCGGTCGGGAGCCTACGAGGGCCGGCGAACGGCCTCAGGCGCCGACGACCTGGACGAGCCAGCGCCGGTCACGCTCGCGGTCGAGCTCGAGGAAGAGCACACGCTGCCAGACACCGAGGCACAGTTCGCCCTCACGGACCGGGATCGCCTCGCCGGCCGGCCCCAGCAGCATCGACATGCAGTGGGAATGCCCGTTCCCGAACTCCTGGTCCTCCTCGCAGATGTTCTCGGTGCGCCGGTCCCAGTCGTCGTGAGCGTAGTAGTGCTCCGTGGGGACGAGTCGCTTCAGCATCACTGCGAAGTCCTCGAGGAAGCCGCGCTCCCACTCGTTGACGCGGACGGAGCAGGTCGTGTGCGGCGAGTAGACGCAACAGATCCCGTTCTGAACGCCGCTCTCCCGAACGGCGTCAGAGACCTCGCGGGTGATGTCCGTCACGGTCAGTCCGCCGGCGGTGCGCAGTTGGACTTCGCGCTGAAAGGTCTTCACTTCGTCTCGGTGTCCTTCCCGTCGCAGTGGCGGCGGCCCGCCCTCGTGCCGCCATTGTGTCAGTCGGATGAGCAACGGTGGCGGACGAACCCGTTACGCTCGTCGCGCGGGCCCGTAGCTCAGCTGGTTAGAGCAGCCGACTCATAATCGGTAGGTCCCTGGTTCGAGTCCAGGCGGGCCCACTCCATTTCACGCGGTTTGCGCTCTTTCGGGAGCTGTCCCCGCGGCGAGAGAAACGAGCGGCAGGCCGAGCAGGAGGGCCGCGAACTGCCTGGCTGGAACGTTGGTCCCAGGGCTATGCCGGCGCGTAGCAGGGTGGGTTTACAATGCAGGAAGGAAGGCAACGCCTTTTGCAGCTACGCTCGTTGCGGGAGGCACTGGTGATTCGTGACAACTGGCGCAGCCGGCGCTTCTGGATGTGGTGGTGGCGGGTCCGCGCGCCGGCAGCCGCAAAGGTGTCCGCGACCCTCGTGGCGGTCGCCCTCCTCGCATTCGGCGGCTACCTCGCTGCCGATCGGCTCGATGGTGCCGTCGCTGCGGCGTCGGAGGTGGAGATCCTGACTGTGCGGAAGCTGGTCACGGTGCACGAGCGCGGTGTGGTCGTGGCGCGGCCGATACGCGTCGTCCACAACGGTGGGCGTACCGTGTCCGTGACGCACGTCGTGCACGACACGGTCACGACGCCCGGCAAAACCACCGTGATCACGAGCCGCGAGCTCGGAAAAGTCCCGGCGGGGCGCCAGAAGCTGGTGACCGTTGCCGCTGAGCCGACCACCGTCGTCGTCACGCGCGTGGGCACCGTCACGAACCAGCAGGTGGTGACGACAGAGCACGTGGTGACGGCAGATCGTGTGGTGACCCAACCGGTGACGACGACCCGGACCGTGACCCAACCAGTGACGGTGAGACAGCCTGTAACGGTGACGCAACCTGTGACGGTGACGCAACTTGTGACGGTGACGCAACCTGTGACGGTGACACAACCTGTGACGGTGACACAGCCAAGTAACGGTGACGGACACGGACCCAAACCGAAATAGCGCCCGCTGCCGACGTCGAACGGGCTCAGTCCGTCCCGGGAGCCCCCGCAGAGACCTCGTCGAAGTACTCGACGCGGAGGGACGACATGTCGATCCCGTCGGCCTCCATCGCCGCCTTCGTCTCGGCGCTCGTCCAGGCCGCCTCGGCAACCTCACGCGAGTCGAATGTCTCCTCGATCGCGACGAGATTCGGATCGTCCTGGCCACGCCACAACCGGAAGGTGCGTACGCCCGGAGTCACCTTCACGGCGTGGTCGTAACCGGGGCGCCAGGTGTCGTAGTCGGCAACGCGGCAGGTGCACAGTACGGTCGTGGTCACGGTCGGCCTCCCGCTCGATGTGCGGCGATCGTAGAGACGCGCGGCAGCGCGCGTCAACCGTCTACGGCTGTCGATCAGGCTGCAGTGAGCGCCCGCGTTTGCACTGCTGAAAGCGGGGTGTCAAAAGGGAGCGGGGGCCCCGGTGGGGCGGAACCCCCGCGATCGGACGCGACCTCGGGTCAGACGGGAACCGTCTGCGGGGAGAGGAGTCACGCCGGACCGGTTGTATCTGTCTCACATCGCAGACATGATTGCGAGAGTTCGTCCGCGCCCTCTCGAAAGGAAAGCTCGCAAAATGGACATCTCGAAGCTCTCACACGGCGCCAAGGTCGTGCTCGTCGCCGGGATCGTCTTCCTGATCACATCGTTCTTCAACTGGTTCGAGGTGAAAGACACCAGCTACGGGATAAGCATGTGGCACGGAATCGGCTTCCTCGCCGGCTTGATCCTGCTCGCGCTGATCGTCTGGCAGGGAATCCGCCTCGCCAACATCAACCTCGAGATCGGTGTCACTCCATCGATGATCACCGCGGCATTGGCGATCCTGCTTCTCGTCTTCACGTTCATCAGGTTCATCAGCAAGCCCGGGAGCGGGCTCGCCGACTCCCTTGTCGACCGGACGTTCTGGGCCTGGCTCGGGTTGCTCCTGGCGATCATCATCGTCGTGGGCGCCTGGATGAACATGCAGGCCGCCGGCGAGGGCCTCAGCGACGTGCGGAACAGGGTGCAGTCGATGACGAGCGGCGGCGCCGCGAGCGAACCGGCCGCGCCTGCCGCCCCAACACCTCCGGCAAGCCAGCCGCCGGCCCCGGCACCACCAGCGCCGGCGGCCCCCGAAGCTCCGGGTAACGACCCGCCCGCAGCCGGCTGATCGACCCCGTCAGGGCCGCATCTTCCCCTGCACATGGGGAGGATGCGGCCCGCTACACTCGGGCGCGTGGCTGAGCACGGCACGATGCGCGTCAAGAGCGGTCTCGCCGAGATGCTCAAGGGCGGCGTGATCATGGATGTCGTCAACGCGGAGCAAGCCGTGATCGCCGAGAACGCGGGCGCCGTGGCAGTGATGGCGCTCGAGCGCGTTCCGGCCGACATCCGTCGCGACGGTGGCGTCGCGCGTATGTCCGATCCGGGCATGATCCGCGAGATTCAGGAGGCTGTCTCCGTTCCCGTGATGGCCAAGTGCCGGATCGGTCATTTCGCCGAGGCGCAGATCCTGCAGGCGCTCGAGGTCGACTACATCGACGAGTCCGAGGTGCTGACGCCTGCCGACACGGAGCATCATGTCGACAAATGGGGCTACACGGTGCCGTTCGTGTGCGGCGCCACCAATCTCGGGGAGGCGCTGCGCCGCATCACCGAGGGTGCCGCGATGATCCGCACGAAGGGTGAGGCCGGAACGGGCGACATCGTGAATGCGGTCACGCACATGCGCGCCGTCTTCGGCGGCATCCGCCGGCTGCAGTCTCTCCGCAGCGAGGAGCTGTACAGCGAGGCGAAGCAGCTGCAGGCGCCGTTCGAGCTCGTGCGGTGGGTGGCGGAGAATGGGCGGCTCCCGGTCGTCACCTTCACTGCCGGCGGCATCGCGACTCCCGCCGACGCCTCGCTCTGCATGCAACTCGGAGCAGACGGCGTCTTCGTCGGCTCCGGCATCTTCAAGTCGGGCGATCCCGACCGCCGGGCAAAGGCGATCGTCGAGGCGACCACGCACTTCCAGGACGCGAAGATCCTGGCCGATGTCTCTGCCGGCCTCGGCGAGCCCATGGTCGGCATCGCCTCCGCGTCGCTCGCCGACAGCGAGCGGCTCGAAGTGCGCGGCTGGTAGCGCCGGCCCCACCGCGGCCGCTGGCGGGATCGCCCCGTCCATACACTTCCTCACGTGAAGATCGGTGTTCTCGCACTGCAGGGCGCGTTTCGCGAGCACGTGGCGATGCTGCGCCGGCTCGGGGCGGTGGTGACCGAAGTACGCCTGCCGGAGCAGCTGGAGGGGCTCGACGGTCTCGTGATCCCGGGTGGAGAATCGACGGCGATCATGCGCCTGATGGGTCTCTACGGGCTCGACGAGGCGCTACGACGCAGCAACGTGCCGTTGTTCGGGACGTGCGCGGGAATGATCGTGCTGGATCGCGAAGGGCTCGGCCTGATCGACATCGCGGTCAAGCGCAACGCCTTCGGCCGCCAGGTCGCGAGCTTCGAGACCGATCTCGAGATCGAGGGGGAAGAGCCGCCGTTTCGAGCGATCTTCATCCGCGCACCCTGGATCACGGAGGCCGGGCCCGGGGTCGATATCCTCGCCGAGGTCGACGGCCACCCCGTGCTGGCGCGAGAGGGCAGGATCCTCGTTGCCTCGTTCCATCCGGAGCTGACCGGCGATCCGCGCATTCACGAGCGATTTCTGGAGATGGTCAGGGAGGCAGCGAGTGTCAGGGCATAGCAAGTGGTCGTCGATCAAGCACAAGAAGGGTGCGGCCGACGCCAAGCGCGGCAAGCTCTTCACAAAGCTCTCGCGCGCGATCCTCGTCGCGGCAAAGGAGGGCGGCGCCGACCCGGCAGCCAACCTTGCGCTGCAGAACGCGATCGACAAGGCCCGCTCCTACTCGATGCCGAAGGACAACATCGAGCGGGCGATCGCGAAAGGCGTCGGCGAAGGCGGTGACGGCGCGATCTTCGAGAACGTCGTCTACGAGGGGTACGGGCCGGAAGGAGTGGCCGTGATCGTCGAGGCGCTGACCGACAATCGCAACCGCACCGCCTCCGACGTGCGCCATCTCTTCTCCAAGCACGGCGGTAATCTGGGAGCCACCGGGGCTGTCGCGTGGCAGTTCGAGCGCCGCGGCATCGTTCTCGTCGCTGCCGACGGGGTCGACGAGGAGGAGCTGTTCCTCATCGCCGCAGACGCGGGAGCGGACGACGTGGAGCTCGACGGCTCCACGTTCCAGGTGTCGAGCGCGCCGGAGCAGCTCGGCAAGGTGTCCGAGGCGGTCTCAGCGGCGGGGCTCACGATCGAGTCGGCGGAGCTCTCGATGGTGCCGAAGATGACGGTCGCGATCGAGGACGAGCCCACCGCGAAGCGCGTCGTGCGGCTCGTCGAAGGGCTCGAGGACAACGATGACGTGCAGGATGTGTACGCGAACTTCGATATCCCGGAGAGCGTGCTGGAGGCAGTCGCCTCCTGAACCACGGCTCAGAGCCCGTTGCCGTAGCCGATGAAGACCTGGATGAAGGCAGAGGCAGCAGTCTTGTTCGCGGGCGCGAACGATGTGAACACCTGCCGGGAGCCGCGCTTGCCGAGCAGGATCCACTCCTTCTCACCCGTCTCGGGCAGCTTTGTGAGTCGCAGGCGCGGGCCGTAGCGGGCGCGCAGCTTCGCGATGCCGCCGGTCTTGAGCGCACACGCGCCGAACACCGTGCAGAAGCCCGGCCCCGAGATGCCGATCAAGCGCACCCGTTTGCTCCCGTCGAGGTAGACGTCGAACAGGTTCTTCGACGAGTACTGCATGTAGCCGTTGACGTTCGTGTAAAGCGGCTTCCCGAGCTTCGCGAGCACCTGCGCCCGCGTCATGCCGAGGGTGATGCCCGCCCCTCCGGCGCCAGGGGTGAACGTTCCCTTGTCGACCGCCGCGGAGGCAGGGAGCGCGAGCGCGAGCGCCAGAAGCACGGCGAGCCAGAGCGATCGCACGACCGAAGTGTAGGTGTGCGAGTGAGGCGCGAAGAAGCGTCCTCCTCCAGCCGACGGCGAGACCGTCCTTCGGGCCGACGCGGAGCCCGCTGAGGCCGTCCGCACCGATGCCTACCCTTTCTCCGTGAAGGTTCTCGGCATCGACCCAGGGACGGCTGCATGCGGCTACGGGATCGTCCTCGCAAGCGGCGGGCGCATCAGTGCCCTCGACCACGGGTGTTGGACCACCGGGTCGCGCGAGCGCCCGGAACTGCGGCTGCGGACGATCTTCGACGGAGTGGTGGAGCTCATCGGGGCGCACGCGCCGGACGCGGTGGCACTCGAGGAGTCGTTCGTCGGGGCAGACGCCCGCATCGCGCTCTCCGTCGGTCAGGCCCGAGGCGCCGCGATGGTCGCCGCCGCGTCCGCCGGCATCGAGTGCAGTGAGTATGCGCCCACCCGCGTGAAGCAGTGCGTCTGCGGCCACGGCCGCGCCGACAAACATCAGGTGCAACGCATGGTCAAGCTGCTGCTCAAGCTCGACGCCGAGCCGGCGACATCGCACGCCGCCGACGCGCTCGCCGTCGCGATCTGCCACGCGCTGATGCCACCGCTTGCGAGGATGGCGTCGTGATCGCACGATTGCGCGGCACCCCTGCAGGACGCTCGGCGGACGGGCTCCTGCTCGACGTCAACGGCGTCGGCTACCTCGTCGCCGCCACGCCGTCGGTGCTGCGCCGTGCGGAGAGCGGGGGAGAGGTCACCGTCGAGACGTATCTGCATGTGCGCGAGGACGCCCTGCAGCTGTACGGCTTCGGTGATGCGGCCGAGCGCGAGTTGTTCACGCACTTGCTGACGGTGGCGGGCATCGGCCCCAAGGTCGCGCTCGCCGTCGTCTCCGGATCGCCGGCCCCCGACCTTCGGCGCGCGATCGCGCTCGGCGATCATGCCCGCTTTCAGGCGATTCCGGGCATCGGCAAGAAGACTGCCGAGCGCATCGTGCTCGAGCTGAAGGAGAAGATCGGGCTCGGGGCCGACCTCGCCGACTCGCCGGCGGCGGCCGCCTCGTCGCATCTCGTCGCGCGTGATGCGCTCGTCGAGCTCGGCTACTCCGTCGTCGATGCCGAGCAGGCGCTCGCCGAGATCGATCCGGAGCTGCCGGCGGAGGAGCGCATTCGCCAGGCGCTCAGAGCGGCGGCCGCGTGAGCCAGTTTCTCGCCGCCGATCTGAAGCCAGAGGACGAGGAGGTCGAGCGCTCGTTGCGGCCGCGCCGGCTGGACGACTTCGTCGGCCAGGACCGGATCAAGGAGCAGCTCCAAATCTCACTGGACGCCGCCAAGGGCCGTGGCGAGGCGCTCGACCATGTCCTGCTGGCCGGGCCGCCCGGGCTCGGCAAGACGACGCTGGCGCAGATCATCCGCGAAGAGCTCGGCGTCGGTCTGCGCACCGTCGCCGGTCCAGCGCTCGAGAAGAAGGACATCGCAGCGATCCTGACTGCGATCGAGCCGCGTGACGTGCTCTTCATCGACGAGATCCACCGTCTCAATCGCGCAGCCGAAGAGATTCTCTACCCCGCCCTCGAGGACTTCCGCCTCGACATCGTGTTCGGCCAGGGCGCAGCAGCGCGCACGCTCACACTCGACCTGCCGTCGTTCACGCTCGTCGGCGCGACGACGCGCAGCGGCCTGCTGACGACGCCGCTGCGGGACCGCTTCGGCATGACGTTCCGGCTCGGCTACTACGCGCCCGGCGAGCTCGGGACGATCGTGCGACGCTCGGCAGGAATCCTCGATGTCCAGATCGAGGACGATGCGGCCGACGAGATCTCGTTGCGCTCGCGGGGCACGCCACGCGTCGCGAACCGAATCCTCCGGCGCGTGCGCGACGTGGCAGAGGTGCGCCATGCAGGTGTGATCACGAACGAGGTCGCCCGCGAGGCCCTCGAGCTGCTCGAGGTCGACGGCGAGGGTCTCGAGCGCGTCGACCGTGAGCTGCTCGAGTCGATCGCGCACAAGTTCAGCGGCGGACCCGTCGGGCTGTCGACTCTTGCCGTCTCCCTCGGAGAGGAGCAGGACACGATCGAGGACGTCTATGAGCCCTACCTGTTGCAGCTCGGCTTCATCCAGCGCACGCCCCGTGGGCGCATCATCACCGAGCTCGGCCGGGCCCACATCGGTGCAACGCGCACCGACGGAGGCCTATTTTGAGCCCCGAGCTGTGGACGCCGGGCATGATCGGCCCGCTCGACGACCTCGTGACGCGAATCCATCGCCGCATCGACGGCTTCAAGGTCGACCACGGGCTCGACAAGGTGACCGTGAGCATCGAGCTTCTCGACGGTGCGCTGCACAAGCTCGTATCCATCTCTCCCGAGCCCGGCTACGGCTTCGTCACCTTGCGCCCTCAGCCCGAGGACGGCGAGCCGGCGGAGCTGATCGTGCCGCTGGGCGCAATTCGAGAGATCCGTATCAGCGGCGAGGATGATGAGCAGCGGCTCGGATTCTCGCTTCCCGCCGAGCCGGATTGAGCACGGGAGCCGCAGGGTGACCTGAGAGCGCGCTCTGCGCGCGGCACGTGTTGCAATCCGGCGTGTCTTCCGTCAGAGCACGGGAAACACCGCGGCGTGTGTTTCCGACGCTCAGCGTCGAAACTGCAAGGTGTGCCAACTCGGCGTCGGCGCGAGCTCAAGCAAGGCACGGCCACCCTGGGGCTCCGCGTAGCCGAAGTCGGAGGCGACGTCGTCCCACATCACCTCGAGCAGCCCTTCCTTGACACGGTGATCGAGGTAGGCGCCGCGGAACACGAGCTTTCGCAGCCAGTAGACGAGCGACTCGCCCTCGTTCAGCGCCACCCGCTCCCAGTGGCGCATGACGTACTGGCCGAGACCGCTGCGCGCGTCGGCGATCCGTCCGTCGGCCGCCAGCTCGACGAGATCGAGCATTTCCTCGTCGTCGAGGTCATTTTCTCCGAGCAATCCCAGCTTGACCGCCGCAGCGGTCACGCGCTCCTGGAAGTCTTCCGCCCCGAAGGCGAAGCGGTAGCCGAGGAACTCGAGCACGTAGTCCTCGCCTGAGACGTAGTTCAACTCGCCTTGATGCACGACAGAAGGCTAGCCTGAACGCGTGAACCCGCGCACAACAGTCCCGATGGTGTTCGTCGTGCTCGTGATCTGGCTCGTCGGCGCGGCGGTCACGAGGTACTCGCTGGAGCAAATGGCGTACTTCGCACCGATCGCGGTCGTCGTTGTCGGCGCCACAGTCGGCCTTGTGCTGCTCTGGCTCAAGATCATCCGCGAGTCGATGCGTCAGCGCCGCGCGCGTCGCAGCGCCGCCTGACTCACCCGGCGCGGCGGTAACCCTGCTCGTGCGCGAGCCGGTCTGTCCGAATGCGGACCTATCGTGACGTCCATGGCCGGAACCTGGATGATCGCGCCCGCAGGGTTCGACGAGGTCGCAGCGCTCGCCCAGGGACTCGGGGTCTCGGAGACGCTGGCCGCGGTGCTCGTGCGCCGCGGCTACCGCGAAGCCTCGGTCGCGCGCGCCTTCCTCGACCCCGAGCGCCCCGGACACGACCCGTTGCTGCTCGGCGACATGGAAGCCGCCGTCATCCGTATCCGTGCCGCCGTTGCGGCCGGCGAGACGATCTGCGTGCACGGCGACTACGACGTCGACGGGATCTGCGCCACCGCGCTCGCAGTGCTGACGCTGCGGGAGCTCGGGGCAAACGTACGGTGGCACCTGCCGAGCCGCTTCGAGGAGGGCTACGGCGTCTCAGACACCACAATCGCGAGCCTCGCGCAGGACGGTGTCGGCCTCGTGCTCACCGTCGATTGCGGCATCACGGCCGCCGCCGAAGTGGCACATGCCAGTTCACTGGGGCTCGACGTCATCGTCACTGACCATCACCGGCCCGCCGACACGCTGCCCGACTGTCCGATCGTCGCCACGCGACCCTCCGACTATCCCTTTCCGGATCTCTGTGGCACGGGCGTCGTGCACAAGCTCGCGCAGGCGTTGCTCGGCGTCGACCACCCCGCAGTCACGCGCCACCTCGACCTCGTCGCTCTCGCGACGATCGCAGACGTCGTCCCGCTCGTCGACGAGAATCGCTCGCTGGTCACCGCCGGCTTGCGAGTGCTTGCGAGAACGCAGAAGACAGGACTGCAGGCGCTCATGCGTGTCGCTGGGGTCGATCCGGCCACGATCGACGCGACCGCTGTCGGGTTCCGCCTCGCGCCGCGCATCAATGCGGCCGGGCGGCTCGGACGTCCGGACGTGGCGCTGCATCTCGTCCTGACGGAGGTGCAACGCGAGGCCGACCTGCTCGCGAACGAGCTCGAAACGCTCAATCGCGATCGTCAGGCGGTCGAGGAGAGGATTCTGCGGGAGGCCGTCGCGATGGCAGAGGCCTGGCCCGCGGGAAAGCGCGCACGGCGCGGCTACGTGCTCTGGGACGAGGAATGGCACGAAGGCGTGATCGGCATCGTCGCCTCGAGGCTCGCCGAGCGCTTCCACCGCCCTGTCGTGATGATCGCCGGCGGCGGTGCGGCCTGGAAGGGCTCCGGACGGTCGATTCCACGCTTCGACCTCCACGGTGCACTTGCGGCGTGCTCCGGTCACCTGGAGCGCTTCGGTGGGCACCGGGCGGCCGCAGGGCTCTCGATCAGGCCAGAGCAGCTCGAGGCGTTTTCCGAGGCATTCGCCGCGCACGCTGACGCAGAGCTCGGTGACCTGGACGTCGAGCAGGTCACGTCCGTCGACGCGATCGTGCCCGCGAGCGCGCTGACTCTCGACCTGGCACGGGAGCTCGACCGTCTCGCACCCTTCGGTCTCGGCAATCCCGACGTGACGTTGCTCGTCGCGAGCTGTGAGGCGATCGATCCGGCCACGGTCGGCGACGGCAAGCATCTGCGCTTCCGCGTACGCCAGAACGGACGCGACGCCGGCAGCGCGATTGCGTTCGGGTTCGGCCCACAGATCGACCGCCTGCAGCCCCAGAGTCGTTTCGACGTCGTCTTCCGGCTCAAGGAGAACCGCTGGAACGGCACCGTCGCTCCCCAGCTCGTCGTGCGGCGCGTGTTCGACGCCCCGGCGTCCTACGAGGAGCTGCGCTCGTGGCTCGCCGGCATGTGGAAGGCTGGAGAGGAGGCGTGGACACCGGAGGCCAAGCGGATCTTCGGCGAGCTCGAGCTCACCGAGGCTGCGGGACCGCGCCAGCTCCTCGAGTCCGAGACCTTCCGCGCCCTGCTCGAGCACGGCGCGCCACTGACGCTGCCGGAGGCAGCTTGACGCGAGCCGGAGTCGCTCACGCCCGCCGACGTTCGTGCCGCTCGGTCAGCGGAGAGGTCGGGCCGTAGCCCGCTCGAGCGCGACGATCAGGCGCATGACCCGGCGACGCTCGAGATAACGGCGTAACGCTCCCATGGGTGCCCTTTCGGCATCCGCGCCGCCGCTCCTGTCACTCGAATGGGGCTGAGTACACTGAGACAGATGGCAGTCGTTGATGCCGAGCGAGATCACGAGAGCCTGGTCGGCGAGTTGATCGCGTGCGTCGAGGCGTACAACCCCGGCGTCGACAAGGAGCTGATCAGGCATGCGTTCGACTTCGCCGAGCGCGCGCACCGCGGCCAGGTGCGTCGCTCCGGGGAGGATTTCATCCACCACCCGTGGGGCGTGGCGCAGATCTGCGCGCAGCTTCACCTGGACGAGCAGACAATCGCCGCGGCGCTGCTGCATGACGTCGTCGAGGACACGGACACCACCATCGACGACCTGCGCGCAGAGTTCGGGCCGGATATCGCCGTCCTCGTCGACGGGGTCACCAAGCTGACGAGGATCAGTTTCCAGAGCCGCGAGCAGGCCGAGGCCGAGAACTATCGCAAGATGATCGTGGCGATGGCGCAAGACGTGCGCGTGATCCTGATCAAGCTCGCCGACCGGCTCCACAACATGCGCACGATCGAGCACGTCGGCCGCCAGTCTCAGCTCCAGACCGCGAAGGAGACGCTCGAGGTCTACGCGCCGCTTGCACACCGTCTCGGCATCCAGGCCGTCAAGTGGGAGCTCGAAGACCTCTCGTTCGGGACGCTGCATCCGCGCAAGTACGCCGAGATCGAGGCCATGGTCGCCGACCGGCGTGCGGACCGCGAGGCCCGCGTCGAGCAGGCCGCGGAGGAGCTGCAGGCCGAGCTCGTCAAGGCGGATATCCCGGCCGACCTGTCAGGGCGGGCGAAGCACTTCTACTCGATCTACGACAAGATGGCCAAGAAGGGCCGCGAGTTCAACGAGATCTACGATCTCACCGCGATGCGCGTGATCGTGGAGCGGGGCGGCGACGAGGGCACGCGCGACTGCTACGGCGCCCTCGGCATCATCCATTCCCTCTGGAAGCCGATGCCCGGCAGGTTCAAGGACTTCGTGGCGATGCCGAAGCTGAACCGCTACCGCTCGTTGCACACGACGGTGATCGGCCCGTCCGGGACGCCGCTCGAGATCCAGGTGCGTACGCGCGAGATGCACGAGGAGGCCCAGTTCGGGGTCGCCGCGCACTGGCTGTACAAGCGCGGCCGCGCCGTCAAGGGGGACGACGAGTGGGTGACGTGGGTGAAGACGCTGATGGACTGGCAAGCGGACGAGCAGGACGCGGGCGAGTACATGAAGACGCTTCGCACCGATCTCTTCGACGACGAGGTGTACGTGTTCACGCCGAAGGGCGAGGTGAAGACCTTGCCGTCTGGAGGGACGCCGATCGACTTCGCCTACGCGGTGCACACGGACGTCGGCCACAAGACGGTCGGTGCGAAGGTGAACGGCCGCATCGTGCCGCTGCACTACAAGCTCAAGAACGGTGACTTCGTGGAGATCCTCACGTCGAAATCGGGGCGCGGGCCGTCCCGCGACTGGATGTCGCTCGCCGCCTCCTCTCGCGCGCGCAACAAGATCCGGCAGTGGTTCCAGCGCGAGACCAAGGGCGAGACCGAGGCAAAGGGCCGAGATGCGCTCGACCAGGCGCTGAAGGCGCAGAGCTTGCCGTATCGCAAGCTGCAGGGCTCAGCCGTGCTCGCACAGGTGATTCGCGACCTGGGCTTCAAGAAGGCGGAGGACTTCTACCTGGCGGTCGGCTCGGGCAAGCTCGGGACCGGACAGGTCGTGAACAAGGTGCTGCAGCGGCTCAAGACCGGCGAGGTGGCCGAGGAGCCGGCGGTGACGCTGAAGCCCGCGAAGGCCCGCTCGACGGTCGCGGGAGACAGTCTGGGTATCGTCGTGCAAGGCGTCGAGGACGTCCTGGTACGGCTTGCCAAGTGCTGTACGCCGGTGCCCGGCGACACCATCCTCGGCTACATCTCGCTCGGGCGCGGGATCACGATTCACCGAGGCGATTGCCCGAACGTGAGAGCACTGATGCGCAACCCCGAGCGATTCACGCCGGTCGAGTGGGAGGGAAGCGCGAAGACGAGCTTCCGTGTCCAGATCGCGGTCGAGGCATGGGATCGTGCCCGCCTGCTCGAGGACGTCGCGCGCACGTATTCCGAGCACGGGGCCAACATCGTCGCCTACGGCGGCACGGTCGAAGACGGCATGGCGAAGAATTGGTACACAGCCGAGCTCGGCGACGTGAACGACCTGCGCTCGCTCCTCTCCGCGCTTCGGAATCTCGATGCGGTGTTCGACGCGTACCGCGTGACGCCCTAGTCAGCGCAGATGGAAATCCGCAGGAGCGGATTTCCATCGCGCGAAGATCCCTGAAGGGGGCCGCCCGCGGCCCTTACTTCGACGAGCGACTCTGAGTCCATGCCGAGCGGACCGATCTCGGTCTTGCTGGTGTCATCCCTCGTTCGAGGGATTGCATCCCCCGGATGGGTGAGGACTGTTAGTGAGGGGGAGCCGCCGCAGCGGCCGTCCGTACTCCGGGCGGCCGCGCGGCGTCTTTGCATCCATGCCCGATCCGGCTCAGGGCTCCCAGATCTCGCCGCCTGTATCCCAGCCCAGCAGGACGTGCGCGGAGATGAGCGTGGCGACGCGCTCGAGGAATGCGGCGTCTGCGACGCCGTCGACCGCGAGCTGACCGACCTGCGTGCCCTGGTAGCTGACGGCGACGTGCACGCGTCTCGCCTCGTCGGCCGTCCCGGCAGCCGGACCCAGCGCGAGCGCCCCACTTTCGAGGAAAAGAATGCCGGCCCACACGATGCCCGGCTCACGCGCGAGCTCGGAGACGACCGCGCGGAGGACGTCGTCGGCGTCGGCGCCGCCCTTAAGGATCCGATCGATCGCCTCCAGGGCTCGGGCGCTCATGGGAGCGCCGCCGGAGGAACCGGCGCAAGCGTCCGCGTCGGCAAGGGACGTCTCACTCGACGAGGTCCCCTTGCTCGAACAGCCGCACGGGCGCGCGGAAGGCCTCCGGAACCGGCACCGGCCGTCGTGCGATCGGGTCGATCAGAACGATCGTCTGGGTTGCGGTCGCCAAGAGCGCGCCGTCCGGCTCCCGCGTCGCGGCGCACTCGTACGTGACGCTGGTGCGGCCGATGCGGCTGATCCGGACGAACGCCTCGATCAGCTCGTCGAAGCGTGCAGGCGCGTGGTACTCGACGCTCGAGGCGCGCATCACGAACTCGCCTGCAAGCCCGTGGGCGCCGCCGAGGTGCCGGTGGTACTCCGTGCGCGCGTGGTCGAAGTACGGGAGGTAACGGCCGTAGTAGACGACGCCCTGAGCGTCGGTGTCGGAGAACCAGACGCGCGCCAGCGCGGAATACTTGAACGGCGGCCGCCGGTCCGTAACCCGGCCGAGCTCGGGGGCGTCTCCCATCAGCCCTCGATCAGCGCCACGAGCTCATTGCGCTTTTCCTGCATCTTCGCCTCGGACAACGCCTCGAGGTTGAGCCGCAGCAGCGGCTCCGTGTTCGACGGGCGCACGTTGAAATGCCAGTCGTCGAAGTCGACCGAGATGCCGTCGAGATGGGAGATCGTGCCCCCCTGTGCTCCGTAGTGCTCCTTGATCTCCTGCAGTTTCAGCGGCACGTCTGCGACCGGGGTGTTGATCTCTCCTGTGATGAAGTACTGCCGGCGAAACGGTGCCAGAATCTCGGAGAGCTTCGCGCCGCGTTGCGAGATGAGCTCGAGCATGAGCAGGAACGGAACGACGCCCGTGTCGGCCTGGGTGAAGTCGCGGAAGTAGTAATGCGCCGACACCTCGCCGGCGAAGACTGCGTGTTCCTTCCGCATCCGGTGCTTGATGAAGGCGTGGCCGACGCGGTTGACGAGCGCGGTGCCTCCGGCGGCGGCGATCGTCCGCGGCACGGCCCAGCTTGCGCGAACGTCGTAGAGGACCGTGCCGCCCGGGTTTTTGGCCAGGACGATCTCGGCGAGCAGCGCGGTCACGAAGTCGCCCGGGATGAAGGCTCCGGTGTCGTCGACGAAGAAGCAACGATCTGCGTCCCCGTCGTACGCCACTCCCAGGTCGGCGCCGGACTCGCGCGTCTTCGTGATGATGAACTCGCGATTCTCGGGTAGCAGCGGATTCGGCTCGTGATTCGGGAATGTGCCGTCGGGATCGAAGTAGCAGCGAACGACGTCCAGCTGCGGCAGGCGCTCGAGGACGGGCGGCAGCATCGCGCCGGCCATGCCGTTGGCTGCGTCGATGACAACCCTCAATGGGCCGATCGCGTCGGTGTCGACGAACGAGAGCACCTTGTCGACGAATCCCTGCCACACGTCCTGCGTCCGGATCTCGCCGCGGCGCGTCGCGGGCCCGAAACCGGCCTGGGCGCGCAGCCGCACGTCGTCGAGGCCCGAATCCCCACCCACCGGGAGCGCACCCCGCCGCACGATCTTCATGCCCGTGTACTGCTTCGGGTTGTGGCTGGCGGTGACGCAGATCCCGCCCTCGAGGCCGAGCTCGCCGACTGCGTAGTAGACCATCTCCGTACCCACCATGCCGAGGTCGAGCACGTCTGCCCCACCGTCGGCGGCGCCTTCCATGACGGCAGCGGTCATCGACGGCGCCGAGATCCTCATGTCCCGCCCCACCGCCACCGTGCGCGGCTCGAATTGCTCGACGTATGCGCGCCCGATGGCGTACGCCCCTTCCTCGTCGAGCTCGGCGCCGTAGAGGCCCCGCACGTCGTACGCCTTGAACACTTTCG
Organism: uncultured Gaiellaceae bacterium; assembly: GCA_963799615.1. GTDB lineage: Bacteria > Actinomycetota > Thermoleophilia > Gaiellales > Gaiellaceae > Gaiella. The sequence goes on along the minus strand of CAWCXS010000002.1, from coordinate 310,895 downwards.
GATCCAGCACGTGCCCATCGTACGGGACCGCTGAGGCGCGACGCCTATTCTTATGGGATGGAGCGCAAGCTCGCCACCGTGCTGTTCGCAGACCTCGTCGGCTCGACGGAGCTCGTCGCCAGCGCCGACCCCGAGATCGTCCGCTCCCGGGTCGGCAGGTTCTTCGACCAGGTGGCGCATTGCATCGACGCGCACGGCGGCACCGTCGAGAAGTTCGCCGGCGATGCCGTCATGGCGGCTTTCGGGGTCCCGGTCGCGCACGAGGACGATCCCGAGCGCGCGGTGCGGGCAGCGCTTGCGATCATCGACGCGGTACAGGAGCTCGGGCTGGACGTGCGCATCGGCGTCGAGTCTGGAGAGATCGTCGCGGACGAGACGGACGCGACCTTCGCGACCGGTCGTGCCGTCAACGTGGCAGCCCGCTTGCAACAGGCAGCCGAGCCCGGCGAGCTCTTGCTCGGTCCGGAAGTGCAGCGGCTCACGCTCGATTCGGTCACCGCGACGCCGATCGGTGCGCAGGCGGCACGCGGCTTCCCGGCCGGCCTGGAGGCATGGCGGGTCGTCTCCGTGTCGGAGGATGTGGGCCGCCGGCTCGTCGTGTCGGTGCCGTTCGTGGGTAGGGAGGAGGAGCTCGAACTGCTGGAGAACACCTTTGCGCGTGCCGTACGCGACCGTCGCGCACTCCTGCTCACCATCTTCGGAGAGGCCGGTGTCGGCAAGTCACGCCTCGCGCGGGAATTCACCGCGGGCGCAGAGCGTGCAACCGTGCTCTCCGGACGCTGCCTGCCCTACGGCGAGGGCGTCACCTACTGGGCCCTCGCGGAGATGGTGAAGGCGGCGGCGGGCATCACCGACGACGACACGGTCGAGGCCGCCACCGAGAAGCTGCGCGCGAGCTGCGGCGAGGACGCAGTCGCAGACCTGCTCGGACTTGCGTCGGGCGTGCTCGACGCGGTGGGCGGTGAGCGATCTCCGGCCGAGATCTCGTGGGCGGCCCAGACGTGGGCGACGGAGCTCGCCGACGTGCAGCCACTCGTGCTCGTGTTCGAGGACATCCACTGGGCCGAGGAGTCGATGCTCGACCTCATCGAGCACCTCGCCGGAGCAGTGCGGGGCGTCGCCGTCTTCATCCTCTGCCTGTCCCGCGCCGACCTGCTGGACGACCGGCCGACGTGGGGTGGCGGGAAGATTCGCGCCAGTGCCATCGAGCTCGAGGCACTTCCGAACGAGGACGGCGGACGTCTCGTGGATGCGCTCGGGCACGACGGGACGGATGGGCATGGGCTCTCCGCCGAGCAGCGCGCCGAGGTGCTCGAGATCACGGAGGGCAATCCGCTGTTCATCGAGGAGATGGTGCGGACGCTGCTCGAATGCGACGGACCGCGCGACGGACTTCCGCACACGGTGCAGGCGATGATCGCTGCGCGCATCGACCGCCTCCCTCGAGCGGAGAAGGCGGTCCTGCAGCGCGCCGCCGTTGCGGGGCGCGTGTTCTGGTCGGGAGCGGTCGATTCGATGATGGACGGGACCGGCGCTGCCGCGGCCGGGCTGGCCGAGCTCGTGGAGCGCGATTTCCTCGTGCGTGAGCAGCGCTCCACGATTCGTGGCGAAGAGGCGTACCGCTTCAAGCACGTTCTCATCCGCGACGTCGCGTATGCGGGCCTCTCGAAGTCCACGCGGGCTCTGTTGCACCGGCGGCTCGCGCACTGGCTGATGGGGCGTCCCGTGGCCGACGAGCTCGTAGAGATCCGTGCGTACCACCTCGACGAAGCGGCGGAGCTCGTGCTCGAGCTGGAGGGCCGAGTGCCGGCCGAGCTCGCCGAGGACGCGGCCGCGGTGCTCGAGCATGCCGGTCGTCGTGCCCACGCTCGCGAGGCAAATCGTACGGCGCGACGCTTGTTCGTTCGTGCGGTCGAGCTCGAGCCGACGCTCGAGCGGCGCTACCTCGCTGCCCGGGCGGCCTGGCGGATGACCGACATGCCAACCGTCTCGACCGAGATGCAGAACGTGCTCGATGCCGCACACGAGGCCGGCGACCAACGGATCGAGGGACGAGCGCTCACGGTCCTCGCGCAGGTCTCGCTGCACCGCGACGGCGACACCGATCGCGCCCGCGAACTCGCCACGCATGCGCTCGAGGTCATCGACCCCGACGATGACGTCGGGCGCTTCGACGCGCTAGAGCTGCTCGGAACGATCGGCTGGTGGGAAGGCGACATGGCCGAGGTCGAGCGACTCGCTACCGAGAAGCTCGCGATCGCGGAGCACATCGAGCGCCGGGACTTACAGAGCGGGGTGCTGCTCGAGCTCACCGAGGTTCACTATGCGAGGCTCGAGCCGGACCTCGCGCGAGGGCCGCTTGCCCGCGCGCGTGAGCTCGCGGCAGAGAGCGGAAGCCCGACGACACGAGCGCTGACGCTCCGGGTCGAAGGCAAGCAGGCGGCGGTCGAAGGCCGTCTCGACGAAGCCGAGGAGTCGCTCGAGCAGGCACGTGAACTGTTCGCGGAAGGCGGTGTCACAATCCAGCTCGCTCGCACGCTGAACGCCTTGGGGCTCGTTGCCTGGACAAAGGGTGATCTTCGCGGCGCGGAAGAGCGCCTGCGTGAGGCCATTCGGTTGCTCAAGCCGCTCGAGGACCGTGGCACGCTCGTCGAGAGCCAGCGGATCCTCGCCCAGGTTCTGCTCGGACAGCATCGTCTGGAGGAGGCCGAGCGGCTCGCGCTGGACGCGCTTGAAACCGTGGGGCCGGGCGACGCGTCTTCGAGCTCGACGACGCGCCTCGCACTCGGCCTCGTCCGCGCGGCGCAGGGGAAGGACGACGAAGCGGAGCGATTGCTGCGTGAGTCGATCGAGATCGTGCGCGCCACCGGTTTCCGCCGCCACGAGACCGAGCCGCTGGCCGCACTGGCCGGCTTTCTTCGCGAGCGCGGACGGGCACAAGAGGCGCTACCGGTCGAGGAGGCGCTCGCCGCCCTGATCGCCGGTCGGGCGGTCACGCCGGCGGTCGGCGGAGTCTAGGGCCGCGATCCCGAGAACGGGTCGTCCGGCACCGCCGGCAGCCGCGGACGAGCCTGGGCGGCGTCGCTTGATACCCGGACTAGAGTGTGGGACATGGGACGGATCCGCTTCGGCCCCGCACGCGTCCCGACCCGCGACAGCCCAGAGGCGGCGATCGCCTCGCTCCTCGAGCGCGGGTACGACGCCTGCGAGATCGATTTCGAGAGTGGCTTCTGGATGGATTATCCGTGGGCGGAGCAGTTCGGCGAGGTGGCCAGGGACGCAGATGTGGCGCTCTCCGTGCACGCGCCGCTGTTCGGCTTCATGGGGCATGTCGAGGCGAGCGGGCGGAAGTTCTCGTCGGCCGTCGGTGCGCTCGACCGCAGCGCCGGCATCGCCGCCGCCTGCGGCGCCGAGGTCGTGGTCTTCCACCCCGGATTTCTGCTCGGGCGGCCACGCGAAGCGGCGATCGCCTCGGTGGTCGAGCAGCTGGGGACGCTTCGCGAACGCCTCGAGGGCAAAGAGCGTGCGGTGCCGTTCGGCGTCGAGGTGATGGGCCGGGTGCGCGATCTCGGCTCGCTCGACGACGTGATCGAGATCGCGCGCCGGACGAGCTGGGTGAGGCCGGTGCTCGACTTCGCGCACATGCACGCCACGAGCGACGGCGCCTATCTGGAGGCGAGCCTGTTCGTCGAGGCGCTCGAAGCGGTCGACGGGGTGCTCGAGCCAGGTGTTCCCTTCCACATTCACTTTTCGGACATCGCATACGCCAATCGCAACGAGTCGCGTCACCTCCCGTACGGCGAAGGGACACTGCGCGCGGAGCCGTTGCGTGAAGCGCTCGAGGGGTTCGGCCGGCCGGCAACGGTGATCTCCGAGTCTCCGGACGAGGCGTCGAGCCAGGCAATCCGCGCCGTCCTCGGCGCCGCGTTGCACTAGCTGTGTCGTTGGCGCCTCTTGGTGTGACGATCGTTACGTGCACGAACTCGGATTGCGGCCCTCTACAAATACGCCCATTTGCAGGGGACTCTATTCCGTCCGACGCGGTCCGTACCCTCAGCGCATATGGAACGCCCGACTCGAATTGACCTCCTCGAGCTCGACATCGACCTTCGTCTCGCCGATCTGTGGCGGGAAGCTGCCGACGTGGGGGAGTGGAACCTCGAAGTCGTCGCCGCCTTCATGCGGGCGGCCTACGGGAAGGGGTACTGCGACGCCTTCACCGAGGAGTCGCCCGGTGCGCTCTGCCACGACCACGGCTACGAGATCCCGGATCGTCGCGACGCCGAGCGCACCACCGCACGCTGAGCCGCTGTCGGGCAGTAGCTACGACAGGTCGTCCGGGCGCTGCGGGGCGCGATCGGGCTAAACTGGACGGGTGGCCAGGAAGCGCTCTCCGGCGCGTCTCGTCATCGCCCTCTCGATTGCGGCGGTGCTCGCGGTCTTCCTCCTCTACACCTCGATCGCCGGCGGCGGCACGCCGTCGCTGAGACCCAGCCAGCTCGGCTCCCACACGGGCGAGGTCTCGCTCGTGGGCCTCGTTGTCGGCAAGCCGACCGGCGATGCTCATGCGGGCGGGCTGCGGTTCACGCTGCGCGACGTCAAGGGCACCGCAACGGTGCCGGTGGTCTACACCGGTAGCGTTCCCGACCTGTTCAGGACGAACCGGGACGTCGTCGTCAGCGGCAGGTTCGAGAACGGCACCTTCGTCGCCAAGCCCGGCTCGCTCGTCACGAAATGCCCGTCGAAGTACACGGCCGCCAAGCCGGCCGCTCCGTAGATGCCCGAGCTCGGCCGCGCGGCACTCGTCGTCACGCTCGGCCTCGCGCTGTACGCGCTCGTCGCGGGCGTCTACGCCGGCATCAGTCACCGCCGGCGGCTCGCGCAGTCTGCGCGTAACGCCCTCATCGCCGCCTTCGGCTCGACGCTCGTGGCGGCTGCGGTGCTCGCCGCCGGATTCCTACGAAGCGACTTCTCGCTGACGTACGTCGCCGAGCACTCGAACCGGTCATTGTCCGGCCCGTACAAGCTGTCCGCGTTCTGGGGTGGCCAGGAAGGCTCGTTGCTCCTATGGCTGTTGATTCTGACGGGCTACTCGGCAGTGGCCGTCTGGGTCAACCGGCGACGCGCACGCGACCTCGTCGTCTGGGTCACGCCCGTTCTCGCCGCGATCTCGGCCGGCTTCGCGTTCCTCCTCGTCGCCGTCGCGAGCCCGTTCGCCGTCCAGGCCGCCCCGATCGACGGCGCCGGGCTCAACCCCAGCCTGCAAAACCCGTACATGATGGCGCACCCGCCGTTCCTCTACCTCGGCTATGTCGGGCTCGCAGTGCCGTTCGCCTTCGCAATGGGCGCGCTCCTGTCCGGCCGCACCGACGAGCGCTGGATCGTGGCGACCCGCCGCTGGACGCTGCTCGCGTGGACGGCGCTCGGCATCGGTCAGTTGCTCGGCGCGCACTGGGCGTATGTCGAGGTGGGCTGGGGCGGCTACTACGCCTGGGACCCGGTCGAGAACGCCGCGCTGATGCCCTGGCTCGCGGCCACAGCGTTTCTCCACTCGGTGATGATCCAAGAGAAGCGCGGGATGCTCAAGGTGTGGAACATGGTGCTCGTCTCGCTCGCCTTCTGTCTCTCGCTCTTCGGCACGTTCCTCACGCGGTCCGGGATCGTCAACTCGATCCATTCCTTCACACAGAGCGACATCGGCCCGTGGTTCCTCGCCTTCATCGTCGTCACGGTCGTTTTCGCAACGGCGGTCATCGTCTGGCGCCTCCCGATGCTGCGCTCGAACACAAAGCTCGAGTCGCTCGTCTCGCGCGAGGCCGTGTTCCTCTACAACAACCTGCTGCTGGTCGCCCTCTGCCTGACGATCCTGTGGGGCGTCGCCTGGCCGATCCTGTCCGAGGCCGTGCGAGGCACGTCGGTCGTCGTGGGACGGCCCTACTACGACTTCTTCCTCAGGATCTTCGGATTGCCGCTGCTTCTCCTGATGGGCATCGGACCGCTCGTCGCCTGGCGGCGAGCATCGCTCCGCGGCCTGCTGCGGACGTTTGCGTGGCCGGGCGGCATCGCACTCGGAACAGGGATCGTCCTGCTCATCCTCGGAGCCGGGTCGTCGATCCCTGGGCTCGTCGCCTACTCGTTCGCCGCCTTCGTGCTGGCCGCGATCGGTCTCGAGTTCGTCCGCGGCACCCGGGCCCGACGCGCGCTCTCGAGCGAATCCTGGCCGGTCGCGTTCGGCTCCCTGATGGCCCGGAACCGGCGCCGCTACGGCGGCTACGTCGTGCACGCGGCGATCGTCCTGCTGGCGATCGGCATCGCGGGCTCGAGCGCGTATGACTCGGTGGTCGACGGCAAGCTCCGACGCGGCCAGGCGCTCTCGGTCGGCGGCTACACGGTTCTCTATCGAGGGCTGATCGAGCGTGACACACCACACGCGACTGAGGTGCGCGCACTCCTCGCGGTTGAGCGCGGAGGCGAGAACCTCGGCAAGCTCGAGGCGGGCAAGAACTCCTACAAGATCGCGGGGCCGGATCCGCAGGTGTCGTCGGAGGTCGGCATCCGCACCGATTACACGACCGGGACGGATCTGTTCGTGATCGCCGATCAGATCAACGACGACGGCACCGTCTACTTCCGCATCTTCGTCAAGCCGCTCGTGAACCTGATCTGGCTCGCCGGGGTCGTATTTCTGCTCGGCTCGTTGATCGCGTTGTGGCCGGACGCCCGGGAGGAGCGGCGACTCGTGCTGCGCTACGACCAGGCCGGCAGCCCCGCGCGCGGACGGTGACCGTCGCGCTGGCGCTCGGCGCGGCGCTCGCCGTCGTGTGCGTCGTGCTGGTCGCGTTGCCGTTTCTGCGCGAGCCCAGCCCCGACTCGGACGAGCTCCACGCGCTGACGTCCGCAGAGCGGCGCCGTCTCGCCCTTGCAGAGGAGCGCGACCGCGCGCTCGGGGCGCTGAAGGAGCTCGAAGCCGATCATCGCGCAGGAAGGATCGACGACAACGACTATCGCGCGTCGATCGGCCCACTTCGGCGCGAGGCCGCCGAGGCGTTGCGGGCCATCGATCGGGACCGCGCCGACACGAGCCCAGATTGACGGCGTAGCGCCTACGCCGCGTCGGTGGCTGCGGCCGGCAGCGTCGTCGCGACGACGTACCGCAGATCCGGCAAGGCCCGCCAGCGCTCGTCGAGCCCGAGGCCGTAGCCGGCGAACAGCTCGTCGGGCACCGTGAACCCCACGTAGCGCAGCGAGATGTCCTCCACCAGGCGCCTGTACGGACGATCGAGAAGAGACACGGCTGCAAGACTCGCAGGCCCACGCGTGCGCAGGGTGCGCATGAGGAAGCCGAGCGTGAGCCCCGTGTCGACGACGTCCTCGACGATGATGACGTCACGTCCCGTGATCGGCTCGTCCAGATCCTTGATCAGGCGGACGCCTCCGAGGCGTCCACCCGAGTAGCCGGCGAGCTCGATCACGTCGATGCCGTGGTCGATCTGCACGGCCCGTGAGAGGTCGGCGAGAAACACGGCGCTCGACTTCAGGGGCGCGACGAGCAACGGCTCGCGGCCCGCATAGTCGGCGGCGATCTCGAGTCCGAGCTCCGTGACCCGCGTCGCGATCTCGTCTGCGGAGAGGTACACCTCTCCGACCGGGTCGTCGTGTCCTATGAGGCGAGCGTCAGTTGATATCGCTGGGCCAGGCGCTCGATGTCGCGCCGGTAGAAGAGCTTGACGTTGACATGCGGGTACTTCTGTTTCAGCTCACGCAGCTTCCGGTTCTTGCGCGTCACGAGAGACTGCTTCATCACCGTCACCTCGACGTACAAGTCCTGGTCGGGCAGGTAGAAGTCCGGCGTAAAGGCGCGCGTCACCCGCCCTTCCGGATCCTGTTCGAGCACGAACGATGTCGGTTCGTACGCCCACGGAACGCCGTACCAGTCGAGCATCTTCGCGCACTCGAGCTCGATGCGGTTGGCGAAGCGTGGCGGCTCGTTGCCGCAATATGCCTGGAACCGCTCGTTCTCCTTCCTCACCACGGCAAGGCTACTCAGGCACTCGGACGACCCTCGCCTGCGGGTCGGAAGCACCGTAGACTGGCTTCATGGCCGTCGCCGCGGGTCCGGTCTTCCGCATCGCTCACCTCTCGGACCTGCATTGCGGGGGGCAATATTTCGAGCCGAACCTGCTGGAACGGGCGATCGGGGAGATCAACGAGCTGGAACCGGACATCGTCGTCTGCTCGGGTGACTTGACAACGCTCGGGTTCAAGCACGAATACGTGCTCGCGCGCCAGTACCTCGATCGCATCCAGTGCGAGGACTTCGTCGTCGTGCCCGGCAACCACGATTCGCGCAATGTCGGCTATGTCCATTTCGAGGAGCTGTTCGGAGAGCGCAACTCCGTGCTGCGCAAGGGCGGCGTCACCGTCGTGGCGATCGACTCGACCGAGCCCGACCTCGACAACGGCCAGATCGGCCGCGGCCGCTACGGCTGGATCGAGAACGAGTTCGCAGCCGAGCCGTCCGACCTGCGGATCTTCGTGTTGCACCATCACCTGCTTCCGGTGCCGGGTACCGGGCGCGAGCGGAACGTGGTCTACGACGCGGGCGACGCGCTCGAATGCCTGCAGCGCTCCGGTGTGCACCTCGTCCTTTCCGGCCACAAGCATGTGCCGTACGCATGGCGGCTCGAGAATCTGTTCGTCGTCAACACGGGCACCGTTTCGTCCCTGCGCCTGCGGGGAAACACGAGGCCCTGTTACAACGTCATCGAAGTCTCGGGCGCCCACGTCGACATCTGGCGCCGGCATCCATTCCACGGGCAGGAGCGCATCATTCAGTTCTCGACCGACACCTTCGAGTTCGAGAAATACACGGGACGGATCGATGCCGAGATCCGGTCGCGCTCATGAGCGGGCGCGAGACGTGAGAGCGATCGCGCTCATCGACGGCGAGCACTATCCGGACGTGGTGCGTGATGCGCTCGCCGGGCTGCCCTTCGACACCGTCGCGGCCGTACTTGTCGGCGGCGGTGAGAAGCTGCGCGGGGGAGAAGACTACGGCGTGCCGCTCGCAGCGACTCTCGAGGAGGCAGTGCTGGAGCACCGGCCGGAGATCGTCTTCGATCTCTCGGACGAGCCGGTGCTCGGCCCGGTCGAGCGGTTCAGGCTGGCGTCGCGGTCGCTGGCGCTGGGTGTGCCGTATGTCGGCCCCGACTTTCGCCTCGACCCGCCCCGGTTCGAGCCGGTGTCCGTGCCGTCGCTCGCGATCGTCGGCACGGGCAAACGGGTCGGAAAGACGGCGGTCACCGGCCACGTGGCCCGTACGCTGGCGCGCGGGAGGCGGGTGGTCGTGCTCGCGATGGGCAGAGGCGGGCCCGCTGAGCCCGAGACGATCGAGCTGCCTCCGACCATCGACACATTGCTCGCGCTTGCGCGCGCCGGGCGCCACGCGGCCTCTGATCATCTCGAGACCGCGGCCCTCGCCGGCGTCCCGACGGTCGGCTGCCGCCGCTGCGGCGGCGGTCTGGCCGGCGCCGTCGCAGCGTCGAATGTGCACGAGGGGATCGTCGCCGCCGAAGCGCTCGATCCCGAGCTGCTCGTCTTCGACGGCAGCGGCGCGGCTCTGCCGCCCGTCGCAGCCGGGCGGCGCGTGCTCGTCGTCGGCGCCCATCAGGACAGGGCTGTGGCGACCGGATACCTGAACGCCTATCGCGCGCTGCTCGCGGACATGATCGTGGTCACGATGGCCGAGGACGACGTCGAGCACGCACTTCTGGCAGCTGCGCTCGGCGCGCTGGCGCGGCCGGGCGTGCCCATCATCCGCGCCACGTTGAGGCCGCGCCCTGTCACCGGGGTGGACGGACGACGGGTGGCGTTCTTCGGTACTGCCCCCGCGACACAGCATGCCCGCATCGCCGCGCATCTCACAGACGAATACGGAGCGGACGTGACGCACGTATCGGGGGCTCTCGCGGACCGCGCGCGTCTGCGAGACGAGCTGCGACACGTCGAGGCCGGCGTGTTCGTCGTCGAGCTGAAGGCCGCGGCCGTCGACGTCGTGGTCGAGGAGGCGCGCTCCCGCGGTGTCGAGATCGTGCTTGCTGCGAACGACGTCGTGCCACTGGATGGGGAGCCCGACCTCGACCTCGAATTGGAGCGGCTGGCGGCAGAGGCCGAGGCCGTGACGTCGGTGCCGGCGTGATGAGGCAGCGGCGCTATCTCGCACCGCTGCCGCTCGGGGGCGCAGACGGCCCGCCGTGGTCCAAGGGCCTGATGGCACGCGCCCTGGCTGCAACGGGCCTCACGCCGACCCGGGCGTACGAGCTCGCCCTCCATGCCGATGGGGATATGGCGCGGCGGGGCGCGCTCGCCCTCGACCTCGACCGGCTCGCCGAGATTGCCCCTGATGTGCTCGGCGAGGCGGAAGCTGGACGCACGATGCGCCGCCTGCGCCGCCTCCAGGCGCTGCAGCAACTCGACCTGCCGGTCGTGCTCCTCGTCGGAGGCGCCACCGGCACCGGCAAGTCGACTCTGGCCACCGAGGCGGCGCACCGGCTCGGAATCACGCGCGTCACATCGACCGACTTCATCCGCCAGACGATGCGCGCCTTCTTCGCCAAGGAGTTCATGCCCTCGGTGCACTACTCGAGCTTCGAGGCGCAGCTGGCGCTCGTAAAAGCGGACGAGGACGTCTCCGAGGACGCTGCCCTGCTCGGCTTCCTCGACCAGACGCGCAACGTGCTGGTCGGGGTCGAGGCGGCGATCGACCGCGCGCTCGAGGAAGGCTGGTCGATGGTCCTGGAGGGCGTCCATCTCGTCCCCGGCATGGTCTCGCCCAATCGTGCCGACGCGCTCGTCGTGCAATGCATCGTGGCGATCACGGACGAGGACGTGCATCGCAGTCACTTTCTCGTCCGCGACGTTGCCTCGGACGGCGTGCGCCCGCTGGAGAAATACCTCGACGGCCTGCCTGAGATCCGTCTCATCCAGGACGTTCTCCTCGAGCGGGCGCGGCGCTTCGACGTGCCGGTGATCGAGAACGCCTCGCTCGACGAGGCGATCGGGGAGGTGCTCGACCTCGTGCTCTTGGGAGCCGAGCGGCTCGTACGGGCATGAACTGCCTCTGTACCAGTTACGCCAAGGCGACGGAGTGGGCGGCGCTGGCGGGAGCGCGGTGGCTCGGTCGGGCCGACGAGGACGCGGCCGAGGACGCCGCCGCAGCGGCGATGCGTAGCGCGCTGGACCAACTGCCGATCTCGGGACGGGTGATCATCGGCGCGCACGCCGGTGAGGAGCTGGCACCGGGTGGCGAAGTCGGCGCGGGAGGACAGGGCGTCGACCTGGCGCTCGATCCTCTCGAGGGTCGCGGCGTCGTCGCCCGCGGCGGCACCGGTGCGATGGCGATGCTCGCCGTTGCGCCGGCCGACTCTCTGCGACGGCTCCCCGACATGTACATGCGGACGATGGCCGTGGGACCCCGCGCCAAGGAGGCGATCGACCTACAGCTACCGGTCGCGGACAACATCGCCGCGATCGCCGGCAGCTTCGGCCGTAACGCCAACGACGTGACCACGATCGTGCTCGACCGCCCCCGGCATCACGACCTGATCGAAGAGATCCGCGCAGCCGGGGCGCGGATCAAGCTGATTCAGGATGGCACCGTCACGGCGTCGATCTCCGCCGCGATCCGTGGCACCAACGACCACCTCGCAATCGGCATCGGCGGCACGCGCCAAGCAGTCCTCACGGCAGCGGCACTTCGGTGCCTCGGCGGCGGTATCCAGGCTCAGCTGTGGCCGACGACCCGAACCGAGATCGACGACGCGCACGCGGCGGGCATCGAGGACGTGACTCTGGTGTTCAACGAGGAGGATCTCGCGCCGGGGGACGTGATCGTTGTCGCAACGGGCGTGTCGAACGGTGACCTGCTGCGTGGCGTGCGATTCCTCGCCGACAGCGCGCGGACGCACTCGTTGATCATGTGCATGCGCTGCAACTGGGTGCGGTTCACAGACGGCGTGCATTTCTTCTCGCGCGAGCGGCGCGAGGAAGTGCGGCTGCTGATCTAGCGCGACCCTGCACGAGCCGGCCTGCTTCGGTCTCCGGCTCGCGTGTCTGCGCGATCGGCCGGACGCGCGTACGTGTACGCACCCACCTCTGCAAAGCCAAGCGTCGCGTAGAGCGCTCGCGCCGCCGCATTTTGCTGCTGCACAGCCAGCACGGCGCGCGTCGCGCCCCGTTCACGACCCCACGCGCCGAGCGCGGCCGTGATCGTACGGGCGTGACCGCGCCGGCGGACGGCAGGAAGCGTGGCCACGCACTCGATCACCAGCGTCTGCTGCACGACGGCACCGAGCGCGACGCCCGCCGTGACGCCTCCGCTCGCCACGCTTGCAAACGCGACCGGGGCCGGCACACGCTCGAGAATGCCGACGGCGGCAGCGCGCGCCTCCGCTCCGCCGCGGCGCTCGACTGTCCACCAGGCATCGACCCAGGCGTTTTCGGGCGCCTGCGTGATTCGCACCACTGCGCCCGGGTTCGCGCAGGGCAACGGGCCTCCGAGGAGCAGCGTGGGATCGATCCCGGTCTGCCATCCACGAGCGTCGAGCTCTTCCTCGAGATCATGCGGCCAGGACGCGCCGGTCAGCTGCAGCCACGGTGTCAGGCCCCTGCTGTCATAGACGGCGATCGTCCGCTGCAGCAACGCATCGATCGCTGCCGCGGACGGCCGTCCGCCTTCGCCGTGGGGCAGTACCGAGTTGGCCCGGCGCGTCACGCCGAGGTCGATGCGGGCGCGCCAGGAACCGATCCGCAGCTCCTCACGCGGCGGCCAGGCGCGGGAAACCGCCAGGTCGAGCTCGCGTTGCCGCACAGAGCCAGTCTGTCAGACGCCCGGCCACGGCCGGTCGAAGCCGGCGGGCCGGTAGAGTGGCCGGAATGGTGACCGAGAACGACGTGATCGAGGCGCTGCACGGGGTCGAGGATCCAGAGCTTGGGATGGACATCGTCGAGATCGGCCTCTTCTACGAGGCTGAGATCGACGGCCCGAACGTGAAGATCATCCATTCCCTCACCTCCATGGGCTGCCCGGCGGGCCCGATGATCCAGGAGGGAATCCACGATGCCGTCAAGGCGCTGCCCGGCGTGGACGCGGTCGAGGTGGAGCTGACGTTTGATCCGCCGTGGACTCCCGACCGCATGTCGGACGACGCCAAGTTCATCCTCGGCTTCGGCTAGAGCCGGTCGACGCACGGGCGCCGGTCGTGAGCGCTAGGTGCTCTTGTCCGACTTGGGGCCGTGGAGCGCCGCCTGTACCTTGCGCTTCGCGAGTATCTTCCCGACCTTGTACGTGACGAATCCGAGCCCCGTGTAGAACATCCTCTTCGGTTTCATGCCGACTGGGTACCCCTTCCGGATCCGTACGAACCGTCTGGCTGTGTCATGTTGATTGTAACGAAAGACTCATGACAATTGTCGTTGCTGCCGATAGAACGTCTCGTGCCCGTGACATCGAGCATTTCCGTCGCCGGCGGCGCCGACCAGCTGGCCACCCTTGATCGTGAGGAACAGTTGGTCAGCCGTCAGCGCCGGCTCTTGCATCAGCGCATCGACCGTCTCTACCTGAGTGCTCCGCTCGACGACTCCCAGACGGCGCAGCTCGACGAGCTGGAGGAGCTCGAGAAGCAGGTCAGCAGCGACCGGCGCAAGCTGCACGATCGCATCGATCAGCTCCGGGCACAGATGGGCCTACCGCCGTGCCGCATGGACGACGACTGAGCCTCACCTGAGCACACACGCGGCGACCGGCATTCCGGCGCCGCTGTCGTAGCACGATCCCGCGCTCAGTACCATGCTTTGCCATGAGCGCGCCTGCCCTAGCCGGCCCGAGCAGGCCGACCGTGCATATCCGAGGCAGGGCATACCCGGTGCTGTTGCCGACGTTGCGCGATCCGCGCCTCCATCTCGCTGCGGTCATCGTCTCGTTGCAGGTGCTCGGGCAGGTGGCATTCCACTTTCGGCTCTCGATCGCCCAGATCCTGGTCGCGCTGCTCACGTGTGCCGTGCTCGAAATGGGAATTGCGTTCCGTCGCCAGCACGTGATCCTGTGGCCTGCGAGCGCGCTGCTGACGGGAAACGGCGTCGCCTTCATCCTTCGTGTGCCGGGCACGGAGCACGGGGACTGGTGGAGCCTGCACGGCGCCTGGATCTTCGCCGCAACGGCCGCCGTGGGGCTGCTCTCCAAGTACCTGATCCGGATCCGGGGCCGTCATCTCTTCAACCCGTCCAACTTCGGCCTCGTGCTGTGCTTCCTCCTTCTCGGGAGCGACCGTGTCGACCCACTCGAGTTCTGGTGGGGGCCGATGTCCCCCTGGCTCGCGCTCGCGCTCGCGATCATCGTTGCGGGCGGCCTCGGGATCCTGCTGCGGCTCCGCATACTGGGAATCGCCGTCGGCTTCTGGCTCAGCTTCGCGGGGTGCCTGGCCGTTGTGGCGCTGAGTGGGCATGCGATGACGGCGCGCTGGCATCTCGGGCCGATCTCGGACGGCTACTTCTGGCGGGTGCTCGTGTTCTCGCCGGAGATCCTGGTCTTCCTGTTCTTCATGATCACCGATCCCAAGACGATCCCCGAAGGCGCCACGGCCCGGCGTGTCTATGCGGTTGCAGTCGGCGTGCTTGCCGTACTCCTGATCGCTCCGCAGACGACCGAGTTCGGGAGCAAGGTCGCGCTCCTCGTCGCTCTCGCCCTCGTCTGCGCCGCGCGCCCGCTGATCGAGTGGCTCTTCCCAGCCGAAAGGTCGATGGACACGCTGTCGGGCGAGGGCACGGGCGTCCCGGTGTTTCGCAGAGCGTTCGCCAGTCCAGCACGCACTGCCGTCGCTGCGACCGCTCTTGCGGGAATCGCCGTGACGCTCGTGCTCGCCGGCATACCCGCCCGCTCGAATGCGATGGCGTCCAGCCCGCCGGGGACGATGTCGGCCGACCTGCCCGACGTGACGGTCGCGCGGTCGGAGGGGGTCGCAACGCTCGGTCTGCCGACTGCGCGGCGAATAGTGGGCGACCTCGTCGCCGACCTCGGCTACGAGGCGGACGCACTACAGCGGCGAGACAC
Source organism: uncultured Gaiellaceae bacterium (assembly GCA_963799615.1). Taxonomy (GTDB): domain Bacteria; phylum Actinomycetota; class Thermoleophilia; order Gaiellales; family Gaiellaceae; genus Gaiella. The sequence continues at coordinate 295,789 of CAWCXS010000002.1, read as the reverse complement.
CCAACGAGCGGCTGCGGGCGCGGACGGGTCGCGGCTCGTCGGGCTCTGGCGGCAGATCAACAGCGACGGTCAGTCCGCCGTCCGTGTTCCGCTCTACCGCGCCACACGTGCGCGCGTCACCCTGGAGCCCGGCGCCGGTCAGGGGCAACCATCGATCGTGGCCGTCCTCACCGGGACGGTCGTGTTCTCGACCAGCTCGGGATCGCCGCCGAAGGTCGAGAGCCGGAGCGCTCCACAGCGGTTCGAGCAGACGTTCGAGCTGAGGCTGAAGGCCGGTCGTTATCTGATCGTCGGCTCGCGCAACGCCTCGCCGCCGGGGCTCGTGACTCCGGTCGCCCCTCCGGGTTCGGGCTTCGCGTCGGTGCACCGCGCCTTCGGCGGCGTTCATCTCCGCGATGTTGCGCAGCAGGTCGGTCTCGATTTCCGGCAAGGAGCGTTCCGCTTCGGCGTCACGAGCGATCCGCCGGCGATGATGGGCGGCGGGCTCTGCTGGCTGGACTACAACAACGACGGCTGGCTCGATCTCTTCGTCGTCAACTCCTACTCGGATCTCGATCTCCCGCAGTGGGAGGAGCACGGCGGCATCCCACGTAGCGCACTGTTCGAGAACAGGAACGGCCGGTTCGTGAACGTGACCGACAGAGCACACGCCGGCCTGGCGGTCCGGGGAGAAGGATGTGTCGCAGCCGACTTCAACGGAGATGGACATACCGATCTATACGTGACCACCGCTGTCAACGATCAGCTGCTCTGGAACAACGGCGACGGCACCTTCACCGAGGGCGCCCGCGCAGCCGGTATCCATGCGTTCGGCTGGCACTCGAGTGCCGCGGTCGCGGACGTGAACGGCGACGGCCGGCCGGATCTCTTCGTGGCGGGCTACACCGACATGAACGCCCCGATCGCCGGCTCGGACGCCGGATTCCCGACGAACCACAAGGGATGGCCGGATCTGCTCTACCTCAACGAGGGCGTGGACACGCGCGGCCGGTCGAGGTTCCGCGAGGTCGGCCTGGATGCGGGCCTCGGCCCCGGACGGCTCGACCACAGCCTTGGTGCGGAGTTCACCGATTTCGACCATGACGGTCGACCCGACCTCTACGTCGCGAACGACGAAGATCCCAATCGGCTCTACATGAACGTCCCGTGGCCCGGTGGGGCGAAGGCCGATCCCACCGGGCTGGGCTTTCGCCTCGAGGAGCGGGCGGCTGCCGAAGGTGTCGCGGACGGAAATGCCGGTATGGGCGTGGCCGCGGCGGACTACACCGACGACGGCAGCGCCGATCTCTTCGTGACGAACTCTCGCGGTCAGACCCATGCGGTCTTCCGCAGCCGCTCCACGGCGAAGGCAGGATCCGCGTTCGCAGACGCCCGAGCTGGCTTCGCCTCGGCCCTCGGCACGAGCTTTGCCGGGTGGGGAGCGTCGTGGGTCGATCTCGACCGCGACGGCAACCTGGACCTGATCCTGACGAATGGCGACATCCCGGTCATGAACCTCGCCAAGGACGCGCAACCCATCCAGGTCCTCCAGAATCTGGCAGGAGAGGGGCGGCCGGGCAGATTCGCGCAGGCGAGTGGGGTCATCGACAAGCGCACGCTACCGCTGATCGTCGGTCGTGGGCTCGCAGCGGCCGATTACGACAACGACGGCAACGTCGACATCGCCATCAATACGATCGGCGGCCCGCTCGTGCTGCTGCGGAACACCGGTTCCGGCGGCCACTGGCTCGAGGTCTCCGTGCAGGGATTCCATCCTGGAGCGACGGTCACCGCCGTGCTTCCGGGGGGCCGGCGGCTCTATCGGGAGGTTGCTGCGGGGAGTAGCTATCTCTCCTCCGAGGATCCCCGCGTGCACTTCGGGCTCGGGCCTGCGACGACGGTGCGTGAGCTCGTCGTGCGCTTCCCGAACGGTGGCGAGACACGCATTACGGACGTTGCGGCGGACAAGCTGATCGTGGTCAAACCGGCCTCCTAGGAGCTCCGCCCACCAATCCCTCGTTCGAGCGAGAGCCGAATTTCGGTTGCCTAAAGTGCTCACGAAAACGGCTTGAACAAGCCGTTTTCGTGAGCACTGAGCGGCGCTGTCGCGGGCTTGGCCTCGCGAAGTCCCCCTTTTGGGGGGAGATGCGGCAACGGGGTCTGCCGATTGGAACGGCATGACAACTAGCCGCCAGACCACCGTCGCCGCACGTGACCTCGCTCGTCGTATCGGTCGCCGTGCGGCTGTTCAGATCGTGCTCCTGTGTGCAGTCACCGCAGCCGTCATCGGAGTGACATCGATGTCGTCCTCGAGCGCGAGCGCAAGTGAGGTCTCAGGATCATGGGAGGGAGGCGGCTTCGCGCCGTTCAGCGCGCTCGAATGTCCACATCCCTCGTCGCAGTTCCAGCTCGTCACGTCTCCGACGCGTGAAGGGAGCCACGCGGCGCGCTTCAACATCACGGGCGCCGACGTCTGGCCCAACACCGGGACCGTCCGCTGTCTCGCCGCGAAGTACGACACAGGCGAGACGACGGGGATGGACTCCTACTTCCACGTGTCCATGTACATCCCGAGCCCCGGCATCTCGAGCAACCTGATCTGGGAGCTGCATCATCCCTCCGAGCTGTACAACTTGTCGAAATGCGGCGTCGCGCCGTTCGCCATCACGACGGACGGCAAGGGGTTGGAGTTCCGCATCGCGACAGGCGATTGCAAGGTCGGGCAGGGCTGGAGCAACTGGGAGTCGGGCATCAAGATTCCCGGCCTGAACCCGTATCCGACGGATACGTGGATCGACGTCGTCGTGCACATCCGCTTCTCGGAGGCGTCCGACGGGCTCGTCGAGGTCTGGGGCCGCAGCGCCAACAATCCGTGGCCGGCAAGCCCGCAGGTGACCCGCAGCGGCATCCCGACGATGCCATATGCCTCGTCACAGGGCGTGCACAACGTCAAGCTGTACACGGAGATGGGTCTCTATCCCGGCTATTCGGGCTACAACGGCAACGACACGATCTATCTCGACGATTACCGTCGCGAGTCGTCACTCGCGAGCGCCGAGGGCTCGTCCGGCTCCGGTGGCACGCCGGCAGCTGCGGCTGCCGCACCGGCAGCGGCACCTGCTCCGGCTCCGGCACCTGCTCCGGCTCCGGCACCGGCTCCGCAGGCTGCGAGCGAGCCTGCACCGAAGACCGCAGTGGGCTCCGGCAAGGCAGCGTTTACGCCGGCGACCGGCGTCACCCTGGAGACGAAGGCCTACGCGATCGAGTGGGACAACCGTCTCTTCTCGACCGTCGGCGTCTTCCGGTCGTATCTGCTCGGGCTCGGAGTCGACTGGTCGTCGTTCATCGCCAAGCACCCGGCCGTCGTCACTCAGACGGGTCTGCCCTTCATCAAGTGGGACGGAAAGCAGATCTATGACCAGGCATCGCTCACCCGCGTGCTCTCGCGTGACGGCGTCGCCTATCGCAGCTGGGCGGGCAAGCACCCGCGCGCAGCAACGCTGCTCGCGGGCCGGCCCGTCGCCACGGCTCAGCGGACGACCGCCCGCGTCGTGCAGAAGAAGGTCGCCATCACCTGGGCGGGCATCGGCTTCACGAACGCCGACGGACTGCGAAGCTACATCGTTCGGCAGAAGCTCGACTGGAACGCATTCCTCGTCGGGCATCCGGCCGCCGCCAAGCGGCTCGGGCTGGCAACGCTGACGTGGGATGGATCGCGGTTCTACTCGCGGGCGGCTCTGTCCCGCTGGCTCGTGAAGCACCACAGCACACTCGCTCGCTGGAACAAGGAGCATCCGGGCATCGTCGACAAGCTGATGCCCTGAGCGCGAGCGTGCTCGTGCTCACCGGTCAATTCTGACCAAACGTCGAGGCCCGCCGATCCGGCGGGCCTCGACGTTTGTGCGCGGGCGCATGCAACCGCCATTGCGTTTCGACGCCGGTCGAGGAAGATGCGAGTCACGACGTGGGATGGGACGCTCGCCAAGGGGGAGATCGCAGATGAAACAGGCCGGGGTCTGGACGCTTGCGCTTGCGCTGTGGCGCTTCATGCGCGGCGGCGCGCGGAGACGCGATCGAACAGAGCGCCTTGGTAGTCGGCGAGGTCGCGAGCGACCGTAGACCGTTCCCGGCTGCCGGCCGCGTGGCCGCGATCGCCGTGGTGCTCGTTGCCGCCGCGCTGGCCATCTCCTCGAGCGCCACCGCTTCGACAGACACCGCGAGCCTCGATCAGCGCACGCGGACAATCGCCTTCCTCGTGAAGAAATGCGGACGCGGAGCGACACGCGCGCTCAGCGCCGCGACGAGCAGGAGCGACGTGCGTAGGAGGCAGGAGCTGGTGAGCCTCGGACGAGCCGGATGCGATGCCGACGAGCGCAGGCTCCTGAAAATCCCGAGCGACGACCTCGACTTCGTCCCCGAAGACGCATTGGCCGCGCTGGACGACTGGCGCCGCGGTCTCGGCCTCCTCGCAGACTACGCAGCGAGCGGCCGGCCTTCCACGCTCGCGAAGGCAAGACAGTCCGTCGCGAGCGGCACCGCCTGGTCGATTCGCGTGCTCGAGGAGATCGACCAGACCCGCCTCAGGCACGGCTTCGCACGACTGCCGTAGCTCGCTGCATGCCCGATCTTGCAGCATGAATTTGGCCGGCGGGCCGGCCCTTTAGGGATCTTCGCGATCGGGTGTCCGCGCGAGCGGATGCCCGATCTTGCAGCAAAGGAGATCAGCCGGGAATCGCGAGCACGATCTTGCCGAGCTGCTCCGCCGCTTCGAGCCGCTCGTGCGCAGCCCGTGCCTCCGAGAGGGGATACACCCGGTCGACGTGCACCCGCGCCCTGCCGCTGCGTACGAGCTCGTACGCGCCGAGAAAGTCCGCACGGGTACCCATCGTCGAGCCGAACACCGTCAGCTGCTTCCACCAGAAGCGGTGCAGCGCAGCGGGAGGATTCGGGCCGCTCGTGGCGCCGCACACCGTGACCCGTCCCGCAGGGCCGGCAGCCGCCAGCGATCTCGCCCACGTCGCCTCACCGACCGTCTCGACGACGATCTGCACTCCTCCTCCGGTCGCCTCTTTCACGGCGGCGACGACATCGTCCGTGTGGTGATTGACCGCGACATCCGCGCCCCATTCGCGCGCACGCTCCAGCTTCTCGTCGCTCCCCGAGGTGACGATCGTGCGGGCACCGAGCGCGCGGCAGAGCTCGAATGCGGCGGTTGCGACGCCGCCGCCGATGCCCCAGATCAGGACCCATTCCCCCTCGCGCACGGCCGCTTTCGTGACGAGCATGCGGTAGGCCGTCTCGTACACGAGCGGAAATGCTGCCGCCTGCTCGAACGACAGCATGTCGTCGAGTGCGAACACCTGCGCCGCATCGATCGCGATCAGCTCACAATGCGTGCCGTCCGCGTGCTCTCCGACGACGCTGATCAGGGCGCCGTGCTCGATCCCTGGATTGATGACGACGCGGTCGCCGACGGCGAAACCGGTCACCTCGGCCCCCAGTCCCTCGACGACACCCGCACCGTCGGCGCCCAGGATGCGGGGCTTCGGGACGGAAGGAAGGCCCATGCGGACCCAAACGTCGAGGTGGTTGACCGAGGCGGCTGCCAGCCGGATCAGGACCTCGCCCGCGGCCGGCTCGGGATCCGGCACCTCCTCGAACCGAAGCACGTCTGGCCCGCCGTCCTCGTGGATCCGAATCGCCTGCACCGGCAGAATCCTCTCATGACCGCCGCCGAGCTCGCGCGACACGGTGAGGAACTCGGTCTCGACGTCGTCGGAGCGGCTCCGGCAGAGCCGTATGTCGAGACCGAGCGGCACATTCGCGAGCGCCGCGCGCGCGGCCTCTTCGCCGACATGAAGTTCACCACCGCACGACCCGAGCTCTCGTGCCATCCCGAGCTACTGCTCGAGGGCGCGCGCACCGTCGTCTCGGCCGCGCTGTGCTACCTCGGGGATGGGCCGGAGGCCGGCCCCGGCGAAGGGACGCTGCCCCGCTACGCCTGGCGTGACCACTACGCCGTGCTGCGGGAACGGCTCGACGAGCTCGGCCGCAGGCTCGGCGGCTCGTACCGCGTGCTCGTCGACGCGAACCAGCATGTCGACCGCGAGGGGGCGGCACGCGCGGGCCTCGGCTTCTATGGCAAGAACACGATGCTGATCACACAGGCATACGGCTCGTGGGTCGTGCTCGGCACGCTCGTCACCGACGTGGAGATCGAGGCCACGCCTCGACTCGAGCTCGACTGCGGTCGCTGCACTCTTTGCATCGATGCCTGTCCCACCGGTGCACTGGACGAACCCGGCGTGCTCGACGCGACGAAATGCCTCTCGTACTGGACGCAGGCTCCCGCTCCTGTGCCCGAGTCGTATCGCGAAGCCATGGGCAACAGCGTGTACGGCTGCGACATCTGCCAGGACGTCTGCCCGTGGAACCGAGGCATCGAGAAGCGGCGGCGGGGCGTACCTCTGCCCGCCGACGCTACGCCGACGATCTCGCTCGTTGCGTGGCTGCAGGGGGACGACGGCGAGCTCGCGGATGAGCTCGAACGGCTCTACGTGCCGAACAACGACGCGCGCTGGCTCCGTCGCAATGCGCTGATCGCACTCGGCAACGTGGGTGACGCAGCGGATCTCGCCGCGACCCGGCCGTACCTCGAAGGCGATGACGAGATGCTCGGCGAGACGGCTGCCTGGGCGGCCGGTTGCATCGAGGGACGCACGACATGAGCGACCGCTTGAACGTGCTCTCGCACGAGCTGCGCAGTCCTGTGGCCGCGCTGGCAGCGATCGCCGCGGCGTTTCACGACGCCGACGAGGCGGGCCGCCGGCGAATGCTCGAGCTGGCGTCGGCAGCCTGCGCGAACATCGAGCGCCTGCTCCGGGACGCGTCTCCCGTCTCGCTCAGGATCGAGCGCCTCGATGCAGCCGCGCTGGTTCGAGACGCAGCGGACTCGGCGGTACTCTCGGGCGCACACGTCCTCGTGAAGGTCGAGCCCGGGCTGCTCGTCGACGCGGATCCACAGCGGCTGCGACAGGCGCTCGACAACTTGATCGGCAATGCCGGCGGCCATTCGCCCGCGGGCGGCCAAATCGACGTCTCAGGACGCGTCGAGGGCGAGCGTGTCCTCCTCACGGTCAGCGACAGCGGTCCGGGCATCGATCCGGTCGATCACGCCCGAATCTTCGAGGCGGGCGTGCGCCTGACGGATGCCAGGCCCGGGTCGGGACTGGGCCTCGCGATCGTCCAGGCCGTGGCTGAGGCCCACGGGGGCACAGTCGAAGTCGATTCCGCCCCCGGGCAGGGGGCGGCATTCACGCTCGCCCTGCCGCGGGCTTCTTCCGAACCGGCTTGAGCGCAAGCTCCGTCTCGAGCTCCTTCGCCCGTGCGGCGACTGCTGCGCGCATGTCGTCCGGCTCGAGCACGATCGTCTCGCCTGCGTCGGCCAGCACCTCGCAGAGGAGCCACTCCTCGGTCTTGAACGGCAGGGAGGTGAGCGCCGCCTTGTCGGTGAGCGCTCGCGCTCCACGCTCGACCTTCCACCGGGCCACCACCGGCGAGTGCCAGAGGCGTGCGAGACGCGGCTCGGTCATGTAGCGCGGATCGAATCCTTCGCGGGGCTCGAACGACTCGTCGGTGAGGCGGGCCGACCGCATGCGGTCGAGCCGGTAGGTGCGGGGACCGTCGGCGGTTCGATCCCACGTGTGCACGCGCCAAACCGGCAGCTCGCGCTCGAACGAGTACGGCTCGATCGCTCGTGTCGTCGGCGCCTCGTCGCCCTCCTTGAGGTATTCGATCTCGACCACGCGGCGCTTGTCGACGGCTTCGGAGAGCGTCCGGACGAGCTCTTCCTCGGCGTCGCGGACGAGGGGGGCCGGCGTCTGCGCCAGCTCGAACTGTCCAAAGGTCTCCTCGAGCTTGCGACGTACGCGGTCGAGCGGCGTATGGGCCTCGGCGGCGATCGTCGGGCCGACGTATTCGATCGCGAGCCGGATGGCTCGCGCCTCGAGCGGGGTCAGCTTCGGAGGCCTGCGGAACACGTCACCGTAGAGCTCCTTGTCGACCCGCACCGTTCCGGCGTCGTCGTCGACTTCGGCGTACACCGTGTAGCAGCCGCCGCCGAAGTTGACGAGGTTGAGCAGGGAGAGGGTCTCCTGCAGCTCCTCCCGCGGAATCGAGAAGCGGGCCGCAAGCTCATCGGCATCGAGCACCGCCTCTCGGCCCTCACCGCACGCGGAGAGGATCTGCGCCAGCAGTGCCTGCAGCACGCCAAAGCGCTCGGGCGCGACGGGCCCGACGGGACGGTCGGCCTTGTCCGCCGCATGGTCGATCCGCCGCTCGCGCGCCGGAGCGGGACCGTCACCCGTGTGGGCCTCTCGCAGCCGGCGCAACCCCTCTGCGACGGCCGTCCGGAGCTCCTTCGGCGCCAGTGGGACGGCGCGGCCGTTCTGTCGCAGCACCCAGCCGGCGAGCGGCTCGATGCGTGTGTACGGCGTCTCGAAGACGCCGTCCTCGAGCACGCCCGCGTCGCTGAGGGTGCGGTGAACCCACCAGGCCGTGTCACCCTGGACCGCGATGCGGGCATGGCCGACGGTCTCGCCGATCTGCCATGGGCGCGGGACGCGATGCGCCTCGACGTCGAACTCGGCGGGTAGCCGGAAGTCCCGCTCACGGCGTGTCGCGAAGCGGATGTCGCTCCGGATGCGCGAGACGCGGAAGGTGCGAACGGCGTCGCGATCGAGGTCCTGGCCGATCACGTACCAGACTCCCTCGTCGAGCCGGAGCGCGTACGGGTTGAGCGTGCGCTCGGAGACCTTGTCGCGCCGCGGCGACCAGTAGGAGAACTTGATCGTGCGTTGCTTCGAGATCGCCGATTCGAGCTTCGACAGGCGTCCGGCGAGCTCCGGCGAATAGTCGGGTGCGGTGACACGGACACGCTCAGCGGTGTCCGTTCGTGCCTCCGGGAACCCCGGGCGACCGAGCGCGAGATTCTGGAGCGCGAGCCTGAGCGGCTCGGCGTACGCGAACTTGCCGTCGAGGTAGAACAACGCCGTCTGCAGCGCAGCGAGCTCGTCGTCCTTGAGGTCCAGGCGATCGAGGAAGTAGTTCTCCGACCGGAGGGTGTACAGCTCCTCACCCGTGAACTCGTCACGCTGCGAGTGCAGCGGTACTCCCAGTGCGGTGAGCTCGGCACGATCGGAGTAGAAGCGCCGCGCGAACGCCTCGTCGGACATCTCCGAGTAGCCCTCGACGTTGCCTTTCACGTCTCTCGCCGTCAGCGGCCTGCGCTCCGCCATCAGGAAGGCGACGAGCGAGAGTTGCCGGATGAGCTTGTCGGTGTCGTGTGACATGGGGCTGCGAGCTTATCGCTCGCAGCGCGCCAGGGGTTTCAGGCGCGTTTCTGGTGTCGCCTGGCCTCGAATCCGAAGGGCTAGGCGGCGATCGACGTGCGTGCTTCGAGGTGCTGGTGCGACGGGCAGTAATCCCGGCCGGGCAGCGGCGTGCGCTGGCATGCCTTGCCCTTGCGCGTCGTTGCCTTGCAGCGGGCAACACCTCCGTCGAGCGCGCCCGATTCGATCTGCTGCTCGATGAAGCCCACGGCTGCTCCGACTCCCTCGCGCACGGCCCACGCGACCTGCGCCTGAGCGGTGATCGGGAAATAGCGGCGGATGTCCTGGAACAGGGTCCGGTCGGGGCGTGCGAAGTAGTGAGGGTCGGCGGCCAGGCGTGACATCGTCAGCTCGCATTCGTTGAGCAGCGAGCGGCGGTACTCGAGCCGTGTGGAGCCGTCGACGTACGGGTCGATCAGATCTTTGAGCGAACGATAGATCGCTCGTGAGTACTGATACATGCAGGACTGCAGATGTACCACGTGCTCTTCCATGGGGCTGATCTCGCTCTCCCGAGTAAACGCTTTGAACAGGCGGTAAACAGACGGAGAAACGCCCTCTGCAGGGGAGAGTGTACAGCTTCCCCGACCCTGTTACAAGCTCGGCACAATCGTTGTCAAACAGAGCAACAGTTTACTGCGTGACTCGCTGCGTACGGGCTGTTTTTTGTGCGGCCTTGGCAGCTCGCAGAGCACTCGACGCTTCGGGCTGCGATGTATAGACGCCCGCGAACACGACCCAGTAGCCGGGGTGGAGGCTTCCGTAGCGGGACGAGTCGAGCACCCCGACGTGGGCGAGCCCTCGCCGCCGCGCCTGCTCGGCACGTGCGACGGCGGCGTCGCGTCCCTCGACCTTCGGGATCGAGATCAGCACGTTGGTCCAGCCCGCAGTACCGACCGGCCAGGTCGCGAGACGGGTCGCCGGATCGGCAGCGGCGACCGTGACTGTGAGGCTGCCTCCCAGAGCCGTGACCGTTGCGCCCGGGGCCGACGCATCGCGCGTGAGCCCGATCGCGAGTGCCGCGCCGGCGATTGCGACGATGCCCGCCACGACGATCGGGACGGCGACTTTCTTCGGATCGGCAGGTGGGCCGTGGAGACGCTCGCGGCCGGGCAGCCGCAGTCCGCATTCGAGACAGTACTCCTGGCCCGCTGCGACGGCACCGCCGCACCGCGGGCAGGTCATGACCCCGTAGCCCCCGCTGTACCCGAGCCGGGCTCCTCGATCAGCGAGACGCCGCAGCTGGGGCAGAACCGGGCGCCGGTCAGGACGGGGGCACCGCACAAGCAGATGGCGGCACCGCGGCGGCGTAGGCCTCGGGCTCCTGCCAGCATCGCCTCGATCTCACTCACCCGTGCCTCGATGGCGACGAGCTCGGCACAGCGCTCGACGACGAGGCTCTCGTTGAACTGATCGCGGCGGTACATCTCGAGCGTCAGGCCGCCGAGCTCGCGCAGCCGCTCCTCCCGCAGCAGCAATAGCGCCCTCCGCTCGCGGCGCAGCTCGCTCGCGGCCGGCGCCGACGGCTTGTTGGAGAAGAGAGGCATCGCGCTTCAGGATAACCCTGGTAGAGGCGGGCGGACGGCGCTCACCGGTGTCAGACACCGAAGTGCGTCGAGGGGCGGGCGTCACGTCCTCGGGCGCTCACCGGTGTCAGACACCGAAGTGCGTCAAGGGGCGGGCGTCACGTCCTCGTGACAATTCGTCCCCAGCTCAGAGCTGAACGACGACGAGCCGCTCTTCGGTCATCTCGCGCACTGCCCAGGCGGGGCCTTCGCGCGTGTTGCCCGACTCCTTGACGCCGCCGTACGGCATCTGATCGGCGCGGAACGTCGGCGCCTCGTTGATCGTGACGCCGCCGAACTCGAGACTCCCGGCCGCCGCCAGCGCCGATGCCAGCGACGCCGTGAAGACACCGGCCTGCAGCCCGTAGCGCGTCGCATTGGCGAGCGCGATCGCCTCGGTGAGGGTGTCGTACGGCTGCAACGTGCAGACCGGCCCGAATGCCTCGTCGCACGCGAGATGCGCATCGGCCGCCGGCTTCTCGACCACGGTCGGACGCAGCAGGTCGCCCTCGAGAACGCCTCCCGTGAGGACGGTCGCTCCGCCTGTACGCGCCTGCTCGATCCACTCCAGCACACGGTCGCGCTCGGCAGGCGTGATCAGCGGCCCGACATCCGTCTCCTCGTCTGCCGGATCGCCGACCCGTAGTGCCTCCACCTTCGGCACGAAGCGGGCTTTGAAGTCGTCGTACACCTCGCGGTGCACATAGATGCGCTGCACCGAGATACAGCTCTGTCCTGCGAAGGAGAACGCGTTGGCGGCGCAGCGGGTCGCAGCGTCCTCGACGTTCGCGTCCGCCTCCACGATCACGGGTGTCGCGTTCCCGAGCTCGAGGCCCACCTTCTTCTTGGGTGCGCGAGAGCGGATGTCCCACCCGACCGCACCCGAGCCGGTAAAGGTGATGAGTTTCACGCGCTCGTCCTCGACGAGCACGTCGCCGATCGCGGACGAGGGTCCGACGACGACGTTGAGCCAGCCGGCGGGCAGACCCGCCTCGTGCTCGAGCTCGGCCAGCAGCAGCGCCGAGAGCGGGGTCTGCGAGGCGGGCTTGAGGACGACCGCACAGCCGGCCGCCAGTGCGGGCGCGATCTTGTGGGCAACGAGGTTGAGCGGGAAATTGAAGGGCGAGATCGCTCCGACGACACCGATCGGGCGGCGCATCGTGAACGCGAGCTTGCCTTCTCCAGCCTGCGATGCGTCCATCGGCACCATCTCGCCGGCCAGCGTGCGCGCCTGGACGGCAGCCATCGTGTAGGTCGACATGGCACGAGCCACCTCGACCCGAGCAGCCTTCAGCGGCTTGCCGGCCTCGGCCGAGATCTGGCGCGCGGCCTCATCGGCGCGCTTGCCGAGGGCGCCTGCGACGCGCACGAGGATCTCGGCCCGCTTGTGCGCGGGGAGGGGAGACTCCATGGCGAGGGCCGCTGCGTCGAGCGCCCGCCGCGTCTCCGCGGCACCCGCCTTCGCCACGCGGGCAATGGGCGAGCCGTCGTACGGTGACGCGATCTCGACCCAGTCGCCTGTCTCCACCCACTCGCCGCCGATCAGCAGCTTGCGCTCGGTCACCGTCGTCGCCATCACCGGAAGTCTATCGTCGGCGGCATGACCGGAGCCTTTCCAGCCGGCGCAGCGCTGACGCTTGCGGTGCTCGAGCAGAACCCGCACCAGGCACTTGCCCGGTTGCGCGAGCGCGAGCCCGTGACGTGGGTGCCGGCGCTCGACGCCTGGCTCGTGACCCGCCGCGATCTGGTGCTCGAGGTGATGCGTGACGAGGAGACGTACACGGTGGACGACCCTCGTTTCTCGACCGCCCAGGTGGTCGGGCCGAGCATGCTTTCGCTCGACGGCGAGGAGCATGGCCGCCATCGGGAGCCGTTCGCGCGGCCGTTCAGGCTCGATGCCGTGCGCGAGCGCTTCACCGCGTTCCTCGCCGGCGAGGTCGACGCGCTGATCGACGTGATCGAACCGGCAGGGGCCGCCGACCTGCGGCGCAGCGTTGCCGGACCGCTCTCGGTCTCGGCCATGGTGAGGGCGCTCGGGATGGAGGACACCGATCCCGAGGTGGCGCTCGGCTGGTACGCGGCGATCGTCGCCGATGTGACGGCGATCACGTCCGGGCGACCGGCGAGCGGAGACGGAAGCGAGGCATTCGGGACGTTGCGCGCCAGCGTCGAGGCCGTGCTCGACCGCGACCCTGCCGCGTCGCTGGTCGCCGCCGCGGCAGCGGAAGCCTCAGGGCTCACGCGGGCGCAGGTCGCCTCGAATGCCGCTGTGCTGCTCTTCGGCGGCATCGAGACGACGGAGGCGATGATCGCGAACGCGCTCCTCCACCTGCTCGAGCATCCCGAGCAGCTCGCGCTCGTCGAGGCCGACCTACAGCTCGTCGGAAATGCGATCGAGGAATCCCTGAGGCTCGAGCCGGCGGCAGCAGTCGTCGACCGCTACGCCACCCGTGACGTCGAGCTCGCGGGCGCTCGGATCGAGCGGGGCGATCTCGTCACCGTGTCGCTCGCCGGTGCGAACAGGGACCCGGCGGTCTTCGACGATCCCGACCGCTTCGACGTGCGGCGGCCGAACGCCCATCATCACGTCGCATTCGCCCAGGGCCCGCACGTCTGTCTCGGCATGCACCTCGCCCGGCTCGAGGCGCAGATCGCCGTCCGGCGAGTGCTGGAACGCCTGCCGGGCCTCGTGCTCGATCCGCTCCGCCCGAGCGTCGTGCAGGGACTGGTCTTTCGCAAGCCGGCAACGCTTCACGTCCTGTGGACCCCGGCCGGATCGCGTGCGGCGGACTGATACCGTTCGGATGCAGTGACCGAAGCACTGATCGTCGACGCCGTACGCTCTCCTATCGGCCGGCGCAACGGAGCCCTCGCATCGGTTCGGGCAGACGACCTCGCCGCGTCCGTGCTCAACGCGCTCTTGGCGGGCGCCGATCTCGATCCCTCCGAGATCGACGATGTGCAGATGGGGTGCGTGACGCAGGTCGGCGAGCAAGCGCTGAACGTGGGCCGTGTCGCGCTGCTCGTCGCCGGCTGGCCCGAGACGGTGACGGCGACGACGGTCGACCGCCAATGCGGCTCGTCGATGCAGGCCGCGCTCAACGCGGCCGCGGCGATCCAGGCGGGTCACCAGGAGGTGGTCGTCGCGGCCGGTGTCGAGTCGATGTCACGGATTCCGATGGGCTCGAATCTCGGCGCCGACGGATTCGCCGGGTTGAACGAGAAGATCGCGGAGCGCTGGCCGATTGTTCCGCAAGGAATTTCCGCGGAGGCGATTGCGACGGAGTGGGGGCTCGGCCGCGATGACCTCGACGCGTACTCGCTCGAGTCGCACTTCCGTGCGATTGCGGCGATCGACGCCGGGCGGTTCGAGCGCGAGGTGGTGCCGATCGAGGTCGGTGCTGCCGGCGCAGCTGTGCTGTTCGGTGTCGACGAGACGCCGCGCCGCGACACGTCGGCCGAGAAGCTCGCGTCGTTGCAGCCCGCGTTCGTTCCCGACGGGGTCGTCACGGCCGGCAGCTCGAGCCAGATCTCGGACGGGGCTGCCGCGATGCTGGTCGCGAGCGAGCATGCGTGCCACCGGCTCGGTCTCGAACCGCGTGGGCGCTTCGTCTCGTTCGGGCTCGCGGGCGTGGACCCCTATCGGATGTTGCACGGCAACCCGCAGGCGTGCGCGGAGGCGCTGAGGCGAGCCGGGCTCGAGTGGGACGACATCGCCGTGATCGAGATCAACGAGGCCTTTGCCTCGGTGGTGCTGCAGACCCTCGCTGACACGGGGCTCGGCGAGCGCTGGGAGGCGGGCGACGTGAATCCGAACGGCGGCGGCATCTCGCTGGGTCATCCCCTCGGGGCGACAGGAGCCCGGATCACGGCGACGCTGCTGAACGAGCTCGAGCGGCGCGAGGCGCGCTACGGTCTCGCCACCATGTGCATCGGGCAGGGCCAGGCGATCGCCGCCGTCATCGAGCGGCTCTAGCGGACGCTCAATCCTGCACAGTAGTCCGCGGCTTGACTCCAAGCTTGCCCAAGATCCAGGCCGGCAAAGCCGGCCCCGACTCCAATCTCGCCCAAGATCCAGGCCGGCGAAGCCGGCCCTTCAGGGATCTTCGCGGTTGGGCATCCGCGCTAGCGGATGCCCAACCTGCGGCAAGTCAAGGCTCTATCAGTCCCCGCTCGACGTCGGCGCTGACTTCCCGGGCGATCTCGACGAACGCACGGGCCGCCGGCGACCGATGCCGGTCGCGGTGCCACACGACCGCGATCACGCGGCGCGGTACGGCCGGCTCGAGGCGCAGCACCCGCACCCGGTCGTCACCGGGCGCCACGGCGAGCAGCGGCATCAGCGCAGCGCCGAATCCCGCCGCGACGAGACCCTGCAGCGTGCCGTTGTCATCGGAGCGAAAGCCGTATTCGACCTGGAACCCCTGCTCTTGGAGGGCGTTCTCGACCATCACGCCGCTCGAGCAGGTGCTCGAGCCGATCAGCGTCAGGTCGCCGAGATCGTCGAGCGAGGCCGCGTCGCGCCTGGCTGCGGGATGGTCGGCGGGAACGAGGAGCACATAAGGCTCACTCATCAGCTCGACTGCCTCGAACGGGCCTTCCGGGAACGGGGGGCTGCAGAAAGCCAGATCGAGGGCGCCGCTCTCGACGGCCCCGAACAGCTCCGGATCGGTGGCGGGCTCCGACAGCCCGAGCTCGATGCCCTGCCAGTCGCTGAGGAACCGCCGCATCATGTCCGGGACGATGCGGGCGCCCACGCTCTGGTAGGTGCCGACACGCAGCGAGCCGGTCTCGCCTGCCCGGAGTGCGGCAATGTCCGCGCGGGCCGCATCGAGGCGATGCACGATCGCCTCTGCGTGGCGGAGCAGCAACTCACCGGCCTCCGTCAGCGACACTGCCCTGGGGCCGCCCGGCCGCTCGATCAGCTTCTCCCCGACGATGCGCTCGAGCGTTGCGATCTGCTGGCTCACGGCCGACTGCGTGTAGCCCAGCCGGGTGGCTGCCCGGCCAAACGAGCCCTCGCTTGCAACGGCTTCGAGTGCCGCCAGGTGGCGGATCTCGACACCCAGCCATATATCAGGTTCAGTGATGGTTGTCATGAAAACCTCGACTTGCACTGATAGTACCTGCTCAGCCATACTTCGGGCATGGCAATCGCACTGGTTCTCTTCATCGTCCTCGTCGGAGTCGGCTCGGTTCTCTACGGCCGTGATTCGCGCATCGACGAGAACGCGCGGCGCCGCAGGTACCTGGGTTGAGCGACCAGCTGCCGGCACCTCTCGCGCGCCAGGTCGGGGAACGGAGCGAGATCGTCATTCGTACCGCTCTCCCGGCCGACGCCGAAGCGCTTCAGGTGCTGGCGCAACTCGTCGACCGGCATCTTCCGGCGCCACCGGTGCTACTCGCCACGACTGACGGTGTGGTCGTCGCGGCGCTCTCGACGGTGACGGGCGCTGTTGTCACGGACCCCTTCCGTGCCACGGCCGATCTCGTCGAGCTGCTCCGTTTGCGCTCCGCGCAGCTGCACGAGCTCGAAGCGGCGTAACCAGAAGCGGCCCGGCGGCGGCGAGGTGGGCCTCGCCCGTTCGGGCGCAACGGTCTACGATCGCGATCATGACCGAGATCCGCACGATCGGCGTCGTCGGCCTCGGTGCCATGGGCGGCGGCATCGCTCAGCTCGGACTCCAGGCCGGCTACGACGTGGTGGGCTGCGAGGTCACCTCGGAGCTCGGTGACAAGGCGCACGCCCGCATCGCGCACTTCCTCACCCGGAAGGCCGAGAAGGGCGAGCTCGAGCAGGTCGTCGTCGACGCTGCGATCGAGCGCCTGTCGACGACGACCAGTCCCGCGGATCTCGAGCATTGCGAGCTCGTGATCGAGGCGATCGTCGAGGAGCTCGAGCCGAAGCGTGCGCTCTTCGGCGAGCTCGACCGGATCTGCAGGCCCGAGGCGGTGCTCGCCACGAACACCTCGGCGATCTCGGTGACGGAGATCGCTGCGGCCACGACCCGTCCGGAACGCGTCGTCGGCATGCACTTCTTCAACCCTCCGCCGCTGATGCCGCTCGTCGAGATCGTCCGCGCCCAGCTGTCCTCCGAGGACGCTGTCCAGGTGGCAGTCGAGGTCGGCGAGCGAATGGGACGAACCCCGGTTCGCTGCGACGACACGCCGGGCTTCATCGTCAACCGCGTCGTGATCCCCCTGCTCAACGACTGCGTGAGGGCGCTCGATGACGCGCGCGTCGCGCCCGAGGCGCTCGACACCGCCATGAAGCTCGGCATGGGATGGCCGATGGGGCCGCTGACGCTGGTCGACTACGTCGGGATCGATGTGCACGTGCATGCCGCCGAAGCGTTGTACGAGAGGCTGCGCGAGCCGCGCATGGCGCCGCCGGCGCGGCTCGTGGCGATGAGGAACGCCGGACTGCTCGGTCGCAAGAGTGGGCGCGGCTTCTACGACTACACGTGAGTGAGCACAGCCACAGGCCCGGCGCGAACGGCGCCGGAACCCGTTTGTATCGCTAGTCCGGCTCGGTAGCGGCCATGGGGATTCCGAGGTACCGCGCCACGACGGGCACGGCTGTCCCCTGGACGACGACCGAGAAGAGCACGACGACGAACACGATGCCGTAGATCTGCGGCGCGTACGCGGTGCCACCGACGACGGCGAGCGACGCGAGCAGGATCGGTACCGCTCCCTTGAGACCGCACCAGATCACGAACAGCCGCTCGCGGCTCTCGAGGCGCGAGCGCCAGAGCAGCGGCGCCACGACGAGCGGCCGGATCACGAACCCGAGCAGGACGGCGAGCACAAGGCCGCGCCACCACAGGCCCTCCGATCCGATGAAGCCGAGGTCGATCGTGAGGCCGAGGGCCACGAAGACCGCTAGCTCCCCGAGATCGGCGAGAGCCGAGTGGAAATGGCGCACCTCGCTGCGCCGCGGGTAGTCGGCCTCTCCGACGAGGATCCCGGCGACGAAGACGGCGAGAAAACCCGAGCCGTGAGCGACGGCCGCGATCCCGTAGACGACACCGGCTGCGAGCAACACCGCCGGAGGGTAGAGCGAGCGGTCGGGGAGCGGCACATGGTGGATCAGCTGTAACAGCACAATGCCGCCGACGATGCCGACCGCGAGGCCGACGCCCATCTCGCGCAGAAACTCCCATGCGATAGTCGCCACCGACGCATGCGTGCTCGTTGCGAAGTCCACCAGGCCGATCATCAGGGCGATCCCGACGGGGTCGTTGAACCCCGACTCACCCTCGAGAATCGTTGCGGCGCGACCTTCGACCTCCTTCCCGGCGAGGACCGAGAACGTGACTGCCGGATCCGTGGGTGCAAGGGCCGCCCCGATCAGCCAGGCGACGGTCCAGTGGAGGTCGAAGATGACGTGGGCGGCGAGTGCGGCGAGCGCTGCCGTCCCGAACGTGCCGGCAATGCCGAGCACGCCGATCGGAGCGGCGGCCGCACGAAATCGCGAGAGCCCCATGCTCATGCCGCCGTCGAACAGGATCGCGACGAGGGCGAGCGTGGCGATGCGCTGAACGTCCTCGAAGGACAGCAGGGTGGCGAGACGATCGGAAAGATCCGATGCGACCGCCGCCACGACCAGCAGCAAGGCAGCCGTCGGCAGGCCGATCCGGCCCGCGAGCACGCGAACGAGGATGGCGATCGAGAGCGCGCCCGACGCGACGGCGATGACGCGGGCGAAGTCGACGAGGTCGTCCACGCGCTGGATTCTCCACGGTTCGGTGGTGGAAAGCCGGGCACGGCCAGGCGCCGCGCTAACACATTCCTTACCCGGGTCTCACTGCCGGCACATGCGGTGAGCCGATACTGCAGTTCGTAATGCGCCTCGCGGCTCTCACTCTGCTCGTCTTCGGACTGTGCGCGACCAGCGCAGTCGCCAGCGCCAAGAGCAGCTCGCTCCTGATCGAAAACGGCCGCGGCACGATCGCGATCGAGGGCAAGCGGGTTCTCGTCGGCCGCATCGAGAAGGGCTCGCTCGAGATCATCGATCTGACGCCGAGCGACCAGTGGAGCCCGTACGTCAACGGCGTGCCGCGCGGCAAGGTGACCTGGATTCGTGGGCGCAAGACGGCGATCAACTTCCGCGTGGCGGGGGGGCGCTACCGGCTCGTGGCGCACGGCGAGGGGATCTCGATCTCCGCCCGGGGCAGCGGCGAGTGCACGGTCGACGGCGAGCCCGATCCGGTCGGCGATGCCGGCAGCTACGCCGTCGGCGACAACGAGCCGCAGCAGATCCCCGACGAGCCCCTGCGGCTCTCGTTTGGCGCGCCCGACGCCGCACCGTCGGCCCCATGAGTCAAGATTCGTCCATGAGCCAGCCCCAGACGATCCTCGTCGTCGAGGACGAGACCTCGATCGCCTCCTTCGTGGCGCTCTATCTCAAGAACGCCGGGTACGGCGTCAAGGCAGCCACGACCGGGAGCGCAGCGTTGAACGCACTCGCGGCGGAGTCTCCGGCGCTGATCATCCTCGACCTCAATCTGCCCGACATGGACGGCATCGAGATCTGCCGCCGCGTGCGCAAGAGCTCCGACGTGCCGATCCTGATGCTGACCGCTCGTGACGAGGACGTGGACAAGATCATCGGTCTCGAGGTCGGTGCCGACGACTACCTGACGAAGCCGTTCAATCCACGCGAGCTCGTCGCCCGGGTCAAGAGCGTTCTGCGGCGCTCCTCTCCCGATCGCCGTCGCGAGGAAGGAGACGAGCTGCGCCACGGCGAGCTCGTCATCAACGCGGGACGGCGGGAGGTGCTCGTCGGAGACGAGGAGATCCAGCTGGCACCGAAGGAATTCGACCTGCTGTGGGAGCTCCTCGACCACCGAGGGCTCGTGCTCACGCGGGATCAGCTGCTCGAGCGCGTCTGGGGCTACACCTTCGCCGGCGACACGCGCACCGTCGACGTCCACGTGCGTCAGATCCGTCGCAAGCTCGGCGACGCCTCGCCGATCGTCACCGTGTGGGGCGTCGGCTACAAGGTCGCGCAGGACCGCACCCCCGCTTCGGCCGCCTGAGCCAGCACTCAGCACGTGTTTGCGCAGCACTTTTTGCGCAAGATCAGGATCCCCGAGCGGGGATCCTGATCGCGCGAAAATCCCTAAAGAGGCTCGCCCGCGAGCCCATCTGGGAGAACCGCGCGCGCATCACTTCTTGCGTAAGGAGCACAGCCCGACCTCGTCCCTACACTTGGAGTGTGCTCGGGTCGCTGCGCTTCCGCCTGCCGGCCTTGTTTCTCCTCGGCATCGTGC
The DNA here is from genome assembly GCA_963799615.1 of uncultured Gaiellaceae bacterium. Taxonomy (GTDB): domain Bacteria; phylum Actinomycetota; class Thermoleophilia; order Gaiellales; family Gaiellaceae; genus Gaiella. The sequence goes on along the minus strand of CAWCXS010000002.1, from coordinate 275,578 downwards.
TGGCGGGTCTCGTTGCCGCCGTCATCGCTCTGCGGCTGTTTCAGACGTACACGCGGAGCCAGTCGATCGACGAGCTTCGCCGCGAGGCGTCAGGCATCTCGCAGCTGTACGCGGACGCTGCCTTGCGTGCCGCCGACGAGGGCTCGGGCTCGATCGATTTCGCGGCGTCCAAGCTCGAGCTCGCAACCGGCGACCGCATCTTCTACTTCGGCGCGTCGCTCTTTCCAGGGCAGGACTCGGGGTTGCAGCGGTTGCCGGAAGCCCTGATGCCGGCGAAGGTGACGTCGCTCAAAGGACCGCAGACGTTCGAGTTCACACCGCCGGGCCGCGGCCGGGCCTATCTCGCCGCGTCGGCACCGGTGCGCCTCGAGCCCGACAGCGATCCGCTCGGCGCCATCATCGTCGCCAAGCCACGCACCGAGCTGCGCGATCAGTGGCTGCCGCTCGTGGGGCGCCTCGCCGCCGCATTTGCAGTGGGCGCGCTCCTCGCTTTCGCTCTCGGCTGGTGGCTCTCGCGCAAGATCACGGGTCCGGTCCTCGCGCTCTCCGATGCGGCCGACGAGATCGCGGCCGGCAACTACGCCGTCCGGGTGCCTCTGCGCCGGGGCGGGGACGAGATCAGCCACCTCTCGGGGCGATTCAACGACATGGCAGCACGCCTCGCGGCGACCGAGGAGCGGGAGCGGCAGTTCCTGATGTCGGTCTCGCACGAGCTCCGCACGCCGCTGACGGCGATCAAGGGGCACGTCGACGCCTTGCGCGACGGTCTCATCGACGATCCGGAGCTCGAGCGCCAGTCGCTCGACGTCGTTGCCGCGGAGACCACGCGCCTGGAGCGCCTGGTCGGCGACGTGCTGGACCTGGCCAAGCTCAATGCGCACCGGTTCACGGTCCACACCCAGGAAGTGGATATGGGGCGGCTTGTCGAGCAGGCCTACGCGAGCTTCGGCGAGGAGGCTCGCGGGCGCGAGATCGACTACCGGCTCTCGGGTGAGACGGAGGCGCCGACGATCGTCACCGACGGAGACCGCGTCCTGCAGGTGATCAGCAATCTGCTCGCGAACGCCTTTCGCTGGACACCCGACGGCGGCACGATCGAGCTGGCGTCGACGACCGTGAACGGGATCGTCAACGTCGACGTCACCGACACCGGACCCGGGATCGGCCAGGACGAGCTCGAGCGGATCTTCGTGCCGTTCATCTCGCGCGACAACCATGGCACCGGCCTGGGTCTTCCCATCGCTCGTGAGCTCGCCGTGGCGCTCGGTGGCAGGATCGAGCTCGAGTCGCGCGTGGGCGAGGGCAGCCGCTTTCGCCTCGTGCTGCCGTCTCGGCCGGCCTGAGCGCGCGCGCGTACGATCCCGCGCAATGAGTCGTCGTGCGTCAACGCCAGCGCCTGGCCGCGTTCCTCGACGCACGGGGGGAACCAGATGAGTGAGCATGCGCGGGTTGCCGACGTGGTGCCGCTGCACGTCCGGCGCAGCCGTACCCGCGCCGCGCTCGTGGCCCTGCGGCCGAGGCAGTGGGCAAAGAACCTTCTCTTGTTCGCCGGCATCCTGTTTGCGGCCAAGATCGGGGATGCCGGTCGCTGGCTGGAGGCGCTCGCCGCGTTCGCCGCCTATTGCGCCGCCTCGAGCGCGGCCTATCTCGTCAACGACGTTCGCGATGCGGACCGCGACCGAGCGCACCCCGTCAAGCGCCGCCGGCCAGTTGCCCGTGGCGAGCTGACCGCACGCGCCGCGCTGTCGCTGGCGGCGCTACTCGCCGTCGGCGCCGCGGGCGTGACGGCTGCGCTGGGCCCGGCGTCGTTCGCCTGCCTGGCCGCGTTTTGTGCCCTGCAGGCGGGCTACACGCTACGTCTCAAGCACGTCCTGCTCGTCGACGTGCTGACGATCGCGGGCCTGTTCGTCCTTCGGGCGGCCGCCGGAGCGATCGCCGTGGACGTTCGGATCTCACCATGGCTGCTGCTCTGCAGCGGCCTGCTGGCACTGTTCCTCGCGCTCGGCAAGCGCCGTGCGGAGCTCGTGCTCGTGGACGCGCAGCAAGCGCCGGGGCGACCCGTCCTCGACGGCTATTCGCTCGAGCTCGTCGATCAGCTGATCGCGGCCGTCGCTGCCGCGACCATCGTCTCCTACTCCCTCTACACGATCACGGCACACCACTCGCGCGCGCTGATGGTCACGATCCCGTTCGTCGTGTTCGGGATCTTCCGCTATCTGTTGCTCGTGCACCGGCGCGCGGCCGGGGAGGAGCCGGAGAACGTGCTGCTCGGCGACGTGCCGATCCTCGTCACGGTCGCGGCGTGGGCCGCGCTCTGCGGAACGATCCTCGTGCTCGGCTGATCGAGATTCGGGGCGTGCCTGCACCGCTACGCGGCTCGTCCCTCCGCCCCGGCGCGTTCAGGACGCTGCTGCGACCTGCTCGCCGCGAAACTGCACGACCTCACCGCCGCCCGACTCGATCCGCTGCAGACGGGCGTCCACGCCTCGCCAGCCGGACGAAACGAGATCGACGAGCAGCGACAGGTCGTCGAGCCGGGCGGTCCGCTCGGCGATCAGGTCCTGCTCGAGCCGTTCGAGGCGACCGATCGCGTTGTTGAGCAGCCCGCGGATCTCGCCCAGGTTTCGCGCCACCGGGAGCACCTCGCGGCGGAGCCCATCCTGCACCGCGTCACCGACGCGCCCGGGCAGCGCGGCGGCGAGCTCGGTGGACGCAGCGCTGAGCGCCTCGACCTCTTCGCGCGACCGGCGCAGCGCCGCTTCGAAACGTGATTCCTCATCGCGACCCTCGCGTGCGAGCGCGATCCGCCGCATTGCCATCTCCAGCGCCTGTTCATCCATGGCGGCAAGGCTACTCTGGCCGTCGGATGAGATCTGCCGAGCTCGATTACGACCTGCCGCGGGAGCTGATCGCGCAGCATCCTGCTCAGCGCCGTGACGCCGCACGGATGCTCGTCTTCGAGCGCGACACGGGGACGATCCGCCACCGCACCGTCGCCGACCTGCCGGACGAGCTTCGGGACGAGCTCGTCGTCGTCAACGACACGCGGGTGATACCGGCCCGCCTGCATCTGCGGCGGGAGACCGGCGGCGCGGTCGAGATCCTGCTCGTCGAACGGCTCGAGGGTTCCTTGTGGGAGGCGCTCGCGCGCCCCTCGCGCCGGCTCCGCCCCGGAGAGCGGCTGGGGCCCGTCGAGCTGCTCGAGCCCCTCGGTGACGGCCGCTGGCGCATCAGGCTCGAGGGCGAGCCGGAGGGCGAGCCGCCGCTGCCTCCCTATATCACCGTTCCCCTCGACGATCCGGGCCGCTACCAGACGGTCTACGCCGACGAGGCCGGCTCCGCTGCTGCGCCGACGGCGGGACTCCATTTCACCCCGGAACTGCTCGCGCGGCTCGACGTCGAGCGTGTCACGCTCCACGTCGGGCTCGACACCTTCCGCCCGCTCGCGGTCGAGCAACTCGAGTCGCACGAGCTCCACGGAGAGCGCTACCACGTCGAGCCTGGCGCGTGGGAACGGATTCGCACGGCCGAGCGGGTGCTGGCGGTCGGCACGACGACCGTCCGCGTGCTCGAGACGATCGCCCGCGACGGGGATCTGCACGGCCGCACGAGCCTGTTCGTCCTTCCGGGCTTCACGTTCTTGCGTGTGAACGCACTGCTCACCAATTTCCATCTGCCGCGCTCGACCCTGCTCGCCCTCGTGATGGCGTTCGCCGGCGTCGACGCCGTGCGCGACCTGTACCGCATCGCGATCGAAGAGCGGTACCGTTTCTACTCGTTCGGTGACGCGATGCTGATCCTGTGAGTGAGTGCTTCACGCTCGAGGCGACCGACGGCAGCGCGCGCGCCGGCGTCCTCCACACAGGGCACGGGGATATCGAGACTCCCGTCTTCATGCCGGTGGGAACGAAGGCGACGGTCAAGGCGCTCCACCCCGGCGAGGTGAAGGCCCTCGGTGCCCAGGTGATCCTTGCCAACACCTACCATCTGCACTTCCGTCCGGGCGAGGACGTGATCGAGGAGCTCGGCGGCCTGCACCGGTTTGCGGGGTGGGACGGACCGATCCTCACCGACTCGGGCGGTTTCCAGGTCTTCTCCCTCAGTGACACCGTGCTCGAGCTCGACGACGACGGCGTCACGTTCCGCTCGGTGTACGACGGGACGGCGGAGCGGTTCACGCCGGAAGGGGTTGCCGAGATCCAGCGGCGTCTCGGCTCCGACATCGCCATGTGCCTCGACATCTGCGCACCGGCGGAGTCGCCACGGCACGTGCTCGAGCAGGCCGTCCAGCGCACTAGCGTGTGGGCGGAGCGGCAGATCGGCGCCCCCCGTGCGCCGGGCCAGCTGCGCTTCGGCATCGCCCAGGGCGGCACCGACGCCGAGCTGCGGCGCCGCTCGATCGACGAGATCGTCGCGCTCGGCTTCGACGGCAACGCACTCGGAGGCCTGGCGGTGGGCGAAAGCCGCGAGGAGATGCTGGATACGGTCGGCTGGGCCGCTCCGCTCCTGCCTTCCGGCAAGCCGCGCTACTTCATGGGGCTCGGCGACACCGAGGGAATCCTCGGCGTCATCGCCGCAGGCATCGACATGTTCGACTGCGTGTTGCCGACCCGGACTGCGCGCACCGGCTCGGCGCTGACCGCGACCGGCCGGATCAATCTCCACAACGCGCGCTTCAGCCGCGATCCACGGCCGCTCGAGGCCGACTGCCCCTGCCCTGCGTGCGAGCGTTTCTCGCGCGCGTATCTCCGGCACCTCGTCAACCAGGACGAGATCCTCGGATTGCGCCTGCTCTCACTGCATAATCTGTCCTTCGTCCACCGACTGACCGCGGGCGCGCGGACGGCGATCCGACGCGGAGCGTTTGCGGCCTACCGGGCCGAGGCGCTCGCGCGGCTTGCCGCCGGCCCCCAGGAGGATCCATGTCAGGCTCGTTGATCATTCTCGTCGCGCTGTTCGCAGTGCTCTGGATCGTCATGATCCGGCCCCAACGTGCCAAGCAGCAGAAGCAGCGGGAACTGCTGTCCTCGGTCGAGCCCGGCGACGAGATCCTCACGGTCGGTGGCATCTACGGCATCGTCCAGGAGATCGAGGACGAAGAGGACGGCGAAGACCTGATCGTTGAGATCGCCGAAGGCATCCACGTGCGTGTGGCCCGGAGAGCCGTGGCCACGGTCGTAAAGCCGGACACCGAGGACGACGACGCCGCTGACGAGGACGCCGAGGACGGAGAGGACGGGGACGCTGACGGCGCGGCGGACCTCGACGACGCCACCGACCCGGACACAGCGCCCGCCTCCGAGCGGACGTAGGCGTCGCGCCGCTACCTTTCGGGCGCACATGACTCGTCGCGCAGCCACAATCGTCGTCGCACTCGTCGCCCTCGCCCTCGTCGGCGTCGCTCTACTGGCGATTCCGAGCTCGCCGATTCACAAGAAGACGACACTCGGCCTGGATCTCCAGGGCGGGCTCGAGGTGACGCTGCAAGCCGTGCCGCCGAAGGACCGGCCGCTCACGAAGGCCGACCTCGACCGCTCGGTCACGATCATGCGCGACCGCGTCGACCGGCTCGGCGTCTCCGAGCCCGAGATTCGCAAGCAGGGCTCCGATCAGATCGCGATTCAGCTGCCCGGCGTCAAGGATCCCGCTGCCGCGGCGAAGATCATCGGCAAGACGGCGCAGCTCGAGCTCTTCGACCTCGAGGCGAATCTTGCACCGCCCTCGATAGATGCCAGCCGCTCCCCAGTCCCGAAGGACTCGGTGTACGCGCTGCTCGCAGGTCAGCAGGCGCTTGCGGCAAAGGGAACGCCGGAGCAGTACTGGCTCTTCGACGCGAAGAAAAAGCTCGCCGCGGGCCCGGTCACGACCAAGGCGGTGGCGCTGCGCAAGTACGGCGGCAAGGTGCCGAAAGGGTTCAAGCTGTTCGCCGTACCCCCGGGCACCGTCGTCGTCTCGTGTGCCCCGAACGACATCTGCCCGGGCGCAGGGACGTCGCCCACGCGGCTGTGGTACCTGCTGAACTACGACCCGCCGAAGGTGCCGGAGATGACGGGCGCCGACCTCAAGCTGAGCGGTACCCGGCAGGACTTCGACCCGCAATCGAACCAGCCGATCGTGACGATGCAGTTCACGGGCGCGGGCGAGAAGAAGTTCGCCGAGATCACGCGGCGCGAGGCGCAACGCGGAAAGCTGCTCTACAACACGCTCTACCAGTCACAGGGGCTGGCCCCAGAGCAGTCGCTGCAGCACTTCGCGATCGTGCTCGACCGCGAGATCAGGTCGTGGCCGTCGATCGACTGGCAGCAGTACCCGGGCGGCATCTCGGGCTCCAACGGAGCCCAGATCAGCGGCAGCTTCACGGTCGGCGAGGCGAAGGATCTCGCGCTCGTGTTGCAGACCGGAGCCCTGCCGGTCAAGTTCGTCACGCTCGACCAGACGGCGATCTCCGCCACGCTGGGTAAGGACTCGCTCAACGAGGCGAAGAAGGCGGCCGTCGTCGGCCTGCTCTTGGTCGCGCTGTTCCTGCTCGTCTTTTATCGCTTCCTCGGTCTCGTCGCCGTGCTCGGCCTCGGCATCTACGCCGCATTCCTGTACGCCGCGATCCTCCTCTTCAACGTCACCTTGACGCTGCCCGGCTTCGCGGGGCTCGTGCTGACACTGGGGGTGGCCGCCGACGCGAACGTCGTCATCTTCGAGCGCATCAAGGAGGAATCGCGCGCAGGCCGCAGCGTGCGCGCGGCGATCCAGACGGGCTACACCAAAGGCTTCGCCACGATCGTCGATGCGAATGTCGTCACCGCGATCACGGCACTCGTGCTGTTCGGGGTCGCCACCGCGTCGGTGCGTGGCTTCGCGCTGATGCTCCTGATCGGTACCGCGATCTCGATGCTCACCGCGGTGCTCGCGACCCGGGCTCTGCTGTCCTTGCTCGCCGGCTTCAAGTGGTTCGAGAACCCGCGCTTCGTGGGCGCCGCCGGCCGCGGCATTCCCGGCTGGCTGAAGCTCGACTTCATCGGCCGCCGCACGCTGTGGTTTGCGATCTCGGGGACCGTCGTCGCCGTCTCGGTGCTCGCGATCGCGATCCAGGGCCTCAACCTTGGCATCGACTTCAAAGGCGGCACACAGCTCTCGTTCAAGACGCCGACGCCGGTCTCGCTCGACATCGTGCGCGCACAGACGGCCAAGGTCGGTCATGCCAACGCCGTCATCCAGGGTCGCGGCGCCTCGACGAACGGCAACTACCAGAGCTTCCAGATTCGCACCGAGACGCTGACGACCGGCGAGGCGGCGAAGCTGCAGTCGAGCCTCGTCGCCGCCGTCGACGCGCAGGCGTTCGGCGCCAAGAACGTCTCCTCGAGCTTCGGCCGCCAGATCGCGAGGAGCGCGATCCTCGCGATCCTCGTGTCACTGCTGCTCATCGTCGGCTACATCTCGCTGCGCTTCCAGTGGCAGTTCGCGGCCCCCGTGATCGTGGCCCTGGCTCACGACGTCATCATCACGGTGGGCGTGTACGCGCTCGTCGGACGGGAGGTGACGACCTCGACGGTCGCTGCGGTGCTGACCGTGCTCGGCTACTCGATCTACGACACGATCATCATCTTCGACCGCATCCGCGAGAACGTGCCGTTGATGAAGCGCGGCTCATACCGGCAGATCGTCAACATCTCGCTCTGGGAGACGATCCCGCGGTCACTTGCGACCACGTTCATCACGTTGCTGCCGATCCTCTCGCTGATGATCTTCGGCGGCGACACGCTCAAGGACTTCGCCTTTGCATTGTTGATCGGCATCGCCTCCGGCGCCTACTCGTCGATCTTCGTTGCCGCGCCGCTGCTCTCGTTGATCAAGGAGCGGGAGCCGGAGTACGCGCGGCGCAAGCACGAGGACGTGACGGGGGTCGAATCCGTCGGAGGCGCCCACGTCGAGGACGTCTCGGCGCCGCCGCTGGCAGCGCCCGCTGTCGCGCCCGTCCCCGCACCGGCACCGGCACCCTCCGTTCCGTCGGCTGGACAGGAACGGCGCCGCCAGCGGCGCACGAACCGCGGCCACGGCCGCAACAGATAGGCGTCTGCCATCACACGCCCGCCGGGAACCCCCTCGCGTCTGCTACTGCTTCCGTGATGGAGGAACACATGCACGAGGAAAACGGTGCGGGCACCGCGCCACGCTCGCTGGAGCAGCTGCTGCTCGCCGGGATCGGCTGGGTCTCGGTCGGCGCGGAGGCGGTGGACGAGCTCGCAGACGAGATCGCGAAGCGTGTCGGCGTGAACCGCGCCGAGATGCGCAAGGCTGTTCGCGACACTATCTCGAGTTGGCGTCACGACATCGATCGTGTCGGCAACCTGCGCTCCGAGGTGGGGGACCGGGCACTGCAGCGTGTGGGGCTCGTCCGCCGCGAGGAAGTGGACGATCTCACGCTTCGCATCGCGCAGCTCGAGCATCGCATGCGTCTGCTCGAGCGGCCCGACGCGCCGCCTGCCGCCTGACCGCGGCCTCGCCGCGACGGCGCCACATTCCTGCCACACTGAACCGGTGAGCACCGTGCGCCCGCAGCGCCGGATCGGCCGGCTCTCGGAGATCGGCCGCGTCGCCACGCGGCACGGCTTCGGCTACCTCATCGACAGGCGCCGGGGGAATGACAACACGCAGCTTGCCGACCGCGGGCGGCGGCTGCGCGAGATGCTGGACGAGCTCGGGCCGACGTTCGTCAAGTTCGGCCAGTTGCTCTCGACGAGGCCCGATGTGATCCCGCCGGACATCGTCGCCGAGTTGCGCGGCCTGCAGGACGACGTCACTCCGTTCCCCTTCGACCAGGTGCGCCGTGTGATCCAGGGCGAGCTCGACCTCACGATCGAGCAGGCGTTCCTCACGTTCGAGGAACGGCCGATCGCCGCGGCGTCGATCGGGCAGGTGCACCGCGCCACCCTGCCGACCGGCGAAGAGGTCGTCGTCAAGGTGCAGCGGCCGGAGGCTCCCCGGCAGGTCGAGTCGGACCTGCAGCTGATGCGATCCGCGGCGCGCGTCGTCCGCGAGCGCGTGCGGGCGCTCGACTTCATCGACGCCGAGGCGCTCGTCGACGAGTTCGCACGGGCGATGCGCCAGGAGCTCGACTACAACCACGAAGCCCGGAATGCCGAGACGTTCCGCCGCAACTTCGGCGATTCGGACCAGGTCGTGGTGCCGAAGGTGGTCTGGCGCTACTCGGGGTCGCGCGTGCTCACGCTCGAGTACCTCGAGGGCACGCAGTTCGCGGATCTCGATCTCGAGACGCGGTCTCTCGAAGAGCGTCGTGAGCTTGCGTACCGGATGACGGACGCCTGGATGACGATGATCTTCCGCCACGGCTTCTTCCACGGCGATCCGCACCCGGCGAACATCCTGCTGCTCGACGACGGCCGCATCGGTCTCGTCGACTTCGGGCTGGCGGGGCGCCTCACCGACGAGGACATGACCCGGCTGACGCGCCTCTTCATCGACGCCGCCACCGAGAACGTCGATGCGCTGCCGCGCCGGCTGTCCGAGCTCGGGCTCCGCTACCCGAAAGAGCGTGAGGACGAGCTGCGCGCGGCGATCGAGGAGCTGTACTACCGCTACTACGGCTCGAGCCTGTCGGACATCGATCCGATCGAGGTGATCCGCGAGGGCCTCGATCTCATCTACTCGCTGAAGCTGCGCTTGCCCAGCCGGTTCGTGACGCTCGACAAGACGATCGCGACGCTCGGCGCCGTGGGCGTGGAGCTGTATCCGGCGTTCAACGTGTTCGAGGTCGCGAAGCCGTACGCGCGAGGGCTGCTGGCCGAGCGCTTCTCGCCGCGCCGCATGTCGCTCCGCGCCCAGCACGAGGTGCGCGAGCTGGCCGGGATCGCCCGCGAGCTCCCCTATCAGGCGCGGGACGTGCTGGAGCAGACCCGGCAGGGACGGCTCGAGCTGCAGGTGCGCAACCCCGGTCTCGACGACCTCGCGTACCACATCGACCACGCCGTCAACCGGCTCGCCGTTGCGCTGATCGTGCTCGGCGGGCTCGTCGGGTCCTCCATCGTCGGCGTGCTCGCGAAGACCGGCCCGCACGTCCTCGGCCTGCATGTGCTCTCGTTCGTCGGCTTCACCCTGTCCGGCGCGTTCGCGCTCTGGTTGATCTGGGGGATCGCGCGCTCGGGCAGGCTGTAGCGCAGCGTCCTATCCGAGTCGCCCGCGCTCTCGCAAGAGCGTCAGCACTGGCTCGTGCGGCAGGGCCCGGACGACACGATTCTCTCGGCCCGTCGTGTCGATCGCCGCCCAGAGCGCATTCACCACGGCCTCCTCCGTTGCCTCGACCACGGCTGCGAACAAACCGTCGAGCGCGGCCTGCTCCGGGATACCCTGTGCCGGCGCAGCCTCCACGACCGCCGTGGACAGGGCGAGAAAGATCTCCCCGCTTCCGTGATGGGCGACCGAACCGGTGCGGGCGAGCCCAAGGCCGCAGCGTCGCGCCAGACGGGACAGCGCGGCGGCACCGAGCGGCGCATCTGTTGCGACGACGGCGATGCAGCTGCCTCCTGGTGGGCGCGGGTCGACGCCGTCGCCGACGGTGGGAAGGATCGGTACGCCGTCGATGCGGAGATCCCGCTGCGCCCCGAAGTTGGCCAGCACGAGCACGCCGACGACCGCGTCCGCCTCGGGGACGATGCGGCTTGCGGTGCCGATGCCCCCCTTCCAGCCGAAAGCGATCATTCCCGCGCCGGCGCCCACGCACCCCTCGGCGACGGGTCCGGCAGACGCCGACTCCACGGCACGCGCGGCGTCGGCTGCGTCGACCTGCACGGTGCGCGCGTCGTTGAGCCAGCTGTCGTCGCATTCGCCGACGATGGGGATGATCACGTTCTCGACGCCCACTGCGGGATCCGCCGCACAGGCGACGCCGACCGCGCCGTCGAACACACGCCCGACTGCCATCGTCGAGGTGAGGTAGACGGGAGTCTCGATCACGCCCCACTCGGATACCTGGAGCGAGCCCGTCAGCTCGCCCGCCCCGTTGAGCACGGCAACGCCTGCACGGACAGGAGCGTGCGTGCTCGGGGCTCCGGGCACGAGCGCCGTCACGCCGGTTCGCGCGACGCCGCGTCCTGCCGGTGGCTCCGACTCGTCGCGCAGGACGGTGACGTGGCCGACGGCGACGCCGGGCACGTCGGTGACGGCGTTCGCGGAACCCGGCTCGTAGTGCCCGATGCGAAGGCCATGGTCGCGCAGGCGCGTGCCGCTCATCGGCGTGACCCTACCGTTGTACTCTCGCGCCGTGAGCCTCGGGGTCCCACTCGTGTGGAGCGACGACTGCCTGCTGCACGAGCCCGGCGGAGAGATCTGGGTCGGGGTGCGGACACCTGGAACCGAGCTGCCCTCTCGTGCCGAGTGCATCCGTGAGGCCGTGCTTGCTGCAGGCGCCCGTCTGGTGGCGGCCGACGAGCACGACGAGCGGTCGCTCGAGGCGATCCACGACCCCGACCTGCTCGGCTTTCTCGCCGGCGCCTGGGCCGCTTGGGAGGCGGCAGGTCTGCCCGAGGATCCGGGACAGGACCGCGTCGTGCCGTATGTGTTCCCACTCCCCGGCCTCCTACGTGGGCTCGCGCCGCTGGAGCCGGCAGCCACGTGGGCGCGAACCGGCGCCTACTGCTTCGACACGATGACGCTGATCGGTCCCGGCACGTGGGAGGCGGCACGCGCAGCAGCCGACGTCGCGCTCACGGCGGCCGATCTCGTCGCGAACGGCGCTCCCTGGGCATACGGGCTGTGCCGCCCGCCTGGACATCACGCCACTCGCTCGGTCTACGGGGGCTCGTGCTACCTCAACAACGCCGCGCTGGCTGCGCACCGGCTCCTCGAGCTCGGCGCCGACCGCGTGGCCATTCTCGACGTCGATGCGCACCACGGCAACGGGGCTCAGGAGATCTTCTGGGATCGCAGCGATGTGTTCACCGGCTCCGTGCACGTCGACCCCGCCACGGGCTGGTTTCCCCACTTTCTCGGCACCGCTGCAGAGCGCGGTGCGGGAGCGGGGGAGGGGGCGAACCTCAACGTGCCGCTCCCGCCCGGAGCCGGCGACGCCGACTGGCTGCGCGCTGTCGCCGAGATCGGCCAGGCCGCGCGGAGCCACGGCATCGAGGCGCTCGTCGTCGCACTCGGCGTCGATGCAGCGGGCAGCGACCCCGAGAGCCCACTGCAGGTGACGGAGGCTGGCTATCGCGCGGCCGGCAGAGTGCTCGGCGCTCAGGCCCTGCCCACGGTCGTCGTGCAGGAGGGCGGGTACGATCTTGCCGCGATCGGTGGGCTCGTGGTCGCGGCGTTGACCGGAATCGAGGAGGGGCTGGAGGCATCGGGTGCCTGAACCGTTGCGCGTCTGGATCGGGATCGAGGACAGCGGCGGCATTCCACGTCCGGAGCGCGTGGATGTGCCCCCGCCGCCCCACTGGCGACTCGAGGCGATCGCTGCCACCGAGCGACCGCGGTCGCTCACGATCGCACCTGACGGGCGAACGGCTGTCTTCATCCAGGATCGCGACACGTCCGACCTCTGGACGATCGATCTCGAGGGCGGGGCGCTCGAGCGCCTCACGACCGGACGCGATCCGCAACCCTACTGGGAGGACACACAGCCCGTCGTGTCGCCCGACGGAGCCTCCGTCGCGTACGGCGCCGAAGGCTGGATCTGGCTCGTCCCCCTCTCCGGCGGGCCGGCCCGCAAGGTCGTCGAGGCGGGGAGCCCGGCGTGGCTCGGTGACGATCGCCTCGTCGTCTCGGTGGAGCGCGACCGCTGTGATCGGCTTGCCGTCGTCTCCGTCGGCGAAGCCTGGCCGCAGCGGCTGTGCCGCGTCCACGGCGACCTCGACCTCCACGGCGATGAGCAGGAGGCGATCGTCTCGCCCGACGGCTCGATGGTGGCGTACGTCTTCGTCCCGCACTCGGACTACAGCCGCTACGAGATCAGGGTCGTCGACGTCGCGTCGGGAGCCGTACGCGCCGTCACGGGAGCGCCGTGGATCCGTGACCATGCGCTCGCCTGGTCACCCGACGGCACCACGCTCGCCGCCGCATCCGAGCTGACCGGATGGTTCGAGCTCTATCTTGCTGCTGCCGACGGGTCCGGCGTGCGACAGCTCACGGCCGGCGAGGCGGATTTCTCCGAGGCGCGGTGGCATCCCGACGGCGGGTCGCTCGTCTGCACTCGAGGTCGCGGAGGCCGATGGGATCTCGTCAGCGTCGACGCGACGAGCGGCACCGTGACCGAGCTTGCCCGCGGCGGGATCTGGGGGGCGCCGCACTGGACGGCCACGGGAGCCGTCGTCGCCACCTACGACGACCCAGCCACGCCGCCCGAGCTGCGTGTCGTCGTACCCGGTGCAGAGCCGCAGCCGCTGCACCGGCCGGCGCCGCTGGCGGTCCGTGTGGCGCCGTACGTGCTTGCCGAGGAGTTGACGTACGGGACCTTCGACGGTCGCGAGATCCAGGCGTTCCTCCACCGTCCGGCCGGGGCGTCGGCGGAGCATCGGGCGCCGGTCGTCGTCAACCCGCACGGCGGGCCTGCTGACTGTTCGGGCGGTGACTGGGACGGTCACGTGCAGTACTTCGTCGACAAGGGCTACGGCTGGCTCACCTTGAACTACCGGGGGTCGACGGGGCACGGCAGCGACTTCGAGCGGTTGAACCACGGCTCGTGGGGCGTCGACGATACGAAGGACTGCCTCGCAGCGGCTGACTTCCTGCGCACCATCGATTGGGTGGACGGCGAGCGCCTCGGCATCTTCGGCGCCAGTTACGGGTCGTATCTGGCGCTCCTCTCGGTGACCGACGATCCCGAGCACCGCTATCGCTGCGCGGTGTGCAAGTACGGAGACTGCGACGCGCTTTCGACCTGGGCTCAGGGTGACCGCGCCGGCGTGCAGATGCAGATGCGGATCATGGGGCATCCGCATGATCATCACGCCGAGTATCTCGCCGCCTCGCCCGTGCACCGGCTCGAGCACGTGCAGGTGCCGCTTCTCGTGGCACACGGCCAGCTCGACCGCCGAGTGCCGTTCGAGCAGTCGACCGAGCTGGTTGCCGGGCTGCGCCGCCTGGGCAAGACGTTCGAGTACGTGACCTACCCGACCGAGGCGCACGGCTTCCTGCGCGCCGGGCCGCAGATCGATTTCTACCGCCGGCTGGAGCGCTTCCTCGACTGGTATCTGGTGTGATGCTGCTTCGTTTTCGGCGGTGCGAGATAGTGCACTCGCACTCTTCGACAAACAAGCGATGGTGAAAGAGCGTCATCACTCGACAGCGCATGATGACCGGACCACCGAGACAGGAGGGCACGGCATGAGAGCACGCATGTTCGTCGGGGCCGCGCTGGTCACAGTGATGCTCACTGTGGCGTCCGGGTCCAGCGCGTCGTTCGCCGGGCAGAGCGTTTCGGCGGGCACGGCGGCCGGCTCGTCGAGCGACGTGTTGCGGATCGGGACGATCAACTACATCGACTCGCTCAACCCGTACAACTACATCGAGGCGCAGGCCTACAACGCGATGATGATGATCTACCCTCAGCTCGTCCAGTACGGCAAGGGGATGAAGTTCGAGGGCGACTGGGCCTCCTCGTGGAAGACCTCGGCCGGCGGCAAGGATTGGACCTTCCGCCTCAGGCCCAACACGAAGTGGTCGGACGGCGAGCCCATGACCGCGTCCGACGCAGCCTGGACGATCAACACGACCGTCAAGTACGCGAAGAGCGCGACCGCGCAGGCCGCCGCGGCTCTGGCGCACGTGAAGAACGCGCAGGCGGTCAACCCGACCACGCTCGTGATCCACTACGAGTCGCCCGTCGGCAACGTGCTCGCCCAGCTCGAGCAAGTGTTCATTCTTCCGCAGCACGTCTGGCAAAAGCTCGCCGGCGCAGGCGGCAAAGGGTTGAAGACCTACCACCCGGAGCTTCATCTCCCGATGGTCACCGGTGGGGCGTACACGCTCGCCCAGTACGAGAAGAAGGGCACGACAGGGTTCAAGCCGGACCCGAATTTCTACGGTCCGCCGTCCCAGGCAGCGGGCGTTGCGCTGACGTATTACACGAACGCCGACGCGGTGATCGCCGACCTGAAGGCGAACAACCTCGACTGGGCCGACCAGGTTCCGTTCAAGGCGGTCAACGCCGTCAAGAAGAGCCAGAACATCGTCGTGACAACGATTCCGAGCGCCGAGACGACCAACATCACCTGGAACTCCAACCCGGTCAAGCCGAAGAACCGCGAGCTGCTGAAACCGGCGGTCAAGAAGGCGCTGTCGATGTGCGTCAACCGTGACCAGATCATCGATGTCGTCTTCGCGGGCTACGCGGTCAAGGTCGAGAGCCTGGTCGGCCACATCACCGGCGCGCTGGAGAACCCGAATCTCGGCCCGCTCAAGTACAACTGCGCAGCCGCCAACAAGGCGCTCGATGCGCTCGGATACAAGCGCGGCGCCGACGGCCTCCGCGTCGTCCCGGCCACGACGGGTACGTACGCCCAGCCGGCACACCCGATGCAGTACGAGATCATCACCCCGACGTCGACCGACTTCAACGTCGACCGTGAGTTCGGGATCGTCAAGACCGGCTTTGCGAAACTCGGGGTGAAGGTGACGCAGAAGGTGGGTGGAGACACGACCGCCTCCTACGCGCTCGAGACCGGTGACTGCTCGGGCCCCGCGAGCAAGCAGTACACGGGCTTCGACATCGCCATGTGGGACTGGGTCGGCTTCATCGACCCCGACTTCATGCTCTCCGTCGTCACCCGCGATCAATGGTGCTCGTGGAGCGATACCGGCGTGAACAACCCGCAGTACGACAAGCTCTACGAGCTGCAAGGCAAGACGGTCGACACGGCGAAGCGCACGAAGATCGTGCACGCCATGCAGAAGATCATCTACGACAACTTCTACTACACGCAGCTCGTCGAGGAAGAAGCCATCGACGCGCACTCGAAGCGGTGGACGGACTTCCACCCCGAGCTCAACGGCTACTCGAAGCTGTACTACACGACTCCCCGGCAGCCCTGATCGCATGATCGAGACGAGAGGAGCGGGAGAGCGCTGAAGTGAGGGGCTTCGACTACGTGGCGAAGCGCGTGCTGTACGCGATCATCACCGTTTTCGTCGCGATCACCCTCAACTTCGTGCTCTTCCGCGCCCTTTCGGGCGACGCCGTCTCGGCGCTCCGCTGCAAGCAATGCAGCAAGGCCTTCAAGGAGGCGCAGCGGGAAGACCTCGGGCTCGACGAGTCGCTGTGGACGCAGTACAGGATCTACCTGTCGGATCTGGCGCACGGCGATCTCGGCCACTCGGTCCCGTCCGAGAAGCCGATCTCCGGCGAGCTCGTCGAGCCGATCAAGAACTCGCTGCCGATGATCGCCCTCGGAACGATCTTCTCGATCGTCATCGGCATCCTCGTGGGGGTGGTCGCTGCCTGGCGGCGCGGCACATTTGCAGACAAGGGCGGCCTCTACACGGCGCTCGCCTTCTACTCGATGCCCACACAGTGGCTGGGGCTGATGCTGATCTTCTTCGTCGCCGGTGCGGTCGGCCTGCCGACGTCGGGCATCAAGACATCGACGCTCGGCTTGTTCACGGACGCGTCCACGTGGGAGATCTTCGTCGACCGCCTCCGGCACATGATCCTCCCCGCATTGACGCTCGGGCTCGTCCTGTACGGCGACTACGCGCTGATCGTGCGCTCGGCGATGCTGGAGACGCTCGGTGAGGACTATGTGCTGACCGCGCGCGCCAAGGGCTTGAAGAACTGGACGATCGTGTGGAAGCACGGCTTGCGGAACGCGATGCTGCCGATCATCACGCTCGTGGCCCTCTCGCTCGGGTTCATCATCGGTGGGTCGATCACGGTCGAGTACGTGTTCTCGTACCCCGGGCTCGGGCTGCTGACGGTCGAGGCGATCGACAAGCGCGATTTCCCGCTGCTGCAGGCGATCTTCCTCTTGCTGACCCTGTCCGTGATCTTCTTCAACCTCGTCGCCGACCTCCTGTACTTCAAGTTCGATCCGCGGGTGACAGCATGAGCCTGCTGGAACCGCTCCACGCCGTCGACGACGATGCGCTCGCCGAGGGAATCGCCACGAGCGGCCGGCGTGGATTCGTCCACACCGCCGTGCTGGGCAATCGGCAGGCTCTGTTCGGCCTCGGCGTCGTCGCGTTCTTCGTCCTCGTCGCCGTGTTCGGACCGCTCATCGAGCCGTACGACCCGACCGTGAAGAGCGGTCCGGTCTACGCACCTCCGAGCAGCGCCCACTGGCTCGGCACGGACGACGGCGGCGCCGACATGCTCTCCTTGCTGATCGCCGGGGCTCGGGTGTCACTCGGGGTCGGGTTCTTCGCCGCGTTGGTGGCGATCGTGATCGGCGGCACCGTCGGCGTGCTCTCCGGCTTCTTCGGCGGGGCCACCGACACCGTGCTGATGCGAATCACCGACTACATGCTGGTGATCCCCGACATCCCCCTGATGATCATCGCCGCTGCGCTGTTCGGGCGGAACCTGACCAACATCATCGTCATCATCGGGATCATCTACTGGACGAGCACGGCACGGTTGATCCGCGCGCAGGTGATCAGCGTGCGCGAGCGCGTCTACGTCAAGCGTGCGCGGGCGCTCGGGGCCGGAAACAGACGGCTCGTGTTCAAGCACGTCTTGCCACAGGTGGCGCCCCTGCTGATCGCGAATACCGTGCTGATGATCGCGCTCGCGATCTTCGCCGAGACCTACATCACGTTTCTCGGGCTTGGAGACCCCAGCACGATCTCCTGGGGACGGTTGATCGAGAACGCCTTCACGGGCGAGGCGACGATCAACCGGGCCTGGTGGGCGATCGTGCCGCCCGGAGTCTGCGTGACGATCGTGATTCTCGCCTGCACCATGGTCGGGCAATCGGTCGAGGATGCGCTCAACCCGCGGCTGCGTGTCGGTCATCTCTCGGTGCGGCGGTTCCGGCTTCGCCCTCTGGCCGGGAAGCTGGATGCCGAATGAGCCAGCGCCAGCCCGTCGTCAGCGTCGAGGACCTGCACGTGTGGTTCGAGCTTCCGGGAGGAGGAGAGCTCCACGCCGTGCAGGGCGTCACGTTCGCGCTGCAGGAGGGAGCGCGGATGGGCCTCGTCGGCGAATCGGGGTGCGGCAAGACGACGACGATCCTGGCGATGATGGGTCTGCTGCCGGCCACCGCCTCCGTGTCCGGCAAGGTGCTCCTCGAAGGCGAAGACATCCTCGCGCGTGGAGAGGACTCGGTCAGCCCGCACCGTTGGAAGGACATCGCGATGGTGTTCCAGGGCGCGATGAACGCGTTCAACCCGGTACGGACCGTGGGGGATCAGATCGCAGAGCCGATGGTGCTTCACGGCTCGGCAGACCGCAATGCGTCGAGGATGCGGGTGCGTGAGCTTCTCGAGCTGGTCGGCATTCCGGGCGCGCGGGCGGACAGGTATCCCCATGAGTTTTCGGGCGGAATGAGGCAGCGGGCTGCCATCGCAATGGCTCTGGCGTGTACGCCGAAGGTGCTGCTCGCCGACGAGCCGACGACGGCGCTCGACGTGATGGTGCAGGCGCAGATCCTCGAGCTGCTCGTCGACCTCAGCGACACGTTGGGCCGGGAGCTCGGCCTGACGATGATCCTCGTCACCCACGACTTGCCCGTCGTGGCGCAGGTATGCGACCAGGCCGCTGTCATGTATGCGGGCGAGATCGTCGAGATGGGCGGGATGTCGGCGGTGTACCACGGGCCCCGGCACCCGTATACGCGGATGCTGTTCGCCGCCACGCCCGACCTGTTCGGGGACGACGAGGTGATCTCGATCCCAGGTGCACCGCCACGACTCGATCGCGACATCGTCGGCTGCCCCTTTCGTGCCCGCTGCGACTCGGCGTTTGCGCGGTGCGAGACGGACCACCCGCGCCCTCTGCAGCTCGCACCCGGCCACGAGGCGAGGTGTCACCTCAACGACCCGCCGATCGTGCGGGCCGCCTCGTGAGCGCCGGGGCCGCAGCAGTCGAGCCGTTGCTCGAGGTCGAAGGCCTCGTCACACGCTACGCGATCCCCCGAGGTCTCTTCGGGACGATCGCGCGCCGGCCGCGGCTGGCCGTCCACGCAGTCGACGGGGTCTCGTTCTCGGTGCGTGCAGGCGAGATGGTCGCGCTCGTGGGCGAGTCGGGCTGTGGCAAGACCAGCACGGTGCAGACCGTGATCCGGATGGTCGAGAGCGAGTCAGGCTCGATCCGCTTTCGCGGGACGGAGCTCAGCGGGCTCGACAGCGGCGCGCTGAGGTCGTTCCGACGGGAGATCCAGGTCATCTATCAGGATCCATACGAGTCGCTCGATCCCCGGTTCACCGTACGCGACACGATCGAGGAGCCGATTCGCGTCCACGGCACGGCCCGGACGAAGGCGGCGAGAGACGCGAAGGTGCGTGAATCGATGGAGCGCGCCGGACTCACGCCCTCGGAGCTCTTCATCGACCGCTATCCCCACGAGCTCTCCGGTGGGCAGCGTCAGCGCGTGGCGATCGCGGCCGCGCTCGTGCTCGAGCCGAAGCTGCTGATCGCCGACGAGCCGGTCTCGATGCTCGATGTCTCGGTGCGTGCAGGCATCCTCAGCCTGCTCGACCGCCTCCGGCAGGACGGCATGGGGGTGCTCATGATCACGCACGACCTCTCGACCGCAGCCCACTTCGCCGACCGGATCGCGGTCATGTATCTGGGACGGATCGTGGAGGAAGGGCCCGCCCGGGACGTCGTGCGGAATCCCCGGCATCCGTACACGAAGGCGCTTGTCTCGGTGGTACCCAAGCGCGACCCGGATCTCCAGACGGCATCGCAGATACTCACGGGCGAAACGCCGAACCCGGTCGACGTGCCCTCCGGCTGTCGCTTCCACCCTCGCTGCCCCGTCGCCGAGGCCCGCTGTCGGACGATCGACCCGGAGTTGCGCGACGTCGCGGACGGCGGGCCGGGCCACCGCGCGGCCTGCGTCCTCGTGTGACCTCGCACCGAACGCGACGTCGGCCGGCGCGCCTCAGGCGAGCAGACGCGGGATCGTGCGGACGTAGCGCTGCTCGCGGCGAAATGAGGCCGCGTCCAGGTCGGGCGCCACCTCCTCGGCGAGGACCTCGATGACGACGTGGTAGGAGTCCGCGTCGGAGGTGAGCTCGAGCCGCGCCTCCGTTCGGACGTCCGCTTCGGGCCAGGCGATGCGATAGGACGCCCGGCCGCGAGCCCAGGCGTCGGCGGGGTCGTCGGTCGAGACGCCGACGCACCCTTCGTAGCGCTCCTCGATGCGCGCTTCGAACGGGCCCCGGTAGGTGGAGCCGTAGGCGGTGACTGCTCGCGTCTCGTGCTCGACGATGTCTTCCTCGAAGCGCCAGACGACGGGTGGCTGCGGCTCGTCGGTGCTCGGGGCGTGTGCATCCTCTCCGGTCGGTGGAGGCAACGAAGGTGCGGGTAGCCCGGACGGCCCTTCGAGCACCGGAAGCCGGAGCTCGACAGATGCGCGCTCGATCGCGAGCGACCCTCCGGCCGGAGGCGGCCAGACGTTCGGCCAATCGGATCCTGCGAGCGACAGTCGCACCCTGTGGCCAACCTCGAAGATCCACGAGGTCGCCTCGAGCTCGATCTCCACCGGCGTCGGCACGCCTGGCTCGAGCGGGATCGGTGCCTCGTGCCCTTCCCGGTGGGCGAGGTTGAGCACCCCTCGGCTTGCGAGCGCCGACGTCCCGTCCGGGAACACGTCGCAGAGCTTTGCCGACAGGTACGCCACCGGGACCGGGGACGTGACGGTCAGCCGGAGACGTGGATGCCCCATCACGTCGACCTCGGCCGCGAGCGGCTCCCACTCGTAGACCAGCGAGAAGGCGTCGTCGGGGCGCTGGTCCGCCGGCTGGCCCCAGGGGAGGCGCGCAGCGCAGGAGATCCACGCGGTGCGCCCGATGTCGCCGCGCACCGCGATGTCGTCGCTTCCGTGGCCGGCGGGCGACAGCGTGCGCTCCGCCAGCCGCGCCGGCGGCCAGGTTGCCTCGGCGCGCCACTCTCCGCGGATCTCTGCGAGATCGGGGGCAGGCCGTGTCGACCGGCGCGCGAACACCGCGATCGGCGGCTCGACGTCGATGCCGTTGTCGTCGTCGCGGAGCCAACGGCCGAACCAGCGGATCAGCTCCGGCACGAGATCGATGTGAGGCCCGGGCAGCGACGTCTGCGTCGACATATGCGCCCACGGGCCGATCACCGCCCGCTTCGGACACGTGAGCGCCTCGAAGCCACGGAGCGCGATGTTCGTGTAGCCGTCCGCCCACCCTGCGACGAGCATCGTGGGGCAGACGATGCGGTCGTATCCCGGCCGCACAGATCCGTGACGCCAGTACGGGCCGTCAACCTGCTCCTGGAGCCACCGCAGGAGCCACGGCTCGGTGCCCTCGATGCGGCGGAGCCACTCGTTGCGCCAGCCGTCGCCGAACACGGCCGGAACGGGTGGCAGCCAGTTGCACGCAATCATGTACAGCACCCAATCGACGAGGTCGACGGCCTTCAGAGCCCCACCCATGTAGTGGACGTCGTCCGTGTAGCGGTCGTCGGAGGCGTAGATGGGCACGATCGCTCCCAGAGCGGGGGGACGCAGGCAGGCGATCTGGAGCGAGTTGAATCCGGCCCACGACGTGCCGTACATGCCGACACGCCCGTTCGACCATTCCTGCGCCGCCAGCCACTCGATCACGGCGCAGATGTCGTCGTGCTCCACCGGCGTGTATTCGTCGCCCGCGATTCCTTCCGACGAGCCGGTGCCGCGAATGTCGAGCCGGCAGACGGCGAAGCGGCCTTCCTCGCAGAGGCGCGCGTACTCGGTCTCGTACGTGGCGGTGAGGTCGTCCATCCGGTACGGCAGGGCTTCGAGCAGCACTGCCGCCGGGAGGAGCTCGGGGAGCCACAGGCGGACGGCGAGCCGTGCTCCGTCGGTGACTGTGATCCACGCACGGCGCTCCTCCACGGGCCAATCCTCCCATGTATGTTCGTCGCAGCGGTGGATCTTCGGCTCACGGTGAAGCAGCACGCTCTGCGGGCGGAGGCCTCGGCGTTCTGTGCGGGTATGCGCCCACTGCTCGAGGTGGATCCCGAGTGGCGGCGGCAGGGGATGCTCTCCGACGGTGACTCGCTCGCAGTCAACCGCGCGCTCGGCGAGGCGGGCTGGATCGGCATGTCGTGGCCCGTCGAGTTGGGGGGGCGAGGGCTTTCGCGGCTGACCGCCACGCTCGTCGAGGAGGTGTTCGGCTATCACTGGTTGCCGCTCTCGTCGTACCTGCTCTCGTACAAGACGATCGGCGCCGCGATCGAGCGGTTCGGGTCGACGGCGCTGGTCGAGCAGTTGCTGCCGCCGATCGCCCGTGGCGAGCTCGTCTTCTGCCAGGGCTTCTCGGAAGCCGAAGCCGGCAGCGATCTCGGTGCGTTGACGACCCGCGCCGAGCTCCGCGGCGACATGTTCGTCGTCACGGGTCGCAAGCTCTGGACGTCGAGTGCGCACCTGGCGGACTGGATTTACCTCGCCGTTCGCACCGACGCGGGGGTGGCCAAGCACCGCGGCATCTCCGTGCTCGTCGCCCCGATCGACACGCCCGGCATCGAGGTGCGGCGCTTCGGCACGCTCGGCGGCGGCTACCTGTGCGAGACGTTCCTCGACGGCGTCGAGATTCCCGTCGCGAATCTCGTGGGCGAGCTCAACGGAGGCTGGGACATCCTGATGTTCACGCTCGACTTCGAGCGCATCACGGCGGAGAAGCTCGGTGGTGTGGCCTGGGTCCTGGACAGCGTCGAGATGCGGCTCCGCGATTCCGGGTCCCTCGGGAGTGAGGCCACGCGACGGCTCTCGCGTCTACGTGGTGAGCTGCAGGCGGCACGACTGCTCTCGTTCCGCGCGGCTGATGCACTGGACCGCGCACTTCCGGCGAGTGCCGCCTCAGCGATGGCGAAGTTGTCCGGGGCGCGGATCGTGCAGCGGGCGGCCGATGCCGCGGTCGACCTGCTCGGGCTCGAAGGGCTCGGTGACGCGTCGGCCGAGGCTGCGATCGAAGGGCGGGCGGCAGCGCTCTATCGTGCGTCGGTGGGGTCGACGATCGCCGGCGGCACGTCCGAGGTGCAGCAGCTCGTGATCGCCCGGCGGGGGCTGGGCCTGCGATGAAGATGCCCCTCGAAGGCGTTCGCGTAGTCGAGGTTGCGCAATACGTCGCCGGCCCGCTCTGCGGTGTGCTGCTCGCCGAGCTCGGGGCCGAGGTGATCAAGGTCGAGCCGCCGGCGGGTGATGCGTACCGGCAGGTCATGTCTGTCGCGCCGGGGCTCGGCCGGTACTTCATGCCGCTGAACAGGGGCAAGAGGTCGGTTGTGCTCGATCTCAAGACGGAGGCAGGGCGAGAACGGCTGGCCGGGCTCGTTGCGAGCGCGGATGCCGTGATCCACAACTCCCCGCCGCCTCGGGCGCAGGCCTTCGGCCTCGCCTGGGACGCATTGCACGCAGCCCATCCTGCTCTCGTCGTCGGGGTTGTCACCTCGTTCGGCCCGCACGGACCGCTCTCCGGGCTGCCCGCCTACGACCTCGTCGCGCAGGGCCGCTCGGGCCTGCTCACGGCACACGCCTCTCATGGAGACCGCGTGCCGGTGCGTGCCGGCGGCATCCCGATGGCCGACCTCACCGCCGGCCACCTCCTCGCGACGGGGGTGCTGGCGGCGCTCGTCCGCGCAAAGGGCGGGGGCGAGGGTTGTTGCGTCGAGGTCTCGCTGCTGGGCGCGGCGCTTGCCGTGCAGATCCAGGATCTCGTGTGGCTCGACGGCGAGGCAGGCGCCGAGGCCGTCGCGGCGACCGAGGCCGGCCTCGTTGCGAGGGCGGAGGAGATAGCAGACGCGCTGGCGCTGGATCCGTATTACAGGTGCTTTGGCGCCGCAGACGGGTACCTCGCCGTGGCGTGCCTCAACATCCCGCAGCGGCGCGCCTTCCTGGATGTGTTCGAGCTCGAGGACCCGACGATCGCCGCTCCGGACATCGTTCCCGACGATCCGGCCGAGCTCGCAGCGAAGCGGGTCCTGACGGCGGAGATCGAGTGGCGCATCGCAGTGGAGAGCGTCGAGACGTGGCTGGCGCGCCTCGGTGCCGCGGGCGTCCCGTGTGGGCCCGTTCTCGAGCGGGAAAGCGTCCATGCCGATTCGCAGGTGCGGGCGAACGACCTCGTGCAGACCGTCGAGCAGCCGGGACTCGGCTACGTGACGATGCTCGGTCGCGTCTTTCGGGTCGACGGCGCCGACGGTGCCGACATCGCCCCAGCGCCCGCGCTCGGAGCCGACACGGACGCGGTTCTGGCGGAGCTGGACGGATGACGTTCGAGGTCGCGCCCGAGCTGGAGCTCTTCGCCGAGTCGGTGCGACGTGCGCTGGCGGGCTGGGAAGCGCCGCTCGAGCCGGTGTTCGGCGCCTGGCAGGACGACCGTGACGATGCGCTGGCCGCGCGCCTCGCGGAGGTGGGCTGGACGGAGCTGTGGAGCGAGCCCGGCCTGCTCGCTCCCGGTGTGGCAGGCGGGGTCGAGCTCGGTCGGGCAGTCGCCCCGCTGTCGCTCGTCGACGAGGCTACGCTCGGGACACCGTTGTGCCTCGATGGGCGGGTGCGCCACGGCGTGGGGCAGGTCGAGGGCGGGGTGCGCGAGCCGACGCTCGACGGGACCGGCACGCTGCGCGGGATCGAGCTGCCGTTTCACCCCGAGCCGGAACGCCTTCGCGCATGGGGCGCCGTCACGCTCGCCTACCTCGCGGGTCTCGCCGACGGGGCCATTGTCAAGGCGGTCGATCACGCCCGCAGCCGGGAGCAATTCGGAGCGCCGCTCGGCTCGCTCCCCGCGGTCCAGGCCCGGCTCGCCGACTCTGCACTGATCCGTGACGGCCTCCGTTTGTGCGCGTGGGCCGCCACCGACCCCGACGGCGGATTCCCCGCAGATGCGCTTGCGTGGGCCGGCGGCGCCTGCCGCGAGGTGACCGCGCATGCCCTGCAGGTCCACGGCGGCATCGGCTTCGCGCTCGAGGGGGGACTCCACCGCTATTACCGGCGCGCCAAGTCCGTCCAGGTGTGGACCGATGCAGTGCTGCGCGCCGCGCCGTGAGGACGTCTAGGCTCCGAGGGACTCGACCGCGCCGGTGACCGTGAGACCGGGCTCGGGTCCGCCACCGATCGCCCAGACACGGCCGCCGAGGGCGACGACGCCGAGCCCGTGGCGGGGGGTGGGAAGATCGGGAAGCTGCGCCCAGGTGCGCGTTCGGGGATCGAATGCGTAGACGGAGGCGATCGTGCCGGCCGGCTCCTCGCCGCCGATCGAGACGAGGCGCCCGGCCAACGGTGCGACGCCCGTGCCTCCGCGCGGCGCGGGAATCGGTGGCAGGGGCGACCAGTGTCCGCCCGCGAACCCTTCGAGCAGGGCCAGGTTCGTGTCATCTCCGGCGAGTCGTCCGCCGACGGCGTAGACGACACCTCCCAGCGCCGTTGCCGCGAGATGTTCCCTCGGGGCCGGGCCGGGCGCGGTGTGCCAGCGCTGCGTGCGCAGATCGAGGACGAGCATCCGGCGGGCGAGGTCGGTGGGGCCGCGCCCACCGACCACGTACAGCCGTCCGTTCGAGATCGCCGCTGCCGCCGCGGCGCGCGGCTCGGGCGGAGCAGTGAGCCGCCGCCAGCGTCGCCCGTCGAACACGAATGCCGCCTTCAGCGGCCGGCGGTCGGACCCGTACCCGCCGACGACGTACATTCGCCCGCTCGCCGAGGCCGCGGCGGCGTGGTCGACGGCGACGGGGAGGCCGGGGAAGCGCCGCCAGCGGTCGCGGCGTGTGTCGTAGGCATCGACCCGCCTGCTGTTGCTGCCGCTCGCCTCGAAGCCGCCGACGACGACGATCTCGTCTCCGAGCGGTGCCGCGGCAACCTCGGTGCGCGGTACCGGAAGCGGAGAGCCCGTGATCCAGGTTGCGGCGAGCAGGGCGAGCAGTCTCATGGTGGCTCCTTACCCGGAAGAACCGGCCTCTACCGTTTGTGTCATCGGCCCGTCGGGACAGCTGGGCAAGGATTGTCACATTCGAGCCGCAATGGACATCTGGCGCGCGTGGCCCGGCCGCTCTAGCCTCGAGGCATGAGCGCTGCCCTGTTGCTGGTCGAGTCCGAGCCCGAGGCGCGCAGCTACCTCGAGCGGCATCTGCGTTCGGACGGCTTCCGCGTGATCGAGGCCGCCTGGGACGCGCAGGCCCTCGATCTGGCCGAGCGCACGCGCCCCGACGTCGTGATCGCGAGCGAGGCTGACCTCTGCCGCCGGCTGCGCGAGGGCGAGCCGGGCCGGCGCTGGGACCGTAACGTGCCGGTGATCGTGCTCGCAGCCCCCGACGCGGATCCTGTCGATCGGGTGCGCGCGTTCGAGCGAGGGGCCGACGACGTCGTCGGCCGGCACCTGTATCTCGAGCTCGTCGCGCGTATCCATGCGCTCCTGCGCCGGTCGACGGTCGGTCTCGCCGAGATCGTCGAGGTCGGTGACCTCGTCGTCGATCGTCGTGCCCGGCAGGTTCGCCTCGCCGGCGTGACGGTGCCGCTTGCCGCGAAAGAATTCGACCTGGCGGCGAGGCTCGCAAGCGATCCGGAGCGCGTGTTCACGAAGGACGAGCTGTTGCGGGACGTCTGGGGACTCCGCGGCCGCTTCGTCACGAGGACGGTCGACTCGCACGCCTCGCGCTTGCGGCGAAAGCTGCGGGCCGCGGGCGACGGTTGTTACGTCGTCAACGTCTGGGGAAAGGGCTATCGGCTGCTCGACTGAGCAGCGACCGGCCGCCAAACCGCATCTGCGCTACGCCTGCAGCCGAGCAATGGCAACCCGTAGCCGTGCCCGCAGGCCTGCCTCGACGATTGCCATGCGGGCGATACCGGCCTTGGCGCCGAAGAGGCTCGGCACCGGGCGGGAGAACAGATCGGCTGCATAGGCCATCTGCGCCTGCCGCCAGTGGGCGAGCTCGGAGAGGGCGCGGAGAGCGCTCGTGACGCGCGATGGCGGCCCCAGCGGCCGTGCGTCGGCGGCGAGCCTTCCGTAGCCGCGGGCCACAACACGCCAGCGGGCGACCGCTGCTCGAAGATCCGCCTGCGTCGCCGGGGGCGCACCACCGTTGGCGCGCCGGTCGAGGAGGACGAGCCGGTGCAGGAGCCCCTTGAACCGGGCGGCCGGATCGGTCGCCGCGGCGGCTGCTTGTGCACCGCCGTTCACGCCGCCTGCTCCTCTGACGATCGCGCCCGCCGGGCCGCCGGCGGCGAGCGAAGCCGCGATCGCCGTCGCGAGAGCTGTCGTCCCGAGCGCGAGACGCATCGCCTGATCGTAGGCGAGACAGGCGTCTGCGGCCACCCGCCCCTCGTGTCAGAGCAGCACGCCCTCGAGCCGGAGCAGGGTCTCCTTGCGCTCGAGTCCGCCGCCGTAGCCGACGAGGCTCCCGTTTGCTCCGATGATCCGGTGGCACGGCAGCACGATCGGGATCGGGTTGCGGTTCATCACCATCCCGACCGCCCTCGCCGCCTTCGGATTGCCGGCGCGAGTCGCGAGCTCGGCATAGGTCGCAGTCTGTCCGAACGGGACGAGGGCGAGCTCGCCGAGCACCCGCTCGGTGAACGGTGTCGTCCCGCGGAGGTCGAGCGACAGGTCGAATGCACGGCGCCGGCCCTCGAAGTACTCGTCGAGCTCGCGCCGGAGCGGATCGAGGCGCGCCGGCGCGCGCAGCACGCGTGGGCCGGCGAGACGTGCGAGGTGCTCGATCTCCTGCTCCGGCACCGGGTCGAACGAGATGCGCAGGATGCCGCGATCGGTCGCTGCCACCAGCAGCGCTCCGACAGGGCTGTCGACGATGTCGTAGCCGGCATCCAGCAATCCACTGCGGACGGCTGCCTCGCGAAAGCGGCGGTCGAGCTCGGCGGGGACGGTCATTCTTTCCTCTCTTTCCTCAGTCGGCGAACACCCGCCGACGCGGCCTGGCGGGCTGCGTCCGGGCTCGAATCGAGTGCCGCCGCGATCTGGTCGTACGTGAGGTCGTAGCCGTAGCGGAGCACGACGGCTGCTTTCTCTTTCGCCGGTAGCCCATTTGTGAGGTCGTCGAGCTCCTCGTAGGCGGGACGCGCATCCTCGTGCGGCAGCTCCGGCAGCTCAGCCACCGCCGTCGTGCGGCGATGAATGTCGATGGCGACGCGCGAGGCGATCGTGAGCACCCAGGCGCGCAGATGCTCCCCGTGCTGCAGCCGGTCGTACGCACGCAGGGCCCGGAGAAACGTCTCCTGGAAGGCGTCGTCGGCGCGGTCGCGACCGACTCTGCGTCGAAGCAGCCCCAGCACCTCCGCGCTGTGTGCCTCGTAGAAGACCTCGAACGGCGGAATCAGCACAGCGTTCATATTGGCGTTAAACGCAGCTGCGGGTCGATCTGTGAGACTGGAGCGGATGCGCGTCGCCGTCGTCGGCCACGTCGAGTGGATCCGGTTCGCCCGGGTCGATCACGTGCCCGCCTCCGGCGAGATCGCGCACTCGAGCGAAGACTGGCAGCAGGTCGGAGGAGGAGGCGGTGTCGCCGCGATCCAGCTTGCCTTGCTCGCCGACGAGGCGACGCTCTTCACGGTGCTCGGAGACGACGAGCTCGGCCGGCGCTCGCGCGAGGAGCTCGAGGCGCGCGGGGTGCGTTTGCGGGTCGCTGTCGACCGGCGGCCTCAGCGCTGGGCGCTCACCCAGATCGACGAGCGCGGCGAGCGGGCGATCACGACCGTGGGAGCGAAGCTCAGGCCGCGCGGCCACGACGACCGATTGCCGTGGTCCGAGCTCGCCGAGATGGACGCGGTGCTCTTTCTCGCCGGCGACGTCGACGCATTGCGCCTGGCGCGGCGCGCCCCCGTCCTCACGGCCACGGCGCGCGAGCTCGAGACGCTGCGTGCCGGCGCTGTCGAGCTGGACGCGCTGATCGGGAGCGGGGAGGACGAGGCCGAGCGCTACCACCCGGGGGATCTCGATCCCGAGCCGCAGCTCGTCGTGACGACGTCTGGTGCGCTCGGCGGCTGGATGCAACCGGGCGGTCCCTACACGGCAGCCCCGCTCCCCGGGCCGCGGGAGGATGCCTACGGCTGTGGGGACTCCTTCATGGGCGGGCTCACGTACGCGCTCGGCGCCGGCGTCGAGGCCCATGACGCAGTTGCCTTCGCCGCGCGGTGCGGGGCGGCGGCACTGACGGGCCGCGGCGTCTCGCCGCAACCGGTGATGTTGTAGTCGCCGTACACTCGCTGGGTGGGACCTGCATGCCCTTCGTGTAACGCCCAAACCCAGGACGGGAGCCGTTTCTGCAGCGAGTGTGGCGCGCCGCTGCAGCGGCTGTGTCCCGGCTGCGGGTCGGAGCAGCAGGCGGGAGCGGCGTTCTGCTCGACATGCGGGATGGCGCTGCAGGAGGGTCCGCGGCGCGCGGCCGGTGGTGACGAGCGCCAGGAACGGCGGGTCGTGACCGTCCTCTTCGCCGACCTCGCGGGCTCGACGGCGCTCGGGTCGACGCTCGACGCGGAGGACGTGCGCGTGCTCCAGGGAGAGCTCTTCGAGCTCATCGGGACGGAGGTCGAGCGGTTCGGCGGCGTGATGGAGAAGTTCGTCGGGGATGCTGTCCTCGCCGTCTTCGGCATTCCGCAGGCGCATGAGGACGACGCAGAACGCGGTGTCCGCGCGGCGCTCGCGGTCCACGAGCGTTTCGGGGCGTTCGCTGCCCACGTCCTCGAGCGGTTCGGTGCGGAGGTGGGGCTGCGCATCGCCGTCAACACCGGCGACGTCGTCTCGAGCCGAGAGGCCGCGGCGCGTGGCGAACTGATGGTGAGCGGCGATCCCGTCAACGTGGCGGCGCGTCTCCAGCAGCACGCGCAACCCGGCGAGATCCTCGTGGGAGAGCGAACCTGGTCGGTGACGAGGCGCACGATCTCGTACGGCGCTCCGCGGGAGGTCGATGCGAAGGGAAAGCCGGTTCCGGTACGCGCCTGGGCGACGGCGGGCGCGGCAGACGATCCGTCGCCGGCAGACATCGCCGGGCTCACCGCGCCGCTGATCGGCCGGGAGTCGGAGCTTGCAGTGCTGACCGCCGTCTGCTCACGGGTCGCCCGTGAGCCGGTACCGCAGCTCGTGATGCTCTACGGGCAGGCGGGGGTCGGCAAGTCGCGCCTGCTGGACGAGCTGCTCGGGCGTCTCGAGGGAGCCCGGGTGCTCGAGGGCCGTTGTCTCCCGTACGGTCAGGGAAGCCCGTACTGGGCCCTCGCCGAGGCAGCGAAGGGACACGCTGGGATCCTGGACACGGACCCGAACGACGTCGCCGCCGAGAAGCTCCGAGGGGCGATCGAGCCGCTCCTGCCCGCCGAACGGGCGGCAGGTGTGCTGGAAGCAATCGCCTGGACTATCGGGCTCTCGCTGTCCGGTACCTCGACGATCGCGTCGGATGCGCGCGAAGCCGTGCGCCGGTCGCACAGCGCCTGGGCCCAGTATCTCGGCGCACTCGGCCGCAAGAGTCTTGTCGTCCTGGTGCTGGAGGACGTCCACTGGGCATCCGCTGCTCTGCTCGATCTCGTCGACTACCTTGCCGAAACCGTCTCCGACACGAGGCTCCTGCTCGTCTGCAGCGCACGACCCGAGCTGCTGGAGACGCGCCCCACGTGGGGCGCCGGCAAGCAGAATGTCACCGCGATCACCATCGGGGCGCTCTCTCCCGTCGATACGGCCTGGCTCGTGGCCTCGTTGCTCGGCCAGGCGATCGTGGCGCGAGAGGTCAGCGATCGTGTCCTGGCAACCGCCGAGGGCAACCCGTTCTTCGTCGAGGAGATGCTGCACATGCTGGTGGAGCAGGGCGCACTCGAGCGCCGCAACGGTGACTGGATCGCCACCGAGCGGCTCGCCTCGGTCTCGATTCCGGATTCGGTGCACGGCGCCGTCGCTGCGCGCATCGACCTGCTCGAGGCGCCGGCGCGGGAAGCGCTGCGCCGGTGCTCCGTCGTCGGCCGCGTGTTCTGGCCCGCGGCCGTCGACGTCGACGAAGCCGTCGTCGCCTCGCTCGGCAGGCGGGGCCTCGTCTCCGACCGGCCGGAATCCGTGATGGCGGGGATGCGGGAGTTTGCCTTCAAGCACTCGGTCACGCGCGATGTCGCATACTCGACACTGCCGCGCGGAGAGCGGCGCGTCTTGCACCGCCGCGTCGCCGAGTGGGTCGAGGGCGTCGCGCCCGATCGTGCGGGCGAGACGACCGAGTTGGCGGCCTACCACTATGGCGAGGCGATCACGTACGGCGACGAGGATCCAGCCCTCGCCAGACGTGCGTTCGAGCTGTTCGCCGCCGCCGGTGCGGCGGCGCTCGATCGAGGGGCGTCCGACCCGGCGGAGATCTACCTGCGCCGTGCCCTCGAGCTCGCGAAGGATCAGGAACAGCTCGCGGCTGCACAGCTCGCGCTGGTGCGGCTCGAGATCATGAACGGGTCGTTCGAACAGGCCGTGGAGCGCCTCGACGAGGTCGAGCGACTGCTGCCGCCCGAACGGACTGAGCTGCGTTCGGACGCCCTCGGGCTACGGTCTCGGGCGTGCTGGTTGCTCGGCCGCTGGGACGAAGCGCTGTCATCGGCCAACAATGCCGTTGCTCTGCTTGCGGGCCTGCCCGAGTCGCGCCAGCTCGCACGGGCGCTCGCCCGCCGGTCGCAGATCGAGATGCTGAGGAGCGTGCCCGAAGCCGGGCGGCATGCACGCGAGGCGATCCTCGTCGCGCAGCGCGTCGGTGACGCGTTCGCGGAGGTCAACAGCCGGATCAACAGCTTCACGGCGGACGCGATGCACGGCGTCGCACCCGGCGCCGCCGAGGCGCTTGCCATCGTCGACGCCTCGCTGGAGGCTGGGGCGCCCGAGGAAACGTATCGTGCGATCGTCAACTTCACGTGGTCGGCGAGCGGATACTTGCCTGTCTCGGAGATCGAGCAGACGGTCGCCCAGGCCCGCGAACGGGCCACGGACGTGCCGCCGCCCGAGGTGCTCGGCCCCTACCTCGAACTCTCGACGGCGATGATACTGCTGGTCCCGGCGGGACGCTGGGACGAAGTCGACCAGATCCTCGCCGCGGTCCGGGAGCCCGATGCGATGAGTGCCACGAACAGGCTCGCCTGGCTGGCACTCGTCGCCGGCATGGCGCTCAGGCGCGGCGACCTTCGAGCGGCCGAGCTTTGGCTCGACGAGTTGCGCCCCGCGGCGACCGAGAGCGGCGAGCCGCAGCGCATCATTCCGATGGCGTGTGTGGCGCTCCCCTGGGCCGCCGTGTCGGGCGAGGTGGCGCTGCTGCGCTCCTGGAGTGACGAGATCCTCGAACAGATCGAGTGGTCCGATGTGCTGAGCGCCGTCCCCATCGCCCGTGCCGTCGCGACGGTGGGAGACAACGAGCTGCTCGCGCGCCTGGCTGCATCTCTTGGGGCCACGACGTCTCCTTCGTCGAGCATCGGCAACTCGCTCCGCGTCACCCAGGGGCTGCAGGCGCTCGCAGACGGCAATCCGGAAAACGCCGTCTCCGAGCTCGAGGCCGCGGTGAACCGCGAGCGAGAGCTCGGCCACGTCTACACCGCAGCGTGCCTCGATCTCGATCTCGCGGCCGCGCTGGAGGCAATGGGTGCGGCAGCGGAGGCGGCGGCAACGCGAGCCGGGGCCCGGTCGGTGCTCGATCCGCTCGGCTGTGTCAACCCCTTCTGAGTTTCTAGGCCGGAGACGCGGGCTCCGGCACACCTGAGGTGCGGGCGTTTCGGCAACGGGCTGCCGTGCCACGCTGGCATCAGCTCGGTACCGCCGAAATCGTCGTGACGAATCAGCCGCTGACCGCGACCGGCGGCGATACGATTGCCTTGTGTCACGTCGCGTTGACGCCCCTGCTTCAGGTCGTGCCGGGCCTGACCGCAGGCTTGCGTGGATCTGCCGTGCAGCCATCGTCTTGGCCGTCATCGGTGTCTTCGGGACCTGGCGCAGCGCAGGCCCCGTGTCGCTCGACGGTGTTGAGGGTCCGCATGATGGTTGGCTGGTGATCATCTTCGCGCTGATCTCGCTCGCCGGCGTGCGATCCCTGTCTCGTCACGTTTGGTTGGGGATCGTGACGGTGCTGGGAGCGGCGTGCGCGATGCTCTACACGGCGGTCAGGAACCTCCTCGACGACCGCGCGGTCTTCGGTGGGAATGCGGGGTGGGGGTTGTGGTTGAGCATCGGAGCCTCGGTTGTCCTCGCTTGCGGCGCGCTCTGGGCGGCGTTCGGACGGCTGCAGGGCCCTGTCGCGGGAGAGGTCGGAACGCCCACGACCGAGGGAAGCTCCTAGAGGAAGTAGGAAAGCTTGTCCCACACCCAGTCCTTGAACCGGGTGCGGAGGCCGGTCGGCGGCGTACCGCGGCGTGACTTGGCGATATCCGGCTCGAACACCCGCTGCTCCAGGAGCGATGCGGTGACGGCGCTGCGGGCCATCATCGCGATCTCGTAGTTTCGGTACAGCGCCCAGGCGTCGAGGTTGACGGTGCCGAAGACAACGGTGTCGTCTGCAACGACGAGCTTGGCATGGACGACCGCGCCGGGGTATTCGTAGATCTGCGCGCCGGCGTGGAGCAGGTCGCCGTAGTGGTGTTTGAGCGCCGCGGTG
Organism: uncultured Gaiellaceae bacterium; assembly: GCA_963799615.1. GTDB lineage: Bacteria > Actinomycetota > Thermoleophilia > Gaiellales > Gaiellaceae > Gaiella. Next base: position 241,878 of record CAWCXS010000002.1, on the reverse strand, counting down.
GCCTGCGCGTTGTTCGAGGTCTCCGAGACGACGATCCTGACCTTGACTCCGCGTTTGGCGGCAGCGACGAGCCGTTGGATCATGTCGGCATCGGTGAAATAGGGGTTCATGACATCGAGCCGCCTTTTGGCGGTGTCGAACAGCTCTCGGGTTGCCTGGGTGGCCGACACGAAGCCACCGGGGACGGTCTGGAGGAGCGCGACCGGGATCGTGCCGGGATGAGGCTGGGCGGGGAAGTACTTGGAGAGGTCGCTCGGCAGCGGTCCCCCGTGGCCGCGGAAGCTCATCAGGAACAGCGCCTGGGCCTGACGGACGACGTTCCCGGTCACGCGCACCATGACGTCGTGGAACTTGCCGTTCGCGAAGTGATCCTCGATCCCGGCGCCTCCTGTCCACGCCACGGCGCCGTCGATCACGTAGAGCTTGCGGTGGTCGGCCCGGCCGACATCGTCCTGGCGCCAGTCGAAGGTGCGGTGGTCGGGGTAGAGGCCGTCCTTGTCCCAGGGAAGGAGGTCGTTGACGACGATCTGCGCACCGGCGTCCGCGAGCCGAGTGAACATCGGCCCGGCCGGCCCGAACACCTGGCTTCCCTGACCGTCGACGATCACGCGCACCTCAACCCCTTCCTTCATCTTCTCGATCAGAAGGTCGCTGAGCTGGGTGCCGATCTCCCCTTCACGCCAGCCGAACATCAGGATGTGAACCGACGAGTGAGCCGCGCGGACATCGTCGAAGATCTTCGGGAAGAAGGTTTTGCCCTCCGGCCAAGGCTCGAGCGCCGACGCCGTCGACCAGGCGTAGGGCATCCCGACGTCGGACGGTCGCGGGTCTCTGCGTGCGGCGAACGCCTCTACCGCCTGCTGGGCGCCGACCGCCGTGATCGCATCCGCAGCCGGCGGCCAACTCGGCTTCTGAACGATCGCGAGCACCTGCCGCGACACAAGAAAGAAGAATGCAGCGAACACGATCCCGAGGACGGCCAGCACAGGCCTCCACCAACGCCGCAACCGCCCTTCTTCCCCAGAGCCGGTCTGAGAGGCGGCCCCTTTCGGTTCGTTGGCCACCAAGCCCTCCTCGGCGACGCGCTTCTCGATCTTCGGCATCGTGATGCGTATCACTCGCCGCTCACCGCGCTTACATGCTCAAGAGAGTAGCCGCGTGATCCGGAACGAGGCTGGAGGCTGGGTGACCTCGCTCCGACTACGGCGAAAGCCCTGGCGCCCGCCCGTCACATCCCGTGACGAAGAGTCATCTTCGTGACATAGCTGGCGCCACGGCGGAGTCAAGCGAACACGCCCGCAGCCGGCGCATGTGGCGCGTCAGGGTTGCAAAGTGGGGGAGTGTGGTTTAAAGTGGGGATTCGTGGGATCAACCCGGGAGTCCCGACCATGTTTCTCGGCGAGTACGAGCACTCCATCGACGACAAAAGCCGGCTCACGTTGCCGGCCCGGTTTCGTGATGCCGTCGCTGCCGGGGTCGTCCTCTCGAAGGGGCTGGACGGCAGCGTCGACGTGTATCCACGAGGGACGTGGGAGATGAACGTCGTGGAGCGCATCGGCCGGCTCGATCCGCTGCTGCCTGACACGCGGTTGCTGCAGCGTCACTTCTTCGGCGGTGCCTCGGAGGACGTGCCGGACAAGCAGGGCCGCGTGCTGCTGCCGGCGGCGCTCATCCGCCACGGGAAACTCGCCAGGGAGGTGACGGTCGTCGGAAACAACGACCACCTCGAGATCTGGGATCGCGCCGCGTGGGCGGAGCGTCTCGAGCGGATCGAAGGGAGCGCAGACAATGTTGCCCAACGTCTTGCCGAGCAACGCGACTGATCACACCCCGGTGCTCGCTGCCGAGGTGCGCGAGCTCCTCGCCGTGCAGCCCGGCGAGACCGTCGTTGACGCGACGTTTGGCTCGGGCGGACACGCGCGCCTGCTCGCCGAGGATCTCGCCGGCCGTGGCAAGCTCGTGGCGATCGATCGCGACCCCTCTGTCAAGCCCTACTTCGACCGCTTCAAGGCACGTGCCGGGGTCGACGTGCGCTTTCTCCGAGGCGACTTCTCGATCGTGCTCACCCAGCTCGCGAACAACGACGTCAAAGCCGACGCGATCCTGCTCGACATCGGAGTCTCGTCGATGCAGATCGACCGTCCCGAGCGCGGATTCTCCTATGCCACCGATGCGCCGCTCGACATGCGGATGGATCCGTCGGCCGAGCAGACGGCGGCCACGATCGTCAACACATGGGACGAACGTGAGCTGGCCACGATCTTCCGGCGCTACGGGGAAGAGCGCTATGCGGGACCGATCGCCCGTGCGATCGTGCGGCGGCGCGCGGAGCAGACGTTCTTCCGCACCGGCGACCTCGTCGACGTGATCAAGGCCGCGATCCCGACGCCGGCCCGCTTCGGTGAGGGGCATCCCGCGAGGCGTGTCTTCCAGGCGCTGCGCATCGCCGTCAACGACGAGCTCGACCAGCTCGAAGCCGCGCTCCCCGCTGCGCTCGAGATGCTGCGCCCGGGGGGCCGTCTCGCCGTGATCAGCTTCCACTCGCTCGAGGACCGGATCGTCAAGCAGTTCTTCGCAGTGCGTGCGAAAGGCTGCACCTGCCCACCCGACTTCCCCATCTGCGTGTGCGGCAAGGAGCCGGAGCTGCGCGTGCTCACCCGCAAGCCCGTTCGCGCCACCACGCGCGAGCTCGATGACAACCCGCGAGCCGCCTCGGCTCGTCTCCGCGTCGCCATGAAGTCGTAGCCGTGACGACGATCGCCGAGACTCCCCGCGTCCGCACGCGGCGCGCGACCGCCGTGCCGGCGTCCCGGGCGCCCTTCGCGGGCGGTGTGCTCTGGATCGTCGTTGTCGCCGTGCTCCTCGCGGGCATCGTCGCCGTCAACGTGGTCGTGCTGCAGCTCAACGTCCAGCTCGACCGGCTCGGCCGTGAGCGAGCCGAGCTGAAGGCGGACAACGCGATGCTCCACTCGCAGCTGTCGAGCGCGTCGACACAGGTTCGCATCAAGGACGTCGCGACGGCGAAGCTCGGGCTCGAGGCTGCCGATCAGCTCACGCTCACGTACGTCCACCTCGCGGCGAAGTGAGCGAGCGGATCTCCAACCGCCGGATCCGCCTGCTCGTCGTCTCGTTCGCTCTCGTCTTCGCCATCACGCTCGGTCGCGCCGCCTGGGTCCAGGCCGTGCACCACGGTCGCTTCGCCAAGATGGCGACGACGCAGCATCGCGAGACGATCGAGATCCCGGCGGGGCGCGGCACGATCTACGACCGAACCGGAGAGCCGCTCGCGATCGGCGAGCAGGCGACGACGGTATATGCCGATCCGCGGGCGATCGTCGATCCGCAGCAGGCTTCGGTCGTCGCCGGCCACGTGCTCCGCATCGATCCCGAGAAGCTCTATCCCTGGCTCTCCGACCGCTCCAAGGGATTCGTCTACGTGCAGCGCAAGGCCGATCCCGCCAAGGCCGAGGCATTGCGCAAGCGGAACATTCCGGGTCTCTTCTTCTACCCCGAGGAAATGCGCGCATATCCGCAGGGGCCCGTGGCAGCCCATGTGCTCGGGTTCGCCGGCACCGACAACCACGGCCTCGACGGGCTCGAGCGGTCGCTGGACAAGACGCTGTCGGGCCGCTCCGGCTACGAGACGATCGTCAAGGACCCCTTCGGGAGGGCGATCGACGTCGTCACCTCGCGGGCCGAGCGCGCGGGGCGCAACGTCACGTTGACGATCGATCACCAGATCCAGTCGAACGCCGAGCAGATTCTCGCCGCCACGGTGAAGCGGTTCGGTGCGCGAGGCGGTGCGGCGATCGTGATGGACCCGCGCAACGGCGCCATCCTCGCGATGGCGAACAACCCCACGTTCGACGCGAACCGGTTCGCCACCGCACCCGCCGATGCGCGGCGGAACCGAGCCGTGACGGATGCGTACGAGCCCGGCTCCACGTTCAAGATCGTGACGATCGCGGCCGCACTCGAGGACAACGTGGTCTCTCCCACGTCGTCGTTCCTGCTGCCTCCCACGATCCAGGTCGCCGACCGCGTCATCCACGAGGCCCATATCCGCGGTACCGAACGGCTGACGGTGAAGCAGATTCTCTCGGAGTCGTCGAACATCGGCACGATCACGATCGCCGAGATGCTCGGTGCCGGCGAGCTGTCGTCCTGGGTCACCCGCTTCGGCTTCGGAAAGCCGACCGGTATCGACTACCCGGGCGAGAGCCAGGGCCTGGTGCTCCCACTCGACAAGTGGTCCGGCTCGACGATCGGTACCGTCCCGATCGGTCAGGGCATCGCCGTGACGCCGCTGCAGATGGTGTCTGCGTACGCCACGATCGGCAACGGCGGCGTCCGCCGCGTTCCCCATCTCGTCGAGAAGATCGGGAGCCGGAAAGGCCGCACGTCGCGCGCAAAGCGGATCGTCTCCAAGAGCACGGCCGACCGCATGATGTCGATGTTCCGTGACGTGGTGCTCGAGGGCACGGGAACCCAGGCAGCGATCCCCGGCTATACGGTGGCCGGCAAGACCGGAACCGCCCAGAAGGCCGAGAATGGCCGCTACGTCTCCAAGTACGTCGCCTCCTTCGTCGGGCTCGTGCCGGCGAGGAAGCCCCGCCTCGCGATTCTCGTGATGGTGGACGAGCCCCACGGCGACATCTACGGAGGAGTCGTCGCGGCTCCCGCGTTCCGCGACATCGCCCGCTTCGACTTGCAGTACCTCGAGGTACCTCCGGACGCGCCGGAGACCAGGGCGTCACTGACGGCCACGGCCAGGTCGGGCGGGTGAGACGAGCTCAGCGGCCGCTGCCGTAGGCGAGGTCGAGCGAGTCCGTCCGCCCGGACCAGCTCAGGGTGAGACGCCAGCAGCCGGGTCCGGGCAGGTCGACCAGTGAGGGTCCCGGACCGCCGGAGACGACGCGCCGCACGGGGGCGCCGACGGCGTCGCCGCCCGTCATCCGTTGTGCGCGGATCCACAGCGCGGAGGGAGCCTTGGCCAGGGTTCGCGGCACCCAGAGGATCTTGTTGTTGCGCCCGGGCGCAGGCGGCGAGCGGAGCGGATAGCCGAAGACGATGGCGACGATGCGTCCATTCCTCCCGAGCACATGGGGAAGATGCGGCTTCGGATCCGAGAAGCCGGCACGAGCCCAGATCGGCAGCACAGCACGACTGACGTCGGCGTGGCAGCGAGCCGGAGCAGCGACGAGCACCGGAGCCGACGTGCCGGTCGCGAGCGCAGCGACCGCCACGGTGCCGGCAACGGCCACGATGAGTCGCATGTGCGTCATACACGTCGAAGCGTAGAGCGGTTCCCGGGCTCCGAGGCGGGCACCTCTACAATCGGCTCTCGTGGATCTCGACGCGATGATCCGGGTGCTTGCGCCCGGGGAGGTGGCGGCAGGCCGGAACGCCGAGATCGCCGACCTCGCCTACGACGCGCGCCGCGTGACGCCCGGAGCCCTGTTCTTCTGCGTCCCCGGCTCGCGGGTGGACGGGCACGACTTCGCCGCGGACGTGGTGGCGGCCGGGGCGGTCGCCCTCGTCGTCGAGCGCCCGCTCGAGGTCGACGTGCCGCAGCTCGTCGTCGACGACGCACGCGCAGCGATGGCGATCGCGGCGGATGCGTTCTTCGGTGAGCCGACGCGCGAGCTCGAGGTGGCCGGCGTCACGGGCACGAATGGAAAGACGACCACGGCATTCCTGTTGCGGTCGATCCTGGACGCGGCGGGCCATCGGCCGGGGCTCGTCGGGACGGTCGAATGGATCGTCGGGGGAGCACAGCGGCGAGCACCGCACACGACACCGGAGGCGATCGACCTGCAGCGGCTGTTCCGCGAGATGCTGGATGCCGGTGACCTGAGCGTCGCGATCGAGGCGTCGTCCCACGGCTCGGCTCTGCGCAGGCTCGACCGGGTGCGCTTCGACGCGCTCGTGTTCACAAATCTCGCGCAGGACCATCTCGATCTGCATGGGACGATGGAGGACTACTACCAGGCGAAGCGACGCCTCTTCGTCGGCCCGCTTCCCCCGCCGGCAGCGGTCAACATCGCAGACGAGCACGGCCGCAGGCTCGCGATCGAGCTCGCCGAGACGCACCGCGCGCCGCTCATCACCTTCGGGATCACCGACGCCGCCGAGGTGCGGCCCGACGGCCTCGCAATCGACGCGGCAGGCAGCCGCTTCACTGCGGCAGGCATCGAGATCGAGACGCCGCTGCGAGGTCGCTTCAACGTGGAGAACGTGCTCGGCGCCGTCGCCGCCGGAGTGCTCCTCGACGTGAACGAGGACGAGATCGCCGCAGGAGTGCGCGCCATGGCGGGCGTGCCGGGCCGGTTCGAGGCAGTCGACGAAGGCCAGCCGTTCGCCGTCATCGTCGACTACGCGCACACGCCGGACGCGCTCGACATCGTGCTGCAGGCCGCCCGCGAGCTCGGCACCGGACGGGTCATCGTCGTCTTCGGTGCCGGCGGCGACCGCGACCGCGGCAAGCGGCCGCTGATGGGCCGCGTCGCCCGGCAACGATCGGACATCGCGATCGTCACATCGGACAACCCGCGCAGCGAGCAGCCGCTCGCCATCATCGAGGACGTCGTCCAGGGGGCCGGGACCGGAGTGGAGATCGATCCCGACCGGCGCTCGGCGATCGAACGTGCCGTTTCGCTCGCCGTCCCCGGCGATGTGATCGTGATCGCGGGCAAGGGCCACGAGCAGGGCCAGGAGCTCGCCGGCGTCGTGACGCCGTTCGACGATCGCGAGGTCGTGCGCGAGGCGCTGCTCGCCGCTTCATGACGGACGGTACGCGGTGATCCCCGTTTCGTGGACCGAGCTCGCGGCGCTCCGGCTGGGGGCGCTCGACGGCGAGATCGGCGAGATCGTGGGTGTCAAGGCCGACTCACGCCTCGTCGGCCCCGGCGATCTGTTCGTGGCGCTCAACACGGGTATCGAGCATGTAGCCGAGGCACGGGCGCGCGGTGCTGCCACGCTCGTCCCTGACGACCAGAACGCAGCGCTGGCCGCACTTGCCTCCCTCGTGCGCGGGAAGAGCGGCGCGCGCGTGGTCGCCGTCGTCGGGTCGACCGGGAAGACGACGACGAAGGACGTCCTGGCCGCGTTGTGCGCCGTGGTGACGCCGACGGTCTGGGCCGAAGCGAGCCAGAACAACGAGATCGGGTTGCCGCTCACCGTCTGCCGGCTCGAGAGCAACACGCGCGTGCTCGTGACCGAGATGGGGATGCGAGGGATCGGACAGATCGGTGAGCTCTGCGCTATCGCGCGGCCCGACGTCACCCTCGTGACGTCGATCGGCCCCGAGCACCTCGAGCTGGTCGGGTCCGTCGAGAACGTGGCGCGCGCCAACGCCGAGGCGATCGCGGCACTGCCCCCGGGGGGCATCGCAGTCGTCCCGGCCGACGCATCGGAGCTCGAGCCCTACCTCGGCCGCACGGACATCTCGATCTGTCGCTTCGACCGCACATCGGTCGCACCACGGGGGACACGGCACGACACATGGCACTTTCCCCTCCAGGGTGGCGCGCTCGACCTCGAGCTGCCGTTCCGGTCTCGGCATATGGCTGAGAACACACTTGCGGCCCTCCTCGTCTACGAGGCGCTCGGCCTGCCGCTCGACCGTGCGCACGAAGGTGCGTCGCGCATCGTGCTGTCCCGCTGGCGCGGTGAGGAGTCGTCGCTTCGCGGCGGCGGCATCGTCGTCAACGACGCGTACAACGCGAACCCCGTCTCGATGCGGGCGGCCCTCGTCGATCTCTCCGAGCGCGCCGGAGACAGGCGACGGGTTGCGATCCTCGGCGAGATGGCCGAGCTCGGCGCGGAGGCCGGGCGTTTCCATCGTGAGATCGGGGACCTGGTCGCAGCGCTCGCGGTCGACGTGCTCGTTGCAGTCGGCGACGGTGCTCGCCTCTATCTCGAGCCGGGCGTGAGCGACATGCACTGGATTCCCGACGCGGCCGCGTTCGACACGGTCGCCGGCGTCATCCGGCCGGGCGACGCCGTGCTGGTGAAGGCGTCTCGCGCCGTCGGCCTCGAAGGCATCCCCGCTCGCATCGAGAAACTCTCCAGAGCATGGTCCGAGTCCTGATCGCAGGTTTGGTCGCGATGGTGATCGCCGTCGTGATCGGGCCGATCTTCATCGAGTGGCTCCGCCGGAGCGGCGTCGGCCAGCAAATCCGCGAAGAAGGGCCGGCCCGTCACATCGTCAAGCAGGGAACCCCGACGATGGGTGGGCTGCTCATCCTCGCCGCCGCCGCCGCCCCGTTCGTGATCCTTTCTCTGTACACGCTTCCAGGGCTCGGGCTGCTGTTCCTTGCGCTGGGCTGCGGGCTGATCGGGTTCGTCGACGACTACCTGAAGGTGCGCAGGCGTCGCTCGCTGGGGCTGCCCGGCTGGTGGAAGATGCTCGGCCTCGTGCTGATCACGATCGGCATCAGCTGGGTGGTGACGCAGGTCGACTATCTCGACACGACGATCTACTTCCCGGTCGTCGGCGCCCACATCGACCTGCACTGGGGTTATTTCCCGTTCCTGTTCATCGTCATCGCGGGAACCGCCAACGGCGTCAACCTCACCGACGGGCTCGACGGGCTCGCCGCCGGCACCTGCGCCATCTCGCTGTTGACGTTCCTCGCGATCGCTGCGATCACATGGGTCCGGTCGGGCGGCGTCGGCCACCGCAGCAGCGACTACCTGGATGTCGCCATCTTTGCCGCGGCGATGATCGGGGGCGTGATCGGCTTCCTCTGGTTCAACGCGTTCCCGGCCGAAGTCTTCATGGGCGACACCGGCTCGATGGCACTCGGAGGCGCGATCGCGGGCCTCGCGGTGATGACGCAGACCGAGGTCCTGCTCGTGTTCATCGGTGCCATCTACCTGATCGAGGCGCTGTCCGTGATGATCCAGGTGGCGAGCTTCAAGCGCACGGGCAAGCGCGTCTTCCTGATGGCGCCGATCCACCACCATTTCGAGATGAAGGCGTGGTCGGAGACGAAGATCATGGTGCGTTTCTGGATCGTGGGAGCGATCTTCTGCACCCTCGGCTTCGTGCTCTTCTACCGCTACTACCTCGGCTTCAAGCTCGGATGACACGGGCGCTCGTGCTCGGGCTCGCGCGCTCCGGCCGGGCTGCGACGCTTGCACTGCGCCGGCGTGGGGTCGAGGTGATCGCACACGACACGTCGCTCGAAGTGGACGCCACGGACCTCGAGGCGACGGGTGCGCGCGTCGTGCTGGGCGAGGAGGACTCCGCCTTCCTGGACGGCGTCGATCTCGTCGTCAAGAGCCCCGGGGTACCCGGCCGGTCGCCGCTCGTGACCGGCGCGCGCGAGCGGGCGATCGCCGTGATCTCCGAGATCGAGCTGGGTGCGCGGCTGCTGCCGAACCCGATCGTCGGCGTCACCGGCACGAACGGGAAGACGACGACGACGGCGCTGCTCGGTGCCGTGTTCGCGGCAGCGAACATGCCGGTCGAGGTCGCGGGCAACATCGGCCGCCCGCTCACCTCCCTTGTCGACGAGGCCGCCGCGGACGCCTGGATCGTGTGCGAGCTCTCGTCGTTTCAGCTCGAGGACGTCGAGACCCTGCGACCACGCATCGCCGTGCTGCTGAACCTCGAGCCCGACCACATCGACCGCCACGACACGTTCGAGACGTATCGCGACGCCAAGCTGCGCATCTTCGAGCAACAGGGCCCGGAGGACGTTGCGATCGTGCCGTCCGGCTTCGGCAGCATTCCGGGCTCGGCGCGTCGCATCGAGTTCTCCGGCACCGACCCGCTGCCCGCGGAACCGCGCATCCCCGGTGCGCACAACCGGGAGAACGCGGCCGCGGCGGCTGCGGCGGCCCGGGCCGCCGGTATCGGCGAGGAGGCGATCGCGGAGGGACTGCTCTCCTTCGCAGGCGTCGAGCACCGCATCGAGCAGATCGCGGTGGTCCGCGGTGTTCGGTACGTCAACGACTCAAAGGCGACGAATGTCGCAGCGGCGCTGCGGGCCCTGGCCTCTTTTCCCGGCGCGCGGCTGCACGTGATCCTGGGCGGTCTCGGGAAGCACGAGAGCTACGCGGCGCTCGCGGAGGCGCTCGGGCCGGATGACCGCGCCTACCTGATCGGGACGGCCGCGCCGGCGATTGCCGCCGCGCTCGACGCCGCAGGCGCGTCGTACGTGGAGGCCGGAAACCTCTCGGCGGCGCTGGCCGGAGCCGCAGAAGCGGCAGCGAGCGGCGATGTCGTGCTCCTGTCTCCGGCATGTGCCAGCTTCGACCAGTTCGCGAGCTACGAGGAGCGTGGGGAGGAGTTCGGGAGGCTGGTGCAGAAGCTCCACGAGTGATCAAAGGTCAGCTCGAGCAGCGCCTTCTCGTCCTCGTGACGCTGGGGCTCGTGGCGTTCGGGCTCGTCATGGTGTTCAGCGCAACATCGGCGTCCGCTGCGCTCGGTGCCGGCGACCCGATGACCTTCCTCGGCAAGCAGGGAGCGTACGCGTTCGCAGGGCTCGTGCTGCTCGCGCTCGCCTCAAGGTTCGACTACCACCGGCTGCGCGCGCTGGCTCCGATCCTGCTCCTCGTCGCCCTGGGGCTGTGCGTCGCCGTGCTCGCGATCGCGCCGCCGATCAACGGCGCGCGCCGCTGGTTCCTGCTCGGCCCCTTTAGCGTGCAGCCGTCCGAGGTGGCCAAGCTCGCGCTCTGCGTCTGGGTCTGCGCGTATCTCGCACGCAAGCCGACACCGCGGACGCTGCCACAGCTGATGAGGCCGCTCGGTTTCGTCGTCGGAATCTTCGCGGTGTTGATCATGCTCGAGCCGGATCTCGGGACGACGATTGCGCTGGGCCTGATGGTGGCGGGGATCCTGCTCGTCTCGGCGGTGCCGCTGCGCCTGTTCCTGCTCGCCGGCACGATCGCCTGCGGGCTGGGCGCTGTGGCCATCTATCTGGAGCCGTACCGGCGCGCCCGCTTCCTCAGCTTCCTCGACCCGTGGCAGGACCCGCAGGGGACGGGCTTCCAGACCGTGCAGGCGATCATCGGGATGGGCTCGGGCGGCATCACGGGCGAGGGTCTCGGGCACGGCATCCAGAAGATCTTCTACCTGCCCGAGGCCCACACCGACATGATCTTCGCGATCGTCGGCGAGGAGCTCGGGCTGATCGGCTCGATGCTCGTGATCTGTGCGTTCGCCGTGTTCGCCTGGGCAGGCTTTCGCATCGCCTTGCAATGCCGCGATCCCTTTGGCAAGCGGCTCGCGGCAGGCATTACGACGCTCGTCTGCGGGCAGGCGGCAGTGAACCTGGCGGCCGTCCTGGGCATCGCCCCGCTGACGGGGATTCCGCTTCCCTTCGTCTCGTACGGCGGCTCGTCGCTGATCGTGCTGCTCGCCGCGGTCGGCGTTCTCCTTAACATCGCGGTGAATGACAGAGTCGTCGCAGCCCGTGGTAGTCATCGCGGCGGGAGGGACCGCCGGGCACGTCCGGCCCGCGCTCGCAATAGCGGAAGCACTTCGCGCGCGCGGCGCGAGGGTGACGTTCGCCGGCAGCCCCGACCGCGTCGAGTCGCAGCTGGTTCCTGAGGCGGCCTTCGAGCTCGACACGTTCGCGATCAGAGGGCTTCCACGCAGGCCGTCTCTTGCGCTCCTGAAGGCCGGGGTCGCGGCGGCGCGCGCGCCGGTTGCCTGCATGCGCATCCTCGCCCGTCGCCGGCCGGACGTCGTGCTCGGCGGCGGCGGCTACGTCTCCGGCCCGATGGTGCTCGCCGCCCGTCTGCGCGGCATCCCCGCGGCGTTGACGGAGTCGGATGCGCATCTCGGCCTCGCGAATCGTCTTGCAGCACCGTTTGCCCGGGTCGTGTTCCTCGCGTACGCGGTCGACGGTCGCACGGGAAGCAAGTACAAGGTGGTCGGGCGGCCCGTGCCCCGCTCGCATCTGAGCGGCACGCGCGAGTCCGGGCGCGCGCACTTCGGCCTGCCTCAGGACGAGCCCGTGGTGGCGGTGCTCGGCGCATACGCCGGCGCCCGCTCGCTGAACGAGATGGCCGTCACCGCCTGGGCCGACAGCGGGCCCGCGATCCTCCATCAGGCGGGAGACCGCGACTACGCCGCCTTTCGCTTGCGGGTCACGCGGTCCGGCTACGTGATGATTCCGGCCACGGACCACTTCGGAGAGCTCCTCCACGCCCCCGATCTGGCCGTCTCGCGCGCCGGCGGCACCGTCTGGGAGCTCGCGGCTGCCGGCACGCCGGCCATACTCGTCCCCTATCCCCATGCCACGGCCGACCACCAGACCCTGAACGCACGGTACTTCGAGCAGGGGGGCGGGGCGATCGTGGTGCCGGACGCAGAGGTGGCGCGCGTGCCGGAGCTCGTCGCGGAGTTGCTTGCAGATCGACCCCGGCTCGCGAGGATGCGGGCCGCAATGCTCTCGATGGCCCGCCCGGACGTGGCCGAGACGATCGCCGAGGAGCTGATCGCCCTTGCCGGGCGCTGAGACGGACCCTGGCTCGGGGACCGACGCGCGTGCCGGCCTTGCCGGACGCCGTCTCTACTTCGTGGGCATCGGGGGTTCGGGGCTGTCCGCCTACGCCAACATCGCTCGCGCCCTCGGTGCGGACGTCCGTGGCTGGGACGTGCGCGACACGATCTTCATGGCAACGCTCGAAGGGATCGACGTCGATATCGGCGGCGAGCCGTCACCGCCCGGGGGCTCGGAGGTGATCGTCTCCACCGCGCACGCACACCGGATCCCGGGTTCTCCGCGGGCGGAGTTTCTCGCCGAGCTCGTCTCCGCGCAGCCGGCCATCGTCGTGGGTGGCGCCCACGGGAAGACGACGACGGCCGCGATGATCGCGTTCGTGCTGCACAGGGTCGGGCTCGATCCCTCATGGATCATCGGCGGCGTCGTTCCTCAGCTCGGCGGCAACGCCGGCGTGGGCGGCGGGTGGCTCGTCGTGGAAGGCGACGAGTCGGATCGCTCGATCGGTGCGCTGCGACCGGAGATCGCGGTCATCACCAATGTCGAGCTCGACCATCACGCGACGTACGCGTCGGAGGCCGAGTTGCGTTCCTTCTTCGACAGCTGGCTCGCCGGCGTGCCCCATGTCGTCCGCAGCTGGGAACTGGATCCGGTCGAGCTCGAGCTCGCGGTGCCCGGGGCACACAACCGGCAGAACGCCGCAGCGGCTCTCGCCGCGCTCGAGCTCGCGGGCGTGCCCCGAGCCCGGGCGGAGCAGGCACTGCTCGAGTTCAGTGGTGTGGGGCGCCGGTTCGAGCTCATCGGCGAACGAGGCGGGGTCGCCGTCTACGACGACTACGGCCATAACCCGACCGAGCTCGCAGTCACGCTGCGGATGGCGCGGGAGCGCACCGGCGGGCGTCTCATCGCCGTCTACCAGCCCCATGTCTACGAGCGCACGCGGCATCTGCATCGTGAGCTCGGGGAAGCGCTCGCGCTCGCGGACGCTGCGATCGTGACCGAGGTCACGGGAGCGCGCGATGTACCGCGCGACGGCGTCTCCGGCAAGCTCGTCCTCGATGCCCTGCCGCCGCATGTGCGGGCGGGCTGGGCGCCCTCGCTCACCGATGCTGCGAGCCTCGCACTCGCGTGGGCCAGGCCGGGCGACGTCGTCGTCACGTTCGGCGTCGGCGAGCCGTGGAAGATCGCGCGAGCGATCGTCGACGGGCTGCAGACATCATGATCGTCGCAGAGCACATCGAGTTGTCCCGGCTGACGACGATCGGCACAGGGGGGCCTGCGCGCGCGTTCGCCGAGCCGGCGTCCCTGTCCGAGCTCGAGCACGCGCTGGCGTGGGCGGAAGAGCGGAGCGTCGGTGTCGCAACCGTCGGTCTCGGGTCGAATCTGCTTGCCGCGGATAACGGGATCGACATGCTCGTAGTGAGGCTCACGGGCGAGCTGGCGGCCGCGCAGGCCGATGGCGAGCTGCTCGTCGCGGGCGGCGGTGCGACCAACGCGGTCTGTCTGCACCGCGCGCGTGCCGCCGGACTGGGAGGCTTCGAGTTCGCCTGCGCGATCCCCGGCACGGCCGGCGGCGGCGTGTGGATGAATGCCGGCGCCTACGGGAGCGACTGGAGCGGAATCCTCGCACGGGCACGGGTAGCCTCGTCCGAGGGCGTGGGGTGGATGACGCCCCGCGAGCTCGGCCTCTCCTACCGGCATTCGGAGCTTCGGCATGGCCAGGTCGTCGCACAGGTCGAGTACCTCCTGCGGCCGCGACCCGCAGCCGAGATCAGGGCGGAGGTGGCAGACCTCGTCGCGCGCCGCAAGGCGACACAGCCGACCAACAAGCGCACCTTCGGATCCGTGTTCAAGAACCCGGGGGGTGAGCTCGGGGCCGGCAGGATCCTCGAGCTCTGCGGTCTCAAGGGCTACCGCATCGGCGGTGCGCTGATCTCCCCGCGACACGCCAATTTCATCGAGAACGGCGGTGGCGCGACAACGGCGGACTGCCTCGCGCTGATGACCGAGGCGCGCCGGCGCGCTCGCGAGGCGTACGGCATCGACCTCGAGCACGAGGTCGTGCTGCTCGGGGAGCTCGAGCTGCCTTGACGAGGTAGGAGCGGGACGGCCTGCGGCGAAACAGGTCAACGTGGCCAGCGGGGGACGAGCCGAGCACGGATCGCGCCCCCGTGCGCGAGCGGTGAGCGTCGTCGTCCCGTTTCCGCGCCGGGAGTCGGGTGGTCGCCTCGATCTCGTCCGGCTCGTCCCCTCCGGCCGCTCGATCCTGCTCGCCTTCGCGCTTCTCACGTGTGCCCTGCTTGCCTGGCTCGCCGCACGCGAGACCGGGATGTTCGCGGTTCGCACGCTCGACGTCGAAGGCGCTCCACCGGCGGTCGCCGTGGCCGTGCACAAGACGCTCGCCGACGACACGGGCACCAGCCTGCTCAAGCTCGACCTGGCTGCCGCCCAGCGCGCCGTCCAGAAGCTCCCCACGGTCGCAGGCGTCACCTTCGACCGCGCGTTTCCGCACACCCTGCGGATCATCGTCGTACCGGAGCGGCCGGTCGCGATCGTGCGGCAGGGGCCCGATTCGTTCCTCGTGTCGGCCCGCGGCCGCGTCATCGCCGGGACCGGTCGACACAGCCATCCGAAGCTGGCGCGGATCTGGATCAAGCGAGACGTTCACCTGGAGACCGGCGGCATCACCGAAGGGGATCTCATGACGGCCGTACAAGCGGTCGCTCCCCTGGCCGGCTCCCACTTCCCCGGTCGGGTCATCTCCGTCACGACGGCCTCGCAAAGCCTGACGATGACGTTGCGCTCCCACCTGGAGCTGCGCCTGGGCGAGCCCCTCGACGTCGGCCTCAAGCTGGCGATCGCGGCCGAGGTGATTCCGCGTCTTGCCGACGGCACCACCTATCTCGACGTCTCGGTTCCCGACAGGCCGGTCGCCGGCTAACCCTCAACTCTAAGGTTGAGGTTGAGTGTCTGACCTCGACCAACCCTTGAGGGAACCGTTGACAATGCCGACAAGGAGTCCGTACCCTGGCTCCGAAAGCGGGATCGAACAAACTCCATAGCTCGATGAGAGCTTGACGTCCAGGCAGGTCGAGGTGAGAAAAGCGATGAACACTCAAGGTGGCAATTACCTCGCGGTGATCAAGGTTGTCGGCGTGGGCGGCGGCGGTACCAATGCCGTCAACCGCATGGTCGAGTCCGGCCTCTCCGGCGTCGAGTTCATCGCCGTCAACACCGACGCACAGGCGCTCCTGATGACGGACGCCGACGTCAAGATCCACATCGGCTCGAAGGCGACCCGCGGTCTCGGCGCCGGTGCCGATCCTGCCGTCGGGCTGGCCGCCGCGACGGAGACGCGCGACGAGCTGAAGGAGGCCCTCAAGGGAGCCGACATGATCTTCGTCACGGCCGGCGAGGGTGGGGGCACCGGCACCGGCGCCGCGCCCGTCGTGGCCGAGCTCGGGCGTGAGCTGGAGGCGCTCACGGTCGGCGTCGTCACGCGACCGTTCGGATTCGAAGGCCGCCGTCGTGCCGAGCAGGCCGAGGTCGGCATCCAGAGCCTGAGGGACCGCGTCGACACGCTCATCGTGATCGAGAACGACCGCCTGCTCCAGGTCGTCGACAAGAAGACGCCCGTGACCGAGGCGTTCCGGATCGCCGACGACATCCTGCGCCAGGGGGTGCAGGGCATCACCGACCTGATCACCGTGCCCGGGCTCGTCAACCTCGACTTCGCCGACGTCCGCACGATCATGCGCGACGCCGGCTCGGCGCTGATGGGAATCGGAACCGCGTCGGGTGACACGCGCGCTGCAGACGCGGCCAACGCGGCCGTCTCGTCGCCGCTCCTCGAGACGACGCTCGACGGTGCGACCGGGATTCTCCTCAACATCACGGGCGGTGCCAATGTCGGGCTGTTCGAGGTGAACGAGGCGGCGGAGGTCGTCACCGGGCACGCCGACCCGAACGCGAACGTGATCTTCGGTGCTGTCATCGACGAGTCGATGGGCGACGAGGTGCGTGTGACGGTGATCGCCACCGGCTTCGGCGGCCGGCCACGCCGCCGGCGCATCGAGGCACCCGTGTCGGCCGGCGCTCGGACCGAGTCGTCCTCCGAGCGGCGTCTCGAGTCGCCGCCGGTCACGGACGCCGAGATCGACATCCCCAGCTTCCTGCGCGAAGACTAGGACCGGCCTCACCGGCGGCACGCTCGGCGCTAGAGTCGCGCCGTGATCGATGCCGGCCTGAGGCGCACACCGCTCTACGCGAGCCACGTCGCGCTGGGTGCGCGCATGGTTCCCTTCGCAGGCTGGGAGATGCCGGTGCAATACACGGGCGTCATCCCCGAGCACCTCGCCGTCCGCCATGCGTGTGGGGTGTTCGACGTCTCGCACATGGGCCAACTCCACGTCGAGGGCCCGCAGGCCGGCGTGCTGTTGCAGGGGCTGCTCTCGAACGACCTCGATCGCATCGGCGACGGTGAGGCGCAATACACGCTGCTGACGAACGAGCGCGGAGGCATCGTCGACGACCTGATCGCCTATCGCATCAGCCCGTTCCACTATCTGCTCGTGGTCAACGCCGGGAACCGGCAGACCGCGTTCGACTGGCTGAAGGAACGCGAGGTTCGGGGGTCGGAGGTGCGCGATGCCTCGGACGACTACGGACTGCTCGCGGTGCAGGGCCCGGCCGCGATCGGCGCCCTCGGCCTCCCGGCCGCCCCCGTCTTCACCCACGCCATGGGTGAGGTGGCAGGCGTCGAGGTGATGGTCTGCCGCACGGGCTACACGGGGGAGCCGGGTGTCGAGCTGATGTGCCCGGCCGAAGACGCCGTCACGCTGTGGGAGGGGGTGCTCGAAGCCGGCGCGACGCCGTGCGGCCTGGGTGCACGCGACACGCTGCGGCTCGAGGTCTGCTACCCGCTGCACGGCAACGACATCACCGAGGAGACGGACGCCATCTCGGCCGGGCTCGGCTGGACCTGCGCACTCGAGAAGGAGTTCACCGGCGTCGAGGTGCTGCGTCGCATCGCGGCGGAGGGGCCTCAGCGAAAGCTCGTGGCCTTCGTGATGGAGGAGAAGGCGATTCCGCGCCAGGGCATGGCGATCGCAGGCGGCGGCGAGGTCACGTCGGGCACGCACTCGCCCGTCCTCGACGTGGGCATTGGCATGGGCTACGTCCCGGCTGCCGCCGCTGTGCCGGAGACAGAGCTCGTGATCGACGTCCGCGGCAAGCCGAGGCGGGCCCGCATCGTCAAGAAGCCGATCTATGTGAAGGAGGGCTAGGTGGCAGCTGCAGAGAGCTATCCGGAGGAGCTGGTGTACCACCCGGAGCATGACTGGGCGCGCGTCGAAGGGGACGAGGCGGTGCTCGGGATCACCTGGTGGGCCCAGGACGCTCTCGGTGAGCTCGTCCATTTCGAGGCGCCTACGGTGGGGGACTCGACGGTGAAGGATCAGCCGTACGGCGAGGTCGAGTCCGTCAAGGCGGTGTCGGACGTGATCGCTCCGCTCTCGGGCGAGATCCTCGAGGTGAACCAGAAGGCGGTCGACGAGCCGGAGGTCGTGAACGACGATCCCTACGGCGCCGGCTGGCTGGTGCGCATCCGCCTGGCCGATCGATCGGAGCTCGAGACGCTCATGGACGCCCCCGCATACACGGCGCACGCCGCCGAGCAATGACCGCCGGATACCTCTCGCTGACCGAGCGCGACCGCGAGGAGATGCTCGCCGCGATCGGCGTCGCATCGATGGATGAGTTGTTCGCGCAGATCCCTGCCGGCGTGCGCTTCGACCGCGAGCTCGACGTCCCGGCCGCCCTGACCGAGTCCGAGCTCGTTCGCCACCTGGAAGAGCTGGCGGCGAAGAACGTCCACACGGGTGTCGAGGTCTCGTTCCTCGGCGCCGGCATCTACGACCACTACGTACCGGCCATCGTCGACACCATCCTGCAGCGCGGCGAGTTCCTCACGGCCTACACGCCGTATCAGCCGGAGATGAGCCAGGGCGTGCTGCAGGCGATCTTCGAGTATCAGACCGCCGTCTGCGAGTTGACGGGAATGGACGTGTCGAATGCGTCCGGCTACGACGGCTTCACCGTCGCGGCGGACGCGTGCTTCATCGCGAAGCACCACACGGGCCGGTCGAAGGTGGTGCTGTGCGAGACCCTGAACCCGCAGGTGCGGGAGGTCGTGAAGACGTATGCGCCCGGTTTCGGCCTCGACGTCGTCGAGGTGGCGCACACGGGCGGCACGACCGATCCGGCGAGGCTGGCGGCGGCGGCGGAGGACGCAGCGGCCGTGATCTTCCCCCAGCCAAACTTCTTCGGCTGCCTGGAGCCGGCGCCCGATCTCGCCGCGGCGGCGCGCGAGGCAGGCGCGCTCGCGGTTGCACATGTGGACATCGCGTCGCTCGGCGTGCTCGAGGCGCCCGGTGCCTACGGCTGTGACATGGCGATCGGAGAGGGGCAGGGAATCGGGAACCCGCTCAGCTACGGCGGCCCGCACTACGGCTTCCTGGCGGCGCGCTCGGAGTTCATCCGGCGCATGCCGGGACGGATCGTGGGCGAGACGACCGATCTTGCGGGTGAGCGCGGCTTCGTGCTGACGCTGCAGACCCGGGAGCAGCACATTCGGCGGGAGAAGGCGACGTCGAACATGACCACCAACCAGACGCTGCTCGCCCTCGGCGGTCTCGTCACCCTCGCCTGGCTCGGTCCGCAGGGCCTCCGCGAGCTCGGCGAGACCTGCATGTCGCTCGTCGGCTACGCCCGCGAGCGGATCGATCTCCCTGCTGCGTTCGACCGGCCGGCGTTCAAAGAGCTCGCCGTGCGCACACCGATACCTGCGCGCGAGGTGATCCGCGCCGCCAGGGAGCGGGGCGTCCACCCGGGCTACGCGCTCGGACGGGATGTCGAGGGTCTCGACGACGTGTTGCTGATCGCGCTGACGGAGAAACGGACGCCGGCGGAGATCGATCGCCTCGCCGACGTTCTCGCGGAGGTGTGCGGCTGATGGAGCTGATCTACGAGAAGAGCCAGCCGGGCCGGCGCGCCGGCCGGGTGCCGTCCCATGGGCTGCCGGTGCCGGAGGTGCCTGCCGAGCTCGCGCGGAACGTGCCGCCGCGGCTGCCGGAGCTGGCGGAGAGCGAGATCGTCCGCCATTTCACCAACCTCGCCGATCGCAACTTCGGCATCGACACGGGGTTCTATCCACTCGGCTCCTGCACGATGAAGCACAACCCGCGGGTCAACGAGCGGGTGGTCGCGCTCCCAGGGTTCGCGAACCTGCATCCACATCAGGAGGACGAGGGTGCGCAGGGGGCACTCGAGCTGATGTGGGAGTTGCAGCAGATCCTGGCCGAGGTGGCGGGTCTCCCGGCCGTGACCCTGCAGCCTGCAGCGGGATCGCAGGGCGAGCTCACGGGCCTGATGCTGATGCGTGCCTACTTCGAGGATCGCGGCGAGGGGCACCGGGACACGATCATCACCGCCGACACCGCGCACGGAACCAATCCCGCCAGCGTCACGATGGCGGGATTCAAGCTCGAAA
This sequence comes from uncultured Gaiellaceae bacterium, assembly GCA_963799615.1. Taxonomy (GTDB): domain Bacteria; phylum Actinomycetota; class Thermoleophilia; order Gaiellales; family Gaiellaceae; genus Gaiella. Next base: position 221,868 of record CAWCXS010000002.1, on the reverse strand, counting down.
AGGTCGGGACGACCGAGCGCGGCAACCTCGATCTCGACGATCTCCGCGCGAAGGTGAACGAGCGCACGGCCGGGCTGATGCTGACCAATCCCTCGACGCTCGGTCTGTTCGACGAGGGCATCGCCGAGGTGGCCGAGATCTTTCACGCACACGGAGCCCTGCTCTATTACGACGGTGCCAACCTGAACGCGGTCGCGGGGATCTCACGCCCGGGAGACATGGGGTTCGACATCGTTCACTACAACCTGCACAAGACGTTCTCGCAGCCGCACGGCGGTGGCGGACCGGGTGGGGGACCCGTGGCGGTGCGCGCGTCGCTCGAGCCCTTCCTGCCGTCCCCACAGGTCGTTCGCGACGGCGACGTCTTCCGGCTCGACCGTGACCGCCCGCGGTCGATCGGGCGCGTGCGTGGCTTCGCCGGGCCGTTCGGCGTCTTCGTCCGCTCGTACGCGTTCATCCGCGCCTACGGCCCAGATTTGCGCGCCATGTCCGAAACGGCGGTGCTCAACGCCAATTACGTGCTTGCACGGCTCAGGGACGCCTACGAGCTGCCGTACGACCGTCTCTGTATGCACGAGTTCGTGCTCTCGGCACGCAGGCTGAAGAAGGAGCACGGCGTCACCGCCCTCGACGTGGCGAAGCGCTTGATGGACTACGGCATCCATCCGCCGACCGTCTACTTCCCGCTCGTGGTGGCCGAGGCATTGATGATCGAGCCGACCGAGACCGAGCCGAAAGAGCGCCTGGACGCATTCGTCGACGTCATGCTCCGCATCGCGTCCGAGGCCGCCGACGATCCGCAACTGCTCAAGGACGCACCCCACCACCGTCCGGTGCGGCGGCTGGACGAGGTGAAGGCGGCCAAGGAGCCCGTCGTCAAATACGGATTCGGGCCCGCAGCACGGACGGCAGACCCGGCGGAGACGCGGTCGTAGCTCCGCGCACCGACGGCGCTCGGTCCACAGCGCGACGTCGTCGCCGGGCCGTCTATTACGATCGGTGCTCGTGCAAGAGAAGCCCACCGACTCGCGTCACAGCTGCCCAGCGTCCCAGGTGCCGAGCATCACAGTGGGGGTGAGATGCCCGTCTCCCAGGAGCTGATCGCGCTCTCGAACGAGCTCGTACGCGCCGTGCACGACCACGACTGCGGGAAGCTCGAAGACCTGCTCGGCGTCGAGTTCACGCTCAACGGCGCTGCGGGCGAGATGGGGCGCGACGCCTTCCTCGATGCGGCCTCCGGCTCCTACGAGATCGACGACTGGGCCTACGAGGAAATCGATCCCGAGATCTACGGCGACACGGCGGTGATCGTCTCGCGCTACCGCCAGACGGCCCGTCTCGACGGGCGTGACCTGTCGCATCGGATGCACGTCACCGACGTCTGGATCCGCCGCAACGCGCACTGGCAGATCGTGCGCCGCCACGCCACGATCGCAGACTGAATCGTCGCCGACCGGTGAAACCGGCGCATCCTCCGCAGGCGGATGTGTAGCGTTGGAGCGTGGAGTCCCTGGGCCACGCCGTCGTCCGGCGCCGCATCCCGATCATCATCACCTGGATCCTGCTCCTGCTCGCGGGTGGGGCTGCCGCAGGCAAGCTCGCCGACCGCTGGTTCGAGTCCTTCTCGATCCCTGGCTTCTCCGCGTACGAGGCGAACCAGCGCACGCTGGAGACGTTCGGGACAGGCGAGCAGGCGCCGCTCATCGCCGTGCTCACCGACCCGACGCGCGACATCACAACCGTCGACGGCGTGCAGAAGGCGATCGCGGCGGCGGCCGGGGCGATGCCCAAGCCGGTGCGTGTGGGCTCGTGGTTCGAGACGAAGAACTCGATGTACCTGTCGAAGGACAAGCACACGATGGTGGCGACGATCTACCCGCCGGGCCAGTCGACATTCTCGAGCCTGCCTCCGATCGAGAAGGTGCGGGCGGCGCTCGAGGCGGCGGCACCCGCGGGCGTCACGCCGCACCTGACGGGACGCGATGCGATCTTCGACTCCCAGGGCGGCGAGAATGGGCCCGGGGTGCTCACGGAGACGCTGCTCGGCGCACTCGGCGCACTGATCATTCTGCTCTTCGTGTTCGGCACCCTGCCCGCGGTCGCGATGCCGCTGCTGATGGCGTTGACGTCGATCCTGACCACGTTCCTGTGCATCTACGGGCTCACGTACGTGACCGACGTCTCGATCATCGTCCAGTTCCTCGTCGCACTCGTGGGGCTCGGTGTCTCGATCGACTATGCGCTGCTGATGATCTTCCGCTTCCGCGAGGAGTTATCCCACGGGGAGACGACCGAGGAGGCGATCGCGCAGACGATGGCCCACGCGGGACGATCGGTGATCGTCTCGGGCTCGACGGTGGCGATCGGCCTGGTCAGCATGGTGCTCCTGCCGCTCCCGTTCATCCGCTCGATCGGCATCGGCGGCATGCTCATCCCCGCCGTCGCGGTGCTCGCCTCGATCACCTTCCTCCCGGCCGTGTTGTCGTACATCGGGCCGGGCATCAACCGCGTCCGCGTGATGCCGAAGCGCTTCGTAGCGACGCCCGATCCCGACTCCGGCTTCTGGGGGCGGTGGGCCGCGCTCGTGCTGCGTCGCCCCGGCACGATCCTCACGATCGGGCTCGCGATCGTGGTCCTGGTCCTGATCCCCGCCTTCCAGATCAACCCGAGCGACGCGGAGCTGAAGAACGAGCCCGCCACCGGGGACGCTCAGGCGGGCCGCGAGGCGCTCACGGCCGCCGGGATCCCCGACGGCGTGTACCTGCCCTACATCGTGCTCGCCGAGGGCGGCCCGACGCCGAGCGGCCTGCAGGCGGTCGCGGAGGGCGTCCGCAAGGCACGTGGCATCCACGGCGCGGCGGCGCCACCGCAGTGGCGCCGGGCGGGCTCAGGGCTCGTCGAGGCGTTCGGCACCGACGACGCGAACTCGAGGCCGGCCAAGAGCGTCATCTCCGACCTGCAGCACGACACGCTGCCGAGCCTCCAGCAGGCCGTTCAGGGCGCCGGCACGCTCACGCTCGGCGGCGCCGGGCCGGAGTCCAGGGACTTCGTGCACGCCGTCTACGGCAAGTTCCCGTACGTGCTGCTCTTCGTCCTCGTGCTCACCTACATCCTGCTCGCGCGGGCCTTCCGGTCGGTGCTCCTGCCCCTGAAGGCGGTGATCCTCAACCTCGTCTCGCTCGGAGCGGCCTACGGGATCGTCGTGTTCATCTTCCAGAAGGGCCACGGCAGCGAGCTGATCTGGAACATCCCGGCGACGGACGCCGTCATCTCGTGGATCCCGCTGATGATCTTCGCCTTCCTCTTCGGCATCTCGATGGACTACGAGGTCTTCATGATCACGCGCATGCGCGAGGCGTACGACGAGACAGGCGATACGAAGCGCGCGATCTCGCTCGGGCTCGCGCGTACCGGCAAGCTCGTGACGAGCGCGGCCCTCGTGCTGATGTTCGCGTTCTTCTCGCTCTCGACGGGGCCTGGACCGGACATCAAGCAGTTCGCAATCGGGCTCGCAGCGGGGATCATCTTCGACGCCACGGTGATTCGCGCGCTGCTCGTCCCGTCGACGATGCACCTGCTCGGGCGCTGGAACTGGTGGCTGCCCGGTTGGGCGGCAACGCTGCTGCGGACCGAGCCGAGCCCGCTGGCGCCGCGCGGGCGGGCGGAGCCCCAGACCGAAACGTAGTCGTACCCGCGGCGACAACGCGGCGGGCCCAGGCCAAGCAGAGCGGCAGCGGCGGACCGCTGCCGCTCTGCGCGCAATGAGCTAGCCCGAATTGGTCAGGTTGCCGACCTTGATCGCTGCGATCTTGATGAAGTTGGCTTGCTGCGTTCCTCCCGCGGTGGCGCATTTGAAGTCGGCGCTCCCGGCAGCTGCAAACTCGTGGGCCACCAGATTCGAGACCACAAATGGGAGACCCGAGGTTGCGTAGGTCTTGCTCTCGTCCGAATCGGTTCCGGCGGAGAGGGTGCACGTGACGACGCCGGCACCCGCGGTCGTTGTGATGTACGCCTTCGCCCAGAGCACGTACTTGCCGGCCTGTGGGATCGTGAGGTTGGCGAGCGTCGTCACCGCGGCCGGAACGGCGATGGGCCCGTTGAGGAACCGTGCGTAGGCGTCGCTCGGCCCGGCGGGTCCGGCCGCCCCGGCTGCTCCTGCTGCTCCGGCGGGACCTGCGGGACCTGTCTTTCCGGCAGGCAGTTGGCCTGCCTTGAAGTCGGCATTGAGCAGGCTTCCGTTCTTGACCTTGGCCGATACGACGGAGTCGCGCTTGAGCTGAAGCGTGCCGACGCTGTTCGGAGCAAGTGCCACGGTCGCGGCGATGCCCGTGCCTCCGAGCGCGACTCCGAGCGCGATGCACGCAATCACCATGGCGGGTGAAGGACGGCGGATCCCTAGGCGGCTTCGTTTGCTCTCACTGCTACCGAGCTTCAATCCCTGCATTTAAGCCACTTCCTTTCGGTTGTGTTGCATGCTGACCGACTCTGTGCGTACCATACGACGTACAGGGCGCAGATATCTCGCTCTCCTCGTCATTGGCCGACTAGGGAGGAAGACCTGTAATGGCATCGCTACAAGCGCGGCACGGGAAGCATTGCACGTTGTGGCCGTGGAGCACGTTCAAGGCAGCCGCGAGCGGCAAGGGCTGCACGTGCGTTCCGCTCTACCACGTCGTACACCGCGACAACGGGAAGCTAGTCCGCGACCCGGTCGGGCACAACCGCCGCGAAGCTGAAAGAGCACTCGACGCACGCCGCGGCGACATCGCCCGCAACGACTACCACGTCATCAGCAACGTCACCTTCGAGCTGTGGGCAGACTCCTGGATCGCGGACGTCCAGGCGGCCGGCGGGAAGGCGTCGACGATCAACGCCTACCGCGTCACGCTCGAGTACGCCAAGCGCGCGATCGGGAAGCGCATCGTCCGCGACCTCGACAGCGATGACGTCTCCGCCGTGCTCCGCTACATCAAGCAGCACCCGAACGGACGCAAGGTGTCCGACACGACGCTCGCGAAGCACATGCGGCAACTGAGCTCGTGCCTCGGTGCCGCCGTGCCGAAGTACGCCACCAGCAACCCCGTGGCGGCCATGAGCGCTTCGGTGCGCCCACGGATCACGAAGAGAGGCCCGAGCTACTTCACGAACGCGGAGCTGCAGAGGCTGTGGCCTGAGCTCGTAGACCGGCCCGTGTATCTCGCGCTCTTCAAGACGGCTGTCGCGACGGGGATGCGGCGCGGAGAACTGGCTGCGCTCAAGTGGGACGACATCCGGCTGCTCGACCGAGAGATCCATGTGTCGCGCACATACTTCGCGGGCGTGGGGGAGACGACAACGAAGAGCGGCGAGGCCCGCGTGCTCGATCTCACCCCGCAAGCCGCCCAGGTGCTGCAGGACTGGTACGCGGAGTCGGGCGGCGAGGGGCTCGTGTTCGAAGCCGAGACGGGCGGGCATCTGGACAACAACACTCCGACGCGCCGTGTGCTCTATCCGGCGATGGAGCGCGCCGGCATCCCGCGCGAGGGCGAGCACGGACGGCTGCGCACGATGCACAGCTTCCGGCACACGTTCGCGAGGATCGCGCTCGAGCAGGGCACGCCGATCGTGTGGGTCAAGGAGCAGCTCGGGCACGCCTCCATCGACTTGACCGTCGATACGTACGGGTCATGGGAGCGCGCCGCGCAGAAGAAGCAGGCCGAGAGTCTCGCGGGGGTGTTCCCGATATGAGCGCGTCGGTACTCGTCAACCAGCGGAACGCCGCACGACTTGCCGGCACGACGGTCATGCGCCTTCGGAACTGGGACCAACTCGGGATTCTGGAGCGCGCCGTACCGCAGACACATCGCCGCGCGCGGATCCTCTACGACCCTGCCGACGTTCGGGAGGTGGGGGAGTGGTGGGCCTCAACGGTTTGGGAGACCACGGCAGCCCGAATGCTGCGCGTTACCACCGCCACGCTCCGAGCCTGGGGTGACGAAGGACGTCTTACGCAGTGGTGGCCGTACGGGAAGCGACGCGTGTACCTTCGTCGTGAGATCGAAGTGGAGGTAGAGAGACTCAGCAGGCTACGACCGATGACTGTGATCGCACGCGACTACGGCATCGCCTATGAGGTGCTGCGGCGAGCCGTGGATGACGGCACGATCCCCTACGAGGCGGGGCGTGCCGGTGGCCAACTGATCGACCCGCGTGATCTCAAGCCGCTCCTCGAGTTGAAGCCTTGCCCTGTATGTGGAGACCCCGTTTCGCCCGGACGCACGTACCACGAGCGTTGCGCGCCCAAAGCCAAAGAAGTCCGGGCGAGAGCGGCCGAGACCAGGCGCGGTTGGTGGGCCTCTCCTGCGGCTGAAACCTTCCGTAGGAAGAGGCATTCGGATCCGTGTCCGAACTGTGGGGGACCGGTTGGTCTATCTGAAGCACAGGCACGTGGCAACCTCAAGAGGCCGGGCCAGGAGCGCATCTTCTGCAGCCCGACCTGCTCAGGTGAATATCGCTGGGTCATGACTGCCTGGCGCCTTGACGGTCTCGGGGTCGTGGTTGAGGGAGCCGTGGACCGGTTCTGCGGACGTCCGCTAGCGAAGAACCCCTATTGCATTGCGAGGCCGATCTGTTCGAAGACCTCACGGGTGCGCGCGGCACCGGTCGCGTCGCCTTTTGCCTCGCGAATGGCGATGGCCTCGACCGCAACTGTCCTCGCCTCATCCGTCTGTCCGGCGAGAAAGAGAGCCTCTGCAAGGTAACGCCGAGAAGCCGCACGGGCCTCGAGGCCGTCCATCCCGTCAGTGTGTTCGATCGCCCTGCGACACTGCCGAAGCGCCTCCTCGAGGCGGCCCTCCCGCGCGAGTAGGCAGCCCTCGATCGAATCGAGCAGAACGAAGTTGAAGAGGTCGGACGGCTCGGTGGTGGTTCGGGCGCTCGCGCACAGCGCGCGCGCGTCGTCGTAGCGGCCGCGGACGTATCGAAGCTCGGCGAGCATCAGAGCGACCGTGCCGTGAAAGCCACGGTCACCAATCTCCTCGAGTTGCGCGAGTCCCTCCTCGAGCGTTCGCTCCGCGGCCGCGAGGTTGCCTGCTTTCCACTCGACCCTGCTCTCGTGCATCGCCAGCGCACCGGCGACGACGAGCATGCCGGCGTCCCGATATGACTGTCGCGCTCCGGCGACGAGCTCGCGAGCCTTGTCGAATTCTGCCCTCATCGCGCACAGATTCCCGAGAGCGACCCGCGCCCACGCAAGAGCGACCTCGCCGGTTCCCTCCGCGATGAGGGCCTCTGTCCGAGCGATCGCTTCGTCGACGTGGATCGGACCAAAGACATACGTCGTAACGAGTCTTACCCGGATCGAATCCGCCACCCGCCCGCGTTCGAGCCCTGCCCGAGCGAGGCATGCGAGTGCGCGCTCGCATGCCTCCGCCGTCTCCGCGCAAAGGACGCGACTCCAGGCGCTCCAGGCCACGCTCCACCAGTAGAGCGCCAACCCGTATTCGTCGCCGGCTCGCTCGAAAGCCTCGCGGATCGCCTCTCCCCCTACGACGGGCTGCTGCCGAAGGATCGCGCGGGTGACTGCTGCGCGGGCGCGGGTCTGCTCGTCCTCGGCGGCCGAAGCCTCCTCGAGGATTTCGAAAGCCTCGTCGGCTCTCCCCGACTCGCCGAGTGCTGCGGCGAGCTCGGGTGCCAACGCGAGCCGACGCTGGTCGCCCACCGGAAGCACGGCGGACGCTCGCCGCAACAGGCTGACTCCCGCGTTGAAGTCGGCCCGGTCGAGGGCACCGGTTCCAGCCGCGGCGAGACGCTCCGAGGCACGAGCGGCAAGACGAGGTAGCGCTTCGTCACCGGGATTCATTTCGGCGCGGTAGCGATGCGCCTGCTCGAGGTGGTACCCGACGAGCTCGTCCCCCTCGACCAGCTCGTGCGTCGAGAGCCAGGTGGCGAACTGCTCGTGCAGCTCCGCTCGCGTCGCCTTCGGCAGCGACTCGTACGCCGCATCGCGGATGAGCAGATGACGGAAGCGGAAGCCCTCGTCCATCGGAAACATCGACGGTGTCGAGCGGATCAGCTCCTTGCGGACAAGCGTGGCGAGATGCGCTTCCACGCCGCCCTTCACAGGTGCGGGAGACAGCGCCGCTACGGCGCCGCGATGGAACACCTCACCCTCGATCGACCCTCGCTCCATGACGTCGCGAACGTCGCCGTCGAGCGCATCGATGCGTGCCTGGAGGAGCGCGTGGATCGTGGGTGGAACCACGATCTCGCCGTCGCCGCCGTGCTCGCGCACCATTGCGAGCATCTCCTCGACATAGAGCGGGTTCCCGGCCGAGGCGTCCGTGATGCGCTCCCGCAGCACCGGGTCGAGCACAGCGTCCGGAACGAGACGATCCATGAGATCGGCGCACTCTTCTGGCGCCAACGGCTCGAGCAAGAGCGACGTCGCGTTCACCTTGCCGCCTCCCCATCCCGGACGAACGTCGAGCAGCTCGGTGCGCGCGACACAGAGCAGAAAGATCGGCGCATCGCGCGAAAGGTCGGCGATGTGCTCGACGAGGTCGACGAAGACGGGCTCGGCCCACTGCAGGTCGTCGATAACCACGACCTGAGGGCGCTCCGCCGCACGCGCCTCGAGCATCCTCCGAAAGGTGAGCTGAGTCTCCGGAGGAGAACCTCCGATGACCGAATCCGGCTCGACGCCGATCGCGATCAGGATCTCGACCAGCGGCCAGTAGGTGATCCCCTCGCCGTAGGAGAGGCAGCGGGCACGCAGGATGTCGGCCACGCCACCGACGCGTTCGAGGAAGTCGCTGACAAGGCGCGACTTGCCGATCCCCGCGGGGCCGAGCAAAGTGAACAGTCGGCAGGTGCTGTCGGCGACGGCATCCTCGTAGTCGCGCCACAGCCGTTGACGCTCGCGCTCACGCCCGACGAGCGGCGTTTCGGGATGGCGTGCAAGCGGCGCGGCGCCACCGATCACCTCGAGGAGCCGAAACGCCTGAACCGGCTCGGACTTGCCCTTCAGGGCAAGCGGCTCGACCGGCTCGAGGAGAACGGCATCGCGGACGAGCAGGCGCGTCTCGGCGCCGATCAGGATCTCACCGGCAGTTGCCGCCTGCTCCAGCCGGGCCGCGACGTTGACGGCGTCGCCCGTGACGAGTGTCTCACCCTCGCCTCCGACGACGACCCCGCCGGTGTTGATCCCGATGCGCGCCTCGAGCCCGTGCTCGCCGATCGCTTGGCGCATCTCCGATGCGGCGCGGGCCGCACGCAGCGCGTCGTCCTCGTGCGAGACCGGTATCCCGAAGACAGCCATGACCGCGTCGCCGACGAACTTCTCGACGGTGCCACCGTGTCGCTCGAGGATGACGCGAAGATCCTCGAAGTACCGGCGCATCCGTGCACGGAGCGCCTCCGGATCGGTCGACTCGCCGAGAGCCGTCGAGCCGACGAGGTCGCAGAAGAGAACCGTGACGACCTTGCGCTGCTCGCGGGCCGGCTCGGCGCGCATGAGCTCGGCGCCGCACGACATACAAAAGCGGGCCTCGGGCGGGTTCTCGACACTACAGCTCAGACAGACAGGCATGACCGGAGTCTACGAGGGCAGCGCCCAGAACCACATGCGGTATCCCGCAGACAGCCTCAAGGGACATTCCCGAACACTGGCGCAGGCGACGGTGCCGCTGCTAGTCAAGGCGACGGCCTCGGCGGGGTCGCGCCCACCCGCCGCGGAGTGATCGTTTCCACCAGTTCGGCTATGGAATCATTCTGACGCGCAGCCAGCCGCGACAAGCCTTGAACTCTCCAACGGCGGACGCGCCGCTCGAGCAAGCCGAGTCAGTTGAGTGTTCGCCATGACACCGCGCCGGCTCCGCACCTTCAACCCGTCAACGGTGGAGACGAGGGCGCGGAAGCCGTCCCATTTCACCTCGTAGGACCAGCCAGGTCCGGTCGGCAGCGGGCCGGGCTTGGCGAGCATCGGAGAGGTCGGGAGCCGCATTCCCGCGACCGACTCTAACCGGCTCTTAGCCTCCGACGTCCCTCACGTCGAGGACGGAGAGGAACGGCCAGGGGCCCCGAAGGCAGGCCACCCAGTTCCCAAATGGTGGCCCGCCTCCCCACTTGCCGGGGCCGATTGCTAGCGCGACCTCTCAGTTGGCTAGCGGGCGTGAAAGAGCCCACAAGCTACGCCCGCCACTAACTTCTGTCAACGGCACGGATGACAATTCCGTGACATCGCATCGCCAGTTGTTTCCTGCCGCGTTCGGCCGAAATAGGCTCGCGGTACTGACGGCCTTTCTGCCGCACTGGCCGTCACGCCGGGCGGGCCGCCAAGTCCCCCACGGCGGCCCGCCCCTCTCTATCCAAAGTGAAGTAGTGTCCGAGGCCTGCCGTTGGCGTTGAGAGATCGACTCCTTCTCTCAGGCGGTGGGTTGCGAAGAGCGGGCCGCCCGCATCGACGGCCCGCTCTCATTTCCCGGGTCGAAGCCGGCGCTGACGTAAGTCTGTTGCCGGGGGGCTACACCATCAGGTGGAACTCGAGGTTTGTCTTGTTCGTGCTGCCGTCTCCGAGGTCGCGAACGTCGAGGTAACCGCGAGCGTTCGCGTAGGCGCCAGTGCCGCCGACTATAGGGAGCCTGGCCTTCAGCGGACCGTCGGGGTCGAGCAGCGCATACCCTTGGACGAGGATGGTTCCGCCAGGGATGTAGGCCTGCGCGACAATCAGCGCAGTCGCTTTCTGGGAGAAGTCGGGTCCGAACCCGGTAATGAAGGTGATCAGTACCTGGTCTCGACCGACTCGAGCCCCTTTCTTGGTCCCGGCCCACTTGTAGAGCTCGTTCGCGAGCGCGAACTGGTCGCCGCCGACTGGCGGGCGATCGAAGCTGAAGTCACCCAGTGGCTGCTCGCTGTCCGGAGGGCTTACTTCGAGCAAGCTGAACGTCTGCGGGCCGCCAATCGCGGACGCCGACGTTCCCCAGGCCGCCACCAACGAAACGACCAAAACCAACACGATCCCGTATTTCCGCACTCTTCCTCCTCTTGGACGACGACCGCCAACTACAGGGACGGATCGTTTCACGTCAAGCGCCGGAAAGTGAACGGACGGCCAAACCGTTAGTCGCCGGGCGAGTCGAGAGGCTCCCCCGAGACACACGCCGCGTCAGCCGCTCATGAAACAGTGGGGACCTGCTTGAGATGCCGAGCAAAGAAGGGGCGCGATGTTCTCGCGCCCCTCTCGGTTGCAGGTGGATGGTGGTGCTGGTTTACGGACAGGCGGTGTTGACGATCGTGCCTGCGGCCGCGGTCTTGCTGGCGGACTTGCCGCCTCCTGTGTAGTCGACGCAGTAGGAGGTGGTCGTGAGGCTCTTGATCACCGACAGTTGGACGCCGGCGTCGATGGTCTGCAGCAGGGCGAGCGTCATGCCCTGGTAGCCGGAGGTGGCAGCGTTGGCATCGATGTCCGTTGCGGAACCCTCGTTGTCGGCGTAATACGCCTCGACGGCGGGAATCGCGGAGCGGACGTTGGCCTGCGCGGCCGTCTGTGCAGCACGAGCCTTGAAGCCGATGTAGGACGGGACAGCGATCGCGAGCAGGATGCCGATGATCACGAGCACGATCAGGAGCTCGATCAGCGTGAAGCCCGACTCCTCCCGTGCGAGCCGCTGCCGCAGCTTGTTGAACACTTGTCTCCTTCGGAGGGGGGTGAGGACCGTGTGTTCACCATCGGAAGCGCGGCCGTCATCTGCTATTCCCCGATCGGATGATGTCCGCAGGGGATGCGTCACTGATATGGGTGATCGAAGGACTGCAAGACCCATGTCTCGGCGCTGCCTACCCTTGAACCGGGTAGCTCTCGATCAGTGCTTTGCGGCGCTCACCGTTTCCCCAGCCGACACCCGGCCGGCCGCTTCGTGACGCGAACCGATGCCGCGGCCGCCGGAACGAGGACGCCCGCGAGCACGACGGCGAGGATGAAAGCGCCCCGCTTGCGGTGGGTGCAAACGACCGCTGCGAGAATGACCCGATGCTCACCCTGTACGGCGTCTCCATCACTGTCGAGAACGCGCGCCCACTTGTCCGGGCCGACGCCCGCTCTCTCAACGAACGCCTAATCAACCAGCGCTGACACGGCTGCGTCGAATACCCCCTAGCGGGCCGCCCTCCCTTCGCCCAGGGCGGCCCGCTATATCCCGGCCCAGCCGAAGCCCGGCCGGGGATTGCCTTATCGCCGTTGTCCTCGCCGACCCGCCTCGAACGCGGACGCGGATGCGAGTAGCTGATCGCACTCCTCCGACCAGCGAAGCATCTGCTCGGCATCGCCATCGCTCGCACGTGGAGCCGCACGTTCATAGCCAGCCATGCGAGAGCGGCCACGTCCTCAACTGTGGGGACCGGCGTGTCGTCCGGACGCTCCCAGGGTGAATCGTCAACAGGGAGTAGCGCGTGGCAGCTGACCATGAAGCCGTCGACGGCGGCATACGCCTCGGACAGTTTCGCGACCACCTGATCGGCTTCCTCGAACGTCGGCCACGTCTTCACTTTGGTCGCGGTCATCGCACAGACCTCCTCAGCCAAACGCCCTCCAGGCAACGCGATTGGCCCGCGCGCCCGGAGGGCGAACGGCAGGATACGGAACGTCACCAGATGAGTAGGCCAATCGCTCATGGCGCGCCACGCTACTCCCCTGATCGGTGAAGGACTCGGGAGGTGCGACGTACCACGCGACGTACAGACTGGTCTCCGCTGTACGCATTTTGCTGCGGCTAGGTGCAGACGAGAACCGGCCTAATTGCAGGTGTTGCGCGTCATCCTCATTTTGCTGCAGGTATCAAACTAGGACGGCGGATCCTTCTCATTGATACCTCCTCGAGTGGCCCATCAGGGCAGTGAGGGTGCATCGTATTCGGAACCCCGACCGGCTCGGCGCGATCGTTCCCGAGCGGTGTCAGACACCGCTGCGTGTCAAGGGTCGGCTGTGCCGAGATTGCAACTTCTCGTTCACAGAGATGTGCAGCGGTTTTCGCAGTTAGCCGCTGCCGTTTGCACAGTCCGCGCGTCTCGGCGCGAAACCGCGGTGTCTGACACCGCTGCGGGATCTTGGGTCGAGCGCGCTCTCCCCGCCGTGTCCGCGCGCCTCGCGTCAGCGCGCCGTCGCGAGCTGGCCGCAGGCTGCGGCGATGTCGCGCCCGCGCGTGAGGCGAACCGTGGCCGGAATGCGCGCGCGATCCAGCACCTGCTTGAACGCGGCGATCGTGTCGCGCGACGATCCCTCGAACATGCCGGTCGGGTTGTACGGGATCAGGTTCACCTTGAACGACTTCGGATCGAGCACCTCGACGAGCTCCCTGGCCTGCGCGGGCGAGTCGTTGACCCCTTTCAGCATCACGTACTCGATGAACACCTTTCGCGCGCGGAGCGCGACGTAACGACGGCACTCCGCGAGCACGTCGCGAAGCGGGTAGCGGTCGTTCACCGGCATCAGCCGGGAACGCAGCGCCGAATCCGCTGCGTGGAGGGACAGGGCCAGCCTGATCGGCTCGTCGACTTCGTCGATGAACCGCGTCAGACCGGGCAGCCACCCGACCGTCGAGATCGTCGTGCGCCGATGCGTGATTCCCACCGCCGGCAGGCGCCGCGCGGCCGCGAGCACGTTGTCGACGTTCAGGAACGGCTCGCCCATCCCCATGAACACGCAATGGTCGATCTCCTCGAGCCGGCGGAAATGGAGCGCCTGGTCGAGCATCTCCGAGGGCGTCAGATTGCGGCCGAACTGCATCGCGCCCGTGGCGCAGAACGAGCAGGTGAGGGGGCAACCCGACTGCGACGAGACACAGATCGAGCGGCGGCCGTCCCGGTAGCGCATCAGCACCGCTTCGACCGGATGGCCGTCGTGTGTGCGGAAGAGGGTCTTCACGGTGCCGTCGCGCGCGAGCGTCTCCGCTTCCACGGTCAGGGTCGAGAACGGCACGTGCTCTGCGAGCGCCGCGCGCAGCGTGGCCGGCACGTTCGACATCGCGTCGTAGCCCGAAGCTCCCCGCGCCGCCCATTCCCACACCTGGCGCGTGCGGTAGCCGGGCTCGCTCCGGGCAGCCATCGTCGTCTCGAGCAGCGCGAGATCCATGGCGGTCAGTGTAGGTGCATCGATGCCGTCGACCGCTCCGCCGCGCCGGCTTCGCGTGCAGAATGGTCGTCGCCTTGATCGACCTCCGCTCAGACACCGCAACGCGTCCGACCGCCGGCATGCGGCAGGCGATCGCCGACGCCGTCGTGGGTGACGAGCAGCTGCGCGAGGATCCGTCGGTGAACGCCTTGCAGGACCGTGCCGCGGCGCTGCTCGGGCACGAAGCGGCGCTGTTCCTGCCGACGGCGACGATGGCCAATCAGATCGCGCTGAAACTGCACGCGCGGCCCGGTGAGGTGCTGCTCGCCGAGGAGCATTCGCACGTCATGGTGTACGAGTTCGGTGGCGCGGCGGTGCATGCAGGTTTGCTCACGATTGGCCTACCGGGTGACGGTGGCCGCCTGACGCCCGAGCAGGTGTCGGCGGCGGCGTCGACCGTCGAGGACGAGGTCGACCAGCGTCCGGCCGTGCTCGTGCTCGAGAACACCCATAACGTCGCCGGCGGCCGCGTGTGGCCGCTCGCCGAGCTCGAGGCGGTGGCGGCGACGGCGCGCGGGCACGGGCTCGGCGTGCACATCGACGGCGCGAGGCTGCTGAACGCCGCGGTCGCGCTCGGGGTGCCCGCGGCGGCGATCGGCGGTCACGCGGATACGGTCACACTCTGCCTTTCGAAGGGGCTCGGCTGTCCGCTCGGCGCCATACTCGCGGGTCGAGCCGACCTGATCGAGCGGGCCTGGCGCGAGAAGTTCCTGTTCGGAGGCGCGATGCGGCAGGCAGGTGTGATCGCTGCCGCCGGGCTCTACGCCCTCGACCACCACGTAGATCGCCTCGCAGACGATCATGTCCGGGCGCGGCGCCTCGCTGAGGGCTGGCACGAAGCCGGCCTGCCCGTCGAGCTCGAGCGGGTGGAGACGAATTTCGTGCAGATCGACGCGAGCCGTCTGCCCGTCACCCGAGAGGAGGCTCTGAGGCGGCTTCGCGATGCGGGCGTGGCGCTGACGCCGACGTACGCGCCCAGTCATATGCGCGCCGTCACGCATCTCGATCTGGACGACGACGACATCGAGCGTGCGATCGAACTCGTGCCCGCGGCGCTGGCCGTTCGCGTCGAGGCCTGAGCCGCCTGGCCGCGGCCGGCCCTCGGACGAGAACGAGGGGATAGCGAGCGCCCGGGCTAGCGGTCCCCCGCCACCAGGAACGCGATCACGACGCCCGCGTACGTGGCGATGAGGATGCCGCCGCGAAGCCGCGACGACCTGCCGCCCCAGAGCGTCACCGACACGATTGCGAGCGAGACGGCGAGCGAGATCATCTCGACCTTCCGAAAGCCGAGTGCGAGGGGTTCGATCAGCCACGAGATCAACGTCACGGCCGGGATCAGGAACACCGCCACCTGCGCGGCGGAGGAGAGCGCGATCTCGGCCGCAAGCTTGATCTTTCCGCGATAGGCGACGATCACCGCACCACCGTGCTCGGCGGCGTTGCCGACGATCGCGACGATGACTGCTGCGACGAAGAAGTCGGACAGGCCCGCGCGCTCGGAGAACGCCTCGAGTGAGCCGACGAGGATCTCCGCCACGAGCGCTGTCGCGAGGGTGGCACCGCCGAGCACGAGCAACGACGAGCGGAACGACCACCCTTCCACCTCGTCGTCGCCTGACACGTGAGAGACGCTGTGGCGCCGCAGCGCGTACAGGGTCACCGCTGCGTAGACCACGAGCAGCGCGATCGAGACGGGCACCGAGAGACGGGCGATGTGATGGCTGTCCGGGTCACCACTCCTCCAGCTCGCGGCCGCAGGGATCATGAAGAGCGCAATCGCGATCCCGATCGCACCGAACGAAACCAGGCTCGACCAGCGCTCGAGCTCGCCGGTGCCTCCCGCCACGAGAGAGAAGCCGAGGACGAGGAGGAGGTTCCCGATCACGGAGCCCGTGAGCGAGCCGCGCACGACTTCCGTGAGCCCGTCGTGCACGGCGATCAGGGCGATGATGAGCTCGGGAGCATTGCCGAACGTGGCGTTGAGGAAGCCCCCGATCCCGGGTCCCGTGAACTCCGCCGCGTGCTCGGTCGCTTCGCCGATGAGCCAGGCGAGCGGGATCAGCGCCAGCGCCGAGAGGACGAACAGCGCGGTGTCGTTCAGCTCCGTCAGATAGTGGAGAGCGATCACGACCGGCGAGAGGGCCAGTCCGCCGACGAGGAGCTTTCGAAGCACGGGGCACGGCTACCCTACCCGCCCTGTGATCCGGGCCGTCCTCTTCGACTGGGGCAATACGCTCGTCGCGTGGGAGTTCGATCCCGAGCTCCTCGTCGCAGGACACCGGGCGGGTCTCGACGCGATGGGGCTGGACGACGGCCCAGCGGGGGCGCCGACGCAGGAGGCCTTCACCGCTGCGTATCGCGACCGGGTGCTACCGGCGTTGCTCGCGCCGCGCGAGCAGGAGATCGACTACGCCGCCGCGGTGGGCGAGCTGCTGCACGAGCTCGGGTGCGACGCGGACGATGCCACCGTCTGGAGGTTTCTCGTCGCCGAGCAGCGCGTTTGGCGCCCGGCGCACCACCTCGGGCCATCGTCGCTCCACCTGCTCGATGCAGTGCACGAGCGAGGACTTGGGACCGGCCTCGTCTCGAATCTCTTCGACCCGCCTGCATTGCTGCGGGCTCTGTTCGGCGAGCTCGGGCTGCTCGAGCGGCTCGATGCGATCGCCGTCTCGGCCGAGATCGGCTTGCGGAAGCCGCATCCTGCCATCTTCGAGCACGCGCTGGGAGCCCTCGGCGTCCTACCGAGCGAGGCGGTGATGGTTGGGGATCGACTGCGTGAGGACATCGGCGGTGCCCAGGCGCTCGGTCTCCGGACGATTCAGGCGCAGTGGTTTGCGGCAGACGGCGGGGACGGACCGACGCCTGACGGTCGTGCTCCGACGCCGCACGATGTGCTCCGGCTCGTCGACGCGTGGTCGGCAGAGTCCTGAGCAGGTTTTCGACCTCTGTCGTCCGAACCTGAAAACGGCCTCCGTGTCAAGTCTTGCGCTGGTGGTAACAGGCCTGCCACCATCTCTGGATGAGCGAGCACACCTCGACGCCGACCGAGCTTCCGCTGCGTCCGCAGGACGAGATGGTGTGCCGGCGCTGCGAGGTGCATTGCGACAAGGTGGTCTATCCCGGTGCCTGCATCGAGCGCGCCTGCCCGTTCGTGTACGCATACGAGGCGTGGGGTCATACGTACATGGGGTGCATGCAACGGGTGTTCGACGTCGAGATCGATCTCGACCTCTTGCGGGCGGCCTCCCGGCGCCGCGACGGCTTCGGTGCGGTGATGGCACGTCGCGCGCCGCTGCCGATGTGTCACGTCGAGGTGTCGTCGTGCTACGAGCAGCGCTCGGACGAGATCGGCTGCCGTAACCCGGAGTTCTTCGAGGTGCCCGTGGCGAGTCCGAGCTTCCGCGTGATCGCACACATCAGCGACACCTGACCGGCTGACCCGCTGACGCCTACGGGTCGAGCAGCAGCTGCAGGAAGACGAGGTCGAGCCAGCGGCCGAACTTGGTGCCGACTTCCGTCAGCCGTCCCGTCTCGACGAAGCCGAGGCGCTCGTGCAGGCGAATGCTGGCGGTGTTCGCCCCCTCACATCCCGCGACGATCGTGTGCACGCCGCCCGCCCGCGCCCGCGCGATGAGCTCGGTGCCGAGCGCCGTGCCGATGCCCGCGCGCCGCCGTCCGTCGGCGACGTAGATGGACTGCTCGACGGTGTGGCGGTAGCCGCTCGGCGGCCGGAACGGCCCGTACGTCCCCCAACCGGCGACCTCGTCGCCGGCGGCAGCCACGATGACCGGGAAGCCGGCGTCGGCCTTCTTGTGAAACCACGCGACCTGCTCGGTGAGCGTGTGTGGCGCATCGGCCCAGTTGGCGGTCGTCGTCTCGATCGCGGCGTTCGTGATCTCGAGGATGGTGCGCACGTCGTCGATGGAGGCGTCACGCACGACGACGGTCATCTGCGGCTCCGGCTCTTCTTCGCTGGCGCCCGCTCGGGCTTGGCGGAAGTCTGTCTGGCGTGTAGGTCACGCAGGAGCCGTACTTCGGCGGCATCCGGTCCGTGCCCATCCGGTCCGGGCGTCTCGAGCACCGCGGGCAGCCCCTGGAAGGCGGGGTGGGTGAGGAAGACGCCGATCTCCTCACCGAGCAGCCCTTGCCCGATGGAGGCGTGGCGGTCGCGGTTCGAGCCGAGCTCCGCTTTCGAGTCGTTGACGTGGAGGCAACGCAGCCGTTCGAGCCCGATGCGGGAGTCGATGTCGGCGACGGCTGCGGCGAGCGCCCCGGTGTCCGTGACGTCGACGCCGGACGCGAACCAGTGACATGAGTCGATGCAAAGGCCGAGTCGCGGGTGCCGGTCGAGGGCGTCGTAGATGACCGCGAGCTCGTCGGTCGAGCGACCAATCGTGCCGCCTGTCCCGGCCGAGTTCTCCATCAGCAGCCAGAGGTCGTCGGTCGTCAGCTCGAGTAGCTCGCGGAGTGCGGGAACCGCGCGCTCGAGGCCTGCCTCGAAGCCGGAGCCGAGATGCGAGCCGACGTGGAAGATGACACCTTCCGCTCCGATCGCGTCGGCAGCCACCATTGCCGCACGCATCGCCGACACCGACTTCTCGTAGATGACCGGATCAGGGCTGGCCAGGTTGACGAGGTAGAGGGCGTGACAGACGACGGCGCCGATCCCTGTCTCCTCCCGCCGTGTGCGAAAGCGGGTCACCTGCTCCGGAGCGTGGTTCGTCGGTCGCCACATGCGCGGGCTCTGCGTGAACACCTGCAGCGCATCACACCCGAGCTCCTCGGCCCGGTCGATCGCATTGGAGATCCCGCCGGCCGACGAGACGTGGGCGCCGAAGAGCATCGACGTACGCTACAGCTGCTCTCCGAGACCGCGGCGATGTCGCTCGCTGCGACCACGTGACTACGATGGCGCGGCGATGAGCGTCCGCGTCCGCATGGCACCGAGTCCCACCGGCCTGCTCCACATCGGAGGCGTGCGAACGTTTCTGTTCAACTGGCTCTACGCCCGCGGGCACGGAGGCGAGTGCCTGCTGCGGATCGAGAACACCGACACGGGCCGGGAGGTCGCCGACTCGGTGCAGCAGATCGAGCGCTCCCTGCGCTGGCTCGGGATCCAGTGGGACGGCGACACGCGCTTCCAGCTCGATGGGATCGAGCGCTGCCAGGCCGAGGCCCGCCGTCTCGTGGCGGAGGGGAAGGCATACGAGGACGACGGCGCGATCCGCATTCGCATGCCGGAGGAGGGCGTGATCGGCTGGGACGACGCCGTCAAGGGCCGCATCGAGTTCCCCGCGGCCGAGCTCGAGGACATGGTGATCCTGCGCTCGGACGGGCGCCCCGTCTACAACTACGCGTCGCCGGTGGACGATTGGGTGGACGAGATCACACACGTGATCCGCGGTGACGACCATGTCTCGAACACGCCGAAGCAGATTGTCGTGCTGCAGGCACTCGGTGCCGAGCTCCCGGTCTACGCGCACGTTCCGAACGTCTTCGGAGCGGACGGAAAGAAGCTGTCCAAGCGGCATGGAGCCGTCGCGATCGACGAATTCCGCGCAGCGGGGTACATCGCGCCGGCCTTGATGAACTTTCTCGCGCTGCTCGGCTGGGCGCCGGACGGCGAGACGACGATCATGTCAGCCGAGGAGCTGGTGCAGCTGTTCACGCTGGAGCGGGTCGGTGTCAGCCCGGCCACGTTCGACTACGCCAAGCTCGACTGGATGAACGGGGTCTACCTGCGCGAGCTCGCCGTCGGCGCCTACGCCGATGCGCTCGTCGTCTTCCTGCAGGAACAGGGCTACGAGTGGGACGAGGCACGCATTCGCGCCGCCGCGCCGCTTGTGCAGGAGAAGATCGTTCGCCTGGGCGAGTTCCCCGCCTTCGCGGGCTTCCTCTTTCACGAGGTCGAGCCCGATCCAGGGCTGCTCGACCGGCACATTCTGACGCTCGCCGAGGCCGCTCTCGAAGCGGTCGAGTCGTGGACAGCCGACGTGATCGAGGAGCGTCTGAAGGCGCTCTGCGATGAACTGGGGCAGAAGCCGCGTGCCGTCTTCGGTCCCATCCGCGTCGCGGTCACGGGCTCGAAGATCTCCCCAGGCTTGTACGAGAGCCTCGAGCTGCTCGGCCGCGACGTCGCCCTCGAGCGGCTCAGGCGCGGCGCCACGCTCGCCGCATGAGCGCCCCGCTGGCTCCCGACGCGTTCGAGGAGCGCCTCGGCCGCTTCCTGTTCGAGCGGGCGGAAGAGAGCCGCGCGGTGCGGGTGGGGGAGAAGGAGACCTCGGAGCAGGCGCAGATCCTGGCGCGGTACGAGGATCTGTTCGACCGGGATCAGCTCGCGCTCCTCCGGGCTGCCGAGGAGGATGCAACGGAGGTTGAACGCGAGCGTCTGTACCGGCTGCGGGCGACGTGTGAGAGTGGGATCATCTCGGCGGAGCTGGCCGAGCGCGACGACGCGCTGGAGAACGCGTTGCTCGCCGAGCGGATCGAATGGCAAGGAGCCGAGATCCCCCTCCGCACGGCGCAGGCGTTGCTCGCAACGACACCTGCGTACGCGGACCGGGATCGGCTCGGCGCTTGTCAGCTCGCGGCATCGGCCCGGTTCAACGACGAGCGCCTCGGCTTGCTGGCGGCTCACGAGGCTCTCGCGGCGGAGCTCAGCCGCGAGCCGGATCCGGTCCGGCGCAGCGACGACGAGAAGCAGATCTCGCTCTCGGCGCTCGCTGCTGCACTCGACGCCGCAGGCGCGCGCACGACGGCCGCGTTCGACCGGCTCCGCACCACCTGGTTCGAGCGCCTACTGGGCCCGGACCGCGCGACCGAGCCCACGTCGGCGCACACGGCATGGATGCGCCGGCTCTCCCCGCTCGAGGCGACGTATCCCAAGGAACGATGTGTGCCGGTGTGCGTCGCGACCCTGCACGCACTGGGCTTCGACATCGAAGGCGAGCGCGGTATCAAGCTCGACCTCGAGGATCGTCCGCAGAAGTCGCCTCGTGCCTGCGTGATCGCGTCCGACCCGCCGCGTCTCGTGCACCTGATCACCCGCGCGCAGGGCGGGCTGCACGACTACGAGGCATTTCTGCACGAGGCCGGTCACGCGCTCCACTACGCGGGGTGCGACCCCACCTTGCCCCTGGCGTTCAGGCGGATCGCCCGCGACCATGCGCTGACGGAGATCTACTCGTTCCTGCTCGACTCGATCGCCCGCGAGCCCGGCTGGCACGCGCAGCAGTTCGGGCTCACAGAGGCGCAGGCGCTCGAGCATGCCGAGGCAACGGTGTTTCTCGACGCACTGCTCTGCCGTCGCTACACGGCAAAGCTCGGCTTCGAGCTCGAGTTCTGGTCGCGCTTCGGCGCCGACGGCGGCACGCCCGGGGGATACGAAGAGCGGCTGACTGCGGCCACCGGGATCCGCTATCCCGCCGAGGGGTTTCTTGCCGACATGGACGCCGGGTTCTACTCGGCCGACTACCTGCGCGCGTGGGTACGCTCGGCGCAGCTGCGCAGGCATCTCCAGACGACGGTCGGCCCGGACTGGTGGCAGCGCCGTGAGACCGGCGATTTCCTGCGGGGCCTGTTCCACGAGGGCACCCGCCCCTTGAGCGAGGAGATTGCGTCGAGGATCGGCTGCGACCCGCTCGACACCACCCTGCTGGAGGCGGAGCTGTCGGGGGTGAGCGGTCTATGACCGCTCCACGACGCCGCGGACTCTCGCGCGACCGAGCTCTCAGGGATCGATGATGACCGGCTCGCCGGCGGCGAGCAGCCGGTATTCCTGTCCGAGCCGGACGCACTCGGCGACGAAGCGAGCCGGGCTCGCGGTGTTGAATCTGAACATCTCGTAGTGACACGGGATGGCGATCGTCGCTCCTGCCTCGTACGCGAGCCGCGCCGCGTCGGCGCCGTCCATGTTGCCGAGGCGGCCGTTGACGGGCACGAAGGCGACATCGATCGCATGGGGCACGACGGCCTCGGCGATTCCCTGCACGCGCCGTGTGTCGCCCGAGTGGTAGAGCGCGAACGGGCCGTTGCGGATCACGTAGCCGACCGCCTCGGGTGCTCCCTCGTGGTGAGCGGGGACGGCTTCGATGCGGTAGCCGCCGACCTCCACGTTGTCCCCGACCGCCAAGGCGGCATAGGGCGGTTGCCCGGAGCGCTCGAGCGCCAGCGCCTCGCTGCCGGCCGCGCACACGAGCCGGGCTCCGCCGGAGAGCACGCCGGGGAGCGTGCCCGGGTCGAGATGGTCGGAATGGCTGTGGCTGGACGTGACGACATCGACGAACGAGAGCTGCTCGGGCGCGATGACGCGTCCGGTCACGCGCTCGTGGGGCGTGCTCGTCCCCGCGTACGCCTCCGTCAGCGAATCGGAGAGATATGGGTCGAGCAGGAGATGCTCCCCGTCGATCTGGACGAGGAAGCCGCTCTGCCCGAGCCACCAGATATGGAGCCCATCCTCGTGCTTGGCTCCTTCGACGTCCTCGAGAAATGCCTCGTCACTGAGGTACGGCTCGATCATCTCTCCGGGAGGCGGAAGCTCATCCGCCTCGTCGACCGGTACGGGGAGCATGCCCTGAGGGAGGGCCTGGGCTGCCCGCCGGGTGAGGCCGCTGAGGAAGCCGAGGCGAGTCGTCCCCATGGGGCGGGCGGGATCAGGATCCATGCCGGGATCCTAGATCGGCGGGGAGCAGCCGCCCGTCGCCCCCGTCACGGGCGATTCCCGGCCTCGAAGGCGGCGGCGTCGATGACGAGCACGCCGTCCTCGTCCGCGAACAGGAGCTCGCCCGGGGAGCACGCCACACCTGCGATCTCGATCGTGATGCCGGTGCTGCCCTCACCGTTCTTCAGCGATCGCCGGGGCGTCGCCGCGAGCGCCATGATGCCGAGGTCGAGCGTCGCGAGCGCCGCGGTGTCGCGGATGCTGCCGTGGACGACGATTCCTGCCCAGCCGTGCTCGAGCGCCTCCCCGGCGATCGTGTCGCCGAGGAGCGCGTAGCGCGTGCTGCCGCCGCCGTCGACGAGCGCGACGCGCCCCGCGCCGGGCGTGCACACCAGCTCCTTGAGCGCGGAGTTGTCCTCGAAGCACTTGATCGTCGCGATGCCTCCAGTGAACCGGGTGCGACCGCCGAAATGGCGCAGGGTCGGCGGGAGGACGCGCGCCCGTGGCCCGTGGGCGTCCGAGAGATCACAAGTGCTCTGCTGCATACGGGATCGCGGCGCAGTGTATGGATCGTCGTGGCCGGTGCACCCGGTCCGGAGGGAATGGCCGCCGGAGGCTTCGGTAGCGTGAGGTCGCGGAGGGTTGCATGAGGAAATGCTTCACGACACCGCGCACCGCCGTCGCCGTGGCCCTGGCGGTCGCTCTTGCCGTGCTCGCCGCCGCGCCCGGCAACGCCCACACCGGCACGGCGGCGTCTTCGTGCGGCGGCATGTCGCCGGCCCAGGCGGCAGCCGCGTGCATCGGCACCCCCGTTCCATCGCTCGACCCCGCGGGAACCGAGGCGCTCTGGCGCAGAGTCGTCAGCACCCCGCGGCTGCAGCGCAGAACCGACGATTGCCGCCCGGCCCGCGTCGTCCTGTACGCCGCATCGGATTGGGTCCGGCTCGCCACGATGCTCGCCGCGAGAGCGTCCCCGTGTGCGGAGTACTACACCTCGGTCCCTCCGCTCACGTCGGACAAGACCCGATTCCGGGTCGGGCAGGCCGAGAAGATCCGTGCTCTGGGGCCGAACCTGCATGCCCTCGCCGAGATCAACTACGGCGCCTGGGCTGCGTGGGTGGCCGGCAACGGCGGCAGCTGGTTCGCCGCCGGAGTCGAGGCCCGCAAGCGCATGGCAGCGGCGGGGTACGACGTCACCCGCGGCGACACCTGGGCGGTCAACGAGATCTCGTCCGCCGTCCGTGCCAACACGGGTGCCGCCCGAGCAAACGCGCGGGAGCTGTTGCGGGGGTTGTACACCGGCGACGGCAGCCTGCCGGCGGCCAAGGGCGTCGCGTTCGTCGTCGGCATCGGCCAGGGTGCGACGGACCTGATCGCGTACCAGTCGCGCATGGAGAGCTGGCTCCAGGATACGGCGTTCTGGGCCGAGATCTCCCAGTACGTCAGTGACTGGTCGGACGAGGTGTACGGCGACGTGCGTGCCTGGGCCGTGCCGGGCGCATCGGCGAGCGAGCGCCGGGACGCGCTCAACGATTACCTGCAGCACAGGATCGTGCTGGCGCGCGCGGGCCCGGAGGCGGTGGCGACGGCGCGGTCGTTCCTCGAGTCCGCCTCGACGCCGCTGGCCAACGCGGCGTGGCAATGGGGATCCGCCTTCGGGTGGACGGCCGTCCCGGTGGATCAGATGAAGGGCTATGTGTCCTCGCAGGTGCATGCGCTGCGCACGTTCGCCCGGACCGGTCCGGTAGCCGTCGACCGGTTCGGCTTCGCGTGGGCTCCCCGCAACACGGGAGGACTCAGCCCGGCCGACTTCGCGGCGCAGACGGCTGATCTGCTCGATCGGCTTGCGACGGCAATTCGCGACTCCGGCGTTTCGTCCGACCCCAACGACCCTGCCGCAGGCGCATGCGGCCCGCCCGGGCAAAACCTCTTCTGCGCGGGGGATATCGACGGCGCACGCTTCAACACCGCCTGGCAGTCGTTCCGAACGTGGGAGCTCCCCGCCGTGACGTTCACGAGCGCGTTGCAGACGGTGGCAGCCGGCGTCGCCTCGGCACCGATCACGGTCGAGCTCCGCCAGGGCGCGACTCCGCGACCCGCGGCCACCACGATCCCCGTGACCCTCACGTCGTCGTCCGCAACGGGGGCGTTTGCGACTGCACCCGAAGGCCCGTGGACGCCGGTGCTGGCATTGACCGTGGCGGCCGGCACGACTGCGCCGCCTCCGTTCTACTTCCGCGACACCAAGGCCGGTGTCGCGACGCTGACCGCCGTTGCGCCCGGAAACGGCAGCGGCACGCAAGCCGTGACGATCGCACCCGCCGAGCCTGCGACGCTGTCACTGTCACCGAGCTCCCTCGTCGCCGTCACGGGGTCGAGGACCACGATCACCGCGACCGCGGCCGACGCCTTCGGCAATCCGGTCCCGGCGGACGGCGTCACCTGGGCCGTCGTGCCGGGCACGCTCGGATCGCTCGCTCCCGCCACGGGGTCGCGGACGACGCTGACAACGACCGCGACGGGCACGGGGTTCGTGGTCGCCACCCTGTCCACGTCGCAGGGGCAGGTGTCGGCCTCGGCGGCCGTCACCGCGACCCCACCGCCGCTCCTCCGGGTCACCGGCGTGCGCACCATGCCGGCTCGGAACGCCGTGCGTATCCGCGTCACGCTCGTCGATCCCGCTGCGGCACCGCTGCGGCGGGGGCGCGTCACAGCCGTCGTCCTGCGCAACGGCAAACGGCACAAGACCGTGTCCGCGCCGATCAGGTCGGGCGCCGCGCTGATGTCCGTCGCTCCGGCCCGGAAAGGCTGCTACGTGGTCCGGCTTGTCGCCGTTCAGGCTCCCGGACTGCGCTGGAGCGGGCGCACCCCGACCAATCGGCTATGCCGGACCAAGGGGGTGACGTCCTGACCCGTCAGGGTGCGGCTGCTCCCGGGTCAGGGTCGGGTCAGGGTCATTCCGGATGGACGCCGGGGCGACCCTCGGCCAGTGTTGAGCCATGAGTGATCTCGCGGTAGCCATTCCCGCCCCGCTCCGTACGATGACCGGCGATGCCGATCCGGTCCTTCGCCCGTAGCTCGGACGACCGCGTTCTGGCCGGGGTCTGTGCAGGGATCGCACAGACCCTCGGTGTCGATGCAACGCTCGTGCGACTGGTCTTCGCGTTGCTCGCGCTGGCCGGAGGCGCCGGAGTGCTTCTCTATCTGGCGCTGTGGGCCTACGATCGCGGCATGAGCCCGTGGGTCGTGGGCGCATTCGGGCTGATCGGGATTTCGCTCGTCCTCCAGGCACTGGGCCTGAGCGACCATGTCGTCGTGGGCATCGCCCTGGTCGCCGGCGGCCTCACACTGATCTGGCGGCGCGGCGGCGGGTTGTCGACGGGCGCACCGCTCTCAGCCATCGGCATCACCCTCGCCGCCGCCGGCGCCGTGCTGGTGCTCTCGAACGGCGGCGTCAACGAGTCGGTGCTGGCGCCGGGTGCGGTTGCCGGCTCGCTGCTCCTCATCGCCGGGCCGTGGCTGTGGCGGCTGGCAATCGACCGGGACGCCGAGCGGGCCGCGCGGATCCGTAGCGACGAGCGGGCCGAGATGGCAGCACGCGTCCACGATTCCGTGTTGCAGACCCTGGCGCTGATCCAGCGCTACTCCGACGAGCCGCGCAAGGTGGCGGCCTTCGCCCGCCGGCAGGAGCGCGAGCTTCGTACCTGGCTCTACGGCGACAGGGGCGGCGGCGATGGGGAATCTCTGTTGACACTGCTGTCCGCGGCCGCCGCGGACATCGAGGAGCTGTATGGGGTGCGTGTCGAGCTGGCGAGCTCCGGGGACAGCGACGCCGACGAGCGTGTCGCCGCGGTCGTGCTCGCGGCCCGCGAGGCGATGACGAACAGTGCGAAGTATTCGCAATCCGACGAGGTCGACGTCTATGCCGACGCGAGCGCCGAGCGTGTATCGGTGTTCGTCCGCGACCGGGGCATCGGCTTCGAGAGATCCGCCGTGCCGCAGGATCGCCGTGGAATCAGCGACTCGATCGTTGCACGCATGGTGCGCGTCGGCGGTGTCGCCACGATCACGAGCGTCGTCGGCGAGGGCACCGAGGTGGAGCTGATGCTGCCAAGGGCCACCCAGTGAAGCGGCGTGTCGTCCTCGTCGACGATCACCGGATGTTCCGCTCCGGCGTTCGGGCGGAGCTCGGCGACATGGTCGAGGTCGTGGGTGAGGCGGCCACGGTCGCCGACGCCGTGCCGCTGATCAAGGAGCTCGACCCGGACGTCGTCCTCCTCGATGTTCACCTTCCGGACGGGGGCGGCGACGCGATCATCCAGGCGGTCGCCCGCGAGCGGCCGGGCGTGCGCTTCCTCGCCCTCTCCGTCTCCGATGCCGCAGAGGACGTGATGGCCGTCATTCGTGCCGGTGCCCGCGGGTACGTCACGAAAACGATCTCAGGCGACGAGCTCGCGGGCGCAATAGAGCGTGTGGCCGAGGGCGACGCCGTCTTTTCGCCGCGTCTCGCCGGCTTCGCACTCGACGCGTTTCGCGCGGGCGAGCGCGTAGGAGGCGATGCCGAGCTCGACGAGCTGACGCCGCGCGAGCGCGAAGTGCTGCAGCTGATCGCCCGCGGCTACATGTACAAGGAGATCGCCGCCCGGCTCAACCTCTCGGCCAAGACGGTCGAGAGCCACGTCTCGAGCGTGCTCCGCAAGCTGCAGCTCTCGACACGCCACGAGCTCGCGCGCTGGGCGACGCAGCACCGACTCGTCTGACCCCTCGCGCCCAACACCCGGCTCAGTCGAAGCGGCGTCCGAAAAGAACGAAGAAGACGACGAAAGCGGCCGACACGGCGACCGAGACCAGGATGCGCTCGAAGCGCACCCCGACGACGAGGCAGAGCACGACCACGAGCACGAGCCGCGCCCACGGGCTCAGCAAGAGCGTCTTCACGCGCTGATTGTCCTACGGCGCGCGGACGGCCCGCCCGGGTTGCCGTCCTGCCGCCTCGGGCCGATGTTTGAGCGCTCGTGTCCGTGGGGCATATCCCTCGGATGAGGGAGGCCCAGAGAGGCGGATTCAGCCCGATGCTGGGTGTGTGCGCGTCGCCGGGATGCTCGACGCTCGTATTCGGGCACGGCACGTGCCTCGAGCACAGCACACCGTCGGCGACGGTGTTCGTGGTGGGTAGGCCGTTCCTGCGCGCTCAGAGCTACGAGCGTCCCGACAGGCTCGTCCGGATGGTTGGCGGCTCGGTCCCGACGCCGTAGCGCGCTTGTGCCCAGCACGGCGAGGTCACGGTCCGGCAAAGGGGTAGCGCTCGTCTTGCAGAAGCATGACCGAGTTGATGCACACTCGATTGGACGAGCGAGATTCTGACGTGGGTGCCGTCGAGGTGCCCTCGCCGTTTCGTTCCGCATTCGCACGGGCACGCGTCGAGGCCCGCGGCGCCGGTGATCCGCCGGTCGCCGCTGTCGCGGCGGCGCGGGAGCGGAGGGTCAGATTCGAGGTACGGATCGAGAAACGCCGAGGGAGGCGCGCGGACGAGGCGCGCTGGGGCAAGCTCGGTCTCGACGGTTGGGAGCTCGTCTCCGTCGTCGGGAAGCGAGCCTTCTTTCGGCGGCGGCACCGAGACGGTTGAGCCTGCGCGTCGCCGGGTCAGGCGCCGGCGGCTCGGGTCGTCACCTCGAGAAAGAGCGCGCGATGTGAGGTTTGTCCCGTGCGGCGAACGCGCGCAGGGCGAGGACGATCTCCGGTGGCGGCGGCAAGTCGTAGCCCCTCTTGGCGGCCTCGGCCGCCTGCCACTCCTCCAGTCGCTGCGCCAGAATCGTGACGAGGCGTGTCAAGCTGGGCGGGCGCACGGCGACGTAGAAGTAGCCCGCTGTCCGTCGCAGGCCCGCGGCAGCCAAACGTGTGATGGTGAAGCTGATCACGCACACGACCAGCGCGACGCCGACGACGATCAACACATCCATCCGTTCACCTCCCCCTCGCGCGCACACGACACTCTGCCAAAACCTCGCCCGCGACCCCGGCCGGGCAGGTGCTGCGAACTCGTAGCAGAACGCCGTGTCTGCCGGGGCCGGTGTGTACGCCGCGGGACGGTACGCGACGGTTCTCCGGCGGCCCTGTCTGCGCGATGCGCTAGGGTCCTCGCGAACGGGGGAGGATTTCAGACGTGAGTGGCCTGTGCCGTCAGGGGCCGTCTGCAGTCTTTGCACTCGTGTCGTACCCATGCAAAGCGGCCCAAACTCCATCCACGACGTCGTGCGGCGTCTTTGGCCAGGTTGGCGCTACGCCTGCTTCCTGGGATCGCTCTTCGTCGTTCTTCTGGCTGCTGCGGTTGCCGGCACGCTGACGCTCTCGTCGCACGAGGCGAAGGCAAGCGAGGTCGTCGGAACGTGGGAGTCGGGCGGATTCGCCCCGTTCAGCACGCTCGAGTGTCCGCACCCATCGTCGCAGTTCCAGCTCGTCACGTCGCCCGTCCGGCAAGGCTCGTATGCGGCGAAGTTCGGCATCACCGGAGGGGACGTCTGGTCGAACGGAACGGTTCGCTGCCTCGCTGCGAAATACGACTCCGGCGAGACCACAGGCATGGACGGGTACTTCCATCTTTCTCTCAACATTCCGAGCCCCGGCATCTCGAGCAACCTGATCTGGGAGCTTCACCACCCGAGCCAGCTGTACAACCTCAACGGCTGCGGCGTCGCGCCCTTCGCGATCACCACCGATGGATCGAAGCTGCAGCTGCGCCTCGAGACGGGCGACTGCAAGGTCGGCCAGAACTGGACGTATCGCGAGACGGTCGGGATCCCGAGCCTGAGTCCGTACCCGAAGGACACGTGGATCGACGTGATCGTCCACATCCGTTTCTCCGAGGCGAACGACGGGCTCGTCGAGCTCTGGAGTCGCACGGCCGGCAGCTCCTGGCCCGATAGCCCCGAGATCAGTCGCAGCGGCATTCCGACGATGCCGTTCTCGTCGTCGACCGGAGTGCACAACGCCCAGCTCTACACCGAGATGGGCCTCTATCCCGGCTACTCCGGCTACAACGGCAACGACACGATCTATCTCGACGACTACCGCCGCGAGTCATCGTTGGCTGCAGCGAAGGGCGAGAACGAGCAGCCGGCCGCCGCGCCCGCGCCCGCTCCGGCCCCTGCCGCTGCGCCGGCCCCGGCCGTGACACCGGAACCCACGACGCCCGCCGACAACGCGGCCCCCACGAGGCAATACATGATCGAGTGGGGTGGCCGGCTGTTCTCGACGGCCGGCTCCTTCCGCTCCTACCTGCTCGGCCTCGGCGTCGACTGGCCCGAGTTCCTGAAGCGGCATCCTGCCGCCGTCGAGCAGACGGGCTTGATCTCCGTGCAATGGGACGGAGAGCACTTCTACGACCAGGCGTCGCTCGTCAGCCAGCTCGACAAGCAGGGAGTCTCGTACCGCAGCTGGGCTGAGGATCATCCGCGAGCGGCGTCCGTCCTCGCGGGCAGGCCGGTTGCGTCGGCGCAGCGCGCTCCGCGCGTGCTCCAGACGAAGATCGCGATCACCTGGTCGGGCGTCGCGTTCACGACGGCCGACGGGCTGCGCACGTATCTCGTGCGCCGGCACATCGACTGGAACGACTTCCTCGTGGCTCACCCCGCCGTGGCGAAACGGCTGGCCGTGGCCTCGGTGCAATGGGACGGAAAGGTCTTCTATTCGCGGAGAGCGCTCTCGCGGTGGCTCGTGACGCACCACAACACGTTCGCGCGCTGGGACACCACGCACCCGGGCCTGGCCGACAAGCTGGCGCCGTAGCCCGGTCGAGACCGGAGCTGCTATCGCGGCGACCTGCGTCCGGCTACCCACAGACTCCGCCCTAGCAATGGTGGCGCCGCCACGACGAGTGCGAACCGCCGTCTCGCAACCCGCCCGCGGATTTGAGCACGCGGCAACCGTGGTGACCCCGCATCCCCGCCCCCGTCGTCCGAATTCGACCGGAGACACGGGGTCGCTCTCACTCTCCTGAGAATCGCCGTCAGCGCAAGAGGCTGCGGCAGCCGAACCGCCACCGTCCCCTCACGCACCGGCAGGTGTTGCGGAGAGGAGGGAATGGGTAGGACGGTCCAGAGCGCCGACGAGGGAGGGAAGAGAGATGACAGCGAGGAGCGGTGATCCGCATGCGATCGAGGAGGAGCTCGAGAGCGCGGCGGGCTACCAGGCGGCTCCGCGCGAGGACGAGCGCGAGGGGGAGGAGCCTGCGACCTTCGAGGACGGTCAACCGATCGACCCCGACCTGCTCGAGGAGCAGCGAGAGAAGGGGCGATTCAAGCCCAAGGAGCCGGATGCGATCGATCCGAGCGTGGCGCGGGTGACTGTCTCGGGTCCCGACGAGCGGTCGGACGAGCCCGGCGCGGTGCCACCGGGGGAGACGATGTGACGCCTCGGCGTCAGGGTTCTGCCGTTCGAGGGTGACCGGTGAGCATGCAATACTCAGTGCGCGCGTAGACCTTGCGCGGACGCCGCCGAGGTACCGAGCTGCTCGTCTCCGACTGCCACACCGGGCCGGGGCCGCATCCAGTCGGCACGCGACGCCGGTGTCGAGCCCGGCGCTGCAGCGGCGAAGACGCCAATCAGAGAGGACGCGATGAAGGGTTTGCAGAAGCCCAAGAAGGTCGGAAAGAAGCCGGCGCAGAAGACGCTCAAGGAGCGTCGCGTCGAGAAACGCGCGGCTGCGAAACAGACCCGGTCACTCGACGTCTGATCCGAGCCCCACGAGCATGCCCAGAGGGGAGCGGGCGGAGCGCTAGGCGTGGCTGATCAGGCGCGTCTGCCTGGAGCCGCCGGGTAGGCGCGCAGGCGGCCGCGGTTCGGACAGCGTTACTCGGTGTCGGGGAGCTCGAGCGTGGCGGCGCCCCCCGGCGACTCGGGACGGGGTCTCCGAGGCTCGCGAACTCCGATATCCGGCGGCTGGTCATCGAGCTCGCCGAACGGCTGCCGGGGCGGGCGTCGGAGCCCCAGGAAGGCGAGCAGCCGTTGCGCCCAGCCGGCTCGGTTGCGTCTCATGATGCGAGGGTAGCCCCAAACCGGCGCTCGGTGACGGGCGCGCCCCGCGTGCTGGCGTATGCTCTCGCGCACACGCCGTCCGAAAGAGTCCGTGGGACCGCTACTCGACGTCAACAGCGCCTACACCGACGCCGTTACGACGGTCTTCTCGTCCACGATCGCGTTCAAGGCGTGGTTTGCGACGGCGGCCGTGACGCTCGCGCTCGTCCAGGTGCTGACGGCATCCCGCATGTGGGGCAAGCTGCAGCGGCTGGTCCCGCTCTCCTTCGCGACCGCCAAGCGGATCCACCGGTGGTCCGGGCGGGCCGCGTTCCTCTGCACGCTGCCCGTGTTCTTCCACTGCGTGTTCATTCTCGGGTTCCAGACATCGAGTGCCAGGGTCGCGATCCACTCGGTCGTCGGCACCTTCGTCTACGGAGTGTTCGCGGCCAAGTTGCTCGTGATCCGAGAGAACAAGCGTGCTGAAGTGCGGGAGCAGCGCTATCCGCATTGGATGCTTCCCGTGGCGGGGGGCGCCATGGCCACGATGCTGCTCGTCCTGTGGCTGACATCCAGCCTGTGGTTCTTCACGAACGTGCGGTTCGGGATCTGATGCAGAAACGGTTGTTGCGACCCGCGACGCTGCTCCTCTGTGTGGCCGGTGCCGTCTTCGCGCTTGCGCAAGGGCGCTTCCTCGCCCCCTCGGTCCCGTCCGGTGCCGGGGCAGCCGCGACGATCACGCCCGGCGATCCCTATCAGGGGGAAGTCGTGTTCGTCGCGACGTGCGCCGGGTGTCACGGGGACGGCGGAGGCGGAGGCGGGGTCGGCCCTCGACTCGCTGGGGCGGGCCTGTCGGCCGCGCTGATCCAGTCCAGGATCGAGCGTGGCGCCGGCGTCATGCCCGCGGGACTCGTCACTGGGAAGAAGGAAGCAGACGTACTCGCGTACGTGATCGGGATCACGGCGAAATAGGCTGCCTCGGAGCCGCCACGCACCAGACGACGCCACGGCACGGTACTTCCGGGCAGAGTGTCCGCGTAGAGTTGGCCGCCGATGGTGATGTCGCGTTGGATCGCGGTCGCGGCCAGTTTTGCAGCCCTCGTTCCCGTCTCGGCGAACGCAGACTCCGGGCATCGCGAGGATCACGGCACCTCGATGGCGTCACAAACTGCCTGGCCTCGTCACGTCCGCGGCATCGTGCTCACGTTCACCTCGGCGTCGAGGGTGCTCGAGGTGAGCTACATCATGAACTGCAGTAGACCTCCCCGTTACCGTGGCCAATCGGAGTTCGAGACGTTCTCGCTACGCCTTCCCGTGACGGGCAAGAAGTTGTTCTGGCTCCACCCGCTGGAGGGTTCGCAGTGCTACGTCTACGTCGAGGCGCGCACGTCGAGGAAGCGTGGGGTAGGAGTTGCCATCGGCTGGTTCTGAGAAGAATCAGACCGGGCTACGAGGGATGCTGCGCGGGATCTCATCGAGGTCGGGGTCGTTTTCGAGTTGTGTGTGAGCGGCACGATCGCGCGCAACGGCGATGAGATCCCGCGTTATCGACATCTCGTCCTCCCCTGCCGCGGTGCCAAGCAATTCAGCGGCCAACAGCGACCGCGCCGATGGCGGTTTGAGTTCCTGCTTCACTCGACGACCTTCTCCGATGCCGTCCACTCTAGACGGGGGCGGCTAGGCCGGACGGCCTCCGCCCCGGTCGTCACGTATCAGGGCGACGCGAAGCGTCGTTAGCGTGCGCGGACAGTTCGTGAGCACACCCAGTACCGATTGTCGCCGGCTTGGCGCGAGGTCGACGGATTCGAGGTCATCAAGCAGAGCTTGTTCGATTCCCAATGCGCAAACAGCGTCATCCGCGCGTCCGATCGTGCGTAACTGGTCGACGATCCACCACGCATCACTGCGAGAAATCTGAACGCCACAAAGCTCCAGCACTTTCTCACACTACGTGTCGCCGCCCGTTACGCAATGCGATGGCAGCGCGAACCGCATGTCCTCTTCTGTAGTTCGGTATGTCGCCGGGCAATCCGCTGTAGTCTCTGGACCCCCCGCATGACCGGGGACATTCAATGAGGGAGTCCTCGTGATTGCCGCCAGCTACCCGTTCCTCGACCTGCTGTGGACGATGTTCATCTTCTTCGCATGGATCCTGTGGTTCATGCTGCTGTTCAGAATCTGGGGCGACGTTTTCAGCCGCTCCGACCTGTCGGGCCTGGGCAAGACCGGATGGCTTGTTTTCACGATCCTGCTGCCATTTCTCGGCGTCCTCATCTACGTCACGACCCAAAACAGTGGCATGACCCAGCGGGCCCTCGATCGTGCGCGAGGGCAGCAGGCCCAGTTCGACGACCACGTGCGTGAGGTAGCCGGGGGTGGCGGTGCGACAGCCGATATCGAGCGGGCCAAGCAACTGCTCGACACCGGCGCCATCACCCAATCGGAGTACGACACACTCAAACAGAAGGCACTGGCGCAGGCCTAAGAGAGCGTTGGCGAGAACCGGGCCGGGCCTTCCGGCCTGGTTCTCGCGCCTCGAGCCCGCCGTCCCTCGTTGTCGCGGCGCCAGCCTGACCCGGGAGTCGGTCTGACCGGGCCGATACAAACCCTCGGCGATTGCGTTCACTATCCGAAGTGAAGTAAAGTCGTGGCCCGCCCCGTTGGCGTTGAGGAATATGACCGCGTTACCGGCTCCCTCAGGTGGTGGGTTGCATAGAGCGGGCCGCCTTCCTCTCCAGGGCCGGCGGCCCGCTCTCATTTCCCGACCCCGAACCCTCGGGAACGATGGCTGTTGACCGTCCGAGTCGGCTCCAGATAGCCGAAAACCCGCATGAGAGCGGGCTTTGCGGTCCCTGCAGCGTGTGTCGGGCTAAGGCCCATACGGGATTCGAACCCGTGCCGCCGCCGTGAGAGGGCGGTGTCCTAGGCCACTAGACGAATGGGCCCTGCGGCGGGGCAGTGTACCGAACCCGCCCGGCGGGCACGAGTCACACACGAGTGCAGCGGGCTACGGCTCACCGTGTCATCAGGCCGGCATCGATGACGAGGCTGCTGCCCGTCATGTAGCGCGCCCTGTCGCTCACGAGGTAGACGACTGCCTCGGCCACGTCGGACGGCTCGATCCACGGCACCGGGAGCAGGTTCCCCGCTGAGCGCTCGGCCACCTCGAGGGGCGTCAAGCCTTCCAGTTGCGCGAGCCCATCGTTCAGGGGCGTGTCGACGCCAGTCGGGTGGATCGCGACGACCCGGATGCCGTACGGCGCGAGCTCGATCGCCCAGGACTTCGTCAGACCCGTCAGACCCCATTTGCTGGCGGCGTAGTGCGAGAGCCGACCCATGCCGCGCAACCCTGCCACCGACGAGTTGTTCACGATCACACCACGGCCGGCCTCGATCATGTGCGGGATCACGCGCCTGGCCACGAGCCATGGGCCCTTCAGGTTGATGTCGAGCATCGCGTCCCACGCCGCTTCGGTGAGCTCGTGAGCGAGGCCGTAGGCGCAGATGCCCGCATTGTTGAAGAGCACGTCGATCCGGCCGAAACGCTCCACCGCAGCTGCCACGGCGTCCGAGACGGCGGCGTCGTCGCGTACATCGGCCACCGCGCTGAGCGTCGCGGCGCCGAGCGTCTCGCACTCCGCCTCGAGCGTCTCGAGCTCGGCGCTCGTCCCCATCGCGTAGCCCGGATACGACAGCGGGGCTGCGACGTCGAGCGCCACGATGTCGTAGCCCTCTCGGGCAAGCGCGAGGCTCGTCGCGCGACCCTGCCCATGGGCGGCGCCCGTGACGAGGGCGACGGGCCGTCCGTTCACCGCGCGCGGTAGGGCTCGAGGTGCTCGTCGAGCGGCACGCCGAGCGCATCGTTGAAGATGTTCGTGGCCACCATGATCGCCCCGAACGCGGTCAGCAGCACGATCTGCTCGTCGGAGAACTGCTCGGCAAGGCGTGCATACAGCGCGTCGTCGACGCCGTGGGCATCGTGGGCGAGCCTCATCCCGAACGTCACCACCAGCTCGTCGAGCTCGTCGAGACCGAGAGCGTCGGGATCCTCACCGTCCTCGATCAGGATCCGGCGGAAGAACGTCGAGCAGATGAGGCAGTCCGTCTCCGTCGAGATCGCGTGGCAGAAGAGCGTCGTCCGGCGCTCGCCGAGGAACGGTGCAACGGCGTCGTGCAGCGGATACCACTCGAGCAGCGCGCGCAGCGCGGCGGGCGCGTGTGCGAGCGTCCACTTCATGTTCGTCATGCGGGCGCCCGAGAGCTCGTGCCCGGTTGCGAGCTCGAGCGCGGAGGGCGAAGCGGTGTCAGCAGCGAGCGGGGCGATTCTGGCCATGTCCGCCATCATGCCAGCGGCGTCGCGCCGCTCGGCCGGCGTCAGGATGCGTCGGCGACGGGCGCCTCCGCGTCGCGTGCGTCGATCCGGGCCTCGAGCCCGCGACGAATGTCCTCCCCCGCGGCGAGCAGGTCGTCGTAGCGTGCGCGCCTCGGCGGGAGATGGACGATGCGCACGGAGGATTCGTCACGATCGCCGTGACAGCGTGCGTACGCCGCCGCTTCATCGAGCGGCTTCAGGCGTTCGCCAGTACGCCGAAGCCATGCCATTTAAGGATGCCTACCATGCGCGGCGCCTCGGCGGAACCCGGCTGAGGCGCCGGGTCCCGCTCTTTGCGCACGAAACGGCCGTATTTCGGCTCAATTCCAGGGCTTGCACGACCAGGCACGCCAGCTGCGGCCCGAGGCGACGTAGTACCGGTGCGCCGCCTTCACCTGCTCGATCGCGGTCGGCCCGTGACCGAACAGCCGCCGTTCCTTCGAGCCCATCTGGAACAGCCCCAGGTACTCGCCGTTCCGCGCGTCGATGCGCAAACCGGACTCGCACCGTGAGACGCGGAGCGCCTCGCCGCAATGGCTTCCGAACACCTTGCAGATGGCGACAGCGGGAGAGGCCGATCGCAATGAAGCGAGCCGCCGCTGCCGCTTCCGCTCCAGTGTCCGGCGGTGCAACGCCCCCTTGAGAGAGACGAGCCTCTGCCGGTGCAATGCCAGGCTCGCGCGGTGGCGGGCGAACTCCTTCGTTGCGGCGACCTTGAAGCGGGGGTCGGAGAGGAGCCAGCGGTGCGTCTGGAAGAACCGTACGACCTGCTGATCTTTCTTCAGCGTCTTCAGATGGTTCGTCAACTGTGCGCGGAGGACGGCATCCGACTGCGACTGCGCAGTCGCAGGGACGACC
The DNA here is from genome assembly GCA_963799615.1 of uncultured Gaiellaceae bacterium. GTDB lineage: Bacteria > Actinomycetota > Thermoleophilia > Gaiellales > Gaiellaceae > Gaiella. The sequence continues at coordinate 184,821 of CAWCXS010000002.1, read as the reverse complement.
ATCAGGAACAGGGCGCACACCCCCGTTGTCAGGGCTTTCAGGACTTGACCTCCATCTTTGCTGACAGGGCCACGGCTCGAACCACGCCAGGGAGCCGCTCGTGTCTTTCGCTCGGGCAACCCTAACCGACGGCCGGACGATGCGCGGCAGTTCCCTTACAAAGCCTTAGGAATACGTGGGCCTCGTTCCTACCCCGAAAAGGCGCAAAAGCCCCCGTAACGGGGGCTTTCATGCTGCGGGACAGGGACTCGAACCCCAACTTCCGGAGCCAGAATCCGGCGTCCTACCATTAGACTATCCCGCAGGGCTCGGGCGGAATCGTAGCAATCCGGGAGTCGTGCTCCCGCCCGCCACGGTGATGTGACACGAAGCCCGCGGCCGCGAAGCGGACGCTCTCGGTGGCCTTGGATCGATGCGCGCGGAGATGCGGGGCTTACGCGGGCAAGCTACGCATCGAGCCGGTATACCGGCACGAGACGTTTTTCGTTCTCGGTGTCGATGTGCGCGATCACCTCGACGTACGGCTCGAGTCCCGAACCGCGCAGCTTCGCCTTCAGAAGCCCGTCGACCTGGAACAGGCCCGAGGAGTTGTTCATCAGGATCTCGATCTTGACCGGCTTCTGCTCGCCGTCCTCGATCGTGACCTCGTCGATCGCAGCGGCAGACAGCGAGTGCATCGACACCGAGCCGCGTTCGAAGGGGATCCGCGAACGGCCCTTCGCCATGTCGAGCGCGTCGGCAACTCGCAGGATGCCTGCCTCGAGCGCGAGCGGCTCGCCGTCCGAGCGGTGGCTCGTAATCGCCTGCAGCACCTCGGAGACGATCACCGTGCGGTCGGGCTCGTCGTAGATGCCGTCCAGGAGCTCCCGCATCTTGGGCTCCGACAGGAAGAGGCTGAAGTCCTCGTGGCCACGTCGGTGCACCGACATCCCGACACAATGCATGAGCGCCGACAGCACCACGACCACCTCGGCATCCTCGTTCGTCATCCCGTAGTCGCGCACCATCGACGGCTCGACTCCGTGCCGCATCAACTGCCGCAGCAGCTTGAGCGCGATGTTCGCGACGATCTGGATGTGCACCCACGAGTGGTCGTTGATCTGCATCCGCACGACGGCGTTCACGTTCGCGACGTGCCACCAGGCTTTCAGCACCGGGTCGCCGTTCGCACGCTCGAGCACCTTCCGCAACTTGCGGTTGCCGCGTACAGGCAGCGTGATCTGCATCCCCCGGACCGCCTCGGCGGGGCTCAGGCGCGTTTCCCGTACCGCCTCGGCGGAGACGGGCTCCTCGATGCGCTGCTCGGTCTCGGGATCGAGTGCCATCAGCTGTCCTCGCCCATCATGCCCTGATCCTACGGCACCCGTGACCCCGGTCCGATCCGACTCGAGCGCTAAGGTCGCGCGCGTGAGCACCCCGTTGCTGCGACCGCTGGGAATCGGCGAGTCCCTCGACGTCGCAATCAAGATCTACATGCGGAACGCCGGTGCGGCGGGCGGTCGCGCACTCGCTCCGCCCGCTCAGAGGGCTCCGACTCGGCGAAGCTCGCGCCGGACGTGAGTGAGCGCCTTCCCGAGCCGCGCGCGGTTTGTGGCCTCGTTCAGCCAGCCACTCGCGCCCGAGGGGTGGGGTAGGGGCACGACGATGGCGTCCCCGACCGCGTAGCTCTTACCGACGCACTCGGTCATCGTCTGCACGCCCAGCAAGTCGCGCGCAGCGAGTAGTCCGACCGTGACCACGAGCTGTGGCTCGAGAAGACGTAGCTCCTCCTCGCGCCACGATGCGCAGAGCGCCCGCTCCGCCGTGGTCGGGGCCCGGTCGCCCCTGCCGGAGAGAGCACGGCCCGGATAGCAGCGAGTGACAGAGGCGCAGTAGAAGGTGTCGTAGAACGCTGTCCTCGTCGAGGCTCAGCCAGCGCCGGAGCAGCTGACCGGCACGTCCGCGCCAGGGCCGGCCCTCGGCTCCCTCGACGACACCGGGCGCCTGACCGTAGAGGTACGCACGCCGGGCCGCCGCGGGATGCACGACGGGCATCGACTCGAGCGGATAGCCCGCCTCGACGCATCGGCGGCACGTCGAGAGATCGCGCTGGAGGGAGGTGATCGACCGGTAGCGCCGCACTGCGGCTCGTAGAGTAGGCAGGTGCGCTTCCTCGAGTCCGTGCCGAACGTGTCCGAGGGCCGGGATCCCGTGGTGATCGCCGCGATCGCCGCAGCGTTCGGCGCAGGCGCGCATCTGCTCGACGTGCATTCGGATGGCGACCACCACCGCTCCGTGTACACGCTGGTCGGCGACGATGCAGGCCTGGCCGACGCACTCGTGTCCGGAATCGCCCGGGCTCGAGACCTGATCGATCTCCGCAGCCACGACGGCATCCACCCGCGGATCGGAGCAACGGACGTCGTTCCCGTTGTTCCGCTCGACGCCGGCGCAACGGAACTCGCGCGCGCAGACGCCGTAGCGCGGACGGTCGGTCGCCGCGTCGGAGAGGAGCTCGGGTTGCCGGTATTCCTGTACGCGGAGAGCGGCGGCGGCCGCAGGCCGTCCTTCTTCCGGCGCGGCGGGCCCGAAGAGCTGCAGCGCAGGATCGATCGCGGCGAGCTGGATCCGGACTACGGGCCGCGCCGGCTCGATCCGCGTGCCGGCGCAGTGCTCGTGGGCGCGCGCGCGCCGCTCGTCGCGCTCAACATCGAGCTCGCGAACGGCAACATCGAAGATGCGCGCGCGATCGCGGCAGCCGTGCGCGAGTCCAGCGGGGGCATGCCCGGAGTCCAGGCGCTCGGCCTCGAGCTCGAGCGCTCGGGTGTGATCCAGGTTTCGGTGAACGTGATCGAGGTCGACCGCGCGCCGCCGGCAGATGTCGTGGCGCGGATCAGGGCCGAGGCGTCCGCTCGGGGGGTCGAGCTCGGTCGCAGCGAGCTCGTCGGTCTGCTGCCCGAGCGATGTGCGGCACCTCCGGAGGCCCTGGGCCTCGACGGGCTGCCGGACGACCTGGTGCTCGAGCGGCGGCTCGCATCTCTCTGAAACGCGTCCGGGCCGGGTTGTACCGTGTGAACGCAGTCGGGTGCAGCACGCGGCGAACACGCGCCGCTCGACTCAGGATTCGCGGTGGATTCTCTCCCGGTGGCCCAGGATGACTGATTTCGAAATCATTGCGCGCGAGGTCAGCAGCTATCGGACACGCCTGCAGGAGATCGAGCGGCGTCTCCTCGAGGTCGAGGGCGTGAACGCGCGCCTCGAGGCCGCAGCTCTGACGACGGCGCGCGCGCTCGCCGAGATCGCGAGGCACTGGGACGCCGTGTACGAGGCGATGCGCCGGCCCGAACAGGGTTCGCTCACACAGAAGCCGGAGGCGTAACCCGAGTCGTCGAGCGCCCGCGGGATGTTCGCGCCCCCACGACGAGCGCCCGGTCGATTCGGATGACGAGGCGACCAGGCTCGACGACCGTCTAGACTCGCCACCCGTGCCGGAGACGCTGCTGCTCACCGGGGACGACCTCTCGATAACGGACGTTTGGGACGTCGCCGTTCGCGGCCGGACGGCCGCTCTTGCAGACAGCGCCCGGGAGAAGATGAGGGCCTCGCGCGCGCTGCTCGACTCCCTACGCGGCGAGCACACCTACGGCGTCAACACGGGCTTTGGCCGCTTCGTGTCCGAGTCGATCCCCGAGGAGCAGTCGGAGGAGCTGCAACTGCGCCTGCTGCGCAGCCACGCGTGCGGGGTCGGCGAGCCCTATCCGCACGACGTCGTGCGGGCGGCGATGCTGTTACGCGCGAATGCGCTCGCGAAGGGCTTTTCGGGCGCCCACGCGAGCACTGTCGAGCTGTTGCTCGCGCTGCTCAACGCGGGCGTCGTGCCGTTCGTCCCGGCACGGGGATCGGTCGGGGCGAGCGGCGACCTGGCTCCCCTCGCACACCTGGCGCTCCCGCTCGTCGGCGAGGGTGAGGCGTGGGTGGACGGCGTGCGCAGACCAGGCGCCGACGCACTTGCAGCCGCCGGGCTCGAGCCCATCAAGCTGGCCGCGAAGGAAGGACTGTCACTCATCAACGGCACCCAGTTCATGGCGGCGATGGCCTCACTCGGGATCGTTCGCGCCCGCAGGCTCTCGCGTGCTGCGGACATCGCCTGCGCGATGTCGCTCGAGGCGCTGCAAGGGTCGCGCACGAGCTTCATGGCCGCGATTCACGAGGCGCGCCCGCACCGTGGCCAGCTGGCGTCGGCCGCCAACGTTCGGCTGCTGCTCGAGGGCTCGGCGATCATCGAGTCACACCGATGGTGCGACAAGGTGCAGGACGCCTACTCGCTGCGATGCGCGCCTCAGGTGCATGGCGCCAGCCGCGATCTGCTCGACTACATCGAGTCGACCGTCGAGATCGAAATCAATGCGGCCACGGACAATCCGCTCGTCCTCATCGAGCAAGGCGAGATCGTCTCGAACGGGAACTTCCACGGCCAGCCCATAGCGTTCGCGCTCGATTGCCTGGTGATCGCGGTCGCGGAGCTCGCCAACATCTCCGAGCGGCGTGTGGAGCGCATGGTGAATCCATCGCTGTCCGACGGCCTGCCGGCGTTTCTCACCCGGGAAGGGGGCATCAACTCCGGCTTCATGATCCTCCAATACGTGTCCGCCGCGCTCGTCTCCGAGAACAAGGTGCTGGCCCACCCGGCCAGCGTCGACTCGATCCCCACGAGCGCCGGTCAAGAGGATCACGTCTCCATGGGCAACGCCGGAGGACTGCAGGCCCTCCAGGCGCTCGCCAACGCAGAGCACTCGCTTGCGATCGAGTTGCTCGCCGGCGCCCAGGCAGTGGAGTTTCTCGCGCCGCTCGAGCCCGGGCGCGGCGTGGGTGCCGCGCGCGCGTTCATTCGCACGCTGTCCGAACGACTGCGGGAGGACAGGTCGCTCTCCGCCGATATCGAGCGCGTCGCGGCCGCCGTCGTGGACGGGAGCCTGGTCGCCGCGGTCGAGACCGCCGCCGGAGCGCTGGCTTGATGCCGCCGCGCCGCGGTGGGAACCGCGAACGGCCGATCCCGGAGCATCCGTACAGGGGCTCCGCCATCGTGTACGGCGCGATGGCGATGCTCCTCGTCGTCGCCGCCGCCGTGACGGGTGGGGGCCTGCTGCGGGCCGTGGTCGCGGCGGCAGGATTCTTCGTCGTTGCGACATCCTGGAACTGGTGGCGGTTCGCGCGCCGGATGCGCGCGCGGGAGGCGCGAGAACGCGAGACAGGCGTCGCGCGCAGCGACGGCAACGGAGACCGGAAAGGAACCTCGTGAACGATATGGACGAGACCGTCGAGGCACTGTGCGGCGACCTCTCGGCGATTCGTGCGCCGCGCGGGACGGCGTTGAACGCGCGCTCCTGGCAGACCGAGGCGCCGCTGCGCATGCTGCTCAACAACCTCGATCCAGAGGTTGCAGAGCACCCCGAGAAGCTCGTCGTCTACGGCGGCTCGGGACGCGCTGCGCGATCCCACGACGCGCTGCGCGCGATCGTGCGCACGCTGCTGCGCCTCGGCGACGACGAGACGTTGCTCGTGCAATCCGGCAAGCCGGTCGGCGTGTTCAGGACGCATGCCGGCGCGCCTCGTGTGCTGATCGCGAACGCGCTGCTCGTGCCCGCCTGGGCGACGTGGGACGAGTTCCGCCGGCTCGAGGCCGAAGGCCTGACGATGTTCGGCCAGATGACGGCCGGATCGTGGATCTACATCGGCACGCAAGGCATCCTGCAGGGCACGTATCAGACGTTCTGTGCAGCAGGCGAGGTTCATTTCGGCACGCCGGATCTCTCCGGGAGGACGGTGTTGACGGCGGGACTCGGCGGCATGGGCGGCGCCCAACCGCTCGCGGCGACGATGGCGGGCGCGGCGATCCTCTGTGTCGAGGTCGACCAGCGGTCGATCGACCGGCGGCTCGCCACGCGCTACGTCGACGAGCAGGCCTCGGATCTCGACGACGCCCTGCGCCGCGTCCGCATGGCCGCCGAGGAGCGCCGTCCCCTGTCGGTGGCGCTCCTCGGCAACGCGGCCGACGTGTTCCCCGAGCTCGTCGCCCGTGGAGAGCATTTCGACCTCGTCACGGACCAGACGGCAGCGCACGATCCGCTGACCGGCTACGTGCCCGCCGAGGTCCCGTTCGAGGAGGCGGCGGCGCTCCGGTCGCGCGATCCGAAGCGCTACCTCGAGCTGGCGTCGCAGTCGATCGTGACCCATGTGCGGGCGATGTGCGAGTTCGTCCGCATGGGTTGTTATGTTTTCGATTATGGCAACAACCTACGAGGTGAGGCCCGTGCAGGTGGGCTAGCGGAGGCGTTTTCATACCCGGGCTTTGTCCCGGCCTATATCCGGCCGCTGTTTTGCCGCGGCATCGGACCGTTCCGCTGGGCGGTGTTGTCGGGCGACCCGGCGGACATCGACACGATCGACCGCGAGCTGCAGGCGTTGTTCCCCGACGACGTGTTGTTGCAGCGGTGGCTCGAGATGGCTCCCGACAAGGTCGCCTACCAGGGGCTTCCGGCGCGTATCTGCTGGCTCGGCTACGGCGACCGCGCGAGGGCCGGTCTTGCGATCAACGAGCTCGTCCGGATGGGCGAGGTCTCGGCGCCCGTCGTGATCGGCCGCGATCACCTGGATGCGGGCTCCGTCGCCTCGCCCTATCGCGAGACCGAGGCGATGCGAGACGGCTCGGATGCGATCGCCGACTGGCCGATCCTCAACGCGCTGCTCAACACCGCCGCGGGAGCGACGTGGGTGTCCGTGCATCACGGTGGCGGCGTCGGCATCGGCAACTCGATCCACGCCGGCATGGTCGTGCTTGCGGACGGGAGCGACGCTGCAGCCGAACGGCTCGAACGCGTGCTCGCGGCCGATCCCGGCACCGGGGTCATGCGCCATGCCGACGCCGGGTACGAGGAGGCGCTGGACGCAGCTCGGGCAGGAGGACTCGACCTTCCGAGCGCGGGCCTGTGACGCGCCTGCTGATCCGCGATCTCGAACAGGTCGCGACCCCGGGGGGTGCAGATGCGCCGTTGCGCGGGCCTCGGCTGCGTGCGGTGGACGTCGTCGAGCGAGCGTATGTCCTCTGCGCCGGCGGTGTGATCGAGACCGTGGGCCGCATGGCGGACCTGCACGGGCTCGACGGCGATGTCGAGGAGATCGACGGTCGCGGGCTCTGCGCGCTGCCCGGACTCGTCGACTGCCACACGCATGCCTGTTTCGCCGGCGATCGCGTGCACGAGTTCTCGCTCCGGGCGGGCGGCGCGAGCTACGAGGAGCTGCACGCCGCCGGCGGCGGGATCCTCTCGACCGTCCGCGCGACCCGAGCCGCCGGAACGGAGGAACTGGTTGCGATCACGGCTCGGCACCGCGATCGCATGCGCGCTCACGGGACGACGACCTTCGAAGGCAAGTCCGGCTACGGGCTCGATCGCGATACGGAGCTCGCACAGCTCCGGGCCGTGCGAGCGGCCGGCGGCGTGCCGACCTGGCTCGGCGCGCATACGGTGCCGCCCGAGTTTGCGGACGGGGATTCCTACCTCGACTTCCTGCTCGAGGACGTGCTTCCCGACGCGGCACCGCTCGCCGAGGCTGCAGACGTGTTTCTCGAGCGCGGCTCCTTCGATGCTGCGCAGGCTCGCCGCTATCTGACTGCATGCCGGGCTGCCGGGCTCGCGCTCCGACTGCACGGCGACCAGTTCACGGAAGCAGGAGCGATCCCGCTTGCGATCGAGCTCGGCGCCCGTTCGGTCGACCATCTCGAGGCGACGGGCGCGAGTGGGATTGAGGCACTCGCGGCGAGCGCCGTCGTCGGGGTGCTTCTGCCGGCCAGCGCGCTGTTTCTGGCCCGTCCAATGCCTCCGGCCCGCGCGCTCGTCGACGCGGGCGCCGCGATCGCCCTCGCAACCGATTTCAACCCCGGCAGCGCGTACACCGAGAGCATGCCGCTCGTGCTCTCGCTCGCCTGCATGCAGATGAAGCTCGCTCCCGAGGAGGCGCTCTCGGCGGCGACCGTGAACGCTGCCCACGTCCTCGAACGCGACGGCACGATCGGCAGGCTCTCCCCTGGATTCGCGGCGGACATCGCCCTGATCGACGCTCCGGACTGGCGCCACGTCGCCTACCACCTCGCGGGTGACATCGTCAATACCGTGATCGAGCACGGTGCGATCGCGTACGTGCGGGCATAATCCACACCGTGGCCACGGAAAAGCAGCGACGGCGTCGCGCCAAGGAGAAGCGGCACGACTACGACCTCGTCTACATCGACGAGGACGGGAACGAGGTGCCCGTCGAGAGCGAGCAGAAGCCGCGGAAGCCGCCGACCAGAGTCGCAGGCGGGAAGGGCGCTCCGAAGCAGCAACGCTCATCAGCGAGAGCCGGCCGCAAGCCGCCGCAACCACCCTCGTGGCCGCGCGTCCTCAAGCGCGGGATGATCTTCGCGCCGATCTTCCTCGCCACAGTGATCTTGATCAACGGCGGCAACAAGAGCTACGCGAGCGCTGTCGTGTCGGCATTGCTGCTGCTCGTCGTCTTCGTTCCGTTCAGCTACTTCATGGACATGGTCGTCTGGCGCCAGTACCAGAAACGCCTCGGCAAGACCGGCTGAGCGCAACCGGCACGCAGCCGGGTTACTACACTCGGCAGCCATGCCGCTTGCCGTCGACCAGCTCGAGCTGCCCCCGATCGGGACCAACACGTACGTCGCCCGGACACGTGCCGGGGCGCCGGCTGCGATCGTCGTCGACCCGAGCGGCGACGCTGGGACGATCGTCTCTCATCTCGCCTCGATCGGCGCGAGCTGCGCCGCGATTCTGGTCACACACGGTCACTTCGACCACATCGTCAGCCTCGCGGCCCTCGCCGACGAGACCGGCGCCCCCGTCTACGCGCCCGCAGGGGAGACCATGCTGCTGGAAGAGCCTGACGCGTTCGCGCCTCCCGGGATCTCCATTCGGGCGTGCACGCCCGACGTGCTGCTCGAGGGCGGGGAGACGATCGAGGCTGCGGGCATCACGTTCGCGGTGACTCGAGTGCCCGGGCACTCGCCTGCGCACCTCGCGTATCACGCGGACGGCGTCGTGTTCTCCGGCGACGTCCTCTTCGCGGGCTCGGTCGGGCGCACCGACCTTCCGGGCGGCGACTGGGACACCCTCGAGCAGTCGATCGCTCGCCTGCTCGACGCCTACCCGTCCGAAACCGTGGTGTGCCCCGGCCACGGCCCGCAGACGACCCTCGGGACGGAGCTCGAGCGCAACCCGTTCCTCGCCAGGTTGCGGGCAACGAGGCAGGAGGCGTGACCGGCAAGATCGAGCGCCCGCGCGGCACACACGACGTCGTCCCCGTGGAGATGCCTCTCTGGCAGCGCATCACCGGGGAGATCGAGCGCCTGTGTGCGCTGTACGGCTACCGCAAGGTGCTGACCCCTGTGTTCGAGGACACGGTGCTGTTCGCCCGCACCGCCGGCGCGGGCTCAGACGTCGTGCAAAAGGAGATGTACACCTTCAGCGACCGGTCCGACCGCTCGCTCACCCTCCGGCCGGAGGGAACGGCACCGATCTGCCGTGCCTACGTCGAGCACGGCATGCATCGCGACCCGCAGCCCGTGAAGCTGTTCACGATCGCCCCGATGTATCGCTACGGCGCTCCCGGCAAGGGGCGCTATCGCGAGCACTGGCAGGCGTCCGTCGAGGCGATCGGGTCGGACGATCCTGCGATCGACGCCGAGCTCCTGCAGCTGTACGACACGCTGCTTGCCCGGCTCGGCGTCACCGAGTACCACCTCGAGCTCAACTCGATCGGCTGTCGCGAATGCCGGCCTGCCTATCTCGCCGCGCTGGCCTCGTGGCTCGCCGACAACGAGCACCGGCTCGATGCCGAGACGCGCGCCAAGGTGGCGGTGAGCCCGTTGCGCGTGTTCGACAACTACCTCACCAAGCCGGACGCGGTCCGCGCGGCACTCGACGAGGCGCCCAAGATCGGCAACTCGCTCTGCGAGGCGTGCGTGGCGCATTTCGCGGCCGTCCAGGCCGACCTCGATGCAACAGGAGTCGCGTACGCGCTCGTACCGACGCTGGTGCGCGGGCTCGACTACTACACGCGCACGACCTGGGAGTTCATCGGTCCGATGGACAACGAGAACTCGACCATCTCCGGCGGTGGGCGTTATGACGGTCTCATCGAGGAGATCGGCGGGCCGCCAACGCCTGGTGTCGGCTTCGGGGCAGGTCTCGAGCGGTTGCGGCTCGCGATGGAGGACGCCGGCGCGACAGCTGAGCCGCCGTCGATCGACGTCTTCTTCGCTCTCGACGCCGGCGCTCCGCGTCGGGACGTCTCGGCCTGGCTCGCGGCCCTGCGCGCCGGCGGCGTGTCCGCGGACACCGATTACGCAGGCAGGTCGCTCAAGGGGCAGCTGACACAGGCCGCGCGGCTTGGAGCAGCCACCACCGTGATCGTCCGTGCAGGCGACGCCGTTCTGCGCCGGCACGGCGCGCAGGACGAGGCCCTCGGACACGCCGAGATCCTCGGCAGACTGTCGGCATGAGAGGCCCCTTGTTCACGTCCGCTCCTCTGGTGCTGGGAGGCTCGTCTTGTGGGAGAGCCCGACACCACCTGGGCGCGAGCGGTGCCGGCCGCGACAGCGGCCGCTTTAGGGATCTACGCGAGATGGGATCCGCACTCGTCGGATCCCATCTCTGCGAGAAAGTCCGCCTCGCATGAGCTGGCGCGATCTCATGTGCGGGGAATTGCGCTCCGAGCACGTCGGCACGCGCAAGACGCTTGCGGGCTGGGTCGACCGGCGCCGCGACCTCGGCGGACTCGTCTTCGTCGACCTGCGCGATCGCACGGGGATCACGCAGCTCGTGATCAATCCCGAGCGTGCCCCGGAGGCCGCGGAGCTCGCGAAGGAGATCCGCAACGAGTTCGTGCTCCAGGCGGAAGGAGACGTCGTCGCCCGCGCGCCCGAGACCGTCAACGACAGCATCGCCACGGGGGCGGTCGAGCTGCAGGTCGACACGCTCACGATCGTCTCCCGCTCGACGGCGCTGCCCTTCCAGCTCGACGAGGAGAACGTCGACGAGACGCTGCGACTGCGCTACCGCTGGCTCGATCTGCGTCGCGACAAGCTGCAGCGAAACATCCGTCTGCGCGCACAGATGGTGGGAATCATCAGACGGCACATGGAGGCGGCCGGGTTCCTCGACATCCAGACACCGATCCTGTTCAAGCCGACACCGGAGGGAGCCCGGGACTTCGTCGTGCCGAGCCGGCTGCACAAGGGCCGTTTCTTCGCGTTGCCGCAGAGCCCGCAACTCCTCAAGCAGCTGACGATGGTGGCCGGTTTCGACCGCTACTACCAGATCGCCGTCTGCTTCCGGGACGAGGACCTCCGCGCCGACCGTGTGCAGGAGATCACGCAGCTCGACGTCGAGATGTCGTTCCCCGATCGCGCGTTCCTGTTCGAGCTCATGGAGGAGACGTTCGCGGCCGTGTGGCAGGAGTGCCTCGGGATCGAGATCCCGCGGCCGTTCCCGCACATGACGTTCGCCGAGGCAGATCGGCGCTACGGCTCCGACAAGCCGGACACGCGCTTCGATCTCGACCTCGAGGACGCAACGGGGATCACGCGCACATCCGAGTTCGGCGTCTTCTCGGGGGCCGAGGCGGTGCGCTTTCTGCGCGTGCCGAAGGTGTATTCGCGTTCGGAGATCGCGGCGCTCGAGGAGCGGGCGAAGGAGCTCGGCGCCCGGGGACTCGCCTACGTCATCCGCGACGAGAGTGGGGAGCTGCGCTCGCCGATCGCGAAGTTTCTGTCGGAGCACGAGCTCGACGCGCTCGCGCCGGCGGCCGGCGAGACGTTGCTGTTCGCGGCCGACGACTGGCCGATGACGTCACGCGTTCTCGGTGCGCTGCGCCTTCAGCTCGGCCGCGAGCTCGGACTGATCGACGACGAGCTCTTCACGTTCCTCTGGGTGACGGACTTCCCGATGTTCGAATGGCAGGAGAGCGAGGACCGCTGGGGCGCCGTGCACCACCCCTTCACGAGGCCCACCGACGAGTACGCAGAGGACTTCGACAAGCGGCCCGCCGAAGCCCTCGCGTACGCCTACGATCTCATCGTCAACGGCAACGAGCTCGGCGGTGGTTCGTTCCGGATTCACGAGCCGGACCTCCAGGCAAAGGTGTTCCACCTTCTCGATCTCAGCGAGGACGAGCAACGGGTGAAGTTCGGGTTCCTCCTCGATGCGCTCGCCATGGGTGCGCCACCCCACGGCGGCATCGCGCTCGGCATCGACCGTATGACGATGGTGCTCGCGGGCGAGCCGAACCTGCGCGACGTGATCGCGTTTCCGAAGAATCAGGCTGGGCTCGACCCGATGAGCGGCGCGCCGTCCGAAGTGACACCGGCGCAGCTCGACGAGCTCGGCATCCGTCTCGTCGAGCAGGCGAAGGCCTGACGTGGACGCCGCGGTCGCTCAGCGCCTGCTCGGCCTCGCTGCCGTCGCCTTCCTCGGTGCGCTCATCGCCCTCGCGGTGATCGAGCGGCGCTCGGACGACGCGACGGCTGCACCGACTGCCGGCGGCGCCATCGCCCCGGGCGGCGGCTGGTACAGCGCGCTTGCCGCCTCGCGTGGCCCGGCGCGAGACGCCGAGAAGACGTCCTGCGGGCTCATCCTGACCGTCAGGTCGCTCGGCGTGACGCATCCCGTGCTTCCGTGCGGAGCGAAAGTGCTCGTCCGCTTCGGAGGCGAGACAGTGCTGACCGAGGTGATCGACAACAAGCTCAAGAGCGCCGGTCGCCAGTTCGAGCTGACCGACCGCCTCGCCCAGGAGCTCGGTGTCAACGGGACCCAGGAGATCGACTGGCGCTTCGCACGGACTCCTAACAGCTAAGGTTGGCGAGCTCGACCCTGTGCGTGACCCCGGGTTTCAACGTGAACCAACTCTCACGTCAAGGGAGCGTGTGTCCGGCCGAGGCGTTGCCAGACGCCGGCAGCGCACCCACCTGGCTTGCCAGGTTCGCACCGGCCCGGGGACCCATCGGCAGGGTGGAGCACTTCCCTCGCGTCACCGGGCGCGGCGCCTGCGGACGGCGGAGCCGTCCTCCAGCGCCGCTCGTCTTGCGGGCGGACGACATCGCGCTCGGCTGAGCGACCGGCTGCGCTGCGGCACGCCGGCGAGGTTCCCTAGGCTGCGAGCGTGGACGCACAGTCCTTCTACGACGACCTCGCCGACGACTACACCGCGCTGCACGCCGACTGGCCGAGCTCCGTGCGCTGGCAGGGCGAAGCGCTCGACAGGCTGATCCGCAGCGAGCTCGGCGACGCACGGCAGGCCGTGCTCGACTGCTCCTGCGGCATCGGCACGCAGGCGATCGGCCTGGCATTGCGCGGCCACGACGTTCTCGCCACCGACCTCTCGCCCGCGTCGATCGTGCGCGCGCGACACGAAGCGGCATCGATGGGCGCCGCGCTCACGTTCGGCGTCGCCGATTTCACGCGCCTCGCCGAGCACGTGGACGGGACGTTCGCGTGTGTGCTGTCGTGCGACAACTCCGTCGCGCACCTGCACTCCGACGAGGATCTCGCGCGCTTCGCGGCCGGCGTCGCCGCGAAGCTGCAGCCCGGCGGTCTGGCCCTCGTCAGCCTCCGCGACTATGCGGCGCTGCGGGCCGAGCGCGCCGGCGGCCATCCCGTGCGCTGCAGCCCGGGGACGATCTCGTTCCAGATCTGGGAGTGGGACGACGAGGGCCGCAGCTACGAGCTGGCACAGTTCACGCTGCGGGGCCAGGGCGAGAGCTGGAAGACGACCTGCCGCCGCACCCGTCTGCGCGCCCTCCTGTGCGACGAGCTGTGCGACGCGATCGCCGCCGCGGGACTGAAGGACGTGCGCTGGCGCAGTACGGACGAGACCGGCTACTACCAGCCGATCGTGACTGCACGACGTCTCTGAGGCGCGCAGGTACCGTCCGGAGTATGCGCTTCTCGTGCACGTTCACGATCGACGGCACGGCCGTCGAGCTCGCCGAAGGCGACTATCTCCGTGTCGAGCCAGGCGTCACAGGGCAGCTCGTGGCCGGACCGAGGGGCTCCGAATGCTCGTGATCGGCGCAAAGCCCCGACCGGCCTACGACGGCCGTCCGTCGCTCTGATCGAACCTGTGGGCTCGATCACCGGCCTCGACCATGTCCAGCTGGCCGCGCCGCCTGGCTGTGAGGAGGAGGCGCGCCGATTCTTCGGCGACCTGCTCGGGTTGGAGGAGCTCGAGAAGACCCCGCTGCTGGCGGTTCGCGGCGGCTGCTGGTTCCGGGTCGGCGCGCACGAGCTCCATATCGGAGTTGCCGGTCCGTTCGTTCCCGCGGTGAAGGCGCATCCGGCCCTGCGTCTCGCCACCGAGGCGGACCTGCAGGAGCTCGCGGCCCGTCTGGAAGCCGCGGACGTCCCGGTGACATGGGCCGATCCGGCCGAGATCCCCGGCGTCGAGCGCTTCCACGCCGCAGATCCATGGGGGAACCGGCTCGAGTTCGTGGCTCAGCGCGCCTGAGCCCGACGCACCCTCACGCTAGCCTGGGAGCATGCCCGGCATCGAGCTGATCGGCGACTCCGCCCGCGGCGAGGAGTACGCCGTCGTCCGCCTGCTTTTCGACGGCGAGCGGATCGTCCAAGCAGACGCGCCTGGGCTGGCCGCCGACCTGACCGGGCTGACCCTGCTCGAGGCCGCAACCGTCCCCGGCGAGACGCTTGCGGCGGATGCGCTCGCGAACGCGATCGCGCCCGTCTTCCGCGCCGCGCCTGTTCCGGGCCGGGTCGCCGTCGCGATGAGCGGTGGCGTCGACAGCGCCGTCGCGCTGCTGCGCGCACCGGCAGACGCAATCGGGGTCACGCTGCGCCTGTGGCTCGACCCTGCCGGGCCGAGCGCCGAGCGGGCCTGCTGCTCACCCGACGCGGTCATCGCCGCCCGGGAGACGTGCCACCGCCTCGGGCTGCCCCACATCACCCTCGACCTGCGCGAAGCGTTCCGCGCCGCCGTCGTGCAGCCGTTCGTCGACGGCTACGCCAACGGCCTCACCCCGAACCCGTGCATGCGCTGCAACGGGAGCTTCCGCTTCGACGCACTCGTCGACTTCGCGGCCCGTGCCGGTGCCGACATCCTCTGGACCGGTCACTACGCCCGCATCGTCGAGCGGGAAGGACGTCGCTTGATCGCGCGAGGCCTCGATGACCACAAGGACCAGTCGTACATGCTCGCAACCGTCGATCCGGCTCTGCTCGATCGTGTCGGCTTTCCACTCGGGGGGACGACGAAGGACGAGACCCGACTCGAGGCAGCCGGGGCGGGGCTTGCCGTCGCCGGCCGCGCGGAGAGCCAGGAGGCGTGCTTCCTCGCCGGCGACGACTACAGGGCGTTCCTCGGCCGGCAGGGCCTCGACGACGCGCCCGGCCCGATCGTCGACGAGGGCGGCAACGTGCTCGGTCGCCACCGAGGGATCTGGCGCTACACACCGGGCCAGCGCCGTGGGATCGGCGTCGCAGCGCCCGAGCCGCTGTATGCGCTCCGCACCGACCGTGCCGCCAACGCGCTCGTGGTCGGGCCGCATGCATCGCTTGCCACCACAACCGTTGATGTCCGCGGCCGCACCTACCTCGACGTCGAGCGCGCGGACGCCAAGCTCCGGTACCGCTCCGAGCCGGTCCCGGCGCGCATCGAGGCAACCCCGGAAGGGTTCACGCTCCAGCTCGACCGTCCCATGCACGGTGTCGCCGCAGGCCAGGTCGCCGCTCTCTACGACGGCGATGCGATCGTCGGAGCGGGCGTGATCGTCGCCGCGAGGGGATAGGATTGCCTCGATGTCCGTGCTCGCGCTCAGCGCAGGCGACGTCGCCTACTGGGCGCTCGCCATCTTCCTCGTGGCGATCGGGCTCGGGACCGCCTACATGCTGTTCCGCCTCGGCCAGACGTTCGAGCGGATCTCGTCGCTCGTTCGCGGCACCGAGCGTGACCTGCTGCCGGTGATCGTGAAGACCGGCGCCACGGTCGATCGCGTCAACTATCAGCTCGACAAGGCGGATTCGGTCACCGACAGCGCCGTCTCGATGGCCGACAGCGCAGACACGGCGGTGCGTGCCGTCTCGACGGCGATCGCAAAGCCGGTCGAGAAGGTGTCGGGGCTTGCCGCGGGCATCTCGCACGGCTTGTCGCAGTTCCGTAAGTCGCGCAGCTTCGGCGACTCCGCGGCGGCGGCGAAGGAGGCAGCCCGCCGGCGCGAAGCCGATCTTCACGAGGATCTCCGCCATGCGGGCCGGACGCCGATGAGCACGCAGCGGCCCCCCGCGCAGCCAACGCCTCAGGCGCAGCCCAAGCCCGATCCGTGGCAGCGCCCGGAGCCGGTTCCCAAGCCGGATCCGGCGCCCGCTCCCCAGGACGAGCCCTCCGCAGCCTGACGCGGAGCGCGCCTCCGGCGTCGCTACGATCGCCCAATGCGCACGACCGCCGAGCTCCGCGAGGGCTTCCTCTCGTTCTTCGAGGCGAAGGGTCATCTGCGTTGCCCGTCGGCGTCCCTCGTCCCGCGCGCGGACGACCGCTCGACCCTGTTGACCTCGGCCGGCATGCAACCCCAGATGCCGTTCTTCCTGGGACGCGAGGAGCCGCCCGCGCAGCTGACGACGACGGTGCAGAAATGCTTCCGTACGCCCGATATCGACGAGGTCGGGCTGGACGGCTCGCACCTCACGTTCTTCGAGATGCTCGGAAACTTCTCGTTCGGGCAGTACTTCAAAGAGGGGGCGATCCAGCTTGCCGCGGAATTCATCCGTGAGCACCTCGAGCTGGACTGGGATCGCATCTGGATCAGCGTCTTCGCCGGCGACCCGCAGCTGGGCCTCGGCCCCGACGACATCTCGATCGAGCTGTGGGAGCAGGCCGGAATGCCGCGCGAGCGCATCGTGCTGCTGCCGGCATCGGAGAACTTCTGGTCCGTGGGTGGGCCGGGGCCGTGCGGTCCCGACTCCGAGATCTACTACGACTGGGGCGAGGAGCACGGCTGCGGCGAGCCCGACTGCGGGCCAAGCTGCACGCGCTGCGAGCGCTTCCTCGAGTTCTGGAACCTCGTCTTCATGGAGTACGAGTTCCACGCGGACGGCACGCTGACGCCGCTGCCCAAGCAGAACATCGATACGGGCATGGGCCTCGAGCGTGCGAGCGCGATCGTGCAGAACGTGATGTCCGTCTACGAGACGGACGGCTACCAGAGGATCATGGAATGGATCGCGGGCGAGTCGGGCGTGGCCTACGGCGACTCGGCGTCGGCGACCAAGGCGCACCGCGTTCTTGCCGACCACGCGCGTGGGATGACGTTCCTCGTCGGCGACGGCGTCATGCCGTCGAACGAGGGGCGAGGCTACGTCCTCCGGAGGATCATCCGGCGCGCAGTGCAACAGGCGCGCAGCATCGGGCTGCGCGAGATCTACCGGCTGCCGTCTGTCGTGATCGAGCAGACCGGTGAGGCGTACCCCGAGCTGGTGGAGCACGCCGGCGAGATCGAGCGCGCCGTCCGCGACGAGGAAGAGCGCTTTACGGAAACGCTCGAGCGCGGGATGAAGCTGTTCGACGACCTCGCCGGGCGGGAGGCGATCTCGGGAGAGGACGCGTTCATGCTCGCCGCCACGTACGGTTTCCCGCTCGAGCTGACCGTGGAGCTCGCGGAGGAGCGCGGGCAGCCCGTCGACGTCGACGCCTATCACGAGCTGATGGCCGAGCACCGGGAGATCTCGCGCGCCGGTGGCGAGACCGAGTCACAGCGTGCGGCCGAGTTCGCGCGCGACGCCGGGGAGCCGACGGTGTTCGTCGGCTACCACAAGACCGACGTGCTCACCGAGCTCCATGCGCTCTCGGAGCTCGGGGACGGCACGTTCCTCGCCAAGCTGCGCGAGTCTCCGTTCTATCCGGCTGGCGGCGGACAGGTCACCGACCAGGGCTTCATCGAGCTCGATGACGATCCGTCCGTGCGCGCGGAGCTGCTGCAGGCCTGGCGGATCGGCGACGACCAGGTATTGCTCTTGCGCGGAACCGGCTTCGCCGCTGGGGCACGTGTGCGAGCCGTTGTCCCCTGGAGCGTGCGGTTCCCGACGATGGCGAACCATACGGCGACCCACCTGCTGCAAGAGTCGCTGCGCGAGGTGCTCGGCGAGCACGTCAAGCAGGCGGGATCGGCTGTGCGTCCCGACCGCCTGCGCTTCGACTTCACGCATCCGGCGGCACTGACGCCGAAGGAGCGTGAGCAGATCGAGGAGCGCGTCAACCGTGCCATTTTCGAGAACCATCCGCTGCACGTGTTCGAGACCCCGATCGACGAGGCACGCAAGCTTGGCGCGATGATGCTGTTCGGGGAGAAATACGGCGACATCGTCCGCGTCGTCGAGATCGAAGGCGTCTCGCGCGAGTTGTGCGGCGGTACGCACGTGCGCACGACCGCCGAGATCGGGGCCTTTGCGATCACCGCCGAGGGCTCCGTCGGCGCGGGCATCCGTCGCGTCGAGGCGATCACCTCGGGAGAGGCGTATGCGCTCCTGCACGCACGCTCACGCGAGCTCGACGAGGCGCTCTCCGAGCTCGCACACCTACGCAAGGACATGAAGAAGCGCTCCACTGCACCGAGCGGAGCGGGGGCAGCCGCGGAGATCGAGGCCTCCGTGCGCGTCGAAGGCGGTGTGAGCCTGATCGTGCAGGCGGTTGACGGCATCGACGGCGATGCGCTGCTCGACCTGTCGGACCGGTTCAAGCAGAAGCACGCCCCTGCCGCGATCGTGCTCGGCGGGGTCGAGGACGGGAAGGTGACGCTGATCGCGAACTTCGACCAGAGCGTCGCCGACCGCGTCAGCGCTTCCGATGTCGTCAAGGGAGCGGCGGCACTCGTGGGCGGAGGCGGTGGCGGGCGGCCGACGATGGCCCGAGCGGGCGGGAAGGATCCGGAACGGCTCTCGGATGCGCTTGCCGAAGCGGAGCGCCTCATTCTCGAGGCGCTCTGACCGTGCCGTTCTCATAGTGCGCGTCCTCGCACTCGACTACGGCTCGGCCCGCACCGGGGTCGCTGTCTCGGACGTGACCGGCACCCTCGCGCGCCCGCTGTGCGTGGTCCGTCGCGCGCTGGACGACGCAGGGCTCGACGAGCTCGCATCGCTCGTTGCCGAGCACGACGCCGAGCGTGTCGTCGTTGGGCTGCCGCTGACCCTGCGCGGGGAGCACGGCAAGCAGGCACAGGAGACCGATCGCTTCGTCGCCGCGTTGCGCGCGCGCGTCTCGGTGCCCGTCGAGACCTACGACGAGCGATTTACGACGACGCTCGCGGCGCGGACGACCTCCGCGTCGTCGGAGGATGCGCGCGCAGCAGCCCATCTCTTGCAGAGCTGGCTCGAGCGGACGACACCCCGGTGAGACGGGCTGCCGCGGCGATCGCGCTGGCAGCCGCGGGGTTCGCGGCAGGGCTTCTGCTCGCGGCCTGCGGCGGCGGCGGCAAGGCCGCCCTGGAGACAACCGCGACCACGCCTTCTCTCGAGCGGCTGCGGATCATCTTCCCCGAGGGGTTCAACGTGCGCGAAATGGGCACGCGCGTCGCGGAGGTCCGGCGGATCGCGATTGCCAAACGTGGGGTGCAGCCGAAGCTGACGCGTGCGCAATACCTCGCAGCTGCGGCGCGGGCCCGGCCGCCGAAGGCGTTCCTGAAGGACTGGAAGCGCGGCAAGATCGAGGGCTTTCTCTTTCCGGCCCTCTACGAGTTCTCGCAGTACACGACGGGCAAGGAGCTCGTGGACGATCAGCTCGTCGCGTTTCGGCGCTCCTTTGCGAAGGTGAGCCTGCACTACGCGCGATCGAAAAACCTGACGCCGTACGACGTGCTCACGATCGCGTCGATGATCGAGAAGGAGGCGGTGGAGCCGAACGAGCGACGGCTCGTGGCGGCGGTCATCTACAACCGGCTGCACAATCGCATGCCGCTCGGGATCGACGCCACGATTCGCTACGGCCTCGGCATCCCGGGCACGAAGTCGCTGACGAAGGCGGCGCTCGCGAGCAGCACCCCGTACAACAGCCGGCGCTTTCCCGGTCTTCCCCCGACGCCGATCGCCAACCCGGGCCTCGCCTCTCTGCAGGCTGCGGCGCATCCGGCCCGGGTCGGCTACCTCTACTACGTTCGGGTCCCCGGCACGCGACGACATTTCTTCACCGCGAGCGAGGCGGAGTTCTTACGCAAGGTGTGTTCGTTCGGGTATGCGTGCCAATAGTCGCGTGGGGGAACCCATGGTTCCCCCACGAGCCCCCTCCTCTCCGCTCGGCACAGGTCAACCGCCGTGGGCCTCCCGCCGGGCAAAGCCCGGCTCCGGCCGCATAACCACATCTGCTCAGAGCGCCCTCAACACCCACGAAATACAGGCAGTCGACCTGAGCGGGATGCCCGCGACTGGGGCGATGCGAGCCCGGGGTTCCTGATAGAGCTCGGCTCTCCCGTAAGAGCCCGAGGGATACCCCGTCGTTTGCTCTGCTCGTGGCAGTGATACTGCGCTCGTGACCGTGATCCGGAACACGACCACGCTCGTGGGCCTGTTCCGCTGGCCGACGGGCGAATCGCTCTCGCCGCCGATGCAGAATGCGGGATTCGCGGCCATCGGGCTCGACTGGGCCTATGTGCCGCTCCCCACGGCACCCGAACGCCTCGCCGATGCCGTGCGCGGGGTTGCAGCAGCCGGGTTTGCCGGAGCCAACGTGACGATGCCGCACAAGCAGGCCGTGCTGGCGCTCTGTGACGAGGTCGACGAGATCGCCACGCGGGCGGGGTCGGTGAACACGCTCGTCTTCAGCGACGGACGGGTGCTCGGCTCGTCGACGGACGGAGACGCCGTCACGAGCCAGATCGACGCGCACGGGCGGCGCGCGCTCGTGCTCGGTGCCGGCGGTGCCGCACTCGCCGTCGTCGAGGCGCTCGAGCGCGCCGGCGCCGAGGTGACGGTGAAAAGCCGCCGCGAGCCAGGCTGGCCGCCGCGGTCGGAGGGCTTCGACGTACTCGTCAACGCGACGCCGGTCAAGGATCACGTGCTTGCAGTTCCACGCTCCGAGCAGCAGGTCGTCGATCTCGCCTATCTCCCGGACGGGAGCGAGACGGCGCTCGTGGCAGCCGCGCGCGCGGCCGGCTGCGACGTCGTCGTGGACGGGCTCGACGTGCTCCTCTTCCAGGGTGCCGGCTCGTTCGAGCGCTGGACCGGGTTGGCGGCGCCGCTCGCCGCCATGCGTAGCGCCCTGCGCGGGGAGGCGTAGGATCGCGAGATGCTCGGCCTCGTCACAGCAGGGGAGTCACACGGCCCTGCGCTCGTCGCCGTGCTGACCGGCCTGCCGGCAGGGTTGCGGCTCGATCGCGAGGCCGTGAACGCCGACCTGCGCCGCCGCCAGCAGGGCTACGGCCGCAGCCCGCGGCAGCAGCTCGAGACCGACGAGGTCGAGGTGCTCTCCGGACTGCGCCACGCACGCACGCTCGGGACACCGCTGACCCTCGTCGTGCGCAATGCCGATCACCGGAACTGGACGTGGGGCATGAGCCCCTGGGAGCCCGAGGGCGAGGCGACAGGCAAGGGCGCCAAGCCGGTCACGCTTCCTC
Organism: uncultured Gaiellaceae bacterium; assembly: GCA_963799615.1. Taxonomy (GTDB): domain Bacteria; phylum Actinomycetota; class Thermoleophilia; order Gaiellales; family Gaiellaceae; genus Gaiella. The sequence continues at coordinate 163,181 of CAWCXS010000002.1, read as the reverse complement.
GCCCCGGTCATGCCGATCTGGCGGGAGTGCTCAAGTACGGGCACGACGACGTGCGCAATGCGCTCGAGCGGGCGAGCGCCCGCCACACCGCGACGCATGTCGCTGCGGGCGCGGTCGCAAAGGCCTTGCTCGCCGAGCTCGGGATCACCGTCGAGGGGCGCCCGCTCGAGATCGGAGGGGCACGCGGGGACGACGACATGAAGGAGGCGACCGACGCGGCCCGCAAGGATCGGGACACGCTCGGCGGGATCGTCGAGGTCGTCGCGCTCGGCTGCCCGCCGGGGCTCGGCTCCTACGCCGAGAAAGCGGACCGGCTCGACGCGAGGCTCGCGTTCGCCCTCATGGGAATCCAGGCAGTGAAGGGCGTCGAGGTGGGGGACGGCTTTGGTCTGGCCCGGGTTCGGGGCTCCGTGGCGCACGACGAGATCGAGCCCGGGCTCGTGCGCCGGACGAATCGCGCCGGCGGCATCGAGGCAGGCATGAGCAACGGTGAGCCGATCGTCGTCCGGGCGGCGATGAAGCCGTTGCCGACACTGATGAAGCCGCTGGACTCCGTCGACCTCGACACCGGCGAGGCGGCCCAGGCGCTCGTCGAGCGCAGCGACGTGCAGGCCGTCGAGGCGCTCGCCGTTGTCGCCGAGGCGGCCGTGGCGTGGGAGCTCGCCCGCGCCGCACGGGAGAAGTTCGGCGGCGACGCCCTCCAAGACTTCGTTGCCGCCCATCGCGCGTACATCGGGCGGATCTCGTGGCCGCGAACGCGCTAGGCCGCCATCTGGCCCTCGCGGGCTTCATGGGGGCCGGCAAGACGATGCTCGGGGAGCAGGTCGCGCGTCGGCTCGGACGCGAGTTCGCCGATCTCGACAGCGAGGTCGAGCGGCGCGCCGGAGCAAGCATCGCAGAGCTTTTCGAGCGGGGGGAGAGCGTGTTTCGCGCCCTCGAAGAAGAGGTTGCACACGACCTGCTCGCGGCGTCCGAGCCCACGGTGATCGCGCTGGGGGGCGGGGCAGTGCTGGCCGGTCCGACACGCGACAGCCTGCGCGAGCGGGCGTTCACCGTCCTCGTCGAGGTCGAGCCGGACGCGGCATGGGAACGGATTCGCGAGGTCGGCAGGCCGCTCGCAAAAGGGGCAGACGAGTTCCGGGCGCTGTACCTCGAGCGCCAGCCTGTCTACGACGCCGTCGCGGACGGTCGCGCCCGCGACCTGGACGGGATCGTGCTTGCCGCCGCCGGGGTTCATGTCCAGATCGGCGCGCTGGATCTCCTGGCCGACCTGGTGCCCGGTGGCGGACCGGTGGAATTCGTCGCCGATGCCAACGTTGCCGGCATTCACGGCGTCACCGCCCAGCTCGCACTCGGCGACCGTGACGTCGCGACGCACGAGGTGCCGCCGGGCGAGGCAGCCAAGACGATGGCCGTGCTCGAGCGGCTCTGGCGCGCCATGCGGGTCGGCCGGGACGGCACCATCGTCGGGCTCGGCGGCGGCTGCGCCACGGATCTGGCCGGTTTTGCAGCTGCCACGTACATGCGCGGCGTCGACTGGGTCGCGGTGCCGACGTCGCTCGTCGGCCAGGTGGACGCCGCAATCGGCGGCAAGACCGCAGTCGACCTGCCGGAGGGCAAGAATCTCGTCGGCGCTTTTCACTGGCCGGCTCGCGTCATCATCGATCCCGGCGTGCTCGAGACCTTGCCGGCGCGTGAGCGCGTGAACGGCATGGCGGAGGCGGTCAAGACGGGCCTCCTCGCAGGCGAGCCGGTGTGGGAGCTCCCGGAACACGAGCTGGTACGCCGGTGCGCTGCGTACAAGGCCGGCGTTTGCCTGTGCGATCCCCACGATCGCGGCCCGCGCAACGTCCTCAATCTCGGGCACACGTTCGCTCACGCACTGGAGGCAGCAGCCCGATACGGGCTGCCGCACGGCGAGGCGGTGGCGCTCGGCATGGTCGCCGCGCTCCGGCTCTCGGGGAACGAGGAAGGGCTTGCCGTCGTCCGGAAGGTGCTCGCGCCGAAACCCGTGAGGGTCGACCGTGATGCCGCGTGGACCGCGCTTGCGCGCGACAAGAAGGCACGTGCCGGCTCGCCGCGGCTCGTCCTGCTCGAGCCCGGCGCAGCGCCGCGCTGGGGGGTCGAGGTTCCCGCCGGCGACGTGCGGGCGGCGCTCGACGACCTCATCGCGGATTGAGCTGACCGGTTCGGCGGGATACCTCGTCTAGAGTCTTGCCTCTATGCGCATCGACGTCCTCAACGGTGTCAATCTCGATCTGCTCGGCAAGCGCGACCCTGGCACGTATGGAGACAGTTCTCTCCAGGATCTCGAGACTCAGGTGTATGCCTGGGCGCGGGAGCTCGACCTGCAGGTTCGGTGCCGCCAGACGAATCACGAGGGCGAGTACGTCGAGTTCATCCACCACGCGCTCGGTGCCGCGGACGGTCTGATCCTCAATCCCGGCGCGTGGACGCATTACTCGTGGGCCATTCGCGACGCGCTCGAGCCCTTCGCCAACCCGTTCGTCGAAGTGCACCTCACGAACGTCGACGAGCGCGAGGAGTGGCGGCGCTTCTCCGTGTTCGAGGGACTCGGAGGCATGCGTGTCGCCGGCAAGGGCTTCGACGGCTATCAGGCCGCACTGGCGTGGCTCGGCGAACAGCGGTCATGAGCCGTCTCGCCCGGCTTGCGGACGCTCTGATCGAGCCGCTGCTCGTCACATACGGCGTCAACGTCACCTATCTGACGGGATTCGAGAGCTCCAACTGCGCGTTGCTCGTCGAGCCGGGCGGGGAAACCACGCTGTACTCCGACTTCCGGTATGCGGAGGCGGCGCAGGCCGTCGACGGCGTCTCGTTTGTGCAGACGAAACGCGACGTTGTGGGTGGGCTCGCCGAGTTGCTGGCGGGCCGCCGGGTGGCGTTCGAGGCCGCCCGCATCTCGTATGACCAGTACGAGACGCTCGGCGGCGGCGGCATCGAGCTGATGCCGTCGCGCGGCGTCGTCGAGCGGCTGCGAGCGGTCAAGGACGAGCAGGAGCTCGACGCGATCCGGCGCGCGTGCGCGATCTCTGACGAGGTGTACCTGGCGCTTGCCGAGGAGCCCGTGATCGGAAGGACGGACACGGAGCTCGCGTGGTGGATCGAGCGCGCGTTTCGCGAGCGTGGGGCAGAGGCGCTCGCGTTCGAGTCGATCGTCGCCGCCGGGCTCAACGGCGCGAAGCCGCACGCACATCTGGGTGCCGAGGTGATCCCCGCGGACACGCTCGTGACGTTCGACGTGGGCTGTGTCGTCGACGGCTATTGCTCCGACTGCACGCGAACGTTCGCCACCGGCGAGCTCACCTCGGCACTCGCGGACGCGTATGCGATCGTGCGCCAGGCACAGCTCGACGGGCTGGCGGCGGTGCGGGCCCGAGCCCATGGCCGAGACGTCGATGCGGCGTCTCGCGTCGCGATCGAGGCCGCCGGACTCGGCGAGAACTACGGACACGGGCTCGGCCACGGGGTCGGCCTCGAAGTGCACGAGGCGCCCACGCTGCGGCCCGAATCCGACGACGTCCTCGAGGCCGGCAACGTGGTCAGCGTCGAGCCGGGCTTGTACCTGCCCGGCGTCGGCGGGTGCCGCATCGAGGATCTCGTCGCAGTCACGGAGGACGGTTGTGAGATTCTCACGCACTTCACGAAGGATCTCGTGACGCTCTCCTGACCGCGCAGATCGAGGTATCCTGCGCCGCCGTATGGCAGAGGTCGTCAACACCAATCAGTTCAAGACCGGGATGCACATCGAGCATCGCGGCAGCATGTGGCGGATCGTCGACTTCCAGCACGTGAAGCCGGGCAAGGGCGGCGCGTTCGTGCGCACGAAGCTGAAGAACCTCGAGACGGGCGCCGTCGTCGACGACACATTCCGTGCCGGCGAGAAGTTCGCGCGCGTGCATACGGAGGTGAAGAACGTCCAGTTCCTCTACGACGACGGCAACGAGGCCCATTTCATGGACGAGGAGACCTTCGAGCAGTTCGGGCTGCCCTCGGGCGAGGTACGGACGGAGCTCTCGTACATGCTGCCGTCGTCGATCGTGCAGATACTGGCCGTCAACGGGAAGCCGTCGGGCATCCAGATGCCCGCGTCGGTGGAGCTGAACGTCGCCGACACCGAGCCGGGGGTGAAGGGCGACACCGTCTCCAACGTGATGAAGCCCGCGACGCTCGAGACCGGCGCCGTCGTGCAGGTGCCGCTGTTCGTCAACGTGGGCGACCGCGTCAAGGTCGATCCTCGCGAAGCCCGCTACATCTCCCGGGCCTGACGCCACCGGCCGCGCCTCTTGCGGGCGGCGGAGCCGCCCTCCAGAGGCGCTCGCGCCGCTGCACGCACCGGGCTCTCCGGGTCTGTGCTGGCGCACTATCCCCTCCGGCCCGGCACGCGCAGCGACACGCCGGAGGCGCCACGCCGGCGCGATCGAATGAACGAAGTGCGAGGGCTGCAACCGCCACGGCCCAAGCGGAGTCGGACTTCTTGGCGCGACGGTAAGGTCCCACCCCACATGCCCAAGCTCGTCGACACCACGATCCGCCTGCTCTCGCAGGAGCCGTTCGCCGGCAAGGTGCCGACCGGCGAGGTTCTGCGTATCGCCGAGATCCTCGACGGAGCCGGGTTCGCGTGCCTCGAGGTGTCCGGCGGAGGAGTGTTCGACGCGGCGGTGCGCAAGGGAGTCGAGAGCCCATGGGAGCGGGTTCGCGCACTCGGCGCCCGTACGAAGACACCGCTCGGGATCGCCCTCCGCGGTCGCTTCCTCGTCGGCTCCAAGCCGGTCTCGGAAGACATCGTGCGACGGTTCGTCTCCTGCGCAGCCGAGAACGGCGTCGACGTCTTCCGCCTCCACGACCCGCTCAACGACGTCTCCAACCTCCGCGAGGCCGGCCGCGCGATCGTCGATGCGGGCAAGCAGTTTCATGCGGGCCTCGTGTACAGCCCCGGTCGCGTCGGCGAGATCGACGCGCTGGTCGAGCAGGCCGCGAAGCTTCCCGACCTCGGCGCCTCCCTCGTCGTCGTCAACGACCCGACCGGGGCTCTGTTGCCGCACCTCACGGAGGAGCTTGTCGAGCGCTTGCGCGAAACGACCGGGCTACCCGTCGGGCTCTACCTGCAAGGCGCCTCGGGCACGGGCCTCGCGAACGCGCTCGTCGCCACGCGCGTCGGCGCCGACCTCGTCGCCACGGCGGTCTACCCGCTGGCGATCGCGCTTCACCGCATCCCGGGCGAATCGCTCGTCGACATGCTGCACGGTCTCGGGCGCGACACCGGCGTCTCCACGGACCCGCTCTGGGAGGCAGCCGACGCGATCGACGAGCACATCGGCGACGAGCCCGTGGCGCCGGTCGCGCCCCGCATCGCCGTCCGCGCCGCCGAGCACGACCTCCCGGCAGGCCTCGTGGCGGCGCTCGACGTGCATCTGCGCGCCCACTCGGCAGGGGACCGTCTCCTCGACACGCTCTCGGAGGTCGGCCGCATCCGAGCAGAGGCGGGCTGGCCGCCGCTTGCGGCACCGATCGGACAGATTCTCGCCTCCCAAGCGCTGCTGAACATCCTCTCGGCGCGGCGCTACGGCACCGTGCTGGACGAGTTCCGGCTGCTCGTCGAAGGCGGGTACGGCCAGACTCCGGCGCCGATCGAGCCGGCTGTCGAGCGTGCCGTCGCACTGCTGTCGGCCGGCGCCCCGTCCCTCGAAGAGGATCCGCCGAGCGCCCAGGACGTGCTCGACGCTGCCGACGGACTGGCCTCGAGCGAGGAGGACCTGGTGCTGCTCGCAATGTTCGGCGAGGAGGCGGAGACGCTCCTGCAGACGATTCGCCAGCGCCATTCGCGCGAGTCCTCGCTCCTGCTCGGGGACGTCGACGAGACCAGGGCCGAGCGGATCCGCGAGCTCGTGAAGATCGTGCAGGAGTCGGGCGTGGGGGAGATCGAGATCGAGGACGAGGGGATGCGCGTGTCGGTCCGCCGCGCCGACGAGCTGCAGGTGGTGAGCACGGCTCCGCTCGGGTCGATCCCGGAGGGCGCCGAAGAGCCGCTCCCGGCCCGTCGGGCAAGTGATGCCATCCGCGTCGAGTCGCCGATGGTGGGCGTCTTCTATCGAGCGTCCCAGCCGGGGGCGCCCGCGTTCGTCGAAGTAGGCGACGTCGTCACGACCGGTCAGACGCTCTGCATGCTGGAGGCGATGAAGCTCTTCAACGAGCTCAAGGCGGAGCAGGACGGACGCGTTCGCGCGATCCACGTCGACAACGGCCAGCCCGTCGAGTTCGGACAGCTGCTGTTCGAGCTCGACCAGCTCGACGCGCCGCCGATCGTCTAGCGATCGTGTTCACCCGCGTCCTCGTCGCGAACCGGGGTGAGATCGCCGTCCGGGTGATCCGGGCGCTGCACGAGCTGGGTGTGGAGGCGGTGGCGGTCTACTCGACCGCGGAGCACGACGCCCTGCACGTGCGCATGGCCGACCGAGCGGTGTGCATCGGGCCGCCGTCGGCCACCGACAGCTACCTCCGCATTCCACACGTGGTCGCAGCGGCTGAGACAACCGGGTGCGAGGCAGTGCACCCCGGCTACGGCTTCCTGTCCGAGAACCCGGCCTTCGTGCGGGCCTGCGAGAGCAGCGATCTCGTCTTTATCGGGCCGCCGGCCGACGTGATGGAGAAGACGGGGGACAAGGCGCAAGCGAAGGCCGAGATGCGGGCGGCCGGGGTTCCGCTCGTTCCCGGCACCGAAGGGATCGCGAGCCTCGCAGAGGTTCGGGTCGCCGCGGCCGAGCTCGGGTTTCCGGTGCTGCTGAAGGCCGCAGCGGGCGGCGGCGGCCGGGGCATGCGCCTCGTCTCGAGCGCCGATGGGCTCGAAGCGGCCTATGCATCGGCGAACCACGAAGCCGAGGCAGCTTTCGGAGACGGTTCCCTCTATCTCGAACGCGCGCTGGTACCGGCGCGTCACGTCGAGATCCAGGTCCTCTGCGACGCCGACGGCGGAGTGCTCACCCTCGGTGAGCGCGAGTGCTCGATTCAGCGCCGGCACCAGAAGCTGGTCGAGGAGTCTCCGTCGCCCGCGCTCACGGCCGAGACGCGCGAGGCGATGGAGGCATCCGTCGAGCGGGCCTGCCGGCAGCTGGGCTACGTCAATGCCGGAACCTTCGAGTTCCTGCTCGGCCCCGACGGCGCGCCATCGTTCATCGAGGTGAACTGCCGCCTGCAGGTCGAGCACCCCGTCTCCGAGCTGACGACCGGCATCGACATCGTGCGCGAACAGGTCAGAATCGCCGCGGGGGAGCCCGTGCCGGTGACGGGGAGGGCGCCCCGCTCCGGGCATGCGATCGAGCTTCGTATCAATGCCGAGGACCCGCGCCGGGACTTCGCCCCTGCGCCCGGCCTCGTCACGCGTTTCAGGCCGCCGCTCGGGCCCGGTGTCCGTGTCGACACCGCCGTCGTCGAGGGCGACTCGATCCTGCCGTACTACGACTCGATGATCGCAAAGGTGATCGTGCGCGACGCCGATCGGCCTGCGGCGATCGCGCGCGCGATTTGGGCTCTCGAGGAGCTGGAGGTGGCCGGGATCCCGACGACGCGCGAGCTCGCGCTCGACATCCTGCGCTCGGCACCGTTCAGGGGAGGCACCTATTCGACCAGCTACCTTGACGAGATGGAAGGCAGCCTCCCGTCGCTCGCCCCCGCGTGAGCCGCGACCATCTCGCCGTCGAGGGACCGCACGGCCGCATCGAGTTGACGGGCGCCGCGCTCGCCTCGCTCGTGGTGCGCGCGGCCGAGTCGGTGCCGGGCGTCCGCATTCGCCGGCCGCGGCGGGGGATCGCCGTGGCGATCGACGGCTCGAGCGCCCATGTCGCCGTCGCCATGACGGGACCGCTCGACGGCATCCTGACCGTCGTCGGCGAGTCGGCCCAGCGCGCGATCGCCGACGTCGTCGGTGGGATGACCGACCTCACCGTCAGCGTCGACGTCACGTTCGAGGAGCTCGCATGACGATCGCGGGGGTCGGCCGTCGCCAGTCGCGTCGCACCGCTCTGTTCCTCCTCTACCAGTGGGATCTCACCGGGCAGCCTCTGGCCTCGCTCTACCACGGGACCCCCGACGACTTTGCGCTCGAGCTCGCGGAGTCGGTGGCCGCGCGCGCGGCGGCACTCGACGATCGCATCACCGCAGCCTCGGTGAGCTGGACCGCCGATCGCCTCGGTACGCTCGAGCGAAACGTGCTCCGCATCGGTGTCTACGAGCTCGAGGAGGGATCAGTGCCGCCCGAGGTTGCGATCAACGAAGCAGTCGTGCTGGCGAAGCGGTACGCAACGGACGAGGCTGCGAAGCTCGTCAACGGCATCCTCGGCCACGTCCTCCGGGATGTGGTCGCATGAGTGCCAACGAGAGCCTGGGGCGGGCGCAGGAGCTGTCCGAGCGCTTGCGCGTCAAGCTGGACGGCCTCGATCGCCTGGCCGAGGCCGGTGATATCGACGCTGCCGTCGACGACCTGACGGAGATCGCCGAGATCGCCAAGGAGATCGAGGCGGAGATCCAGCGCGCCCGCGCGAGCGCCGATGCTGGCGCCTGACGCGCTTCGCGACCTTGTCGAGGGGTATCTGGCCGAGCTTGCGCTGACGCCTGAGCTCGGCCGCCAGCAGGAGTCGATGCGGTACGCGCTCGAGGGGGGTAAGCGGATTCGCGGCGTCATCTGCCTCGGCGTCGCGGAGTCGTCCGGGGGCGACGTCGTGGCGGCGCTCCCGGCGGCCGGAGCGCTCGAGCTGGTGCACGCGTTTTCGCTCGTTCACGACGACCTGCCGGCGCTCGACGACGACGGGGAGCGACGCGGCCGGCCGAGCGCCCATGTCGTGTTCGGGGAAGGTGTGGCGCTTCTCGCAGGGGATGCCCTGCTCGCGGAGGCGTTCCGCCTCGCGCTCTCCTACGCGACTCCCGAGCCCGCCCGAGAGCTGGCCCAGGCGACGCTCGGCATGATCGGCGGCCAGCATCTCGACATCACGGACGCCGACGCCGACCTCGCGGAGCTGCACCGCCTCAAGACAGGGAGGCTGTTCGCCGCAGCCGTCGGTCTCGGGCTATGGGCGGCGAACGTCGACGAGCCGGCACAGCGCCCCTGGCGCCTGTTCGGCGAGGAGCTCGGCCTGCTGTTCCAGATCGTCGACGACGTGCTCGACGGAGACGGCTATGCGGCCCGGCTCGGGCGCGACGCCGCCAGGAGCCTGGCGGGCGAGGCGGCGGAACGTGCGCGCGACCGGCTTGCCGCCATCCCGGCGGACACGTCGGTGCTGCAGCAACTCGTCGACGGTCTCGCCGTCCGCACCGCCTAGACCATCCGAGATCGGCGTCCGAAGCCCTTGTGACACGGTGTCACCAGGGTCTTCGAGCGAGCTCGTACACCGCGCCACGCGGCAGGAGTGCGGTCGGGTGCACCGTCACCACCCAGCCGCGCGGCGGCGCGGCGTCGAGAAAGAGACGGGCGTGGCGACGACCCGGATCGGCGAGAAGGGCAGTGCCGCCGGGGGCGACAGCCCGGTCGAGCAGGTCGAGCAAGGGCAGCGCGTTGCGAGCCTCGTAGAGGACGTCGGCGGCGAGCACGAGATCGAACGAATCGGCGCCGAGCGAGCCGGGCGCATCCCAGCGCAGCAGCGCGGCTCGCAGCGAGACCCCGTTTCCGAGCGCGTTTTGCTCTGCCAGCGCAATCGCCTCCGGCGCCCAATCCGTCGCCAGCACGTCCGCGCCGCAGAGCGCCGCCGCGAGAGACGGCACTGCGAGACCGCAGCCCAGCTCCAGCACGACCTTCCCGGCGACACCGGCACCGGTGACGTGCTCGGCGAGCGCGAGCCCGCTCGGCCACAACTCGGCCCAGTACGGCAGGAACTCGTCCTCGCCGAATGCATCCTCGTCGATCAACGTCTCGGCACTGCGCGGACGAAGCAGCCGAAGCTGCCGCATCCCCACGATGACGCGCTCCTCGACGAGATCCTCCACCCGGCTAGCCTGCCAGCATCATGAAGAAGCGGCTCGACGTCCTGCTCGTGGAGCGCGGGCTCGCGGAGACGCGGAGCCAGGCCCAGGCGCTCGTGCTTGCCGGGCTCGTGCGCGGGTTCGACAAGGCCGGCGCGCAGGTGGACGACACCGTCGAGCTCGAGGTCGAGCGGCCTGCGCGGTTCGTATCCAGAGGCGGCGAGAAGCTCGCGCACGCACTCGAGGCGCTCGGCGTCGATCCCGCGGGTCGAGACTGCCTCGATGTCGGTGCGTCGACCGGCGGTTTCACTGATTGCCTGCTCCAGAACGGCGCCGCTCGCGTGATCGCACTCGATGTCGGGTACGGACAGCTGCACCCGAAGCTGCGCGGCGACCCCCGCGTGGTGGTGCTCGAGCGAACGAACGCGCGTGACGTGGCGGAGCTGCCCTTCGCGCCCGAGCTCGTCGTCTGCGACGTCTCGTTCATCTCGGTGCGAACGGCACTGCCTGCCGTTCTGCGCATCGCAGCTGACGGATGGGAGGCTCTCGTGCTCGTCAAGCCTCAGTTCGAGGCCGGGCGTGCCCAGGCACCGAAGGGGGTTGTGCGCGATCCCGCGGTGCGGCGGCAGGTGCTCGAGGAGGTCTGCGCGGCTGCCGCAGGCTGGGAGGCACGGGTCGCCGGCGTCGTAGACTCCGGTCTTCCCGGCCCGAAGGGCAACCGGGAGTACATCGTCCACGTGCTTGCGAGCAAGGAGCCGACACCCGCCGATGACCTCGAACGCTGGATCGACGAAGCCGTCGGCGCAACAGGTTGAGCGCGCCGCCGTGGTGCTGCACGGCCGCACCGAGATTCTCGGTGGGGCACTCGCGCAGCTCGAGACGATCGCAAGCGGGCGCGGCATCGAGCTCGTCGTGGTTGCCGGCGACGAGGATGCCCCAGTGGGTGTCGACGTTGCGATCGTCCTCGGCGGAGACGGCACGATGTTGCGCGCGATGCGGAAGTTCATGGGTACGGGGGTGCCCGTCGTCGGCGTCAATTTCGGCCGCGTCGGCTTTCTCAGCTCGATTCCGCGCGAAGAGCTGGCACAGGGGGTCGACCGCGTGCTTGCCGGCGAGGTGCAGGCCGTCGAGTTGCCGACACTCGAGGTTCAGACCGGCTCGGAGCGCTTCGTGGCGGTCAACGACGCCGTCGTCACGAGCGGTGAGCTCGGTCGCATGGTCGAGCTCGAATGGCTTGTCGGGGGCGAGGACCTCGGGCGGGTTCCGTGTGACGGCCTGATCTGCTCGACGCCGTCGGGCTCGACTGCGTACAACCTCTCCAACGGCGGCCCGGTGCTGATGTGGGGTCTCGACGCCATGGCGATCACGTTCGTCGCCCCGCACAGCCTGCACGCACGGCCCGTCGTCGTCCCTCGCGGGCGCGACGTCGTGGTGTGGAACCGGACCTCCGACGTCGCCTGTGCGGTGCTCGTGGACGGGCACCGCGTCGCGGATGCCGCCCCGGGAGGCCAGGTTTCGATCCGGCTGGGCGAAGGCAGCTCGCTGCTCGGCACGCTCCCCGAGGCGACGTTCGTGCGTCGCTATCGAGACAGCTTCGGCAGCTAGTTGATAGGCGCGATGCGAGATCCCCGCGCGGGGATCCCGCCTCGCGCGAAGATCCCTGAAGGCGGCCGCCCGCGGCCGCAAACCTCTCGAGTCAGCGCGGGAGAACCCGGAGGTCGCCGCGGCGGCAGCAGACTGGGCGTTGCAAGGCGGCCATCGTTTGTCTCGGACACTCGTCAGCCGAATCGCCGCCGGTCTACGATCTTCACGTGCTCCGACGCCTCAGGATCGAGAACCTCGTCCTCATCCGCGAAGCCGACCTCGAGCTCGGTGCCGGCCTCAACGCCGTCACGGGAGAGACGGGCGCCGGGAAGACGATCTTCGCCCAGGCCGTCGGCCTGCTGCTCGGTCTCAAGGGTGACGCGACCGCTGTCGGGCCGGCGGGCAGCGAGGCATACGTCGAGGCGGAGCTGGACGTGCCCGAAGGATTCTTCGATGACGACGAGCTGGCCGTGCTCGCAGAGCTGCGCCCGATGGACGAGCCGGGTCTCGTCCTTGCCCGGCGCGTATTCGGCGACGGGCGCACGCGGGCATACGCATGGGGCCGCGCGGTAACCCGGGAGGATCTGGCGGCTGCCGCAGAACGTTTGATCGCGATGTCGGGCCAGTTCGAGCAGCGGCGACTCGCACGACCTGCGTATCAGCTCGACGTGCTCGACGGCTTCTGCGGCGACGCGCAGCAGGACCGTCGCAGCGCTGGCCGCGTCGCGTGGCGCACGCTTGGAGCCGCCAGGCGCCGGCACGAGGAGCTCGCGCGGGACGCCGGCGCGGCCGCTGCGCACATCGCCGAGTTGCGAGCGCTGGTCGAGGACACGGACAGCTTCGAGCCTCGCGGGGAAGACGACCTGCGCGCCGAGCGCGAGCGGCTTCACCACGTGACCGAGCTCGGGCTCGGAGCCGGCGCGGCGGCACAGGCGCTCGCCCCCGAGGAAGGCGACGGTGCCGCGTCGCTGGCCGGGACCGCGGAGCGGGCGATAGCGCCGCTCGAGGCGCTGGCGCCTGAGCTCGCCGCAGCCGGTGAGGAGTTGCGCGACCTGACGCTGCGCCTACAGGACGTCGGCAGCGACCTGCACCGTTTCGCTGCGTCGCTGGAGTCGGATCCGGAGCGGGTGGAGGCGGTCGAGGCCCGGCTCGACGAGATCGCGGCTGCGCGGCGCCGGTTCCACTGCCAGAGCTACGAGGAGCTGCTGGCACGCCGGGATGAGGCTCGTGCCGAGCTCGACGCGCTCGCGGGCGGGCTCGACCCGGTCGAGGCTGCGGCGGCCGAGGCAGAGGCAGCGCGCGAGCGGTACGACGCCGTAGCGGCTGCGCTGCAGGTGGCGCGCAACGAGGCTGCAGATGCGTTTGCGGCCGCTGTGGCGCTCGAGCTGCGGGGCATCGGCATGGGAGAGGGCGAGTTCGTCATCGAGCTGCGGGAGCGGGAGCCCGGCCCGACCGGCCGAGACGAGGTGACGTTCCTGATTCGGCCGAACGCGGGCATGCCGTTCGGGCCTGTCGCCGAGACAGCCTCGGGGGGAGAGCTCTCACGGGTCGCCCTCGCCCTCGCCGCGGTCGCTGGAGGCGAGACGCTCGTCTTCGACGAGATCGATGCAGGTATCGGCGGTGTCACCGCTCATCGCGTGGCCGAGACACTGGCGCGGCTCGCCGAGCGCGCGCAGGTGATCACGATCACCCACCTGCCGCAAATCGCGCGCGCGGCCGAATGCCATTTCCGTGTCGAGAAAGTGCCCGGGGATCCAACGCACACGCAGATCGAGGCGCTTGCGGACGACGAGCGGCGCGCCGAGCTCGAGCGGATGCTCGGCGGTGAGGCATTTCTGGCCGCGATCGCGGGCGACGCGGAGTCGTGATCCTGCGTGGCGGCTGACGTCACCGGCCCCGCCCGGCTCGGACGGCGCACGAAGGATCTCGTCAAGCGTTTGCGCATCGGGCGATGTCGCGATCATCGACCACGCCGATCTCGACCGGGTCTCCGCGGAGGAGCTGGTGGCGTCGGGTGTGCGCGCCGTCGTCAACGTCGCTGCATCGACCTCCGGGCGTTTCCCGAACCCGGGGCCGCTCGAGCTCGTGCGTGCAGGCGTGAGGCTGGTCGACGTGGCCGGCGCGGAGCTCTTCGACGAGGTGAGCGACGGGGAGACGGTCAGCGTGCGCGGCGGCGGCGTCTGGCGCAACGGAAGCTGTCTCGCCGTCGGCGTCGAGCTCGACGAGCACGCGCTCGTCACCGCCCTCGGGGAGCAGGAGAGCCGTGTCACGGACGCACTCGAGGCATTTGCCGACAACACGCTGCGCCACCTGCGGGACGAAGGCCGGCTGCTCACCGAGGGGATCGAGTTCCCGCCGCTCAAGACGAGGTTCCGCGACCGTCACGCGGTCGTCGTCGTCCGCGGCCCCGGCTACAAGCGGGATCTCCGCATCGTGCGGCCGTACATCCGCGACTTCCGGCCGGTGCTCGTGGCCGTCGACGGGGGAGCCGACGCACTGCTCGAGATCGGGCTCAAGCCGCACGTGATCGTCGGCGACTTCGACTCGGTCTCCGACACGGCCCTGCGCGGCGGCGCCGAGCTCCTCGTGCATGCCTACGCCGATGGACGAGCCCCCGGCTCGGAGCGGCTCCGTGCGCTCGGCCTCGCCTTTCACACCGTGTCGGCACCCGGAATCAGCGAGGACATCGCGCTCCAGCTCGCCCACCAGCGCGGCGCGGAGCTGATCGTCGCCGTCGGCACCCACTTCAACCTGGTCGAGTTCATGGAGCGCAACCGCGCCGGTATGGCGTCGACCTTCGTCACGCGTCTCAAAGTGGGGGAGGTGCTCGTCGACGCGAAGGGTGTCTCGCGTCTCGTGTCGCGACGCGTCGGGGTATGGCCGCTCGCCGCATTCACGGCGGCCGGTGCGGCCGCGATCGTCGTCGCGGTGCTGGTCTCGCCTGCGTTGCGGAACACGATCGAGCTGCTGACCCGGAGCCTCGGGAACGCGGTCGGGCTCTAGGGGCAACCGCGAGACGAGCTCCGCGGCGTGGCCGCCGCGAGGCCTGTCTCTGCCAGACTGCTCGCGTGTTCGACTTCCGCTACCACGTGGCATCGCTGGCCGCGGTCTTCATCGCGCTCGTGCTCGGCATCCTCGTCGGCGTCGGCCTCTCCGGGCGCGGATTCGTCAACGATGCGGAGCGCAAGAACCTCCAGGCGCAGATCGACGACCTCAAACGCCAGCGCAACGACGCCCGAGCGCTCGCCGACGCGGGAACGCGCAGCCAGCTGGCGCTGCAGGAGTTCGGGGCCGACGCCTACGGTGCGCTCGTCCCGCACCGCCTCGACGGGCTCAAGATCGCGGTCCTGTTCATCGGCCCGGTCGACCAGCCCGTCGATTTCTCGGTGCGCAAGGGAATCCGGGATGCGGGAGGCACCGTGACCCGGGTACGCCAGCTTCACGTCCCCATCCGCGACGACGCGATCGAGCGTGCACTCGTGGGACGCCCGGCACTCCGGCGCTTCGTGGGCACAGACCACATCTCCGTCGTCGGACGCGAGCTCGGCACGGAATTCGTCCACGGCGTCCGCACGCCGTTGTGGAACGCGCTCGTCGACGCGATTGTGGACGAGCGCGAAGGGGACACCACGCCGGCCGCCGACGCCGTCGTCGTCATCCGCTCGACGCCGCCGCAGGGCGGATCGACGGCGCGGTTCCTGTACGGCCTGTACCAGGGCGTTGCGCGCGCCGGTACTCCCGCCGTCGGCGTCGAGAAGGCCGGCGTCGAGATCAGCGCGTTGCCGGTGCTCGGCCGCGCCGGCCTGTCGACCGTCGGCTCGGTCGACGACGAGGCGGGCAGGCTGGCGCTCGTGCTGCTGCTGGCCGGAGCCGAGCCGGGCCACTACGGGGTCGGCGACAGTGGCACCGACGGGGTCGTGCCGCCGATTCCGTCCACGCCGTCACAGTGAGCGGCGAGCGCCTCACCGTCCTCGTTGCGGCACGCGACGAGGAGGAGCGGATCGGCGCCACCGTGCGCAGCCTGCGGGCCCTGTTGCCGGATGCCGAGATTGTCGTCGCCGACGACGGCTCGCGCGACGACACGGCTCACGCCGCCGAGAGCGCCGGCGCGAGAGTGGTGCGCCTGCAACGGCGCGGCAAAGGGCAGGCTCTCGCACTCGCCGAGCGCGAAGCCGCTCCCGGGCCGCTGCTGCTGTGCGACGCCGACATTGCCGGCGACCTGCGACCCCTCCTCGGCAGCGATGCCGATCTGGCGATCGCCGTCTTCACCCGACGTGAGGGCGGCGGCGTCGGCCTCGCCAAGGGGACGGCGCGGGCCCTCATCCGCCTGCGCGGCGGATTCGATGCGCGCGAGCCACTGTCGGGCCAGCGCGGGCTCTCCGGCCGGGCGCGCGCGACGCTGTTCCCCGTGGCCGCGGGCTTCGGCGTCGAGACGCGGATGACGATCGACGCCTCGCGTGCGGACCTCGACATCCAAGAGGTGGAACTCGACCTCTCGCACCGCCCGACCGGACGTGATCTGCTCGGCTTCGTCCATCGCGGGCGGCAGCTCGCCGACCTGCTGCTCGCCTGCGGGCCGCTGAGCGTCAACTTTCGGGGCCTGCGCCTCCCGCTCGTCGGCTGGGTCGTGGGTCTGGCCGAGCCCTCCGTCCTCGTCGTCTCCGCAATCGGTCTCGCCGACGACCTCTGGAGCGGGCCGGAGCGGGGTATCGGCTCGCATCTGCGCGCGGGTGCGACGACGGGATCGCTGAAGCTCGTCGGGATTCCGCTCTACGCGCTTCTCCGCACCCGTTCGCTCTCCGCGGCGCTGCTCGTCGGCCTCTCCGCGAACGCGCTCAACCAGCTCGACACGCGGCCCGGGCGGGCGCTGAAGGCGTTTGGGGCCGGCGCGCTCCTGCTGGGCGGGGCACCGCGCAGGGCGGTGGCCGCGGCCGTCCTCCTCGCTCCCTACGATCTGAGGGAGATGGCGATGCTCGGAGACGCGGGTTCGAATGCACTTGGTGCCGTGCTAGGTTTCAGGTCCGTGCGGAAGCTCACGGGACGGAGGCGGTGGGGCGCGATCGGTGCGCTGGCCGCGCTGACCCTCGTCGGCGACCGCCACTCGCTCGGGTCGGCGATCGAGTCGACCCCCGTGCTGCGAGACCTCGACGGCCTCGGACGGCACGCGTGAGCGACACCCCGACGAAGTACGTGTTCGTCACCGGCGGCGTCGTCTCTGCGCTCGGCAAGGGCATCGTCGCCGCCTCGCTCGGACGGCTGCTGAAAGCACGCGGCCTACGTGTGCAGGCGCAGAAGTTCGACCCCTATCTGAACGTCGACCCGGGTACGATGAGCCCGTTCCAGCACGGCGAGGTGTTCGTCACCGAGGACGGTGCCGAGACGGATCTCGATCTCGGCCACTACGAGCGCTTCATCGACGAGAACCTGTCACGGAACGGCAGCCACTCCGCGGGCGCGATCTGGGACACCGTGCTGCGCAAGGAGCGCAAGGGCGAGTTCCTGGGCGCCACCGTGCAGGTGATCCCGCACATCACCAACGAGATCAAGACGCGCATCCGGCGGGGGGCCGTCGCGCAGCCGGCCGACGTCGTCATCTCCGAGATCGGCGGCACCGTCGGCGACATCGAGTCGCTCCCGTTCCTCGAGGCGATCCGGCAGTTCCGGCGCGAGGTGGGACAGGACAACGTGCTGTACCTGCATGTCACGCTCGTCCCGTTCATCGAGGCGGCCGGCGAGCTGAAGACGAAGCCGACGCAGCACTCCGTGAACGAGCTGCGACGCATCGGCATTCACCCCGATATCGTCGTCTGCCGCTCGCGTGACGAGCTGTCCGACGACATCAGGGAGAAGATCGCGCTCTTCGCCGACGTCGACGCGAAGGCGGTGATCGGGTCGCCCGACGTCTCGGACGTGTACCTCGTGCCGGAGCGCCTGCAGGCCGAAGGGCTCGACACGCTCGTGTGCGAGCGCCTCGGGCTCGTGACCCCGCCCGCCGAGCTCGGCGAGTGGAAGGACCTCACCGATCGCATCTCCAAGCGGCGAGAGAACGTCGAGATCGCGCTCGTCGGCAAGTACATCAAGCTCCACGACGCCTACCTCTCGGTGCACGAGGCGCTCAAGCACGCCGGCGTGCATCAGGGCGCAAAGGTGCACGTGCGCTGGTTCGACTCCGAGAACATGACCTACGACGAGGCGGTGGAAGAGCTCGAGATGGTCGACGGCGTGCTCGTGCCCGGCGGCTTCGGCTCCCGGGGCTGGGAAGGCAAGATCCTCGCCTGCCAGGTCGCGCGCGAGCAGGGCATCCCGTACCTCGGCATCTGCCTCGGCATGCACGTCGCCGTGTCGGAGTTCGCGCGCCACGTCTGTGGGATGGAAGGTGCGAACTCGACCGAGATGGACCCGGAGACTCCGTATCCGGTGATCGATTTGCTGCCCGAGCAGAAGGAGATCGAGGATCTGGGTGGCACGATGCGGCTCGGTGCCCAGGCGGTGGAGCTCGCTACGGGAACACGGACACGCGATGTGTACGGAGAAGCGACGATCCACGAGCGTCACCGGCACCGCTACGAGGTGAACAACCAGTTTCGCGAGCAGCTGATCGCAGAAGGCCTCGTCGTCTCCGGCACCTTCCAGGAGGGACGCCTCGTCGAGATCGTGGAGCTGCCCGACCACCCGTGGTTCGTCGCGAGCCAGTTCCACCCCGAGTTCAAGTCGAGGCCGACACGGCCGGCGCCGCTGTTCCGGGAATTCGTGGGCGCAGCGCTCGAGCGGTCACGGTCTCGCGCGCCCGTCTCCGTCGAGGCAGCAAGCTCCTAGCGGGTGGCTGCACCGGACGTCCTCGAGCTCTTCCTCGAGCTCGCGTCGGTCCCGAGCCCGCCCGGCGAGGAGCGGGCGGTCGCCGACCTGGTGCTCGCGCAGCTCGACGGGATCGGGCTCGAGTGGGACGAGGACGACTGCGGGCCTGCCATCGGTTCGACGATGGGGAACGTGCTGTGCCGGCTGCCCGGACGCAGTGATCGGGGGACTCCGATCTTCCTCTGCGCGCATCTCGACACCGTGCCGCCCACGGCGGCGATCGAGCCGGTGGTCGACGGCGGCATCGTTCGCAACGGGGCGGGGACGATCCTCGGCGCGGACAACAAGGCGGCGGTCGCCGTCATGGTGGAAGCGGCAAGGCGGATCGTCGAGGGGAACATCCCGCACAGCGGCGTCGAGCTCCTTTTCACGCCGAAGGAGGAGGTGGGGCTGCTCGGAGCCGAAGCCTTCGACCGGACGCGGCTCGAGGGCGCCCTCGGCTACGTGTACGACCAGGCGGCGCCGATCGGCGAGATCATCCTCGGCGCGCCGTTCGGCCGCGCGCTCGAGGTTCGCTTCCACGGGCGCGCGTCGCATGCGGGAATAGCGGCGGAGGAAGGGCGTTCGGCGATCGCTGCTGCGGGACGCGCCATCGCCGACCTTCGACTCGGCCAGGTCGACGACGAGACGACCGCGAACGTCGGTCTGATCACGGGCGGGACGGCCCGTAACATCGTCCCGGAATGGTGCATTCTGCAGGCGGAGGCGCGCTCCCACGACGAGCACAAGCTCAGTGCGCTCGTCCAGGAGATGCTCGATGCCTTCGCATTCGCTGCGAGCGTTTCGGACTGCACCGCAGAGGTCGAGGTGGCCGAGCAGTACAGGGGCTACCGCTTCAGGCCCGACGAGCCTGCGGTTCGCATTGCGGCCGATGCTCTTCGTGGCGTGGGCGTCGAGCCCACGACGGCGCTTTCCGGAGGCGGAGCCGATGCCAACGTGTTCAACGCGCGCGGGCTTCCCTGTGTCAACCTTGCGAATGGCATGGCCGAGATCCACACGCCCGACGAGCACATCGCCGTCGCCGACCTCGATCGCATGGTCGACGTCACCCTGGGCATCGTTGCCGAGGCGCGACGGGAGAACTAGAGGCTAGATGTCCCTGAGCCTGCGCTGGGGCACCGTGACCGCAGTCACCCAGCGGCTCGAGGAGCTGATCCGCTGCGAGGTCGACGGCGTGCCGTGCCTCGCCTACCCGCGCCAGACCGGACCGGTGGAGGAGGGTGACACCGTGATCGTGAACAGTCAGGCGCGCGCACTCGAGCTCGGCTCGGGGGGTTTCGACATCCTTTACGTCAACCTCACGCGCGGTCTCAATCTGAGCCCGGGCAAGGATGCACACGTGATGGCATTGCCGTACGCCCCCGGCCAGTCGGCATACCGCACGGTCGAGGAAGACGGGCCGTTGGCCGAGTCGCTCGACGGCATGCCGGTCGTCTGTTGCGGCCTGCACAGCCAGCTCGCAGCTGTCTGTGCAGGGATCGGCCCCGAACACCGTATCGCCTACGTGCAGCTCGGAGGTGGCGCTCTGCCGGTCTCGCTCTCCGACACCGTGCGCATGCTGAAGGAACACCGGCTGCTGGATGCCGCGGTCGCGGTCGCGCCCTGCCACGACGGCGACCTGCAGGCGGTCACGGTCTCCTCCGCGCTCGCGTGGGCGAAGTCGCAGTCGTTCGACGGCGTCGTCTGCGGGATCGGACCGGGAATCGTCGGCACCGGGACAGACCTCGGCCATGGCGGCCTGGCCGTCGCCGACGCGGCCAACGCCGCCGCCGCGCTGCGCGGCCGGGCGATCGTCACCGTCCGCTTCTCGGGTGGTGACCTGCGCGAGCGGCACCAGGGCGTGTCTCACCACACACGAGCCGCCGTGGCTCTCTGCCTCGGTGCGCGGGAGGTTGCGTGGCCCGCCGGGCTCGCCCGGCCGGGTCCCAGCTGGCAGGAGCGCGTCGAGCAGGTGCCTGTCGACGGTTGGGTCGAGGCGTGCGCCGGCTTGCCGCTGCTCCACATGGGCCGCGGCCCCGAGGACGACCCGTGGTTCTTTGCCGCCGCCTTCGCCGCCGGCCGCCTTGCGCGAGCGCATCTCGAGTGATGGAGGAGCGGCGTCTCGGACCGGTCGTCGGGCTCGGCACATACGGCACGTTCGACGACGACGTCGCGCTCGCTCACGACGTCGTTGTCGCGGCACTGGCCGCGGGTACGACCGTCTACGACTCGTCGCCCATGTACGGCGCGGCAGAGACATCTCTCGGCCGCGCGCTTACCGGCCGACGCGCGCAGGCGACGATCGCGACGAAGATCTGGGCACGCTCCGTCGCCGAGGGTCGGAGCCAGTACGAGGCCCAGTGCAGGATCTTCGGCCGCGTCGAGCTCGAGCAGATTCACAATCTCGTCGCCTGGGAGGAGCAGCTGCGCTGGCTCGGAGAGGAGCTCGACGCCGAACGCATCGACCGGCTCGGGGTCACCCACTACGACGTGGCCGCGTTCGACGAGCTCGAGCGAGCACTTCGCACCGGACGCTTCGACACGGTGCAGGTTCCGCTCAACCCGCTCGAGCGGGACTGCGAGCGGCGGATCCTGCCGCTCGCCGAAGAGCTCGGGATCGCGGTGATCGTGATGAGGCCGCTCGGCGGCTCCCGCGGCAGCGCTCTGCGCCGCGATCCCGGGGCGGAGGCGCTGGCGCCGCTGCAGCCGTTCGGCATCGAGACGTGGCCGCAAGCGCTGCTGAAGTGGTGCCTGTCGGACCGGCGGATCGACCTTGTCATTCCCGCCACGTCGAAAGCCGAGCGCGCAGCCGCGAACGCAGCGTCGGGCAAGCCGCCGTGGCTCGGCGCGGACGAGCGCCGGCACGTGGAGCAGCTGGCGCAGGGCGCGAGCTGATTCCTTCGCAGCGGACGTCGTCGGGGGGCCACGTGCGCGGCGGCGTGTCGGGTATCGTGCCGCCGCGATGAGGATCGGTGTCGCCAAGGAGATCAAGCCTCGCGAGTACCGCGTGGCCCTGACACCTGCCGGCGCGCTCGAGCTCGTGCAACGCGGACACGAGGTCGTCGTCGAGCACGGAGCGGGAGTCGGATCAGGGTTCGACGACGACGCCTATGTCGCCGTCGGGGCTCGCACGGCGCCGGTTGACGAGGTGTGGGACGCCGCGGAGCTGCTGCTCAAGGTGAAGGAGCCGATCGAGCAGGAGTACGAGCGCCTGCGCGAGGGGCTGACGCTGTTCGCGTACCTCCACCTTGCCGCGGACGCTCCGCTGACGACGGCGCTCGCCGCCTCCGGTATCACGGGCATCGCGTACGAGACCGTCGAGACGGTCGACCGGCGCCTGCCGCTGCTCGCGCCGATGAGCGAGGTCGCAGGACGCCTGGCGCCGCAGATGGGGGCGTGGTCGCTCGAGAAGGCGCACGGCGGCCGCGGCATCCTGCTCGCCGGGGTGCCGGGTGTGCCGCCTGCAAAGGTCGTCGTGCTGGGCGGCGGGGTCGTCGGCTACAACGCGGCGTTGATCGCGGTCGGCATGGAGGCCGACGTCTGGATCCTCGACAAGTCCGTCGACCGCATGCGCGAGCTGGAGTCGATGCTGAACGGCCGGATCAGTCTCGCGATGTCGAACCGGCTGCAGATCGAGGCTTCGATCCGGGATGCCGACATGGTGATAGGTGCGGTTCTCGTCCCCGGAGCGCTCGCGCCGAAGCTGATCACGCGCGAGATGCTGGCGCTGATGAAACCGGGCGCCGTGCTCGTGGATGTCGCGATCGACCAGGGCGGCTGCTTCGAGACCTCACATCCGACGACGCACGACGCGCCCGTGTTCGACGTGGACGGCATCGTCCACTACTGCGTCGCGAACATGCCAGGCGCGGTGCCGATCACGGCGACGAAGGCGCTGACGAACGTGACGCTGCCGTATGTCGAGGCGATCGCCGACAACGGCGTCATGCGCGCGATCGCCGACGATCCCGTGCTCGCTCGCGGCGTCAACGTGATCGGCGGCAAGATCACGTACCGCGCAGTCGCAGATGCACACGGGTTGCCGCATACGCCGCTCGGCGAGATCGTTCCCGCGCACGCCTGACCCGGCGGACGGGCGCCCGCGACCCGTTTTCAGCCCTTGTCGGAGTTCTTCTCCGAGCCCTTGTCCGAGCTCTGCTTGGCGGATTGGGCGGGCGAGATCCGCACGACCCCATACGTCACGGCCGCCGAGAGGGCGAGGATCGTGAGCACGTAGAGAACGAGCTCCACCAGTCCGAGGAACGTATCCACCGGCCGCGTAGAATAGCGATGTGCCGCGGGCGTGTGTGATCGTGCTCGATGCCGTCGGCGCGGGAGAGTTGCCGGACGCGGACGAGTGGGGAGATGCGGGCTCGGACACGCTGGGGAACGTCGCCCGTGCCGTCGGCGGCCTCGACCTGCCCAACCTCGAGGCGCTCGGGCTCGGAAACGTGGAGCAGCTCGAAGGATGCCCGCCGCAGCCGGGCGCGCCGGCCGTGGCCGGACGGCTCGTGGAGCGCTCCAAGGGCAAGGACACGACGGCCGGCCATTGGGAGCTGATGGGAGTCGTTACGCCTGTCGCCTTCCCCACCTACCCCTACGGGTTCCCGGATGAGGTGATCGATCCGTTCATGAACCGCACCGGCCGCGGAGTGCTGTGCAACAAGCCGGCGTCGGGCACGGACGTGATCCTCGAGTACGGCGAGGAGCACCAGCGCACGGGCAAATGGATCGTCTACACCTCGGCGGACTCGGTGTTCCAGATCGCGGCCCACGAGAACACGATCCCGCTCGAAGAGCTGTACGACGGGTGCCGGGCGGCGCGGGAGATCCTCACCGGCAAGCATGCGGTAGGCCGCGTCATCGCCCGCCCGTTCACCGGTGCCCCTGGGGAGTACGAGCGGACGCCGAACCGCCACGACTTCTCCCTGGAGCCCAGGCGACCCAACTACCTGAGCACGATTCGCGCGGCAGGCAACACGGTCTACGGCGTCGGCAAGATCTCCGACATCTTCGCGGGGTGCGACATCGACGAGTCGTTTCCGACGAAGTCGAACGTCGACGGCATCAACCGCACGCTCGAGCTGCTCGAGAATGCGGATCGCGGCTTCGTGTTCACGAATCTCGTCGAGACCGATCAGCTCTGGGGGCACCGGAACGATCCGGTGAACTTCCACCGCTGCCTGCAGGACTTCGATCGCCGCTTGCCGGACATCCTCGAGACGCTGCGCGACGGCGACTTGCTCGTGATCACCTCGGACCACGGCTGCGATCCGACGACGCCGTCGACCGATCATTCGCGCGAGCATGCGCTCCTCCTCGCGTATGCGGCGGGCAAGAACGCCGCGGGCCGGGTGCACGAGGGCGAGTTCGCCGACGTCGGCGCGACCGTCAACGCGTGGCTCGGCGGCAAGCACCCCGGCAAGGGCGCTCCGGGATCGCCGATCATCGAGCCGTGAGCGCGAGCTGTCCCGAGGCCGTGGGCGAGGGTCGCCCGCGGCGGCTGCTGGAGGATGTCCCGTGACGATCCGCCCGGCTGAGCTGATCGAGCGCAAGCGCAACGGCGAGGAGCTGTCCGCCGACGAGCTCGCCGAGCTCGTGCTCGCGTATGCGCGCGACGAGGTGCCCGACTATCAGATGGCGGCATGGTGCATGGCCGTCTATTTCCAGGGGCTGAGCGCCGCCGAGACGTTTGCCTTGACGGACGCCATGATCCGGTCCGGGGAGACGCTCGACCTCGGCGCGGCGATCGGCCGCAAGGTCGTCGACAAGCACTCGACCGGAGGGGTCGGTGACAAGACGTCGATCGCCGTCGGCCCGATCGTGGCCGCGTGCCGCGTACCGCTCGGAAAGATGAGTGGACGAGGGCTCGGGCACACCGGCGGCACGCTCGACAAGCTGGAGTCGATTCCGGGCTTCCGCGTCGAGCTGACCACCGACGAGCTGGTTGCGCAACTACGCGACATCGGCATGGCGATCGTGGGGCAGAGCGCGAACCTCGTGCCCGCCGACAAGAAGCTCTATGCGCTCCGCGACGTCACCGCGACCGTCGACATCATGCCGCTGATCGCGTCGTCGATCATGTCGAAGAAGCTCGCGGCAGGCGCCGATGCGATCGTCCTCGACGTCAAGGTGGGCGACGGCGCCTTCATGAAGACGCTCGGCGAGGCGCGGGTGCTTGCGGAGCAGATGCTGGAGCTCGGGCATCGCGCCGGCAAGGAAGTCGTCTGTCTGCTCACGGACATGGACCAGCCGCTGGGGCGCGCGGTCGGGAACGCGCTCGAGATCCGTGAGGCGATCGACATGGTGCGAGGCAACGGGCCGGACGACTTCTCCGAGCTCGTGCTCGACGCCTGCGCGCGGCTGCTCGCGTTTTCCGATCTCGGCATCGACCTCGACGAGGGTCGGCGCCGCGCCGAGGCGGCCGTCGCCGACGGCTCTGCGCACGCCGTCTATGAGCGCTGGGTGCGCGCCCAAGGCGGCGATCCCGATCCCGAAGCGCTCCCCGAGGCGCCGGTGCGGATCTCGGTGCCTTCCCCGCGCGACGGAATCGTCACCCGCGTCGGAGCGCTCGCCGTCGGGGTCGCGGCGCTGGAGCTCGGCGCCGGCCGCAGAACCAAGGCGGACACGGTCGACCACGCAGTCGGCGTGCTGTGCTTCTCCAAGCGCGGCGACACGGTGCTGGCAGGCGACGACCTCGCCGAGGTGCATGCGCGCGACGACGCTTCGGCGCAAGCCGCCGTCGCCGCGATCCTCGCGGCGTACGAGGTCGGCGACGCCGCACCGCCCGAGCAGGGCATTCTGCTCGAGGTCGTCGGGTAGGCGGACGCCGGCTGGGTAGGCAGGGCGTGCCTCGGTGCGACGCGTCCCTACACTCGGCGTGTGCCCGAGCTCCCCGAGGTCGAGATCGTTCGTCGCGGCATCGCCCCGGTCCTCGGGACCGGCAGGATCGAGCGCGCGGTGATCCTCGATCCCCGTCTCGTGCGGCCGTTCGAGCCCGAGATCGTGGCACGCGAGCTCATCGGTGAGCGCGTGGCAGCGGTCGAACGCCGCGGCAAGTATCTGCTCCTTCGATTCGAATCCGGTCGTGCGCTCCTGATCCACCTCCGCATGACGGGGTCGCTGCGGCACGCGGCACACGGCGGGTTGGCCGATGACCCGTACACGCGGGCCGTGCTCGGCCTGGACAACGGCTCCGATGTCGCCTTCCGGGACGTGCGGCGCTTCGCCACGTGGGAGCTGCTCGAAGCGGCCGACGTGGGCCCGTATCTCGCCGAGAGGCTCGGCCCGGAGCCGCTCGGCCGATTCTCGGCGGCACGGCTCGGCCGGCGGCTCGAAGGACGGCGGGCGCCGCTGAAGTCGGCGCTGCTCGACCAGCGGACGCTGGCCGGGCTCGGGAACATCTATGTCGACGAGGCGCTGTGGCACAGCAGGCTGCATCCGCTGCGTGTCGCCGGCAGTCTCGATCGCGACGAGTTGAGGCGGCTCCATCGAGCCGTGCGCAAGGTGCTACGGCTCGGGATCGAGCGGCAAGGCTCGACGCTCAGCGACTTTGCCGCGCCGGACGGCGCGTACGGATCGATGCAGCACGAGTTTCGCGCCTACGGCCGGGGCGGCGAGCCGTGCGACCGCTGCCATCGTCTGCTCGAGCGGATCGTGGTCGGCGGGCGCGGCACGACGTTCTGCCCACGCTGCCAGCTCTTGCCAACGCAAACCTAGGGCTGTCGCGCAGTCCGTCTACCGCAAACGCCGGGGTGTCGTTACGCGGCGAGTCGCTCGGCCAGGAGCCCGGAGCGGTCGAGAGCGAGAAGCTCCTCGTACCCGCCGATGGGCTGCCCGTCGATCGTGACGAGAGGCACGGTCCAGCGGCTGCCGAGGTCGAAGACGGTCTGCCGGAAGGCGGGGTCGTCGTCGAGGGAGACCTCGTGGTACGCGAGCCCGCGATGCTCGAGGAGCATCCTGGCACGGACGCAGTAGCCGCACCAGTCCGTCGTGTAGAGCAGAATCCGAGGCACGAGAGTGATCAACGGCCGCGCGCCGCGCCGTATTCCGGATCTTCACGGACCAGCGTTGAATCGGGGGTGTCTCCCGAACAGCGCGGAAGACACCTCAGCGTTTGGTGTTGTCCAGGCCGACCGCGCCGGCCACGGTCACTCGTACACTGGATACATGGCCCGCACGACCACCACACAGGCCGTCATCCTCCGCTCCTTCCGCTTCGGCGAGGCCGATCGCGTCCTGCACGTGTACACGCTCGAGCGCGGCCGGGTCGGTGCCGTTGCCAAAGGCGTGAGAAAGACGAAGTCGCGTTTCGGTGGGCGCCTGGAGCCGTTCTCGCACGTGGAGCTCGTGCTGCACCAGGGGCGCGGCGAGCTCGACACGGTGACGGGAGCATCCCTCGTGCGCTCGCACGACCGTGCGCGCACCGACCCGTACCGCCTGCAGGCAGGGACGATCGGCCTCGAGGCGATGCTGCGCCTCTTCACCGAGCAGGAGGCGAACGAGCGCGCGTTCACCGCGCTGACCCGGTTTCTCGACGTGCTCGACGACGTGCCGCCGCGCCCGGGTGTGCGCCCGGCGCTGGAGCCGGTCCTGCTCTCGTTCCAGCTCAAGCTCCTCTGGGTCTCGGGCTACATGCCGCACCTGCAGAGCTGCATCGAGTGCGAGGAGGAGGACGAGAGACTGACGGCGTTCCTCCCTTCCGCCGGGGGCATGGTGTGCGCAGCCTGTGATACCGGCGGCATTCCCCTCTCGGCGGACGGGCTTCACGGCATCCGGCTGCTGCTGCACACGCCGATCGCGGACGCGGCGGCTGCCGGGCTCGGCGACCGTGCCCAGCGCGACGCGCTCGCCGTCGTGACCGCCTCGTACGAGCATCACGGCGGTTTCCGGCTCAAGACGCTGTCGGCCTGAAAGGCCCGGCTTGAGCCCGGGCGCCTAGAAGCGCTCGAGCACGCCGTGGAGCGCGCCGTTGGCCACGAGCTGGGCCTTGAGCTCGATGCGGCCGGGCGAGACCTCCCGCCGGACGACGCCGTCGTCGTCGAGCCTGTACTGGCCGACCCAGTCGAGGCGCGGCGAGTAGACGTGAATCGTGACTGCGGGCTCGCCCTCGTCGTGTGTGACACGGTGGATGTAGCCCGGACCACCCTGGCGTGTGTCGCCGGGGCGCAGATGCAACGCCAGGTGGGAGGTTCCGTACACGAGCTGATCTTCCCGCACGCCGCCGGCCGCAACCGACAGGCCGACGCCCGAGATGTAATGGTCGTGGAAGCCGGTGCCCTGGCCGGGCATCCACGAGAGGACCCAGGCGTCCATGCGGTCGTCTTCGTAGACGAGCTCGTACCGGCGCTGGACGGCGTCGACGCGAACGAGCGGCTCCCATATGTCCGGCCGGCTCGCAATGTCGCGCGCGACGCCTTCGAGCTCCTCCGGAGAGAGGATTCCGTCGCGCGGTAGCAGATCGCCGAGTGAGGCCAGAGCAGGGACGAATGCGGACGCAGCGCTCATCAGAGGGAATGGTACTCGACGCCCTTCCGGCCCTCTCGGGCCGATGTGCGCGCCTCTCGGGTCAGACCTGCCGTCTCATGTTGCGAAGCGCGGCACGCGCCTGCGCCGTCGTCGGCAGCAGCTCGCGGTTCCCGATCAGCCAGACCCCGATCGCTGCCATGAGCAGGAAGATCCCGACCAGCGCCCACACGTCCGCCAGGTTGAAGGCAACGACGCTCTGCTGGCCTGTGAACACCAACGGGTTCGGCACCGCCATCCCGTTCCACGCCGCGGACAACGTGTTGCCGAGCAGCCCGCCCGCGAGCACCCCGGCGGCCGGCGGCACCGCCGAGGACGGGATGCGCGTGACGATCACGGTTGCGGCGAGCAGCGCCAGGGAGAGGAGGAGCCAGGTGCCCGAGCGATGGTGGTAGGCCCACGGTGCGGTCGGCTCGCTGGCCTTCACCCACAGGTCGGCTGCAGCGAGCGGCGCAGCAACCAAAAGCACGATGACGAGCCGTTTCATGGCCGCGACGGTAGCAAGGTGGAGGTGTGCCCGTTCGCGACCGGTCGTGTGCGGCAGGATGGCGGGCATGCGGCGAGCACTCGACGGGGGGTTCGTGGTCGACGACGAGCGCGATCGAATCGACCGCGCAGCGGTGCATGCGTACCTGAGCGAGGAGGCATATTGGGCGCTCGGGCGCGGGAGAATGGTGATGGACGAGCTGATCGAGACGGCTGCACGCGTCGGCGGCCTGTACGGCCCTGACGGGCGGCAGGTCGGCTTTGCGCGCGCCGTCTCGGACGGTCACACGGTGTCGTATCTCGCAGACGTCTACGTCCTGGCCGAATGCCGTGGCCGTGGCCTCGGCCTCGAGCTCGTCAGGTTCGTCGTCGACGAGGGTCCGCTCCGCGACACCAAATGGCTGCTCCACACACGCGACATGCACGCTCTCTACGCGAAGCTCGGCTTCGAGGAGCCCGGGGAGCGCGCGATGGAGCGCTTTCCCGACGCCTCGTGAGGCCTAGGAGCTCTTCGGGGAGCCCCAGGGTGTTGCGAGCAGGTCGAGCAGGCGCTCGCGCGCGCGACCTATCGGAACGCGGTCCTGGGCGAGCGAGTCGCGGTCGCGAACGGTGACGGTGTCGTCGACGATCGTCTGCTCGTCGACCGTCAGCGCCCAAGGCGTTCCGATCTCGTCGTGGCGCCGGTAGCGGCGACCGATCTGGCCGTTGTCGTCGTACTCGACGGACAGGACGCGACGGAGCTCCTCGTACAGCAGACGCGCCTTTCCAGCCTGTTCCGTGTCCTTCCCGATCAACGGCAGGATTGCGGCCTTGACCGGCGCGATCAGCGGATGAAGCCGCAGCACGGTGCGCTCGCGCTCGGCGACGATCTCCTCGTCGTAGGCGTCGCAGAGGAACGCGAGCATCGAGCGGTTGAGGCCCGCGGCCGGCTCGATCACGTGGGGCGTGTAGCGCTCGCCCGACGCAGAATCCACCCATTCGAGCTTGGTGCCCGACGCCGCCGTGTGTGCCGTGAGGTCGAAGTCGCCGCGGTTCGCGATCCCCTCCAGCTCGGACCAGCCGATCGGGTAGAGGTACTCGATGTCGCTCGTCCCGCTCGAGTAGTGCGAGAGCTCGTCGGCATCGTGAGGACGCACGCGCAGGTGGCTCTCGCGGATGCCGAGGCGCAGATACCAGGAACGGCGCTCCTCGATCCAGTAGCGGTACCACTCCTCCGCCTCGGCCGGCGGCACGAAGAACTCCATCTCCATCTGCTCGAACTCGAGCGTGCGGAAGATGAAGTTGCCCGGTGTGATCTCGTTGCGGAACGACTTTCCCACCTGCGCGATGCCGAACGGCGGCTTCCGCCGGGCGAGCTGGGCGACGTTCTTGAAGTTGATGAAGATCCCCTGCGCCGTCTCCGGCCGGAGATACACCTTCATGCCGGTCTCCTCGACGGGGCCGACGCGCGTCTCGAACATGAGATTGAACTGGCGCGGCTCGGTGAGGTCGCAGTCGCTGGTCTCGCCCGGATGCTTGCTCGGCCGCTTTCCGCACTCTGCCTCCTCGAGCTGGTCGGCGCGAAAGCGGCGCTTGCAGAAGCGGCAGTCGACGAGCGGATCGGTGAAGCCTCCGACGTGACCCGATGCTTCCCACACCTCGGGGTGCAGGATGATCGCCGAGTCGAGCGCGACAATGTCGTCCCGCTCGCGCACCATCGCCTCGAGCCAGCGCGCCTTCACGTTCTCCTTCAGCAGCACGCCGTAGTGACCGTAGTCGTACGACGAGCCGAGCCCGCCGTAGATCTCGGACGAGGGAAAGACGAAGCCGCGCCGCTTGCACAGCGAGACGATCTTCTCCATCGTGACGGCGTCCGGCATCCGCCGTACCGTACAGACCGGTTCGCCGAGCCGGTTCCGTACCAGGCGAAGATCCCAAAGGCGACCGCCGCGCGGTCCGCGGGCTTCTTCTCACATCACCGCTACTGTCGATGCGTGGCCGGAAAGAGCACGCCCGCCGTCGTCGCGTCACAGCGGGCCGGGATCGCCTTTCGCGTCCACGAATATGCGCACGATCGCACGGCCTCCTCGTATGGGCTCGAGGCGGCGGAGAAGCTCGGCGTCGAGCCGGGGCGGGTCTTCAAGACGCTCGTCGTCGATGTCGACGGCGGGCTGCTCGTGGCGCTCGTGCCCGTCGACGCACACCTCGACCTCAAGGCGCTCGGAAAGCGCGCGGTGCTCGCAGAGGCGAAGCTCGCCGAGCGGGCCACCGGGTACGTAACCGGGGGAATCAGTCCCCTCGGCCAGCGCAGGCCGCTCGCGACGGTGCTCGACGAATCGGCGCTCTCCTACGACACGATCTTCGTGAGCGCGGGCCGTCGCGGGCTCGAGATCGAGCTCGAGCCCGCGGACCTGCTCTCGCTCACGGGGGGAGAGGCTCGCCCGATCGCGGCCTCCCGCTGAGGGTGTGGCACACGTTCGTCTAGCCTCAGCAGATGGAGCTGTTCCAGATCACCGGGTCGGCGAGCTTCGCCGTCCGGGCCGCGCTCGAAGAGGCCGAGGCCGACTACGAGACCGTCGACGTTCACCCTCGCCGTCGCGACGAGGCGCCGGGCTTTGCGGATGTGAACCCGTTGCAGCGGGTGCCGTCGCTGCGCGACGGGGATACCGAGGTCTACGAGACGGGAGCGGTCCTGCTGTATCTCGTGGAGCGGCTTCCCGGCCGCGGTCTCGGCCCGCTGCCGGGCGAGCCCGGTCGCGGCGCCCTGCTGCGCTGGCTGATGTGGCTGTCGAACACGCTGCACGGTGCCTGGCAGCCGATCAACGTCCCGCAGTACCTCACGGATGACCCGGACGGCCATGAGGCCGTACGCCGCAAGGGAGTCGAGAAGCTCGAAGGCTACGGGGCCTACCTGGAGCGGGAGCTCGGCGGGCGCGAGTGGTGTCTGGGAGACACGTTCTCGGTCGCGGACATCTACCTCTACATGTTGAAGGGGTGGGAGAGCTACGCCGGCGAGCATCGGCTCGGCGGCCCCGCGGTCGACGCTCATTACGCCCGCGTCGGCGCACGGCCCCGGATCGCCCGTGCCCGTGAGCTCGACGACCTCGACGAACGTCAGCAACGGCATCACCCGGAGCTCCGCGCCGGCAGGCCGATCTGACGCGCAGCAGGGCGGGCGAGTCAGCCCTGGAGCACCGCCGCGAGCAGCGCAGGGTCGGCGTTGCCGCCGGACGCTACGAGCACGGTGGCGCCGTCGCCGGCCACGGCGCCGCTGCGGAACGCGGCGAGGGCCAGCGCTCCTGTCGGCTCGAGCATCAACTTGGCCTCGAGCATCGCCCAGCGCAAGGCGTCGAGCACCTGCTCGTCGGTGACCGTCACGATCTCGTCGACGAGCGCCGAGATCGTCGCGAACGTGAGCGTCCCGAGCGCCTGGGTGCGCACACCGTCGCAGACGGTCCGGGTCACGTCGCCCGCCGGCCATGACACGATCCGCCCCTCGCGCAGCGACTGCTGCGCATCGGCGGCCAGCTCCGGCTCGACGCCGATCACCCGCGCTCCTGGCAGCAGGGTCCTGACGGCCGTCGCGACGCCCGAGATCAGCCCTCCGCCACCGACGCAGACGACGACGGTGCGCACGCTCGGCAGATCGGCGACGAGCTCCAGGCCGACGGTGCCCTGGCCCGCGATGATTCTCGTGTCGTCGAACGGTGGCACGTATTCGAGCCCGCGCTCGTCCCGGAGCTCGGCTGCCAGCCGCTGCCGCTCCGCGCTCGAGTTGCCGCTGCGGACGATCTCGGCGCCCCAGGCCGCCGTGCGCTCGACCTTGATCGGGGCGGCGTTCTCCGGCATCACGATCGTTGCGGGCACCCCGTGCAGCGATGCCGCGGCCGCAACGCCCTGCGCATGATTGCCGCTGGAGTCCGCCACGACGCCGGGCTCGATCCGCTCGCGCGGCGTCGCTGCGAGGGCGTTGAACGCGCCCCGAAACTTGAACGAGCCGGTCCGCTGCAGGCTTTCGGGCTTGACGAAGACCTCGCCCGCGAGGGGAAGCCGCAGCAGCGGCGTTCGCACGGCAACCCCTGCGATGCGCTCCGCCGCGGCCTCGATGTCCACGAGCGAGACGGGGAGCTCGGGCAACGCCACGCCGCCGATTCTAGAGGCGGCCGTTGCGCCACCCGATACCCTGCCGCCCGTGGACGCAGACACGCAGGCCGTCGAGCTGCACATCGTCTCCGACTCGACAGGCGAGACGGCGGCGCGGCTCGTGCTCGCGCTCGAAGCGCAGTTTCCGGAGCAGGCGTTCGAGGAGATCCGCCATCCACGCGTCGAGAGCGTCGACGACCTCCAGCTCGCGGTCGCGACTGCGCGCGGACGTCCGGCCGTGATGGTCTACACGCTGGTCGAGCCGGGCCTGCGCGAGGCGATGCGCCAGCTCTGCCGCCGGGCCCGCGTCCATTACTGCGACTTGCTGGGGCATCCGATCGACTCGATTGCGCGCGTGTCCGGCGTGGCGGCCCGGATGACCCCGGGCGCACGGCCTCCGCTCGACCAGACGTACTTCAAGCGCATCGAGGCGATCGAGTTCGCCGTCAAGTACGACGACGGCGTCGGCAGCGGCCTCGACGAAGCGGACGTGGTGCTCGTGGGCGTGTCCCGCACGTCCAAGACGCCGCTCTCCATCTACCTCGGCTATCTCGGGCACAAGGCGGCAAACGTGCCGATCGTGAAGGGGATCGACCCACCCGGCACGCTGTTCGAGATCGATCCGCTCAAGGTGGTGGGCCTGACGATCGACGCCGAGCGGCTGTCGGAGATCCGTGCCAACCGCGTCGCCACGATGGGGGGGCCCAAGAAGCGCTACGCGGAGTTGCTCGACGTGTACGAGGAGTTGGGCCAGGCCGCTGCCGTGCACCGGCGCCTCGGCTGCCCTGTGCTGGACGTCTCCGATCTCTCGGTCGAGGAGACCGCGATGCGCGTGATCCGGATCGTCGCCGATCGGCAGCGTGAGCGGCAGCAGGCACGCGCGTGAGCGAGCCGCCGAAGAGCATCTGGCGTGCGGAGGGTCGCACGCTCGCCGACAAGGGATGGGCGCCGCTTCGCTACTGGGCGCTGTGGATGTGGGCACTCGGGGTCGCGGTGTTCGCGTTCTACGTCGTCCTGACGCCGATCTGGATCGGGCTCCGCGCGATCGCGTGGTTGGCCGAGCTCAGGTCGCGCGGACGCTCGACGTAGCAGGCCTTCGACCGGGCCGTAGAGTCGGCCGATGCGGATCCCGGTGCGCGCGCTCCAGGACCGCGAGCTCCGGCTGCTGGTCGCGTCGCGGGGCGTCTCGACGCTCGGCACAGCGATGGCCGAGGTCGCGCTCGCATTCGCCGTCCTGCAGATCGGCAGCGTCACCGACCTCGGGCTCGTGCTCCTCGCCCGCGAGATCCCGACTGTGATCTTCCTCCTGCTCGGCGGCGTCTGGGCCGACCGCATCTCGCGCAAGATGCTGCTGGTCTGGTCCGACGCGGTGCGAGCCGCGGCCCAGGGCGCGGCTGCCGTGCTGTTGCTCGCGGGTGTGGCATCGATGTGGAACCTGGCCGCGCTACAGGTCGTCTTCGGGCTCGTGGGTGCCGTTGCTCGGCCTGCTTACGTCGGCTTCGTGCAGCAGGCGGTGACACCGGAGCAGTTGCAGGAGGCGAATGCGCTGACGGGCCTTGCCAGTAGCGTCATGCGTGTCGCCGGGCAGCGCTCGGAGCCGTGCTCGTGACGGTCGCGAGCCCCGGCTGGGCGATCGCAGTCGATGGAGCCAGCTTTGCGGTCTCCGCGCTCCTCGTCGCGGCCATGCACGTGCGTCCCGCGATGGTGACGCGCGGGAAGAGCGTGCTCGGCGACCTCCGCGACGGCTGGCGGGAGTTCGTCTCGCGCACCTGGGTGTGGACGATGGTCGCATCCTTCGGGCTCTTCCAGCTGACCATGTTTCCCGCGCTGCTCGTGCTCGGCCCGGCCGTGGCCAAGGATGACCTCGGCGGGGCCGGAGCGTGGGGGACGATCCTCTCGCTCGGCGCAGCCGGCTCCGTCCTGGGCGGGCTGATCGCCTATCGGATCCGCGTGCGGCGCCCGCTCGCGGCAACTGCGCTGCTGGCCATGCCGATGGCGGGAACCCTCGGCCTGCTCGCGGTGCAGGCGCCTCTGTGGGTGATCGCGGGCTGGAGCTTTTTCGCCGGCACGTGCCTAACGATCGACGACACGCTCTGGTTCACGACTCTGCAGCGGAAGATCCCGACCACGCGATCTCCCGCATCAGCTCCTTCGACTGGTTCGGTTCCGTCGTGCTCAATCCGATCGGCTATGCCCTGATCGGCCCGCTCGCCGCGCGGCTGGGTATCTCGGCCGTCCTGATCGCCTGCGCGGTGCTCAACGGGGCAATCGGCATTGGGCTGCTGCTCGTGCCGGCCGTTCGCAATCTGCGCTGGGATCCTGCCGAGGAGCCCGGCCCGGCATCGGCCGCCTAGCTCGAGGGACGCTCCGCCGGGAGGTTGTGCGTAGGATCGCCCCGTGCGCTTCGTCTACGACTACGACGAGGAGGCTCCCGGGGGACGGGAGCTGCTGGGAGGCAAGGGGGTCGGGCTCGCCGAGATGACGGCGCTGGGCGTGCCGGTGCCGGCCGGGTTCACGATCACCACGGACGCGTGCCGGGCGTATATGGCCTCCGGCAAGCAGGTGCCCGACGGGCTCGACGACGAGGTCGGGGAGCACATCGCAGCGCTCGAGGCTCGTGCCGCGAAGCGGTTCGGCGATCCGTCCGATCCTCTGCTCGTATCGGTTCGGTCGGGGGCGGCTGTATCGATGCCGGGGATGATGGACACCATCCTCAACCTGGGCCTGAACGACATCGCCGTCGAGGGCCTGGCGGCGGCGACCGGGAATGCGCGGTTTGCCTACGACTCCTACCGGCGGCTGATCCAGATGTACGGCGAGGTGGTGGACGGCGTCGACGGTCACCGCTTCGAGAGCGGGCTCTCGTCGCTGAAGGCTGCGCGCGGCGTCGCCAACGACGTCGATCTCGACGCCGATGACCTGAGGGAGCTGATCGGCACGTTCCAGCGCGTCTACGAGGAGGAGGTCGGCAGCGGCTTCCCGCAGGATCCGCGTGAGCAGCTGCGACGCGCGTATCGCGCGGTGTTCGACTCCTGGGATGCGCCGCGGGCGCAGGTCTACCGTCGTGCCTACGAGATCCCTGACGATCTCGGCACCGCTGTCAACGTCGTCCAGATGGTGTTCGGGAACAAGGGCGAAAGCTCGGGCACGGGTGTCTGCTTCACGCGCGATCCGTCCACGGGCGCGGCCGGCATCTACGGCGAGTTCCTCGTCAACGCGCAGGGTGAGGACGTCGTGGCGGGCATCCGCACGCCGGAGCCGATCGCCGGCATGGAAGAGCGGCTGCCGCAGGCCTACGCCGAGCTGAACGAGACGCTTGCGCGCCTGGAGGCGCACTACCGCGACATGCAGGACGTCGAGTTCACGGTCGAGGAGGGAAAACTCTTCCTGCTGCAGACGCGCACCGGCAAGCGCACGGCTGCGGCTGCGCTGCGGATCGCGGTCGAGATGGCGGGAGAGGGGCTGATCTCGCGGGACGAGGCGGTGACGCGCATCGATCCGAGCCAGCTCGACCAGCTCCTGCACCCGATGATCGACCCGGCCGCGAAGGTCGAGGTCGCGGCCCGCGGCCTCAACGCGTCCCCTGGAGCCGCGTCCGGCGAGATCGTGCTCGATGCCGACACTGCCGCCGCGCGCGGCAAGGCGGGGGACGACGTCATCCTCGTGCGCTGGGAGACGACGCCGGACGACATCCACGGGTTGATCGAGGCGCGCGGCGTGCTGACCGCTCACGGTGGCATGACCTCGCATGCCGCGGTCGTCGCCCGCGGGATGGGTCGCCCGTGCGTTGCGGGGTGTGAGGAGCTCAGGATCGACGTCGCGGCCGGCACCGTCACGATCGGAACGCACGAGTTGCGCGTGGGCGACGTGATCACGATCGACGGCGGCAGCGGCCGAGTCATCATCGGGCCCGTGCGCCTGGTGCCGCCGGCGATCGACGAGAACTTCGGCACGATCCTCGGCTGGGCCGACGAGCTGCGCCGGATGCGCGTGCGTGCGAACGCGGACACGCCGGAGGATGCGGCGAAGGCGCGCGAGTTCGGCGCCGAGGGGATCGGGCTGTGCCGCACCGAGCACATGTTCATGGCGCCGGACCGGCTGCCCGTGGTGCAGGAGATGATCATGGCCTCGACCGAGACGGAGCGGCGCGCTGTGCTCGACCGCCTGTTGCCGGTGCAGCAGTCGGATTTCGAGGGCATCTTCGAGGCGATGGCGGGGCTGCCGGTCACGATCCGGCTGCTCGATCCGCCGCTGCACGAGTTTCTGCCCGCGCCCGAGGAGGCGACCTCCGAGGCGATGCGGGCGCGGATCGCACAGTTGCACGAGTCGAACCCGATGCTGGGCACGCGCGGTTGCAGGCTCGGTCTGCAGCATCCGGAGATCTACGAGATGCAGGTGCGGGCGATCGTCCGCGCCGCTGCCGCGGTGCAGGAGCGGACCGGGGAGGCGCCGCTGGTCGAGATCATGCACCCACTCGTCGGCTTCGGCGAGGAGCTGCGGCGGCTACGCGAGCTGACCGAGCGGATTGCCGCGGAGGAGCCCGCAGTTGCGTACCTGTGCGGGACGATGATCGAGCTTCCCCGGGCTTGTGTGCGCGCCGACGAGATCGCAGCGGTCGCGGACTTCTGCTCGTTCGGCACCAACGACCTCACGCAGACCACGATGGGGTTCTCTCGCGACGACGCCGAGGGCAAGTTCCTCACCTTCTACCTCGACCACGGCATCCTCGAGCGCAACCCGTTCGAGGTGCTCGACACCGAGGGCGTCGGCGAGCTGATGAAGATCGCGGTCGAGCTCGGCCGCGGCGTCAAGCCCGAGCTCAAGCTCGGTATCTGCGGCGAGCACGGCGGCGAGGCGCGCTCGGTCGCCTTCTGCCACGCAATCGGCCTCGACTACGTCAGTTGCTCTCCCTATCGCGTCCCCCTCGCCCGCCTGGCCGCGGCGCAGGCGGCGCTCAGCGAGGCCGGAGTCACGACTGCCGCGATCGGCGGCTAGTTCGAGCCGAAGTACGGCCCGTAGCTGCTGACCCGCAGGTACGCCACCAAAACCGATCCGACGGCAACCGCAACGACGAGGGCGAGCCCGAGTCCGGGGATCCGGCGCCGCCGGCCCTCGTCGAGCGCCAGCGCGATGAGGATGCCGCCGATCAGGCCGCCCAGGTGCCCGCCTTTCGAGATTCCCGGGATCGCGAACGTGATCGCCAGGTTGATCACGATCAACGTCATCGCCTGACCGGCGAGTGAGCCGGTGGCTCGATATTCGAGAATGAGCAGCGCGCCCAGAACGCCGAAAATGGCGCCCGAGGCGCCGACCGTCGTTGCCAGCGGGTTGCTGAACACGAGCGCTCCTGCCGAGCCCGCGAGACCGGAGACGAAATAGAGCAGGATGTAGTGGCGCGTCCCGATTGCCTGCTCCACGACCGATCCGAGCCAGTAGAGCGCGAACATGTTGAAGGCCAGGTGGGTCACGCCCGCATGGAGGAACATTGCGGTCACGAGCCGCCACCAGTCGCCCTGATCGACGAGCGCCCCAACGAGCGCCCAATTGTTGAAGAGCTTGCCGCCCGGTGTGTTGATCCCGTGGCCCTGGGCCGCCGTGATGACATAGACGACGATGTTGATCACGACGAGCGCGATCGTCGCGGGCGCCGCGTGCGATCTCACCCGCCGCTGGGCCGTGCGCACGGTGCGGGACGGGCTCGGTTTGAGCGCACCCACGTTCGAGTGATCGGGGCAGCGGATCCCGACCGGTGCGAAGGTCATGCAGTCCTCACAGATCGGGCGGCCGCACTCCGAGCACGAGACGAGGGTCTCGCGGTCGGGGTGCCGATAGCAGCGTGGAGCGTCACTCATCGACGGCTAGCGTACCGGCGTGCATGTCCACGTCGCCTTTACCCCGGACGAGTCGGCAGCGGCTCCGACAGGCGTCGTGATCGACGTCATCCGTGCCACCTCGACGATCTGCCAGGCGCTCGCATCGGGCTACGATCGCGTCCTCTGTGTCGCCGAGGTGGACGACGCTCGCGCACTGCGTACCGACCCGGCCGAGGTCACGCTCGGGGGTGAGCGGCTCGGCGTCAGGATCGACGGCTTCGACCTCGGCAACTCGCCGCGCGAGTACCTCGAGGTGCGCACTCCGACGCTCGTGATGTCGACGACGAACGGCACGCGAGCGATCGTCGCGGCGGCCGAGCGCTGCGAGCGCGTCCTGGTCGCGTCACTGCTCAACCTGGCAGCAGTGACCGAGGCCGCGGCTGCCCACGGCGACGACGTGGCGATCTTCTGTGCCGGCGTCAAGGGCGCGTTCGCACTGGACGACAGCTACGTCGCAGGACGCATCGTCGAGCGCCTCGGCGGCGAGCGCAGCGACGCGGCGGAAGCGGCGCTGCGGCTGGCCGGCTCGTACGCGACGGCCGAGGAGGCCTTGCGCCAGTCCCGCAGCGGCCGCAACCTGATCAACCACGGGCCCGAGCTCGAGGCCGACATCGCCGATTGTGCGCGAGAGAGCGTGCTCGCGGTCGCTCCGCGCCTCGCGGGCATGCACGGGAACGCCGCCGAGATCCGCTGCGCGTGATCGTCCACCGTGACGAGCGGCGCGGGCGCGCCATCTCGTTCGCCGGCGTCGCCGATGCATACGAGCGCGCTCGCCCGGGCTACCCCGCCGACGCGGTGCGCTGGCTCACGGGGGAGGCGCCGCTCGACGTTGTCGATCTGGGCGCCGGCACCGGCAAGCTGACACGGGCTCTCGTCGCGATGGGACATCGCGTCACCGCTGTCGAGCCGCTGCCCGAGATGCTCGCGCACGTGCACGCGACCGCCCCCGGGGCGACCGTCGTCATGGGTGGGGCAGAGGCGATGCCGCTGCCCGCAGCGAGTGCCGACGTGATCACGGTTGCGCAGGCATTCCATTGGTTCGACCACGGCTCGGCACTCCGCGAGATCGCGCGGGTGCTGCGCCCGGGTGGACGCATCGCGCTCGTCTGGAACACGCGTGACGAAGGCGAGCCGTGGGTGCAGACGCTGAGTGAGTCGGCGCTGGGGCGGGAGACGATCGAGGACCGTGATGCGGTCGAGCCGATCGACCGTAGTGGGCTGTTCGATTCCGTCGAGCGGGCATCGTTCCGGCACACGCAGGAGCTCGATCTCGACACGCTCCTCGACCTTGTCCGCTCGCGGAGCTACTGCGCGGTGCTGACGCCCGCGGAGCAGGCTCCCGTGCTCGACCGCGTTGCAGCCGTCTTCACCGGCCACGCCCGGGACGGGCGTGTCGAGCTGCCCTACCTGACCGAGTGCTTTCGCGCCGTCCGGCGCTGAACGTCCAACCGGCGGGGCAGTGAGGGTGGCCGCAGCGGACATCTTGACAGGCGAACGTATGTTCGTGTAGAACAGTGGCTAGTGATCGCCTGCCTTCTCATCCCGGGATTCGAGTTGCGCGCTGCGCTGCGAGCCCGTCCGAGGCTGGCGCTCGAGGCCGCTGCGCTCGCGCCGCTGCCGGGCAGGGAGCCGCTGCTCGGGCCGGTCACGACGGCCGCGGAGGCAGCCGGCGTGCAGTCCGGCATGCGCATGGGGGAGGCGCTCGCAATGTGCCCCAAGCTCGTGCTCGTCGACCCGGATCCGGCCGCGGTCGAGCAGGAGTGGGAGGGGGTGCTGCACCGCCTCGAGGACGCCGGCTTTGCGGTCGATCCCGCCGAGCCGGGGGTCGTCGTGTTCGAGACCCGGGGCGTGGAGCGGCTGTACGGAGGCTTGGAGGCGGCGCTCGCGAAGGCGCTCGCTTCCGTGGGAACTGCCTGGGATCCACGTGCGGGCGCAGGGCAGCGCCGGTTCGTCGCCCTCGCGGCGGCGAGCGTCGCGCGCCCCGGGCAGGTGGTGATCGTCGAGGGGAAGGAGGAGCAGGGCTTCCTGGAGCCGCTTCCGCTCTCGCTGTTGCCGTTGCCGTCGAACCGGTACGCCGAGCTCGAAGGGCTCGGCGTACGCCGGCTCGGCGAGCTGGCCTCGCTGCCGGGCGGTGCCGTGGCGGAGCGGTTGGGGCAGGAGGGAGCGCAGGCCTGGAACCTCGCGCGCGGCGGAGAGCGCCGCCGCGTCCGAGGCCGGACGCCTGCGGTGGAGCTCGCGGAAGCCCTCTCCTTCCCTGAGGCGATCGCGAACGAGCTGACGTTGCGACGGGCGTTCGGGGCACTGCTCGACCGCTTGCTCGCACGACCGGAACGGGCCGGGAGGCCGCTGCGGAAGCTGGCAGTGTCGGCGCGGCTGGTCGGCGGCGGCTCCTGGCGGCGCACGGCGACGTTGCGTGAGGCGACGGCCGAGCGGAGCCGGCTGCGAGCGGCGCTCGGGCCGAAGCTGCTCGAGATCCCCGCCCCCGTGACGGAGTTGCGCCTCGAGGCGGTCGAGCTTTCCGATCACGTCGGCAATCAGCTCGCGCTCGTGGAGCCGGACGGCGCTGAGCTGCAAGGGCGCCTGCGTGAAGGCCTGCGCCAGGTGCGCGCGAGCACCGGCTCCGGGTCCGTGTGCGCGGTGGTGGAGGTGGCACCGTGGTCGCGCATCCCGGAGGCGCGGGCGCTCGTTGTTCCACGCGACATGTGACGCGGAAGTGCGCGGGCAAGCAGCCAATGTGTCCTCTGCCGGCGGATCCTGGGCAAGCCGTCCCCATGCGTTGACTCGCTCTGTCGCCGGCCGCCTCAACGCTCCACGCACGGCTCTCGTCGAGTCGGGAGTGGATGGATCGCCGTGTGTCGTCAACCGCCAGCGGGTCGTCGTCGTTCGTGAGGAATGGCGCGTCGTCGACCGCTGGTGGACCGACGAGCCGGTCGATCGCCGCTACTTCGAGGTCGTGCTCGAGTCGGGCCAGAACATGTGCGTGTACCGCGACCGCGACCGCCGCTGCTGGTTCACGCAGAAGGCCTAGATGATTGCTCGCCGCCATCGTGCCCCTTGACCGCATGATCCTGTGTCAGCGCGTCGTAGGCGAGCGCCTCCCACTCGTCCGCCCGCGCCGGCGGCACGACCACCCATTGCCTGAACGCCTCGCCGCGGCCGGATGGGTCGAACAGATGCGCGCCCTGCACCGACAGAGCGCGTGCATGCACGTCCGGATCGGTCAACTTGAACACCATGCCGGTGCGGGAAAAGCCGAATATCACCCGCCCCGAGCGCTTCACGCAGGGCATCCCGAACACCTTCGACGGTCGTGCCTCTTCGTGCCAGGTGCAGATCGCGTCGACGATGTCCTCGTACCGGGTGCGAGCGTCCACGGGAGCGAGGGCTTAGCCCACGTCGTAGACGTCGTGGCGCTCGAAGAAAGCGTCGTCCGGCTCGATTCCGCCGGCCCGGAGCTCGGTGAGCTCGCGCCAGTACCGGGCAAAGCCACCGGGCGTGTGCAGGTTCAGGGCTCGTGCCGGGAGGGCGCCCGCGTTGCGAAACCCGTGAGGAACGCCAGGAGGAGCCAGAACGTACGTACCAGGCTTTGCATGGACGGTCTCCTCGCCGATGCGGAACTCGAGCTCCCCCTCGAGCACGTAGAAGGAGTCGCTGTGACCCTTGTGGAGATGGAGCGCCGCTCCGCCGCCGGGGGCGATCTGGAACTCGAACAGCGAGAGCTCAGGGCGGTCGGCCTTGATCACGCTGCTCCCGACCACCTCGCCCTCACCCGGGCGCAGCGCGACAAGGTCGGAGCGGCCAGGTTCCATCAGTCAGCCGATCGCCTGCCCGGCGAGCCGGGTCACGACCACGGACGCGACGTCGCCGCCGCCGTCCGGCGGTGGCTCGTGCTGGTCGAAGCCGGGGTTGCGCCCACGCAGATAGTCGCCGAAGCCGCACGAGGGAGTGTGGAGGTTGAGCAGGCGGACGGCTGCAGCTCCTTCGTTCGCGTAGCCATGGGCGACGAGCGGAGGCACGACGGCGACCGTGCCTGCGGGCGCGAGCAGCGACGCTCCCTCGAAGGCGAGCGAGAGCGCACCTTCGAGGACGACGAACACGTCGGCGTGGTGATGGTGCACGTGCAGGTCGGGCCCCTGCTCGCCGGGGCCGTAGGCGAACTCCGTCGCGGTGACCTCGGCCGTCTCCGCGAGCAGCGTCACGCGCCGCCCGGGCCGATCGGCGATCGTCTCCCCGGAGCCCGCTCCGAGCTGTACCGCGATCGCCGTGGCTGGATCGGCACCCCCGTCCTCGGGCGGATCGTGCAGGTCGAATCCCTCTCGCGCCCGGTAGACCTCCTCAGGTCCGGCGGCGCTCGCCAGCCGTTGGATGTAGCCGCTGTAGCCCGATGCAGGTGTGTGGAGGTTGAGCATCCGCACCCGGCCGACCGGTGCGAACGTGTGGACGACACCGGCGGGCACCTGCACCCAGGCGCCATCCTGCACTTCCCGCTCTCCGTCTGCGAGCAGGAGCCGCAGGCCTCCCTCGAGCACGAGGAAGCAGTCCGCATGTTCGCGGTGGACATGTGGCGGAGGAAGGGGCCCGCCGGAGGCGAGCGTGCCGTGCGACGCACCCAGCCACGGCGTGTCGGCCACGAGCTCGAGGTACAGCTCCGGCCGGTCGGCCAGGAGCGTTCCCCGGCGCGTCTCCAGGGCCTTCTCCATCAAGAGCCAGCCTAGTCCATGGGTTACGTCGAGCTGCACTGCCATTCGGCGTACTCGTTCCTCGACGGGGCATCCCTGCCGGAGGAGCTCGCCGCCCGTGCCGCCGAGCTCGGCTACGAGGCGCTCGCGCTCACCGACCACGACGGGGTGTACGGCTCGCTCGAGTTCGCGCACGCCGCGAAGCACCTCGGGGTGCGACCGATCACCGGTGCCGAGGTGACGCTCGCCGACGGCGCACACGTGACCCTGCTCGTCGAATCGAGCCGCGGGTACGCGAACCTCTGCCACATCCTCACCGAGGCGCATGCAGGGACGCGGCGGCCCGGTCGCGAGGAGCGCGAGCCCTTGCCGCCGGCCGTCGAACAGGCCATCGTGGAGGAGCACGCAGACGGGCTCGTCTGCCTCTCCGGCTGTGCCCGCCGAGGCCTTGCCGTGCACGATCCGAACGCGGCTGCCCGGCTGGCGGGCGCCTTCGGCCGCGACCATTTTCTCATCGAGCTGCAACGCCCGTTCGAACGGGGCGACGCCCGCCGTACCATCGCTCTACGCGACCTCGCCGAGCATCTCGGTGTCGACACGATCGTGACCGGGAACGTGCACGCCCATGCGCCCCGTCGCACACTGCTCCAGGATGCGCTCGTCGCGATTCGCTGCCGCACGTCGCTCGACGGCTGCGAGCAGGAGCGGCGCGGCAACCGGGAGAGCGTCCTACGGGCGCCTGCCGAGATCGCCGACCGCTTCGCCGGCATCGACCCGAACGCGGTCGCGCGCACCGTCGCCCTCGCCGAGCGGCTCGAGTTCGACCTCACCGAGGAGCTCGGCTACCGCTATCCGGACTTCTCCGACGGCGCCGAGCCGGCGATCCGGCAGCTCGCCGAGATCTGTGCCGATGCGTTCTCCGAGCGCTACCCGCCAAGTGACACAGTGCTACTTGCGCGGGCGCGGGCACGGCTCGAGAGCGAGCTCGCCCTCATCGACAAGCTCGAGCTCGCCGGCTTCTTCCTGCTCCACTGGGAGGTGCTCGAGCTCGCTCGCGAGTGCGCGCTGCAGGTGCGTGGCCCCGGCTCACCCCGCCGCTTCCTGCCGCCCGGTCGTGGTCGCGGCAGCTCGGTCGG
This sequence comes from uncultured Gaiellaceae bacterium, assembly GCA_963799615.1. Taxonomy (GTDB): domain Bacteria; phylum Actinomycetota; class Thermoleophilia; order Gaiellales; family Gaiellaceae; genus Gaiella. Next base: position 118,973 of record CAWCXS010000002.1, on the reverse strand, counting down.
CTCGATCGTCTGCTATCTGACGGGGCTCTCGCACGTCGATCCGGTCGCGAACGATCTCTCGCTCGGCCGCTTTCTCAACCACGAGCTCGCCTCCGTCCCCGACATCGACCTCGACTTCCCCCGTGACATCCGGGAGAAGCTGATCGTCGCGGTGACCGAGAGATACGGGCACGAGCACGCCGCTCTCGTTGCGAGCTTCGCCACCTACCGCTCGCGTGGCGCGATCCGCGACATCGGCAAGGCGCTCGGTCTGCCGCAGGCCGAGCTCGAGCGGCTCGCACGGGTGACCGACGGCTGGGATGCCTCCCGCGTCGCAGGAGAGGTTGCCGCGCTTCCCGACGCCGACCGGAAGCTCATGTCCCGACGCTGGCGTGCATTCCAGTTCCTTGCGGCAGAGATCGCCGGCCTGCCGCGTCATATCTCGCAGCATCCGGGCGGCATGGTGATCTCGTCGCGACCGCTGGTCGACCTCGTGCCCGTGCAGCCCGCCGCGATGGCCGGGCGCCAGATGTGCCAGTGGGACAAGGACTCGTGTGCCGATGCCGGCTTTCTCAAGATCGACCTGCTCGGTCTCGGCATGCTCTCTGCCGTCGAGGAGTGCGTGGAGCAGATCGCCGAGGCATACGGCTCGCCGATCGACCTCTCCCGGATTCCACTCGATGACGTCGACGTGTTCGCGGAGATCCAGCGGGCGGACACGGTCGGCACCTTCCAGATCGAGAGCCGCGCGCAGATGCAGAGCCTGCTGCGCACGAGGCCCGAGACGATCGACGATCTCACGGTGCAGGTGGCGCTCGTGCGGCCGGGGCCGATTCAGGGCAAGGCGGTGCATCCGTACATCGAGCATCGCCGGCGCCTGCGGGAGGACCCGTCATTCGTCTATCCCATCGACCACGAGTCACTGCGTGCCCCGCTTGCCTCCACGCTCGGCGTCGTCGTCTTCCAGGACCAGGTGCTCGACGTGGCGATCGCGCTCGCCGGGTTCACCGTCGGAGAAGCGGAAGGCCTGCGCCGGGCGATGAGCCGCAAGCGCAGCCGGGCTGCCCTGGAGGCGCACCGGGTGCGCTTCGTCGAGGGCGCGGTCGGCAAGGGCGTCAGTGCCGCGACTGCGGACCTCGTCTACGACAAGCTCGTCGGATTCTCCGGCTTCGGTTTCCCGAAATCGCATGCGGCCGCGTTCGGTCTGCTCGCCTACCAGTCCCAGTGGCTGCGCCACCACTATCCGGCCGAGTTCCTGTGTGCGCTCCTGAACGCGCAGCCGATGGGCTTCTATCCGCCTGCGAGCCTCGTGCGAGATGCGCAGCGGCGTGGGGTCGAAGTGCAATCGCCCGACATCAACCTGAGCATGGCGTGGTGCTCGCTCGAGCCCGTCGACGACTCGAGTGCGGAGTTACAGAGCCCGCTCGCCCGCCAGCTCGTTCGTATCGGCCTCGCATATGTGCAATCGGTGGGCGAGGACGATGCCGTTGCCCTCGTCGACGAGCGGGACGCGAACGGGCCCTACCTGGACGTGGGCAACCTCGCGCGACGGGCGCCGATCTCGGGGGACGGCCTCGTCGCGCTCGTCGAGGGGGGCGCATGCGACTCGTTCGGCAAGCGCCGCCGCGACGTGCTGTGGGAGCTCGGTCTTGCGAGGCGTCCCCGCTCGGTGCCCGGGACGCAGGGCGCAGCCAAGCAGCTCACGCTGGGGCTCGCTCCGACCGCTGCCACGCCGGCGCTCCGCGACCTCACGCGCTGGGAGCGGATGCTCGCGGACTACCGGCTGACCGGCCTCTCGGTCGGCATCCACCCGCTGGTGTTGTTGCGCCCTCATTTGCCCCAGGGAACGCTGTCGAGCGCGGAGCTGCACGATGCCGCGCACGGTGCCCATGTCGCCTACGCCGGGCTTGCGATCGCCCGGCAACGTCCTGCCACGGCCAAGGGCATCGTGTTCATGCTGCTCGAGGACGAGCACGGCCAGGTCAACTTGATCGTCCCCTCTCAGGTGTACGAGCGGCATCGGGCCATCGTGCGCGGCGAGTCGCTGTTGCTCATCGGCGGCCGCTACGAGCGCGTGGGCGAGAATCGGAACGTCGTCGTCGACTCTCTCGAGACGCTCGGGCCGCTGGCCCGCCGTGTCGCCGACGCCGATGTCGGTGAGGCACTCCCGCGTGCCCATCATTTCGGCCATCGCTGAGCCGCCGGTGCCCATGCGCCTCGCGCCTCCAGGGTCGTCTCGACGTAGTCGGCGACGGGCTCGAAGCCGAGTCGCCGATACGCCTGGAGCGCCGGAGCGTTGTCGGCACGAACGTTGAGCGCGACCGACTCGATTCCCTGCTCCAGCAACAGGCGGCAGAGAGCGGCGCAGGCACGGCGGGCGAGCCCACGGCCTCGCTGCGGGGGCAGGGTCGCGACATTGCCGAGCGCCGCGACGCGCCAGGCCTGCGAGAACACGTGCACGCCGGCGACGCAGGTCAGGGCGCCTGCCTCGCGCACGCCGACATACGGTCCCATCGCGAGCATGCGCGGCGTGAACCACGTGCCGGGGTACGCCTCGCGGTAGAAGGCTTCGACTTCGGCCAGGTCGGCCGGCCCGAGGCGGTCGGCGTCCGGGCCGTCGAGCAGATCGGCGCGAACGAGGCCGAGCTTGAGATGAGGCTCGGGGCCGACGACCCGATAGCGCGCGCCGGCGACGCATACGAGGGACGGCGTCAGGTGCGCGTAGACCCGATCCGGAAGGGACGGCAACAGCGCCGCGAGCAGGAGCGCCGCAGGCTCCGGCCGGTCGTCGGCGATGAGTAGCAGCACCGGCACCTCGGGCTCGGTGTAGAGCAGCGCAACGGGGCCACCCTCCTCGAGCGCGAACCAGCGCGTGTGCTCCCATTCGTGGTCGTCGAGGTCGCCGAGCTCGTAGGCGTGGGCGAGCGGGCGCCGGCGGAAAACGGCAGCGAGGGCCTCGCGGTCGCGGAGCTCGACGACGGTCACGTGCGCACGTTAGAGAACCCCGTACCCCGTACTGCGGAAAGGCGGGGGTATGTCCTTGCCTGTGCGGGAGACACACCGCACGGCAACAAGTACCGCGCGACGCGGCCGCTAGTTCGCGACGCCGGCCACGCGGCGTACCTCAGCGAGCGTGGTGATACCGGCGACGGCGAGCCGGACGCCGTCGTCGCGCAGGGTGAACATGCCCTGGCGGATCGCCATCGCCTCGATCTCGCGGGTGGGCGCGCCGATCAGCAATGCGATCTCGTCCGACATCGTCAGGACCTCGAACAGCGCCACCCGGCCGCGGTAGCCCGTCTCGGCGCACTCGTAGCAGCCGACGGCGCGATAGAGCCCCAGGTCGCCGTACGACTCCGGCACCCGCAGCGCCCGCAGCTCCTCCGGGTCCGGCGTGTACTGCTCGGCGCAGGACGTGCACAGGCGCCGCACGAGCCGCTGGCCGACGATGCAGTTGATCGAGGTCGCGAGGATCGACCGGTCGATGTTCATGTCCGTCAGCCGCTGCACGGCCGCCGCGGCCGTCTGCGCATGCAGCGTCGTGAGCACGAGGTGGCCCGTCATCGCGGCTCGGAACGCGATCTGGGCGGTCTCCTCGTCGCGGATCTCGCCCACGAGCAGCACGTCGGGGTCGGAGCGGAGGATCGTGCGCAGCCCTGCGGCAAACGTGAGCCCGGCGCGCGGATTGACCTCGACCTGGTCCATGCCGACTGCCCGGTACTCGACGGGGTCCTCGATCGTCGTCAGCTGCCGGTCCGGGGTGTTGAGCACCTGTAGGCAGGCGTAGAGCGTCGTCGTCTTGCCCGATCCCGTCGGGCCCACGACGACGATCGTCCCGAAGGGCTGGTCGATCGCGTGCTGCAGGGCCGCCTGGTTCCGCGGCCACAAGCCCAATGCGTCCAGCGAGTCGGGGGCCTCGCCCTGGGCCAGGATGCGCAGCGTCACCTTCTCGCCGTGGGTGGTGGGGAGGATGGCGATACGGACGTCGATGTTCTCCTGGCCGCGCCGGATCGTGATACGACCGTCCTGCGGCGCCCGCCGCTCCGCGATGTCGAGCTCACCCATGATCTTGAGTCGAGAGGTCACGGCGCTCGCCTGCGTGCCCGCGATGGACGTGAGCTCGCGCATGACCCCGTCGACCCGGACGCGCACGAAGAGCCGCTTCTGCTGGGGGGTGAAGTGGATGTCCGAGGCGCCGAACTCGAGCGCCTTCGAGATGGCGCGGTTGATGAAGACGACAGCCGTGCTTTCGTGCTCGAGGTCGAGCACGGTCGCATCGTCGCTCGTCTCCTCCGCGTCGGTGATGACCTCCTCGATCTCGACGACGCTGTCGTGGATGCGCTGGATCGCGAGCTCGATCGCATCGGAGGACGCGACGCAGACACGAACCGGGACGCCGAGCGCGAGCCGCAAGTCGTCCGAGAACATGACGTTGGTCGGGTCGGCGACGGCGACGAGGACGGTCTTGTCCTCGAGCTGTCGCACCGGGATCGCGCGGTACCGGCGGGCAAGATTCTCGGGGAGCAGCAGCGCTATCTCGGGCTCGATCATCTTGATGTCGAGGTCGAGATACTCGAGCTCGTGCTGCTCGGCCAGGATGCGCGTGACTTCGCTGCGCGTCGCCATCCCCAGGTCGATGAGGATCTCGCCGAGCCGCTTTTCGGGCGTCGCACGCTTCTCGGCAAGCGCCTCTTCGAGCTGCTCAGGGGTGATTACACCATCCCGGATCAGGAGGGTGCCGAGCGCGGGCCACGGGTTGCGGGCGGCTTCCACGTGACTCGTATCGGCAGGAAGGGTCACTGGGATGAGGGATGTCGTGCGATGAATTCCGCGACAATCGGCACGTGCGCGTCGTCGTGCAGAGAGTGCAAAGGGCGGCCGTCAAGGTCGATGGGGCAGTTGTCGCAGCCTGTGATACGGGCCTGCTCGTACTACTCGGCATCGCGGCGGACGACACAGAGGCTCAAACCGACCGCATGGCGGCCAGGGTCGCGCGGCTGCGTGTCTTCGAAAATGACGGCGGCAAGCTCGATCTTGCCGTTACAGACGTCGGCGGCGATGTCCTCGTCGTGAGCCAGTTCACCCTGATCGCGGACACCCGCAAGGGGAACCGGCCCAGCTTCGCAGGGGCGGCGCGCCCCGAGGTCGCGGAGCCGCTCTACGAGCGCTTCTGCGGCGCTCTTCGAGCCGACGGCCTGCGCGTTGCCACCGGGCGCTTCGGCGCCCGGATGGAGATCGAGCTCGTCAACGACGGCCCGGTCACGATCGTGCTGGAGTAGAGCCCTGAAGAGAGGCCTCGGCCGCCTGACGACGCCGTCGGGGCTCGTTGCGCTTGCGCGGATCACGACCAGTGCGAGCAGGGCCGGACACGGTCACGCGCTGCTATCCTTCGACCACCACATTTCACGCAGCATCGAAATGGGCGCGCGGCGCCCATTTTTGTTGAGAGGACACCCCTTGGCCGACATGGTCGCCACCGAAAGGACGCTTGCGAAGGAGATCGCTCCGGCGGTCGAGCGCAGCGTGCCCGGCGTCGAGGTGCTCGCGGTCGAGCTGCTCTCACCGAGCCGCTTCTGCGTGTACGTCGACCATCCCGAGGGTGTCGACCACGCCCTGTGTGCCCGCGTCACACAGGTGCTCGACGACTATCGAAGCCGCTACACGATCGATGTGTCGTCGCCGGGGACGGAGCGGCCCTTGCGCAAGCCGGCGCACTTCCGTGCGGCCGTCGGCCAGGCTGTCGCGATCCGCACGGCTACCGAGATTGCGGGCAAGAAGAAGTTCCGCGGCGCAGTGGTGGCCGTGGACGACCGTGCGCTCCGCCTCGCCGCAGGCGACGAGGCGCTCGACATCCCCTACGACGCGATCGTACGGGGCAATCTGATCGACGAGGGACAGGTGCAGCCATGAGCGAGGAGATCATTGAGGGGATCCGCACGATCGAGCGCGAGAAGGGCATCGAGACGGGAACGCTCGTCGCGGCGCTCGAAGACGCGCTGCTCGCGGCCTACAAGAAGACGCCCGGTGCCGCGCGGCACGCCGAGGTGATCCTCGACGACGACGGCGAGTTCAAGGTGTTCGCGATCCAGATCCCGGCCGAGCTCGAGACGCGCCTGCTCGAAGAGGCGCGCGAGGCGGCGATCGACGAGCTCGAGCGCATCGAGGAAGAGACGGGCGAGCGCCAGCACACGCTGATCAACGACGACGACCTCGACCTCGACTGGTCGCAGGTCCCGGATGCGGATTCCTCGCGCAGCGACGTGACGCCCCACGACTTCGGGCGCATCGCCGCGATGACCGCGAAGCAGGTGATTCAGCAGCGCATTCGCGAGGCCGAGCGCGCGATGATGTACGACGAGTACGTCGATCGCCAGGGCGAGGTCGTGACGGGCATCGTGCAGCAGGCAGGCGATCGCAACAACGTGCTCGTGGACCTCGGCAAGGTGGAGGCGTTGCTGCCCCGCTCCGAGCAGGTGGACGGTGAGCGCTACGAGCAGGGCTCGCGGATCAAGGCCGTGATCACCGAGGTGCGGTCCGGCACCAAGGGTCCGCAGGTGATCCTGTCTCGGCGCGATCCCGAGCTGATCAAGACGCTCTTCGAGCTCGAGGTGCCCGAGATCGCCGACGGCCTGGTCGAGATTCGCGGCGTCGCCCGCGAGCCCGGCTACCGCTCGAAAATCGCAGTCGAGTCGCACGTCCAGGGTGTCGATCCCGTCGGCGCGTGCGTCGGGCCTCGTGGCTCGCGCGTGCGCATGGTCGTGTCGGAGCTGCGCGGCGAGAAGATCGACATCATCCCGTGGAACACCGAGCCGGCCCGCTTCGTCGCAAAGGCGCTCTCGCCCGCGCGTGTGCGCGAGGTCTACATCGACGACGACACGCGAGAGGCCACGGTTGTCGTGCCCGACGACCAGCTCGCGCTCGCGATCGGCAAGGAGGGTCTCAACGCCCGCCTCGCCGCCCGCCTGACCGGCTGGAAGGTGGACATCCAGTCGGACTCCGAGTTCGCGCAGTCCGAGGCCGACGCCGCGTTCGCCGGCGAAGACGACACGCAGGAGTTCTCGGGCCGTTGCGCCGCGACGCTCTCGAACGGGAAGCGCTGCCCGAATGCGGCGCTTCCGGGATCGCACTACTGCGGCGTACCCGCCCACCAGGCAGTGGCGAGTCAGCCGGCCGGTGCGACGCCGGTCGAGGTCCCGACGGTGGACGAGGTCGAGGAAGCGATCGAGGACGCTGCGCGCATCGCCGTCGCGGAGGACATCGCCGCCGCCGCAACGCTCGAGGCCGTGGTCGAGGAAGCCGTCGCCACCGGTGAGATCACGCCTGAGGACGGCGCCCTGATCGAGGAGGCGATCGAGTCGGCTGCCGTCGAGGCAGTCGTGGACGACATCGCCGCCGCCGCCGAGCTCGAGTCGACGATCGAGCACGACGTGGCTGCCGCCGCTGCGGCCGAGGGAGACGACCACGCAGCCGCGTGAGCACCGAGCCCGTACGCACGTGCTCGGGCTGCGGGCGCAAGGCGCCGCAGTCGGAGCTGCTGCGCTTCGCCGCGGTCGACGGGCGGCTACGAGCGGGACGGACGCTTCCGGGGCGCGGCGTCTACACGTGCCGCAGACTCGCCTGCTTCGAACGGGCGGCGGTCTCGCGAGCGTTCAACCGGGTGCTGCGCCGCACCGTGATCGTCGAGCGGGAGCTCGAGCGCTACTACACTGACAGCTGATGGCCGACGGACCCAACAAGCCGAATCGCCCGATCCGCCCGCGCGGAGGCCCCTCGGGGAGAAAGCGCCGCGTCGTCATCGACGGCGGCAACACGCGCGGCCGCGACGGCCGCCAGGCGCGGGATCGCGGTCCGGCCACGGGCGTCCCGGCGACGCGCCAGCCCGTCGCTCCGCCCACCGGGCCGGTCACGGTGCCGTCGGGTGTCAGCGTCAAGGACCTGTCCGCTGCGCTCGGCATCACGGTCGCGCAGATCATCAAGATCATGATGGGGCTGGGTGAGATGGTGACGATCACGCAGTCCCTCTCCGACGAGTCGGTCGAGCTGATCGCAACCGAAGTCGAGCGGGAGGTCGTGATCAAGCACGCCGCCGACGACGACAGCGAACCGGAGGCTTTCGAGGACGACGAAGACGATCTCGCCGCGCGCCCGCCGGTGGTCACGATCATGGGTCACGTCGATCACGGCAAGACGACGCTCCTCGATGCGATTCGCGAGACCTCGGTGGTCGACACCGAGGCCGGGGGCATCACCCAGCACATTGGCGCCTACCAGGCAGTGGCCGACGGTCGCAAGATCACGTTCCTCGACACGCCGGGGCACGAGGCGTTCACGGCCATGCGCGCCCGCGGCGCGAAGGTGACCGACATCGCCGTGCTCGTCGTCGCAGCAGACGACGGCGTCATGCCGCAGACGCGTGAGTCGATCTCGCACGCCCGCGCCGCCGGGGTGCCGATCGTCGTCGCCGTCAACAAGATCGACGCTCCCAACGCGAACATCGATCGCGTGCGCTCGGAGCTCGCAGCGGAAGGGCTCCAGCCCGAGGAGTGGGGTGGCAACGTCCAGTTCGCCGAGGTGTCGGCCAAGCAGAAGCTGAATCTCGACGAGTTGCTCGAGAAGGTCCTGCTCGTCGCAGACGCCGAGCTCGACCTGCGCGCGAACCCCAACGCGGATGCATCCGGCCCGATCGTCGAGTCCCGGCTCGACGTCGGCCGTGGCCCGGTGGCGACGATGCTCGTGCACCGCGGCACGCTACGGGTCGGCGACGCCATCGTCGCCGGCGACGCCTCCGGCAAGGTGCGCGCCCTGTACGACTACCGCGGCGAGAAGGTCAAGGACGCGAAGCCGGGCGAGCCTGTGGAGATCCTCGGCTTCGACCGCCCGCCGCCCGCGGGCGAGCTGTGCCGTGTGGTCGAGCACGAGCGCCAGGCGAAGGATCTCGCCCAGAAGCGTGCAGAAAGGCTCCGCCGCGAGCAGCTTGCGCAGCGCTCGAAGCGCGGCGTCTCGCTCGAGGCATTCTTCTCACAGCTGCAGGAGGGGATCGTCCAGGATCTCAACATCGTGCTCAAGGCGGACGTGCAGGGCTCGGTCGAGGCACTGCTCGGGGAGCTCGGGAAGATCCATCACTCCGAGGTGCGCGTCAACGTCATCCACACGGGTGTCGGCGGCATCACGGAGAACGACGTCAACCTCGCCTCGGCCTCGGACGCCCTCGTGATCGGCTTCAACGTGCGGCCGAGTGGCGAGGCGCGCGTGCTCGCCGAGCGTGAAGGCGTCGACATTCGAACCTACCGCGTCATCTACCAGTTGACCGACGACATCCAGCAGGCCCTGGTCGGCATGCTGTCGCCGGTCGAGACCGAGGAGACGCTCGGCGAGGCAGAGGTGAGAGCGCTGTTCCGCGTGTCCCGTCTCGGCACGATCGCCGGGTGCATGGTGACGAGCGGTGTCGTGCGCCGGAACGCGCAGGTTCGCGTCGTCCGGGACGGCACCGTTGTCTACGACACGACGATCTCGCAGCTGAAGCGCTTCAAGGACGACGCCCGCGAAGTGGCCGAAGGATTCGAATGCGGCATCCTCCTCGAGAACTTCAATGATCTCAAGGAAGGCGACGTGCTCGAGGCGTACGAGACCCTCCAGGTGGAGCGCACGGACCTCGACGAGCCGGAGCCGGCGGCAGCGTCATCGTCGGCGTCGACAGCAGCAGACGACGCCTGATCCGTCTCCCCTGAGACTCACCTAGGAGGGGCAGGCCCGGATCAGCCTCGCGAGCGCGGCGGCACGGGCCCGGTAGCCGGCCATGCTCGGATGCACGCCGTCACTGCCGAACCACTGCGGATGGGTGCGTGCCAGCGCTTGCCAGTCGAAGACGTGGAAGCTCTGGTAGCTGCGCGCGGCGCGGCGCAGGACGTTGTTGTAACCGTCGTACGAGACGCCGTTGTACGGCGGTCGCACGACCGTCGACCAGATGACGCAGCGTTCCGGGCCCGCCGCGCGGATCACCGCTCGGACGTCATGCGCGAACGCCGTCACCGCACCGGGGTCGTCGTTCGTGCCGAGGCTGATCACAACGACGTGTGGGAGGGGGAACGACGCAAGCGTGCGGGACCCGGCGTCGGCGTGCAAGCTGACGCTCGTCGACTGGCGGATCGTCCACCCGCGGAGATAGTGGGGCAGGAACAGACCGGTGCCGACCGCGAGCGAGTCGCCGTAGTGCAGCACCTGGTGCGTCGGCGCCGCACCGGCGCCGCTCGCGGGGTACGCAGCACCCAGCACGCATGCCGCCGCGACGAGCGCGCCGCACACCCTGCCGATCCGTCGCATGCCGGGCACGGTAGCCGCCAAGCCGGGTGTCCCAGCCGGTCGCCTGTCACACGACGGCCGGGTTCCCGCTTCAATACCGCCGTGAGCAGCGGCTACGTCGGCATCTACTCGTTCGAGCTCTTCTTCCCCGAGAGCCACTCGCTCAAGGAGAAACGGATGCATCTCCGCTCCGTGAAGGCGCAGTTGCAGAACCGCATCGCATGCTCGATCTCCGAGGTCGACCACCACGAGGTCTGGCAGCGGTCGCGACTCACGCTCGCCTGCGTCGCTCGCGAGGCGCGTGAGGCGGACAGGCTCGTCGACGAGGCGGAGCGCTGGCTCAGCGGCCAGGGCTTCGAGCTGCTCGCCCATGACCGGGACCTGGTGTGCCTCGATGACTGACCGCATGCGCCGTGTCAACGAGGCGATCAAGGCGGTCGTCTCCGAGACGATTCCCACGCTCAAAGATCCGCGGATCGGCTTCGTCACAGTGACGGGCGTCGAGACGACGTCCGACCTCGCGCAGGCAACCGTATGGCTGAGCGTGTTCGGAGGCGCGAAGCAGCGCACCGCGACGCTGGTCGCGCTCGAAGGAGCTGCCGGCGTGCTGCAGGGGCATGTCAATCGCGAGCTCCACCTGCGGCGGACACCGCACCTGACGTTCGCGTACGATCAATCCGTCGAGCGCGGCGTGCGCATGACGAAGCTGATCGACGAGCTCGATCCCGGCCCGGAGACGAACGACGATGAACCAGGCGGCTGACATGCAGGCGGTCGTCGCTGCGCTCCGCGGGCACGACCGGTTTCTCGTCACCTCGCACGAGAGTCCCGACGGCGATGCCCTCGGATCGCTGCTCGCCGCTCATCTGGCGTTCGAGCAGCTCGGCAAGGACAGCGTCATGGTGCTCGTCGGCGCCTCGCCGCTGCCCGCGGAGTACGGGTTCCTCGAGCTCGACGAGCGCGGCTTGCTCCGTGAGCTGCCCGCGGACCACACGGAGCGCGTCCTGCTCGCCGTCGACTGTGCGCAGGAAACACGGCTGACCGATCAGCGACTGCTCGAGGCACCGCTCGTGATCAACGTCGACCACCATCACGACAACAGCCGCTTCGGCGCCGTCAACCTGGTCGACGCCGAGGCGTCGTCGACGGGAGAGCTGCTCGCGGACATCTTTCACGAGCTCGGGGTCGGCCTCACGCCGGAGCTGGCGGAGGCGCTGTACACGGCGCTCGTGACCGACACGGGTCGCTTCCAGTACACGAACACGACGCCGAAGGCGTTCCGGCTCGCTGCCGATCTGGTGGCAGCGGGTGCCGACGCGCACAAGGTCTTCCAGGGCGTCTACGAGACGGTGCAGTTCGCCAAGCTGAAGCTGCTCGCACGCGCCCTCGAGCGCGCCCAGGTGTATGCGGGAGGGCGTGTCGTCGTCTCGTACCTGCTGCGCGCCGACTTCCCGGAGGTCGGCGCAGTCGAGCCGTACTCCGAGGGCATCATCGACAGCCTGCGCGCCGTCGAAGGCGCGCTGCTGGCAGCGCTCATTCGCGAGCCGCCGCGCGACGGCAGTCCCGCCCGCAAGGTCTCATTGCGCTCCTCCGTCGACGAGATCGACGTGTCCGCGATTGCGCGCAGGATGGGCGGAGGCGGGCATCCGCAAGCGGCGGGCTTCTCGAGCGATCTGGCGATCGACGAGATCACCCGCTTCATCGTCTCCGAGTTCGAGGCGGCCGCCGACGGCGCTCGCAGCGTGGGCTGATGGCGATCCCGAAGGGTCTCGACCCGACCGGGATCATCCTCGTCGACAAGCCCGCCGGGCCGTCGTCATTCGCCGTCGTCGCGTCCGTTCGGGGCCGCACGAAGGCCAAGACCGGGCATGCAGGGACGCTCGACCCGTTCGCGACCGGCCTCCTCCTGCTGTTGTCGGGCAGGGCGACCAAGCTTGCGTCCTGCTTCGTCGGTCTCGACAAGCGCTACGTGACCGAGATCGATCTGTCCGCACGGACTGCAACCGGGGATCCCGAGGGCGCCGTGATCGACCGTCACGAGCCTCTTGCCGGCGCCGGGCTGGAAGCGGCCCTGGCACGGCTCCGGGGTGACATCGAGCTGCCGGTCCCGGCCGCATCGGCGGTGAAGATCGGCGGCGAGCGTGCGTACCGCCTGCACCGGCAGGGGGTCGTGGTCGAGATGCCCATGCGCCGCTCACGCGTCGAGGCGCTCGAAGTGATCGACTCCGGCTCCGGCCTTCTCACCCTCGATCTGCGCGTCAGCTCGGGCACCTACGTGCGATCGATCGCAGACGCGCTCGGAGGCCATTGCGTGGCGCTGCGGCGCACCGAGGTCGGGCCGTTCCGGGTCGAGGAAGCAGACGAAGAGCAGGTACTCGGCGTCGACGAGGCGCTCGGCCGCATCGGGCTCACGCCTGTTGCGGCGGAGATCGCGCGCCGGGGTCGAGCAGAGGTGGGGCGATGAAGATCGCGCACTCGCCGGCGCAGCTCGAGCGACAGCCTCGTGCCGTCGCGATCGGCACGTTCGACGGCGTACACCGCGGGCACCAAGCCGTCGTCCGTAGCGCCGTCGATTCGGGGCTCGCGCCGACGGTGATCACGTTCGACCCGCATCCCCGAATCGCGCTCGGAAACCATGTCGAGCTGGTCACGACGCTCGAGCGGCGTCTCGAGCTGCTGGCTGCCTGTGGCGCCGAGGCGACACTCGTCGCCGGCTTCACGCCCGAGCTGATGGCACTCGAGGCGGAGGAGTTCGCGGAGCGCTATCTGCGCTCGATCGGAGCGGAGGTCGTAGCCGCCGGGGAGGATTTCCGCTTCGGCGCGCGGCGCCGGGGCGATGTCGCGCTGCTCGAGCGCATCGGCTTCGAGGTGCTCGAGGTCCCGCTCGTGGCCGGTGCCTCGTCGTCCGCGATCCGGCTCGCGTTGAACGAGGGCGACGTCGTGGCAGCGGCGCAGATGCTCGGACGGCCGTACGAGCTCGACGGCACGGTGGTCGCCGGCGACCAGCGGGGTGGCACGCTCGGCTACCCGACTGCGAACCTCGCTCTCGAGCCACATCTCGTCTGCCCGCGCTTCGGGATCTATGCCGGCTCGGCCCTCGGTCACCGTGCGGCAGTCTCGATCGGGACGAATCCGCACTACGGCGGCACCGAGCGCCGCATCGAGCCGTACCTGCTCGACTTCGACGGCGACCTGTACGGGGAGCGCCTCGTCGTGGAGGTATGGGAGCGGTTGCGAGAGGAGGCGGTCTTCGACTCCGAGGAGGCCCTCGTCGAGCAGATCGGACGGGATGTGGAGGCGACGCGGGCCGCTGTGCGCCCCATCTAGCGCGCGGCGAACTGCGGCGCGAGACGCCGCGATCCCGCATGGCTGCTACGATTCCGCCCGACCGCATTCTCGGCCGGCCGTGTCTTCCTTCACGCCGCGCGGGGATTGCGGAGACGTCGATGAAGGAGGAGCGCCATGTCCCTCACCAAGGAAGCCAAGCAGGAGCTGATCGACAAGCACGGCCGGAGCTCGACCGACACCGGCTCGACGGAGGTGCAGGTCGCGATGCTGACGCAGCGCATCAACGACCTCACCGAGCACCTGCGCACCCATCCGAAGGATCACTACTCGAGGCTCGGCCTGCTGAAGCTCGTCGGTCGCCGGCGCCGCTTCCTCGGGTACATGCAGAAGCACAACCTCGAGGGCTACCGCGCCCTCATCAAGGAGTTGGGCCTCCGCCGGTAGGCGGTAGCGCCCCCCATAGGCGGAAGGTGGACGTTTGATCGAGTCTCGGGCGCCGGAGTCGTGCGAGACTGGCTCAAACCTCCACCTTCCTCAAAGCACGAGAAGAGTGAAGGGAACACACATATGAGCATCGCCACCGGGCGTCATGCCACGGTGTCGGTCGAGATCGGTGGTCAGGAGATCACCTTCGAGACCGGCAAGCTCGCCAAGCAGGCCGACGGCGCAGTCGTCGTCCGCAGCGGCGACACGATGATCCTCGCGACGGCCGTGGGCCGGCAGGAGGCCCGCCCCGATGCGGACTTCTTCCCGCTCACCGTCGATGTCGAGGAGCGGATGTACGCCGCCGGGAAGATCCCGGGCGGCTTCTTCAAGCGCGAGGGTCGGGCCACCGAGCGCGCCACGCTGACCGCGCGGATGATCGACCGTCCGATCCGGCCCCTGTGGCCGAAGGGCTTCAGGAACGAGGTGCAGGTCATCTGCACGGTCCTGTCGGCCGACATGGTGCACCCGCACGACATCCTGTGCATCAACGGCGCCTCCGCGGCGCTTGCGATCTCGCCGCTGCCGTTTCTCGGCCCGGTGGGCGCAGTGCGTATCGGACGCATCGACGGCGCACTCGTCCTCAATCCAAACCTCATCCAGCAGGACGAGGAGTCCGACCTCGATCTCATCGTCGTCGGCACCCGCGACGGCCTGACGATGATCGAGGCCGGGGCGGACCAGGTGCCCGAGGACGTCCTGCTCGAGGCATTCGACCTCGCGCACGGCGAGATCCGGCGCATCTGCGACGCGATCGAGGATCTGCGCGCCCAGGTGGGCAAGCCGAAATGGGTCGACGCCGAGCTCAACGCAGAGCTCGAGGCGGCGCACGGCGAGGCGATCTGGCGCCGGATTCAGGAGGTCGGGCTGCGCGAGGCGGGCTCGATCGCCGACGAGCTGGTCCAGGAGCTCTGCCCCGACATCACCATGGACTCGACCGAGGAGGACATGGTCAAGGAGGGACAGGTCAAGGCCGGCCTCGCCAGCCTCCTCGAGAAGCAGCGTCTCGTCGCCGTGGAGGGCCCGGTACGCGAGCAGTTCGAGGGCGATCTGCGCATCCTCACGGACGCAGAGCAGGACTCGAAGGAGCTGAAGTCGCGCAAGCGCTCCATCCTCTTCGATCGCATCCTCGACGAGGTGCAGCTGCCCTTCCCGGTCGGCTCGCCGTCCGAGAACGGGGAAGTGGTGAAGGACGTGCTCACGCGGCAAGTCGTGAAGAAGGCAGCGGAAGCGATCTACAAGGACCTGGTGCGCAAGAAGATCGCAATCGAGAAGCGGCGCCCCGACGGGCGCGGCACGGAGGAGATCAGGCCGATCGAGTGCGAGGTCACCGTCTCACCGCGCACGCACGGCTCTGCGCTCTTCACCCGCGGGCAGACGCAGATCATGACGCTCTGCACGCTCGGCACCGCCAAGGAAGGCCAGCGCATCGACGACCTTTCCCTGGAGCAGGACCGTCGCTACATGCACCACTACAACTTCCCGCCCTACTCGGTCGGTGAGACCGGGTTCATGCGCGGGCCCAAGCGCCGCGACATCGGCCATGGGGCGCTCGCGCAGCGGGCACTCGAGGCCGTTATCCCTTCGCCCGATGAGTTCCCCTACACGATCCGTCTCGTCTCGGAGACACTCGAGTCGAATGGCTCCTCGTCGATGGGGTCGGTGTGCGGCTCGACGCTGTCCCTGATGGATGCCGGCGTTCCGATCGCGGCGCCCGTCTCGGGCATTGCGATGGGGCTTGTCAAGGAGGGAGACGACTACGTCATCCTGACGGACATCCAGGGCGCCGAGGACCATCTCGGTGACATGGACTTCAAGGTCGCAGGCACCGCCGAGGGCATCACCGCGCTGCAGATGGACATCAAGATCACCGGCGTCACGCAGGAGATCATGAGCAACGCGCTCGACCAGGCAAAGCGGGCGCGCGTGTTCATCCTCGGCCGCATGCACGAAGCGCTGTCGGAGCCCCGCACGGAGCTCGCGGATCATGCGCCGCGGATCTCGAGCGTGCTGATCAACCCGGAGTTCATCGGCATGGTGATCGGCAAGGGCGGCGAGACGATCCGCGGCCTCGAGGCCGACCACGACGTGCAGATCGACATCGGCGAGGACGGAACGATCCTCGTCTACGCCACCCAGGGTACGAATGCCGACGCCGCGATCGCCGCGATCACGGCGCTGACGAAATCGCCCGAGGTGGGGGACACCTACACGGGCAAGGTCGTGAAGACGACGGAGTTCGGTGCGTTCGTCGAGCTGAAGAAGGGGACGGACGGCCTGCTGCACGTCTCGAACGTCGGGCCCGGCCGGGTGGCACACATCGAGGACGTGATGGCGCGTGGCGACGTGGTCGACGTGGTCGTGCAGGAGGTCGACAAGGACCGCGGGCGCATCGGCCTCAAGCTCGTCGCGAAGCACGAGAACGGTGGGCTCGTGCAACCGGAAGAGCTGATCGAGCGAGCGAAGAACGCGCCTCCGCGTGAGCCGCGTGAGGAGCGCCCACGCGGGGGAGGCCGCGGCGGCGATCGCGGTCGTGACCGCGGGCCACGGCGCGACGGGTAGGTCCAAGCTGGAGGGACGGGCCGGTGCCCGTCCCTCCAGCTCCCGGCGTAGGATCACCACGATGGAACCGCACCTTCTGACCACGCTCGCGGGTGGTGAGCGCGTGATCAGCGAGCACATCGACGGCGTCCGCTCCGCGGCGCTCGGGCTCTGGATCGGCGCCGGGTCGCGTGACGAGCCCCGGAGCAAGGCGGGGGTGTCGCACTTCATCGAGCACCTGCTGTTCAAGGGAACGGCACGCTTCGACGCGGTGCGCATCGCGGAGATGTTCGACGCGATGGGGGGCGAGCTGAACGCTGCGACGTCGCGGGAGACGACGATCGTCTACACGCGCGTGCCCGACGACCACATCGAGGTGGCGCTCGACGTGATGACGGACATGGTGTTCCAGCCGCTGTTCTCCGACGTCGACTCCGAACGCGAGGTCGTGCTCGAGGAGATTGCGATGGTCGAGGACAACCCGCAGGATCTCGTACACGATCTCGCCGCCGAGGCGGTGTTCGGCACACATCCACTCGGACGTCCGGTGATCGGCCGCGCGGATGTGATTGCCACCATCTCGCCGCGGTCGCTGCGCGCATACCACCGCGCCGCCTACGTCGGTGCGAACGTCGTACTGGCGGCCGCGGGCAACGTCGACCACAATCGCATCGTCGCCGCTCTCGCAGAGCGGCGTACGGGATCCGCGGCGGCGATCATGCAGTCGCGCAAGCCGGCGGGACGTCCGTTGCGCCCCGCGTTGCGCTTCCATCGCAAGGACACCGAGCAGTACCACGTCTGTCTCGCCGGCCCGGGCTTGCGGC
This sequence comes from uncultured Gaiellaceae bacterium, assembly GCA_963799615.1. Lineage (GTDB taxonomy): Bacteria > Actinomycetota > Thermoleophilia > Gaiellales > Gaiellaceae > Gaiella. The sequence goes on along the minus strand of CAWCXS010000002.1, from coordinate 101,559 downwards.
GCGATGACCCGAGGAGGTATGCAGCGGCGCTGCTCGATGCGATCCTCGGCGGGTCGGCGTCGTCCAGGCTGTTTCAGGAGATCCGCGAGAAGCGGGGGATGGCCTACTCGGTGTACACGTACGGCTCGCACTACACCGATGCCGGCCAGGTCGGCATCTATGTCGGCACGCGCGAGGAGAACCTGCGCGAATGTCTCGACGTCATCGCCGCCGAGCTGCAGGATGTGGGTGCAGGAAACATCCGCGCGGGTGAGCTCGAGCGCGCGAAGGAGAACATGAAGGGGCGCATGCTGCTGTCGCTCGAGTCGACGTCGGCCCGGATGACCCGTCTCGGCAAGGCAACCGTGACGGGCACCGAGATCGTCCCGATCGACGAGATGGAGCGCCGGATCGCCGCCGTCGCCGCCGAGGAGGTCGCATCGCTGGCCCGCGACCTGTATGCGCCGCACCTGCTGTCCGCGGCGGGCATCGGGCCGAGTGAGAAACGCTTCAGGAGTGCCGTCGAGCGCCTCAATCCCGCTGTTGCCGCCCGCGCAGCATGAAGGTCCTGCTCTTCGGCCGCGACGGCAAGGTCGGATCGGTGATGCTGGCGGCCCTGCGCGATGCGGGTCACGAGGTCACCGGGATCGAGGTTGGAGAGCCGGTCGAGCCGGCCGGACATGACGCCGCCGTCGATTTCACCGCCCCGGATGCCGTTCTCGCCAACGCCGGCGCCGCGCTCGCAGCAGGTGTTCCATGTGTGATCGGGACGACGGGCTTGACCGAAGACGGTCTCGCCCGGCTCGATGCGCTCTCGCGCGAGCATGGAGCCCCGTGCTTCGTCGCCCCGAACTTTGCGCTCGGCGCCGTGCTGATGATGCGGTTCGCGGCCGAGGCGGCGCGCTCGTACCCGCAGGCCGAGATCGTCGAGCTGCACGCCGCGACGAAGCTCGATGCTCCCTCGGGGACAGCGCGGGCGACGGCCGAGCGGATGGGTGGCGGGATCCCGATCCATTCTGTGCGCCTGCCGGGCCTCGTCGCGCATCAGGAGGTGATCCTCGGTGGGCCAGGCGAAACGCTGACGATTCGCCACGACACGACTTCGCGCGAGGCGTTCGTGCCTGGAGTCCTCCTCGCGCTCGACCGCGTGCGCGGCCTCCCACACGGCCTCACCGTCGGGCTGGAAGCGCTCCTGTGAGGCGTCTCGGCCGCGGGGCGCGCTCGCCGGGCTGATGCCGCTCGAGTTCGTGCTCGGGGACCTGACCGAGGCGCGCGTCGATGCGATCGTCAACGCGGCCAACTCCAGCCTGCTCGGCGGCGGCGGCGTCGACGGCGCCATTCATCGGGCGGGCGGGCCGGCAATCCTGGCCGAGTGCCGGCTGCTCGGAGGCTGCGAGACCGGGGACGCCAAGGCGACCACCGGTGGCCTGCTCTCGGCGCGTTGGGTGATCCACACCGTCGGTCCGGTCTGGCGCGGTGGGAAAGCAGGCGAGCCCGAGCTGCTCGCGTCCGCGCACCGGCGCTCGCTGGAGGTCGCGGCGGAGCTCGGCGCGCGGACGGTCGCTTTCCCGGCTGTCTCGTGTGGAATCTACGGGTACCCGGCTGCACTGGCCGCTCCGGTTGCCGTCACCGAGGCGGCACGGCACGCACACCTCTTCGACGAGGTGCGCTTCGTCTTTCGCGACGACGGCCTCCGCCGCACGTTCGCGGCGGCGGCGGAGACCGCTCGGGTCCTAGCTGCGACTACCCACGCGCGCTCAGTGCGGCCAGCAGCTCCTGGTGGCGTCGCTCCTCGTCCGAGACGACTTCCTCCCCCGGCCCACTGAAGCGGCTCTTCATCGCCTGCAGCGGCTTGACGATGAAGAAGAACACGGCGGCGGCGATCGCGGCGAACTGGATCACGTCGGTGATGAAGGCGCCGTACCTGAAGACCGACTCGTTGATCGTGAACGTCAGATCGCTGAAGTCGGGCTTGCCGATGATCGCAGCGATGATCGGCATCACGAGGTTCCCGACCAGCGAGTTGACGACCGCGGCGAACGCGATCCCCATCACGAAGGCCACCGCGAGATCAACGATGTTGCCCCGGACGAGAAAGTCCTTGAACTCCTTGAGCATCGTGCCTCCCATTCGTCTCACGCCGGATCGGCTCGCGCAATCCATAGCTCACCCGGCCGAGGGGTACAATTGCCGCGTGCTCGGCGAAGTGCTGACCGCTGTCGTGACGCCCTTCCGCGCCGACGGCTCACTCGACCTCGAGTCGTTCAGGTCGCTCTGCCGCGCGCTCGTCGACAACGGGTCCGACGGCGTCGTCGTCACGGGCACGACCGGCGAGGCACCGACGCTCACCGACGGGGAGCGCTTCGAGCTGTACGAGGCCGCCGTCGCGGAGCTCGGCGGGACGCACGCCGTCGTGGCCGGGACGGGTACGTACGCGACCGCACACTCGGTCCATCTGACCGAACGAGCGGCCGAGATCGGTGTCGACGGCATGCTCGTCGTGACGCCGTACTACAACAAGCCCCCGCAGCGCGGCATCGTCGCGCACGTTCAGGCGGTCGCCGCCGCGACCGACCTGCCGATCGTCTTCTACGACATCCCGAGCCGCGTCGTCGTCGATGCCGAGCCGGCCACGATCGAGGCGCTCGCAGGGATCGACAACGTGCGCGCCGTGAAGCAGGCGAAGCCCTCGCTCGAGGCTGCCCGCCACGTGGTCGCGTGCGACCTCGACCTCTACGCCGGAGATGACGACCTCATCTTCCCGTTCCTCGAAGTGGGCGGCGTCGGCGGCATCTGTGTCCACACGCATGTCGTCGGGCCGCAGGTGAAGGAGATGATCCGGCGCTTCCGCGACGGCGACCGGGAAGGCGCGCGGGCGCTCGACGAGGAGCTGCGCCCGGCGATCGAGCTGTTGCGCGTGCAGACGAACCCGATCGCGATCAAGACGGCCCTCAACCTCCTCGGGCACGAGGTCGGGGGGCTCCGGCTGCCGCTCGTCGATGCGACGCCGGCGGAGGAAGCTGCTGTGCGCAGCTGCCTCGAGCGGCTCGGACTGCTCCAGACCGCAGCGGCCTGAGAGCCGCGGACACCTGGCGCCTCTGAGGGTCGGCCGGGAAGGAGGCTCCGCGACCCCTGCTCGACCGCCCGTAGACTGCGCGGCGATGAGTGATGGAATCCGGCGGGTCATGACATGAGCGACGCTCTGCGCATCATTCCGCTCGGCGGGCTCGGTGAAGTCGGCAAGAACATGACCGTCTACGAGGTCGGGGAGGAGCGCATCCTCATCGACGCAGGTCTCGCGTTCCCGCGCGACGAGCACCTCGGCGTCGATCTCGTACTGCCCGATTTCTCCTACCTCGAGGACAAGCCGCTGCGGGCGATCGTGCTCACGCACGGGCACGAGGACCACGTGGGCGCGCTGCCCTACGTCTTGCGCGAGATCGAGGTGGGGGAGGTGATTGCGACGCGGCTCACCCTCGGCCTGATCAAGTCGAAGCTCGACGAGCACGGGCTCTCTGCCTCGACGACGCTGCGTGAGGCCGACCCTGCCGACGAGCCCATGCAGCTTGGCCCGTTCCGGCTCGAGTTCGTGCGGATGGCGCACTCGATCCCCGACTGCGTCGCAATCGTTGTCGAGACGAGCGCGGGCCGCGTGCTGCACACGGGCGACTGGAAGCTCGACCATACGCCGGTCGACGGCCTGAAGACGGACGTCGGCAAGCTCGCAGAGATCGGAAACCGCGGCGTCGACCTGATGCTCGCCGACTCCACCAACGCCGAGCGCCCGGGCATGACAGGGTCGGAGCGCCTCGTCGGAGAGGCCTTTCAGCAGCTGATCCCGATGCGCCGGGGACGCATCCTCATCGCTTCCTTCGCCTCCAACATCCATCGCCTGCAGCAGGCCGCCGACGTCTCGATCGCGAGCGGGCGCAAGGTTGCGGTGATCGGGCGCTCGATGCGGAAGAACATGAACATCGCCCGCAACCTCGGCTACATCGATATTCCGGAGAGCGCGATCGTGGCGCCGAAGGAGGCGATGGCCCTGCCGCCGTCCGAGGTGCTGATCATGTGCACCGGCAGCCAGGGCGAGCCGATGTCCGCGCTGACTCGCATCGCGTACGACGACCACGCGAACGTCTCGGTCCAGCGAGGCGACACCGTGATCATCTCGGCAAAGCCGGTGCCCGGAAACGAGCTTCGCGTCCATGACGCGATCAACCGGCTGGCGAAGTCCGGAGCGGAGGTCCTGCACCAGGAGATCGCCAACGTGCACGTCTCCGGGCACGCGTGCTCCGAGGAGATGCGCACGCTTCTCTCGCTCGTGCGCCCGAAGGCGCTGATGCCGATCCACGGCGAGTACCGCATGCTCGCCGCTCACGCGAGGCTCGGACGCGACGCGGGAATCCCCGCCGAGGGCATCGTGATCGCCGAGAACGGCTCCGTCGTCGAGCTGACGCCAGCGGGGGCACGGATCGTCGACAGGATCGACTCGGGCGTCACCTTCGTCGACGGGCTCGGCGTCGGCGACGTCAAGGACGTTGCCTTGCGCGACCGGCGCCGCCTCTCCGAGGACGGCGTGCTGATCGTGGTCACCACGGTGGCGCTGTCGGACGGCGGCGAGATCGCCCCTCCCGAGCTGATCGCGCGTGGCTTCGGTCAGGACGAGACGCTACTCGACGAGATGCGCGACGAGGCGCAGCGGGTCGCCGAGGAGCTGGCGGCGGACGGGATCACGGAGATCAAGCTGCTCCAGGAGCACATGCACGACGCAATCGGACAGCTCATCTACGACCGCACCCGGCGCCGGCCCATGATCCTGCCGGTCGTGATCGAGGTCTGACATGCCGCCGCCGTATCCGGGACGTGGCAACGATGTACGGGTCGACATTTCGACGCTGTCGAACGATCATTCGTATGTGGCGATCGAGAGAACACGGTGACGACCCGGACGCCGGCACCGGGTTGGTCGGACGTGCTCCGCGCGCACGCTGCGACCGATCTCACGGCGCGGCGGCTGACGGCCCAGCTCCGTGCATGCGAGGCCTCGGCACTCGCGTTCTGCCGCCTCCTCGAGCGCTGGAATCGCGGCGACGCGCAGCCGGCGACTCCGGGGCAGCGCGAGGCGGCGTTGCGGCACGCAGCCGACCGCGTCGAGACCGCGATCGCCGGCCTCGAGCATCCGTTGTCGCAGTACTTGCTCGAGCTCGAGCCCGAGCGAGCCGAGGGACGCTCCTGGTACCTCGGCCCGGGAGCGGGCGAGCTCGTCGAGTGGCGGCCCGTGCTCGATCGTGCAGGCGTTCATGCCTGCCCGAACCGGGTCACCGCCGTCTATCTCGAGCTTGCCGTGCTGGTGCGCGCCCTCGAAGGGCTTGCCGACTGCGCCCGGCTCGACACCGCGCCTGATCGCTCGTCGCTGTGGGCCGGTCTGTTCGATCTGAGAGACACGCTCCTCGGATCGACGGTGGACGATCTCCGGGCGCTCGCCGCCTAGCGCCGCTGCCGTGGGGCCGGAGACCGGTGCCGGGGCATGAGCCGAGCGGACGACGATACGCCTACCGCGCGGCCGCCGAGCATCTGCGTCGTCGGCTCGGTCAACCTCGACCTCGTGCTGAGCTGCCCCGTTCTGCCGCGTCCCGGCGAGACTGTCGGCGGCGTAGCCTTCGAGCGCGTCCCGGGCGGCAAGGGAGCCAATCAGGCAGTCGCCTGCGCCCGGCTCGGGGCAGCGGTGCGGATGGTCGCGGCGGTCGGGCGTGACGTCTTTGCGGACGAAGCGCTCGCCGGGCTGCGCGCTGCGGGGGTCGAGCTCGACCTGCGCATCGTCGACGCGCCGACGGGGGTGGCGCTGATCACGGTCGACGCCGCCGGTGAGACGACGATCGTGGTCGTTCCGGGCGCGAACGAGGAGCTGACGGACTTCGAGCTCCCGCCCGCCGACGCGGTCCTGTGCCAGCAGGAGATACCCGACGAAGCCGTGATCTCGGCCTGGCAGCAGGCCGGCGGCCTATTCTGTCTCAACGCTGCACCGGCGCGTCGCGTTTCAGTCGATCCTGACCTCGCCGTCGTCAACCGCTTCGAGCTCGATTCGCTCGCGCGCACCGATGGGCTCGTCGCCGTCACGCTCGGGGCCGAGGGTGCGATCCTGCTGGAGGACGGGGAAGAGGTGGCGAGAGCGGCGCCGCCCGTGGTCACGGCGGTGGACGGAACGGCGGCGGGTGACGCCTTCACTGCGTGCCTGCTCGTCTCGTTGCTGGAGGGGCGCGAGCACGACGAGGCGCTGCGCCGCGCGTGTGCGGCCGGTGCTCTGGCCGCCTCCCGCTTCGGCGCGCAGCCATCGCTTCCCACGACCGCGGAGATCGACGCCGTCCTGCGCTCGTGACACAGTGTCACAAGCACCCTGCCGCCCCGCGATAATGGGGTCATGGGCAGCCGCATTCCGGTCATCATCGATTGCGATCCCGGCCACGACGACGCGATCGCGCTGCTCCTGGCACTCGCCAGTCCGGAGCTCGACCTGCTCGGCGTGACGACCGTGCACGGCAACCAGACGCTTGTGAAGACGACCGCGAACGCCCTCCGCGTCCTGGATCTCGCCCGGCGGAGCGACATTCCCGTCGCAGCCGGCGCCGAGCGGCCGCTCGTGCGGGAGCTCACGGTTGCGGCGCACGTCCACGGCGAGAGCGGGCTCGACGGTCCTTCGCTACCGCCGCCGGTACGCGATGCCGTGAGCCCGCACGCGGTCGACTTCATGGCGGAGCGAATCGCAGCGAGCGCCGTGCCCGTGACGCTCGTGCCCGTCGGTCCGCTCACGAACGTCGCGCTCCTGCTCGAACGAACCGGCGGCGAGAACATCGAGCGCATCGTGCTCATGGGCGGATCGATCGCGGAAGGCAACATGACGCCGGCAGCCGAGTTCAACATCTGGGCCGACCCAGAGGCTGCCGACCGCGTCTTTCGCTCCGAGCTCGACGTCACCATGATCGGTCTCGACGTCACGCATCGGGCAGTAACGACCCCGGCGTTGCAGGAGCGGCTGCGGAGTGCAGGCGAGATCGGGGCCTTCGTTGCCGATCTCGTCGACTTCTTCACTGTCTACCATCGCGAGACGTACGGCTGGGACGGTGCTCCGATCCACGACGCCGTGGCGGTCGCACAGGCCGTACGGCCCGAGCTCGTGACGACCGTCGATCGCAACGTCGAAATCGAGCTCGTCTCGGACCTCTGTCGCGGCCGCACCGTCGTCGACCTCTGGCGCCGGACCGAACGGCCCGCGAATGCCCATGTCGGTGTCGACCTCGACACCGCCGGCTTTTTCGACCTCCTCATCGAGCGGATCGGCGCACTGGGGTAGAGATCCGGCCGCGCCCGTCCGTGCGCCGTCCTCAGGCGATGCGTCCGAGCTTCAGCCCGAGCCAGACGGCGATGAGACCGGCGGCGAGCGATCCGACCGAGTTAGCCAGCGCCTGGCCGATCTGGCCGGCGTCGAGCAGGCGGTAGGTGTCGAGGGACAGCGTCGAGAACGTCGTGTACGCCCCGAGAAAGCCCGTCACCACGGCGGTCCGGACCCAGGCCTGGTCCTCGAAACGCGGTTCGAGCGCCTCGACGGCGAACCCGATCAGAAACGCGCCCGTGATGTTGACGACGAAGATGCCCCACGGGAACAAGGATTCGTGGCGTCCGATCGCCTCGTCGACGCCGTAACGCGCGACCGCCCCGAGGGCTCCCGCGAGGGCGATGCCGATCAGGATGGGCACCCGGTGAGCATACGGGGGGTCCAGGGCGTCGCAGGCTGCCTGTGCAGGAACGGTCCCGCCGCCGTGGAAGCGGGTAGTCCGGATGGCAGCCAGGAAGAAAAAGCCTGTCAAGCGCGCGCCGAGGCCGCGCACGCCCGCACGCGTCAGGAAGCGGACGCGGAAGTCCCGCTCGCACCATCACCCCGAGCTCTGGGGGCTCGCGATGGCCGCCGTCGGAGTCTTCCTGGCCACCCTCGTCTGGCTCGGCTGGGACGGCGGAGCGGTGGGTGCCACGATCGCGAGCTGGCTCGAGGACGCGCTCGGCGTCGCCGCCTATGTCCTGCCGGTGCTCCTGATCGGGCTCGGCGGGCTCATGCTCGTCCGCAGCGCGCTCATCAACCTGCGGCCGTTCCGCACGGGGGTCGCGGTCAGCGCGGTCGGCCTGATGATCGCTCTCGGCACGGATCACGGCGGAGCAGTGGGCTCGGGCCTCGGAGGCGGGCTGGCCCGCGTGATCGGCGACACGGGCGCGCTGATCCTCGGTGTGGCTCTGGTTCTCGCCGGCGTGCTGCTCTTCACCGGCGCCTCCGCCGGGGCGATTCTCCGCGGCTCCGGTCACGCGATGCGCCGTGCCGGGGGCGCGGCGCGGCGCTCGCTCGACGGCTTCGAGCTGCCCGAGCGGCAGCGTCGCGGCGACATCGAGCCGCCGACCCGTCCCGAGCGCCCTGCCTTGTCGCTCGTCGACGGCGCCGCCAAGTACCCGGATATCGTCAGTGTGACCCCGGCCTCGACCGGGCCGCCCGCGCTCGTGCTGCCGCGGCTCGACGAAGCGGACGAGGTGACGGCAGACGAGACCGACGGGATCGAGTTCGAGGCGGCTCCGACCGCGGAGTACCGCCTTCCCGAGCGCTCGCTGCTGAAGGCGTCGGCCGCCGTCCAGGGTGACAACGGGGAAGCCAGCGCGCACACGGCGCACCAGCTCGTGCAGACGCTCTCGCACTTCGGCGTCGACGCGACGATCGTGGGCCAGATCGCCGGCCCGCGCGTCGTGCGCTACGAGCTGCAGCTCGCGCCCGGGACGAAGGTGTCCAAGGTGGCGGGGCTGAAGGACGATCTCTCGTACGCGCTCGCGACCACGGAGATCCGCATCCTGGCTCCGATCCCAGGCAAGCAGGCGGTCGGCGTCGAGGTACCGAACCTGTCTCCGCGCCTCGTCACGCTCGGCGACATCTTCGGCGACATGCCCGGGCAGGCGAGCCCGTTGTCCGTGTGGCTCGGCAAGGACATCTCGGGCAACGCCGTCTGGACCGACCTCGCGCGCATGCCCCATCTGCTGATCGCCGGCACCACAGGCTCCGGAAAGTCGGGCTGTATCAACGCGCTCCTCACGTCGATCCTCCTGCGCTCGACGCCGGAGGAGGTGCGGATGATCCTGATCGACCCGAAACGCATCGAGCTCAACTACTACGAGTCGATCCCACACCTGCTGACGCCCGTCGTCTCGAACCCGAAGGAAGCGTCGGCCGTGCTGCAGAACGTCGTCGCCGAGATGGAGCGCAGGTACGAGCGGCTCTCGATCATCCGCGCACGTAACCTGCCCGAGGCGAACCGCGCCTTCCGTGCGCGCGGCGAGGATCCGCTCCCGTACCTGCTCGTCGTGATCGACGAGCTCGCCGACCTGATGATGGTGTCGCCGCAGGCCGTCGAGGACGCGATCATCCGCCTCGCACAGAAGTCGCGCGCCGTCGGCATCCACCTCGTGCTTGCGACGCAGCGCCCGTCGGTCGATGTGATCACAGGCATGATCAAGGCGAACGTGCCCTCCCGCATCGCCTTTGCCGTCTCGAGCCAGACTGACTCGCGCGTGATCCTCGACACGTCGGGCGCCGAGAGCCTGCTCGGCCAGGGCGACATGCTCTTCAAGCCTCTCGGCACCTCGCGCATGCAACGCGTCCAGGGCGCCTACGTGTCCGAGGAGGAGGTCGCGATGATCGTCGAGCAATGCCGCCGCCAGCGCGGGCAGCAGCTCGACGAGAGCCTGCTCGAGGCGCCCGAGTCGTTCGCGGACGAGGCGGCGGACGGCGCCGACGGCGATTTCGACCCCGACGAGGACCCGTTGCTCGACAAGGCGATCGAGATCGTCGTGCAGACGCAGACCGCGTCGGTGTCGCTGATTCAGCGCCGGCTCAGGGTCGGCTACACGCGTGCGGGACGCCTCATCGACATGCTCGAGCGCCGCGGGATCATCTCCGGCTACGAGGGCTCGAAGCCGCGACGGGTGCTGATCGAGGAGACACAGCTCGCCACCGTCGTCACGCGCGACTGACGGCACGGCGGAGCTGCGCCGCTCGTGGCGTCGCGCAGCGGCCCGCCAGCCGTTACGCTTGCGTCGCGGAGGGTCTCGGGCGTAGTTTCAGCCGCCAACTTCCGGCTCGATCGCCCGTCCTACAGCCGGGTAGACGACTAATCAGTTCCAAGGAGGGTATGTGCTAATTCGCAAGTGGATCCTCGGCGTCACGTTCGCACTCATTGCGGTACTCGCGCTGACGGTCGCATCGGTCGGCTCGGCCAAACCGGCCAAGGGCCAGGCCACAGTCAAGGTCGCCGTCGTCACTGACATTGGTGGCCTCAACGACAAGGGATTCAACGCTCTTGCCGCCAAGGGCCTCAAGCAGGCGGAGTCGCAGCTCGGCATTCAGGGCCGCGTGTTCATCTCCAAGTCGGCCGGAGACTACGTGCCGAACATCTCGACCGCCGCGCGTCAGGGGTACAACCTCGTGGTCGCGAACGGCTTCCTCATGGGTGACTCTCTCGCCGCCGTGGCGACGAAGTTCCCGAAGACACATTTCGCGATCATCGACTTCCCGGCGGCGGGGTTGAAGGGGAAGCCGAAGAACGCTGTCGGTCTCGTGTTCGCGGAGCAGGAGGCGGGGTACCTCGCAGGTGTCGCTGCGGCAACGGTCTCGAAGACCGGGACCGTCAGCTCGGTCGGAGGCCAGTCGGTCCCGGCCGTCGTCCACTTCCTCGCCGGTTACAAGGCGGGTGCGACCAAGGGGAAGCCCGGCACGAAGGTGTTGTCCGGCTACTCGCAGGACTTCGTCGCCCAGGACAAGTGCAAGGAGCTTGCGCTCAACCAGTTCCAGGCCGGTTCGGATGTCGTCTTCGCGGCAGCCGGCGGCTGCGGCCTCGGCGCCCTCCAGGCGGCGAAGGAGAAGGGCAAGTGGGGTATCGGTGTCGACAACGACCAGGCGTTCCTCGGCTCGTTCATCCTCACGAGCGCGACGAAGAAGGTCGACAAGGCGGTCTTCGAGGCCGCTGCGACCGAGAAGGACGGCAAGTTCGCCGGTGGCAAGGACCTGCTCTTCAACGTCAAGAACGGCGGTGTCGGCTTCGGGCGGATCTCGTCGAAGGCGCCCGTGACGCTGAAGGCCAAGCTGACCTCGGTCGCAGCTGCGATCGCGGCCGGCAAGATCAAGCCGCCGGTCAAGTAGCGGCGTCGATTCACAGGATCGTGCGACGGGCGGCCGGGAGGCCGCCCGTCGCATTCCACCCACGTGGGCGGAGTGCCTTGCCGCACTGCGCTATCCGCCACACTGCCCTCTGGACACCGTAGAATCGCGCTCCGATGGCTGATTCCGCGCCGATCGTGCTCGAGATGAGCCACATCCGCAAGGAGTTCCCGGGCGTCGTGGCCAATGACGATGTCAGTTTCGACCTCCGGAAGGGCGAGGTGCATGCCCTGCTCGGAGAGAACGGCGCCGGCAAGTCGACGCTGATGAACATCCTCTACGGGCTGTACCACCCGGACGAGGGGACGATCCGCATCAACGGGAAGGACGTGCGCCTGGGATCGCCCCGCGCGGCGATCGATGCCGGCGTCGGCATGGTGCACCAGCATTTCATGCTGATCCCGGTCATGACCGTGGCGGAGAACATCGTGCTCGCAAACGAGCCCGTCAAGGACGGGCTCTTGCTCGACGTCAGCGCCGCCGAGGCGCGGGTGCGCGAGCTCTCCGAGCGACACGGGCTCGCCGTCGACCCGCGCGCGAAGATCGAGAGGATCACCGTCGGCCAGCAGCAACGGGTCGAGATCCTGAAGGCGCTCTACCGGAATGCCGAGATCCTCATCCTCGACGAGCCGACTGCGGTCCTGACCCCACAGGAGGCGCAGGAGCTGTTCGAGATCGTGCGCAGCCTCACCGCGCAGGGCACGTCGATCATCTTCATCAGCCACAAGCTGAACGAGGTGCTCGAGATTGCGGACCGGATCACAGTGCTGCGCCGCGGCAAGCTGGTCGAGACGCTGCCCGCAGCAGGAGCGACGGAGCAAGGGCTGGCCCGCCTCATGGTCGGCCGGGACGTGCTGTTGCGCGTCGACAAGACACCGGCGCACCCGAGCGAGCCGCTGCTACGAGTCGAAGACGCACGCGTTCACGACGAGCGTGGCATCGAGCGTGTCCGCGGCGTCTCGTTCGAGGTGCGCGCCGGCGAGATCGTCGGCATCGCAGGGGTGGACGGAAACGGGCAAACCGAGCTCATCGACGCCCTCACCGGCCTGTACCGGCTCGACGGCGGACGCATTGTCGTCGGGGGCGAGGATGTGTCGCACATGAGTGTGCGCGGCCACTTCGATGCCGGCCTCGGCCACATCCCGGAGGACCGGCAGCGCCGCGGCCTCGTGCTCGAGTTTTCGATCGCCGAGAACATCGCGCTGCACGACTACCGCAAGCCGCCCGTGTCGGTGCTCGGCTGGCTCTATCCAGGCAGGCTCGTGGAGCAGGCCAGAAGGCTGATCAAGGAGTTCGACGTCCGGGGCGGCGGACCGCAGACACCCTCGGGCGGCCTCTCCGGCGGCAACCAGCAAAAGGTGGTGCTGGCGCGGGAGATCGACCGCGATCCGAAGGTGCTGATCGCGGCACAGCCGACGCGGGGCCTGGATGTGGGCGCAATCGAGTTCGTCCACCGCCGGCTCGTCGAGGAGCGCGACGAGGGCCGCGGCGTGCTGCTCGTGTCGCTCGAGCTGGAGGAGATCCTCTCGCTTTCAGACCGCATCCTCGTCATGTACGAGGGGCAGATCGTCGGGGAGTTCCCGCCGTCGGCGACCGAGGAGGAGCTCGGCATCGCGATGACCGGCGGGGGCCGCGGAGAAGAAGCAGCATGAGCGAGCCGGTAGAGCCGCCGGCGGGCCTGCCTCGCGAGCCGGCGCCGTCCTTCATGGATCGCTATGCGCTGGCCCAGAGGGCCGGCGGCGCGCTCGCGCCCGTGCTGACAGCGCTGCTCGCGTTCCTCGCGGGCGGGATCGTCGTATTGGTCACGACCGGCAAGAACCCGGTGCGCACCTACCAGGCGATCTTCGACGGCTCCGGCCTGAACTGGCTGTTTCCGTGGATCTCCTCGGACGAGCGCACGCTTGCGGCGCTCAACCTGCAGCAGACGCTGCTGATCACGACGCCGCTCATCCTCACGGGCCTCGCCGTTGCCTTCGCGTTCCGCTGCGGGATGTTCAACATCGGAGGGCAGGGCCAGTATCTCGTCGGCTCGATCTTCGCCGTCTGGATCGGATCCTCGTTCGACGGCATGAACTCGACGCTGCACATCGTCCTCGCAATCTCGATCGCAGCGCTCGCCGGCGGGGCGTGGGCCGGGATCGCGGGCCTGCTGAAAGCGACCGTCGGTGCGCACGAGGTGATCACCACGATCATGCTGAACTGGGTCGCTATCTGGGTGGGGCAGTTCCTGTTCGGGCTCGGCGGCCCGCTGCAGAACGACACGCAGTCGTCCGTCCCGATCTCGAACGACGTGCTCGACAGCGCGAAGCTGAAGGTGATCTGGGGCGACCCGCTCCTCCAGGGTCTCTCGATCGGCATCTTCATTGCGCTCGCCGCGCTCGTCGTCTACTGGATCATGCTCAACCGGACGACGCTCGGCTACGGGGTGCGTGCCGTCGGGTTCAACCCCGAGGCCGCCCGCTACGGCGGCATCAGCGTGTCGCGAAACTACTTCCTCGCGATGGCGATCTCCGGGGCGTTCGCCGGCCTCGCCGGCTCGCTCGACATCCTCGGGTGGCAGTTCCGCCTCTCGACGAGCGACATCCAGGCATCGACGATCGGCTTCACCGGTATCGCGGTGGCACTGCTCGGCCGCAACACCGCCGTCGGAGTCGGTCTCTCGGCGCTGCTCTTCGGCGCGCTCCTGAACGGAACGTCGACGCGCAACCTCGATCCTGCCGTCTTCCAGCCCGAGCTCGCCTCGAACCTGACGCTCCTGATCCAGGGCCTGATCGTGCTCTTCGTCGGCGCCGACCTGATCGTGCTGTCGCTGCTCGGCCGGCTGCCGGGCCGCAAGCGCCGAGCTCCACCGCCGGAGAGACCATCGGACATCGGGCCCGATCTCGCCAAGGGGATCGAGGAGACGGCGCTGTGAGCGGCGGAGAGGCGTCGTCGCCCGTCCGCCCGCACCGTGGCTGGAAGCCACTCGCGACGCGCCTGCCGAATGGCCTGCGTGCCGTCGCGTGGGTCGGCATCGGTTTCGGCCTGCTCGGCGCCTGGGTGGCGCTTGCCGCCGCTGACTGCGCGCAGCTGGGCCTGGAGCCTCGTCGCTGGGGCTGATCGCGATCACGCTCGGCCTCGGCGTCGCGCTCCGAGGTGAGCGCCGCTTCGGCGTCTTCGCGATCGTCTCGGGCGTTTTCGGCTTCGGGCTCGCCTACCTCGCGTCGCTCTCCGCGGTCGGGAAGCTCGAGTCCGTCGTCGTCTGGTCGGCGCTCTTCGCGGCGATGCTCCGCTTCGCGACGCCGCTCATCTTCGCCTCGATCGGCGGCATGTTCTCCGAGCGCTCCGGCGTGGTCAACATCGGTCTCGAGGGCATGATGCTGATGGGCGCGTTCTTCGCCATCTTCGCCGCCGACAAGACCGGCTCGTGGGTAGCCGGCCTCCTCATCGGGATCCTCTCCGGAGGCGCGCTTGCACTTGTGCACGCGTTCTTCGCGATCCACCTGCGCGCAGACCAGATCGTGACCGGGACGGCGATCAACTTCCTCGCGCTCGGCATCACCGGGTATCTCTACGTCGATGTCTACGGGCAGGACGGCACGCCGACGACGACTCCGAGCATCCCGGACGTCCACCTCGCATTTCTCGACGGCGTGCCGTTCGTCGGTGACATCTTCGGCCAGCTCAACCTCATGATCTGGGGCGCCTTGCTGCTCATCGTCCTGTCCTGGGTCGTGATGTTCCGCACCGCGATCGGACTCCGGATCCGTGCGGTGGGAGAGCACCCGAAGGCTGCAGACACGGTCGGCATCAACGTCTACATGACCCGGTACGCGGCGGTCGTCCTCTCAGGGATGCTCGCCGCGAGCGGCGGCGCGTACCTTTCGATCGGGTTCGTGAACTCGTTCAACGAGAACATGACCGCCGGGCGCGGGTTCATCGCGCTCGCCGCGCTCATCTTCGGCAAATGGAAGCCGTTCGGGGCGGCGGCAGCATGTCTCCTGTTCGGCTTCTCGAGCGCGCTCGCGCAGCGCCTCCCCGAGTACTCGCAGTCTGCGTCGGTGCTCTTCCAGGCGCTTCCGTACGTGCTCACCCTCATCGCGGTCGCCGGTGTGATCGGCCGCTCGATCCCGCCCGCCGCTGTTGGCAAGCCCTACAAGAAGCAGTAGCGAACGGGCGGCGGCGGGCAACGCCCGTGCCGTGTGGTCGATCGTCGCCGGCCTGCTGGCGACGCTGACGATGCCCGCCGCGACGATCGCGACGCGGTATTCCGCTGACTACGAGCTGATCCACGCCGGCTTCGCGATCCCCGTCGCCGTCCTCCTCGGCGCCGTCGCGCTCGTGCTCGCACGTCGAGCCGTGGAGCGGGATCGGGCCACGCTCGGTCGCGCCGGCGGGCTCCGGGCGGCACGCGTGGGCCGGTTGCTCGGCATTCTCGGAATCTGCCTCGGAGCGAGCGCCACCGTCTCGCTCATCGTCTACGGCTTGCTGCTCGCGATCGACTGACGCGAGCGAAGGGCGGGTTGCGGTGGGGGCAAGCCCGGTGCCTCGACTACACTCCATGCGGTGTTCGACATCGGCTCCAGCCTGCGCGAGGCGCGGATGCGCCAGAGCCTCGACTTCAACGAGATGGAATTCCGCACGAAAGTGCGGGCGAAGTACCTTCGCGCCCTCGAGGAAGAGCGGTTCGACCAGCTGCCCGCGCACACCTACATCAAGGGCTTTCTGCGCACGTATGCCGACGCGCTCGGGATGGACGGCCAGCTGTACGTCGATGAGTACAACTCCCGCTACGTCGCCGGTGAGGACGATCACCCGCTGCGCACGCGGCGCGTGCCGCAACAACGGCGCCGGCGCGGGCGCCGCGAGTCGCGCCTGGTCGTCGTCGCCGTGACGCGCCATCATCATCGTGACCGCGCTCGTGATCGCAGCGTGGAAGTTCGGCGGCCCGACCGACCCGAAGGTGCAGGGCGTCAACACGCTCAGGGAACCGGTCGCGCGAGTCCACGATCTGACGGTGCGGGCCACGCGGTGGGGCGTCGTTCATGGAGGTGCGGATCGGCTCCCGCACAGGAAAGCCGCTCTACCAGGGAACGCTGGAGCGGGGCCAGGTGCAACGCTTCGGCCCGCGCAGGCTCTACCTTTCGCTGCGGTCACCGGGGAACGTCGTCGTGCGGGTCGACGGCAAGCGCGTGCAGCTGCCGAAAAGCGGCGAGCTCATCGTGCCGGCCCGATCTTGACGCGGCCCCGTGCCGCGATCGTGGTCACGGGCAGCGAGCTCGTGCGCGGCGAGCGCACCGATCTCAACGGGCCCTTCTATGCCCGTGAAGCGCTCTCACTGGGGCTGCAGCCGACACGGGTGATCATCGTCGGCGACGATCCCGCCGAGCTCGAGCAGGCGCTCCGGGAGGGAATTCAGGCCGACGTCTGCCTCGTTTCGGGAGGTCTCGGCCCGACGCACGACGATCGCACGATCGAGCTCGTCGCAAAGGCGACGGGCCGCGCGTTGCACGTCGACCCGCACCTGGAGGCGCAGATCGAGCAGGTCTCGCGCATGGTCGCCGAGCGCCTTGGCCGTCCGTATGCCGACTTTGCGACGGGAGTCACAAAACAGGCGACGCTGCCCGAGGGCGCGGTTTCGCTCGGGCTCGCCGGCACGGCGCCTGGAGTCGTGCTCGACATCGGATCGTGTGTCGTCGTCGTCTTGCCCGGACCTCCTGCAGAGCTGAGGCGGCTGTGGCCCGGGGCCGTCGAGTCCGACGCGCTGCAACGGGTGCTTGCGCGGACGGAACAGCCGGGCCGGCGCGTGCTTCGCTTCTACGGCGCGAGCGAGTCGGCCATCGCGCAGGCCCTTGCAGATGCGGGCGGCGACGGCGACGGGGTGGAGGCCACGATCTGCGCGCGGGACTTCGAGATCCACGTCGATCTGATCGTCGAGCCCGGCTCCGAACACCGCGCGGACGAGCTCGCCGACGCCCTCGCCGTGCCGCTCGAGCGCTACCTGTTCGCGCGGGACGAGAGCACCGTGCAGGAGCTCGTGCTCGATCTCTGTCGTAGCCGCGGCCTCACCCTCGGCACGGCGGAGTCATGCACGGGCGGCCTCGTCGCCGCCCGGCTCACGGCGATCCCCGGCTCGAGTGACGTCTTCCGCGGTGGCATCGTCGCCTACGCGGACCAGGTGAAGGAGAACCAGCTGGGCGTACCGGACGAGATCCTCGCCGTACACGGTGCGGTCTCGGCGGAGGCGGCTGAAGCGATGGCCCACGGTGCACGTGAGCGGCTCGGCGTCGATGTCGCGGTGTCGGTGACGGGGATCGCGGGACCGGCGGGCGGGAGCCCGGACAAGCCTGTGGGTCTCGTGTTCTTCCATGCCTCCGGCCCTGAAGGCGACGAGGCGCTGCGCTTCGAGCTGCCCGGCGATCGCGAGTGGATTCGCGCCCGCTCGGCGGTGTCTGCATTGCATCTCGTGCGCCGGCTGCTCGAACCCCGTTGACACTGATCCGTCGCACATCCGCGACAGACGGGTCACGCCGCACGCGCTAGCCTCGGGTGGACGGTCCGCCGGGCCGGGTGAGAGGCGAACGTGTGTTTGCATTCCGTCCGACCGGCGTGCTTACCTATCAGCTCGGAACGATCACGGCATGACGAGGAGGATGAACGGATGAACCGCGAGGAAGCGCTCGACGTCGCGCTCGGCCAGATCGAGCGACAGTTCGGCAAAGGCTCGGTCATGCGCATGAGCGACCAGGCGCAGGTCTCGGTCGCGGCCATCTCGACGGGATCGCTCTCGCTCGATATGGCACTCGGCATCGGCGGCCTCCCGCGCGGACGCGTGATCGAGGTGTTCGGCCCCGAGTCGTCCGGCAAGACGACCCTCGTCTACCACGTGATCGCCGAGGCGCAGCGCCGCGGCGGCATCTGCGCCTTCATCGACGCGGAGCACTCGATGGACCCGCAGTACGCACGTCATATCGGCGTCAACATCGACGACCTTCTCGTCTCGCAGCCCGACACGGGGGAGCAGGCGCTCGAGATCTGCGAGCTGCTCGTCCGCTCCGGCGCGGTCGACATCGTCGCGGTCGACTCCGTCGCGGCACTGACGCCGAAGGCCGAGATCGAGGGCGAGATGGGCGACACGCACGTCGGCCTGCAGGCGCGGCTGATGAGCCAGGCGCTGCGTAAGCTCGCCGGCACGCTGAACCGCACCGACACGATCTGCCTGTTCACAAACCAGCTGCGCGAGAAGATCGGCGTCATGTTCGGCTCGCCGGAGACGACGCCGGGCGGCCGGGCGCTCAAGTTCTACGCTTCCGTACGGCTCGACATCCGGCGCATCGAGACGCTCAAGGACGGGGCGGAGGCCTACGGCAACCGGGTGCGCGTGAAAGTCGTGAAGAACAAGGTCGCGCCGCCGTTCAAGCAGGCGGAGTTCGACATCATCTACGGCTCGGGCATCTCCTGGGAGGGAAGCGTGCTCGACGTCGGCATCGAGAAGAAGGTCGTGCAGAAGTCGGGCTCGTACTTCAGCTTCGGCGACGAGCGGCTCGGTCAGGGGCGCCAGAATGCGGGCGCGTTCCTCCGCGAGCATCCGGACGTCGTGCAGCAGATGCTCGCTCGCATCCAGGCCGAGGCGACCGAGGGCCAGATCGTCTCGGCGCGACTGCTGCCGGCGGTCGATGCCGCTGCGGCCGAGGTGACACCGATCGAGGACGAGCCCCTGGACGAGGACACGAACGAGGCGACCGTGGAGGTCGAAGTCGCTGTCGAAGCCTGAGGCGCGACGCGCGCAGGCTCCCCGCCCGACCGTGACCGCGCTCCGCGCGTGCCGGGAGGGATGGGTCGAGGTCGACCTCGATGGCGAGCGCTGGCGTGTGATCCCGGCCCAGGCCGTGCATCGCGCCGCTCTCGCCGTCGGCAAGCCGCTCGATCGCTCGCGGGCACGCACTGTCGGCCGCGAGCTGCGCCGGCAACAGGCACTCGATCTCGCCCTACGCACACTCGGTCGCCGCGATCACACGACCGCCGAGCTCGAGCAGCGGCTCTCGCAGCGGGGTGTCGCTCCTGCAGACCGCGACAGGACGCTCGCGGTGCTCGACCGCGCAGGCCTCGTGAGTGACGCGCGCTTCGCGGCCGCCCGCGCCGCCCAGCTCGCCGAGAGGGGATCCGGCGATCTTCTGATCGCCGACGATCTCGAGCGGCGCGGCATAGCCCCCGACGTTCTTGCCGACGTGCTCGAAGCGCTCGAGCCGGAGGCCGATCGCGCCGCACGGATCGTCGCCGCTCGCGGCGCCTCGGTGCGAACACTGCGCATGCTCGGCGCGAAAGGCTTTTCCGAAGCGGCGCTGGAGCCCTTCGTTGCACACCTGGACGACGGAACGCTAGGATACGAGAGCTTCATCTGACATTTCTCCTGCACAGAGCGCATTTCCGAAAAACGGCTGATCACGTGACCATTTCCTCGTCCTTCGATCCTCTCGACCTGCGGCCTAGCCGTATCGCCCCGGAGGGCGCACAGGTCTAGAAACGCACGCGGTATCGCCGGTGAACCGGAATTGCCGCCCTGGGGGCGGATGCCGGATGTGAGCACCCGCGGTCTCGACCGCGGGCAATCGATCCTTTCGGAGGAGCGGGCATGCTCACGGTCATCGCGCTGCTGGTCGGAATCATCGCCGGAGCCGTCGGCACGTGGGTCTGGCTGCGCACGGTGAGCGCCTCCCGCCTGCGGCTCGCAGAGGACAAGCGCCGCGCCATCCTGCTCGAGGCCGAGCGCGAGTCCGAGACCACCCGGCGCGAGGTGCAGATCGAGGCGCGGGAGCATGCAGTCAAGCTGCGCGCCGAGATCGAAGCAGAGATTCAGGATCGGCGAGTGCAGATCGCGAAAGTCGACGAGCGCGCCGCGCAGCGGGCGACCGAGGCCGAGGGGAAGCTGATCGAGCTGACCCGGCGCGAGCAGGGAATCGCCGACCGGGAGACGCACCTGAAGGTCATGCAGGACGAGCTCAAAGTGGCCAAGGACGAGATTCTGCAAGAGCTGCAGCGGGCCTCCGGCTTGACGCTGAACGAGGCGAAGCAGCAGGTGCTCGAGCGCTCCGAGGATCTCGTGCGCCACGAGCTCGCCCGCAACGTGCGGCAGATGGAGGAAGAGGCGCGGGCTGATGCCAAGCGTCGTGCCCGCGCGCTCGTCGCCGACGCGCTCCAGCGCGTCGCGGCAAGCCACACGGCCGAGACGACGGTCAGCGTCGTCGCACTCGCGTCTGACGACATGAAGGGACGGATCATCGGGCGCGAGGGTCGCAACATCCGAGCGCTCGAACATCTCACCGGGGTCGACTTCATCATCGACGACACGCCGCACGCAGTCGTGCTGTCGTCGTTCGACGGCCTGCGGCGTGAGGTCGCCCGCATGACGCTCGAGAAGTTGATCGAAGACGGGCGGATCCACCCAGCCCGGATCGAGGAGATGTACTACCAGTCCAAGGCCGAGCTCGAGGAGCACGTCCTGCAGGCCGGGCAGCAGGCGGTCTTCGAGGCCAATTGCGGCGAGTTTCACGAGGAGCTCGTCAAGGTGCTCGGGCGCTTGCGCTACCGGACGAGCTACGGGCAGAACGTGCTCAAGCACACGCTCGAGGTCGTGCACCTGACCGGGATCATGGCCTCCGAGCTCGGCGCCTCGGTGAAGACGGCGAAGCGGGCAGCGCTCCTGCACGACCTCGGCAAGGCGATGACGCACGAGGTCGAAGGCTCGCACGCGGCCGTTTCCGCCCAGCTCGCGCGGCGATACGGCGAGCCTGACGGTGTCATCCACGCAGTCGAGGCTCATCACTACGAAGTGCAGCCGCAAACGGTCGAAGCCGTGCTGCTCATCTCGGCGGACGCGATCTCGGCGTCACGCCCGGGGGCCCGCGGCGAGAGCCTGGAGCACTACATCAAGAGGCTGGCATCGCTCGAGGAGATCGCAGCCGGCAAGCCCGGCGTCGCGAAGGCCTATGCCCTGCAGGCGGGTCGCGAGATTCGCGTGATCGTAGAGCCGAGCGAGATCGACGACGACGCGGCCGTGCTCCTGGCGCACGAGATCGCGCGCGAGATCGAGGATCAGCTCGAGTACCCGGGTCAGGTGAAGGTGATCGTGATCCGGGAGTCGCGGGCGGTCGACGTAGCGAAATGAGCGAGAACGTGCGCCTGCGACTCGACCACACCGTGATTGCGGTCAGCGACTGGGAGCGGTCGAACGCCTTCTACTGCGATGTGCTCGGCGCCGAATTGTACGAGCTCGACAAGGGCCGTTGGGCGTATCGCTTCGGCGAGCAGCAGCTGAACGTGCACGGGCCCGGCGCGACACCGCACCCGCGCGCCGAGCGTCCCGTCGTACCGGGAAACAGCGATCTCTGCTTTCGTTGGGAAGGCACGGGGGACGAGGCGGCCGCCCATCTCGTCGCCCACGGTGTGACCGTGGAGCTGGGCCCGATCGGGCGCCGCGGAGCGGGAGGCGAGGGCACGAGCGTCTATTTCCGCGACCCGGACGGCACCCTGCTCGAGCTGATCGCCTACCCATAGCCCCTCCCGGGCGTTGTTCACCGGCTTTCGTATTCCGCAGGCTCGACGGGCTTCGTCCCTACAATGGCCGTTCGATGCTGCGCTATCACGTGACGACGTTCGGCTGCCAGATGAACAGCCACGATTCGGAGCGCATCAAAGGGATGCTCGAGTCGATCGGTCTCGGTGAGGCCGTGGCGCCCGAGGACGCCGACGTGGTCGTCTTCAACACGTGCACGATTCGTGAGAAGCCCGATACCAAGCTCGCCGCGTATCTGGGCGACGCGGGCGCCCGCAAGAGGCAGAATCCGGACCTCGTGGTCGCCGTCGGCGGCTGCTACGCCGAAGCGCAGCAGGAGCGAATCTTCGACTTGTACCCGTTCGTCGACGTGGCGTTCGGCCCTGGGTCGATCCCTCACCTCGGCGAATGGATCGGCGCCGGCGGTACCGGCGTCGAGCGGGGACGGTTCGGTACCCACGAGCACTTCGCCGGTCATCTGCCACAGCACCGCGAGCGCCCCACGCAGGCGTGGGTGCAGGTGTCGATGGGATGTAACTCGACCTGCTCGTATTGCATCGTTCCGTCGGTACGAGGCCGCGAGCAGAGCCGCCGGCCCGGAGACATCGTGGCCGAGGCGACCCGTCTTGCCCAGGACGGCGTCCGCGAGATCACGCTGCTCGGTCAGAACGTCAACTCGTGGGGCCGCGATCTGGCGCCCGACCTTCGCACCGAGTTCGGCGAGCTGCTGCGCGCCTGCGACGCCGTCGACGGGATCGCGCGGATCAGATTCACGAGCCCGCACCCGAAGGATTTCCGCGAGCCCGTGATCGCAGCCATAGCGGAGTGCGAGAGCGTGTGCGAGCACGTCCATCTGCCGCTGCAGTCCGGCTCCACCCGCATTCTCAAGGCCATGCGGCGCACCTACTCGCAGGAGCGCTACCTGAAGCTCGCCGACCGCCTCCGCGACGCGATCCCGGACGTCGCGCTCGGCACCGACGTCATTGTCGGCTTCCCCGGCGAGACCGAAGAGGACTTCCAGCAGACGCTCGACGTGATCGAGCGGGTCCGGTACGACAGTGCGTTCACGTTCATCTATTCGCCGCGGCAGGGAACCGACGCGGCCGCGCTTCCCGATCAGGTGCCGGAGGCGGTGAAGCACGAGCGGCTGGAGCGGCTCGTCGAGGTGGTGCAGCGCATCGCCGCGGAGCGGAACGCAGAGCGGGTCGGACGCATCGAAGAGGTGCTCGTCGAGGGGCCGAGCCGCACCGACCCCTCCGTGCTGCGCGGTCGCACCCGGCGCAACACCACCGTCAACTTCGCCGGGTCGGCGGCGGCAGGCGATCTGGTCGACGTCGTGATCGAAGGCTCCACGTCGACGACGCTGCGTGGCCGGACAGCGGTCGCCGTCACTGCCTGATTCATGCGCCGGCCGTGACCTCGCCGGAGGTGATCGCGATCTTCGGTCCCACCGCGTCCGGGAAGTCCGGGGTGGCCGAGGCTCTCGCCGACCGGCTGCGGACGGAGGTCGTCTCCTGCGACGCGATGCAGGTGTACTCGGGGCTGCCGATACTCACGAACCAGCCCAGGCGCCCGACCCGGCTCGTTGGCATCTGCTCGTTGGCGACGGAGATGTCCGTTGGTGCGTACGCGCCGCTGGCGCGACAAGCGATCGACGAGCTCGTCGACCGGGCAGGCGTGGCAATCGTGGCGGGAGGGACCGGTCTCTACCTCCGCGCGGCGATCGCGGAGCTCGAACTGCCGCCGAAGCCTGCTCTCGATGTGCGCCGCCGGGCGGAAGCGGCATATGACTCGGATCCGGCCCTTGCCCATGCGCAGCTGCGCAAGCTCGACCCTGCCGCAGCGGACGTCGTGCACCGCAATGACCGCCGGCGTGTCGTGCGGGCGCTGGAGCTGGCGCAGAGCGGCTCGTCGCTCGTGCCCACGGAGGACCGGCTGTGGTCGGGGGCGACGAGGCGCCCGACGCTGATCGTGGGGCTCGACGTGCCGCCCGCGGAGCTCGCACGACGGATCCGCGCGCGGGCCGAGACGATGTTCGCGGCCGGAGTCGTCGACGAGGTGCGCAGGGCACTTGAGGGTCCCGTGTCGCGTACGGCCGAGAAGGCGCTCGGGCTGCGGGAGATCGTCGACCTACCGGAGCTCGAGGCGCGCGAGCGGATCGTCGTCCGCACGCGCCGCTACGCCGCATACCAGCGGAAGTGGATGCGACGCATCCCGGGCCTCGTTGGCGTCGACGCGACCCGAACCCCGGACGAGGTGGCAGCCGAGATTTTCGACCGGATCGGTCGCCACGTGCCGAAATAGCTTGCTGCCGGAGGAGAGTCGTTACGGGGGCGGGGGCGTTGCGGCGTTGTTCTTGACGTCCCAGCCGGCTCGCACCGGCGCGTCGAGTGCTCCGTCGGCCCTCTGCGGCCGGTAGACGACCTCGATCTTCGAGAAGTTGAAGCTGAACTGGTCGACGGGCACGTCGCCCTGAACACCGCCCGGTGCCTGACTCGCGCCGGGTGCCTGGCTACTTCCCTGTTGGTAGCTCGAGATGACGACGTCCTCGAACGTCAGGGTGTAGAACTCGGCCTGGCTCTCACCGGGCTTGCGAACGGTGAGCACACTCGACTTGAAATGGTTGCCGGAGGCGCATCCGAGGAACAGCAGCGGTGACGCCTTGGTGATCAATGCGACGAAGCTGACGTCGCGGAACTGGGCCTTGCCGGCTCCTCCTCCGCCCCCGGCGGAGTTGCCCCCGGTTTGCGTGAGACCCCAGCTGAAGGACTCGATCTCGATCTCACCCGGGTGCTTGGCATCGAGGCTCTCGCCTTGGATGCCGTCGATCTTGAGGAAGTAGTCAACAGCCATGCGCTATGCCTCCAGAGCGGTCAGGGTGAACGAGAACGTGACCGAGCGGCCCGGCAGGCGCGATGCCGGCGTCACCGAGTAGCTGCCTGCGGCCCCGGCGAAGCGGCCCGTGCCCCCGACGATGGCGTGCGCGGTTCCCTCCAACCCACCGGCGCCGATGCCAAAGAGCTCGCCGCCGGGCAGCTTGAACGTGTGCAACGAGCCACCGGCCGGCAGCACGACGGCACGGAATGTGCCGACCGGACGGTGCCGCTGATCGAGCAGCTCGCCGAACGGGGCGTCGTCGGTCGCCTCCACCGAGCGAGGGTCGCGATGGAGCGGCGCTGTGCGGAGCTCCCTCGCGTGGAGCGTGATCGCATGCGCCTTGCGCGGCTCGATGGCCGGGTCACCCGTGGTTTGCGCCTTCGCGACAGCGGTCGCACCCCCGCCGATGCCGACTGCGCCACCAAGAGCAATCGCCAGCCGGCCGAGTGCGCTGCGCCTCGTCGTTCTGTTCGTCGTCCTGTGCATGGCACTCACCCCCACGATCCGCCTCGAAATGTCTTCGGCTTCGATCGGTCGGCGTGAGCGTTCACCCGGGTGCGCCCGCTTTGCTGAACCCGGCTGGTGAACGGTGTCTCACGTCACCGACGAGCTGCTCGCGCGAGTGAGAATATCTCGGCAGTCGCGCCTGCAATTCCGACGTTTGCTGCGCGGCAGCTCGGAAATTCGCATTGTGCGCAAAGTTCGTTGTTCCAACACCTCGTCCAAACGAACCTCGCACACGTGGGTGCCCCGCACGACCGGGACCCTGCCAACGCGGGTCCATGCATCGCGGTCCATGCCCGGGGTTCGGGGCCACCCGGCAAACCCTGGAAGATTTTGTCATCGTTCCGCGTCTAGAGGAGTGAGCGCGCCCACCCCGGGCGCCCACAGGGAGGAGTTCTTATGGGTTCGGCAAGCGCGACGGCGATGCTTGTCGGGAGGCGCGAGATGATCGATGCGCGCCCGAATGGTGTGACTGCGGAGATCTCGCGCGGCGAGATCGAGGAGGCGCTGGGGTCTGATCAGCCGCTGGATCTGATCCTCGACGTGCTGTGGCCGGTACACGAGGGGGCGGGGAGTGCGAGCGGGACGGTCACGGTGGCCTGGGATCGTGCCGATCTTGAGTCGTTGCTGGCTGACTCGGAGTCGGAGTCGTTGACATTCTCGTTCGATCGGGATGAGCTCGGGCGAGTCCTCGACGAGCCTGAGTTCGAGGGTCACGGTCTTCGTGAGACCGCTTTGGTCCTTACCGTTGCAGCTGCTGCTGCGGTGGGCGCATCGGCGGCATCTGGCATGCCGATGTACGACGACGGGTCCGGCCCGACGACGACGGGGGTGACGACGCTTTCGCAGACGGCAGTGGCGGCTGCTCCCGACGCGTTCGAGCGTGCGGTGACCCGCAGCGTTCCGGCCGACGCGTTCGAGCGAGCGGCAGCTCGCGGCGAAGTTTCCGCACCCGACGCATTCGATCGAGCCGTGGCTCGCGAAAGCGCCGCGACGGTTGGGCACGACGAGGCGTCGCTGGCTGACCGCGGCATCGGGGTGCAGGCGGTTGGTGCCGTGCATGACGAGGCGTCGCTGGCTGACCGCGGCATCGAGGTGCAGGCGGTTCCTGCCGTTCACGACGAGGTCGCCCTTGCCGCTCGCGGGATCGAACTACAAACCGCTCCTGCCCTCCACGACGAGGCGACGCTCGCCGCTCGCGGTATCGAGGCACCGGCGGCTCCCGTCGGTGACAGCGGTTCCGGGTTCGACGTCCCCTCGATCGACGCGGCGACAGCTGGAGCGGTGGGTGGTGGACTCGCCTTGGCCGGCCTGCTGATCGTGGGAGCAGGGTTTGCCACACGGCGAAACCGCGCCCGCCCCGTCTAGCACACCCGGCGGAGAGAGGCCGACCGTGCAGATCGGCCTCTCTCCGCCGGCATGGATCTCACCCAGCCGTTCCGACGGGCATTTGCCGTCCGTACGATCACGCTCGCGTGCGTACTCGAATGCACACCGGCGTAGGCTTGCCCGGGATGCCTCCAGCCACCGATACCCGTCGCCGTGCGTTTCTCTAAGTGGCAGGCGCTCGGTAACAGCTACCTCGTCCTCGAGCAGCCGGAGGCGGGGGAGCTGACCGCCGAGCGCGTGCGCCGTCTCTGCGACTTCGCGAGCGGCATCGGCTCCGACGGCGTCCTCGAGATCGTCGGTCATGACGATCGTCGAGCCGAGATCGTGATCTGGAACCCCGACGGCTCGGTCGCCGAGATGTCGGGCAACGGGGTACGCATAGCCGCGCGCTGGCTCGCCGCCGCCACCGGCGAGCGCGACGTCACGATCGTCACCGCGGACCGCGAGATCGAGGCGCGTATGCTGGACGGGCTGGACACGTTCACGGACATGGGAGAAGTCTCCGTCGGCGAGCCCGAGGCGATCGACGCCGGCGAGACGATCGAGTTGACGAGCGCAGTGGTCGGCAACCCACATGCGGTAATCCGGCGCGACACGCTGGAGCGGAGCGACCTGTTGCGGATCGGCCCGCTCGTGGAGACGCATCCGCGGTTCCCGCAGCGCACGAACGTACAACTCGTCCACGTCGACGGGAGCCACGATCTCAGCGTCCTCGTGTGGGAGCGTGGAGCGGGGGAGACGACTGCATCCGGATCGTCGTCCGTGGCCGCCGCTGCCGTCTCCGTCGCGCGCGGCTGGTGCGAAAGCCCTGTCATCGTGCATCTGCCCGGCGGGGACCTCGTCGTCGAAGTCGCGAACGGTCGCGCCTCCCTGACCGGGCCCGCCGAGGAGATGTACCGCGGCACAACGCCCCTCTGACAGATCCTTGGCGTGGATCTAGACCGCGATGCCGAATTCGCGCAGCACGTCGTTCAACGACGTCTTCAGGTCGGTCGAGGCGCTGCGATCGCCGACGATCAGCGCGCAAGGGAGGCTGTACGACCCGGCGGGAAACTCCTTTGCCCGTACGCCCGGGAGCACGACCTTGCGCGGTGGCACCTCGCCTCGGAGCTCGACAGGCTTCGGTCCTGTGACGTCGATGATGGGTATCGAGGCCGCCAGCACGACGTTGGGCGCGATCACCGCACCGGCGCCGATGCGCACGCCTTCGACGACGACGGCGCGGGAGCCGATGAAGGCGCCGTCCTCGACGATCACCGGCGCCGCCTGCGGCGGCTCGAGCACCCCGCCGATGCCGACGCCGCCGGCGAGATGCACGTCGGCGCCGATCTGGGCGCACGAGCCGACAGTCGCCCACGTGTCGACCATCGTGCGCGGGCCTACCCAGGCGCCGATGTTGACGTACCCCGGCATGAGCACGCACCCCTCGGAGAGGAATGAGCCGTAGCGCGCGACTCCTGGCGGGACGACGCGCACACCGCGGTCGGCATAGTCGGACTTGACCGGGATCTTGTCGAGGAAATGCAGGCCGCCGACCTCCATCGGCTCGACCTTGCGCAGCCGGAAGTAGAGGAGGATCGCCTTCTTCACCCACTCGTTCACCTGCCAGCCGCCGGCAACGGGCTCGGCGACGCGGATCTCGCCGGCATCGAGCAGGCGGATCGCCTCCTCGATGGGCGCCGCCTCGATCTCACCAGAGGCCCAGAGCTCGTCGATCCGCGATGCAATGTCCACGGGGCGATTGTCGCGCATCCGACCCTGCGGAGCGCGAAGACCTCACGGCGTCGTGGCTTTTCTGCAGATCGTTCGCGCCGGACAGACTCTCCGGTTCGGCCGAGACGGATCTAGAGCAGCGCCTCCAGAAGCGCGATCGCCCGGGCGCATTCCTCTTCGGTCGGCACGAGCGCGAACCGGATGTAGCCCGCACCCGAAGGGCCCAGGAACGATCCCGGCGTCACGAGCACTCCGTGCTCGAGCAGGTGCGTGGCAAACGATTCCGACGTCTCGTCGCCGGGCACCGCGACCCAGAGATACATCGTCGTGGCACCGCCGGCGTTCCGAAGTCCAACGCGTCCGAACAGGTCGAGGAAGAGCCGGCGCTTGCGCCCATACGCCTCGCGGGCGCGCTCGACGTGCTGCTCGTCGTCCCAGGCGACCACGGAAGCCCGCTGGACGAACTCCTGTGGAGCCGTGCCGACGTTGGGCCGGAATTGCCGCAGTGCCGCGATCAGCTCCGGATCGCCGGCAACGAAGCCGGAGCGATAGCCGGTCATCGACGAGCGCTTCGAGAGGGTGTTGAAGACGGCGATGTTCGTCCAGTCGGGCAGCTGCAGCGCCGAGCCAGGCGGCTCGTCGAACCAGAGCTCCGTGTACGCCTCGTCGGAGGCGAGCACGAATCCGTGCCGGCGTGCGATGCCGGCTGCCTGTGCGTAGAACGAGAGCGGCGCTACCGCTCCGGTCGGGTTGTTCGGGTAGTTGAGCCACAGGAGCGCCGTGCGAGCCCAGGTCTTTTCCGGGACTGCGTCGAGGTCGGGGAGAAACGCTTCCGTCTCGCGCAGCGGCACCGCAATCACGCGGGCGCCGGCGAGCTCGGCGCCCCGCTCCGGCACCGGGTAGCCCGGCTCGGTCACGATCACGGTGTCGCGGCCGCCCTGAAGGTCGAGCACGACCTGGGCGAACGAGAAGATCGCCTCCTTCGAGCCGAGTGTCGGAATCACGTGACGCTCGGCGTCGACGGCGGCTCCGAAGCGGCGGCCGCACCATGCCGCAATCGCCTGCCGCAACTCCGGCAGCCCGACCGCGGCCGGATAGCCCATCCGCTCCCGCACCCCGTCTCTCAGGGCCGCGATGATGCGCGGGTCGGTCGGCTCGCGGGGGTCGCCTGTGCCGAAGTCGAGCACCTCGAGGCCCTGCGCACGCCGCTTCGCTGCCGCATCGTTGAGGCGGACGAACGGATATGTCGCCTGCGCACGAAGAATCGGGGAGACGGCCACGGCGGGACGCTACCCGGCCAGGAAGCTGCGCAACGTCATGTAGGCCCGCTCCAGCGCGTCGATCTCGATCAGCTCGTCGCGTCGGTGCGCGTAGCGCGTGGCCCCGGGTCCGAAGTTGACCGCATCGATGCCGCGTGACGTGAAGTCCGCGACGTTCGTCCACGCCTGCTTCGGCTCGAACGTGAGGCCGCCGGCATCTCGAAGCGCGCGGACGAGCGGTGTGTCCGTGATGACGGCGGCGGGTGGATTGTCGCCGACGATCTCCACCGTCGCCCCGGCCGGGGTCAGCGAGCGCACATACGACTCGGCGCTGTCGGGGGAGCGGTCGGGCGCATAGCGAAAGTTGATCGTGGCCGTCGCACGGTCCGGGACGACGTTGTCGGCAATCCCCGCCTCGAGCCGTGTGATCGTCAAAACCTCATAGAACGCGAGACCGCCCACGACGGCTTCTCGCCGTTCGAGTGCGGTGAGCGGCCGCAGGCCCTCGATTGCCTTCGTGATCGCGTTCTCGGCCGTCCAGGGGCGCGCAGAGTGGCCGCTGACGCCGGTGAAGGTGATTTGCGCGTTCATGTTTCCCAGGCACCCCGCCTGAATCGTCAGATCTGTGGGCTCGAGCAGGATCGCCAGATCCGCCTGCCCGACGAGGCTCGAATGCTCGAACAGGTGCGGCAGCGGGCTGAACTGGGCGGGCAGCTCCTCCTTGCCGAACAGCAGCAGACCAACGTCCACGGACCCGGGCGGTTCGGTGGCGAGCTCGCGCACGAGCTCGAGCGCGACTGCCACACCGCCCTTCATGTCGGAGGCGCCGCATCCATGCACCGATCCCGCCTCGATCCTGCCCGGCACGTTGGCCTGGGCGGGGACCGTGTCGTAGTGCCCGACGAGGAGCACCAGCGGGACGCCGGCCCGCCGTTCGCGCGCGAACAGGAACGCATCCTCCGCCGCATACTCGGCCGCAAAGGCGGCTGGGACGAGGTCGACGAGGTGCTCCCGCACCGCCGCTTCGTGCAGGCTTTCGGACGGGATGTCGACGAGCTCCAGCGTGCGCGCGGCGAGTCGGTCTGCGAGAGGTGCCATCGCGCGAGCGTACCGGCATACTGGCCACGTGACGACGCGTCAACCCGACCCGCTGCCGGGCGCAGAGCCCGAGCGCGGGTTCCTCCTCGCAGTCCTGCAGCGGGGCGTCGATGCTGACGAAGAGCTGGGGGAGCTCCGTGAGCTCGCACGCACCGCGGGTGTCGAGCCCGTCGCGGAGATGGTGCAGCAGCGCGGGCAGCCTGACCGGCGCACGTACGTCGGCAAGGGCAAGCTCGACGAGCTGAAGCAGGCGTTCAGTGACTCGGGCGCGGACGTGCTGCTCGTCGACGACGAGCTCGAGCCGACACAGCAGCGTGTGCTGGAGAACGCGCTCGACGCGCGCGTCGTCGACCGCACCCTGCTCATTCTCGACATCTTCGCTCAGCATGCCGTCAGCGCCGAAGGCAAGCTGCAGGTCGAGCTGGCCCTGCTCGAATACAGCCTCCCGCGCATGCGCGGCATGTGGAAGCACCTCGAGCGCCTCGGCGGCGGCGTCGGGACGCGCGGCCCGGGCGAGTCGCAGCTCGAAACCGACCGCCGCCTTGCCCGTCGCCGGGTCTCACAGCTCAAGGAGCGGCTGCGTGCGCTTCGCAGCCAGCGGGCGGTGCGGCGCAAGGAGCGCAAGCGCTCCGAGACGCCGACCGTCGCGCTCGCCGGCTACACGAACGTCGGCAAGTCGACGCTGCTGAATGCACTCACGGGCGCCGAGGTATCGGTCGAGAACCGACTGTTCGAGACATTGGACCCGACGACGCGCGGCTTCGACCACGACGGCAAGCGGTATCTCGTCACCGACACCGTCGGGTTCATCCGCCGTCTGCCGACGCAGCTCGTCGAAGGATTCGCGTCGACGCTCGAGGAGACGCTGGTGGCGGATCTCGTCCTTCATGTCGTGGACGCGTCGCTGCCCGAGGATCGCATGCTCGAGCAGATCGCAGCAGTCGATACGGTGCTCGCCGAGATCGGTGTCGACGAGCTTCCGATCGAGCTCGTGCTCAACAAGATCGACCTCCTCGATCCGCTCGGGCGCCGGCGGCTCGCCAACCGCTTTCCTCAATCGCTGCAGATCTCCGCCGCAAGGGGCGCCGGGCTGGACGAGCTGCGCGCGCGTGTGGCAGCGCTGTTCGCAGACCGGTTCGAAGACGTCTGGCTCCTCGTCCCCTACGACGAGGGCCGCGTGCTCTCGGATCTCTATGCGCTCGGCGCTCCCATCGACGAGCGGCGCGACACGGGCGAGGGCGTACTCGTGCGGGCGAAGCTGCCTCACCGCGACGCGCGCCGGTTTGCCGCCTATCTCGTCGCCGGGGAAGGCCTCGAGACCGCCGCGACGACGTGATCGAGCTCCCGGTGACGCGGCTGCGCGACGATGCAGTCCTACCCTCGCAGGCCTACGCGGGCGATGCCGGCCTCGATCTCGCGGCCTGCGAGCGGGTGACACTGGGGCCGGGTGAGCGAGCACTCGTGGGCACGGGCATCGCCGTCGCGATTCCCGACGGTCATGCCGGCTTGGTCGTCCCGCGCTCCGGTCTCGCTCTGCGTCACGGCATCTCCGAGGTCAACACCCCCGGGCTGATCGACGCCGGCTACCGGGGTGAGCTGAAGGTGATCGTGCTCAACACCGACCGCACCGAGGCGTTCACGGTCGAGCCTGGTATGCGCATCGCGCAGCTCGTCGTCGTGCCCATCCCGGCGCTGCGTCTCGTCGAGGTCGACGCGCTGCCGGCCAGCGAGCGAGGCACCGGCGGCCTCGGGTCATCGGGGATGCGATGAGACCGGAGCCTCGCGTGCGCGTCTCGGCGATCCTGCGCTGGCGCGACGGCATCCTGCTCTGTCGCCACGAGAAGCGCGGCTCAGAGCACTGGCTCCTCCCCGGAGGAGGCGTGCGGGGCGGCGAGAGCCTGACCGAGGCTCTGCAACGCGAGCTGGCAGAAGAGACGGGGCTCGTCAACGTGGAGGATGCTCTGCCCTTGGAAGGGCCGGTCGCGATCGTGGACTCGATCTCCCCGGAGCGCAGCCTCTGGTCGAAGCACGTCGTGCACATCATCTTTGCGGCGAACCTCGACGGCTCGCTCGCCGACGTCGTCTCCAAGGACGAGGCGGTCCGCGGACACCGCCTGTTCGGAATCGAGGAGCTCGACGGCGTCGCGCTGCATCCGCCCATCGCGCGGCTCCTGCAGCGGTGGCAGCCCGGCGATCCCTGCGTTTACCTGGGGGCGATGTGGGCCCCATGAGCGGCCGGCACTTGAGCTGGGACGGCTGTGCGAACGTGCGCGACCTCGGAGGGCTCGAGACTGCGACGGGCGGAACCACGCGGCACAAGGTCGTCGTGCGGGCCGACAACATCCGCCGGCTCAGCACCGCGGGGTGGGATGATGCGGTCGCCTACGGGGTGCGCAGCGTTGTCGACCTGCGGTTTCCGGACGAGCAGCGCGGCGAGCCAAAGCTGCACGAGGCACTGCGCGCGCTGCATGTGCCGCTGTTCGGCAATCACAACCCGACGTCGAGCCATGGCCACCGCCGCGCGGAGGAGCTGCGAGGCGCTGCAGACGTGGCGGAAGTCGTCGCTCTCGACTACGTCGACTGGCTCGAGAGCCATCGCGGCCAGTTTGCGGCGGCCGTCGACGCGATCGCCGGGGCGGAGGACACAGTCGTTGTCCACTGCTACGCCGGCAAGGACAGGACAGGGCTCGTGTGCGCGCTGCTGCTCGAGCTCGCCGGCGCGACCGAGGAGGCGATCGTGAACGACTACGCGCTCAGCGAGGCCAACATGGAGGCGCTGTTCGCGTCATGGATCGCGAGCGCGCCCGACGAGGGAGAGCGCACGATCCGCATGAGGCTCGGCCTCGCCCCTGCAGCGGCGATGTCAGCCGTCCTGCGGTGGCTCAGTGGCCAGGGCGGTGCGCGGGCGTACCTGGTGGACGCGGGCGTCGCACCCCGTCGTCTCGACGCCCTCCACGCCAGGCTCGCCTAGGAACGACCGCCTCGGGCACGCGCCCTGCTCGCGGCGGTCGCATGCGCGAGCTTCTCGAGCTCGTCGGGAAGTGGTGCCAGCGGCGTCGCCTCTTCCGCGCCCGCGTGCTCCAGCGCGCGCTCGACCAGCCAATCTGCGAGGAAGGGGTTCCTCGGCAGCAGCGGGCCATGGAGGTACGTGCCGATTGCGGTTCCGACCCGGCAGCCTTCGAATCCCGAGCGCCCGTCGTTTCCGTATCCGGCAATGACACGGCCCAGAGGTTCCGCACCCGGGTCGAGCAGCGTTCGGCCGGCGTGGTTCTCGAATCCTGCAACCGTCTGGACGACGCCCGTGGCGAGCTCGCACTCGATCAGCACGTCACCGATCATCCGCTTCTCGCCGGCAACGGTCTCGTGGGGAAACAGCCCTGCCCCTTCGAGCCACGCGTCGTCCCGGCCGCGATAGCCGCGCCCCAGCAGCTGGTAGCCCCCGCAGACCGCGAGCAGGGCGGCGCCGCCGTCGACTGCCATGCGGATCGCGCCGCCTCTCGCCGCCAGGTCAGGCGCAATCAACGCCTGTTCGCGATCCTGGCCGCCACCGATATAGAGCAGGTCGAAGCGGGAGGGATCGAGCTCCTCGCCCGGCTCGAGCTCGGTTACGGCGAGCTCGTGTCCGCGCAGCCGGGCGCGGCGTGCGAGCACGGCGATGTTGCCGCGGTCGGCATAGATGTTGAGGTAGGCCGGATACAGGTGGGCGGCGCGAATGATCAAGCGGCCGTCTTCCAGTACGGCTGTACGAGTCCCCGTGCGGACGCGATCGCGCGCAGGCGGAGCATCGCCGTGTAGGTGGGCAGGACGCCGAGCTCCCCGCCCGGGTGTACGAGCTCGAGGCCACGGTCGAGCGCGGCCTCGAGGTCCGGAAGCACCTCGAGCCGGTCGGCCGGGAAGCCGCCGTAGGTGAAGCGGAGCGCCAGCTCCGCGGCTCGATCGCCGCTCGCGACGATGTGGCCGGCACGCTCCAGCAGCGGCTCGAAGTCCACGTCCCAGATCCACGACACGTCGCGCCCGTCGGCGATCGCATCGTTGAGCGCGACGACCAGCGTGGGGGGGACGCCGCCCTCGAGCAGGGTGCGCACGGCTTCGTTGGCGCCGGCCGGGTTCTTGATCAGGAGCATGAGGATGCTGCGGTCGCCGCTCTCGATCCGCTCGAAGCGGCCGAACGCGGCGCTGAAGCGTGTCAGCCCGGTCACGATGTCGTCGAGCGGCGCCTCGAGGGCGAGCGCGAGCGATGATGCCGCGAGCGCGTTGTAGACGTTGTAGAGGCCGGGCAGCGGAAGCCGTACACGTCGCGTGCCCGCAGGCGTGACGAGATCGAAGCTGGATCCTTCGAGCCCGTCCAGCTCGATTGCGCGGGCCACAATATCGAGCGGGGGCCGTGCGTGCCCACAGCCCGGACACCGGTAGTCGCCGAGGTGCCCGACGTAGGCGGCGGCGTAGTCATACGGCATGCCGCACGACACGCAGTACTTCGAGTCGGCCGCGTGCTGCAGCGCCGGGCGCGCGAGGCGCGGGTCGTCGACGCCGAAGCGCAGCGCCTTCTTGCGACCGGCCGCGAGCTCGGCCACCAGGGGGTCGTCGGCGTTGACGACGAGCGTGGCCGACGCCGGCAGCGTGGCGATCGCGTCTCTCCAGCGCTCTGCGATGTGCTCGAGCTCTCCGTACCGGTCGAGCTGGTCCCGAAACAGGTTTCCGAGCGAAACGGCACGGGGGCGCAGGCGTCTCAGCGCCTCGGGCAATGCGAACTCGTCGACCTCGAGGAGCCCGAGCTCGGCGTCGCGCGCCGCGAGCAGCGTCGAGGCGATGCCGGAGGCGAGGTTGGCGCCGGAGCGGTTCCACGCCAGCCGGTGCCGCGTGCCGAGGATGCCGGCCGCCATGGCGCTCGTCGTCGTCTTGCCGTTGGTCGCCGAGACGATCGCAGCACCGAGTGGCAGGCGGGCCGAGAGTGCGTCGATTGCTGCCGGGTCGATCTTCCAGAGAAGCTTTCCGGGCAGCGTCGTCCCGCCTCCGCGACCGGCCGCGCGCGACAGCCGCCCGACGAGCCGTGCGGCCGAGGTCTCGAGTGCGAGGCGCGCTCCCATCGCCGCCGAGCGTACCGGGAACGAGCACGAGTCTCCCTGTGCCGCCCGGATGCGGCTGTGGACACGTCGTCGGAGTGACTGCCACCACCGCCCTTGGCGGCGAGCGAGCAATCGCCCTCGAGTCGCGAAGATCCCTCGCTCTGGGCGACTTGCACTTTTGACAGAATGATCTAGAGTTCTTGCAGGTGGCCAGAACCCGTCGCCGGCACCCGGCTCTGGCCGGGATCGACGAGGCAGCGCTCGCCGAGTTTCGCGCCGGGATCAGACGGCGCTACACCGACGAGCAGATCCTCGAGCAGCTGCGTGCGAGCGCACAGCGGCTCGGGCGTTCGCCGACGATGCGGGAGTTCGCCGCCGACCCGGAGGCGGAGGCTCATCCGCAGACCGTGATCGAGCACTACGGCACGTGGAACGCGGCCAAGCGGGCTGCAGGGCTGATGCCGCGTCGCTTCATCAGCCGTGACGAGCTGCTCGACCAGCTGCGCGGACTCGGCGCGGAGCTGGGGCGGACCCCGACGGCGCGCGACGTCGACGGCAACCGGCATCGCGTTGCCTCGAAGTCGCTGATCTGGCACACCTTCGGCTCGTTGACGGCGGCGCTGAAAGAGGCAGGCTTCGACGTGCCCGTGGGTGAAGAGCGGCTCGAGCGTGCCGTCGCCGACGGCGCTGTGCTGGCGCGCCGTCTGGGCCGGTTGCCGAAGATGACCGACTGGAAGGACGCCCGCCGCACCGATACATCGCTGATGTCCGAGTGGCAGGTCTACCGCATGGTCGACATCGACACCGGGCCATGGGCGGCCTTTCAATACCTCGTGCGCGAGCGCTTGCGGGAGGACGGCATCACGGTCAAGGCCGACGGCGGGCTCTAGTCAGCGCAAAAATCCCTGAAGGCGGCCGCCCGCGGCCGCAAACCTTTCGAGTCAGCTCGCGGCAGCTTGTGCGTGGCCGACGAACCGCGCTGATGGGACCACTAGGCCGTCGCGGCGATGACGGCGAGCCGTGCAAGGCACGATGCACCCTCATCCGCTGCGCGCACCGCTGGGAGAGCGGTGTTCTCGCGATACGAGCGGTCGGGACGGAAGCGTTGCTCGTCGACGATGCGGCCGTTGCGGACGCGCAGCACGCGGCCCTCGTCAAGGGCGGTCTTGCGGAGAGACACGCGCAGGGTGCGCTCCACGACCTCGAGCGCGGACCGGGTCGAAGCGAAGAAGAGCTCGCGGCGGCCGCGGCCGAGCCAGAGCGGCCGCGCCAGGCCGCGTGCCAGCACCAGCTCGTCTCCGTCCCGCTCGTCGAGCCAGGCCGTCGCCATCGCCCCGTAGAGCTGCTCGAGTGCGCGGTGATCGCCTTCGGTCGCCTCCATCAACGCAAAGATGGCCTCCGAGTCGACGGTCATCTCGGGCTCCGCGCGGTCGAACCGGTAGTGGGCGAAGATCTCCTCGTCGTTCTCGATGATGCCGTTGTGGATGCCGACCACCGAGCCGTGACGGATCGGGTGGTTGTTGGCGCTGATCGTCGGATGGCCCTTCGTGTAATCCCGAACGTGAACGAGCGCCTGCGTCGTATCCGGCGGGAGGGACACGGCGTCGAGCAGCTCGCTTGCTCCCGTGCGCTGCTTGTGCACCGTGACATCCGCGCGTGAACCGCGGAACGCGTAGCCGACGGCGTCCGCGCCGCGTTCGGCAATGCCGGCGAGCAGCGCCTGCGCAGCAAGCGTCCGCTCGACGCGGGAGGCGGGGTCGATGCTATAGCCGGCTATGCCGCAGATATCGAAATCCGATCGTCTCGTGTGTGTGCGCGCACTACCTCACAGTAGTCGCGGCACGTGATGGATCTGTACGAAAAGGGTTCGGCAATTCCTGCCGACGAGGCAAGCACGAGAAATGCCTCAAGTGGGGGAGGCGCAGCGCCGATACGTGCCTCGTGGACGGGAACCTCGCCGAGTCGTTGTTCGATCAGGAACCGGAGCCTCGCGACGAGGTTCCTGCCGCTGATACCCAGGACCCACTGAAGCTCTACGTGCGCCAGATCGGCGACGGCCGGTTGCTGACGCCGGGGGAGGAGCGTGAGCTGGCCCGTCGCAAGGACGAAGGCGACGAGGCAGCGAAGCGCAAGCTGATCGAGTGCAACCTACGGCTCGTGATGTCGATCACGCGTAACTACACCCGCGCCGGCGTGCCGCTGCTCGATCTGATCCAGGAAGGCAACCTTGGACTCATCCGGGCCGTCGAGAAATTCGACTACACGATGGGCTACAAGCTTTCGACGTATGCAACCTGGTGGATCCGGCAGGCGATCTCACGCGCCCTGGCCGAACAGGGGCGCA
Organism: uncultured Gaiellaceae bacterium; assembly: GCA_963799615.1. Lineage (GTDB taxonomy): Bacteria > Actinomycetota > Thermoleophilia > Gaiellales > Gaiellaceae > Gaiella. The sequence goes on along the minus strand of CAWCXS010000002.1, from coordinate 63,560 downwards.
CGATTCGGCTTCCGGTTCATGTCGCCGACCAGGTGCGGCGCGTGACCCGGGCCCGGCGCGTGCTCGGGCAGAAGCTCAATCGCGACCCCTCGGTCGAGGAGATCGCGAAAGAGGCCGACTTCACGCCGCAGAAGGTGGAGGATCTGCTGGAGCTCGTTCAGGATCACGTCTCGCTGGAGACTCCCGTCGGCGACGGCGAGAGCATGATGGCCGACCTGATCGAGGACAAGAACGCGATGGCGCCCGAGACCGTGACTTCGGACAAGCTGCGCGCCCTCGAGCTCGCCAAGGCGGTGCAGTCCTTGAAGCCCCGCCAGCAGCGTGTCCTGATCGAGCGCTTCGGGCTCGACGGTGGCAAGCCGAAGACCCTCGAGGAAGTCGGCCAGATCCTCGGCATCACGCGCGAGCGCGTGAGGCAGCTGGAGACCCGCGCCCTGCGCGAGCTACGCCAGGTGGCACCGAGCCTCGAGCTCTATCTGCGGACGTGATTCGGTCCCGCAGGTGAGTTGATCCCGCCGGCGGCGGTTACGACTGGACTGCCTGCATCTCCCGGACGCACGCAAGCCGCCGCAGCGAGTCGAGCTCGATCTGGCGCACGCGCTCTCGCGTGAGTCCGAGCCGCCGCCCGATTTCTTCGAGCGTCTTGGGCTCGGTGCCGCCGAGGCCGTACCGGAGCACGACCACCTCGCGCTCTCGGTCGGGCAGCGCGGTCAATGCCTGGTGCAGCGCCTGACTGCGCAGCGCGAGCTCGACCTTCTCCTCGGGCAGGGGATCGTCGCCGGCAACGAAGTCGCCGAGCACGGCATCCTCTGTATCGCCGACCGGGGCATCGAGGCTTGCAGATGCACGGGCCGCCGCGCGCACCTCGAGCACCTGTTGCAGCGTCAGCGACGCCTCCTGCGCAATCTCGTCCACGGTCGGCTCGCGGCCGAGCTGCGTCCACAGCGTCCGCTCCGCACGGTTCATCTTTTGCAGCCGCTCGACGATGTGCACGGGCATCCTGATCGTCCGCGCCTTGTCTGCGAGGGCCCGCGCGACCGCCTGGCGAATCCACCACGTGGCATACGTGGAGAACTTGAACCCGCGGCGCCAGTCGAACTTCTCCACGGCGCGAATGAGGCCGAGCGTGCCTTCCTGGATCAGATCGAGAAACGGGAGCCCCTGGTTGCGATAGTTCTTGGCGATCGAGACGACGAGGCGCAGGTTCGACTGGATCATGTGCTGCTTTGCGAGCACATCGCCGCGCTCGATCTTCTTGGCGAGCTCGACTTCCTGCGCGGCCGTCAGGAGTTGGTGCTTGCCGGCCTCCCGCAGGAAGAGCTGCAACGCGTCGGTGGTCGAGTCGGCGGTGAGCAGGGTCGGCGGCAGCGCCTCGGGCACGATCTCCTCGACGATCTCGATGCCCCGCTTGTCCAGCTCACGCAGAAGCGCCTCGTGTTCGAGAGCCGACAGCTCGTGCGTCTCGATGACGTCGGCGAGCTCGTGAGCTCGGATCGTGCCCGCATGCTCGCAGCCGTCGAGCAACGTCCGGAGGTCGTCCTGCGCGAGCAGGATGTCGATGTCGATCGTGGTCATGGGGGACGCGTGCACGAACTTCGTGCTGGGTGTCACAGCTACTTTCCCACCGTCGTACCGCACTTGTCCAGACCCAGCCGGGTGACGCGCGTGCCGGCGGCACCGTGGGCGACCCTGCAGAAGGCCGGCCGCGCCCGCATCAAAGCCCGTTTTTCGGCCGCGCGACGCCGTTTTTGCGCGCGCGCCGTTGTGCCGGGCGTTGCGCCCGGCAGGCGCGCGCGCCTTAGGCGCGGGCTGTGTCGAGCAGCTCTTCGAGCCGGTGCAGATCTGCCCGGTTGGATCCGGTCAGAGCGCCCAGCGACCGCTTGCGCTCGCCGAGAGGCTGCGGCTCGCCGTCACGGAAGAGTTGCGCGATCCGGCCGTGGCGGTACAGAACGCGGTGCACCAGCACCTTCGGATCGTCGATCTCGGCTGCTCTCGACCCCATGTCGGGCACGCTGTCCAGTGTCATCCCGTCTCTCTTCTGCTCGTGTGAGAACATCCGCGCTCAGCGTAGTCACTCATACGAGGGATCAATATCCCTCGAACGAGGGATGTGCGACGAGTTGCCGTACCCCTTGCGGGTTCCCGGCCCGACACACGATAACGTGCGTTATGTCAAGTAGCGACGGAAATGGGACGGGATCCTCCCTCCTGCCCGGGCGCGGCCGATCAGAAGGTGGCGCTGCGGGCGCCGGTCGCGATCAGGATCAGGATCGCGGCGGCGATGGCGAGGCGGTAGAACACGAACAGCGAGTAGTCATGGCGGCGCAGGTACCCGAGCAGCCACGAGATCGCGAGCAGCCCGCTGCCGGCCGCCGTCAGCGTGCCCACGACGAACGGCCCCACCCACCCCGCCGGGAGATCGCCGAAGACGACGTCCTTGAGGCCCTTGAGGAGCACGGCGCCGAGTACGATCGGCACGAGCAGGAGGAACGAGAGCCGTGCGGCTGCGTCCCGTGTGAGCCCCAGGAACCGCCCGGCGCTGATCGTGACCCCGGAGCGCGAGACCCCCGGTGCGAGCGCGAGGCTCTGCGCGAGTCCGAGGAGCAGCCCCTGGCGCATGGAGAGGTCCGGGATGTCTGCCCGCTCGGGGCGCTGGTCGGCCCACCACAGCACGCCGGCGAATACCGCCAGCAGGATCGCGATCTGCCACGGCTCACCGAGATGATCCTCGATCACGCTCTCGAAGGCGGCGCCGATGATCGCCGCCGGGATGCTGGCGACGACGATCAGCCAGGCGATCTTCTCGTCCGCACCGATGACCGAGCGCCGGCGGAGGCTGTGTAGCCACGCGACGAGGTACCTGACGAGGTCGCCCCAGAAGTACGCCACGACCGCGACAAGCGTGCCGAGGTGGAGCGCGACGTCGAACGTCTTGTTGAACGACGGGTTGTCCTGCAGGTACGTCCAGTCGAACAGCCACGGCGTCAGGATCAGGTGGCCGGACGACGAGACGGGCAGAAGCTCCGTGAAGCCCTGCACCAAGCCCAGCGCGAGCGCCTGCCAGTCGGGCAGCTTCGCCGTGTCGTCGGCCCAGCCGAAGATCGTGAGCAGGACGGCGATGGCGAGGAGGACGCCGGCCGTGCTGTAGACGAATGTCCGGCGCACGAGCGCATCGTATGCGGCTCGCCCGACATTGCGCGGCACGACGAAAAACCGCGCAAATTGCGGGCAAGTGGTGAACCGCTTGCTTGACGCCCGAGCACGGCCGCCGTAGGTTCCCCCTTGCACCGAGCACGGAGCGCGAGTAGGTCGAAGCTCAGCACGGAGGCCGTACGCGGAAGCGGAAGGTCAACGGGTTGGGTGGACGAAAGCGCAACCGGCTCGGTGAATTTTTTTGGACCGATACGGCCGAGCCGCCCCCGCAACCGTCATTCCGGCGCGCCTCGATGGACTAGGATCACGGCGATGCATCTGCGCGCACCGAGCACCGATCGTGGCGTTCAGTCCTTCATCTGGTCGCTCGTGTTCTTCCTCATCCTCTACTTCGGGATGGTTGTCGTAGACGTGTCCAAGGCGACCGCGCTCATCATCTCGCTCGTCTCGGCGTTCCTGATCTTCCTGTTCGTCCGCACCCGCGGCGTGGACGACACACACGCGTCGTAGCGGCGTCTAGCGCCGCGACGCAGCGGTCAGGCTCGTGATCAGCTTCTGCGCCAGCTCGGGGCCCAGCGCCTCGTCCAGGCGCACCCGCGCCGGCACACGGCCGCTTCCCTCCGATCCCAGTGAAAGGCAGTGGCGGAGCAGGAGATTGGACGCGTAGGGCCTCATCGCGGTGCGGGTGACGGCGACCGTCATGATCTTGCTTATCGGGTGTTCGTGTCCCTGATTGCCATCCCTCCACCCAGGGAACTCGTCCGTCATGGTTCGAGCTCCAGCCGCCGCTCGTCGAACGAGGCCGAATGGAGCTGGTGGCGGAAGGCCTCGACCGTCTGCAGCGCGTCTGCTGCGAACACATGCGCAATCACCGCGATCCGGGCATCGTTGGCGAAGGGGATGTCCACGTGCGCCCGTGACACGACGTTGATGGACACGGAGCCGCACGAGGGGCAGCACACCGCGAGCGCCACCGTTGGCCCGCCGGCGGCGAGCAACGTGAACGACGAAGGCGTCACGGGCCGTGAGCGCTCCTCGAGGTAGCAGAAGAAGCTCCAGGGCCATTCACCCGCTCGGATGCGGTTCGACGCGATCGAGACGAGCTCGCCCGCAAGGTCGTCGGTGCGGGACGTCATCAGGTTGACGAACGTCTCGTGCGCGTCCAGGCCGAGCGGGGCGCAATCGAGGTCGGACTGTGTGAGCAGCGCCGGATGCTCGTCCCCGCAGCCGCAATCGAACTCGACACGGTAGACGGCGGGATGCAGCGGCCCCGGGAGGCGCTCGATGCGGCGAAAGGCGGACAGCCGGACGCGTGCGTCCCCGTGCCTCGGGCAAGAGAGGCGGAACGTCCCAGTGAGGGCGTTCATCCCGGACATGTGATCTTGATAGACGGCAGATCGGACGGCAGGTTGGACTGGATCCTGTCCATGGACTAAGTAAACGGCTTTTCGGCGCGGTTTGGGGCCTGGATCCGGAATCCCTCGATTGAGGGACGGACCGCCGGAGCGTCGCCCATCCTCCTCGTGCCGGTCTCAGTACTCGAGCAGGGCGTGGACGTCGTACCCGGAGAGTCGCTCACGGCCGTGGAGGAACGTGAGCTCGATCACGAACAACGCGCCCACGACCACTCCCCCGAGCTGCTCGACGAGCTCGATCTTCGCCTTCGCTGTGCCCCCGGTGGCAAGCACGTCGTCGAGCACGATCACCCGCGCGCCCGGCTCGATCGCATCCGCGTGCATCTGCAACGCGTCCGTGCCGTACTCGAGCGCGTACTCCGCCTCGACCGTGCGCCACGGCAGCTTGCCCGGCTTGCGGGCGGGCACGAAACCGCAGCCGAGCGCGTATCCGAGCGCCCCGCCGAAGATGAACCCCCGCGCCTCGGCTCCGAGGATCACCTGGGGCGTTCGCGGGCCGGCCCAGGCGGCAAGGCGGTCGATCGTCTCGCGGAAGGCGACCGGGTCGGCCAGCAGCGGGGTCACGTCCTTGAACAGGATCCCCGGGGACGGAAAATCGGGGACGTCGCGAATCTTCGCCTTCAGGTCGACCTCGCTCACCGCTCCGCGACCTCGCGGAGATCGCGGGTCAGCAGCAGCTGCGCCAGCTCCTGTGCGACGCCGGCCAGCGCCTCGAGATCGTCCAGCGCTGCTTTGCGCCGCTCGAGATTGCGCGACCGCAGCGCCGGTGCGACGACCTGCTCGAGCAATGCCGACTGGCGCCCCGCGGCTGTTCGGAAGGCTCGTAGGTGCCGGGCGTCGACCCCATGCCGGGCGATCTTCGCGCAGGCGAGCGCGATCTCCGCTTCGCTCTCGCGATAGAGCCGCTCGCCGCCCTCGATCCGCGGCGTCAGCAACCCGAAGTCCTCGAGCTGACGGGCGAACTCGGTCGACACACCCGCGCTCTCGCACAGCTCCTGCAGGTCGATCTCGTCCTCGACGCTCCGCAGCCCCCCCACCCTGCGCTTCGTCCGGTCTCCGGTCGGCGAACGCAGCTCGTCCCGGATGACGCGGAGCGGGAGGAACTCGTCGCGCTGCAGGCGCAGAATGGTGACGAGGCGCTCGACGTCGTCCTCGGAGAAAAGCCTGTAGCCGCCGCGCGTGCGCCGCGGCGCGAGCAGGCCCTGGTCCTCGAGGTAGCGGATCTTCGAGATCGAGATGTCGGGGAACTCGTCCCGAAGGCGCTCGCACACGGCCCCGATCGTGTGAAGGCCCGCGGCGGCACCCGGCTCGGTCGTGGTGCTCATCGGAGCAGGAACGTCATCCGGTATTTGCCGATCTGCAGCTCGTCGTCGTCTTCGAGCGGGGCCGATTCGATGCGCCGCCGATTGACGAAGGTGCCGTTGAGGCTGCCGAGATCGCGGATCGTGAACGTCTCGCCGGTACGGTCGAGCTCGGCGTGCCGCCGCGAGACGGTGACGTCGTCGAGGAAGACGTCGCAGTCGGGCGAGCGCCCGATCAGCGTCCGGTCGCCGATCGCCTGGAAGCTCTCCCCCGCTCTGCCGCCACCGGAGCGGACGACCAGGGCCGGGCCGCTGATCGTATCCCCCGGCAGCACCTGCGTCTCCTCCCCCACTTCCTCGGGGCCGAGACTGACCGTGTTCTCGCCGGCCTCGCGCACGAGCAGCGCGCCACAGCGGGAACAGTAGGTGGCGGCTTCAGGGCTCTGAAAGCCGCACTCCGGGCAATAGATGTGGCTCATTGCCCTCCGCCGAGGATCGAGCCGATGTCCCCGGCATCGATGTGCGCGCCGCTGCGCGAACGCTTCGTCCGCTCGGCACGGGCAATGTCGATCTGGGCGTGGAGGACACGCCGCCCCAGGGAGATGTCGTCTTCCTCCTGCTCGAGGCTGCGGATCATCGACCGCATCGTGTCGTCGTCCAGCGCCGAGAGCTCGGGCAGCGCCTCGAGCTCGTGCTCGGCGGGCACGTCACCCGTGCCCGAGTACATGGAGCGCTCCAGGCTCGTCGGTGACGGCACGTCGATCGTGCCGGCGGCGACCTGCGCCTTGAGCCGCCCGATTCGCTCCCCACGGAGAATGTCGATGCGCCCGTGCAGCACCCTGCGTCTATGCGAGATCGCGTCCTCGTCGTCCTCGAGCTGGGCGATCAGCGCCGACAGCTCGTCGTCGGACATGGTCGAGAGATCGGGGAGCGGTTCCACGGGCACCTTTCCGTTCGTGTGGTTCGACTGATTCAACAGGAGAGCTGTCGAGGGGTCAACCTCAGCTTGAGGCTTGGCGCTTCACATTCCTGTTCGTCCCGTGACGGCGTCTCCCTGCACGATCGCTACCACCTCGGCCTCGAGCTCGTCGGCGAGCTCCAGGGACACGGCGTCGCTATCGCCTTCCGCAAACACGTGCACGAGCGGTTCGTCGGGGTCGGGGATCGCCTGCACCCACCCACGCTCGTCGGATGCCTTGATGCCGTCCAGAAGATCCAGCTCCTTGTCGGCGAGCCGTTCGTTGAGGAGGCGCATGACGAGCCCCTTGCGCCCCCAGGGGCACGGCACCGAGCGTCGTACGAGCGTCGGCACCGGCACTTCGGCAACGAGCTCCGAAACCGGCCGCCTCGCGATCGCGAGCAGCTCGAGCAGCTTGCAGAGGCTCGTGACGGCGTCGTATCCCGGTACGACGTCGGGGAATACGTAGCCGCCGGTGGAGGCGCCGGCGAAGACGACCCCGTCGGCCGCCGCTGCCCGCGTGAGGTCGCTCAGCGAGTGCGTCGTCCGGACGACGCGCAGGCCCGACCCCTGAACGAGCTCCTCGACGAGCCCTGTCGTGGTGACCGGCACCGCGATCGACCCCGTGCGGCCGGCGGCGGCGAGCAGATGGACGAACAGGAGCAGCGTGCGATCGACGGGCACCTCCTCACCCAGCTCGTCGATGAGGAACAGGCGCTCGGCGCTGCGATCGAAGACGACGCCGAGATCAGCTCCGACGGCCGTGACGAGCTGCCGGGCAGCATCCACCGAGGGCTCCGTGCGGACGTCGGCCGTGAAGAAGCCGTTGATCGTGACCGGCTCGACTCCGAGCGGGCCGAGCACGAGCGGCAGGGTGTACGTGGCCGCCGAATAGCCGATGTCGATCGCAATCCGGATGCCGCGCGCGAGCACGGCACCGGTGTCGAGCGTGTCCAGCACATCCTGCGCGTAGCTCTCGCGCACGCGCGCCGGATAGGTCGTGTCGCCGATCTCGGCAAATGATGCGCGCCGCAGCTCGCGGCGCGTGAAGTGCTTCTCGATCTCCTTCTGTAGACCCGGCGTGAGCTGGATCCCCGGAGGCTCGAAGATCCGGATCTCGACGAGCTCCGGATCGGAGGCGCTCTGGCCGACGTGCACGCCGGCGCCGAGACCCTGCGTCTTGAGCACGTGCCGGGTGACGCTGCCGGGCGAGACCCGAAGATCGGCGACGTTGACGCCGGTGGACGTGAGGCCTGCGATGAGCGCACGCTGCACCATCCGACACGCATCGGCGGAGTCCCTGCTGGCGACGACACGCGCGCCGCGGTCGAGCGCCGTTCCGAGTGCGGCCGCAACGCGCACGGCGGTCTCCGGGGTGAGGTCGACGTTGACGAGGCCGGTGATGCCGTCGCGGGCGAACAGCCTTCTCGTCGCCCTGCTCTCCCACACGATGCTCTCGTGGATCTGGGCGCCCGTCTCCACCTCCTTGAACGGGTAGATGCGGACACCGGGCATCACGCTCGCCTCTGCCCCGATCGTGACCTCGTCGCCGATTGCGGCGCCCTCGTGGACGCGAACATGATCACGAATGTCGAGCGCACGCCCGAGAATTGCGCCTTCGATCACCGTGGCTCGGCCGATGTAGGTGCCCGCGTCGACCACGGACCGCTCGACGCGGCCGCGGTCACGGACGGTCACCCCCTGCGAAAGGACGGTGTACGGGCCGATGACGGCGTCCGGCGCGATCTTGCAGTTGTTGCCGATGAACGCAGGGCCTTCGACGTTGTCGACGGCTCCGATCTCGACCCCCTCGCCCAACCACACGTTGCCGCGCAGTCGGATGCCGGGGATGCTCAAGCGCACGCGCTCGTCGAGGGCATCGAAGTTCGCCTGGCGAAACTGCTCGAGCGTGCCGATGTCCTGCCAGTAGCCGTCGAGCACGTGCCCGTAGATCGGCCTGCCCATCTCGAGGAGCAGCGGGAACAGCTCCTTCGAGAAATCGAACGGGCGGTCACCCGGCACATGTCGGAGCACCTCGGGCTCGATGACGTAGATGCCCGTGTTGATCGTGTCGGAGAACACCTGGCCCCAGGACGGCTTTTCCAGAAACCGCTCCACGCGCCCGTCCTCGTCGCTGACCACGATTCCGAACTCGAGTGGGTTGTCGACGGACTTGAGGCCGATCGTGACCGCCGCGCCCTGCTCACGGTGCCTGGCGACCAGCGCGCCGAGATCGACGTCGCACAGCGCGTCGCCCGAGATGACGACGAACGTCTCGTCGAGCCGGCCGCTCGCCAGTCGCACCGATCCGGCCGTGCCGAGCGGCTGTTCCTCGATGGAGTACTCGATCTCCAACCCGAGCGATTCGCCGTCCCCGAAGTACGTGCGGATCGCCTGCGGCATGAACGCGAGCGTGATCACGACCTCCTCGAACCCGTACGCGGCCAGCAGCTCCAGAATGTGCTCCATGCAGGGCTTGCCGACGATCGGCACCATCGGCTTCGGCTGGTTGGAGGTGAGGGGACGGAGTCGCGTCCCTTCGCCGCCCGCCATCACCACGGCCTTCACAGCTGCACCTCGCGCACGGCCTGGCGGACGTATTGCACGGCGGCCACGACCGCAAGGCCGAGGTTGACCCAGAAGCATGCGAGCGGCCACCACGTGCCCTGCTCGGTGACGAGAACGAGGCCGAGCGATGCATACAGCCCCCACGTCGCGATCTTTCCGAGCCTTGAGACGTCGAACGAATAGCCGCGCGGCACCACGAGCTTGTAGCCGCCGATGAGGAGAACGTCGCGCAGCAGGATCACGAGCGCGAGCCATGGCAGGCGGTCGAGCCAGACGAGCATGACGACGGCAACGTCGATCATCAGGCGGTCGGCGAGCGGATCGGCGACCTTGCCGAATTGGGACTCGACGCTCCACCGGCGCGCGAGGTAGCCGTCGATCTGGTCGGTCACCGCGGCGATCCCGAAGACGATCGCCGCGGGCCAGCTGGGGCCCTCCCGCTCCCCGAGGAGAAGCACGATGAACAGCGGGATCGCGGCGAAGCGCAGCAGCGTGAGCGCATTCGGGATCTGTCGTACCGCTGGGGTGAGGGTCGAGCTCATGCTGACGTAAGACTAGTGGTGCTAGCGTCGCCATTCGTGACGGCGACTTTGCGGCTTCCGGGGTTCGTCAATGCCCACAGCCACGCGTTTCAGCGCGCTCTTCGAGGACGCGCCGCAGGCACCGACTTCTGGGCCTGGCGGGAAGGGATGCTCGACGAGGCGGAGCGCGCGACCCCGAGCTCCGTGCGCGAAACGTACGTCGAGACGTATCGGGAGATGCGAGCCGCGGGCTATACCGCCGTCGGCGAGTTTCACTACCTGGGGGCGGCTGAAGGTCGAGCCGCCGCCGATGCGGCGCGCGAGGCGAAGATCGCATTCGTTCTCCTCCACGTCGCCTACGGCAGGGGCGGGCTCGACCGCATGCGCCAGCCCTCGGTGGCCTCGTATCTCGACGAAGTCGACTCATTGCGCGCGGAGGGCATCATGATCGGTCTCGCTCCCCACTCCGTCCGTGCCTGTCCGCGCGCATGGCTCGAGGAGATCGCGCGCTATGCCGATCGCGAGCGCCTCGTCCTCCACATTCACGCCGACGAGCAGCCGCGGGAGATCGAGGAATGCCTGGCCGAGCATGGGTGCCGCCCGATCGAGCTGCTCGCCCGCACGGGGTGCCTGACGGATCGCACCACGGTCGTCCACGCAACCCATGCGGACGGCGCGGAGCTCGACCTGGTGGCGTCCCACGGAGCCGCGATCTGCGCCTGCCCGACGACGGAGGCTGACCTCGGCGACGGGTTCCTCCCTGCGACCCGCATCGAGCACCGCGAAATCCGTCTCTGCATCGGGTCGGATTCGAACATGCGCATCGATCCGCTCGAGGAGCTGCGCGAACTGGAAGGCATAGCGCGACGCCAGAGTGGCACGCGGGGTGTCTTCACGACCGAGACACTGCTCGAGATCGGGGGCGCCGGCGGCGCGCGGGCGATCGGTCTCGAGACGTGGCCCTCGATCGAGATCGACCTGGGCCACCGGTCGCTCGCCGGCGTCGCGGCCGAGCACGTTCCGGCGGCGCTTGTCGCCGGGTGCGCGGCAGACGTCGTCGCCCGGGTAGCCTGACGGGATGGACGTCACGGAAGCCGGCTTCGAGACCGATGTCGTGGCGCGTTCGGCGGAGGTGCCCGTACTCGTCGACTTCTGGGCCGACTGGTGCGGCCCGTGTCACCAGCTCGCGCCGGTACTCGAGGCTGCGGTCGAGGATCGCGTGGGCGCAGTCGAGCTCGTCAAGGTCGACGTCGAGGCCCAACCCGGCCTCTCGGAGCGGTTTGGCGTGAGCGGCATCCCTGCCGTGAAGGCCTTCCGCGAGGGGCGCGTGGTGGCCGAGTTCACCGGCGCGCGATCCCGACCCATGGTGGAAGCGTTTCTCGACGAGCTGCTGGCGCCGCCTCGGGCCGATGTCCTGATCGAGGAGCTGCGCGCGGCCGGCGAACTGCCGGACGTCGTGCGCGCGCTGGACGCGGACGACCTGGAAGGCGCACTGGCGTGGATCGTCGAAGCCGTTCCTGCAGCGCCCGCGGCCCAGCGTGACCGGCTACGCGAGGTTGCGGTCGCGCTTCTCGATCGGCTCGGGCCCGAGACAGACCTCGCGGCGGGCTTCCGGCGCCGGCTCGCAGCCGCGTTGTACTAGGGCCACGGGCGGCCTGTTCACTCGAACATCTACGGCCGGGCTCCCGCAGCCCGGTAGCGCTGGGCCCAGACCGCAGTACGCATGAGGTAGGCCCGCTCGGCGGCCCGGCCGGTCTTGCCCCAGGCACCGTCGTACGACGCATACGGGGCACCGACGTTGCGCGCGGGCTCGATCTGTGTGCCCTCGTGCCATTCGTTGTAGCTCGTTATCGTGACGAGGTCGGCGCCGGCCCGAATTGCCCCGCGCCACATCCGGTCGTATGTTGCACCGTCGGCGCGGGATTTGACCCGCGGGTCCCCGGTCGCACGGTGAGCGTCGTACCCGGGTCCGACCGACGGGGCGCAGACGAGCCCGAGCCGGTGTGCCGAGGCGCACACGCGCGGGAAGGACGAACCGTCGTAGATGTAGACGTCATACGTATAGAGCCCGTCGAAGCCGCCTGCCTTCGCTTTTCCGGGCAGGCCCGTGTTGGCGAACAAACGCAGTCCCGCCACGCGGGCATTGAGCGCAGCCCAGTCGGCGTCGTCCGAGGCTGTCGAGTCGTAGAGGTAGAAGTCGGTCACACCCTGGGCTGCCAGCGCCTCGAGCGGCTCTGCCAGGTCCGCCGGCGTCCGGCCAGGATAGGGCTCGACGTGCACAGCGACGCCGAGCCCTGCGGCTCGAGCGGCCTGCAAGATCGTCGTGAGACGTGCATCCTCCGGCGAGCCGGGGCCCCACCACGACACGATCACGGTGTCGATGCCTGCCGCGGCGATCTCCCGCATCTGTGCCCGCAGGATGTGTGGATCGTCCGAGGAGTACGCGCCTCGCATGGGGTACCAGCCCGATGCGATCGATTTCGGAGGGGCATTCTCGTTCTGCTGCCAGTGCTGCCAGCCGCCGTCGCGGACGGGTGTCCCATACCACGGGTAGTAGAAGATGCCGACGCTTCGGCCACCTGAAGCTGGCGAGGCGCCGGAGTCGGCCGCTCGCGCGCCGGCACCGGCGACGACGAGTGTCGCGAGCACCGCGATCGAGCACAGGGCCCTCATCGTTCTCGACACGCCGCGCGAGACTTTAGACGATCTGCGCGGCGATTTCGCGTTCCCGGGCTCCCAGGCTCAGGTTCTCTCGCTCCGCGCGAATTGCGCGCGGCCGACCGCGACGAGACGCCCGGGATCGTGCCATGGTGCGATCTCCACATCGGCAACCGCGAGGGTGCGCCCCGCACGGAGACAGCGTGCGACGACCCGATACGGCTCGGGCCCGGCGAGCCGGAGGAAGTCGCAGCGCAGATCAACCGCGACCCATCCGCCGGGGCGGGCCTGGTTCACGGCATACCACCCTGCGGTGTCGACGCACGTTGCGAGCGCGCCCCCGTGGAGGAATGTCCCGCCTGCCTCCTCGAAGCATGCCGTCGGCGTCGGGTCCAGCCGCAACACGACGGCCTCCGGGAGCAACTCGACGGCGACGAGGCCGATGACGGCATCGAGCGGCGCGGGCGTTTCGGCGAGCAGATCAGACATCGGTGGCGATCCTAGAGCACAGCGGCGGGCGGTCGACTGCGCGCGGGACCGTCCCCATCCGCTCCGGCCCGATTGGCAGGGCCCGGCTGCGGGTACCCTCGTCCCTCGTGCGCGAATCGAATGGAGGTGTCCGATGCAAGCAGTGCACTGTCCGTGCGGAGCGACCGTCGAGGCGGAGACGGACGACGAGCTCGTGACGAACGTCGAGCAGCACATCAGCGAGAAGCACCCCGACCTCGTCGGCAAGTACTCGCGTGAGCAGATCCTGGCCATGGCACACGCCCACTAGCCGATCCTGCGCCGCGCGATCCTCGCGGGTAACTGTCCCTTGAACGAGCGTCCCTCGTCCGAGGGACAGACAGCTGGTTGGTGCTCCCCCATGGTGTGCGGTGATGGGACATGGGGTCCGCGTGTGGTTCTCCCTGCTCGTGGCGCTTTTGGCGGCATCGTTGGCCGTCGTCCCCGCGGGCGCGTCGCCGTCACGATCGGATCAACTCGTGCGGCTCGGGCCACTCGAGCAGTCGATCCTGACAAGGGTCAATGCCGTCCGCGCCGCACACGGATTGAGACAGCTCAAGGTCTCGAGCGAGCTCGAGTCGGCCGCAGTCGACCATTCCCAGTCGATGCTGACGTACGGCTTCTTTCGTCACGAGTCCAGGGACGGCACACCGTTCGAGACGCGTCTCCGCCGCTTCTATCCACTCGCGGGCTTTGCTCGCTGGCAGGTCGGCGAGAACCTGGTGTATTCATCGGCCCAGCTGTCCGGGGCCGGGGCCGTCAGGGCGTGGCTGCGGTCGGCGCCTCACCGCGAAGACATGCTCTCGCCGGAATGGCGTGAGGTCGGGATCGGCGCACTCCACGCGGATTCGGCCGGCGGAGCGTTCAAGCAGGAGGCAGTCTGGGTCGTGACGATGGATTTCGGGGCCCGCACACCCTGGTAGCCCGCGCGCGTGCCCCGCGCCCCAGGATTAGCTTTCCCTGTCCCCGGGTATGAGCTCGACACGGACGGCCCTGTCCCCGTATCCGACCCCTCCTGCGGGGATCGGGCCCTCCCTTCGCTACGTTGGCGGGCCGCGCGAGCCGTCCGCCGCGGCGACCGCCTCGATCTCGACGAGGAAGTCGGGTGCAGCGAGCGCCTGGACCACGATCACGGTCGCAGCGGGAGCACTCCCGCGGAGCTGAGCCCGTCTGGCGGCATAGAGGACGTCGAGATCCTGAGTACCGACGACGTAACAGGTGAGCTTGACGATGTCGGGCGGCGACATCTGCGCCGCGTCGAGAACGGCGGTCAGGTTCGCGAGCGCCTGCTCGCATTGCTCCGCGAACGTCGCCGGCACTGAGCCGTCTGCCCGCAGCGCGACCTGACCCGCCGTGTGCAGCCAGCGCAAGCCAGGAGGTGCCTCGATGCCGTCGCTGTAGATATCGCGGTAGGTGGCGAACGGCAGCGTGGTGAGAAGGCGGGAGAGGCGGGTACGGCGATGCATGTTCGGAGCAAGCATGCATGTCAGCGCCACTGCAGACGGAGCGGTTGGGCGTCATCGCCTGCGGCGCCCGACCGGAATGGGCGCAGCAGGCTCGAGATAAACCGCCGGGTCGCCCGGCCCGGTCCACCCTCCCCACTCCTCAGGCCAGCGGCGATAGCGACGGCGGCGGCGCCACCACGTACGAATACGCCTGCGCATTTACCGGACTCCCCCTTGCGAGCTGTGCCTGGCTCTACGCGTGTGAAGGCCCAACGGTTGGGTCTCGTTCCGGTCGGCCGAACGCCCAAAATCTTGATAGCCCCAACGTTGTCAAGCCAGACTATCGATCACCGTCATCGATGCCGATACGTGCGGCATGGACGTCGATCCGCTCGACCCGGCCAGAATCGACCTCGCTCTTCTCGAGCACGAGGAACGAACGATCAGCCGCCGCCGCGCGTTGTTGCACGGACGTATCGATCACCTCTACCTCCGCGCTCCACTCGACGGCGACGACGTCGCGGAGCTCGACAGGCTCGAAGAGCTCGAGCGCGAGCTCTCGCTCGACCGCCGCAACCTGCACAGGCGGATCGACACGCTCCGGGCAGAACTGGGGCTGCCGTCTCTCCAGGAAGGACGCGACCTCGAGGACGTCGCCTGATCGAGCCGCGCCCGGGCAGGAACGCACGGGTGAAGGCCGGCATCAGGTGACCCGTTGCACGTATCCTCGATGCTGTGCCACAGCTCTACGGGCATCAGATAGGCGACGCCGATTACGCCGAGCTGATCGCGAAGCTGCACGCGCGGAACACGCCGGAGGCGATCAACGCGGCCGCCGCCCTCGGCTCGAGCCGGAGCCGTGATACGACCGCAGAGGAATCGCTCCAGGCGCGGGATGCTGTTCTCCGTGAGCTTCGTGACTGGGAGGATCTCGAGGAGAAGGCGCCGAGCCTGGCACGCCTACGGCATCGTCTGTCTGGATCACACCAGAGTCGCCGAATCATCTAGGCGGACTGCGCCGGCCGTCGCGGCGCGTTGTCGCACGGGCGAGGCTCCATGCCACGAACCCAGACCCGCAGGTGGAGTGGCGGGCAACACATGCAAGCGCCGGGCCAGGCCCCGCCTCGCTTCAACTGGGGGGAAGAAGTTGGGGGCGGTTGACCCTGGCGTAGGTCGGCCTGACCCGGCTCGGACCCTTTCGCGCCTCGCGGGTCGAACCCTTGAGCCATCAGTCGCCGTCCACGTGAACATCGTGTAAAGCCTGGAGCCGATGCTGTTCGCATGCGGGTGCGCGGGGTACGACGGTCGGTGGCGGCGCGTGCCTTGGAGAGGGGTACGACGCTGCTTACTCCGGCGCGCAGCCAGGAGGCGCTCCTGCCGGGTGGCCTCCTGGCGCCGTCGGAATGCCGGGCCTGGCGCCGCCCTCCTCAAACGGGGGGAACGAGGAAGGCGAACCACAGGTGCGCCTGGCCCGGCTCGGACGCCTTCGGGTTTGAGCGTGCGAACCCTTGTCTCCGTTGACAGCCTCAGCTCAGGAGAGGATGGTTCATCCGATGCCGAGCGGCATCGCGCAAGCGGCGGGAATCGCCGTGCTTGTCCCTCTCGCCGGCGCGCTGGCGATGTTCGCCGTGCGTCGCCACCGACGACGGCGAAGGCGCAGGCGGCGCAGATGAGCGACTACTTGTTGCAATCTGCACGCGGCTGCCTACAAGTGTGAAAGCAGGTGGCTGAGCGCCGAGCCAGCGGAAACGGGGGGAACCCCGCCCAGGCTGCAGGCGCTCCCACCTGCATCGGCCTTTGCCCTCCGTGGTCGACAGTCTGCAGAGACCGCTGCCGCCGGCGAGTACTCCGTTTCCGCCTGTTGGCCGGATCGGCACGTTCATGGTGGGGTGAGCACGCCGTGCTCGTGTACGGTCGAGGTGGGACTCGTGGAGTGCCCTCCTTGGAGTCCTGCAGCCGGCGGGGCTCGTGTGCGTGCTCCAGGCCCCCGTCGGCCACCCCCGTTCCCGTCGAGTGGGACCGGTGCGAGTCGGCGTCTCTCTTCGACAGGGGGGAAGAAGAGAGACGCCGACGCGCGATCGAGGTTCGAAGCAGCTCGAGGGGGGTTCAGGAAGGCCGCTGCGAACCGTTGAGAAGCGTTGTGGCCCGTGCCGCGTGTGCCTGCGCCGCGGGATCTGGAACTCCGGTCAGTGACACGGCCGGCACGAGTCGTAGCATTCGTCCGTCGCCGCGATCCGCCGCGGCTCGATGGCGACCGGCGGCCGCCGCCTCCCGGTCAGCGGCTGCGGCGGCGCGTTCCACCGCAGACTGCCGCCGGACCGACGCGACGGTTGTTCTCAGCTTCTTCAGCGTGACTGCGTCTTCGTCGAGGGTGCCGTCAGCGGCGGCCAGCCGCTCCCGCGACTCGGCGGCCCTGTCGCGCGCTTCCGCCGCCTCCTCGCGCACCTGAGCAGTCCGGTCGCGAGCGGCAGCGATGAGATCCCGTGTGAGAGCATCCTCGTCCCGTCCAGCTGCCGTCGCGAGACGCTCGACGGTCACGAGCGATCGCGCCGTCGCCGCCAGATCACGCTCCTGGTGCGCCGCGATCCGCTCGGAACGTGCCGTCTCGAACGCCCGCTCGGTCGACGCGTCGCCTGGGTTGCGCGCATGCTGCCTATCGGCCGCCGCCTGGTCTCTGTCAGAAAGCTGCTGGTCTCGATCGGCCTGGGCCTGATCCGCATCCGATGCCAGCTGATCGGCGTCCGACGCCGACTGGTCCGAATCAGCGTGCGTCTGGTCCAGATCCGCCGCCGTCTGATCGGAACCCTGGTGTGCCCGGTCCTTCTGCTCGAGCTGCGCCTCGCTTGCCGCTCGCTCGACTTCATCGGTGCGCTGACGACGCATGGTGGCCTCCGATCGGAAAACTGCAATTACCGGCGGAGGCGGACAATCGAACAACGGCGCCTGGTTTGCGCGTTTCGTCTAGGCCGAGCGCCTTCTTGTGGCGCCTGCTACACAGTACCACGCGACTCGAAGCAGGGCAGACCCCAGGAAGGTCGGATCGGCCCACGGGACAGGAGCGGCGCGAGCGTGCCTCGCCCTGGCTAATTCCGGCAAACGGGCGTAGGCTCGCGCATCTTGCGCTGCCTCTTCGGGCAAGCTGTTGATCCAAGAGACGCGGCCAACCTCGCCGTGGCACTGCTGGCCGACGGCCGACCTGAGGCGATCTCCGCTGCCATCGCGATCGAGAACAGTCTCCCTCGGGCATCCGAGGTGCAGTTGAGCGACGCGGAGCGCGCCGTCGTCGCCTACGTGGTGGAGAATCACACCCGCAGCCTTTCGACGCTTCAGCGACTCCTTGCAGGCGATTGAGGCAAGCGCGGGAAGAGGTAGCGGTGATGCCACCGTTCCGCGTCATCGTCATCGAGCAGGACCGGCCCGCGAGGACAGCGGTGATGACGTCATTCGATCGCGCGCCTGACATCGGCTCGACTGTGGAGCTCCCAAACGGCGAGCGGGTGATCGTTCGCCACGTTGCGAGTGACCCCGCCGACAAGGTCGGTGTGGTGATCGCGGCGCGCGTCGGAGAGCAGGGCGACCCGAGAGCGTAGGGTCGGACAACCGGCGCATCAACCGCCATTACTCGGACGCTGTCATCGACATCTTCGCTCGCCGCTACATCACCCTCCCGACACCGCGTCGCCCAGACTCATTCTCGGAATAGCGCCCTCAACCTCATCAGGCACGAGGGATTCGTGAGCAAGCGCTAGAGGATCCTCGCCGGAACCACGAGCCATGTCATGACATGCGCTGGGCAGCGCCGGCGCCCCCGAACGCGGGCGCTGCCACAGAAGACCTACCCCCGTCCACATGAGCGACCACCGAGGCTTTACAAGATGCTGACGTTGTACGGCGTCTCGATCACCGCTGAGAACGCCCAGCACATCCTCGCCAGCCTGTTCCAAGGGCAGAGTCGATGCCGGTCGCGACCTGCGCCGAGTGACGTTTCAAGCCCATGCTGGGTTGGAGGCGTGCGCGATTGGGGTATGGGCCCACATTGAGCGCACCGCTCGACAGTTGCGGAGGAGGCGGAGAAACCGACCTCGGTGTCGCCGCGTAGGTCGAGACAGGTGGGCTTCCGAGCCTGTTTGTGCAACGACCAGGGAGGTTGACCATGTCGAAACGCGTATTTGCGATCTTCGGAGCCGTGATTGGGCTTCTCGGCGTCGTTTCGTACGCAGTCGCCGGCGGCAACGGAGGGAATCACCTGAGATCCGGCACATTGACCGGGTATGAGGAGAACCCCGATATCTCGACCGCCGCCAACGGCACCTTCGAGGCAACGATCAAGGATGACAAGACGATCGCCTACAAGCTCACGTACGCAAATCTCGAGGGAACCGTCCAACAGGCGCATATCCATTTCGGGAAGCCGGCCATCAACGGTGGCATCTCGGTGTTCCTGTGTAGCAATCTCGACAACGGGCCCGCGGGGACGCAGCCCTGTCCGCAATCAGGAACCGTGCAGGGCGAGCTCGCCGCTGCTGACGTGATCGGTCCCAACGCCGCCCCGACCCCGCAGGGTATCGAGCCTGGTGCGTTTGCCGAACTTGTCGCAGCGATACGAGCGGGGCACACCTACGTCAACGTCCACTCGACAAAATGGCCCGGCGGAGAGATTCGCGCGCAGATCCGTGCCAAGGGCCACGACGACGATGATCAGGGGGAAGGCCACGGAGATAGCAACAACGGAAACGGCTGAAAGATCGTGCGCGAGGGATTCGGCGTGTGCTCCGACCCCTCGCCCTGTGTACGCGGCGAGAACATCGCTCACGAGCGGCTCATGGCCAACGGGCTCGCACCAGAGCCTGCTGCGGAACGTACGACAGCTAACTGTGCGGCGCTGGCTTCGTCCGAAGTAACAGGGCGGGCCGCCAGGTGGAGGGCTCTGGCGGCCCGCCCTATCGGCTGCTGAGAACAGGAGGGCGCAAGTCTCAGCGCCTTCTTCCGAGCGTATCCACAGAAGCCTGGGCCGGGTATCGGCTCGCCCTCTCCGAGGCTCGCCAACCCCGGTTGGCTGCCGACCGGTCCGGGTTGTCCTACGGGGCGAAATGGGACAGCTTCCGCGCGCTCGTCTCCACGGTTGATGGTTGGAAGGTGCGGAGCCGGCGCGCCCGGAACATGTGATCCAGATTTCGGTTGCTCAACGAGCCGATTTGTGACATATACCGATCCGACGCGGCCCAGTGACAATCCGAAAACCGAATAATCGTCGAGCATTCCACGCCGGCGCTTTCGCAGCCGTCGTAACTGTCTGCCTGGCTCTCGCCGTCCCTTCGCCGGCCGGACTGTCGCGCTCACTCTTTTCCAGCTTTGGCGAATCGAACGTTCGTCGACCGCAAGGCATCATTGCCGGCCCCGATCACGCGATGTGGTTCACGAGCGAGAACGGTCCAGCGATCGGGCGGATCACCGACGGCGGCGAGGTGAGGAGCATCATCGACCCGCGGATCCACGCGGCGACGGCGATCGTGGATGGGCCGGACGGTGCTCTTTGGTTCCTGAACGGCAACGGATCGATCGGGCGGATTTCGACGAGCGGAGACCTGGCGTTCTATCCGGCGTCCAACGCTTCGCTATCCGATGGTTTGGCCGTTGGCGCGGACGGCGCCCTTTGGTACACGACGGGCGGAGAGAGCATCGGCCGTATGACAGTCGATGGCGTTGACACGCTGTTTGGCGACGGGGATCGGATGCGTGGCACCTATGGGATCACGAGCGGCCCCGACGGCGCACTTTGGTTCAGCAACTATCTCGGTGCCTCAATCGGGAGGATCACCCCCGAGGGAGTGGTGACCGTGTTCACCGACCCGCGCATTCGGTATCCAACGGGCATCACGACGGGACCCGATGGAGCTGTCTGGTTCGCCGATGATTCGGGCGCCATCGGTCGAATAACCGTTGGAGGAAGAGTCACGACATTTGGCTCCGCGGCAACGGTCGGGCATCCTCGCGGGATCGCGGTGGGAGCCGACGGAAGGCTATGGGCGACCGATAGAGGCGGCTCGATCGTGGCTATCACGGTCGGCGGACAAATCACCCGGTACCTGGACAAGGCGATTGGATATCCGGTTGGGATTACCGCGGGTACGGATCGCGCAATCTGGTTCACGAACTACCTCGGAAACACCGTCGGTCGCCTGGCGTTCCCTTCGAGGCCTCTTCCCACGTCACACGCGAGGCGTTAATGGTTCGAAATTTCAAGTCCGAACTGCTCGAGGCGGTCGCTCGGTTGAGTGACGAGGCGTTGCTGCGGCATCATCGCGATCCGGTGCGCGGGGGCGGGTGGCGCGCTCGCCGCCGTCCCAACCCACCGACGCCAACCCACCACCAGCCGCCCGCCCGCACACTCGTCCGAGCGGTGACGCTTCACACAGGGTTTGGCAGTTCGCTCTTGCACTTGGCGGCTCTCCTCACAATCACCGGGCTGGTGGCGTCCACGATGGTTTCGGGTGGTCGGGCTGCCGCTGCACAGCCGCGCACCCGTGTGACCCTGATCTCCGACTCGGTGGCGGGCGCGATCGCGTTCGATACCGGCGCGACGGCGGCGCTCTCTCAGGGCATCGATCTCTTCTTGGAACCGGGCCAGGCCCGCATCCTCGGCGGTGAGTATCCGCGGGGCGCCATCGTTCCTCCCTCCGCCGTCGATCTCATTGGGAGGCTCGGTCACAACCTCGGCCCTGTCGTTGTCGTCTCAGTCGGCTGCAACGACCTGTCCTCCGACTATGCGACGCACATGGAGGATGCGCTGGCCGCATTGCGAGCCGCATCTGTCAGGCGCGTGCTGTGGGTGACGCTCCACGTAAGTCCGAACCACACCAGCTACGCGGCAATCAACGATGCGATCTGGCTTGCGGCAAGCCAGCACCCCGAGATCACTGTTGTCGACTGGAACACATACTCGGCCACACATGCCGAATGGTTCCAGCAGGACGACGTTCACCTGGCAGGAGATGGGCCGCGCGCGTTGGCCCGTCTGATCCACGCTGCTCTTGTTGCGCATATGCGATAACCGCGGTTTGGCCACGACGCGTCTGCTCGGGCGGTCGTGACGCTGGCGCAGCCGTACCGTCGGGAAACGCCTCCGGGTTTGGTCAATAAAGCCCGGGGTACTTGCGGTGTATGGATACCTGGCTCTGGATCCTTGTTGGAGTCTTCGCCGTACTCGTGGTGGTCGTAGTGGCGATAGGGGTGGTGCAACGTGCTGGCATGAGGCATCTCCAAGAAAGACGCGAGGAGGCGCAGAGGTTGCGGTCGGAGTCCGTGCAGCGGTTGTCGGAGGCGGAAAGGTTGGAGGCCGTTGCCAAGCAAGAGGCGGAGCGGGCACGACGGGAGCGTGTGGCAGCCGAGGAAGCGCTTGACCGCGCAGCGGAGGTTGATCCGGACGTCCCAGATCCTATGGCCCGCGACGCCGGAGCACGCTGAGTTCATGATCCTGCCGTCCTGGTTGTGAATGACGTGCTCGGGTATCGTCGGCCACCGCTCTGAGCCGCCTGTCGCCTGCCCCGGCTTCCCCGCACTCGTGAACGCACAGGAAGCAATCCTGATCCCATTGACGCTCCCGTAATCGGACCTCGACCGCTCGCGACTTTGCCCGGTCGGATGCAAGGGTTCTGGCGGTACGGACAGAAGGCATGAGAGCCGGGCTAGGCCGTGCCCTCGGGCTTCGCGCCTTCTCTTCTTTCCCCCCATTGAGGAGAGGCGGCGCCTGGCCCGGCCTCCGGACCAGCGACGCGCCTGCTCGTTGCAATCTGCACGGACCTGCTTACAACTGTGATACGCAGGTCGGGAGCGCCGAACCCATGCTTCGCAATGGGGGATGGGTGACCGGCGCACCGGCCTGCACCATTCGCACTCGCCGCTCGCGAAACCCTCGTTCGTCCGCGGAACGGCGTTAGATTGTGTTGCGTGGGCTGATCCGGGATAGTTCTCGCACATGCACCGGCCAACCGTGAAGCAACTCATCGTCAAGGCGGCACGGGTCGCGCTTCTCGACGATCGCGACCGTCCAACGCGTGCCGGCAATGGAGCACCTCCCGCAACTCGTCCGCCGGTGCACGTCGTGCATGGTGAAACCGGTTGGCGCGTCGAGACCGTTGGTGCAGAACGGCCCCATTCCGTCCATCGGACGCAGGCCGAAGCGTGGGCCGAGGCACGCGCTTTCGCTCAGGCCGAGCAGGTGGATGCGTTCCTCCACGGGCTCAACGGTCAGATCCGTGAACACAGCCTCTACGACGCCGACGCTTGAATCCGTTCGCGGCGGGGAGTAGCCTCGCCGTTCCCTCGGGCGTCCTTAGGCTGGCGCTTCTGGGGTGAACCCCAGCTGTTGCATCATCAACAGCGCGTCGAAGACGCCCCAGTGCTCGTGCACGAGACCGTCGCCGCCGAGCCTCATGATGTCGATCAGCTCCACATCGACACTCTTCCCGGTGGCAGGCATGCCCATGAACTCGCCACGATTGGTGCCGGTCGCCCTGACACGGGCCACGACCTTGTCGCCGCTCGGCAGGACATCTTGCGGATCCATGCGCAGATCAGGAAACGCAGCGATGTACATCCGGAAGAACGCCTTCACCCCGTCTTTCGTCGGTTCGAGGCCAGGCGTCTCCTCATGCTCGACAAAGTCGTCGGATAGCAGGTCGCCGAATCCGTCGACATCACCGGCATTGAGCAACTCGTAGCAGCGCCGCACAGTCTCTTCGTGATCCATGGTGTCTCCTTGGACGGTGAGGCGAGTCTGAACGTCTGGGAGAGGCTGAGTCAACTCGTGCCGCCGCGGGTGGGCCGACTGGTTCTAGACCGCCGATGGCGTGAGATCGCCTATTTGCACCATCACGGCGGTCATTCCGGTTTCGCTGCCCTTCGAGTGGGTCTCACCTCGGCGAAACAGTGCCGCCTGTCCTTCCGCGAGAGCCACCCTCTCACCATCGTCGCCGGCCACCCAGCCGCTGCCCGAGAGTGGCAGGAGGAGTTGGCCGAAGCCTGCTTCGTGGGGGCCAATCTCGCCTCCGGGGTCGAAGTAGAGCGCGTACACGTGCGCCTCCCCGGCGCCCTCGGCAAGTTTGATCGACGAGGCGAGCCTCACTTCATACGGCCGCCAGCCGATCCGCTCCGCGAGACTCGCATCGAACTGAAGGATCTCCATCGTCGGATTCTGTCCGAGCCGGCCTTCCGAAGCTGACCCATACGGGATGCGCCGCACGTTGTTGCGAGCGCGCAAAGATCGTGTTGTGAGCGCGCCATGATCGTTGACAGTCCGGTCAAGGCGGGAGATCGTTTGTTGGGTGACGAACGGTCTTGTGCAGGCGGTGGCGGTTGCTGCGGTCGTGCCGCTCGTGATCGCCCTCGTCCTCCTCGTGAAGGCGCGCAACCAAGAGCGGCGGAAGCGTCACCACAGATTCGGCTGACGTGGCCGCGCCGCTCTCATCTCGGAATTGACTGCCCCCGCGTCGTTGCCGCTTATCCACGTGGCCGCAAGGACCGGCGAGCCGGCGATGACGGATCACTCAGCGCAGGGATGAGGAAACACGCTCGTCGTGGCGACAAGGTTGATGCCGCGTTTCACTCTTACGAAGGGAACCATGATGAGGTTCATCACCCGCGCGTCGCTCAACGCCGCGAGCCTGCTTGCATTTCTCGCCGTCGCCGTCGTCGCTCAGGCCGGAGACGGAGCAGACACCGTGCTCCTGTGTCACGGGACGGCGTCCGCGACGACCCCGTACGAGCTGATCAGTGTCAACGAGAACGCGCTGCATGGTCATCTCAATGGTCACGGATGGCAGAGCGCACCTGACTTTCTGCTGCCGGCGGGTTTCGCGACATGCGAGGACGCGCTCGGCGGTGGTGGCGACGACTGAGCCACCTGCTCAGTTCCGCCGTACAGACCAGGGGGCCGTCAAGCGGCGGTCCTGTGTGGCCTCGACGACTTCGGCTCCTGCCCGAACGAGTGATTCGTCGAGGTGTCGCGCAGGAAATCGCCGTCGGCCGCCTCTAGGTGGGTATGTGGACCACAATCATTTTCCTCGTCTCCACCCTGAGCACGAGCGCCGGATTCGTCGGCGGCTGCGCATGGCACTCGTCCGTGGGACGCTGACCGAGGCGAGAGGACACACGAGCCACGTCGGCCGAGGCACAGGAATCACCCGATCGAGGGTAGGAGCTGACGGCAGTGGTTCCGATGGAGGGGTGCTTGATCTTGTAGCTAGGTCTCTCGTGGGGAACCGGCTCTAACGTGCTCATCGACGGAATCGACGTTGGTCATCAGGACGCAGCCAATCTGGCGGCCAGGTTGGTTGCTGAAGGAAGCCCTGAGGCGCTCTCAACCAGCGAAATGGTCGAGAAGGCGGTTCATCTTCAGTTCGCGAGAGTCGTACTTACTCCGGCCCAACGGGACGCTGTGCGTTTTGTGCTCCGGGAGGACGCGCCCGCCGGGCTATTCGAGTTACGCAGCCTGTTGGCATGGGTGGTTCACGAGAGGTAACCACTACGCTCGAAGCCGAAGCGAGAAGAGTAAGCCGGTAGTCCGCGCCGGAGCCCGGTTTGACTGACCCCGGCTTCTCCGCGATGCTTGTCCGCCGTGCGCGGTCGAAGCCGTTCGACGAAGACTGACTCCCAGTGGCTGCGGGTCGCGCTCGCCGCGGCCGGCCTGGGCGTCACGCTGATGCTGGCCTCAACGGCTGCGTGGGCGTCGAGCGTCGTGCTCTACGTCGGGGCGGCGCTCGCGCTGATCGGCGCATACGTCGCGTGCGCAGTCCTCATCCTTCCGCTCCCGCTACCGCAGCTCCTCGCGGATCGGCGCAGCCGCGTGTTCCTGCGGCAGATCGACGCGTTCCTCGTCGAAGGTCACGCACTCAACGCGCGGCAGGTGACGGACGAGTCCGGGTTCAGCGAGCTCGAGGTCGCGTACGCCGGCTGGGAGGAGGACGCCCGGACATGGCTGTCCCGGAACGGATCGAAGGCGGATTCGGCGGCTTTCGAGCATGCGATCGGCAAGTCGGCGGACATCCTCGGTTCCTTCAGTCCCGCGCACAACGATCTCCGCCTCAAGCTCTCGTGGCAGCTCGAGGTCCTCCACGAGCTGCGGGCGCGCGACAGTTAAGCCCTGGCGCCGCGTGCGCACGATCCGGTCACGTACGCGTCTGCCACGCTAGCGCCTCAAGCGCCCGGGCAGACCATCCGGCCCCAGGGGCGCTCGAGGTCGAGTTCGGAGGAACCCTGGGCACGAGGCGTTTCGGTGGTTGGCCCGACGACTATGGGCCATTGGTGATAAGCAGGACAATGGCCCTCGGTGAAACGCGAGGGACGCCCCAGCATTCGAGGGCGCCCCTCGCGGCAATCACGCGGCTTTAGGCCCGCGTCAGGGAACTCATATCGCTCTCCTCCCACCGTGCGGTGAGCGCGTAGAGCACGATGATGTTGAGCGTCAGTGCCGTCAGCGCCCACAAGGGGAACTGGCTGTTGCCGAGGAAACCCAGTTGGGCAAAGAAGTTCAACGACACGACAACGATCGTGAACCACCGCGCCCAACCCTGGCCGCTCAGTAGCCCAAGCCCGGCAAGGACAAGCAGAACGCCCCAGATCAGCAGTAACCAACCCCACCCAGTCAAGTCGATGGTGAGGAACCCTGACTTCGTGACGACGAAGTAGTCGTCCTCGAACAGCGCGATCAATCCCTGAAAGAAATCGATCCCGCCGACAATCAGCATCATGATCCCTGCAAAGCCGATCCAACCGGCCATACTTCTCGAATTCACGCCCTACCTCCAGAGAAGGATGCCGTCAGTCGCATCCGGTGCACACACGTTCGCGTAGAACACCCACCTCCCTGCCATGCGCGTCGTCGAACCTCCTTCGTCGGGTGCCAAGTACGAGGCCCCTGAAGACACACCCGAGGGCCCCGAGGCGGGCCACCCAGTCCCCATCTCGGTGGCTCGCCTCCCCACGTACCGGGGCCGATTGCTAGCGCAACCTCCCAGTCGGCTAGCGGGCGTGAAGGGGCGCACAAGCTACACCTGCCACGAAGTTCTTGTCAATAGATCGGCCTCGATACCACGGAGCCCGTTTGACCTTGATGGGATCAGCGCGACGGACGTGGACGCTCGTGCTGAGACAACGCTCGACTAGAGCAGCGTTGACCGCGCCGTGATGGGATGCCAGTTGCGTTTCCGGCACATGGGGCACTCGGGCGGGGATGTGTAGGCAGCGATCTGGTATCCGCAACTGCCGCACTGGAGGTCGCTGGAAAGGCCGGCCAGGTGGTCGAGTTCGCGCGCGTCCACCGTCGGCCACCTGGCTAGGGACAGGGCGCTCTCGATGGTTGCGCCTGCGATGGACGTTCGCGGCGCAGTGGGGGTTTTCTGCGAGATGCCCTTCAGTGTAGTTAGCCGTCAGCGTCCGCCGGGTTAAGCTCTCGCGCGTTTCCGGCTAGCCCTGCCGAGCGTCGTGCTATACCGTCGTTTGCGGGTACCCGAAAGCCTCAAAATGAAAATAGCGCGCCTTGGTTTGGTGATCGGCGCCGGCGTGATTCTCGAGGTGATCGTCGGCGGCATCCTCGTGCTGGAGGCCGTAAACGGCCTGTCCGTTCTGCAGGCGCTGCTGCTGCTCGTGGTGGTTGTTCAACTCGTCGCCCTCGCGGTGTGGTGGCTTCTTGTGAGCGAGCGAGTCAGGCGCGACGCCCACGCTGACCGTGGCCCTCCGAGAACGACAGACAGGGTCGGCGCCCCGATGCGAGGGCTTGGAGAAGAGCGAGCCCGTCGACAACGCGACAGCGACGAGGATGGGCCGGCCCGGGAGGAGCGCGACCGGAACGAATAAGTCCGGCCCGGACTGCACTTACTTCGTGAGCGAGTCGCAGGCGCTCGTTTGCGTGAACGCGTCTTCGAGCTCGCCTTTGGCGTCAAGACTCTTGAGACTCGTAAAGGCGGCTCCGACCTGGTTTCCCATCGTCACGATGGCATTGCTGATCGTTGCTACGGCGCTGACGATGCTGCTGAGACCGGACACGCTGGTGGCCGCGTCCTCGATTTTTGTGATGCCGGCATTGAGGTCGCTGACGAGCGTGTCGATCGTGCTCTTCGCCTGGTCGCCGGCTTCGATGTCTGGCGTGCCGAGCCCCTTGAGGTCGTCCGCGAAGGTCTGTGTCGCTTCTTTCGCGTCGTCCACCGCGCTCGTCAACGAGTCCTTCGTAAGGTTCCCATTCTTCAGCGAGGTGCCGACCGACGCGATCGAGGTCGTCCACGTCGAGACCGACGTACACACACCGCTTGCCCAGTCTGCCGCCGAATTCGTGTCACTTGCCGTGTCGCTGGAGCCGCAGCCGCTGGCAAAGAGCGCGGCGACGGCGAGAATGACGACCGGGATTAGCCGGGATGCGACCTGACTCGCGGCAACCGCTCTCACAAGAACCGACTATAGGCTCGCGCGGAAACCTCAGTCAAACGGAGCTAACTCTGAGGACTATTGCCCGAGGAGCTCGTCGATCGCCGCGTCCACGACCTCGGTGAGCGGCTGGGCGGTGTAACCAACGAGCTTCACATTCGATTGCGCCTGAAGCACCTCCACGAGGTTCTCGAGGTCGTGCTCGTTCTCAACCTCGACAAGATGCTCTGACCGCCAGGTCGCGATGATGTGTACTTGTCTCACAGCGTCTCCTGCAAGCCCATATCGGCATCCGCTGCCGCCAGGTGTAGCCTCATTCACACGGTCTGGAAGGACGAATGGCAGAACGAGATTTTCATCGTCCGGCTACGTCGGTTAGATCTCGCAGGACAGGGCCGCCGTCAACCACGGCCAAGCCTACGCCGCCGGGCGGCGCTGTTTGCTGACGTACATTGCTGAATCTGAGCGGGCGATAAGTTGTGCGAGATCGTCGTCGGCTGTGGCTTCGACTGTTCCGATCGAAGCACTTACCTTCGGCAGGCCCGCGGACGCAGAGGCCTCAGCGATCGCCGTGTGCAGAACTGTCTCGCTGATGACGTCCTCCATCGACGCGGTCGTCTCCATGACGCAGAACTCGTCGCCTCCGACTCGGCCGGCGAATCGCCGAGAATTTGAGATCGTGCGCAAGGCCCCGGCGACGGCGACGAGTGCGCGGTCGCCGGCTGCGTGTCCTTGCGTGTCATTGATTTTCTTGAGGTCGTCAAGGTCGACGAAGAGCATCACCGCCCGCAGCGACTGCTCCCGCGCGGCGTGCATGGCGGCCTGCGCTGCTTCGAAGAAGCCGCGGCGATTCAACAGACCTGTCAGGTCGTCTTTCGCCGCCAAGTCGCGAAGCATCTGAGCCTGTTCCTCGAGAAGAGCGGCTTGCGCCGCCACCAGATCCTCCGCATTCTTGCGGGCGGTGATGTCACGGGACATGCCGAAAATGCCGATGATCGCTCCGTCGGAGCTTCGAAGCGCTGTCTTGGTCGTCGACACCCACGTCTCGCGTCCATCCGGCCAGACCTCACGCTCCTCAACCCCAATCAGCGCGCGCCCAGTGCGCAAGATCTCCTCTTCATCCGCCCTGGCCTTCTCGGCGTGCGCAGCCGCAAAGAAGTCAGCGTCCGATCGGCCGATCGCCTCCATCGGATCGCTTAGCCCGATCCACTCGCCAAGCGACCGGCTCACCCGGACGAAACGGCTTCTCCGATCCTTGATGTACAGATGGTCGGGCGAGTACTCGAGCAGCGCGTCGAGAAGATGCCGATCGTCCAAGAGTTCGTCGGCCCAATTCCCGCTCGCGCGGGCCTTCGCATCATTCATCCTTGAAATATCGGATCGGATGCGTCATTGCATTAGCAAGGCTCATCATCACCAGCCCCACCATCAGCGCCCTTCATGAAGGCGCCTGCGGCCAGCGGGGCATTGATGGCTGCGTGAGCGTGTCAAGCGCCTCGAGCGGCGACCCGCTCACGGGCGAGCGAGGGAATGTCCTACTTTGGCGGTCTCGGCTTCCCTCGCGGGAAGAGATCTGGTTTCAGCTCGGCGAGGGCAAGCCCGGCGACATTGTCGTGGCCGAACTTGTTTGCGTGCAGCGTCCCGAAGGCGTCGTGCTGGTTGCTGAGCGACTCGGAGACGCCGACGATCCAGGGCTCCGTCGAGCAATAGCCGTGCGTATGGAAGCTCTGTGCCGCGCCGGAGATGAGCTGCCACCTGTTGCTCTTCGCCGCCCGCGCCACCGCCAGATTCAACGGTTCGAGGACGTCCTGGGAGGCAAATATCGCTTCGCGCTTTGAGAAACGCTGGACGCCGCCGCTGGGTTTTGCCACTCCGGTCTTCTGAGCGGGCGTAATAACCTTTCCGGTCTTCGGATCGGTTTTCGCGGCGCCCAGTTCTCCCTTCGACCATTGCACTGTTGTGATCAGCGGGTCGCAGGTCTTGCCCTGCTTGTCGCGGGTCGAGTCGAAGTACTGGGAGATATAGATTCGATTCGCCGGGATGTTGAGTTTGCGGAAGCGGTCTCCGAGGTCCTTGTAGAGCGCCGGTAGGGCCGCGAGCCGCTCGGCCATGACCTGCTTCAGCTTCTTCGGTGATGTCGGGGTCGGGAAGTTTCTGTTTTGGCAGTCGTCATTGTCGAGACAGAAGACGACCATCGGCCCGAATCCGATGTCGTTGACGCCGACGCTGAGCAGCACGGCGTCAATCTCTCGCTTTCCCACTAACGTCCCCATCTCCGAGAGCTGCGGTTGGATCGCGGCACCGCCTGGGTCGTTGATCCCTCGGTAGGTACCGGTCAACCCGTTAGGCATCGAGGCGCCAGAGCACGCGAGATGAACGAACGTGACCCCGGTCTTCTTATCTGCGCGCTCGATCGCTAGCGCTGTCTTCGCTTCGAAGGAAAGGGCGGAACGGTCGCAACGTACGTCTTCCCATTTCGCCTGGGCGAACATTCTTGCCTCGACGTCGGGATTGCCCTCGCCCGAACCGTTCGAGTCGCCCAGACCGACAATCAGCCAGTCCTGAACGACGACCTCGGCGCTCCCCAGATCACTTCCCGCCGTCACCTCGACGGCGAACTTGGCCTCACGCGGAAACTCGTGAAAAAAAGTACATGCCCCCGTCTTGGTGAACGAGGCAGCCTTGCTGTCCACCGTCCATGTGTAGCTCGCCTTCGGATCGCACGGCTTCCCGTTCTTGCTGACGGTGAACTCGACTCGCCAGTTTTTCGGCGCGACCTGGGCGGCGGTCGTCACGTAGTCGATGAGTTGATCGCCGTTCGCGTCGGGGCCAAAGCGCTCCGGCATCTCGTAGGTGAGGGTCAGGCAAGCCGCCGTCCCGCCGCCCACGCTTGCAGGCTTCCGGCACGCAGGCTCCTCGCAGCAGCCGTCGCCGTCGAAGTGGCTCGCCCACGTGCCGCTGTAGGTGCCGGTGGCGCCGTTGTCCTGCCGGTACGTGCCCGTAAACTTGAGGGGGTTCCGCGAGGAGATGTGGATCTCGTACGAGCCGTTGACGTAGTTGCCGCCGACATTGCTGAGCCAGCGACCGCGCATGCTCGTGGGGGTGCCGCAGCCCATGATCTTCCCGCGGTCGCCCCCGGAGGTGTACCCGCCCCGGTAGAACTCCGGCCCGTCTTTGCACGGCAGCTTGTTGAAGAGCTCCTTCGCATCCTTCCCCGTCTTCGCGGTGTTGAGATCCTGCTCGTTGAAGGCGCGCCAGGCGACACCGCCCGTGTTGGTCGTCCACTGGCCGGCCCACAACTCCGTCCCGTGGTCACTCGAGCTCGCCAGTGAACTGCCCGCAACAAGCCACGCCGCAGTCGCGACCACACCGATCAACGCCAATGTCCGCCGCAGACGAACGATCCGACGACACTGTCAGATCGTTCAGCGCTTTACCAGCAGAAGGCACGAACGACACGCTTCTAGCCCGCCGCCTGCGTCGTTGGGTCTAGGCGGCCCGGTTTCTCCGCTTGCTCATCGCCTAGGTCCGCCTGTAACGGCAGAAGGGCCGCCACATCCCCCATGGCAGCCCTTCAGCCCTCTTCGGCACGAGGGCGTACTCGCTTCTACGAGGCATCATCCGTTGCGGTTCGGACCTCCCTCAGCGCCCCAGGGACGAGTGCCATACACAGCCACCAACGAAATCCCAGCGCTCGTGCTCAGGATGGATACGAGGAAGATGATTGTGGTCCACATACCCATCTAGAGGCCGCCGACGGCGATTTCCTGCGCGATGCTCCGACGAATCACTCGTTCGGGCAGAGCAGCCACTCTACGAGCCGAAGTACTCCCTGGAACCCTGCGGGCCGTACAGCAGCGAGATCACCGTCGCGTCCAGAGCTGCGGTGACGAGCGCGGGAACGATGGCGCTCGTCGGCCCGACGAACACATAGACGAGCGCGATGCCCCCGCCGGCGACGGCGAGCGCAGCGAGCACGATGCGCGCGACCTTGCTCCCGCGCAGGAGCGCCCACGAGGCGATGGCGAAGAGCGCCGCGAGCACGAGCGCACCGATCCCCCAGGGGTCGGTGACGTCCTCCCAACTCAGGAGCCCGATGAGACCCATGAAGCCGAGGAACGCCGCCTTTGCGAAGCCGAAGACCGACGCGATCAGCACCGCGAACGGCAAGTCTCGACGAGTTCCTTCCACCGTGTCCTCCTTTGGCACCTTGCTCGCTGTCGGCGGGATCTTACGCGCCACCACCGCCCACACCACCTGGCGTGCGTCACGCGCGCGCATGGCCCTGGCTGGTCGGAGGCGCTCGAGCTCTTCACGCGAGCAGCCGTGGGCGTCGAAACATTCAAGTCGAGTCTCCCCCACCCGCGTCTCCACTCCGTTCCCCGGGGTCACACCTCGAAGGGGGTCCGAGAGCAACAGGCCGGCTGCGATGTAGCGTCTAGGGCGTGGCCGATCTCACTGAGTTGTTCGAGCGCAACCGCGCCTGGGCTGCCGCGATCACCGAGGACGACCCCCGGTTTTTTGCAGAGCTGGCCGAGCGCCAAGCTCCCGAGTACCTCTGGATCGGTTGCTCTGACAGCCGTGTTCCGGCCAACCAGATCGTCGGGTTGTCTCCGGGCGACGTCTTCGTGCATCGGAACGTCGCCAACGTGGTCGTGCACACGGACCTCAACTGCCTCTCGGTGCTCCAGTACGCCGTCGACGTTCTCAACGTGAAGCACGTCATTGTCTGCGGCCACTACGGCTGTGGCGGAGTCAAGGCAGCTCTCGAGGGCACGCGGCACGGGCTCATCGACAACTGGTTACGTCACGTGACGGACGTCAGCGACAAGCACGCGGACGAGTTGGCCTCCCTTGCCGAAGGACAACGGCTTGATCGATTGTGCGAACTCAACATCGTCGAACAGGTCGCGAACGTCAGCCAGACGACCATTGTCGAGGACGCGTGGGCACGCGGGCAAGCGCTCACCGTGCACGGACTCGTCTACGACCTTCACGACGGACTACTGCGTGACCTCGGCGTCAGCACCGAGGATCGTAGAACGCCGTTCGGGTGACATGCCCGAACACTGGCGCGCCCGAGTGCGCGCGTTTCCCGAATCCCTATCCGGCGGGCGTGGGCAGCACTCCAAGTTGCTGGAGGATTCGCGCTACGTCGGTGACAGCCCAGTATTCAACGATCTTGCCGTCACGAACGCGGTGGATGGCGATGCCTTCCGTCTCGACCTCTTTGTTCGTGGCGGGGATTCCGAGTAGTTCGCCCACGTGCCGACCCCGCCCTACGATCTGGCTCACCACGAGATCGCCTTCCGCAACTTGAATCCCGATCTCATGGCTCCCCGGAGTGGCGACACGAAACATCTCCGATGCTTGCTTCATCCCCTCGCGGTCCATGCTGACGCCCGGGAGCGGAGCGCTGTGCATGACAAAGTCCTCGGCGATGTAGTCATCGAGGACGCTCCAGTCGCTCGTGTGGTTATCGTCGACCGCCTCGATGTAGCGCCGGATCAGGTCCTTGTTCTCGGTGCCGGACATGGAATGCCTTCCGTTTGGCTCGCAGGAACCGTTGGAGTCTATGACGGCAAGCCAGCCTGCCGCTTGCATCGTTGGGGTCTAGGCGGCCGGGTTCGTAAAGCCCGCCCAGCGGCGCCGCCGCTGCACCGAGCGCAACGGTTAGGCTCGGAGGAACGGCGCTGAGACATGTGCCCTCCTAGATCTCAGCTGCCGAGAAGGGCGGGCCGTCAGAGCCCTCCACTGGCGGCCTGCCCCGGGTTCTTCAGACGAACCAGGGCCGCACCGTTAGCTGTCCTTACGACGTGCTCCGTAGTGCGCGCACGTGACTCCGATAGAAGCCGCGCTTCCCCCAGGAGAGCCCAAGGAGGGTAGAGGGCCTCCCGGGGGAGCGCTGCATTCCAGGCCACGCGCGTTCCGCGGCGCGCGTTGCCCAACGCTTGTACCCTGACTCGCCGTAATCAAACGAGCCAACGCGCCGCCGACCGCGTGGAGCTCCGTAAGACGTACATCGGGTTGTGAGCGGGTGGGAGCGCCAGGCAGCCCATTGCGGAACCTACCCCAGTTTGAACCGCTGGACGCGGCGCTCCCCCCGCCATCACAGTTGTAAGCATGTCCGCCCGGAACGCAATGGGCGGCGGTTGTCACGGAATTGTCACCGGCGGTACGTCCGCGTTCGGCGAGGATATGGGGGTGCTCGCCGACAGAACGATCGTGGCGGCGCTCGCCGCCTACCCAATCTCACGCCGCGGGTCCACGTTCAATCGCTGGTTCAACGCCAGCCTGGCCGTAGACCACCTCGAGGCGACCACAGGCCATGACCGCATAGACCTCGAGACGAGGGTGCTCGAGTGGGCGTTGGAGCACGCCGGCGGCTACGAACTCGTCACCTTCCCGACACCGAATCGCATGCCCTCTCAGTACGAACCCACGACCGAGCTTCCTACGCTGGAGATATGGCTGCCCTATCAGGAATGGCAACGGTTCCCGGAGCATCGGTTTCCATCCGGGTCGGGACGGGATTGCAGCCCTCATGGCTCCGCTGCCGCCACCTACTCCGGGTATTCCGAGTCCTGATCCACTACCGACCCCGGACCCCCGACCCGATCCCAGCCAGCCTTGCCTTGGCGCAGCCCCTAACGCTCATCAAGGCCGACATGTGACGACACCCGATCCTGTAGCCGGTCGGCCGCGGGCAATGTCGTGATCGCGAGCAGCGCACCACATGTGAGGGCGCCGGTGACCAGAGCGAAGCGCAGTGCAGCACCAGAGGCACGTGCCCTCAGCATGCGCGGGAGCCTCAGGACGTGTGCCAGGACATGCAGCCCGGTAGCCCCCACCCAGACGATGAAGCTCGCCTTGTGCAGGCCGACGATGGTTCCTTCCGTCTGTCCGAGAACGAGGAGCGCGACGCCCGTCGCGAACACGATGATCGTTGAAAGGATGACGACCGGCGCAATGAGTGCGCGAAGCACCACATGTGGCGGCCCTCGGCGAACGTACTCCTCGGCGTGGCGGTAGTAACGGAGCATGCGCCAGCCCGTGCTCGCGAGTTTCAGGGCGACGATGGGGATAAGGAGCATTCCGACGAAGGCATGAACCGTGAGCAGCGATCTGATGTTCAGCAGCGTCGCCGCTTCGATCGCAAGCAACAACAGCAGAACGGTCGCCACCACTGCCGTCAACTGCTCGTTGCCGATGCTCCCCCCAACAAACAGACGCCTCGCGCGGTGCATGAGCGGTAGGAAACCAGATCAAGCTGAGAAAAGGCGGTGAGACCAGGCCGCCTTTTGAGCCAATCCGCCTGCCCGGCCTCGAAGACCTGCGCGGCGCCGCGGTGCCGGCCTGACGTGACGGCTCCGCGCAGCTGATGGATACGTTCGAGATGGGAACGCTGTCGCTCGAGGACGCGCTCCAGCTCGTCGTGCTGTACGCAGAGGCTGAGGACGACAAGTTCGACAAGGCCGCCGTCAGATGGCTCGGCCGGCTGCTGCTGGAGCGGCAAATGACGCTCGCGGTGGTCGCGCATTCGGTGGAGCTCGTCAGCCAGTTGCGCGGGCCTGGGGCCGGGTGGTCTGCTGGGGCGTTTGAGACGCTCGCGCGGCCATAGGTTCCGGCGAGAGGGCGCTCGCCCAGGCGACTACAATTTCGCGAGATCTCGGAAGGAGACGTCTTTGATCACCCAGCGGATTGCCGCTGTGGTCGCCGCGATAGGAGCGGCCAGCGCCATCTGGGTCGCTGCGGCGGGCTCATCGGGCAGTTCGGGTTACGAGCCCGTTCTCAGCGCGTCGAACTTCGTTTCGGTGATCAACAATCAGTACTACCCCCTCCCGGTCGGCCGTGTTTGGGTTTACAGGGGCGTCAAGGACGGTCAAACCCAGATCGACACCGTCAGGGTCCTCGCACAAACGAAGCTCGTTGCCGAAGGAATTCGCGCCCGAGTCGTGAGCGACGTCGCGACGCACGGCACGAAGGTGCTTGAGAAGACGTTCGATTGGTATGCCCAGGACAAGCAGGGCAACGTGTGGTACCTCGGTGAAGACACGACGGCGTTTCTCCCGAATGGAAAGCGGGACAAGTCCGGCTCCTGGGAGGCAGGCGTCGATGACGGCGAGCCAGGCCTGATCATGGAGGCAGCTCCAAGGGTTCCCGATGCCTACCGCCAGGAATACCTGGCCGGCCAGGCGGAAGACACAGCCTGGATCGTCGGCGGCACGGATTCGGTCACCGTGCCGTACGGCACCGTCCGCCACGTCCTCACCTCGCTCGAAGCGACCCGAATCGAGCCAGGCCTTTACGACAAGAAGGTCTACGCTCCCGGCATCGGGATCGTGCTCGAACGGACAGTCACCGGGCCAACCGAGATCGCGAAACTCGTCTCAAT
Organism: uncultured Gaiellaceae bacterium; assembly: GCA_963799615.1. Lineage (GTDB taxonomy): Bacteria > Actinomycetota > Thermoleophilia > Gaiellales > Gaiellaceae > Gaiella. The sequence goes on along the minus strand of CAWCXS010000002.1, from coordinate 27,223 downwards.
GAAGGGCTGACCAGCCGACAAGTCTGCGCACATCATGGAGAACGTCGGCATATAGCGACTCGGCGCCGAAAACGGAGGTGGCCGATGGCAACTGAAATCGACATCGACGTGGGGCTTCTGAAGTCCGAGATCAAGAAGACGTATGGGCGCGTGTCGCGGGAGCCTGGGACGGACTTCATTTTTCCTACCGGCCCCGCTTGGGCCGAGGATCTCGACTACCCGGCGGAGCTCCAGCGAGTCCCTGCGGGTGCGGTGGAGTCGTTCGCAGGGGTCGCCAACCCGTTCTCACTCGGGCGGCTCGATCATGGTCAGCATGTCGCGGATCTTGGCTGTGGCGCCGGCACGGACACGCTGATCGCGGCGCAGATGGTGGGGCCGGAAGGACATGTGACCGGGGTTGACATGACTCCGGAGATGCTTGCCAAGGCACGAGCGGCGGCGGCAGAAATGGGCGTCGCCAACGTCTTGTTCCTCGAGGCTGAGATCGAGCGGCTCCCATTCACCAACGAGAGCCTCGATGTCGTCATCTCGAACGGCGTCATTGACCTTGTGCCCGACAAGGACGCGGTCTTCGGCGAGATCTTCCGTGTGCTCAAACCGGGGGGCCGGATCCAGATCGCCGACGTGACGATCCAGCAACCCGTGTCCGATGAGGGCCGGCGTAACATCGACCTCTGGACAGGTTGAATTGCCGGAGCTCTCCTGGATGGAGAGTACGCCGAGGTTCTTGAACGGCACGGGTTCGTCGAGGTCGAACACGGTAACCTCGTCGCGACCTACATGCGCTCGGCTTACGAGGACACGCGCCAGAAAGCGCTCAAGTTTGGCGCCAACGGCGCCACGGTTAAGGCCTACAAGCCCGCCTAGCGGTATGCAAGATGCAGCCGAGCACTGGGAGAGCGCGTACGCGAACCATGGCGGTGAGAGCGTCAGCTGGTATCAGGCTACGCCGCGGATGTCGCTCGAGCTCTTCGATGCGCTCGATGTGGGACGTGATGTGGGCGTCATCGATATCGGTGGCGGCGCTTCGAGGCTGGTCGATGAGCTCGTCGCGAAGGGCTTCGCGGACGTGTCCGTTCTCGATCTCTCCGGCGAGGCGCTCGCAGAGACCCGCCGCCGGCTCGGTCAAGACGTGTCAGTCGACTGGGTGCAGGCGGATGTCCTGGCGTGGACGCCGCAGCGCCGTTACGGGCTCTGGCACGACCGGGCGTTGTTTCATTTCCTTGTCGATCCTGATGATCGCAAGAGATACCTGCAGACGCTGCGCTCCGCCGTCGAGGACAACGGCGCCGTGGTGCTGGCCACGTTTGCGCTAGACGGACCACCAACTTGCTCCGGCCTTCCGGTTGTCGGCTACTCAGCCGATGACCTCGCGGAGCTTCTCGGCGCCGGGTTCGAGCCTGTCGACGCGCACCGCGAGGAGCACGTCACCCCCCGAGGCTCCATCCAGCCGTTCACGTGGGTGGCCGGTCGGATGCGTGGAGCAAGTCGCCCGACTCCGCGCAGGTCGCCAACCGCTTCCTCTCGACACTGACGTTTCAGCGTTAGCCCATAGCGCCAGTTCCGCGAAGGTCGCTACGCGTAGCTGCGCCGCATGGCAGCCAACTCATGCGGACGACGCCGGTACGGCCGGGTTCTTGACCTTGATCCAGCCCGGAGTAGCATCACGGCCATGGCGACTTGCTATCGCGTGGTGCTGTTGCCAGGCGCTGTGTTGCCGGCCGAGCCCGCGTACGCGGCGTTGCTTCAGACACTTGGGGCGCGCGTCAATGGGGTCGCTAAGGAGCTTGAGGTTTACGCTGGGGATCAGCCTCCGCCCGACTTCAGCCTCGATGCCGAAGTGGATGGGATCGTGCGCGAGGCTGATGCTCACGGGTTTGATCGCTTCCATCTCGTTGGCTACTCGGCGGGTGGGGCTTCGTCGCTTGCCTTCGCCGCCCGGCACGGCGATCGGCTTGCGAGCTTGGCGCTGCTTGAGCCGGCGTGGGCGGGCAACGAGCGGACAAGAGAGGAGGAGGCGCTGATGAAACGTTTCCGGGCTCTGGAGCCGCTACCGGCCGACCAGTTCATGGCTGGATTCATGCTCTTGCAGTTAGCGCCCGGTGTTGAGCCACCGTCGCCTCCCGAGGGTCCGCCGCCTCCTTGGATGGCCAAGCGACCGTCCGGTGCGCGCGCCTTCATCACCGCTTTCGACAGAGGCGACCTCGATGTCGAGGCGCTACGGGCGTTCGAGCGACCGGTTTACTTCGCACTCGGCGCCCGCAGTAACCCCGACTATTACGCTCGGCATGGCGGAGCGCCTGGCAGGGATCTTTCCCGACTTCACGATCGAGACGTTCACCGAGCGCCACCATTTCGATCCCCCACATCGAGTCGAGCCCGAGCGCCTCGCCAACTCGCTGCTCGCACTCTGGCAGCGCGCCGAACCCTAGACGACTCGCGCATTGGTCGACGACTTCCTCCCCAACTAATTCGGGATCAACCTTCTAGGCGTCAAGCCGCTCCGCGCGCCACCCAGGCCTTTGCCGTGACTACGAACGGTGGCTCCGGCAGCCTCTCCCTGCAGAGCTCGCGCAATGCCGTGCGCCGATCGGGCTCGAGGCCGGCGACGTGCGCACCCGACGGGGCGACGCCGAGCGTGAACGGCTCCCACCAGTCCTCGAACGTGGCGTGCTCGACGTGCACCGCGACGGCGCTGTCGACGATGTCGCCGATTCCAGCCGCGCGAAAGAGGTCGGCCAGGTGGCCGGCCCTGCTGCCGGGGCAGACAGACCCAGTCTCGACCTCAGGATCGAGCGCTTGGGCGGCATCCCAGAACGGACCGATCGGGCCGCCGTCGGTGAAGTCCCACACGCATGCGGCGACGCCGCCGCCGTCCCGCGTCACCCTCGCCATCTCGCGGAGGCCTGCGACCGGATCGTCCATCACGTTGACCACGAGCTGGGCGAGCGTCGCATCGAAGCAGCCTCCTTCGAACGGCAGATCCTCAGCCGGCGCCCGGATGACCTGGACTCCGGGATGGCGGCCGCGTAGGGCCGCGACGAAATCCTCGGACGGGTCGACCGCCGTGACCCGTTCCGGCCTGGCCCTCCGGGCGAGCTCCGCGGTCAGCGCACCGGGGCCGCATCCGACGTCGAGGACTCGGCCGTCGAGCGGGAGTCCGGCGAAATCGGCGAAGGGCACCGCCAGCGGCCTCGAGTAGCGGCCCATGAACCGGTCATAGGCATCGGCATCACTCAAGCTCACTTCTTCTCCTTCGGCGGCAACGCGCGCGCGAAAGCAACGCTCTGCATGACCCAGGGCTCGAGCGCTCGCTTCGTGGAGACCGACTCGGCATCAACCCGAAGCCAGCCCTTCATCTCGCGTCCGCGCATCTCAAACGGTCGCGCACCGGGCTTGGCGAGGAGAGCCTCGGTCTCCTCCTTGGAGCAGTGGATCATCAGGCCACCCTCGCCGCTGACCCCCACCGCCATGTGGCCGTCGATCATGAAGCCGATGCCGCCGAACATCTTCTGCTCGGTGTAGCCGTCCTCGGAGGCGATCAGCTCGCGGATCCGGTTGGCGAGATCCTCGTCGTAAGCCATCGTGACAATCATGGCGCATGGGGCCTTGACACCGATAATCGGGCTTCGCCTGCTCGCACTCGCCGCCGGTCGAGGTCGCGCTCAGCATCGGCAACGACTCCGGCACAGAGGAGTTGCGGTTCCGAATCACGGGATCGATTTGGACGTACACCCGCTAAGGGAGCGGCAGACGACCGGAATATCCGCTACCAAAACGCTCACCCTCAACGGCGTCGCCCTCACCGCCAGAACGCCCGCCACATCGTCGCCAGCCTGTTCGCTGACGGCAGCCCCGCAGCTATGTCAGCCGCCGCGATGATCCAGAAGGGCGTCGACCGCGACCTGTACGCCGTCGCTCTCGAGCCCGAGGAACGCGACGCCATCCTGGCCGGTGCTAGAGGATCCGCCGGCCGGGCTAGTGGAATTGCGTGGGGCGCTTGCGCGGGATCAGCGCGACCGATCAATCTGAGCACTCAACATCCATTGCGCGGATGCCGATGACTGGTGCGCGGGTGGGAACGCCACTTCCCCGGGCCGGCAGATGCGCGCACTGCTGCTTTCGGCCCCGAGCGTGACCCACCCGCCACAAGTGTCCGGGCCGAGCCGAAGCCCGGCCCGGAACGACTAGTTACGCCTCCATCGTCTGAGCACGAGGGTTCGCCCGGCAGGGCTCGAAAATACGGTGCGTCGAGACGGGCCGTCTTTACGTCGGCCTTCTTCGTTCCCCCCGTTCGAAGGAGGCTGACGCCCGGCTCGGCGCCGTCCTAGGGTTGCTAGCGGGAACGAGCGCGGCGTTAGGGTTGTGGGCAATGGCTAAGGCGCTGTGGGAAGCAGTCGTCGATTTCATGCGGCGGCAGGCGTCGAGATCGGATCAGAGTCAGGAGGCGGCGAGAATTCGGGCGCTGCTTCATGACCTATATCTGCTCGGCGAGCGTCCGACCGCTACCGAGATCTGCGCGCGAGCTGGAATCAACGGGTCGCCGACGCCTTGGTCGCGCTACGTCGCGGGACTATGGACCGACCGCCTAAGAAGCCCTAGCCGCAATGTCCGCGACGAGCAGCTTTGGCACAAGCCGTTCGTCATCGCTGACGCGCAGGCACGGACCCATGAGCTCGAAGATGTAAGTGCGAGGCTCAGCCGACTGGTAAGGGTCGAGGCCGAGAACCTGGCGCGCGCGCTCGCGGAGGGGGCCGATCAAGAGCGTGTGGTCGCGAGCAGAAACGCGCTGCGACGACAGATCTTCGCGCTTTGCATCTGGGCCGAGATTCTCATCGAGCTTCTCTAAAGAACCCGCAACATCGTCGGATAGCGTTTCAAGGGATGCTCACCCTCTACGGCGTCTCCGTCACCGCCGAGAACGCTCGCCACTCGCCAGCCTGTTCGCGGACGGAAGCCCGGCCGCGATGTCAGCAGCCGAGATGATTCAGAAAGGCGTCGACCATGACCTGTACGTGGTAGCGCTCGAGCCCGAGGAACGCGACGCCATTCTGGCCGTGCTATAGGATCCGCCGGCCGGGCTCGAGGACCTTCGCGGTGCGCTCGCGAACGACCATCGACACAGAAGGCGCCCACACCGAGCCTGGCGCCGTCGATACCATCGCCGCGTGCGCGAGTGGGCTGCCGAGGTCACGGTTGATGAAGCCCTTGCGCGGCGCCTGATCGAGGCACAGTTTCCGGATCTCGAGCTCAGCTCATTGAGCCTGCTCGGGCAAGGCTGGGACATGACGGTCTGGCTCGTCAACGAGCGGTGGGTGTTCCGGTTTCCACGCCGCGACATCGTGATCCCCGGCCTCACCAACGAGATCGCCCACCTACCGCGGCTCGCGCCGCTCCTGCCGCTACCGATCCCAAGCCCGACCTACCTTGGGGAGGCCTCTCCCGAATACGGTTGGCCGTTCTACGGCGCGCCCTTCCTTCCGGGCCGTGAACTCGCGGACGCCGGATTGGACGACTTCCGCCGCACCGCCCTTGGACGCCCACTCGGAGAGTTCCTTCGAACGCTCCATCACATCAGGGTGGACGCCGATCTCCCGCTCGATCCGGTCAGAAGAGCGGACATGACCTTCCGGGTGCCGAAGACGCGCGAACGGCTGGCCGAACTGGAGCAGCTCGGACTCTGGCGGGCACCCCGGGAAGCGCACAACGTGATCGATGACGCAGTCGAACTCGGCCCGCCCGAGCCGACCGCTCTCGTCCACGGCGACCTCCATCTCCGACACCTCCTCGTCGACAACGCCGGCCGGGCGACGGCCGTCATCGACTGGATTGACCTCAGCTACAACAATCCCGGCGTCGACCTCGTCCTCTACTGGAGCGTGCTGCCACCCGAAGGCCGCAGTGAGTTTCGCGAGGCCTACGGAACGATCGCCGATGACCAGCTCCTCTGCGCCCGCATCCTCTCGCTCTTCCTCTGCGGCACGCTCGCCATCTACGGCCACCACGAGGGAATGCCACGGCTGAAACGTGAGGCGGTCGCCGGGCTCGACCGCACAATCCGCCCAACCTGAACCGTCCCGACAGCAGCTACCAGAGAGCCTCGCACTTCGGGTGGACATTCCCGAACATTGGCCCACCTGACGGCGCTGTCGTCGCACGCGGCAAGAGCAAGGACAGGTTCGGTGTGCAGTCCCGTCGGGCGGCGGGATCAGCCGTCTTTGAATGCGCCGTAGACGGCGATCATTCCGTCTCGCGAGAAGATGTCAGGACGCGGAAAACCGGCTTCAGCGAGAAGAGCCAACTCGTCCGGTAGCGAGACGTAGAAGTCTTCCTCGGCCCATTCCGCGAAGTGCGCCTTGGCTTCTTCGGCGGAGATGCCGTTGCGTCCCATGTGGGCGAACAAGTCCTCGACCATCTGGCGACGCTCGGGCCCGTCGGTATGCACAAGCGCGTCGATTACGACGACGAGACCAGCCGGTTCGAGCGACTCGAGAATTGCTCGGTAGAGCTCACGCTTCTCGGAATGGGTGGCGACATGGTGGAGAGCAAGAGAGGCTACGACGGCGTTGGAGCGGGGCAGCGGGTCCTGGAACCGCGCCTGGCGAAGCTGATATCGACCAACGTGCGCAGAGCACCTCGTTGCGGCAACTTCGAGCATGTTCGGGTCGATGTCGACCAACTCGACCCTCACGTCTGGTAGGGCATCGAGGATCGCGGCCGAGAGGCCTCCCGTTCCGGCGCCGAGATCGACGACGAGTCCTCCCGCCGGGACAGTGCCGTCAAGCCACTGTATGGCCACTGCGATCATCCGCTCGTAGCCCGGGATAAATGCTCGAATCGACTGGTCGTACTCATCGGCGGCGACGCCGAGATGTCCTGCCACGCGATGCTCGCGAGCCATCGGCTGAGAATACGCCGACAAACAGTCGCCCACCAGGCCACGTCGCGCTCAGGTGACATTCCCGATCACTGGGGCACGCGGGCGTCTCCCCGGCGGGATGCGCAGAGTGATACTCGGGACCGCCTGCGAAGGAACCTAGCCATCCGCCATATTCTCCGGCTGTGCACTGGATCGAGGTCAACGGAATCCGTGTCGCCTTCGAGCAGGCCGGTGTGGGGCCGCCTCTCGTGCTCGCCCATGGGGGAGTGAGTGATTCCCGGGTCTGGCGGAGGCAACTCGATGAGTTCTCAGACGAGTTCACGGTGGTCGCGTGGGACGCGCCTGGATGCGGGCAGTCTGACGATCCTCCGGAGTCGTTCCGACTGCCTGAATACGCCGATGTGCTGGCCAGCCTGATCGCGGCGCTGGGGCTGGAGCGGCCGCACCTGCTCGGCCACTCGTTCGGCGGCGCGTTAGTGCTCGAGCTGGTTCGGCGCCATCCCGCAGTCGTGGCGACGTTGACCCTCGCAGGAGGATACGCAGGCTGGGCCGGGTCGCTTTCCGCGGCCGAGGTGGAGCGTCGTCTTGCGTTCGCGGTGGAGGTGGCGGGTCGGCTTCCGGGCCGGTTTGAGCCTTCGTCAATGCCGGGTTTGATCTCGGAGAAGATGTCGGCTGAGTCCGCTGCCGCGTTAGCGACGATCATGTCCGAGAGCCGTCCGATAGCGACCAGGGCAATGGCCCACGCCCTTGCCGATGCGGATCTGCGCGACGTGCTCCCCTCGATCGCGGTGCCGACGCTGCTCATCTACGGCGATGCAGACGAGAGGGCACCACTGATCGTGGCCGAGGATCTGCACCGCAGGATCCCGACGTCGAGGCTCGTCGTGCTTCCTGGGCTAGGCCACGAGTGCTACCTCGAGGCTCCGGACCGCTTCAATGCCGAAGTACGCACGTTCCTCCGTAGTCAAGTTTGACCCCAAGGCGTTTCAAGCGGGCCGACGGGTCGAGCGACGTGTCCGGGCCGACGATGGTGCTACTTAGCCGCAACGGTTAAAGCCCACGTGATGTCGATCGTGGACGTTGGCCAGCGTGTTCGATAGCGGATCGTGTGTCGCCCGGGGGTCGGTTTCACGAGCGTTACGCTCCACTCGCGCAGGGTTACGTCCTTCCCGCCGGCTGGTGGGTAGTTGGCGAGCGTGCGATCAGTCGTGCCGAAGGCTTTGAGGTTGACATGTTGGCCGTCGATCCACATGTCCCACGTAGATGTCTTCCATTCGCGTTCGATGGCCTTTGGCGGCGTGAATATGCCGTAGCCGACAAAGAGCCTCGAGACGGGCGGGATCCGCTTGCAAGTGCGGGCAAAGCGCCCGCTCTTGAGCACGACCGGATCGCAGTAGAAACCGAAGATCGTTGTGTTGGCACGCTCAGCGCGTCCTTGGACAACCAGCATGCCGTTGACGCGTGTCGATGGCTCAATCGTCCCGCCAACGCGCTCCCCACCCGCAGGGGCGCCCGTCACGAGGAACAGCGAGCTCAAACACCCAGCAGCGAGCACCGTAAACACCTGGCGCCGGATAGGCCAAGATCGCATTAGCAGCAATGCATCTTGCGCTCAGACACAGCTATCCGTCAACACGCTAGTTGCTCCGCGCCGAACCAGAGCACGCCGGAGTTATCCCCGACTCATCGCAGCAAGCTCGGACCCACGCCGCCAGTAATCCGGATTCTTAATCTTGATCCAGCCGCGCTGCCCCGGCCGGTAGCTCGCGTCGCCACTTACGACGGCGTTTTGGGCGCCCTACTAGCGGAGGACAGGCCGTTGTTGTAGCCTCCGCGCCGACGAAGGGAGGAACGATGTCTGCTGTTGCGCCGTGGCAGGTGACGGGCGACTGGTTCGACGTCTGCAAGTGCGCGGATTCCCTGTCCCTGCACCTTCGCGCAAGCGCCCGACCTATGGCGACTGCGAGGGCATCCTCGCCTGGCACATCCGCGAAGGACACTATGGCGATGTGCGGTTAGATGGGCTCAATGTGGTCGCGCTCGGTTCGTTCGAGGGCAACATCTGGGCTGGCGAGACAAAGGTCACGGTCGGGATGTATATGGACGAGCGAGCTGACGAGGCCCAGCGCGAAGGGCTGATGGTCATCTTCAGCGGTCAGGGAGGAGGCTGGCCGGGCGACTTCGCAGCCATGATCGGCGAGATGCGTGGGATCGAGTACGTCCCGATCACGTTCGAGATCGCGGACGACCTCGCCTACTGGGCGGCCGAGGTGCCGGGCAAGGCGACGGCGCGGGCCGAGGCACTGACCGGCCCGACCACACCCCCCGGCCACAGGGTTCAGCTCCATAACCCTCCCGGCGCCGAGGTCGGGCCCGGACAGATCGCGACCTGGGGAACAGCAACGATCGACCGTGCCGACGGCTTCGGCTTCAAGTGGGAGTGGGACGGCCGCTCAAGCAAACACTTCCCGTTCGACTGGCAAGGCCCCTAGGCCGTCGCCGAGGAACGGAAGCCGTCCCATTTCACCTCGTAGGACCAGCCTGGGCCGGCTGGCAGCGGGCCGGGTTTGGCGAGCATCGGAGAGGACGGGAGCCACATTTTCCGGCACGGACTATAGGTGCGGCATCGACGCGGACAAACCACCGCAACTGCAAGACTTCAGCAGTGGAGACGATCACCTCGACGAAACTCGCGGCTCAGATTTGGGGCGAGTCGGAAGGCCACTCCCGCAGCCGAGGATCACGAGCAGTTCGCACGATCGCCCGAAGGAACTGGCCCGAGGCGCTTGCCAGCGACCACCGCAACCGATTGGCCTAGCGGGGTCTGAGTAGACGAGGGCACGGAATGGATAGCGATCCCGCGGTTTGTCACCATGCCGCGATGATCGTGTGCCGGTGGGTGTCATGTTGACGCGCTCGTTCGCTGTCGTCTTGGCGTCCGTGGGGTTTCTTGCGTTCGCGACGAGTCCTGGTGCGTCGTCGACGGCGGCTCCGAGCATCCGTTCGACACTTGACGGGAAGGCGGTGCTTCCGCACCGCATCCACTGGCTCGGGATGCCAAGTGGCGGGACCGTGAAAGAGGTCGAGTTCTTGATCGATGGCAAGGTCCGCTGGGTGGAGAAGGCTGCTCCCTACAGCTACAGCGAGGACGGCGGCTACCTCGTCACGTCCTGGCTGACACGCGGATCGCATCACTTCACTGCGCGCGCGAGGTTCACGTCCGGCGAGATCGCAGACGACACGGTGGCGGCGCGCGTCGTGCCGGCCCCCGCACCGCCGGCCGCGCTCGGCGGAAAAATGGCAGAGAACAGTGCCTAGGGAGGTACCCGGTGAACCGGAACCGTGCGCATCAGGTTCGGTGCCCGCGGGGAAGTGGACGCTCAGCTTTGAACGCCGGTGGCTCGAGACGATCTACCCAGGCAAGTTCGACCCCGTCAAAAGCGCCACCACGCACCTGGGATACATGATCGACAACGACACGTCCCTGGCCGCAAATCGTTCTTCGTAGCCGGATCGGTGACGATCAATCCCGTCACCGACGCGGATCCGCGCGGCGGATGGTGGTGCCAACCATCAGGACCGGCAGCCACCTACATGTGGACGGTCAGCAGCAACACCCTGACCTTGAAGCCCGTAAACGGAGCCGATCCAAACCAGCAGCGCGGCGCGATCTTCACCGGCGAATGGACGCGAACCGGATAAAATGTCGCCCCGTGCCGAGCCAAGCTCGGTTGATCAGTAGTTGTGCACTATCCAAAATGAAGTAGGGTCGAGCCCTGCCGTTGGCGTTGAGAGAATCGACTCCTCTCTCAGGCGGTGGGTTGCGTTGAGCGGGTCGCCGCACGCATCGGCGGCCCGCTCTCATTCCCGAGCCGGAAGCCCGCCCAGTCTTCTGTGGATACGCTTAGAAGAACGGCGCTGAGACGTACTGCCCTGCTGCTCTCAGCAGCCGGAAGGCGGGCCTCCAGAGCCCTCCACCGGCGGGCCCGCCCGTTGCTTCTCAGACGAAGCTCGGCACGCACGGTTATCTGACGTCCCCGTGTAGGGTCGAGGCCGGGCGGGCCGCCTTCCCTTCGACCTTGACGGTCCGCCCATCATCTATCCGGATAGAAGCCGGCCCAAACAAGGCGCCAGTTACCCAACGTCATAACTAGCCTCACCAATCATGCTCACCCTCGTAGAGGGTCAGCATTCTGTAAAGGTTAGAGGGATCCCGGTTGAGGTCAGGGCGCTGTTGGGTAGGCAGGAAGTGCGACGCGCGCCATCGCGTGGCCCGCGTTGCTAGGGCGCCGACGTGCCGCCGGGAGTTTGGAGGATGGGCTCCTGGCGCCGTCGGATCGCGTCGCTTGATTCAGTGTGGCGCGCCTGGGTAGAAGGCGGATACAACGCAAGTCCGCACGCGCGCGTTGGCTGGAATTCAGCGCTCCCCCGTGGAGTCGTCACCCTCCTCAGGCGGTAGCGGCCTGACGTGGGCCAGTGTGTGCCAATACCCCTGAGCGAGTTGTCACAGAGAACATCGTCTTGTGTCAGTCTGAGATGCCATGACCGCGACTACCTGCCACATGTCCATATCGCTCGACGGCTTCGTCGCTGGGCCCAGCCAGAGCCGAGAGGACCCGCTCGGCGTCGGCGGGATGCAGCTCCACGGCTGGCATCTCGGCGAGGTGACAGACGAGGCGGACCTCATCGCCCAGCGCTGGTTGATGCGCTCTCGCGGCGCCTACGTCATGGGCCGCAACATGTTCGGCCCGATCCGCGGCCCCTGGGACGAGGACTGGCGCGGCTGGTGGGGCGACGAGCCGCCGTATCACGCCCCCGTCTTCGTCCTCACCCACCACGCCCACGACCCGATCGAGATGCAGGGCGGCACGACGTTTCACTTTGTCACCGGCGGCTTCGAAGCGGCATTCGAGCAGGCCATCGCGGTTGCCGGCGACCGCGGTGTCGACGTCGCGGGCGGCGCCTCGACTGTGCGTCAGGCGCTCTCGGCCGGGGTCGTGGACGAGCTGACGCTCGACATCGCCCCGGTGCTTCTCGGGGAGGGCGAGCGGTTGTTCGACGGGATCGCCGAGCTCCGGTTGACGCCAGTGGAGACCCTGCACTCACCGCACGCGACGCATGTGCGATATCGCGTGGAGCGCTAAGGCCTCTGACACTGGCCCAGGTGCCGACGAGATCGCCGACTTCGTAGGACGACGTCGTGCCCTGCGCGAGTGTCCGCTCGCTAGAAGCGTTCTCGCTCTGCCTATTTGATCCACGCTCCTTGGGCTCTGCGGGGGAAGCGCAGTTCCGCCTAGCGTCTCTTCGAGCCGACGCTGACTTTGAGGGCGGGCCGCCGAGGGGATTTGGCGGCCGGCCCGAACAGACGGGGCGACTTCGGCTCCGCGTCATGACAGCCATCACATCAAAGCTGCCAACCCGATCCCGACGAAGGCAGCCGTTTGGTTAGGCTCCTCGCGGTGGAGCGGGAGCGGTTTGAGGATGTGGTCGATGCGACACGGCGGACCCGTCTGGCTGGCGAGCGGACGTATCTCGCGTGGTGGCGCAGTGCGCTCGCGGCGTTCGCTGTAAGCCTTGGCGTCGGGAAGGTCGTGCCCGAGCTAACCTCCGGCGAGTCGGTGGCGTACGAGGTCGTCGGCGTCGGCTACGCGCTGTTGGGCCTCGCGTTCATCGGCTACGGGTACTGGCGGCAGCGCCTCATGGAGAGCGCGCTCCTGGAAGGCCGCTTCGTGCCGTTCGATTCCCGAGCTGCATTCGCATTTACGATCGCGGGCGGGGTCCTCGGCGTCGCGACCGTCATTGTCATCGTCGCCTGATCCGCCGGGGCCTCGGCTCTGCCCGGAGCTCCCTCGCGGCCGGAGGAGGGGTCCGTTGCCCGCCCTATCGGCTGCTGAGCTAGGAAGGGGGTAGTCTCAGCGCCGTCTTCCGAGCCTAGCCCACAGCATTGAGTGCTCGCGCCGTGCCGGCCGTTGTCTAGGGTCTCGCTTCAAGGACGATGTTGAAGGGCGTTTCGGTCGCACGCCGGACGTTTCCGAACCCGCCTTGTTTGATGACGTCGGTTAGCTGTGCTTCTCCGGCTTGGGCGCCGAGCGCGAGTCCGACCTCCTGCGAGAGCGACGCTGGTGTGCACACGACCGTCGAGGCGCCGTAGAAGACGCGTCCTACCGGATTGAGGTTCGCTTCGACGCTGTCGTTGGCGAACGGCTCCACGATCATCCATGTTCCGTCGTCGGCAAGTGTTTCGTGCACGTGCTTGGCAGCGCCTACAGGGTCGCCCATGTCGTGCAAACAATCGAACATGCAGACGAGGTCGTAGTCGTTTCCGTGGAAGTCCTTCGCCGCGGCCGTCTCAAAGGTGGCATTCCTGGCAACGCCGGCCTCGGCGGCACGCAGGCGCGCCTGCTCGATCGACTCGTCGTGATAGTCGAAACCAATGAACGTCGAGTTGGGGAACGCTTGCGCCATCAGAATCGTTGACGCGCCGTGGCCACAGCCGACATCCGCGACTCGCGCTCCCCGCTCAAGCTTCTCGGCAACGCCGACCAGCGCCGGGATCCATTCCGCCACAAGATGCGCCTTGTAGCCGGGACGGAAGAACCGTTCGGTACCAAGAAAGAGGCGGTGGTCGTGCTCGTGCCAGCCCATCCCCTTGCCGCTCCGGAACGCCTCCGTGATCTGATCCTCATCGGCATAAAGCGAAGCGATCAGCTCGAACGCCCCCAGCACATAGACCGGGCTTTCGTCATCCGCCAAAGCCATCGCGTGCTCGTCGGGAAGCGTGTAGCGATCTGACTGCGCGTCATACGTTATGTAGCCGCCCGCAGCCTGATTGCGCAACCACTCACGCACCGACCGCTCCGCCACCCCCGTCCGCTCAGCCACTTCCACAGAAGACAACGGCCCCGCCCCCGCCATCGCCTTATACAAACCGAGCCTCTCGCCAATAACCATCAACGGCGCACTAATCACAGCACCCATATCCGTCACCACCTGCCCCATAAACGCTTCCAACTTGCCCATGTCGATCTCTGCCGCTGCCATCCCAACCTCCTTCTCGCCCGCCGTCAACCGAGCCGCGAGTGTAAACCGTCACGAGCGCCTAACCGTCGAAGGGTGTCCTTAATCCAGGCCTGGCGAGTCGCCTTATAGTCCGTTGCGGGAATGCGGCTCCCGACCTCTCCACGGTCGACGGACTGAGGGTGCGAAGCCGACGCGGCTGGAAGATGACCGAGGCGTTACCTGAGCTCCGCGGCAGCTCGACCAGTCCCGCTAAGCCACATCCGCCCGTGGGCGGGCGTTAGTTCACTCCCTGAGTAGACACATCACTTGCGCTCGCCGAACCTCAGTCCGGTTGCGCCGCTCTACGATTGATCGCTTCGATGCCGCGAAGTAGCTTCTCGTGGCCGGGTGGATTCGCCGAATGAATCCGCATCTTCGGAGGTTGGAAGCCCCGGAGCGCGACAGCTTCCTCGATCCACAAAAGGGGGGATCGCCCCGGCGCTTCATCTCCTTCGATCGGGTGCCGATAGATCGCATGTGGGGGTTTTCCGCGTTCCAATGGGTACTCAGCAGGCGACATCTCGATGGGCACCGCGCCCAATGCAGGCGCGCCTGATTCGCGTGGCTGTGCTTGTTACTCCGTTCGCGGCGTCGATCTTGTTCGTTGCGCTTGTCAGTAAGGTTGTCCCGGCTCCGCTCAACTCGTTCTGGCTGTATTTGAGCTGGTGGGCGGTGCTGACTGGGGCAGCGACTTTAGTGTTGGTTGCGGTCGACCGGGTTGCACGGCGTCTGTTGCCGCTTGCTTTGCTGTTCAAGCTTTCTCTTGTTTTCCCTGATCGGGCGCCTTCGCGGTTCAGGACGGCTTTGGATTTGCGCAGTGTTGGCTCGCTCGAGGAGCGGGTTGCTGCCCTTCGGGCTGGCGGAGTGGGCACGACTCCTGTGGAGGCTGCGCAGGAGCTTCTCGGGCTCGTGGCTGCGCTCGACAACCATGACTCGCTGACGCGCGGTCATTCCGATCGTGTGCGGGCGTATTCCCAGATGATCGCTGAGGAGATGAAGCTGGGCGATGAGGAGGTCGATCGCCTTAATTGGGCCGCCCTTTTGCATGACATTGGAAAACTTGAAGTACCGACGGAGATCCTGACGAAGACGGGGCGGCCCACCGACGAGGAGTGGTCTCTCTTGAGACGCCATCCTGAATGGGGCGGCGAGATCGTCATGCCGTTGCGGGGGTGGCTCGGGGAGTGGGCGGATGCTGTGACACAGCATCACGAGCGTTGGGATGGCACGGGCTATCCGTTGGGTGCGTCTGGGGAGCAGATCGGGCTTGCCGGTCGCATTGTTGCTGTTGCTGATGTATTCGACGTGATCACCTCTAGCAGGTCGTACAAGGGCGCTTCGGATGCGATGGCCGGGCGGGAGGAAATCGCGCGTTGCGCGGGCACTCAGTTCGACCCTCGTGTCGTGCGCGCGTTCCTCGCGATCTCGCTGGGTAGGTTGCGGTTTGCGATGGGGCCGCTGTCGTGGCTGTCGCATGCGCCGCTTCTGGGCAGGCTTCCGTTGACGCCTGCGATCGGCACCGTTTCAGGGGTTTTGGCTGTGGCGGCTGCAGCTGTGACGACAGGGATTGTTGGGCCATCTGCGCCCGAACGGGCGTATGCCGCCGCCCTGCCCGCCCCGCCCGGGAACATCGCGGTTGCGGTTAACGAGGACGCGGACATCATCATCCGTCTACCCAGCGGCGCCTCAACGAGCGGGCTCGTTCGGATCGTGCGGCGCCCGTCCTCGGGAACAGTACGAGTGTTAGGGGACGGCAGCATGCGGTACTTGCCGCCGCCTAACTTCTTCGGGGCCACCTCATTTGTCTACGTGTTTTGTAGCGAGCCGGGAGCCTGTCGGAGGGCGACTGTGCATGTCTCAGTCCGTCCAGTCAACGACGACCCGATCGCTCGCAACGATGTGCTTCGGGTGGCAGAGGACGCGCCGGTCCAGCTTGATGTCCTTGCCAACGACACCGACGCAGACGGGGATCATTTGCACGTCGCTTCGGTCAGCAAGGTCTCGGTCGGCTCGGCGACTGTCGCGCATGATCGCGTGAAGCTCGAGCTGCGTGACGGCTTCAATGGCAGGGTCAGTTTCGAGTACGTGGTGAGTGACGGGAGCGGCGGGCAAGGACGTGCGACCGGTACCGTTTTTGTAGGCGCCCGAAACGACCCACCGCGGGCCGTGGCTGACAGCGTTCGGACGCTGGCCGGGACTCCGGTTCGGGTGATGGTGCTCGAGAATGATGCTGATCCAGACGGCGACCCAGTCTGGGTACTGAGCGCCTCTAGCCCGTCCAACGGCACAACGCACAACCAGGGTGCCGCGGTGTTGTACACACCCCCGCGGGGCTACCAGGGCCGGTCACAGTTCACGTACACGATCTCGGATCCAAGCGGAGCGCTCTCGACCGCCCATGTGCTGGTCGCTGTCGGCACTGCCAATCACGCCCCCTTAGCTGTCGACGACGAGGCCAGCATGGATGCAGGCAGCTCGGTTTTGCTCGACGTTCTCGCTAACGACAGCGACCCGGACGGAGACGCGCTCCACATCCAGGACGTTGCAGCCCCGCAGGACGGGGTCGCGAGGATAGAGGAGGGTCGCGTTCGCTACACGGCGCCGGCCGGCTTCAAGGGCAATGTCGCGGTTGCCTATACCGCAGCGGACCCCGCTGGAGCGGCTGACAGCGCAACGATGCGCATACAAGTGGACGACGTCGTGCAGCCCGAACGACCTCCGATGCCCGCCCCTTCCCCGGTGCCTCCATCGCCACCTGCCAGGACCCCGCCGCCTCCATCGCCACGAACGCCTGCTCCGCCACCGGTTCCGACGCCGCCCGCTGACCCCGGCCCCGCCCCGGTGCCAAACAGCGCGCCCGCTTTTAACGCTGGCGCAGACCAGAGCGTCCTCGAGGACGCCGGACCGCAAAGCATCGGCAACTGGGCCACAGGCATCAGCCCAGGGCCGCCAGCAGACGGTAGCCAGACAGTGACGTTCCAGACGACGGACACAAACGCCAGCTTGTTCGCGGCCGGGGGACGGCCCGCTGTCGCAGCCGACGGCACGCTCACATTCACATCGGCTGCAGACGCGAACGGGACAGCCACCGTCACCGTTACCGCGATCGACGATGGCGGCACCGCCAACGGCGGCGTCAACACGAGCGCAACTCAGACATTCATGATCACGGTCGATCCTGTCAATGACGCGCCCGCCTTCACCAGCGGCGCCGATCCGGTCGCGCTCGAGGACGCAGGCCCGCAAACGATCACCGGATGGGCGAGCGCGATCAGACCCGGCCCGCCGGACGAAGCCAGTCAAGCCGTCACGTTCGCCGCCATGAATTCGAACAACCTACTGTTCGCAGCCGGAGGCCAGCCGCTGGTAGCAGCGAACGGCACGCTGACGTTCACGCCAGCCGCGAACGCCTCGGGCATTGCGACCGTGACCGTTGAGGCAGTCGACACGGGTGGCACCACAAACGGCGGCAGCGACACCAGCACCACTTCCTCGATCACGATCTCGGTCACCGCCCAACCCGACCCGCCCTTGGCAGCCAGCGACGCCATGTCTGTCAACGAGGACGACCCCGCCGGTGTCACCTTTGACGTGCTCGCCAACGACTCCGACCCCGACGGCGACCCCCTCACCCTCAGTGCGTTCGACGCCACAGCAGTCACTTCAGGGCAACTCATCCAAAACAGCGGCGGCAACTTCACCTACATCCCCGGTCCGGCTTTCTCGGGCTCGGAGACGTTCACCTACACCCTCGCCGACGGGACCGGAGCAACCGCCACTGGGACCGCCACAATCACAACGATCGCCCAGCCTGACAGCCCCGTCGCCGGCGCAGACGCCTACACCACAGCGCAAGCCACCCCACTCATGATCGCAGCCCCAGGCCTGCTCAACAATGACTACGACGAAGACGGCGACCCACTTACAGTCAACTCCTCACTCGTCCTCGGGCCGGCAAACGGGCTCGCGCTCGTCTCCGCAGACGGCTCCTTCATCTACACCCCGGATCCGCTCTTTGTCGGCACAGACAGCTTCACCTACCAGGTCAGTGACGGAACCGGGCGTAGCGCAACAGGAATCGCCACTATCACCGTCAACTCGACAGTCACGTCCTCGATTCTCTACCTCCAGCCCACAGGCCCCACCGCCGACCTCTGGGACATCAGTACCGGCACACCTCCCGCCACATCACCGGTTCCCGACACAGATTCAGACGGCGACCCCGGACTTACGATCAAACACGCCGACGGCAAGGAAACGATCACCGACGGCCTCAAATACCAACTTTGGCGCTATGTCCTTCCCGGCCCGCTCCAACTAGAGGGCCCCGTAACTCTGCAGCTATGGAGCACTGTGAACGACTTCCAGACCGGCAAAGACGCCCACCCATACGTCTACCTCTATGACTGCGCAGCAGGCGGAACCCCATGCACCAAGATCGCCGAGACAGACATTCACTTCAACAACTGGAACGGCACCACCGCCAACTGGGTCTACCACGAAATCACGATCGGATCTGTCAGCCGCACAATCAGCTCCGGCCGCGAACTACGAATCCGACTCCTTGTCAACCACAACGACCTCTGGATCCCCCTCACCACCTCCTACCCCAGCAGCCTTCTAATCACCACCGGCTAACACTTTGATTGCTCTGTGTCACACGGACATTTCCGCTGGAGAACCCGCCAGACGGTCTCGCCGAACTTTCGCGGCGTGCTCGCGCGTGATCACTCGCAACCACGGCTAGGCTCGGTACGAATGCCCCCTTTTCGAGTAATCCTCATCGAGCTCGATCGTTCAGCCACCTCTGTGGTGATGGCGTCGTTCGACCGCGCCCCTGACATCGGCTCTACCATCGAACTCCCAAACGGCGACCGCGCCACTGTTCGACACGTCGTCAGCGACCCGGCCGACAAGCTCGGTTTCGTGGTCGCCGTACCTGTCTGAGATCAGTCGATAGCTGAACGCTGTGGCGCTCGAGCCGGAGAACGCGATCGATCGTGGCCGTGCTCGAGGATCCGCCGGCAGGGCTCGAAGAGTTGCGCGGGGCGCTGGCGCGGGATCAGCGCGACCGGATGTAGCCATTGTGTAGCCCCCGCCGCGGTTTCGTTGTCTCTCTGAAAACGAAAAGCCCGCGTGAGCGGGCGTTTCTAAGGTCGGGGCGCCGAGATTCGAACTCGGGACCTCTAGTCCCCCAGACCAAACAGGGGTGTAACCAGGTGGAACCAGGTGGAGCAAACGACACTTTCAAGCCCCTCCCCCGCTCCGGCGTTCCACCTGGTTCCACTGGTTGCCGCGGATCAGGTTGCCACGGAGGTTGCCACGGGAACCCACGCCGACGCGAGATCCGTACCGAGCTGAGCCCGCTCGCTCTCGACCAACCCGGCGTACGTCGTCGCCGTCACGCGCGCATCAGCGTGACGCAGGATCGCCGCCACCTTCGACATCGGTACACCGGCAGCAAGCAGCAGACCAGCGCAAGAATGGCGCAGGTCGTGGAGCCCGACTTTCTCTGCCCCCTCGGGGTTCAGTCCAGCCGCGTCACCGGCTGCGTGCACCGCCCGTAGCGCGTTCTTTCTGTGCTGTGGGTTCCCGGTTGCGGTGACGAACACCAGGGCGTCAGCAGCGCCCCTGGCAAACCCGGCGGCAAGAGCGCGGCGCCGCTGAGCCTGCATCTCGGCGACGAGCTCGGGGATCATTGGCACGGACTGGGCGGACGCCTCGGTCTTGCCCTTCCGAACGTGAATCATGTTCTCCGTGAAGTCGACGTCGCCCCACGTCAGCGCCAACGTCTCGCTGATTCGCAGCGCAGCGAACGCACACGCCGCGGCGACCGGACGGAACTCGTCGGCACGTCGGACCCGGCAAAAAGGACGCCCCCAAAAGCCGCGTGACCCCCGTGACCCGAACCGTGACCCCCTCACGGTGAGCACACGCACCCTCACAAACGGCTCTACAAACGCTCACGCAACACGTTACGCACCCTCACGCCAAAGTCCTGCTCACGCACCCCTATAAAGAACAGGGTGCGCGTGAGGTACCGGAGGTCACGGCGAGCTCGGAAAACGCGTCTGGGCCGACCGCTTTCGGATCGACCCAGACGCTCCGGGCTAGGAGAGTTCCAGCCTCTCCGCCCACGGGCGCAGACGGCCGGGGACCTCGGTCTTTTCGACCTCCTCCGTAAACACGAGGCGGCCGTCGTGAATCAGGGCGACGGCTCTCACAGACACGCCGTTCTCCTCGTCGAAGAGATTGAACCGTCGCGACACTCGCCCATCCGTATCAGCGAGCAGCGGGAACGTAATCCCGAGCTCAGCGGCGTACGCTTCCAACGCGGATGCGTCATCCGTAGTCACGCCCAGAACCTGGACGTTCTGGCTGCGGTAGTCAGCAATCCTCTCCTGAACCGCAGTCAGCCGCTCGCGTCAGAAGTTCGAGGACGTCCCGTCGAAGAAGACGATGATCGTCGTTCCTCGCCCGAAGACCTCCTCGCTACGAACCATGTGGACTCCCAGCAGCGAGAAATGCGGCGCCTCCGGAGAGTCCCGCTTAGGCGACATTGCTCTTCCTTCCGTTACCGGCCCACGGACGGCCCGCGAGCCGTGCCGATAGTTACACACCCGGATTCACCATGCAGGTTTCCCCTGCAAACGGCCGAGAAGCCCATTGCTTTTTCGCCCCGACCAGCGTACAAACCGCAATCACGGGCTAGAGCGCTCACACCCAGGGGCGAAACACATGTGGCTCTCTCGAGCGCTCCGGCCCGCCACTAACCTACGCGGTTCCCCTGCTCACATCAGGCACCCACGCCTCATCAACCCTGGCAAGCTTCAGGCCACACTGAGGGCAGACCGTGCGCTCAGCCTGCGGCCCCGGCACAGGCAACTGCTGCTCGTCGCCCTGCGAGTCCTCATGCGCTGCGGATTGGGGTTCAATTACGGCCCCACAGTCAGGACATGTCGCTGAAAAATCCGGTGAACCCATGACGCCTCCTCCTCGGGGGACTGTTCTCATACCCGAGATCTGTTGTGGCGACACCCCGGCCCACAGCCCTCAGGCGGGTCACGCGCGCGTATAGGCAAGGTCGAGCTGTACCTGGACTGATCCGCGGGACTAGTGGTCAGTCGCCCCATTTCCTTCAACTCTGAGCCGTTCGCGAGCTCGCCACTCATTAATGGCAACCGCCATGGCAACCTGCGCCGGCCCGAACCCGATCCAGCCCGCCCCGCCACCCCGCCCGGCCAACCCCTTGCCCCCACCCGGTCGCGCGCACGGTCGCAATGGGGCCCCCTCTCAGCGGGTCCCTCTCGGGACGGGGCTGGTTGTGCGTCTTCCAGTTCGGTACTACCTTTGCGTTACCCGATTACGCTCTAGCGCTTTTGCAATCCGTTCAGGATAGTACAATCGCATGACGACGTATGCGACGGGGGAGTCGACTGCCATCTCGGACGAGTGGAGCACGACCCGATGGCAACCTAGCTCCTGCGCGCGGCGGAGGGCAGTGGCTGTCAGGCCCTGGGCGACGCCCTTGCCTCGGGCCTTCGGCTGCACACTCATGCCGTAGATCGCGGCGACGCCGGGCGATCCAGCGAGCGATAGGAGCGCCTTCCCGACCGGCTCTCCGTTGTCGTGCGCGAGATAGCGATGCGCGGGCAGCCGTCCCGGCCCCCAATATCGGTTCAGGTCTGCCACCAACATCTGCGATTCCTTGGGCAACTCCCAGTAGCTGACGATCAGGTCCTCGTAACTGGACATCGCCTTCTCATCGACCACCTCGTCATATCGGATATCCGACCGGGCAGGCTCGGCGCTCCAGCCATCCAACTCAATCGACATCCCGGTCACCTGCTCAACTGGGTTCAACCCGTGCGGAGCCAAGTGGCGCACGAGATCGGCTGGATCGCTGCTCGGGTGCTCCCACCAGAGGAACTGCACTCCGCGCCGACTGAATGAGTCGACAAGATCAGCGATCACCCGGTCGGGATCATCACCGTCGAGACGCGTGCGGAGGACGCCGTTGTAGGGAAGGTGCGGAACCGGCGTCTCGTATCGCAAGGTGCCACCCTCTTCGACCAGGTCGCCGCGCGGCCAGCGCCCAAGATGCGACCAGTGCGCAACAAGCGCCTCCTCGACATCACGGGTTACCTCGTCCAAGCGGCCGAATCCTACGCCCCCCGCTCTGGTACGGCCGCCCGACGCGCTTGCACGGACCTTTGGGCGCGACTTACCCGATCGGGTCTCGTTCGGTCGGTGTTGGTTTGAGAGGACGCTCGCGCAGGCGAGGGAGTCTGATCCAGAGACCGGTGGCGGAGCGCGGGCCGTCGCTCTGTTGGCGCGAAGCGGCGAAGAGGTATCGATTGATGCTGAAGAAGTACCGCCCTTGGTGCTGAAGTTCTGCGAGGTCGTTGAGCCATTCGGTTGCCTCGTCTTCTGAGACGCCTCCGCGCCCGGGCACGAATGCGGCGATGAGCGGGGCGATGTTGTAGCTGAAGGTCGTGGCGTCGTACGCCGTGTTGAGTATCGGGACGATCCGGATCTCTTTGACCTCGAATCCGGCCGCGCGGAGGCGGGGCGCGAGCGAGCGCGGAAGGTAGGGGTCTGGCAGGTGCTCGTTCCACGCGGCCGCGATCCGAGCAGCGCGGCGGCGATCCGTCGCTGCCCAGACGAGCGAGTCCCAGTCGGTGTCGATGATCACGAGTCGTCCGCCGGGTCGCAGGACGCGGACGAGTTGATGGAGCGCGGCGTCCGGCTCGGCGAGGTACTCAATGACCTGCATCGACACAGCGGCGTCGAACGTGGCGTCTGCAAACGCAAGCGCGGTCGCGTCGCCCTCGAAGATCTCGACCCGGTCGCCGAGTCCGGCGGCCTCGACCCGCTTCGAGGCGATCGAGTTCATGTCAGAGCTGATGTCCACCGCGACGATCCGGCCGGTTGCACCGACCTCCTGTGCGAGCTCACAGGCGAGGAACCCGGGGCCCGAACCGAGGTCGAGGATCGATTCGCCGGCTGATGCTCGAAGCGACCGTCGCAACTCTTCGCGCTGAACGATCATGTCGGTCGTCGCGTACGCCTGCTCGAGCTGCGCGGCTGCCTTGTTGTCGTACAGCATCCCGGCCATCACCGAATCCTCGGGGCGCGCCCGGTAAAGCGCAAGGCCGCCGCCTATAGGCGCGTGCGCGATTGCTCGCCCCGGCATGACCTGGGGGATATTCCCGAACACTGGCGCAACCCGCGTGTGCGCGTACCCCCGATTACGGCCCGGGCGGACTATGACCCTGGCATCATGGCCCCGCTCGTCCGCGAGGGCCGTGAGCGTCCAGCCCCTAGCGCCTCTTTCTTCTTCACGTAGCGGCCCGGAATACCCGCGCCGCCTTCGACCTCGTTCTGCCATTCGCCGTCTTTCCAAACTGTGTGAAGTTGCCCCTACTTGAGCTTCATCGTGGTTGACCCTTTGGATCCCCCGCAGGAGACAGAATTCAACGACACGAACGCTGTTTTCGCAGTCACGAATCGACCCGCCATCTTCCAGTCCTGCCCGCCAGCTGGGTTGGACGTGAACTTAAAGTGACCTGTCTTGTCGATCGCGATACCGCGCACCGTAGTCGGCGGCCGGCCTGTCCCACACAGATAGGTGAAGCTCGCGCCCTTACCGCTCGCAGCAACGACGAGGGTCACGTGCATGCTGAACGGTGAGCTCTTGATGTCACCAACGTAGGTGCCGCCCTTCTTCGGGACGGCCGCAAATGCAAGCGCGGCGATCATCAAGGCCGTCATCGCGGTTCCCGCTATCGCCGCTGTCATCCGTCTCATCGCGCTGCCCTCCTGGAACGTGCGTTGTTAGTGACTCTCGAGTGTTCCACGCCAAGCGTTGTTAGGCGTAGCTGCGGCTCATGGCGGCCATCTCGTGACGGGCGCCGCCAGTACGCCGGGTTCTTCACCTTGATCCAGCCACGCTGCCCCGGCCGGTAGCTCGCACGCCGCCACTTGGCCACCACGCCCTCGAGGCCACGCTCACACACGGCGTCGTAGAGGGCGTGGCCGTCGTCGAACGTGTCGGGTGTCATCCACGCCGGTCCGTCGAGCCCGAGCTGCTCGAGCCAGTCCCTGCGCTTGGCGTACGACCATGACGTGAGCTGACTCGCCGTCGGCCGCGAGCACGTCGAAGATCATGAACTGGATCGGGACCGACGTGTCCCGATCCAGGATGCGTTTGGAGAGGAGCGGGAAGTGCGGGTCGCCGGCCTTGTTGAACGCGACGAGCTCGCCGTCGAGCACCAAGCCTGTCGGCAATCCGCGGAGCTCGGGTAGCGCCTCGGTCATGTTCCAGCCGCGCCGGCTCCGCACCTTCAACCGCTCGACGGTGGAGACGAGGGCGCGGAAGCCGTCCCATTTCACCTCGTAGGACCAGCCTGGGCCGGTCGGCAGCGGGCCGGGTTTGGCGAGCATCGGAGAGGTCGGGAGCCGCATTCCCGCGACCGACTATAGGCGCGGCTGCATCTTCTGGCCGACGCATGATTCCGACCACAGCGGGAATGTTGTAGATGCTGTGGCGCAGGACTCCGACCTCGACCTCATCGCGCGCGAGATAAAGGAGCTTCGCGCGGGCCTTGAGATGTTCGAGAAGCGACTGTTAGACGTCGAGCGTGTGAACGCTCGCTTGGAAGCAGCTGCGCTGACGACAGCGCGTGCCATGACGGAGATCTCGCGACACTGGGATGCCGTCTACGAGGCCATGCGTCGCGCTGAGGAGAGCAGGCCCGACTACGAGGGCACGCCCTAGCCCAGGGCGAGAGCTGGGCCGACATAGATCACCCGAACCGGCTCGAGTAATACGGAGTAGGCTCGTGCTCTGCCGTTGGCGTTGAGAGATCGACTCCTCTCTCAGGCGGTGGGTTGCGTAGAGCGGGCCGCCCGCATCGGCGGCCCGCTCTCATTTCCCTGGTTCGAAGCCGGCGCTGACGTAAAGTCTGTTGCTGGGGGCTACACCATCAGGTGGAACTCGAGGTTTGTCTTGTTCGTGCTGCCGTCTCCGAGGTCGCGAACGTCGACGTAACCGCGAGCGTTCGCGTAGGCGCCAGTGCCGCCGACGATCGGGAGCCTGGCCTTCAGGGGACCATTGGGGTCGAGCAGCGCATACCCTTGGACGAGGATGGTTCCACCAGGGATGTACGCCTGCGCGACAATCAGCGCAGTCGCTTTCTGGGAGAAGTCGGGTCCGAACCCGGTAATGAAGGTGATCAGCACCTGGTCTCGACCGACTCGTGCCCCTTTCTTGGTTCCGGCCCACTTGTAGAGCTCGTTCGCGAGCGCGAACTGGTCGCCGCCGACTGGCGGCCGATCGAAGCTGAAGTCACCCAGTGGCTGCTCGCTGTCCGGAGGGCTTACTTCGAGCAAGCTGAACGTCTGCGGCCCGCTAATCGCGGACGCCGACGTTCCCCACGCCGCCACCAACGAAACGACCAGCACCAACACGATCCCGTATTTCCGCACGCTTCCTCCTCTTGGACGACGACCGCCAACTACTAGGGGAGAATCGTTTCACGCCAAGCGCCGGAAAGTGAAAGGACGGAGGCGTCTTCGAACTGTGGCGGCAGCAACCGTCCGCGAGACGGGCGACGAGAGTCACCCTTGCCGCGACCCGAACGAGTGAGCCGTCGGTCATGGACGAAATCCACTCTGCCGATAATCGCCACGTGTCAGGAATCCGTGATTCCAACGCGCCGGCCGACGTAGACGACCTCGAACTCGCAGCCCACATGCGCGTCTGGCACGAGGACGAGGACGTGGCACGGGGGATGATCGCGATCGAGAAGCTCGAAGCCGAGAAAGCCGCGAAGATCGACGCTGACGCTGCGCTAGAAGCCTCGGCGAAACGGTTATTTCGGGATCTCCGCGACTCATAGGCCGCGACGCGACCGAAACACCCGCTCCTTCTCGCAGGCGGGGTTAGCCTCTCTCGATGCTCACGATCTCTGGCGTCTCCGAGCACGTCCGGAGTGAGAGTCTCAAGTCGAGTTCCTCGACTGCCGAAGACCCATCGGGGACTGACGGCGTTGGTGGCAGCACTCTCCAAGTGGGTGCCGGCTGCCGGCGCCTTTGTTTTCTGCCGGGGAGGGCCACATGGTTTCGCGTCCCTCCCCGGCGGAGCGTCGAATGCTCGGGCCGCGTGTCCCCCAATCGGAACACCCGGCGCTCAGCGGCGTTCTACCACCCTGCGGTCGCGAATGGAAGTACCGTCGAGGACTAATGCTGGCCCTTTACGGCGTCGCCGTCGCCGCCGAGAACGCCCGCCACATCATTGCGAGCCTGTTCGCGGACGGCAGCCCCGCCGCAATGTCAGCCGCCGCTGCGATTCAGAAGGGCGTCGATCGCGACCTGTACGCCGTCGCGCTCGAGCCGGAGGAACGGGACGCGATCCTGGCTGTGCTCGAGGAGTCGCGCGGGGCGCTCGCGCGCGACCAGCGCGACCGGAGCATTTGATGCTCCCCGAAATCGGCGCATACTCCTGGCTGTGATCATTGCCGGCACCCCGTGGTGGGCGTGGTTCCTGCCGTTCCTCTTCGGTGCGCCCTGGCTCGTAGCCCTGGTTTGGTGCTGGCGCTGCGGCTGGCTGAGCGATCTCCGATGGTCTGAGTCAGCCGCCGACCTCGCTCGCGACCGACTCTGGAAGCGATAACAGATCCACGTGGCGTGTTGGCTCGGGATCAGCGCGACCGGACGAATCCCTAGCCGTCCGACCCGGACAGTGCGTCGATAAGCACGACGGCGAACAGGATCACCGACAGCGGAATAGTGATCCCTGCGGCGACGGCCAACCCACGTATCCAACCCGGGAGAGCTCGATCGCGCGTTGCAGCGACGGCACCCACCAGCGACAGCACAACAGCGCCAACGATGGAGCCGTAGAACGAGAAGACGATCGCGCCCGTCCAGTCGCTCGGCCGCATCCCGTACAGCACCAATAGCGCCCAGCCAACACAAGCGAGCGCGCCGTAGATGCATCTCATCGCCCACATGATTCGAGTATCGGCAAAACGGCACCCGAGACACCACCCGACGCGAAGGGCGTTGGGATCAACGAAAGCGAGGTTGGTTGCGTCAGGTTGCCACGAGGTTGCCACCAGCCAAATCTTGTTGCGCAACTAGGAAACGAAAAACCCGCCTGAGCGGGCTTTTCTAAGGTCGGGGCGCCGAGATTCGAACTCGGGACCTCTAGTCCCCCAGACTAGCGCGCTAACCAGGCTGCGCCACGCCCCGCGAAGCCGGAACCCTAGCGCACATCCC
>CAWCXS010000001.1:0-258552 GCA_963799615.1 uncultured Gaiellaceae bacterium | reverse complement strand
GTTCTGGCCAAGCGGTCGCCGAGGGCACCGGCGGGAAACACGGACTGCAACGAGATTTGACCCTGTGCCGACGGTCCTCCTGGCCGGTGAGCTACCGCTCACTTTGTGACTGCAAGGCGATCATGGCGACGGCGAGATCGCGCCACAAAGCTCCCGAGGTCGGCAGATGGATCGAGGTGGAGCGCGGCCACCAGCTTCCGCCGGAATCGCAACCGTGGTGGCGGTTATCTCACTCAGAGGTACCTTCTCCGGCTCCTCGGCTAGCCCGCGGCGGCGAGCATGCAGCAGGTCAGCTAGCCGTGGGTCACTCGCTCAGAGCCAGGCCGTGAGCACCAGGCACGCCGTACGTTGTGCAGTTGTCCAGAGGTCACGGCGGCCAACCCCCGCGGCCGCTCCAGTGTTCCATGGCTGCAACGGGCACCTCTTCGAAGTGATTCCCCACTAGCGGAGACGCACCGCCGCGCGTGGGGTGATTGGCGCGAAACGCTCCCGGCTGGCGGAGCTCGTCGCAGCGCTCTCGCTCGGGGGTCGATATCTCTTGCTTTACAGCCGATGGAGCACGTCTTGCGCCATTTGCGCTGCGCCTGCTGAACGCCTTGGCATGGATGCACGAGGGTGTGCTGTCGTCTACTACACCGCCCTGCTCGTCAACGGGCAGGTGGGCCGCCCCGCGCCTCACGAAACAGGCGAGGCAAGTTCGCCACGTACCGCTCTAAAGCTGTCAAAAGTACGACCACGACCTGCGCAGCATCGGGATGGCCACGTCCGATCGGAGCCGAACCCGCCGCTGCACCGCTTCCGCATCGGCTTGAAGCTTCTTCTCCGGCCATCGCGAGGTCAAAATGCATGAATCCATCACTCAACGCCCATGGCTGAGCAACTCCGGAGCCGTCCGACGAGGCGCTCGTGGCGCTGCGTGCGTAATGAACTGGTGGGAATGGAAAAGGGGATGGCCGGGGATCGTGGTGGACGCGATCCCGCTCTTGCTTGTCGGCGAGTTTGCTGGAGGCTCGCGAACCGGCTGCGGTGTCTAGGGAGCGCGCGGGCGCGCTCGGTGTGCGGTGCGGCCGCCAGTTCGACCCGGCGCTGTGCGATCTCTTGGCATACCCGGGCGGACCAGATCCTCGGGACTTTGACCAGCTGATGACGTGGACGGCCGCGATGGATGCTCAGCGGCGCTTGCCGTCACGCCGACGCGCAAAGGAATGCGGCGTTGTTGATCGCGAACTTCGTTGACCTGAAACCGTGCAGACGTCGGCCACGCACACGCGCGGCGAGTCGGCGGCCGCCGTGTGTCGTGTGGCCTGCCGAGCTCGAGCAGACGATGCCGCCGTCCACGACCTCGGCGGCTCGGTATCCTCGTGATCCTGGAACAACGGCTGCTGGGTGTGGGCGAGTGGAACGCGTCCGCATCCACCCTGATCTCACCGGAGCGAATGCTCCATCGAGACGCGGCCCGCTCGGCGGTGCAACATCGCGAGCGCCTCGACGGCTCGGGGGCCACCCGCACGGGCTCGCGGGGCCGGCGATCTCACGTTGCTGCGCGGGACCCTCGGTGCCGCGAGCGTGCCAGGCGATGTGGAGCCGCGACCGCACGGCCGCGCGCCTGGCCCGAGGACTGCCGCTGCAGAGCTACGCCGACGTTCGGGCAGCTGGGCTCGACTCGGAATGCCGGTCGAGGCCGTGCTCGGCGCCGCTGGCTATCGCGCCACGACGTCGCGAAGGGTGGCTGGCCTATGTGTGAGGTGGAGGCGCGGCCGCCGGTCGCATGGTGGCTCCAACAAGGAAATCGCGCAGCGCCTGGGCCACCGCCGCCAAGGTGGTCGACGCCTCGACCCACCGCTGCGAGCCTCTTCGCGATGCAGCAACGGCTGCTGGGAGGCTGATCGCCGCCTGAGCTCACTCACTGAGGCGAATGCCTCATGCGCGGCATGTTGACGCGCTCCGTCAACCCGATCCAACAGAGATGCTAAGGTCCTCGAGAGAGCACATAGCCCACGTCGACAACCACGGCCTGGTCGATAGACCGACACGAGGATGTCGAGGGCACGACCATCCAATAGTTCGTCACGATTCGCGAGGACGTCGACGCGAGCCATGCTGCGAGTGGCGCAATTACAACTGCTCCTGCTCCGCACTGGGGCTACGTCTTCAAGGCAGGCTGGTGTTCCGGGCTTGGTGATCGCGAGGGCTTCGAGCCCGGCGACGATGCGTCTCACCTCCCGCCCGGCCACATCCCGACCGCGGAGGCCGGTACCGAGCACCCTCCGAGTGGCTGGAAGAGCTGCAGATCGTGTCCTCGGTGATCAAGAAGAGCACTGCAGGCGATGGGCGCCGAACCGCAGCGACCGTGGAGCGTTGCCGCGCGGTGTAGTGTCGCGCTGCCGAGCACCGGTCCCCTTCAGCGCAGCTTTGAACGCCTTGCCGGCGGCCCCGCCTCCAGCTCTCCAGCGCGGAGCCGGAAGACATAGCGGCGGGCACGGGCCCGTCAGCGGGCGGCGCGCCGCTCCGCACCCTCACGGCAGCCAGCCCGGAGGCTCGCTGCCCGCCCGGCGATGCCCACGCGAGGCGATGGAGGAAGTTTCCGCTCGGGGGCGTCGGGTCGTCGAGCAGCCACCAGGGGGCGAACGACTTCGTCGCACCCGGCGCTCCCGTCCAGCGAAGCGGCACGATCGCGTTCGCGCCGTCGCAGGTGAAGCGCGCGGGGATCCTCGCGCCGGCCTTGGAGGCCGAGTGAGTGTGGGAACCGTCCACGATGGTCGCGGACTGAGGCCGCAGCCACGCCGACGCGGAGCAGGACCGCGATCGACAACGGCCGCGCCTGGCGGTGACGCATCAATGAAACATTCTACTCTCGCGCAGGACCAAGCCTGGAGCCGTCACTACCTGCCGTGGGCGCGAGCTGGATCGAGCCGCCACCACCTGGATGTGATCCCTATCGCATGTGGATCGGATCGTCAGCAGCGCGGCACCAACATCTCGTGCACCATGCCGTCGAGCTCCTCCCGCACCCGTGCCCTCTGTCCTCGGCAGCAGGTCGGCGGTCACATCGGCCATCGGGTCCCGCCGTCTGAGCCGAGTCCCGACAT
Source organism: uncultured Gaiellaceae bacterium (assembly GCA_963799615.1). Classification (GTDB taxonomy): domain Bacteria; phylum Actinomycetota; class Thermoleophilia; order Gaiellales; family Gaiellaceae; genus Gaiella. The sequence continues at coordinate 255,463 of CAWCXS010000001.1, read as the reverse complement.
CTCCCGGCCCGAGCCGAACGAGAGCGTCTCGGTGATCTCCTCCACCCGCACGTCCCGGCGCCTCGCCGCGCGCTGCTTTTCCACCTCGGCCACCTGGAAGGGGGGAGTGGGGCGATTGACGCGGGATCCCTCGCAGCTTGCACCATGGCCCGCACCGTGCTGCTTAGGAGCAACCGCCTGTACAATGACGCATACCTGCCCACCCCGCACGTGTTACGTGTGCCACTTCCTCACGCATGGCCCGGCAGATCGGGAAACAACATGACCCCGAATGTGCGATTTTAACTCACGTCCGTCCTTGTGAACGACGGGCGGCCGCCGATGCGCGCGTCTTGATGTCCGCCAGCCCTTCGGCAGCCGCGCGGCGGCGGCCCTGAGCCGCTCGAGCATCGTGGAAGAAATGCTCCGTCGCCACCCGGTCGCCCCGCAGGCGGAAGCCGCGGAGCGCGCAGCGTGCGGTGGGTTCTGCGGCGACGCGTCGAGAAGCTATACTGCCTGGTTACACGGTACGGCGCGGCCATGTTTCCCAGTGAGACCCTGCCAAGGCGCGCCGCAACGCGTCGTAGCCCGCCGCTATTATTTTTCTAGGCCTCGCGTTGTCTGCGCAGAGTGGTCATGCCGACCTCCCTTTGTGTCGTAGTGTCGTCGTAAGAAAAGCGTCGAGCTCGTCCATGATGTGTCGGGCTTGTCGCCACGGCAAGATGCCGACTTCGGGCACGCGCACAAATGAGGGGTTGCGAGCGGCGATGCCGTCCGAGGCCGCCCATGTCTTCGCGGTCACGAAAATGTGTCGCGGTCTCCGAGGACTGCAAGGGTCTGCAATGCTGAGCGTCGTCCATCGCTTGCTCAGCTTGCAGCTGTCGGCCAGGCTCGTGATGCGGGTCATGACACTGGATCGCGTTGCGCTGCATGTGTGCGACTTCCATGTCGAGCAGCACGTCGTCGAGCAGGCGCTTGCACGCGACCAGGAGCTTGCCCGAGAGCTCCCGGCTGCCCTCGTCGGGTTTGACAACAAGGTCGGGTGGAGGACCGGAGGCCGAACACCCACAACATCATCGGCACCTGTTGCGTCACTCTGGGCGGTGCCGCCGAGACGTGCCCGTGCGCCTCCAGCGCGAATGCGACCGACCACAGCCCGCCCATCCAAATCCCGTGATGTCGACCGCATCGAGCTCGCGTCCAGGATCTCGCGCAGAACACGACCGCGTGCTCGAGGATGTCGATGCTGTTCTTGTACCTCGAACGGGTCGGCACGTGCCCGGGCGATCCACAGGGCGGCTGTCGGTGCAGTGTCTCCAGGACGGGACCCACTCCACGAGAATTTGCCGCCGTGGACGAGCAGGAGCGGCGGCCGTCGCCGAGCTCCAGCACCGAACTTGGCCGCGCAACCACAAAGTCACGTGTCGCAACCCCTGTGTCTCCGGCGCGCGCTTTGTGAGCAACGCCGCCTGCGCAGCCTCGGCCTGTCGGCTAGTGGTCACCCGCTCTTGCAGGCGCGTTGCGAACGGTCACGGTGGTCATGCCCCTCACCCCGCCGTCGAGGCTCCCATGACCACGGCGCATCGTCTCGCCGAGTGCATCGGTGGGGCTGCAAATCTTGACCATCTCCGCCCCCGCGTGGTGCACCAACGGCCGGCGGCACGAAAGAGGCGTCGCGGCCGCGTATGTCTCCTCGCGATCGGCGAGCGGCAAAGGTGACCCTTCCCTCCAGCACGAGACCCCTCTCACTCCCCGAGTTGCATGTGTGTGATGAAGCAAAACGGAAAAAGCCCGCCGTCGAGGCGTCGAGTTGCACTGTTCCACGCCCTCCAATCGCAGCGGCTCCGGGACGAGAGCCTCCCCGGGTTACCTTCGGCATTTCGCGCCTTCTCTCTCTCTCTGTTCGCCCGTTCTTCGGGCACGAGACGACGCTAGGCCGCCGACGCTGTCGCGGCATCGGCAGAGCAGTCCAACTTCGCCACGCCCACCTCGTGGCGAAGTTGGACTGTTCTGCCGATGCGGCGACAGCGTCGGCGGCCTAGCGTCGTCTCGTGCCCGAAGAACGGGCGAAACACGAGAGACGGGAGGCGCGAGATGCCGAAGGTATCCAGGGAAACTGCGTCCGAGCACGTCGAATTGGAGGGCGTCGACGTGCGACTCGAGCACCTCGACGGCGGCTACTCCGTTTGCTTCGAGTCGCACACCGCAGATGCCGAGCTCGGGGATCTGTTCCGCGGCCTGCCCGACGATCGCTGCCAGCTGCCCCGCTGGGGGTACGTGCTGGAGGGAAGGGTCACCTTCCGCTTCGCCGATCGCGAGGAGACATACGCGGCCGGCGACGCCTACTTCGTGCCGCCCGGCCACGTCCCGGTGCACCACGCGGGGGCGGAGATCGTCGAGTTCAGCCCCACCGATGCACTGGGCGAGACGATCGCCGTGGTCATGGGGAACCTCGAGCGGGCGGGGGTCGGGGCATGACCACCGTGACCGTTCGCAACGCGCCTGCAAGAGCGGGTCGACCAGCTCACCCGACAGGCCGAGGCTGCGCAGGCGGCGTTGCTCGCAAAGCACGCGCCCGAGACGCGGGTTCGACGCGTGACCTGGTCGCAGGGTGAGACCCAGGTGCTGGAGCTCGGCGACGGGCCGCCGCTTCTGCTCGTCCACGGCGGCGGGGACGCCGCATTCGAGTGGGTCCCGTCCTGGAGACGCTGGCCCGCCGGCACCGCGTCCTCGCCGTCGACCGCCCGGGGCATGGGCTGGCTGACCCGTTCGACTACGACGGCGTCGACATCCTCGAGCACGCGGTCGTGTTCCTGCGCGAGATCCTCGACGCGCTCGAGCTCGATGCGGTCGACATCGCGGGGAACTCGATGGGCGGGCTGTGGTCGGTCGCATTCGCGCTGGAGGCGCCGGACCGCGTCTCGCGTCTCGCGCTCGTCGGCGCACCGCCAGGAGTGACGCGACGGGTGCCGATGATGCTGTGGGTGTTCGGCCTCCCGCTCCTCGCCCGACCTGTTGCACGCCGCCTGCTGTCGAACCCGACGCAAGAGGGCAGCCGGGAGTTCTGGGGCAAGCTCCTCGTCGCGCATCCCGAGCGCCTCGACGACGTGCTGCTCGACATGGAAGTCGCTCACATGCGGCGCAACGCGGAATCCGTGATCAGCGTCATGACCCGCATCGCGGGGCCCCTCGGCCGACGGCTACCCAAACTCGGCGAGCGATGGACGACGCTCGGCGTTCCGACCCTTGCACTCCTCGGAGAGCGCGACGCGTTCATGACCGCGAAGACATGGGCGGCCTGGGACGGCATCGCCGCGCGCAACCCCTCGATCCGCGTCGTGCGCGTGCCGGATGCGGGGCACCTGCCGTGGTTCGACGAGCCCGAGCGCGTCGTGGACGAGCTCGAGCGCTTCCTCACAACGACGCCTACGACGCAAAGGAGGTCGGCATGACCACTCTCGAGCAGGAGCAGACACGCGAGGCCTGGGAGACGATCGCGGCGGGCTACGACGAGTACGTCACGCCCTCGCACGTCTGGCTGGGAAACGAGTCAGCCACGCGTGCCGGTGTCGGTCCGGGGCAGCGGTTCCTCGACGTCGCCGCAGGGAGCGGCGCGCTCAGCATTCCTGCGGCTCGCCTGGGAGCAAGCGTGGTGGCGACGGACATCTCTTCCACGATGCTCGAGCGGCTTGCGGCGCGCGCGGCTGCCGAAGGGCTGGCGGACATCGAGACGCGCATCATGGACGGGCACGAGCTGGACTTCGCCGACGACACATTCGACGTGACCGGATCGCAGTTCGGGGTGATGTTGTTTCCCGATCTGCCCCGGGCCATGCGTGAGATGGCACGCGTGACGCGTCCGGGTGGGCAGGTACTGCTCGTCGTCTACGGGCCGCCGACGCAGATCGAGTTCATCGGGTTCTTCCTCGGCGCCATCCAGGCCGTCGTGCCGGGGTTCGAGGGATTGCCGCTCGATCCGCCGCCGTTGCCCTTCCAGGTGGCCGAGGTGGAAAAGCAGCGCGCCGCGCTGGAAGCAGCCGGCCTACGGGACGTGCGGGTGGAGGAGATCACCGAGACGCTCTCGTTCGGCTCGGGCCGGGAGATGTGGGACTGGCTCGTCAACAGCAACCCGATCGCCGAGATGCTGATCGCCGACCTGTCCGAGGAGCAGAGGGCACGGGTGCGGGAGGAGCTCGACGGCATGGTGCGCGATCGCTCGGCGGGGCGCGGTGCCGCGCTGCTGACGAACCCGATCCACATCGGGATCGGGATCGCGTCGGCAGGATGACAGTCGATCCAGCTCACGCCCACGGCAGGTAGTGACGGCTCAGGCTTGGTCGTGCGCGAGGGTGGAATACTTTCATTGATGCGTCACCGCCAGGCCGCAGCCGTCTCGATCGCGGTCCTGCTCGCCCTCGTCGGCGTGGCTGCAGCTTCGGTGTCCGCCGCGTCGTCGACGTTCACGCTCACCAGCTCCGCCTTCAAGGCCGGCGCGAGGATCCCCGCGCGCTTCACCTGCGACGGCGCGAACGCGATCGTGCCGCTTCGCTGGACGGGCGCGCCGGGTGCGACCCGCAGTCGTTCGCCCTGATCGTCGACGACCCCGACGCCCCGAGCGGAAACTTCCTCCATCGCCTCGCGTGGGGCATCGCCGGCACGGCCACGAGCCTCCCCGGGCGCGCTCCCGTCGAGGGAGCGAACGGCGCCGGCCGGCCGGGCTGGACGGGCCCGTGCCCGCCGAGCGGGACGCACCGCTACGTCTTCCGGCTCTACGCGCTGAAGAGCAAGCTGCCGCTGAAGGCGGGAGCCGACCGCGCCGCGTTCGAAGCTGCGCTGAAGGGACGCGTGCTCGGCAGCGCGAAGCTGATCGGCCGCTACAGCCGCGGCTGAGCCGGGGCGCCCCAGGCTCGAGCGCCCCGGTCGCCTGCGGCTCAGGCGTGCTGCATCGCCTGCATGTTCTTCTTGATCACCGAGGACACGATCTGCAGCTCCTCGGCCGGGCTGAACTGGAGGTACTCGGTACCGGCCTCCGCGGTCGGGATGTGGCCGGGCGGGAGGTAGAACGCGTCGCCGGGCTCGAAGACCTCCTCGCGATCGCCGACCCGGAACACCAGCCTGCCCTTGAAGACGTAGCCCCAGTGCGGGCACGAGCAGTTGTCGTCCGGCAGCCCTCGCAGCATCGGCGTCGCGTCGACGTCCTCGCGAATCGTGACGAACTGGATCGTCGTGCCCTCGACATCCTCGTGCCGGTCCTCGACCAGGCCGTGGTCCTCGACGTGGGCGATGTGCTCTCTCGAGACCTTGGGCATTTCTGCTCCTTCGATCGGGTTGAGACGAGCGTAGGAGCGTGCGGCGCCGGAGGCATGAGGCATTCGCCTCATCTTCGTGAGCTCAGGCGATCGGCCCTGCGGCGGCGAACTGCTCCTCCGGCAGGAGCCCGTGCTGCATCGCGAAGAGGCTCGCGGCGGTGCGGGTCGAGGCGTCGATCTTCGAGTAGATGTGCTCGACGTGGTTCCCCACCGTCTTCGGCGTGATGACCAGGCGCTGCGCGATTTCCTTGTTCGAGAGCCCGCATGCGACCAGCCGCAGCACCTCCACCTCGCGCACCGTCAGGCCGGCCGGCCCTTCGCGACGTCGCGTCACGCGATGGCCGGCGGCGCCGAGCACGGCCTCGACCGCGTCCGAGTCGAGCCGGCCTGCCCGAACGTCGGCCCGTAGCTCTGCAGCGGCATCCTCGGGCGGGCGCGCGGGCCGGTGCGGTCGCGGCTCCCGCATCGCCTGATAGGCGTCCGCGGCGCCGAGGATCCGCGCCGGACGGGAGATCGCCGGCCCCGCGAGCCCGTGCGGGTAGCCCGAGCCGTCGAGGCGCTCGCGATGCTGCACCGCGATCGCCCCGAGCGGTGCCAGCGTCTCGGACTGATGGAGCATCCGCTCGGTGAGATAGGGGTGGATCCGGACGCGCTCCCACTCGCCGGCGCCGAGCGGCCCGCGCTTGTCCCAGATCGCGTTCGAGATCCCGAGCCGGCCGAGGTCGTGGACGTAGCCGGCGCGGCGCATCGTCTGCTCGAGCTCCGGCAGCCCGTGCACGACGGCCGCCCGTGCAGCCAACTCGCCCACGGCGTGTGCATGGCCGAGCATGTAGGGCGACTTGAGGTCGACGAAGTTCGCGATCGCGAGCAACGCGGCATCGAATTGCTCGCCCGTCAGCGTGACGGCAAGTGCCGGCTCGGCCTCGATCACGGCGTCCCACGTGATCAGCGCGTCGAGGTCCGAGAGGATCTCGTTCGCTTCGGCATCCAGGAGATCGCAGAGTGCCGGATCGAACTGGCCGCCGCGACGCTCCCGTACGAGCGCCCGCGCTCCCTCGACGCCGCCGACCCGGTTCGCGACCTCCACGAACTCGCCGAGCTGCGCGAGACGCGCCGCGAGCGGGATCGCGTCGCCCGCGAGATTCCCGGGCCATCCCTTTCCGTCCCACATCTCGTACGCCGCGCCGAGCGCGGCGAGCACCTCGTCGGACAGCTGGAGTTGCTCGCCGAGCGATCGGGCCATCGCGGCGTGGTGATCGATCATGTCGTTGACCTCGCGATGGCCCGAGAGGAGAAACTCGAGCCCGATGCGGAAGCGGTGCAGCGGCGGGTTGCCGGCTCCGATCCGCCGCATCCCGGACGTGGCCATGCGAATGCTCCGCAGCTCGTAGTCGTACTTCACGGATTTCAGCGCGATGTCGTCTCCGAACCATTTCGCCTGCTCGTGAGCGTCCGTATGGCAGCCCACGTTGACGAGCAGGGCGGTGTAGTAGACGACGGCGCGGGCCTCGTCGTCCATCCCGAGGCGTTCGGCCAGGCGCAGCGCGATCAGGCACTGGCGCAAGACGTGCTCCATCGGCTGTCCGAAGCCGAGATCGACCCCGAGCGAGAGCGCTGCGACGAGCTCCGCCAGCCGGACGTTTGGCCGATCACCGGGCGTGCCCACGCGCCGCAAGTCTAGGCGGTGCGGTCTCCTGCTAGTGGGGAATCACTTCGAAAATGTCTCCAGCCAGCGCCGCTCGACGCTGCAGCGGGCTGTCGGCAGCGCGTTGCAGACCTGGCAGACCCGGGGCTCCGCAACCATCGCAAGGAGCATCGCGGCGTCCTCGCGGGTGAGCTCGAACGAGCTCTCGACCCACAGCAGGAGCTCTCGGAACGCCTGGCGCGTCGCTTCCCCGAGCGACCGCCACGACACGACGGTCGTCAGGCGCTCGGCGGTGATGACCCGCGGCCAGGTCATCTCCGGTGGAAGCTCGAGAAGCGTCACGCTGGCCTCGATCCGTGTCCCGACCTCGGGAGGCTGCGCGATCTCGCCGTCGGCCATGATCGCCTTGCAGTCGCCGAAGTAGAGCAGCGCTCCGGGGACGCTCACCGGCAGAAGGACCGTCGCACCAGGTCCGATCTCGTTGCAGTCCATGTTCCCCCCGTAGGTGCCCTGCGCGACGCTTCGCACCGACTCGATCTCCGGTGCCGTCGCGATGCAGCCGATCAACGGACGCACCGGGATCCGTACCTTCGGCGAGAACACGACGTCTCCGTCCTCGATCGGGTAGCTCTCGCAGGCAACCTGCTCGAGCCACCAGTCGTGGGGCGATGGGGCGCTATACCGGCTGAGGACGACGCTGCCCGGCGTCGTGATCTCCATCGAGTGGATCTCGACCGCCACCGCCATCCCGGGCTCTGCACCGTCGATCGCGACCGGGCCGGTCACGGCGTCCAGGTTCCGCTCGACCCACGCGATGTTCTCGGGCGTGTATCCGGATGGCTCGCGGAAGCGTCCGGAGAAGCAGTCAACCGTCTCGATGACGAAACGCTCGCCCGGCGCGACGGTGCCGATCGGCGAGTGGTCGCGGCTGTACGTCGTCTTGACGTCGGACGGCCCGAACTCGTGCACGGCAGGCGCGGTCACCGGCTGCTCCAGATGTGCTCAGAGAACGTGGTGGCGCGCATACACATCCGCGATCGACGCTCCGTCCGCCAGCAGCTCGAGGGCAACGTGTTCCTTCGACCGCTTCGCTTCCGCCTCGACGAGGACGTCCTCTGCCGCGTCACTCGGGATGACGACGACGCCGTCGAGGTCGCCGAGCACGAGGTCGGAGGATGAGACGCCGACGCCTGCACACGCGATGGGCGATCCATACGACACCACGGCAAGGCGGCCGCGCGCGTCGCTCGGGTTCACCGCAGCTGCGAACGTCGGAAAGTTGAGCTCGTTGAGGCCTGCAAGGTCTCGGACGGCTCCGTCGATCACCGCGCCTACCGCGCCTCGGGCGACTGCCCGGGTACAGAGGAGCTCACCCCAGATCGCCGCGTCGTCACAGCCTTCGGTCGCGATGACGACGACGGCTCCCGACGGGACGGCATCGATTGCCGCAATCTCGTGCTCGTACGGGTTGTCGGGAATGACGGACGTCGGGGCGGCCTGGATCGGATAGGCGCGACCCGCGAACGCGTGCCGTGCGGTGAGGGGCCGGATCCGATGATTCAGCACCTGCGAGCGGAAGCCGAGACGGTCGAGAACGTCGGCCACGACCGCCACGCTCAGGCGGCTCAGCCGGGCGAGGTCGTCTTCACGGATGTCGTTGGCTGAGCTCTCTGCCACGTGTTCGCCTACGAATGCTCGCGTGTGAGTCAGTATGCACGGACGGGACGGGCGTTCGGCGCGGAGGTAACGGCGACGTCCGGCACGCGGCGTGGGGGAGCCCAGAAGGGCTTGGGGCCGTGCTTTCCGGCGCCTGCTACCCTGTCAGGTAGTTAAGAGCGAGTTCGGTCTGCGCGTGTGCGCCTTCCCAATGCGTTCGTGAACAAGCAGGGGAGGTGTATATCCATGGCAGAAGGAACCGTTAAGTGGTTCAACGATGCGAAGGGGTTCGGTTTTATCGAGCCGGCCGACGGATCGAAGGACCTCTTCATCCATCACAGCAACATCGCGGGTGACGGCTTCAAGTCGCTCCCCGAGGGGGCGAAGGTGTCGTTCGAGGCCCGCGAGGGCCAGAAGGGCCCGGAGGCGACAAACGTCACCGTTGTCGCGTAGGTCAGGTCGCTGGACGCCCGTGGTTGTTTCGGCGACCACGGGCGCCGCGCCCGAAACAGCTTTCGACGAAGGGAGATGCGCTATCGCTGTCAAGGAAGAGAAGATCGAGATGGAGGGCGAGATCACCGAAGCCCTTCGCAACCGGATGTTCCGGCTCAAGCTCGACAACGGTCACGAGATGATCGGCTACACCGCCGGCCGCATGAAGCGGTACCGGATCAGAATGCTCCCCGGCGATCGCGTGCGGGTCGAGCTTTCCCCGTACGACCTCGACCGCGGCCGCATCGTCTACCGGCTGCGCTAGCTTGGGAGCCACGATGAGCGACCGAGCCGAGGAGCTGCGCACCGAGCTCGCAGCCCTGCTCGTACAGCACGAGCCCACGCTCACCGACGGTGAGCGCGCCGATCTGCTGCAGCTCGAGCAGCGCAGCGGCTGGCGTCCGGGCACCAGGCCGACACGCCCCGAGCCGAAGATCAGCGCCTTCCTCGACCTGTTCGACCGGGCCGAGCAGGAAGAGCTCACAGATCGCACGCTCGCCCGCGGCTCGGTTGACGAGCTGCGCGACGCGTTCCGCGCGCGTCTCTCCGCAGACCTCTAGCGCACTAGACGAGGATGCGCCTGGCCGTCTCGGCCGGGCAGCCGCGACGGAGGAGCGAGACCGCGCGATGGAGATCGATGCTCGTATCGAGGGCGAGCTCGAGCGCCGTCTCGCCGTCGTAGCCGGCGGCGCGCAACTGCTCCAGCCGCCAGCCGAGGACGCGCGCGGCGGTGCTGGGGACGAACTCGTAGAGATCGTCCCCATCGATGATGCCTGCGGTCGGGTCGGTGCTCACGCCGGCTTCCCTTCGCTCAGCCGCTGTCGGTTCTCGTCCTCGACGAACCGGGCCGTCGCATACGAGACCGCCTCGTCGTGGCCGAGCTTCAGCGTCTGCCGTGCGAATCGATACCACTCGATCCAGGTCGTCGGCCTGTGTGAATCGCCCATCCCGCCTCTCCTGCCCAAAGTGTCAAACCCTCTGCTGGCATGTGTAGCGCCAGCTTGTGTGGGAACCATTTGTGCGCGTTGCGACAGGGCGTCGGCAGGGTTAACGCTCGATGAAGCAGACGCTGGTAGGGTCGCGGCGCGATGAGCGAGCGTCCCCGCTTGGGCCTCGACGACGAGCGCGAGATCGATTTGCACTCGGCCTGGGAACGCATTGCCGCACGCTGGTGGCTGCCCGTCTTCGGCCTCGTCGCGGGCGCCGTGCTCGGCGTGCTGCTCGCGGTCGGCGGCGGCAATGTGTTCGAGGCGAAGACGCTGCTCTACCTCGGACAGCCCTTTACGCCGAACGGCGATCTTCAGATCCAGAGCCTCGCTACGAACCCGCAGACGGTCAGCGAGGTCGTTCGTTCGGAGTCCGTGCTCGAGGAGGCGGCACGCGCGAGTGGCATGAAGGTGGGACAATTGCGCGGGAAGATCGCCACACGGGCCATCAGCTCGTCGGGACAAACGGCGCGCGAGTTCTCCCCGCTCGTCGAGATCACGGTGCAGGCGAGCAGCGCCGTCAAGGCTGAGCGAGCGTCGGAGTCGCTCTCGGCGGCCGTGCTGCGGGGCGTGTCGGCCTATGAGCAGCGGAAGATCTCACTGCTGCAGCAGCAGATCGCCGGCGACAAGGTTCTACTCGAGCAGGCGAACGAGAGCATCGCGGCCGCACTGAAGCGGCAGGCAGGGCTGTTGGGCACCGGCGTGCCGCTCGCGGAGCGCATCCTCGTGCTGGCGAACGTGAACACGACGCTGCAGTTCTACGAGCGCCGGACGAGGAATCTCGGGAATGACGTGGCGTACGACGAGCGCCTGCTTTCGCTCGCGCAACAGGTGGAGAGCAGCCGGGTGATCGACAAGCCGACGGCGGTGGCAACGACGGCGACGACCAGCCGTAACGGCGCCGTGGTCGGGTCGCTGATCGGCCTCCTGCTGGGCGGCCTCGCAGCATTCCTCGCGCATCCGTTGCGACGGCGGAACGAATCGGCACAGGCGTAATTTCGGGCGGGCAATGGAAGGCAGTGTGCAGCACCGATAAGGTCATGCTGGCGAAACGGGGAGTCCAGGTGATCTGCGCAGCGTGTAACACGCCCAACGAGGATGGCCGCAAGTTTTGCGGGCAGTGCGGCGCGAGCCTCGCGCTGTCGTGTCCGGCGTGCGGAACGCCCAACGCGCCCGGGGTGAAGTTCTGCGGCGAGTGCGGGAACGCACTCGTCGACGGCGTCGTCGCAGCAGGCGCCCCGGCACCAGCCGTGCGCGAGTCGGCCGCCGCCGAGCGCCGGCTCGTATCCGTGCTGTTCGTCGACCTCGTCGGGTTCACCGCAGCCTCCGAAGGACGCGACGCGGAGGACACGCGCGAGCTGCTCGGCCGCTACTTCGACGTCGCTCGCACGGTGATCGAGCGGTACGGCGGCACGGTGGAGAAGTTCATCGGCGACGCCGTCATGGCCGTCTGGGGCGCGCCCGTCGCGCAGGAGGACGACGCCGAGCGGGCCGTGAGGGCGGCCATCGACCTCGCGACGGCGATACCCGAGCTCGACCCTGCGCTGCGCGCGCGTGCGGGCGTCCTCACCGGCGAGGCCGCGGTGACGCTCGGCGCCAAGGACCAGGGCATGGTCGCGGGCGACCTCGTCAACACGGCCTCGCGCATCCAGTCGGCTGCCAAGCCCGGCACCGTCCTTACGGGCGAGACGACGAAGCGGGCGACCGAGGACACGATCGCCTACGAGGACGCGGGCTTGCACGAGATGAAGGGCAAGACGGAGCCGATGCAGCTCTGGCGCGCGCTGCGCGTCGTCGCGGGCAGGGGAGGCTCGATGCGCTCGGCGGGTCTCGAGGCGCCGTTCGTCGGCCGCAACCGCGAATTGCAGCTCGTGAAAGACCTCTTCCACGCCTCGGCGGAGGAACGCCGAGCCCAGCTCGTCCTCGTCTCGGGGATCGCCGGCATCGGCAAGTCGCGGCTCGCATGGGAGTTCGAGAAGTACATCGACGGCCTGGCTTCCGACTCGTTCTGGCACCGCGGACGCTGCCTCTCCTACGGAGACGGCGTCGCCTACTGGGCGCTGGCGGAGATGGTGCGCATGCGCTGTGGGATCGCGGAAGACGAAGACCTTGCCTCGGCCGGCGAGAAGCTCAAGCGAACACTCGAGGAACATCTGCCCGACACCGACGAGCGCCGCTGGGTGAAGCCGCGCATCGCGCACCTGCTCGGCCTCGAGGATGGCAACCCGGGCGACGAGGAAAATCTGTTCTCGGCCTGGCGCATTTTCCTCGAGCGGCTCGCCGAGCAGCACCCGACGGTGCTGGTGTTCGAAGACGTGCAGTGGGCCGATGCGGGTCTGCTCGACTTCATCGAGTACCTGCTCGACTGGTCCCGCAACCAGCCGCTCTACGTGATCGCGCTCGCCCGGCCGGAGTTCGCCGAAAAGCGCTCGACCTGGGCCGGCAAGCGTGGGTTCACGCAGCTCTACCTCGAGCCGCTGCCGCCCGCGGCGATGGGCGAGCTGCTCACCGGCCTCGTACCGGGCCTGCCGGATGATCTGCGGGAGCGCGTGCTCGAGCGGGCCGAGGGCGTGCCGCTCTTCGCCGTCGAGACGGTCCGCATGCTGCTCGACCGGGAGATGCTGACGCGAGACGGTGACGTCTACCGGCCGACCGGGCCGATCGAGCACCTCGAGATGCCCGAGACGCTGCATGCGCTCGTCGCCGCCCGCCTCGACGGGCTGACGAGCGAAGAGCGCAGGCTCGTGCAGGACGGCTCGGTGCTCGGCAAGACGTTCACGAAGCAGGGCCTGAGCTCGCTCTCGGGCATGGACGCCGCCGAGCTGGAGCCGCTGCTCGCCTCGCTCCTGCGCAAGGAGGTGCTCTCCGTGCAGGCGGATCCCCGCTCGCCCGAACGGGGCCAGTACGCCTTCCTGCAGGACATCGTCAAGCGCGTCGCCTACGAGACGCTTTCGCGCAAGGAGCGCAAGGCCAGGCACCTCGCCACTGCCGAGTTCCTGCTCACGCTGCCCGGCAGCGACGACGACGAGATCGTCGAGGTCGTCGCCGCGCACTACATCGACGCCCTCGAGGCGGCACCGGATGCACCCGACGCCGGGGCGATCCGGGACAAGGCGCGATCGATGCTCGTCCGCGCAGGAGAGCGAGCCGCGTCGCTGGCAGCAACGGCAGAGGCGCAGCGGGCGTTCGAGCGAGCCGCCGACCTGACCGATGACGCCGGTCGTACGCGCCGGGCTGTACGAACGCGCCGGCACGCTGGCCCGCCTCGGGGGGCGCGCGGACGAGGCCCGGGTCAGCTTCGAGCGCGCGATCGAGCTCTTCGATGGATTGGACGCGACGCACGCGTCCGCCAGGGTCGCTGCCCGCCTCGCCGAGGCGATGTGGGATCTCGGGCGGCTCGAAGACGGTCTCGAGCGCATGAACCTGTCATTCGAGCTGCTCGCACAGGAGGAACCCGACGCCGACCTCGCCTCTCTCGCAGCACAACTCGGCAGGTTCCTCTTCTTCGGGGGCCAGGCCGAGCTCGGCCTGCAACGGATCGAGGCCGCACTGGAGATGGCCGAGAGCCTTGCGTTGCCTGAGGTGTTTGCACAGGCTCTCACGACGAAGGGCATCCTGCTGGGGAGCAACCGCGGGCGACCGCAGGAGAGTCTTGCGCTGCTGCGGTTCGCTCTCCAGACGGCAATCGAGCACGACAAGCCCTCTGCTGCTCTGCGTGCGTCGTACAACCTCGCCGACCAGCTGGCACAGCTGGACCGCTACTCGGAGGCGATGGACACCGTCCGCGACGGGCTCGCCCAGAGCCGCCGCGTCGGCAATCGCTGGGAGATGGCCTTCCTCGGTCAGATTTACCCGTTCTTTGCGACGGGCGAATGGGACGAGGCGCTTGCGATGGTGGCCGAGCTCCCGATCGACGAGTGGGATCAGGCGAGGGAAGCTTTTTCCGGCGTCCCGTTCCTCCAGGTGACTGTTGGAGCGCATCGCGGCACGCTGGAGGAAGCGAGGAGCATCGTCGAACGGCTCAAGACCATGGGAGCGTCCGCAGACGTTCAGGAGCTGTCGTCCTACCGGTGCGCGCAAGCGCGACTCCAACTCACCGACGGTGATCATGGCCAGGCGCTCGACACGGCAGAGCGCGCGCTCTCCGGGAACGTCGACGTCGGCTTCGCTGCGGAGGCGGTGAAGGAAGCGTTCGTCGTCGCCTGCGAAGCCGCACGGGCGCTCGGCGACGATGCCAAGCTCACCGAGTTGCTGTCCGGAATGGAGGCGCTCCCGGCAGGCCGGAGGACGCGGTTTCTCGACGCGCAGATACTGCGTTTCCGAGCACGGCTCGCCGGCGCGGAAGATCTGCTGGAGGCCGAGCGAGGATTCAGCGAGGCGGCTGCGCTCTTCCGCGAGATCGGCATGCCGTTCTACCTGGCTGTCGTCCAGCTCGAGCACGCCGAGGTGCTCGCGTCGTCGGATCGGGAGGAGGAGTGCCGGCCGCTCCTGGCCGAGGCGCGCGAGACCTTCGAGCAGCTGCGCGCCGCGCCTTGGCTCGAGCGCGTCGACGCGCTCGGCGTCGGTGCCCGAACGGCCGCCTGACGTCAGACACGGCTCTAGATTCCGCTCGGCGGCCGCTTCCCTGTCGCCAGCTCGATCTCGAGCCGGCGGATTGCCTCGTCGAGCGCCGCGCGCCGGCGTTCGCTGAGAGCGATCGCCTCGGGTGTCCTAGGAGGGATCCTCTTCTTCCTCTTCCCGTCCATCGTCGTCTCCTTCGACATATGCGAGCAGACGGTCGACCTTCTCGTGGAGGTCGCCGAGTGCTCCCATGATCGTCATCACCTCACCTCTGTAGATGCCCTGCTCCTCGTCCACCTCTCCAGGGTGCCTGGCACGCAGCAGACGCGCAAGGCGGCCGCCGCGACCATGTCGGCGTAAGACGCGGCCGACCGTGCGCCGATACTCCAGTCATGCACCTGCACGACGACGGCACGCTCAGCCTCTCACCATCAGACGTCACGGCCTTCCTGGCGTGCGAGCACCTGACGACGCTCTCGCTCGCGGCTGCCAACGGCAAGATCGCGCGGCCGGACGTGACGAACGAGCAGGCGGAGCTCATCAAACGGAAGGGCGACGAGCACGAGCGCGCATACCTCGAGACTCTCCGCCGCCAGTTCGGCAACGTCCGCGAGATCGAGTTCGAGCCGGGTAGGTGGGACGAGGCGCAGGCCGCGACGCTGCAGGCGATGCGGGACGGGGTCGACGTCGTCTTCCAGGCCGCGTTCTCGGACGGCGGCTGGCGCGGGTTCGCCGACTTCCTGCTCCGCGTCGAGAAGCCGTCCGAGCTCGGCGCCTGGAGCTACGAGGCGCTCGACACCAAGCTCGCGCGCTCGGCCAAGCCGGCGTACATCCTCCAGCTGCTCTTCTACAACGAGCAGCTGGCGCGGTTACAGGGGCGTGAGCCGGACGAGATTCACGTGCTGCTCGGCTCCGGCGAGCAGAGGTCGTTTCGGCCGGACGAGTTCGGCGCCTACTACCGGCGCGTGCGCACGCGACTGGAGCGCTTCGTCGCCGACCCTCCGGCGACCGAGCCGCTGCCGGTCGATCACTGCGGAATCTGCGACTTCAAGCCGCTCTGCGACGAGCACTGGGATCGAGTCGATCATCTCTCGCGCGTGGCCGGTGTCTACCGGTCGCAGATCGAGAAGCTCGAGGCGGCCGGCATCACGACGCTCGCCGAGCTCGGCGCGGCGCCGCCCGAGCCGGTGCCGGCCGGGCTCGGTGCAGACACGTGGGACAAGGTGCGGGAGCAGGCGGAGCTCCAGCTGTGGAAGCGCGTGCACGGGCATGACACGTTCGTCCTCCTGCAGCCGCAGCCGGAGAGCGGGTTCTCGCTCCTGCCCGATCCCTCGGCCGGAGATCTCTTCTTCGACTTCGAGGGCAACCCGTTCTGGGACAAGGACGGGAGTCTCGAGTACCTCTGGGGCATCCTCGACACCGAGCGGCAGTTCACGCCGCTCCACGCGCACGATCACGCCACCGAGCGGCTGGCGTTCGAGACGTTCGTCGACCTCGTCCACGAGCGGCTGAAGCGCTTCCCGGACCTGCACGTCTACCACTACGCGCAGTACGAGATCACCGCGCTGCGCCGGCTGATGGGCCGGTACGGCACGCGCGAAGCCGAGCTCGACGATCTGCTCCGCCGTGAGGTCTTCGTCGACCTCTATCGCGTCGTCCGCAACGCGATCCGCGTGTCGCGCCCCGGCTACGGCCTCAAGGAGCTCGAGGCATTCCTCGACTTCGAGCGGCAGGCCGAGGTGAAGGACGGCGGGACGTCGATCGTGATCTTCGAGCAGTGGATGCAGACGCACGATCAGGCGCTGCTCGACCAGATCGACGCGTACAACCTCGAAGACTGCATCGCGACCCTTCTCCTCCGTGACTGGCTGCTCGAGCGCAGGGCGGAGGCGCTGGCGGCGTTCGGGCCGTTCCCGCTGCCCGAGCCGAAGGAGTCGAAACCTGTCGCGGAGGAAAAGGCCGCTCGCGCCGAGCTCCGGGCTCGACTGCTCGACGCCGGTGAGGAGCTTGCGGCGCAGCTGCTCGACTACCACGACCGCGAGCGCAAGCCCGTCTGGTGGGCGTTCTTCGACCGCGTCGAGATGACGCCGGCCGAGCTCGTCGAGGACTCCGAATCGATCGGCCGGCTCGAGCTCGTCGGTGAGCCGGTGGTCGAAAAGCGTTCGCTCGCGTACACGCTCACGTTCCCGGCGCAGGAGCACAAGATCGGCAAGGGACAGAGCACGATCGACCCGGCGACGCGCAAGGGGCCGGGCGAGATCCTCGAGATCGACCGCGAGGCGCGGCGGCTCGTGCTCAAACGAGGCGCGACGCTGCAGGAGGTGCCGCTGCCCCACGCGGTCATTCCGGGCGACCCGTACCGGACCGACGATCAGGAGGACGCGCTCGCGCGCCTCGGCCGTTCGCTGCTCGCAGGTGACGATCGGTACCCGGCCCTCGGCTCGATCCTCCGCCGCACGCCGTTCGACCGGCCGATCCAGACGTCGGACCTCGAGGAGATGAAGGAGCTCGTGCTCTCACTCGACGCGCGGCACCTCGTCATCCAGGGGCCGCCGGGCTCGGGAAAGACATGGACGTCGGGGCATCTGATCGCTCATCTGGTCGCCCACGGCAAGCGCGTCGGGGTCGCCTCGACGAGCCACAAGGCGATCCACAACCTGCTCGACGCCGTCGAGCGCGCGGCCGCCGAGTCCGGGCTCCAGTTCAGCGGCCTCAAGAAAGCAAGCGGCGGCAATCCCGAGTCGCAGTACGAGAGCTCGCACATCTCGAGCGTCGAGGACGCGTCGGCGTGCACCGGCTGCGACCTCACCGCGGGCACCGCCTGGCTCTTCTCGCGGGCCGAGCACGACGCCACGCTCGACTACCTCTTCATCGACGAGGCCGGGCAGGTTTCGCTCGCGGACGCGCTCGCGATGGGCGCGGCGGCGCGGAACATCGTGCTCGTCGGCGACCCGCAGCAGCTCGACCAGGTGATCCAGGGGACGCACCCCGCGGGTAGCGGCGCCTCCGTGCTCCGGCACCTGATCGGCGACGACGAGACGATCCCGCCCGACCGCGGGCTCTTCCTCGAGCGCACCTACCGCCTCCATCCCGACATCTGCGGCTACATCTCCGCCGAGTTCTACGAAGGGCGGCTCGAACCGGCTCCGTCGACTGCCGGCGCGCACGACCCCGCTCGGAACCGGGTTGCGCTACCTGGCAGTCGAGCACGACGGCAACCGGCAGCAGTCGAGCGGGGAGGTCGACGTCGTCCGCGCCGAGGTCGAGCGGCTGCTCGCAACCGGTGTCCCGGCCGCCGAGATCATGGTCGTCTCGCCCTACAACATGCAGGTGAACGCGCTACGAGAGGCGTTGCCCGAAGCAGTGCGTGTCGGCACCGTCGACAAGTTCCAGGGGCAGGAGGCGCAGGTCGTCCTCTACTCGATGGCGAGCTCGAGCGGCGAGGATGTTCCGCGCGGGCTCGAGTTCCTGCTTTCCCGCAACAGGCTCAACGTCGCCATCTCCCGGGCGCAATGCCTCGCCTACCTCGTCGCGAGCCCTCGCCTGCTCGAGGTCAACTGCAGCACGATCCCGCAGATGCGCCTCGCGAACGCCCTGTGCCGGTTCGTCGAGCTGGCCCAGGCCCCCTGACGGAACTCAGGCAGCTACCGCGTCGGTCTCCAGCTGCGGCTTCACCTCGCTGCATGAAGAGGTCCATCGTGCGCTTCGCCTCGTCGAGCGTCATGTCGCCGGTCGGGATCTGCAGCACGATGTAGTCGGTCAGGCCCGGCTCGAGGATGCCGGCGAAGCGCTCCTCGATCTGGTCGGCGGTGCCGGCGCCGGCGTGGATGGCGTCTTCCATGTGGGCCATGATGTTGCGCAGCGGGCCGAGGGCGGCGTCGCACTCGTCCTCCGGCAGCACGAGATGGTCGTGCTTGTGCACGTTGTGCGCCCGCCGCAGCAGCCCGGTCATGCCGCGGCGCGCGATGTCGAGCGCCTCGCGTCTCGGTCGGTGCGATCGCCAGCACCATCGTGCAGCCGACGCGCGGCTCGGAGTTCGGGCCGTCCAGCCGCGATGCGTGTCGCCCTTGTGCTTGTGCCACGTCTCGACGTAGACGTCGTACGCCTGCCTGGTCGATCGGGCCCGGCCACATCAGGTTCATGCCGTGGCGGCCGGCGGTGACCGGGCTGCCCGGATACCAGAACGGGATCGGGTTCTGGACCGGCTTCGTCGACAGCGGGATCGTCGGGAAGTCGTAGAACTTCGATGTTCTCGCTGCGAGATCTCGCCGGTCGCGAACGCGTCGCAGATGATGCCGAGGACGTCCACGAACCGCTCCTTCGACTCCGGCCAGTTGCTGCCGAACCAGTAGTGCTCGATCGGTGCCACGCCGCGACCGACGCCGAAGTCGAGGCGTCCGCTCGGTGAGGTTGTCGACGACGCACATGTCCTCGATGATCCGCACCGGGTGATGCAGCGGCAGCAGCTTCACCATCGGGCCGAGCCGGATGTTCTTCGTCACCTGCGAGGCGGCCGCGATGAACACCTCCTGGTTCGGCGCCATGCACAGGTCGGAGCCGTGGTGCTCGGCGAGGTGGAAGCCCGGCGAACCCGGCTTCGTCGGCCTGCTTGATCAGATCGAGCCGATCCTGGAACAGCTTGTGGCGTCGGCGTGCCGGGAATGTCCTCGATGTGGTCGAAGATGCCGAACGTCGGTGCAGCAGTCATCTGCAGGCTTCCTCTCTCGTCGTCCAGTCCGCGTGAATGTGCAGTACACGTAAACACTTGCACATGGACGGCCTTTCCGCCAGTACGGGGTGCTGCCCGGCTGATATGAGTAGCGCCCGTGCTGCCGACCCAGATCAACCGCGTGCCGAGCCCATGAGCGGGCTGTCAGAGCTCGGCGTCGAGGAGCTCCTGCAGGAGTTCGCGGCGCGGCGCCTGTCCCCGGTCGAGGTGCTCGATACCGTGGCCGCCCGCATCGACGCGGTCGACGGAGCCGTCGGCGGGTTCACGGCCCTCTGCCTCGAACGAGCGCGAGAGGAGGCCCGAGCCTCCGAGGCTCGGTGGGCGGGTGGGAGCGCCCGTCTGCTCGAGGGCATCCCTTTCGGCGTCAAGGACCTGTTCGACACCGCCGGCGTCCGCACCGCGTACGGCTCGCCCATGTTCGACACGAACGTCCCTGAACGCGATGCCGAAGCCGTTCGCCGGGCGCGCGACGCTGGAGCGATCCTCGTCGGCAAGACACAGACGCACGAGTTCGCGTGGGGCATCACATCGGTGAACCACCTGCTCGGCTCCGCACACAACCCGTGGGCGCTCGACCGCGTGACAGGAGGCTCGAGCGGAGGCTCGGCGGCAGTTCTCGTCGCGGCAGAGGTCCCGTTGACGCTGGGGAGCGACACCGGCGGCTCGATCCGCGTCCCCGCGGCGTTCTGCGGGGTCGCCGGCCTGAAGCCGACGTACGGCCGCA
Organism: uncultured Gaiellaceae bacterium; assembly: GCA_963799615.1. Lineage (GTDB taxonomy): Bacteria > Actinomycetota > Thermoleophilia > Gaiellales > Gaiellaceae > Gaiella. The sequence continues at coordinate 235,383 of CAWCXS010000001.1, read as the reverse complement.
TCAGCGGCGCCAGGGCGTGGCCGCTCGCCCGCTCCCTCGACCACCCGGGGCCGATGGCGAGGACACCGGCCGACGCGGCGCTTCTGCTCGAGGCGATCGCGGGCGTGGATCCCGACGACCCCGCGACCAGGGATGTGCCGCTCGGTGACATTCGCGGCGAACTGCGCCAAGGGTTGGGCGGGCTCGTTGTCGGCATCTGCCCCGACCTTCATCTCGTCGCGCCGGCCCCAGACGTGCAAGAGGTGTTCGACGACGCACTGCGCACGCTCGAGGCAGGGGGTGCGCATCTCGTCGAGGTCGTGCTCCCCGAGGCAGAGCTCATCTATCCAGCCTTCGGCACCATCCAGCGCGCCGAGGCCCTCGACACGCACCGCCGGGCTGGGCTGTATCCCGACCGGCGCACGGAGTACGGGCCGGATGTGCTCGGCCGCCTCGATGCCGCGACGGAGGTGACCGTCGAGCAGTACCTCGCAGCGTCCGCCGATCGTGAGCGCGTCCGCGCCGGCTTCGCGCGGCTGTTTTTCGAGTGCGATGTCATCTTCACTCCCGTCAGTGCCGGCTCACCGCTGCCGATCGGGGAGGAGACGGTGGTGCATCAGGGAGCCGAGCTCACATTTCGCGATCTCATCATGGGCTACACGACGCCGCAGGACCTCGTCGGCCTGCCCGCCTGCGCCGTGCGTGCCGGCTTCGACGCACTCGGGATCCCTGTCGGGCTGCAGTTCACGGGGCCACAGTGGTCAGAAGCGCGCGTGCTCCGGGCGGCGCAAGGGCTCTTCGACGCGACGCTCGAAGTCCAGGCCCGCAGGCCCGCGTTGTAGCCGAGGAAACGTCGCAAACAGACGGTTGGAGCCCGTCCGGCAGGCGACGCTATACTTTATAACCAGGTGCATCGCGAGTTGCGCCTATCGCTTATGGACGCAGTTCGCGACGACACCATCCAGCGCGTGAGCATGGTCGACAACGTGACCGAGCGGCTGCGCCGTGCCCTGCTGGCAGGCGACATCAAGCCGGGCGAGCGGATCAAGGTCGCCGAGCTGGAGAAGAGCTTCGGCGTCAGCCACATCCCGATCCGCGAGGCCGTACGTCGTCTCGAGTCCGAGGGGCTGATCGTCACGCTGCCCCAGCGCGCGGCCGTCGCCGCCGGCGTCGACCTCGACGACCTCGCCGGACTGTACGACCTCCGACGCATCATCGAATGCGAGGTGATCCGGCGCTCCGTCGAGACGATGAGCGACGAGCAGGTCGAGGTCGTGCGCACCGCGCTCGAGGCGCTCGAGGCAGTGGCCCAGGATCACGACTCGCCGCAGTTCTGGGATCTCCACCGCGACTTCCACTGGGCGCTGCTCGAACCGGGCGCGAGTGCCTGGATCCAGCGCGTGCTGGGCCAGATCTGGCTGGCGTCCCAGCGCTACGTTCGGCTCTTCGTCGCAAAGACGGTCGACGACGCGATGCGCGACCATCGCGAGCTGCTCGCCGCGTGCGAGAAACGCGACGCGGCGGGTGCCGAGGAGCTGCTTCGCCATCATCTCGACCGCACCGAGCTCGCGGTGCGCGACGCGTTCGTGCCCGGCGGGCCGCTCGACGGCAAGCTCGACGGCAAGGCGTAGGCGCGTGCGCGCAGCCGTCGTCTCGGAGTACAAGGCTGCGCCGGCGCTCGGCGAACGAGACGAGCCACAGGCGTCCGACGGGCAGGCAATCGTCTCGATGCGCGCGGCCGGGCTCAACCCGGCCGACATCGCAGTCGCATCCGGAACCTTTGCTGCAGGAAGCCCGCCGCTTCCCTACGTGCCGGGGATCGAAGCGGTGGGGACTGTCGTCGAGTCTGCGCGCTTCGCACCGGGGACGCGCGTCTGGGCCTCAGGCCGAGGGCTCGGGGTCGTCGCCGACGGGACGTTCGCAGAGACGTTCGCGGTGGCCGACGAGATCCTCGTCGAGGTTCCCGCCGATGCCGACGATCTCCACGCCGCAGCGCTCGGCGTCGTCGGCCTCGCCGCCTGGATGCCGCTGTCCTGGCTTGCTCCGGTCCGCCCCGGCGAGGCCGTGCTCGTGCTCGGTGCCACGGGAGCCGTCGGCTCCATCGCAGTCCAGGTTGCGAAGATCCTCGGTGCCGGGCGTGTCGTCGCCGCGGGTCGAAACGCGGATCGCCTAGAGCGCGCGCTGCAGCTGGGCGCAGACGCCGTGGTCGAGCTCGACGGCGACGGCCTCGGGGAGCGGCTCGCCGCGAGTTTCGAAGGCGCGCCGCTGACGCTCGTCTTCGACGCACTGTGGGGGCCTGCCGTCGAGGCGGCCACCATCGTCGCCGCTCCGGGTGCGCGGATCGCGCAAGTCGGCCTCTCGGGCGGGGCGACGGCAACGCTCGCCTCGGGCGTTCTACGCAGCAAGTCGATGCAGATCCTCGGCTACACGAACTTCGCGGTTCCTATGGATGCGCTGGCGCAGGGATACGGCGATCTGCTCGCACACGCGACCGCCGGCCGGATCACGATCGACATCGAAGCCGTCCCGCTCGCACAGGTGGCCGAGGCGTGGGCCCGGCAGCAGCAGGGCTCAGCTGCGAAGCTCGTGCTCGTTCCCTGACCCACGCTCCCAAAACGCTATAACCTATAACCGTTCGGGACGCTTCCCCGCGGACGGAGGTCGATGGCCGTACAACCGGTGATCATGCCGAAGCTCGGCGCGTATACCGAGGATGTCCTCCTCACCGAGTGGCTCGTGGCGGAGGGAGCCCAGGTCGAGCCGGGAGCCGTCGTCTTCGAGTTGGAAACCGACAAGACGACGGCGGAGGTGGTGGCAGAGACGGCCGGGCGGCTCCATCGTCTTGTCGCGGCCGGCGAGAAGGTGCCGATCGGAACCCGGGTGGGGCTGATCGCCGAAACCGACGGGGAGTACGAGTCGATCGCCGGGAGCAGCGCCGGCGCGCCCACCGGAGACGCAATTCCTGCCCCTGGTGCGGACGAGGACGACGGTGGCAACCCGTTCCTCGGCTACATCGGGCAAGGAGGCGGCACCACGGTGGCACGCAAGGCGGGCGCCGCCGCGGGTGGGTCGGCGAACGGTGGGGCGGAGGCAGGGCGGCGGACGTCAGGCGCAATCGAGCCGTCGGGCCGCGGCGATGTGCCGCTGATTTCTCCCCGTGCGCGCACCCTGCTCACGACGCTCGGCTTCTCGCTCGACCACGCGCGCGAGATCACGGGCTCGGGCCCCGGCGGGCGGATCGTCGACCGCGATGTCACGGCGTGGGCGGAGGCCCGCTCCGGTCAGGCGCAGGTCTCGCCGTCTGCGACCGGGGGGTTGACGGTCGCGCGCACGATCCCGCTGCGCGGACGCCGCGGCACGATCGCGTCGCGCATGGTGTCGAGCTTGCAGACCGCCGCGCAGCTGACCTCTGTGCTCGAGCTCGACGTGAAACCCCTGGTGGAGCTGCGGGCGCAACTCAACGAGGCGGGGGCGACGCCGCGCATCGGGATCACTTCGATCGTCGTCAAGCTCGTCGCGGCCGCGCTGCGTGAGCACCCACTCCTGAACGCGCGCGTCACCGAGACCGACGTCGAGCTGCTTGCCGAGATCAACGTCGCGGTCGCAGTCGACACGCCCGACGGCCTCGTCGCACCGGTTGTCGCAGGCGCCGACCTGCTCTCGCTCGAGGAGATCAACGCTCGCATCACCGACCTCGCCACGCGGACGCGGGACGGCTCGCTCGCGCCCGCCGACGTCGCGGGCGGCACGTTCACCGTCTCCAACGGCGGCATCTACCCGGTCGACATCACGACCGCGATCCTCAACCCGCCACAGTGCGGGATCCTCTGGATCGGGCGGATCCGCGACCGCCCGCTGGTGGTCGACAACGGCGCGATCGCGGTCCGGCCCACCCTGCAGGCATGCCTGACCTACGACCATCGGGCAATCGACGGCGGGCCCGCGGCCGCGTTTCTCGCGACGCTCGAAGCGCTGGTCGCCGCACTGCCCCGGCTCCCGTCCTGACCGACCATCCAAGGAGACCCATGGAGATCGCCCCCGAGACACTGCTCAGCCTGCACCGCACGATGCTCACGATCCGACTGTTCGAACAGCGGGTGGCGAGTGAGTTCCGCACGGGCGAGATCCCGGGCTTCGTGCACATGTACATCGGCGAGGAGGCGGTAGCCGCAGGCGTGTGCGCGAATCTCCACGAAGACGACTACGTGACGAGCACCCACCGCGGACACGGGCACTGCATCGCGAAGGGGTGCGACCTCGACCGCATGATGGCCGAGATCTACGGGCGTGAGGACGGCCTCTGCAAGGGCCGGGGCGGCTCGATGCACATCGCGGACTTCTCGCGCGGCATGCTCGGCGCCAACGCGATCGTCGGCGGCGGCATCGCGCTCGCCACCGGAGCCGGCCTCGCCTCGACCGTGCGCGGGAGCGGTCAGGTCGCGGTGGCGTTCTTCGGCGACGGAGCGGTGAACCAGGGTGTCCTGCACGAGAGCCTCAACCTCGCGGCGATCTGGAAGCTGCCGGTCCTCTATGTCTGTGAGAACAACGGGTTCGCCGAGTCGACGCCCGCCGTGTACGCGACGAGCGTGCCCGACGTCGCGGCGCGCGCGGCGGGCTACGGGATCACGGGCGCGATCGCCGACGGCGCCGACGTGCTCGGCGTCTACGAGGCCGCGCGGGCGGCAGTCGAACGGGCAAGAGCCGGGGAGGGGCCGACGCTGCTCGAGGTCAAGACCTATCGCTTCCGGGGGCACTTCGAGGGCGACCCCGACCGCTATCGCGACGATGAGGAGCGGGAGGGGCTGCAGGAGAAGGATGCGATCCCGCCCCTCCGCTCGCGCATCCTCACCGAGGGGCACGCGACCGAGGCCGATCTCGACGCCCTCCACAGCCGAGATCGAGGCGGCCGTCGAGCACGCCGTCGAGTTCGCGCGCTCGAGCCCGTTCCCGGATCCTGCGGACATCGGCAAGTACGTCTACCCGGAGCAGATCACGCGCGTGGGGGTGGCCTGATGGTGACTGCGACGGAGCGCTCGCTGTCGATGGTCAACGCCGTCGGCGAGGCGATGCGCCAGGCCATGGAGGCCGACCCGTCCGTGATCGTGATCGGCGAGGACGTCGTCGGCGGCGCGGGGCGAGGCGGCACCAAGGAGAACACGATGGGTGGCTCGTTCGGCGCCACGAAGAGCCTCTTCCCGCTGTTCGGAGCCGAACGCGTCCGCGACACGCCGATCTCGGAGGCCGGCTTCGTAGGAGCGGGGGTCGGTGCCGCCGCGGCAGGGCTGAGGCCGGTGGTCGACGTGATGTGGGCCGATTTCACGGGGCTCGCGTTCGACCAGATCTACAACCAGGCGGCAAAGATGTCGTACATGTTCGGCGGGCAGGTGCGGCTGCCGCTGACGATTCGCGTCGCGATGGGCTCCGGTCTCAGCACCGCGGCGCAGCACTCCGGCACGCTGTACTCGATCTACACGCACCTCCCGGGGCTCAAGGTGGTCGTGCCCTCGACGCCGTACGACGCCAAGGGGTTGCTCCTCGAGGCGATCTTCGACGACGGTCCCGTGCTCTTCTTCGAGCACCTCAAGCTGTACGTCGCTCAGGGCCCGGTGCCGGAGGAGCCGTACCGGATCCCGCTCGGTGTCGCCGAGGTTCGCCGCACCGGCAGCGACGTCACCATCGTCGCCATCTCGGCGATGGTGCCGCGGGCGCTCGAGGCGGCTGAGCTGCTCGCAGCCGACGGCGTCAGCGCGGAGGTGATCGACCCGCGGACGCTGTCTCCGCTCGACGAGGCGACGATCGTCGGCTCGGTCGAGAAGACGGGGGCGCTGGTCGTCGTCGACGAGAGCCCGCCGCGTTGCAGCATCGCCTCGGACATCGCCGCGACGGTGTCCGAGCAGGCGTTCGACCACCTCAACGGGCCCGTCCGGCGTGTGACGGCGCCGCATGCGCCGGTGCCGTTTTCGCCGTCGCTGGAGGACGCGTACGCGCCGTCGGTGCAGTCGATCGTCGACGCCGTCAATTCGATCGCCTGACGAAAACGCTCGTTCCCGCGGAAGTTATAGGATATAACGGTGAGGGTCGAAGGAGGCGAAGTGGCGGAGCAGCAGGTCGTCGTCGACGGACTGGAGACGCACGTCGAGGTGCTCGGCGAAGGCATCCCGGTCGTCCTCATCCACGGCCTCGGGCTCACCGGAGCGCTCTGGAACCGGGTCCGCGACAGCTTCGGGCCCGGCTACCAGCTCGTTCTCGTCGACCTGCGCGGCGCAGGCAAGACGCGCGAGCTCCGGCGCGAGGAGCTCTCGCTCGAGCGCTGGGCCGACGACGTCGCCGCCGTGCTCGGAGCGCTCGACATCCGGCGGCCCTTCCTCGTGGGGCACTCCCTCGGTGCGAGCATCGCCCTGAAGATCGCGCTCGAACGGCCTGACGACGTGGCTGGGCTCGTTCTCATCGGCCCGGATCCCAACCTTTCGAACCTCGCGCCGCGGATGCTGGCGGCGGCCGACCGGATCGAGACCATGGGGCTGGAGGCGTGGGTGGACGAGCACTGGTCGCAGAACCCGCCCTTCTCGGACAGCTCGCTCGAGCGTGACCCGTCGGTGCTCGAGGAGTACCGGTCGCTGCTGCTCGAGAACGACCCCGACGACTACGTGCGCCAGTGCCGAGCGATCGCGGCCGCGGAGAGCCTGGCCGGCCGGCTGGGTGACGTGACGTGCCCGGCGCTCGTGATCATCGGCGGCAGCGACGACCGCACGCTGCCCGAGCACGGTCGCAGGCTCGCCGAGGAGCTGGCGAACGCACGCGTCGTCGAGCTCCTGGGCGTCGGGCACACGCTCCCGCTCGAAGCTCCCGAGGCGACGGCGACTGCAGTGCACGCATTTCTCGGCGAGATCTCGGGAGCCGGCAACGGGCGTGTCGGCGTCCTCCGCGCCGACACGACGCCACGCAACTCGACCGAGGGACCGTTCGGGCATCTCGACGTGCGCTGGGTGGTCGGGCCTCAAACCGGCGCGTCACTGATCGCGTTCGGGCAATCGACGTACCCGCACCGTGCCACCCACGAGAACCACTACCACCCGAATGCCGAGGAGGTGGTGATGGTCATCAGCGGCCGCGGAACGCAGATCGTCGGCGACGACGCGCTCGACCTCGGCCCCGGAGACATCTGTTTCATCCCCCGTAACACCCCGCACCGGATCATGGGCAGTTCCGATGAGGACCTCGTGATCTTGTGGGCGTTCGGCGGGGCCGCGAGCATCGAACAGGCGGGCTACGTCCCGCTACCCGACTAGCGAGAAGGAGCCGAGGTGAGCGACGTCCGCACGGAACCGTTGACCCCCGAGGAGATCGCGCAGTATCACGAGCAAGGCTTTCTCTTCCCGATTCGCGTTCTCGACGACGCCCAGGTGGAGGAGGCACGACAGGCGCTGGACGACCATCTCGAGGGCCGCCGCGAGTCCAAGACCTACGAGCTGACCGATCCCATCATCGAGCCCGAGCGCGGCGAGGCGACCGTGGGCTCCGGGACGACGAGTGCGGTGGCCGAGAAGACCGAGGTCGAGAAGAAGCCGCACTCCGTCCCATTCCTCTTCAACCTGTGGGAGCGAGACGAGCGCTTCTGGAAGATCGACTCGAACCCCGTCATCGCCGGGATGGCCCGGCAGCTGCTCGGCTCGGACGAGGTCGTGCTGATGGAAGACGGCGCCGTGATCAAGAAGCCGGTCGTCGGTGGCAAGCTCGCCTGGCACCAGGACTACGCCTACTGGCCTCTCGCGACACCCACGGCCGTCACGTGCTGGATCGCGCTCGACGACGTCAGCGCGGCCAACGGCGCCATGCAGGTGGCGGCCGCCTCCCACAAGCTGGGGGAGAAGCTGCCGGTCGAGTTCGGTGACGGCAGTTCCTTCATGCATGCTGAGCGCCCCGGCATCGGCGAGGTGCGGTCCCCGGAGGACGAGGGCCTCGACGTCGTCGGCTACGAGCTCAAGGCGGGGGAGTGCGGCTTCCACCAGGCTCTGCTCTGGCACGCCTCCGGACCGAACACGAGCCAGAACCACCGCCGCGGCTTCATCCCGCGCTACGTCGCGGGCGGGACGACCTGGCTCGGCGCGCAGCGCTTCCCCTACAACTACACCGACGCCGAGCTCGAGTGCGCTCCCGGCGAGCCCATCCACGGCCCGCACTTCCCGCGCATCGAAACGGCTTTCTGACAGATCGGTCGTCCGCGACCGCCACCGAGGCCCTGCTGCAGCCCTTCGCCCTCTGGGGCTGCAGCACGGCCACGGTTGGGCATTCGGCTAGCCCGCAGATCGGCGGATCCGCGAATGCGGATCCCCGATCGCGAGAATCCCTAAAGCGGCCGCTTCGCGGCCGGCGCACGCGTTTCCGCAAGCGAGCAGTCAAGCGGCGCCAGTACTCCGTGTAGGTCGTGACCTCGACGCCGCGTTGTTGCGCGTAGCGGAGGAAGCCGCGCAGCCAGCCGACCCGGCGCTCGTCCGAGGCCAGCATGACCCAGTCGTGGAAGCACGCCCCGTAGACGAGGTCGTGCTCGGCCACCTCGTCGACCGCGCCCTTCAGCGCCTCGAGCAGCGCCGGCCCGGTGTCGTACCCGTGCTGGTCGAACCAGACCACGTCGAGCCAGAACTGGAACGGGAGCTCGAGGATGTCCGGATAGCCTTCCTCCTCGTAGGTGAAGGGCTGCACCCAGGGCGTCGGGTTCGCGTTCTCCTCGTTGCGGCCCCAGGATGTGACGTAGCGGAGCCCCGTCGTCCGAACGATCTCGAGCAGGTCGGGCCGGTCGCGCAGGCCTCGGTAGTAGCCGAACGGCGTGCGCAGGCCGACGCAGTCGCCGCCGACATGCTCCCGGATCAGACGCGACGTGATCGCAAGCTCCTCGAGCAGGGCCTCGGGCGGCGCGGCGGGGATCGTGCCGACGATGCCCGGCTCGGGAGAGTAGACGATGTCCTTGAACGGGACATGGCTGAACGTGTGCTGCTGCACGTCGAACAGCCCCGTTGCAGCGGCACTGCGGACCGGCTCGAGCGCGTGCAGAAGCGTCCGACCGCAGACGAAGAGCGTTCCCGGCACGCCGACGTCCGCGTGCACGTCAGTCAGGAGCTCGAGCGCCTCGCGGCAGGTCTCCGGATCGAGCGCTTTGGCGTAGAGCGGAAAGTTCGGGCTCTCGGTGAAGAGCGAGAGCGCCTCACCGACGGCGGCCGTCTCGGTGTCGTACCCCACGAGGATGGTTCCCATCGTCTTGCTCCTCTCACGGTCACTCTCGCTCAGCGGGCGAGGAGACCACCGTCGACGGTGTACGACGATCCGGTCACGAACGACGCGTCGTCGGAGGCGAGGAACGCGACGACGGCCGCGACCTCCTCCGGGCGTCCCATGCGGCCGAGCGGGTGTGCGGCCACGACCCGGCGCTCGGCCTCCGCCGGGTCGTCGTGGCTTTCGATGTAGATCCTCACCTGCTCCGTCTCGATGAAGCCGGGTGCGACGCAGTTGACACGAACCCCGGTGCGGGCGTAGTCGAGCGCCATCTGCCGCGTCAGGGCGTGCACGGCGCCCTTCGAGGCGCAGTACGCCGCATCGGTCTCGAATCCGACCGTCGCCGCGACGGAGCCGATATTCACGATCGATCCGCCGCCGCGGTCGACCATGTGCGGGAGCGCATGGCGCGAGCAGGTGAAGATGCCCCAGAGATTCGTGTCCAGCACGCGGTCGTATTCCTCGCGGGTCGTGTCGGCGACGCTCTTGAGCAGACCGACGCCGGCGTTGTTGCACAGCACGTCGATGCCCCCGAAACGGGCCAACGCCTCGCCGACGAGGCGCTCGGCATCGTGCTCGTCGCGGACGTCGGCGGCCACGAACACGACATTCCCTCCCTCGGCAGTGAGCGCCCGCGCAAGCTCTTCGCCTTCGTCCGCCGCGCGCTGCGAGGCGACCACGGCGGCGCCCTCGGCCGCAAGACGCTGCACGATCGCCTTGCCGATGCCGCGGCCGGCACCCGTCACGATCGCGACCTTGCCGGCGAGCCGTTGAGCGGAGCGGGTGTCCACTTGTAATCTCGGATGATATGCTAGTCATGATCTGACCTTCAACGCTGGAGGCGATGACGGCATCGATGAAGGACACGTGGCGTGGGGTCTATCCCGCGCTCTGCACCCCGTTCACCGCGGAGGATGCCGTCGATCTCGAAGCGCAGCGCCGCGTCGTGCGGTTCGCACTCGACTGCGGCGCCCACGGCCTCGTCGCCTTTGGCCTCGCGGGTGAGGTGTTGAAGCTGTCCGCCGACGAGCGCCGGCAGCTGACGGACGTGATCGTGGACGAGGTGGAGGGCGCGGTGCCCGTCTTCGTCGGGGCCGGAGCACCCAGTGTCAGGGCCTCGGTCGAGCTCGCCCGCCATGCGGAACACGCCGGGGCGAGCTGCGTCGTCCTGCCCGCGCCGATGGGCGGGGCACTCGGCGAGACTGCGCTCGTCGACTACTTCGTGCGGGTCGCGTCGGCCGTCTCGGTGCCCGTGATGATCCAGGATGCCCCCGCGTACCTCGGCGTCGGGCTGGGGCCCGAGCTGGTGCGCCAGATCGGTGCACTGGCCGAGAACGTGCGACTCGTCAAGCTCGAGGCCGGCCCGGTGGAGATGAACCACTGGATCGAGCACCTCGGGCCCGAGTTTGCGATCTGGGGCGGTGACGGCGGCGTCTATCTGCTCGACTGCGTGCGCACCGGCGCGGCGGGCATCATTCCCGGTGTCGACCTGATCGACTTCGTCGTCCGCGCCTACGAGGCGGAAGCCGAGGGTGATCCCGCGCTCGCAGAGGAGCGACTTTCGTGAGATCCTGCCGATGCTCGTGTTCGAGATGCAGCACTCGATCGACCACTACAACGCATGCGCGAAGCGCGTGCTCGTTCGGCGTGGCGTTCTCGTCAATGCCGCGCTGCGCTCGCCTGCGACCGTGTTCGGGGACGTGTCCCTGGGACTGCTCGAACAGCATCTGATCGCGTTGAAACTCGATCTCGGCAGCGTTCGTGTCGACTGATCCGCTGCAGGGCGTCGAGGGCCTGCGCGAGCCTCGACGCCTGAGTCATCAGCTCGCGACCCTCCTCGCAGCCGAGATCGTCTCGGGGCGGATCGAGGTCGGGCAGGCGTTCCCGTCCGCCGAGGAGATCGTGACGCGGTTCGGCGTCAGCCGCACCGTGGCCCGCGAGACCGTGCAGGCCCTCGCGATGCTCGGCCTCGTGTTCGTCCAGCACGGCAAGCGCACCGAGGTCTGTCCGCCCGAGGACTGGGACATCCTCAGCTCGGTCGTGCAGGAGGCTCTGCGCCGCGAGGGCAAGGCGGAACCGCTGCTGCGCGACCTGTACGAGTTCCGCATCCTGATCGAGCCCCAGGCGGCCGCGTGGATGGCGGAGCACGGCAGCGAGCGCGATCTCGAGCGCCTGGAGGAGCTCGCCGTCACGATGGAGCAGCTCTCCGAGAACGATGTCGCGGTAGCCGACGTGATGGCCGCCGACCGCAGCTTCCACGACCTCGTCGCGCGGGCGAGCGAAAACCGGGTCCTCGCGGCCGTGAGCCGGGACATTCGCGAGGTGATCGGCACGCTCTGGGGATTTTCGAGCCTGAGCGCCGAGGATGCGCGCGAGGTGGCGTCGCAGCACCGGCTCATCGCCGACGCGATCCGGCAGCATGACGCCGCAGCGGCGGCACAGGCGATGCGTGATCACATGCGCTGGGCCGCGCAGGCCGATCTGCACGGTCTCGGCGAGCCTGCCGGGATGCGGGTCATGGTGGCCGAGGCGTAGCCGGTGGCACTCGCGGTCGGGATCGACACCGGTGGCACGTTCACCGACATGGTGGTGTTCGACCCGGAAACGGGTCGGATCGACTCGCTCAAGACGTCGTCGACGCCCAGCTCGCCCGGCCAGGCGATCGTGAACGCGCTTGCGGAGGGAGGTGTTCCGGCCGACGAGCTCGAGCGGTTCACACACGGGACGACGGTGGGCACGAACGCCCTGATCGAGCGGACGGGGTGCAAGGTCGCGTTCGTGACCACGAAGGGCTTCGAGGACACGCCCTACATCCAACGCATCAACCGCAAGGTGCTCTACGACCTGCGCTGGCGCAAGCCTGAACCGCTCGTTGCGAGCCGGCGCCTCTGCCTCGGGCTCGACGAGCGCCTCGACGCAGCGGGAGCGACGCTCCGGGCCGTCGACGAGCAGGAGGTGCGGGCCCTCTGCCGGGAGATTCGTGACGAGGGTGCAGAGGCCGTCGCGCTCTCGCTCCTCTTCTCGTACGTCTCGACAGAGCACGAGGAGACCGTGAAGCAGATCTTCGAGGAAGAGCTCCCGGGCGTGCCGGTCTCCGTCTCGCACGAGGTGGCGCCGATCTGGCGCGAGTACGAGCGCTCCTCCACGACGATCGCCGACGCCTACCTGCGTCCGCTCGTCGGGCGCTACGTCGGCAGTCTCAGCACCGCGTTGCGCGACGCCGGCATGACGCGCGAATGGACGCTGATGAAGTCGAACGGCGGCGCCATGCTGTCCGGCGCCGCGGCAGGCGCGCCGATCCAGACCGTCATGTCCGGCCCAGCCGGGGGCATGACGGCGACCGAGCACATCGCGGGCACGCTCGGCGAGTCCAACGTGCTCACGCTCGACATGGGCGGCACGAGCGCCGACGTCGGCATTCTCGTCGACGGAAAGCAGCGCCACACGACCGAATACGAGATCGAGTGGGGTCTGCCCGCGGCCGTCCCGCTGATCGACATCAAGTCCATCGGAGCGGGCGGCGGCTCGATCGCCTGGGTCGACGCGGGCGGTTTCCTGCGTGTCGGGCCTCGCAGCGCGGGTGCCGAGCCGGGGCCGATCTGCTACGGCCGCGGCGGCTCCGAGGTGACGGTCACCGATGCGAATCTCCTCCTGGGCCGGCTCAATCCGGAGTACTTCCTCGCCGGCCGCATGCGACTCGACCCGTCGGCTGTGACCGAGGCCATGGAGGCCCTCGGCGAGCCGCTCGGCCTCGGCGCGCTCGAGCTCGCGGCCTCGATCGTGGAGATCGCGAACGACAACATGGCGAGCGCGATCAAAATGGTCTCGCTCGAGCGCGGTCACGACCCCCGCCGCTTCTCGCTGCTCGCCTTCGGCGGTGCCGGTCCGCTTCATGCCGCAGCCGTCGCGCGGCTGCTCGGCATCCCCCGGCTGATCGTCCCCCAGTACCCGGGCGTGTTCTCGGCGCTCGGGTTGCTGCTCGCCGATATCCGCGTCGACAAGGTGTGGACGCAGGCGTTCCGCTCGAACGACGTCGACGCGAGCGTCGTCAACCGCCAGTTCCAGCGCATCACCCAGCGGGCCGTGGGCGAGCTGCGCCAGGAGGGCTTCGCGGGCGAGCCCGAGATCCTGCGCGCGATCAACATGCGCTACTTCGGCCAGAACTACGAGCACGAGGTCGAGATCGACGCCGGCGAGCTGGACGACGCCGCGCTCGAACGGGCATTCAGGCGCTTCGACGAGCTGCACGCGGATCGCTACGGCTACCTCATCGAGGGGGAGGTGATCGAGCTCGTGAGCTTCAAGGTGACCGCGATCGGGCGGCGCCGGCCGCTCGATCTCTCGCAGGCAGCCCCGGCGGCGGACGTTCCCCGCACGAGCCGTGAGGTGTATGTCCGTGGGCACGGGCTCCTCGATGCGGCGGTGGTTCATCGCTCGTCGCTCGCGGTGGGGGAGTCGGTAGCCGGTCCTGCCGTGGTCGAGGAGGAGGGCTCGACGACGTTCGTCGAGCCCGGGATGACGGTCGCCCGCAGCGAGCAGGGTGCGCTCGTGATCGACACCGGGACGAGCAGCGCATGAGCACGTCGACGATCGACCAGGTCGCGCTCACCGTCGTCGACAACTATCTGACGAGCTGCTGCCGCGACATGGGCGTCACGATGATGACGACCGCGTACTCACCGATCTTCAACGAGTCGCTGGACTTCTCATGCGTCATCTTCGACCCGCGCGGCAACATGCTCGCGCAGGCCGAGTTCTGCCCGTCGCAGATCGGCACGATCAAGTTCACCGTCGAGTGGACGATCGAGGAGCTCGGCCTCGACGCCTTCGAGGAGGGCGACATCGTCCTCCACAACGATCCCTACCGCGGCTCCGGTCATGTGCCCGAGCACATGCTGCTCAAGCCCGTCTTCTGGGAAGGCGAGCTCGTCGCCTTCGTTGCGAACGTCGCGCACATGTCGGAGGTCGGAGCGAAGACGCCGGGCGGTCTCTCGGGTGACGCGACCGAGATCTACCAGGAGGGCCTGCTCCTGCCGCCCGTGAAGATCAAGCGGCGCGGCGTCGACGTCGACGACATCTGGCACATCATCCTCTCCAACCACCGGACGCCCCGCGTCACTCTCGGCGACTTCCGGGCGATGATCGGGTCACTCGACCTCGCCGAGCGCCGGTTGCACCAGCTCATCGGCGACTACGGGCTCGATTTCGTGCAGCGCGCGTCCGACGAGCTGATGGCGATCGCCGAGCGGCGCATGCGCGCCGAGATCGAGGCGATCCCCGACGGCGTCTACACCTTCGAGGACGCGATCGAGGACGATGGCATCACCGACCGCGACTACCCGATCACGCTGACGCTGACGGTCGACGGCGGCGAGGTGATCGCGGACTTCACGGGCTCGGCACCCCAGGCGGTCGGGCCCGTCAACGCCATCTATGCCGTCACCGCGTCGGCGATCTACAACGCCTTCCTCCACCTCACGGATCCGACGATCCCGCGCAACGAGGGGTGCTACCGGCCGTTCACGATCATCGCGCCGCCCGGGACGATCGTGAACTGCTCGTTCCCGGCTCCCGTCGCAGGCGGCAACACGGAGACGAGCCCCCGTCTCACGGACATGGTCTTCGGGGCGCTCCAGCACGCGATCCCCGACGCCATCGCCGCCTCCTGTGGCGGCACGTCGTCCCCGTTCCTCTTCGGCGGCGTCGACCCGCGGACGGGCGAGCCGTACGCCCACTTCCATTTCGAAGGCGTCGGCTGGGGCGGCCGCAAGGGCATCGACGGGAACAACATGGTCGTCACCATCAACGGAAACTGTCGCAACACACCGGTCGAGGTGTTCGAGACGCGCTATCCGGCGTTCCGGATCGAGTCGTACCGGCTCGTCACCGATTCCGGCGGAGCGGGTGAGTTTCGCGGCGGCCTCGGCGGCGAGCGGGTGTTCACCGTCACCGTCCCCGAGGTGACCGTGAGTGCGCTCCTGAACCGGATGAAGACGGAGCCCTGGGGCGTGCTCGGGGGTGGTGAGGGAGCCGTCGGCGGCCTTTGGGTGCGGCGGTCCGGGCAGCAGGAGTGGCGGACCTTCGTCGATGAGTTCGGGACGATGTCACCGTCGAAGTTCTCCGGCGTGACCCTGCGCGACGGAGACCAGGTGCGCATCCTCATGCCCGGGGGCGGCGGCTACGGCGATCCCGCCCGGCGAGACCCCGAGCGCGTGCGCCGCGACGTCGCCGAGCGGTTCGTCAGCGCCGAGGCGGCTCGGGCCGTGTACGGGCTCGAGGACGAGGTGGAACGCCATGGGTGAATGGAAGCGCACCGAGATCAGCTACCTCAAGGCGAACCGGGCCGCCTGCGAGCTCTGCGGGCACCCGATCGCACGCCGCTACTGGTCGGCGCCCGTCGACGGAGCCGAGCGCATGTTCTGCTCGCCGAAGCACGAGCAGCTGTACACCACCTACTGGCTTCCCCGCTACGGACGAAAGGCCGGCTGACGATGACGCGCACCCCGATCTTCTCCGACGCAGCTCCCGCGCCCTCGGGCGGCTATTCGCAGGCGATTCGCGCCGGTGACTTCCTCTTCCTCGCCGGGCAGGGCCCGTTCGACGCCACCGGCACGCGGATCGGCGCGACGATCGCGGAGCAGGTGCGGCAGGTGCTCGAGAACCTGGATGCGGTCGCCAAGGCCGCCGGCGGGTCGCTCCAGGACGCGGTGCGCGTGGGCATGTACATCACCGACATGCGGCACTTCCCCGAGATGGATGCCGAATACCGCAGCTTCTTCGACGATCCGAAGCCCGCGCGCACGACGATCCAGTCGAATCTCGTCGGGTTCGACGTCGAGGGCGACGCTGTCGTCTGGCTGGGCGGCTGACGCCGCGTGCAGATCACGTCGCTCGACACCCCCGCCGTTACGATCGACCTCGACGCCGTCGAGCGCAACATCGGGCGGATGCAGGGTTACTGCGACGAGCACGGCCTCGCATTCCGGCCCCACATCAAGACGCACAAGCTCCCTGCGATCGCCTACATGCAGCTGCGCGCCGGCGCCGTCGGCATCACCTGCCAGAAGCTCGGCGAGGCCGAGGTGATGGAGGCTGCCGGCCTCCGCGACATCCTGATCTCGTTCCCGCTCCTCGGCCCTGCCAAGGCGGAGCGCCTCGCTGCCCTCGCAAGCGAGGCTGCAATCTCGGTCGTCGGAGACTCGGCGGCCGTGGCCCGAGGCCTCTCGCCTGCACTCGAGAGCGCGGGCGCGGAGGTCGGCTTTCTCGTCGAGTGCGACACCGGCTTCGGCCGCACGGGCGTGCAGTCACCCGAGGCGGCGGCGGAGCTCGCCGAGCTCGCCGACTCGCTCCCCGGCCTGCGCTTCGCAGGCCTGATGACGTACCCGACCCTGCCGGAGACAGGTACGTGGCTGCGAGCGGCGCGGGAGGCGATCGAGGCCAGGGGCCTTCGCGTCGAGCGGGTCAGCGCGGGAGGGACGCCCACGGCGCTCATCAACCACGCCGTCGGCGAGGTGACCGAGGTCCGTGCAGGTACGTATGTCTACGGCGATCGCTCCTGTATCGCCAACGGATCCGTGCCGCTCGACGACTGCGCGCTCCGCGTCCGCGCGACCGTTGTCAGCCGGCCGACGCCGGACCGCGCGATCCTGGATTCCGGGTCGAAGACGCTCACGAACGACCCTGCCGAGGATGCCGCCGGTGGGGGACACGGGCTCATCGTCGAGTACCCGCAGGCCCGTATCTACACGTTGTCCGAGGAGCACGGCCACGTCGACGTCAGCGCCTGCCGCCCGGGACCCGAGGTGGGGGAGGTCGTCACGATCGTCCCCAACCACGCGTGCGGCTGCACGAACCTGCACGACGAGGTCGTCGTCCATCGCGGCGGGCAGGTCGCCGGCGTCTGGCCGGTGGCGGCTCGCGGCAAGCTCCGCTAATCGTCCTGTCGATCGAGGGAGAGCACATGGCCACACCCGAAGCCCGCCTCGCAGAGCTCGGCATCGAGCTTCCCGCACCGAACCCCGCCGTCGCGAACTACGTCGGCGCCGTCACGGTCGGGCAGATCGTGTTCGTGTCGGGACATGGCCCGTACAAGAACGGCGACTACTCCTTCAAGGGCAAGCTCGGGCGTGAGATCGATGTCGCCACGGGGCAGCAGGCGGCCCAGCTGACGATTCTCAACCTGCTCGCGAGCCTCAAAGCAGAGATCGGCGAGCTCGACCGCGTCGCTCGGGTGGTGAAGCTGCTCGTGCTCGTCAACTCGGATCCCGAGTTCAAGGAGCAGCACCTCGTGGCGAACGGCGCGTCGGACCTGCTGGTGGAGATCTTCGGCGCGGAGCGTGGGCGCCATGCGCGCTCGGCGATCGGGATGGGCGCGCTTCCGTTCGGCATCTGCGTCGAGATCGAAGGGATCTTCGCGACGGGCTAGCGCCGTGCTGCCGATGAGCGGCGGCGTCCAGGAAACAGGGATTATATGATATAGCCCTCGAGGCCGAAGAGGAGAGACGCATGGGATCACCGTCGTTCAGCCAGTCCATGTTCACCGACCTCTGCGAGCGCATGCTGCGGCTCTGCAAGCTCGGGCCCGGCGAGAGCCTCGTCCTCCTCTCCCAGGGGCAGGAACGGGTCGAGTACGTCGACGCGTTCATGACCGCGGGACAGCGCCTCGGCGCGAAGGTGATGAATCTCCGGCTGCCGTACTCCTCGTCGGCGACGTCCGGTGAGGTGGGTGTCTGGACCGTCGGCAAGACGCCCCTGTCCGGCAACCAGCCGGCCGTCGACATCCTCAAGGGCGCCGACATGGTCGTCGAGACGCTGTTCATGCTCTTCAGCGACGAGCTGACGGAGATTCAGCAGGCGGGGACGCGCATCCTGACCTGCATCGAGCCTGTCGACCTGCTGGCCCGCATGTTTCCGACCGAGGAGTTGCGGCAGCGGACAGACGTCGCGGTGGAGGTGCTCGGCTCCGCGCGCACGCTGCGCTTCACGAACCGCGCAGGAACCGACGTCACCTATCGGATCGGCTACCCGGTCAAGGCGCAGTACGGCTACGTGGACAAGCCGGGACAGTGGGACCATTGGCCGTCGGGCGGCATGGTGCTGACCTGCGGCGAGGACGACGGGATCGACGGGCGGGTCGTCGTCGACCGCGGCGACATCCTGCTGCCGTTCAAGCAGTACGTGCAGGAACCGATCGAGTTCGCGATCGAGGCGGGTCGCATCACCGACATCGGAGGGGACGGCTACCAGGCGGAGCTGGTCCGTCAATACATGACCGATTTCGACGATCCCGACGCGTATGGGCTCTCCCACATCGGCTGGGGCCTCGACGAGCGCGCGAAGTGGGCGGCACTCGCCACCGACGCTCGAGGACACGGCATGGAGCTGCGCGCCTTCTGCGGCAACGTGCTGTTCTCGACCGGACCCAACGACCTCGTCGGAGGGCCGAATCACACGGGCTGCCACCTCGACATCCCGATGCGCAACTGCAGTCTCTGGTGCGACGACCGGCCCGTGATCGTCGACGGTGAGGTCGTCATCGACGAGATGCGGCCGGCCGGCGCAGCGGTGCGGGTCTAGGACGAGAGTCTTCGCCGCCCTCGGTGAGGCGAATGGTCTGACGTGGCACGCCACGCTATGGCCGTTACCAACGGTTTCGAGCCTCGGGTCGAGAGCGGCACAGCGTTCTTCCGCATATGGACAGCGAGTCCTGAACCGGCAGCCCGAGGGGATGGCGAGCGGCGAGGGCAGCTCGCCGACGATCGCGGCCTTCGATCGCTTGAGATCCGGGGTCGGCTCGGGATGAGACTCGAGCAACGCCCTTGTGTAGGGGTGTTGCGGGTGACGGAAGACGGCGTCGGTCGATCCGTACTCCACGATTCGTCCGAGGTACATCACCGCAGCCGTGTCGGTGATATGCGAGATCACCGCGAGCTGATGACTGATGAATACGATCGTCAGGTCAAGACGCTCCTGCAGCTCGCGAAAGAGATTCAGAATCTGAGCCTGTACCGAAACATCCAAACTGGAGACTGCCTCGTCCGCGATGAGGACTTCCGGATTGACCGCGAGCGCGCGAGCAATTGCGACGCGTTGGCGTTGGCCACCAGATAGCTCGCTTGGCCGGCGAGGACGACTTCCTGGGTGAAGGCCGACCAGATTGAGCAGGTTTCCAACGAACTGGTCGCCGTCCCGTTTTGCTGTCTGGCTGTGCACGATGCCGGCCTCGAGGATTGCATCTCCGACCGAGAGGAAGGGGTTGAGCGATGTAAATGGATCCTGGAAGATCATCTGGATTCGGGTTCGTACCTCCCGCAGGCTTCTGCCTTCGAGCTGAGCAAGATCGACTCCATCGAAGACGACGCTTCCGGCTTCGGGTCTGAGCAGTCGGATGAGACAGCGCGCGAGGGTGCTCTTGCCGCTGCCGGATTCGCCGACGATGCCCAGCGTTTCCCCGCGAGCAACGTCGAAGGTAACGCCGTCGACGGCCGTGACACGTGGTGTGGGCGCTCGACGAAGGCGGTCGCTTTGCGAAGGCCGAACGGCGAACGACTTCTCCAGTCCCACGACCGAGAGAAGCGGTCGATCGGATGGTCGGTTGACAACGTTCATTCGGCCCTCTGGACGGGACAAGCGGAGAGATGGTCGGCGCCGGTCTCGACGAGATCCATGGGGACGGTGTTGCAGACGGCTATCGCCCCCTCGCAGCGCGGCCGGAAGGGGCAGCCGCCCCCGAGTTCCTCGAGGCTCGGCGGGTGCCCGGGGATGGCTCGCAGCATCTCGTCACCTTCGGCTTTGAGGCGAGGAATTGCTTCGAGAAGTGCGCGCGTGTAGGGGTGGTGCGGGCTCTGGAAGATAGTCCCGACGTCGGCCCACTCCACGGCGTAGCCCGCGTACATGACGAGGACGCGATCACACGTTTGGGCGATCACACCCATGTCGTGCGAAACGAGGATGATCGACATGCCGATCTCGCGCCGGATGTCGAGAAGCAGATGGAGAATCTGATCCTGGATCGTGACGTCGAGTGCAGTGGTCGGTTCGTCAGCGATCAGGAGACTGGGCTCCGCTGCCAGTGCAATGGCGATCATGATCCGTTGTCGCATTCCGCCCGAGAGTTCGTGGGAGTAGGCACGGAGTCGACGTTCAGGTGACGGAATACCGACCTGGTCGAGCAGCTCGATCGCTCGGGCGCGCCCGGCGCGGCGTTCCATCTTGATTCTGTTGACCAGCACTTCTTCGATCTGGTCGCCGACCGTCAGGACGGGGTTGAGAGAGCTCAGAGGGTCCTGAAAAACCATCGCGATCTCGCGACCTCGCACGCGCCGGCGTTCGCGCGCCGAGAGCGTGAGCAGGTTGCGATCCCCGAGCATCACGCGGCCTCCAAGTACCGCACCCGGCGGAGGCACGAGACCCATGATGGCGCGACAGGTCATGCTCTTACCCGATCCTGACTCTCCGACGATTCCGAGAATCTCGCCTTGATCGACAGAGAAGTTCATTCTGTTGACAGGCAGAACGATGCCGTCGTGGGTCGGGAAGCCGACAACGAGCTCGTCGATCCTCAGCAGGTTCTCTGCTACGCCCGGGGTGGACGCGGGTCGCGCCGTCACAACGTCATCCTGTGGCGGCCGAGCTTGTCCGCGAACCCGTCGCCGATCATGCTGAAACTGACGCCGAGGAGAACGATCGTCAGCCCGGGGAGGGTTGCCACCCACCAGGAGCTCAGCAGGACGCTTTGTCCGTCAGCGACCATGACGCCGAGTTCGGCGGTCGGAGGCTGAACGCCGAGGCCCAGGTACGAGAGGCTCGCGAGGAAGAGGAGATTGAGAACGAGGTCCGCAGCCGAGTAGACGAGGTTCGAACGGAGAAGGCTCGGTAGGGCATGCTTGAACACGATCCGCCGCGTCGAATAGCCAAGGCCCTTGGCGGCGGCAATGTAATCCTGTTCGCGCAGGATGAGCATTTCGCCTCGCGTGAGTCTGGCGTACAGGGTCCATCCGACCAACGGGACACCGATATAGACACCTGTGAGACCGGGGCCGACGATCGCGATGATTGCCATGACAAGCACGAGGAACGGGAACGCGATGACGGCATCGACGACCCGCATCACGACGCTATCGATCCAGCCGCCGGCGTAGCCTGCCAGGGCTCCGATGGTCACCCCGATGACAAGGGGTATGTACGTGATGATGAACGTGACTTGGAGATCCAGGCGAAGTGCGCTCAGAACGCGTGAGAAAATGTCTCGGCCGAATTGATCAGTTCCCATCGGATGCGAAAGCGAGGGAGCTTCGAGGCGATGAACCAGGTCAAGCGTATTCGGGTTGTAGGGAGCAATGAACGGCGCGAGCAGTCCGGCGAGCAACAGCGCTGCGAGCATCCCGATTCCCAAGTAAAAGGTGGTGTTCGACCATCGCCGCTCGGATCGTGCTGCCCGACTCAGGCTGCGTGCGGTCACGCTCTCGGTGAGCGCGGTCATTTGCTCGCTCCGAGCCGGACGCGAGGATCGACGATCGCATACGCGACATCGGCGAGCAGATTCGTTGCAATCACGATGACGCCAAAGATGAGCACCAAGGCCTGGATGACTGGAAGGTCGCGATTCAGCACTGATTGCACGAGCAGCGAACCAAGTCCCGGGATCTGGAAGACGTTCTCGACAATGACCGTGCCGCTGATCAGGAACCCGATGTTGATCGACAGAATGGTGATCACGGCACGAGCGAGTTGGCATCGCATGTCTGCCGATCACCGCGCCTCCGAGAAGCCACGAGCGCGCGCGGCCTCGACGTACTCCGAGCCGAGTGATTCGAGAAGACTCGACCGCAAGGTCCGAATCAGCATCGGTGTCAGGAACAGGGCCACCGTGAGTGCCGGCAGGGCAAGGGTCCGCAGTTGGCCGATCGGCCCAGTCTCGTAGCCCGAGACCGGCAGCAGGTGCAGTTTCAGTCCGAAGAGGAGAATCAGCATCAGCCCGAGCCAGAACGAGGGCATCGCGAAACGACCATCCCGAGTAGGCGAATGAGTTGATCGGGAAGCCGGTTGCGCTTCACGGCCGAGAGCACCGCGAGCGGAATGGTCAGAATCAGGGAGACAATGACGCTGTAGATCAGCAAGTCGATGCTCGGCAAGATCCGTCCTGAGATGATCGTGCTCACCTGATCGTCCTTGACGAGTGAGCGGCCGAAGTCGCCCTGGCTTACCTGGCCGAAGTACGCCAGAAGCTGCTCGCCGAGGGGCCTGTCGAGTCCCAGGGAATGTCTCTCGGCGGCGACCGCCTCGGTTGTGGCGTGGACGCCGAGCATCAGCCGGACTGGATCGCCAGGCGTGAGATGGATGATGACGAAGGAGAGCGTGATTACGGCGACGAGGACCGGAACGCTGTGGAGTACACGTCCGAGGACGTACCAGATCAAGTAGCGAATCCTCGCGATGCGGCGACGACGGTGACTCCGCAACGGACGCGGATCGGCATCGCATGATCGCGCTCGCTCGAGGGCGTCCGCGCACGCGATCCGTCATGTCGCTGGTCGCCGCCAATGCGACTGCCGAATGATCCGCTGGAGAAGGTCATGACGCCCGAATAGCTCGCAGCGTAGCCTCTTCCAGCCCACTCCATCGGTTTGTTATACACTATAATCTCTTCGTCTCGTGGGCTACCGAGGGGGTTCTTGGACAATGGCGCGACACAGGCGGGCGTTGATCGCAGCGCTTATTCTGCTCGGCCTCACGGCGGTTGCACTTGCCCAGGCTGCCCCAGGGGCGGAACGAGGTGGAACACTTCACTTCGCACGGAACTTTGATCCGCAAACGCTGAACCCGCTCGGAACCTCGGTCGACAACGGTTCGATCTTCGCGATGCACCAGATCTACGACACCCTGGTGCGGGCGACTCCGGGCGGCGTTGGACCAACCTCGCAGACTCGTGGAAAGTGTCCGCTGATGGAAAGACGTGGACATTCCATCTGCGCGCGGCGCGTTTCTCGAATGGTGATCCAGTGACGGCGCAGGACGTGAAGTTCTCACTCGACCGGTTCAGAGATCCTAAGCTCAACGTGATCATCCCGTCGCTGGCCTTTGGGTTCACCGGCGTCTCCGTGCTGAACCCGAGAACGGTCCAGATCCATCTCCAGCATCCGGTTGGCGCGTTGCTCGAGAACCTGACCGTCTTCCCAAGTTCGATCATCGACGCGAAGCTGTTCAAGAACTCGGTAACGCGTATTTCAAGAACCCGGTCGGTACCGGTCCGTTCAAGGTCAAAGAGTGGGTGCGCGGCAACCATCTGACGCTGCAACGGAATCCTGTGTACTGGAAACCGGGCAAGCCATACGTCGATGAGGTTCGTTTCGACTACATCGCCGACGACAACACTCGGATCCTGAAGATCAAGTCGGGGGAGGCTGACCTCGTCGAAGGGATCCCGTTCTCACAGATCAAGGACCTGCAAGGCTCGAGCGGGTTCAAGCTTCAAGTGCAGCCGATTGCCAGGCTCGAGGCGATCTTCCCGAACGATTCAAAACCGCCATTCAACGACCTCCGCGTCCGGCAGGCGTTGAACTACGCAACGGATAAGAACGCGATCAACCAAGCGCTCTACGGTGGAGTGGCACAGGCAACGCACAGCATGCTCCCCAAGATGCGCTACTACGACCCGTCAGTCCCCGGCTACGAGGCCAACCTCGCAAAGGCCAAAGAGCTGCTGAAGGCGTCGCCCGTTCCTTCGGGCTTCTCGGCGACTCTCATCTATCCGGCCGGATCATCGCTTCACCAGCAGCTTGCGACGATCCTTCAGGCCGAGTGGGCGCAGATCGGTGTGAAGCTGACCGTGGAGGGAGTCGAGGGCGGTGCGCTCTTCAGCCGCTACCTGGCGGGTGACTACGACCTCGCAATGCCCCTGGTGCAATGGACGTCCGACGTGACCGTCCCAGATGAGACGGGCCTCCAGATCTGGACGAACGACAAGGCGAATGTCTTCCGCGCGGCCGGAACCCGCTGGACGGTTCCGCAGCAGCTTGTCTCGCTCTCCGAACAGGCGGCACGCGCGAAAAGCGACGCTGCTCGAAAGAATCTCTGGCAGCGAGTGCAGCGCCTGGCGATGGCACAGGCACCGTGGATCCCGCTCTTCACCTTGCCCTCCGTCACGGCTGTTGCCAACGACGTGCAAGGGTTCCGGACGCTTCCGGCGGCATGGTGGGATCTCGAGAATGTCTGGCTGAAGAAATAGGGACGATGAACGCAAGAGTCTCGGCGTGAAGGCCGCTCTATGGGATCAACGAGTTCCCCATAGAGCGGGCTTCGCGCTGACTATCGGAGCGATCGGCTTGGCAGGATCGAGAAGCCAGCTGGTGCAGGGCCGACCTCATGTGCGCGGTGGCATGGCAAGTTCGACGGCCTGATAGCCCGCGGCGTCGAGGCTCGCAACACCTCCGTATGCCCACCAGATCACGAGCTCGGCATCGCTTGCGTTGCGCATTGCGTGCGCGACTCCCCGTGGTATCAGACACACGTCGCCGGATGCGAGCACGAAGCTTTGGCCCTCGAGAAGATGCTCCGCACGGCCGCTCAGGACGATCACGACTTCCTCGGCGTTCGGGTGGCGGTGCCAGCCGATTTCGCCTCGCTCGTGCGCCTCGCCGCCGCTGTAGACAGCCCGACCGACGACCAACGACGTCGATTGACAAGCGGCGTCGGTGATCGTCCATTCGGCCTCCACGGACCCGCCATTGCTTTGATAGCGCACGGGTACAGTCTCGCCGGCGCGAACAACGGCGCCGCGGTG
Organism: uncultured Gaiellaceae bacterium; assembly: GCA_963799615.1. GTDB lineage: Bacteria > Actinomycetota > Thermoleophilia > Gaiellales > Gaiellaceae > Gaiella. The sequence continues at coordinate 210,356 of CAWCXS010000001.1, read as the reverse complement.
ATCAGGCAGGACCACGAGGTGTTTCGGCTGTCCGTGCCCAGTAGTCGGTGTAGCTCGTGATCTCGACGCCGCGCTCCCGCGCGTACTCGAGCAGCCCCCGGATCCAGCCCGTCCCTTCCTCGTCCGCCTCGACCGCGCACCATTCGTGGAAGGCGGTGGCGAACACGAGGTCATGCTCCACGACCTCGTCGATCGCGCCTTTCAACGCCTCCCGGAACGCCCGTCCCTCGCCGTAGCCATGGGCGTCGAACCAGATGCCGTCGAGCCAGAATTGGAACGGAATCTCGAGGATCTGAGGGAAGCCTTCGTCGGCGTAGGTGAACGGCTGCACCCACGGCGTCGGGTTGCCGTTCTGCTCGTTGCGGCCCCAGGAGGTGACGTAGCTGTGGCCTGTCTCCCGGACGATCTCGAGCAGGTCGGGCCTGTCGCGCAGGCCGCGGTAGTAGCCGAACGGCGTCCGCAGCCCGACGCACTCACGGCCCAGGTACTTCCTGATCAGCTCCGATGTGAAGGCGAGCTCCTCGCGGAGCGCGACGGCCGGTGTCTCGGGCAGCACCGCCTCGACGTCGCCGCCGATCGGGCGGTAGTGCACATCCTTGAAGACGACGTGGCTATAGGTGTGCTGCTGGATGTCGAACAGCTCCGATCCGGCGAGCGGCTCGAGTGCGTCGAGGGCGTGCAGGAGCGTGCGCCCGCAGACGAAGAACGTGCAGGGCGCCTCGAGCTCCTCGTGCAGGCGGGCGAGCAGGGCGACGCCACGCCGGGTCGTCTCCGGGTCGAGGGCGCAGTAGTACTGTGGCACGTCGGGCCCGAGAAAGCGGGCGAGCCCTTCACCGACCGCGGCGGATTCAGTGTCATAGCCGATGAGCAGGGTCGCCATCGCCCTCCTTCCCTTGTCGTGCTCTCTGATGATCTTATAACTTATGTCCATCGTGCTTCGTCGAACCAGGTGCAGGCGTTCCGGCCGTGTCGTCTGAGCGCTCACCCAACCCGGCGTCGAGCGAGCGTGCACTCGCGTCACTCGTCGATCTGAGTGGCCGGGTCGCGCTCGTCACGGGCGCCGCGCAGGGGTTCGGGTTCGCGTGCGCCCGGCGTCTGGCCGCCGCGGGAGCCGCCGTCGTGCTCGCCGACAGGCGTCTCGACCGGCTCGACGCCGCATGCGCACGACTCGCCGACGAGGGAGCGACCGTCTCGGCCGCCGCAGGCGACGTCTCCGTGGAGGCAGATGTGGAGCGCCTGGTCGGCACCGCGGTCGAGCGCTTCGGCCGGCTCGACGTGCTCGTGAACAACGCCGGCGTGTTCTCGAACTTCCTCCTGGAGCACCTCACGGCGGCCGAGTTCCACCGCATCCTGGGGGTCAACGTCGGCGGCGCCTTCCTCTGCACCCGCGCAGCCGCCGCACGCATGCGGGAACAGGGTGACGGCGGGTCGATAATCAACATCAGCTCGATCGACGCAATCCACCCGAGCGGTGCAGGGCTCTCGCATTACGGCACGTCGAAGCATGCGATCTGGGGTCTGACGAAGTCGATGGCACTCGAGCTCGGCCCGGATCGCATCCGGGTGAACGCGATCGCTCCGGGGCCGTCGCTGACCGAGGGTGCCGTCGAGTTCGTCGAGGCCGGTGCGCCCGCAGGTATCGACGTGGACGCCCAGTGGGCGGCGTACGAAGCGCGCATCCCTCTCGGGCGCCTCGCTCATCCGGATGACGTCGGGCGCGTGGCGGTGTTCCTTGCCTCCGAGCTCGGCTCCTACGTCAACGGGGCGCAGATCGTCGTAGACGGGGGGCTGCTCGCGGCATGACGCCGTCCGCCCCCGAGCCCTTTGCCGACTTCATCCGTGCGTTGCCGATGGTCGACAGCCCGCTGGCATCCCTGCGCGGGTGGATGCAGCAGACGGGGCAGGCGCTGACGATGTTCTACGAGATCCCCGACGGCGTCGACGTTCCCGAGCATGCGCACGGCGCTCAGTGGGGCGTCGTGCTCGCCGGAACGGTCGACTTCACGATCGGAGGCGAGACGATGACCTACGGCCGGGGGGACACGTACTACGTACCCGCAGGGGTGCTGCACCGCGCCGTCATTCACCCCGGATTCGTCGGGATCGACGTCTTCGCGGATGCAGATCGCTACAGCGCGAAGGAGGCGTGATGCTGTTCAACGCCCACGTCCACATGAGCCAGTGGGGACGCGATTTCTCTCCCGAGCTCGCGGAGGTGCACCTGGCGCAGTTCCGCGGCAAGACGTCGTGGATCACGGGGGAGCCCTGGACGCCCGACGGCTGGTGCGTCTCGGGCGACGACTTGATTCGTCATATGGACGAGGCCGGGGTCGATCGCGCGCTCGTGATGTGCCTCGCGTACGTTCCGGTCAACGCCTACGACCCGACGATGGGCGACTACATTGCGGATCTCGTCGCTGCCCACCCCGGCCGGCTCGTCGGCTTCTACAGCGCAAATCCGCTCGGCGGAGAGGAGGAGGCGGAGCGTCTTCGGCACTACGTCACCAACAGGGGGCTGTCAGGTCTGAAGATGCTCCCCTCGTACAACTACGCGGCGATCAACGACCGCCGGATCTGGCCCATGTACGAGGCCGCGTCCGATCTCGGTGTGCCGATCACGATTCATACGGGCTGGAGCTCGCTCCCGGCAGGAAAGTCCCTCGCCTACGACCACCCGCTCTACATCGAGGACGCGCTCGTGGACTTTCCCGGGCTGCGTCCGATCCTCGCGCACTGCGGCTTCGCCTGGTCGGAGCTCGTCCTCATGCTCATGGCCCGCGACACGCGGGTCGCGGCCGACTTCGCCTGGTGGTCGCCGAGCCAGCCGCCTTGGCGGGCGGCGCAGACCCTGTCGATGGCCAAGTATCTGGGCGTCCTCGACCGCCTGTTCTGGGGGACCGACTATCCGTTCACGAACTTCGGCGCGGACGAGCAGTACTGGCGCGCGGTGCCCGACGTCTGCCGGAGGCTCGGCCTGGAGCCCGAGGTGACGACCGAGGACATCGACGGCTTGCTGGGCCCCAACCTCGCCGCGTATCTCGAGGCGAACGCGCCGCGCCGCTGAGCGGCCCCGAATCGCTCAGCCGGCGAGCTCGCCGCCGTCGACGAACAGCGTGCTGCCGGTCATCATCAGCGACAGGTCGCTCGCGCAGAAGACCACCACCCGGGCGACGTCGTCGGGTACCCCCACGCGGCCGAGCGGCAGCCGCGGACCCAACTCGTCGAGGACGAATCCCGCTTCCTCGAGTGGGGCGCGCTGTGCCTCGAGGCCGGCCGTCAACGTCACGGTCGGGGCGACTGCGAGGACGCGGATCCCGTGTGCGCCGAGCTCGACGGCGAGGCTCTGCGTGAGCCCGCGCACCCCGAACTTGGAGGCGACGTAGTGGGAGACGGCGGGCCCGGCGGCGCGGTAGGCGGCGGTCGACGAGACGTTGACGATGACGCCGCCTGCTCCCGCCGCGATCATCGAGCGCGCCGCCTCACGGGCGCCGATGAACGTCCCTCGGAGGTTGACGTCGAGCACCGCGTCCCACTCCTCCTCGGAGAGCTCGAGCAGTGGGGAGGTGGGATAGATGCCCGCACTGTTGACCCAGATGTCCAGCCGCCCGAAGTCGGCGAGCGCCCGCTCGGCCACCGCCCGGACGGAGGCAGCTGCACGGACGTCGACGGTCGCGGCGCTTGCGCCCGCGCCGATCGAAGACGCCGCCGCGCGGGCCGCTTCCTCGTCGATGTCGGCCACCAGCACCGCCGCTCCCGCCTCGACAAGCCGCCCTGAGCAGGCGAAACCGATCCCTCGCGCCCCACCCGTGACGACGGCAACGCGCCCGGACAGGCCCTGGAGCGCGGTCAGTGGCGCGTCCGAGACGTCGCGGATTGCACCCACCAGGCCAACATTATATGTTATAGCCCGTGGGCGGGGAACTTGAAATCTCTGCATATATGTGCCTAGGATGCTCACCACGTGTGTCCCGTCCCACGTAAGGGCTCGACGGTTGTACCGAGCCCGGGCACCGGGGCAAATCCGGATGAAGGAGGAGGTAGGCGCTGTGGACGACTTGGGTGATCGCAGCCAAGATGCGCTGCCGGTCGACGGGAATCAGTCGGGAGGGAGCCGGCGCGACTTCCTCAAGAAGGCGGCGGCCCTTGGGCTGGCGCTGCCCGCCGCCGGTGCGCTCGCAGGGTCGGCCGCAGCGCGGCCGAGCATTTTCGTCCGGGACCGAGCGCGCTCGCGGTTCGAGGGCGTCACGCTCCAGTTCGCCAAAGCCCCGTTCGGAACAGATGAGAAGGACGTCATTGCCAAGCTGCTGAAGCCGTTCGAGGCGAAGACCGGAATCGATGTCCAGCACACGATCGTTCCATGGAACGTCGAGGGTGCGTCGTACGCGACGAACTACGCGGGGCCGAACCCGTACGACGTCAGCTATCAGACGAGCACCGACCTCACAGGCCTCGGGACGAAGGGTGTCCTCGAGGTGCTGAACAACAAGAAGTGGCTCTATTCGCCGGCGTACGTCAAGACAGCTGCGAAATTCATTCCCAACACGATCAAGAAAAGCACGTTTCAGGGCAAGCTCTACGGCCTGCCGTGCATCATCGGCGGCACTGTCATGTTCTACAACAAGGACCTGCTCGACAAGGCCGGCGTGACCAAGATCCCGACGAACACGGCTGAGCTCGCCGCGGCCTGCCTCAAGGTCTCGGACGCTCCGAACATCTGGGGCTATACCGTCCCGATGACGGACAAGGACTTCACCTGGTACTTCCACTACTGCAACATCCACAACCGCGGCGGCGACATCATCTCGAAGGACCAGTCGCGGGTCACGTTCAACACCGCTCCCGTGATCGCGGCGACCCAGTCCGCCGTCGACCTGATCCTCAAGCAGAAGGTCCAGCCCCCTGTCGGGCAGTACGACCGCGAGGCGGGCGTCGCCCTGTTCAAGGGCGGCAGGATCGCCTTCCTGCACGACGAGCCGCTCCGTCTGGCGGTGTTCCGCAAGGAGGGCCTGCCCTTCAAGTGGGACTTCGTCAACCCGGTCGGCGCGCCCGGTGGCAAGCGGACGATCTTCTCGACGACCGGCCACTGGGTCATGGCCTCGAAGGCCAAGAACCAGGAAGCCGCCTGGGAGCTCGTGAAGTTCCTCTCGTCGCCGGCGTTCGCAAACGAGTTCGGCGCCCACTACGGCTGGGCGCCGGTGCGCAGTGACGTCAACACGAGCAAGGGCGATGCCCAGGTCACTCGTGTCAACGGGTACGTCCTGAAGGGGTGGGACGGCCTGCCGACCGGTCCGAAGATGGCGCAGCTCACGAGCGTCTACGGCCAGGCGATCGAGGCTGCGGCGACCGGGAACAAGTCGGTCAGGGCGGCGATGGCCAAGGCCCAGGCCGACGGAACCCGGATCCTCAAGAGCTAGCGGCCGGAATCGTCGAAGAGCGAGCGAAGGGGAGGATGTCGACAGTCACGAGTGAGACGGCCTGGGACGAGTTGACGCTGAGCGAGGCGGAGTACCGGCGGGCCGGAGCCCGCTACCGCCAGCGGCGTAGTCTGAGGGCCTATCTCTTCGTACTGCCGTACTTCATCCCCTTCGTCGCTTTTCTGGTCGTCCCGGCCTTCTGGTCGGTGTGGCTGAGCTTCAACAAGGGCGGGATTCTCGACTCGGCGAAATACGTCGGCCTCGCCAACTGGCGCGAGATCTCGAACGACACCGAACTGACGGGCGCGATCAAGAACACGGCCGTCTACGCGGTGGAGGCGATCCTGCTCGTGTTCACGCTCGCGATCATCCTCGCGCTGCTCCTCAACCGCTACCGCAAGGGCAGCAACGTCTTCAAGCTGGCGCTGTACGTGCCGCTCCTCGCGCCTGCCGTGCTCGTCGGTCTGATCTGGCAGTTCATGACCAATTTCGACTTCGGGTTCATCAACCTGGCGCTCCAGGCACTCGGGTTCGACCGGTTGAACATCCTCGGGAGCGGAACGCTGGCGCTCGGGACGATCGTGCTCGCAGAGGTCTGGCGCGGGCTGGGTTTCTGGACGCTCTACTTCCTCGCCAGCCTGCAGAACATCCCCGAGGAGCTGCTCGATGCCGCGCGCGTCGACGGCGCCAAGGGCGTGCAGCGATTCAGGCGAATCACGATCCCGCTGCTGCGCCCGATGCTGCTCTTCGCCGTCGTGATCGCGATCATCGCCAACTTCCAGGTGTTCGACACCGTGTACGTCCTCACGCAGGGCGGGCCGCACGAGTCGACCTCGACGCTCGTGTGGTTCATCTGGAAACGGCTGTTCCAGTTCCAGGAGACGGGCCAGGGCTATGCGGCTGCGGTCCTGCTGCTCGGCATCATTCTCGCCCTGACGGCGATCTCGTTCTGGCTTCTCGGTGCGCGGAGGAGGCGGGTCGCCTAGTGGCAACACACGACGTGAGCGTCGAGGGAGCCGAGCGCCCCTCCGAGTATGCCGCGGAGTTCTCGCGAGCCGCCCGCCGCAACCGGGTCGTCCGCTTCGTCAAGGGACTCGCCGCATACGCGGTCTTGGCCGTCTTCGCAATCATCGCGGTGGGGCCGTTCATCTACCTGCTCTCGCCGTCGTTCCGGCAGAGCTACGAGCTCTTCAGCTACCCCCCGAAGTGGATCCCACACTCGTTCTACACGGGGAACTTCGGCACGATCCTGAACGACACGAGCTATTTGCGCTGGGGGCTCAACACCCTCATCTTCGCGACGTGTGTGACCGTGATCACGTTGGCCATCGACACGCTGGCCGGCTATGCGTTCGCACGGCTTCGCTTTCCCGGCCGGACGGCGCTCTTCGCGCTCGTGCTGTCGACCCTGATGATCCCGACGGCGGTGCTCATCGCGCCCTTGTACATCATGATCTCGCACCTGCCCGCGTGGACGCACAGCGGGATCAATACGTACCCGGGCATGATCCTGCCGATGGTCTGCAGCCCGCTCGGCGTCTTCATGATGCGTCAGTTCATCTCCACGCTGCCCGAGGCGCTCGTCGAGGCCGCCCGTCTCGACGGCGCCTCCGAATGGCAGATCTTCCGGAAGATCGTGCTGCCGCTGATGAAGCCCGCGATCGTCGTGCTCGGCATCTTCACCTTCATGTTCCAGTGGGTGAACTTCCTCTGGCCGCTCGTGATCACGACGACCGACAACATGAAGACCCTCACCGTGGGCGTCGCGTCCCTGCAGGGGCAGTTCGTGACGAACTGGGGTGTCATCTCCGCCGCGGCCGTGATGACCATGGTGCCCGTGATCATCATCTTCCTGGTCTTCCAACGCTGGTTCGTGCAGGCGTCGATGGCGGGGGCGCTCAAGCAGTGAGCCCGAGTCTCGGGCACAGCGAACAAGGAGACCGATGGCAGACATCCTGATCAAGCATCTCGTGAAGCGCTTCGGCAAGGTCGAGGCCGTCAGCGATGTCTCGTTGCAGATCGCAGACGGCGAGTTTCTCGTCCTGCTTGGTCCGTCTGGATGTGGAAAGAGCACGATCTTGCGCGTCGTCGCCGGCCTCGAGGATGCCGACTCGGGTGAGATCGTGATCGGCGGCAGGCTCGTGAACTTCATCGATCCCGTCAAGCGCAACGTCGCGATGGTGTTTCAGAACTACGCCCTCTACCCGCACATGACCGTGTACAACAACATCGCGTTCCCGCTGCAGATCGCCAAGAGGAACAAGAGCGACGTCGAGGCAGCCGTCCGCCGGGCGGCGGGGATTCTCGGGCTCGAAGACCTGCTGCAACGCTTGCCGGGGCAGTTGTCGGGCGGGCAGCGGCAGCGCGTCGCGCTCGCGCGGGCGATCGTGCGCGAGCCGCAGGCGTTTCTCATGGACGAGCCGCTCTCCAACCTCGACGCGCAGCTTCGACTGCAGACTCGCCTGGAATTGATCCAGCTCCACCAGCGGCTAGGCATCACGACGATGTACGTGACCCACGACCAGGTCGAGGCGATGACGATGGGACACCGGATCGCCGTCATGAGTGAGGGTGTGCTGCAGCAGATCGGGACGCCGCAGGACGTCTATCGCCGACCGGCGAACGTCTTCGTCGCGACGTTCCTCGGTGCTCCGCCGATGAACCTGGTCGGCGGCGCGCTCGAATCCGTCGACGGGGGCTGGCGCTTTCGCGGGCACAACATCGACGTCCCGCTTGCAACCGACGTGATCAGCCCACCCGACCTCGAGCACGAGGTCGAAGTGAGCGGCGAGGTTCGTTTCGGCCTGCGGCCGGAGCACTTCAGAGTCGGGCCGCCGGGTCAGGAAGGCGGCATCGCCGGTCGCGTGCAATTCCTCGAGCCGGTCGGCTCGGACCTCTACCTCACCGTCGACGTCGGCGGCACGTCGGTCCAGGTCCGCACCGACCCCGACTCGCCGTTGCAGCCGGATGAGAACGTGAGCCTTCTCTTCGACGCCTGGCGTGTGCACATCTTCGGCGCCGACGGTCACAATCTCCGCCGCGACGCACCCCCGGTCGGAGCCACGGCTCCGCTCATCACCACCGTGCCGTAAGCGAGATGGACCCTCGATCGGCAGTGGTCGAGGCGGTGGACGCCTCTGAAGCCGGGTTGCACAGCCTGCTCCGCGATCTGATCGCGTTCCGCACCGAGAGCCAGGCGAAGGAGGCGGACCATTTCCCCGCAGAGGCCCGCGGCTGCATCGCCTATCTGAGCGACTTCCTGTCCGGGCTCGGCTTCGAGATCGACGGCTGGGACGTCGGCCCGTCGGCGACGTTCGAGGCGCACCCGCTCATCGTCGCGCGGCTGCCGGGCTCGGGTGGTGGCCGCTCGCTCGCGTTCAACGGGCACGTCGACGTCGTCCCGGTCGGGGACAGCAGCGCGTGGTCGGAGGATCCGTTCGGCGGCGCGATCGTCGACGGCCGCCTCTACGGCCGGGGTGCGACCGATATGAAGGGCGGTCTCGCCGCGGCGCTCTGGGCGACGAAGGTGGCGCTCGAGCAGGGATTTCGCCCGCGCGGTGATGTCATCTTCCACATCGTCAGCGACGAGGAGGTCGTCGGCAACGGCACTCGGGAGATCGTCGACAAGGCACCTGCCGCCGATATCACGATCTCCGTGGAACCGACCGAGCTGCGGTTGTGCGCCGCCGAAGGCGGTCTCGTGCATTTCCGGATCGAGGTCGAGGGCGTCGAGGCCCATGCTTCCACTCGCTATCTCTCCGTTCATGCCGGCGGCAACAGCGGAGGTGGTGTCAACGCCGTCGAGAAGGTGGTCAAGATCATCGTCGCCCTGCAGGAGCTGGAGCAGCAGTGGGCGAACTCCAAGTCCCACCCGATCTTGCCGCTCGGCTTCGACACGCTGGCGCCGGCGATCATCGTGGGCGGGCCCGGCGGCGGAAGCGACGGCCGGCTGAACCTGTTCTCGAACGCCGGCACGGCGCCGAATTACTGCTCGGTCGAGTACAACATGTGGTTCTACCCGGACGAGTCGTTCGAGGACGTGCGGGCCGAGGTCGAGCACTACGTGACGGCGGTGTGCGAGACCGATCCGTGGCTGCGTGAGCACCCACCGCAGTTCACCTGGAAACTCGGCCAGATCTACTTCCCACCGCTCGACGTTCCGCTCGACCACCCGGCGGTGCGGACGCTCGCCGAGTGCCTCGGCCGGGTCGGCCTCGAGTCGGAGCCGCAGGGCTTCGGGGCGGCGACCGACCTCGCCTGGTACGGAGAGCGCAAGCTCCCCGGAATCATCTGCGGGCCTGGGCGCCTCGCGCAGTGCCATGTCGCCGACGAGTTCCTGGAGACGGAGCATCTCATCCAGGCGGCGCGGGTCTACGGGTTGATGGTGACCGAGTGGTGTGGGTAGCGGGACAGGGCGGAGCCGTGGCCTGATGCGTGCCCTGGTGTACACCGCCGCTCGGACACTCGACGTCATGGACGTGGAGATGCCGGGTATCGGCGAGGGCGAGGTGCTCGTCAGGGTCGAGCGAGCCGGGATTTGCGGGAGCGACGTCCAGGGTGTCGCGACCAGAAGTCCACGCCGAACGCCTCCGCTCATCATGGGCCACGAGCTCATCGGCGAGGTGATGTCTGCGTCGCCGGAATCCGGATCGCTCGTCGGTAGCCGCGTCGCGGTGAACCCCCAGGTTCCCTGCGGGCTGTGCTCGAGCTGCCGTTCCGGCCACGAGAACATCTGTCAGCACCGCGAGCTCGTCGGGGGAACACGGCCCGGTGGGTTCGGCGAGTTCGTGTCGGTTCCGGCGCGTTGCGCTCACGTCATCGATGACGAGTTGGCAGCCGACGTTGCGGTGCTGGCCGAGCCGGTTGCAACGTGCATCCATGCGTTTCGGCTCAGCCCGCTTGCGCTTCCCGAAACCGTGGTCGTACTGGGCGCCGGGACGATAGGGACACTGGCCTGCGTCGTCGCGCGCCTCCTCGGCGCCATGCGGGTTTTCGTCAGCGAGCCGAATGACGAACGCCGCGCCTGGGCCCAGCCCGTCGCCGATGCGGCGGTGCGTCCCGAAGAGCTCTCGGACACGCTGTTCGCCCGTCCTCTGAGCGAGGGCGCAGCGCTCGTCGTCGACGCCGTCGGATCCGACGCCACGCGGGCTGCCTCGATCGCGCTGTTGCAGCCGGGCGGGTGCGCACTCTGGCTCGGCATGCACGACGCGGAGGCCACGATACCCGCGTTCGACCTGGTCGTCCGCGAGCAGTCGATCCGGGGATCGTTCGCGTACACCGACGCCGACTTCGCGGCTGCCGTGGACGTTCTCGCCCGGCATCCAGAAGCGTTTCGCCTCCCGACGAGAACATGCTCGCTCGAGGAAGGAGCCGTCGTGTTCGAGGAGCTCGTGGCGGGTGAAATGGACGGATTCGTGAAAGCGTCGTTGATGCCGACCGGGAGGCCACAATGAGATTCGATCTGCTGATCCGCGGTGGTGAGGTCGTCGACCCGGGCGGTGGCAAGGAGGGCCGCCTGGATGTCGCGATCGAGCGCGACCGGATCGCGGCGGTCGACAAGGACATCTCACCCGAGTCGGCGTTCCACGTGGTCGACGCCGGCGGGCAGATCGTCACCCCGGGCCTGGTCGACCTGCACACGCACGTGTTCCACAAGATCACCTACTGGGGCATCGATCCCGACCCTGTGGCCTCGCGCACCGGAGTCACGACCTGGAACGATGCCGGCTCGGCCGGCGCCCTGACACTGCCGGGGCTGCGCGACTTCGTCGTTCGGCCCGCGCAGGTGGGAATCACGGCCTTCCTCAACATCTCGAGCATCGGTCTCGTCTGCGACGACTACGAGTGCGCCAATTCCCACTACCTCGATGTGGAGCTGTTCCGCCGGCTCGCCGACCGCAACCGAGACCTCGTGCGCGGCGTGAAGGTGAGAATGGGGAACGTCCCCACATTCGAGGGTGATGCCCTCGAGCCGTTGCGGCGCGCCCGGCGCGCAGCCGACGAATGTGAGCTGCCGCTGATGGTGCACATCGCCTTCGGGCCGCCGGCTGTCGAGGAGGTACTGCCCTTTCTGAAGCCGAACGACGTGCTCACGCACTGCTTCACCGGGCTCCCGATGAGGATCGTCGACGCCGAGGGCCGGCTCCTCGACACGGCCAAGCGGGCCTGGGACTCGGGCGTCGTGATGGATATCGGCCACGGCACCGGCTCGTTCTCGTTCGAGACCGCCGAGGCGGTGACGGCGGCCGGGCACAAGCCCGACGTGATCTCGACCGACCTCCACCAGCTCAGCATCAACGGGCCCGCATTCGACCTGCCGACGACCCTGAGCAAGTTCATCCACCTCGGCATGTCGCTGCGCGAGGTGGTCGAGGCAGCCACTTCGCGTCCCGCGGCCGTGCTCGGCCTCGAGAACGAGGTCGGGACGCTGCGGCCGGGGTCGCGGGCCGACGTCGCGCTCTTCAGGATCTACCGCGGCGACTTCCCGCTGCAGGACATCGCAGGCAACGTGCGTCACGCCGATCAGCTGCTGCGGAACACCACGACGATCGTCGGCGGCAGGGCGCTCGAGCGGCTCCCGGAGGCCCGCGGAGCGCCCTGGACGGAGGAGCCGATCTGGCCGCCGTTCCAACATCCGTTCACCGAGAAGCAGCGGCAGCTGCGCGAGCTCGGACGGACCCCCGACGCGATGGCGGCTGCGGCCGGCGAAACGGCGTAGAGCGCGCATGCTGGAGACATCCGCCTTCGTGTTCGCCACCGACCTGGCCGGGGAGGGCGTCGACACGGTGCTCGACAACCTCGAGCGGAGAGGCGGCCTGGGCGGCGTGATGCCTGCGTTCGCCTACCACGCCGCCCGTGACGTCTTCCCGCACAACCCCGCCCATCGGGTGGTCTTGCAGGAGCGCGGGGTGGTGTTCTTCCCGCCCGAGCCGGCGCTCTACGCCGCCGGGCCCGTGCAGCCTTCCATCAGCGCCCTGGCCTTGGAGCGTGACGTGTTGGGGGAGACGTGTCGGGCTGCGGCCGCCCGCGACCTCGCCGTGCACGCCTGGACCGTCTTCCTGCATGCCGACCGTGCCGGCGACTATCCGTCCTGTTCGCCGCGGAATGCGTTCGGCGATCTCTACGAGGGCGATTTCTGCCCTGCGAATCCCGACGCGAGAACCTACGTACGGGCACTCGCCGCCGACGTCTCCCGCTACGAGATCGAGACGATCCTGGCCGAGTCCCTCCACTACCACGGCCTCGAGCACGGCTATCACCACGAGCGGTACCTCATCTCGCTCGACCCGGTTACCCGCTTCCTGCTGGGGCTCTGCTTCTGCGAGCACTGCCTCGCGGCGGCGCGCCGCCGCGGCGTCGACGCGGGACGAGTGCACGAGGTCGTGCGCGCGGAGCTCGAGCGCGCCCTCACCGAAGGCGATGAGCTCGGGCCGGCGGACGGGCCGACCCGGGAAGGCCTCGCCGGCATCGCGGACGGTGAGCTGCTCGGCTACCTGGACGCTCGCGCCGAGACCGTCACGTCGCTCGTCGCGGAGGTGGCCGAGGAGGTCGACGCTCGCGGCCGGCGGCTCGTCTTCCTCGACCTTGCCGGCGCCGTCAAGGGCTATGCGACGGGGCGGCCGACCGGCGGCCCTGCCGCGGAGATCTCGTGGCGGCTCGGCATCGACATCGGCAGCGTCGCCCGTGCGTGCCACGGCTTCGAGGCGGTCGGGTACGCCGCCGAGCCGGAGCGGCTCCGTCTCGATATCGAGGCGTACAGGGCGATCGTCGGCAAGGAATGCGCGTTGGGCATCTGCGTGCGGCCCTCGCCGCCCGACTGCGAGGAGGCCGCGAACCTGGCGGACAAGGTTGCCCTGGTGCGCTCACTGGGCGTGACGCGGATGGACTTCTACCACTACGGCTTCCTCCGGCTCGGCGCGCTCGATTGGATCCGGGCGGCACTGGACGCCGAAGCATCCTCGTACAGGTGGGGACCGTGCGCGCGACTGACACGACGGATGCCTACGCCGCGCCGGCGATCGCCGAATTGCTCGACCTCGGCGGACGGACTGCTCTCGTCACGGGCGCTGCGCAGGGATTCGGCTTCGCGGCTGCGCGTCGCCTCGCCGAGGCGGGAGCGGCCGTGTTGCTCACGGATCGTCGTGCCGATGCGGTGGAAGCCGCCGCGGGTCGGCTGGCCGACTACGACGACCGGATCGCATGGGCTGCAGGCGACGTGTCCGTGCCGGAGGAGGTCGACGACCTCGTGTCGGTCGCGGTCGAGCGCTTCGGCCGGCTCGACGTGCTCGTCAACAATGCCGCTGCGTACTCGAACGTGCGCATCGACGAGATGCCGCTCGACCGATTCGCCGGTGTTCTCGACGTGAACGTGAACGGCGCGTTCTGGTGCGCGCGGCAGGCGGCGCGCCAGATGATCGGGCAAGGCGGCGGCGCGATCGTGAATGTGACGTCGATCGACGCGCTGCACCCGACATCGAAGGGGATGTCGCACTACACGACGTCGAAGCACGCGCTGTGGGGGCTGACGAAGTGCCTCGCGCTGGAGCTCGGGCCGAGCGGAATCCGTACGAATGCGGTTGCTCCCGGGCCGTCGCTCACGGAAGGCGCGATCGAGTACATCAAGGCGGGCGCACCGGAGGGAATCGACATCGAACGGCAGTGGGCGGAGGCCGCCGGGCGTGTCCCGATGCGCCGCTGGGCCGATCCTGACGAAATCGCCCGCGTCGTCGTGTTTCTCGCCTCGGATCTGTCCGCCTACGTCAACGGGGCGCAGATCGTCGTCGACGGCGGCTACCTGCTCGGCTAGGTCTCTGTCCGAGCCCGAATCGGCTCAGACGATCGTCTGCCCTCCGTCGACGGCGAGATCCTGGCCCGTGATGTGGCGTGCCCCGTCGCTCGCCAGGAACAGCGCGAGCGCTGCCTGGTCCTCGGGCGCGGCCAGTCGTCCGAGCGGGATTCCGAGCCGCCATTCGGCGGCATTTCCGCGGATGATCGAGTCGAGGTGGCCGGGAGCCTGAACGCTCACCAGCATCTCCGTCTCCGTCGATCCGGGCGAAATCGTATTGACCGTGATCGAGTGAGGTGCAAGCTCGAGCGCCATGCATCTCGCCGCCTGGATGACCGCCGCCTTCGACGCGGAGTAGGCGGTGTTGTTCAGGCGGACGATGCTGCCGCCGACGATCGACGCGAACAGGATGATGCGGCCGGCGACGGACCTCGAGACGAAGTGGCGGGCACATTCCTGGGCGAGGAACACCGCGCCTCGCGTGTTCACTGCGAGGGTGCGGTCCCACTCGTCGGGCGTCATCTCGAGGAACGGCGCCGGCGCCAGCACACCGGCCGCGTTGACGAGGATGTCGAGCCGACCGTGGCGAGCGAGGACGTCTGCGACCAGCTTCTCGGCTCCATCGACGAGGGCGAGATCCGCGGCGTGGGCCGAGGCCGCGGGCCCGAGACGCTCTACCGCCGGCTCCAGCTCGCCATCCGGGAGGTCGACGCACGCCACGTCGGCTCCCGCGTCGACGAATGCCCGGGCGCAAGCAAGGCCGATGCCCCGCTGGGCGCCCGTGACGAGCGCGACGCGCCCGTCGAGCCTCCACGTCCCGGGCGGGACGTTGGCGTCCACACTCACCGGAGCGCGATGACCGTGTCGATCTCGACGGGCATGTCGAACGGGAGATGCGGAACACCGACAGATGTGCGCGCACCGAGACAGTCGGCGCCGTAGAGGTCGACGACCAGATCCGAGAAGCCGTTGATCACCGTTGCGTGCTCGGTGAAGCCGTCGACTGCGTTGACATAGCCGTTGGTCTTGAGCCAGCACGCCACGACATCGAGCCCTCCGAGCTCACGCTCGATCGTTCCGAGCACGTTGAGCGCCGTCAGCTGGGCAGCGGCGACGGCCTCGGCGACGGTCACGTCGCGCCCGACCTTCCCCAGCGGGCTGCCCCACCCGTCCCCGTGCGTCGGACCGTGACCGGCGACGTACGCGACGTCTCCCCAGCGCGCCAGCCGCTTGTAGGTCAGCCGGACTCCCGGCGGGACGATCTGCGCCGGCGGGATCGTCAGCCCTCGCTCGGCAAGGCGCCCCGCGACGCCGGCCGGCGGCATCGCGCTCACGTGGGAAGCCTCGGCACGAAGCTACTGCACCATCCCACGCGCCGCGACCGGCCAACGGCCGCCGGCCTTTCCTCCCTCGACGACCGTCACTGCGCTCGCGAGGTTGATCGTCGGGCAGACGTGGTTGGGGACGATAACGAGGCGATCGCCGATCCGGGCCTCGGCATCGGGCGGGATCTCCAGCACCCCGTGCTCCTCACTGAGGCGGACGACGTCCCAGTCGTCGTGCCCCAACACCCAGCCGAAGGATGCCCGCGGGTCGGCGACCAGCATCCGGTCCGACGTCAGGACCTTCGTTCCCGCGTCGACGACGATGCGGTCGGGCGCCGGGCGACTCACAACGGTGGCGACGACGAACGCCGCGAGGTCCTCCGCCGTCGCCGCGCCCTGGGCGATCTGGCTGCGGTCGTTGAAGACGTACGTCCCCGGCCGCACTTCCGTGACCCCCGGGCAGCGGACGGCGAAGCGGAACGTCCCTGCCGAGCCGACAGAGACGATGGGCGCCGACAGCCCGCGGCTGCGGATCTCCTCGGCTGTCTCGACCGCCGCACGGCAGGCCTCCTGCGTCAGGCGTTCCCTCTCGCCGTCGTCCCGGCTCTGCGTGTACACGTGGCCCTCGTGGGTGAAGACACCGGCGAGCTCGATACCCGGCAGCAGCGCAACCCGCACGGCGAAGTCCGCCGCGGCGGGGCCGGGAAGGAGGCCGAGCCGGCGGAGCCCGGTGTCGAGCTCCACCAGGACGGGGATCGTCAGGCCTCGCTCGCGCGCCGTGCGCGAGATTCCGGCGGCGACGTCGTCCGAGTCGACGGTCACGGAAACAGCGACGCGCCCGGCGAGATTCGCGAGCCTTGCGAGCTTGTGCTCGCCGACGATCGGATAGCCGACCAGGATGTCACCGATGCCGGCGTCGGCCATCACCTCCGCCTCGCCGAGCTTTGCGACCTGCACGCCGACCGCGCCGGCCTCGAGCTGTAGGTGGGCGATCTGGGGCAGCTTGTGCGTCTTCGTGTGCGGCCGTATGGCAACGCCGTTGGCGCGGGCCGCCGCGGCGGCCCGGTCGATGTTCGCCTTCACGATGTCGAGGTCGATGACGATCTCCGGCGTGTCGAGCGCAAGGTCGGCCAGAGCGGCGGCTCGCTCGAGCAACGTCGACTCTGCGATCCTGGTGGCCAACGATCCTCCTTCCGAGCCGGCCGGCGACCGGCGTTTCGCTGGATGGAGCCGATCCTACGGGATGACCGACGGCATCTCGTCACGAGGCAGCTCGACGGGTGTGGAGGAGGCGTCATGAACGTGAGACGCTTGGGGCAGTCGTCGATTCGGGAGGAACCCAAACCTTCGTGCCGCGTCCACTTCGCCTCTCACTCGCCGCTGCGGTATCTCTGCTGACGCTGGCCGCGCTCGTCTGGCTCGCGTCGGCCTGGTATTCGAGCCGGCTGCCTGCGACGTACAGCGTGATGGACTATGCCGTCGCGGACTACGGCGGCGGCTCTCGGCCCGTTTCGTCGCATGAGCACGACCATCACGGTGGACAGAGCGGCGTCTCGGTTGCGACGCTACGCGGCCCACGCACGGGCGGGCCGATCGTGCGCTTTCGCCTGACCGCGAAGCACGCCACGATCAGGCTCGCGTCGGGCAGGACGATCGAGGCACTGACCTTCAACGGCCGCAGCCCGGGCCCCGAGCTTCGCGTCCACGAGGGCGACCTCGTCGAGGTGACGCTCTTCAACAAGGACGTCGAGGACGGCGTCACGATCCACTGGCACGGTGTCGACGTCCCCGATGCAGAGGACGGCGTCGCCGGTGTCACGCAGGATGCCGTCGAGCCCGGCCAGAGTTACACCTACCGCTTCCTTGCAAGCCAGGTCGGCACGTTCTGGTACCACACGCACCAGGACTCGGCCGAAGACGTGAAGCGGGGCCTCTACGGCGCGTTCGTGATCGAGCCCACCGAGCCCGTGCCGGCGCACACGCTCGATCTGGCGCTGGTCGCGCACGTCTTCGACGGCGTGCAGACGCTCAATGCGAGCGACGGCGTCGAACGCCGGGTCGTCGCTCCCGGTACGCCGGTCCGGCTCCGCCTGATCAACTCGGACAACAACCCACAGCGCTTCACCGTGGGCGGCACGCGCTTCAAGGTCGTCGCCATCGACGGCACGGACTTGAACGAGCCTTCGCCGCTCGAAGGGAGGACGCTCGAGCTCGCAGGCGGTGGGCGCTACGACATCGCCTTCACGATGCCCGTGACACCGGTCGTTCTCGCGATCGTAGATACGGGCGTCAGGCTCGCACTGAGCAGCGACGGAGAGGCGTCACCCCCGGCGGCACCCGCGGGGGCGATATTCGATCCGTCTTCCTACGGCGAGCCGGAATCGACACCCTTCGGCGCCTCGAGCCAGTTCGACCGCACGTTCGAGCTCGTGATCGGGACCAAGCCGGGCTTTCTGAACGGCAAGCCCGGTAAGCAGTGGACCATCAACGGTCGCATCTTTCCTCGCATCCCCGTGTTCGTGGTGCGGACGGGCGACCTCGTCCGCGTCACGATCAAGAACAACACGAGCAAGGTTCACCCGATGCACCTGCACGGACACCACATCCTCGTGCTCAGCCGTGACGGCGTTGCCGTGTCGGGGAGTCCCTGGTGGTCGGACACGCTCGAGGTGCAATCGCACGAGCGCTACGAGGTCGCCTTCCGCGCGGACAACCCCGGCATCTGGATGGATCATTGCCACAACCTTCGGCACGCTGCCGGCGGTTTGACGATGCACGTCGCCTACATCGGTTATTCCACGCCGTTCCAGACGGGCACGCCGGCGCACAACCATCCCGAGTAGAGCTCGCCGAGCCGAGCTCGCCGCTCCGGCCTACACGCTGGGGGCCCCGACCGGCGGTGCTGCTCGATCCGCGTGCCAGCTTGTCTTCACGATCCACGCCGACACCCCGAGAACCACCAGCGCGTTCACCGGATGGAAGAACCCGATCGCCGGCACCGCTTCTCCGATCCAGGCGAGCACGACCTGCAGGATCAGCAGCGGGACCAGTATCCCGCTCGCGCCGACGCGCCACTTGCCGACGTTGGCCGCAAGGGCGATCAGCAGCAGGATCAGCGAGAGGAGCACCACGAGGTAGCCGAAGCCCACATGAAGACCGAAGCCGTCGTCGAACTTGTCCTGGTCGACGACGCCGTCATCGACCGCGTTCGCGACGAAGAAAGCGCCGTAGCCCGCAAAGCCGATCTGCAGCAGGATGGCGAGCAGTACGAGCGCGGCCCAGTAGCGGTACACAGTCTTCACAGTTGCGCCTCCGGCTAGGTGATCGGCTAGGTGGAGGAGCCAGCCTAGGGCAGGCGCGCCGCAAACTCAAGATCGTCCGAGAGCAGTCTTCACGAGCCTTTTACAGTGCTCTCATCGAGATCTCACGAACGTCCCCTTTACTGAGGGTCATGGTGCTCCAGATTGCCCTGACGATCGTGCTCACGAGCGTGCTGGCCTGCCCGCTGCTCGTCGCGTCGGTCGCCGACCGCCTCTAGCGCGGCGGTCACAGCGCCGGGTTCCCGGGGGCTCGCTCCTGCGTGGTCCGGACGCCTGGGTCAGCTAGCCCCAGCTAGCCCGTCTTGCAGTTCTTCTTCCCCCAGGCCTCGATCTCGGCCGTGGCAGCCGTCAGCTTCTGGTTGTCGAGCGACTTGGCCGCGGTGGCCAGCTTGGCGAGCGTTGCCGGGTCCGGCGTCTTGCCCGAGGAGAGGTCGATGCCCTTGAAGGCCTCGGCGTAGCTCGAGAATGCCGCGGCGAGCGTCCGGAAGGCGGGGCGGATCTCCTCGGGCACCTCCTCGGCAAACGCCTTGTATGCCTTCGCGATCGTTTCGAAGTTGGTCTTGCCGTTCGCGCCCGTAGCGGCGGCGATCGCCTGCGAGTACTTCCCGGACAGGGCGATCAGCTTCTTGCACCCGGCGAATGCTGCTGCGCTCCCGCTGGACGACGTCGAGCCCGTATCGGTGCTTGCGGTCGTGTCGGTGCTGCTGGTCGTATCCGTCGCGCCCGTGTCCGTGGCACCCGTGTCGGTCGAGGTCATGTCGGTCGAGACGGACGTATCGGTCGCTGCGCTCGTGTCGGTGCTCCCGTTCGTGTCGACGCTCGCAACCGTCGCCGTCGTGTCGCCCGCGCTGCTCGACGAGCTGCCGCCGCAACCCGCTGCGGCCAGAACGAGCGCCGCCAGCGGCAACGCGATCACCATGCTCCGCACGTTTCTGCCTCCTTCCGAGTGGGCTCGCCCCGGATCCCGCTCGCGTCGCCTGAGACTTCCCCCTCCCGGAAACCTACTACGGGGCTGGTCGGTTGGTGTGGAGGACCGGTCAACCGTGGGTGCAGGAGTGTCTCTGTGTGCTGCACGTTTATCGGCACTCAGCAGGGGAAAGATCCGGTCGTCCATTCCCTACGCAAGAAGGAGCAGAACCGTGGCACGGGATGCGGCTGGTGGCAATGTGGGTGGGATCGGTATCGGAGGAGTGCTGGTGATCATCGGCATCATCCTCGCGTTCGTATGGAGCGTGTGGGCCGGGATCATCATCGCGCTGATCGGCCTCGTCGCATTCGGTGGCTTCGCGCGTGGGCGCTGGTACTAGCCCCGCTCGTTCAGCTACGACGGGCGGGCGTCAGCCCGCCCGTCGACGTCCGGTGACCCCGCGGGCCGAGGCCGCTTCGGCTCGACACGGGACGCGCCACTGCCACCCGCAGTCTCGACCGCCAGCGCGGCGACGATCACATCCGGTCGCGGATCGGCGCACAGTTTCGCGGCGAGCTGTCGCCCCTCGTCGAGTTCGGCCGGCTCGTCGGCAAAGGGCTCCATTCCTCTGACGAT
The DNA here is from genome assembly GCA_963799615.1 of uncultured Gaiellaceae bacterium. Classification (GTDB taxonomy): domain Bacteria; phylum Actinomycetota; class Thermoleophilia; order Gaiellales; family Gaiellaceae; genus Gaiella. The sequence goes on along the minus strand of CAWCXS010000001.1, from coordinate 189,969 downwards.
GTGCACACCTCGGGCGATGTCAAGGGTGGCGACGTGAGGATTTGATGACAATTCACTGCCGGTGTTCCTCCCTGACGATGATCCGCCTTCCTTCGATTCGCACGACCGCATCCCATGGAATCACCGTCGGCGGGGGTTGCGACCCGATGCCGAGGTGCCGGAGCCAGCCGCGGCTGCCGACATAGATCCCCGTGACGCGAAGCTTTGCCGCTGTCACTTCCCCGCGCAGGTCATAGCAGCGGCCGAGCTCACGGCCCGACTCGGTTACGACGCGGCGTCGCTGCAGCGACGAGAACGTTCTCACCTGCGTGCTCCCGGGAGCCTGCTCACGTAGGGGCGAAGCCGGTCGTCGCCGCGGCCGAGACCGAGCTCCGTCGCGCTTTGCTTCAGCTCGACGGCGGAATCGAGCTTTCGCACGTCGCTCCACGGAACATGGACACGGCGGCCGCCGCCGATCCATCCTGCGAGGCGGCCGACCCTGCCTGCGCGCTGGCCCCAGTAGCCTGGCCCGACAAGGATTGCGACAACTTCGGGGACATCCCCAACGCCGCCCTCGATTGCCAGGTCGTCGACTTTGCCGCAGCGCCGCCCGTCCTTGTCGAGAAGCTGGCGGTCGAGGACGCGCAATCCGATCTCGATCTCCTCGCTCAATTCTGGCCCACGTTCGTCAAGATCATCAGAGGGACAGCAGACAGCGAAATCCCGGCGATCACCACGAGGTAGACGAGCCCCAACGCGTTGGCCAGACGACCGTTGGCATAGCGTCCCATGTACGACCTGTCGTTTGCGACGAGCAAGATCGGGAGATATGTCAGCGGCAGCGCCACGACCGAGAAGATGACCGCGTATTCCGTCAGCGCCACTGCATCCACCCCCGTCATCACGATGCCCAACGCACAGATGAGGAGCACGAGCCACGTCAGGGTGAAACGAGGCGCTCCGCTCGGGTGCCGGTAGCGCCCCCATTCCCAGCCGCAGAACTGCGCCAGGTTGTAGGCGCCGGCGAAAACAGTGTCGATCGACGCTCCGCCGACCGCGAACAGGATGCCGAGAAGCGCGATCAACAATCCGATCTTGCCGAGCGGCTGCTCGGCACCGAGAGCGATCGTGCCGAGATGCTCCGGAGCAATGCCGTGCCCGAGAAACAGGGCCGCCCCGACGATCATCAACGACAGGGACAGGAACCCGCCAAGGCCGTAGCCGATGATCGCATTCGCGCGGTTCAAGCCGATGTCCTTCGACGTCCATCCATCCTCGACGCCCCCTGACGAATAGAAGTAGACCTCATAAGGCGTCATTGCGGCGCCGAGCAAGCCGACAGCGAAGTAGGCGTAGAGCAGCGTGTCGTTCTGTGCGATGTGCGGCACGAATCCGTTGCCGACCTTGCCCCAGTCGGGGCCGAGCTTCACCGCCGCGACTGCAAAGACGAGCATGCAGAGCCCGCCGTAGCCGAAGATCCGCTCCAACCACTCGAACGACGTCACCCAGATGATGACCGCGAGCCCGACGACGGCGATCAGGAGCAGCCAGCGGTAGGGCAAGCCTGAAAGAAGCTGCAGGGCAATCGCGACGCCGCCGATCTCGGCAGCGAGGGTCATGAGGTTCACGATCTCCGACGAGACGAGCACGCCGAGAGCAGCCTTGAACCCGACACGCTCGCGAACAGCGTCGAAGACGGCCTTGCCCGAGACGGCCGCGACCCGCCCGCACATCTCCGAGTACACGATGATCCCGACGACACCGACCGGTATCACCCACATCAGCTGATAGCCGAACGTCGCGCCGGCCGCCACGTTGAACACCAGGTCGCCGATGTCGACGAAGCCGCCCACAGCCGCCAGGATCCCGAGCGCCAGTCCGAAGACTCGGCTCATGTGCAGTTCCCCATTCGCTCGAGCGTTCGCGCGATGGCGGCGCCGATATCCCGATCCGTGGGATGGTCATGCAACCGGCGCAGGGTCGCTGCAAGCGCGGCTGCGTCCTTCGCCTTCTCACGCACCCTCCGCTCGATGCTTGGCAGCGCCTTGCGCTTCGAGAGCGCATCCGCCAGGTTCGAAGCCTCGATCTGAAGCTCCTCGGCCTGCACGCGCGCGAAGAATCGCGTGGTTCGGCCCCGCGCGACGTCATGGGCGAGCAGCGCACCTTCGCAAGACACGGAGTCGAGCGTCGCGGCGTCGTTCGTCAACGCATGCCGATCGACGGTTCCTCCGTTGCAGCCCGAAAGCGTCACGGTGAGGACCGCGCCGAGCAGGCACAGGCAACCTCGCTTGCGTCCCGGGGTCATGTGCGTCAGACGTCACGGTGAGCATGCGCGCCGGCGGCAGTCATGACCGCGAGCGTTCCCTCGTGCGTTTCCAGTCAAACGACGGTCAAGTGGCGTGCCTTGTGCACACGGGCAATACCGCGAGCGCGTTTAGCGGCTCCTCGCGCTGGAGATGATCAGCATCGTGTCGCTCCGCCTGCTCCTCCTGGTCGCCGTCTGTTCGGCGGTGCTCTTGTCAGCTGCAGGATGTGGGGGCAACGACGATCGAACAGGGCTGGGCGTGCCGAGCAAGGCTGCGCCGGAGGCGACAACGTACGCGGGCGAGTGGCCCGCTCCCAACGGCGATCTCGCCAACACACGTGTTGCGAGCTCGAAGATCGACGCCTCGGACGTCTCGAAGCTCGGGGTTGCGTGGACCGCGCCGATCGCCGTCAAGGGCACGTTCGGCGGGTACGCGTCGACGCCCGTGATCGCGGGCGGCGTTGCCTATACCCAGGATCTCGACTCGAATGTCGCCGCGTACGACCTGTCGACGGGCAAACAACTGTGGGAGCACAAGTACGACTCGCCGACCGTCGGGCCGAACGGCGTCACGATCGGCTACGGGAAGATCTACGGCGCCACCGCGGAAGTCGCGTTCGCGCTCGACGCGAAGAGCGGCGAAGAGGTATGGCGCTCGAAGAAGCTCGTGCGCAACGCCAACGAGGGCATCGACATGGCGCCCGCGGTCTACGACCACACCGTCTACGTATCGACGGTGCCGGGCAATAGCCAGGCCTTCTACAAGGGCAACGGGCAGGGCGTTATCTGGGCCCTCGATGCCGACAGCGGCGACCCGAAATGGTCGTTCGCCACCGTGCCCGAGGACCTCTGGGGCCACGCCGAGATCAATTCCGGCGGCGGTCTGTGGCATCCACCGGCGTTCGACACGGAGGGCCGCATGTTCGTCGCGGTGGCGAACCCGGCACCGTGGCCGGGAACGAAGGAGTTTCCGTGGGCCAAGAGCAGACCCGGGCCGAACCTCTACACCAACAGCCTCCTCAAGCTCGACCCCGGGAGCGGCAAGCTCGACTGGCACTACCAGACACTGCCCCACGACGTCTACGACTGGGACCTGCAGCTGCCGCCGGTGATCACGAGCGACGGCGATCGAGAGCTCGTGCTTGCTTCGGGGAAGCTCGGCTTCGTCTTCGCCGTCGACCCATCCTCCGGCGAGCTCGTCTGGAGGACATCGGTCGGCGATCACAACGGTCGCGATGGCGACCATGTCCTCGCCGCCGAGGGCAGGTACGACGAGCTGCCCGCGTTCCCGGTGACGATCGAGCCCGGGATTCTCGGCGGCGTCGAGACGCAGATGGCAGTTGCCGGCGGGACGGTCTACGCGCCGATCGTGAACCTGCCGACGACGTTCAAGTCGCAGGTGGAGCCTGTGCTCGATTTCAAGCAAGGCACCGGAGCGATGGTCGCCCTCGATGTGAAGACGGGTGCCGTGAAATGGCAGACGACGTTGCCGCAACCGGCCTACGGCGCCGCGACGGTGTCCAACGATCTCGTGTTCACGACGACCTTCGACGGCAAGCTGATCGCACTCTCGCGAGCCACCGGTGCAATCGTGTGGGAGACGCAGATGTCGGCCGGGACGAACGCCACCGTCGCGATCACCGGCGACACGGTCCTGACCGCCGCCAGTTTCGCTGCCGCCAAGGGCCAGAAGACGCTCATCATCGCCTACCGCCTCGGCGCGACGGGCAAGCTCCCGGGCGGTGCCGCGACCGGGACCGGCGGCGGCGCGGCCGGAGGCAGTTCGGGCGGGAGCACCGGTGCACCCGACCAGGGCGGGGGACAGTCTGCAGGCGGCAGTGCGGGCACGCCCACGGCTGCACAACTCGCCGCCGGCAAGACCGTGTTCAGCGCCAATTGCGGCAGCTGTCACACGCTCGCCGACGCCGGCACATCCGGCTCGGTGGGCCCGAATCTCGACCAGCTGAAGCCGTCGGCGGCAACCGTGGCCAAGCAGGTGAAAAACGGGGGCAACGGCATGCCCTCCTTCTCCGGCTCGCTCAGCGCCACGCAGATCACCGATGTCGCCGCGTACGTCTCGAGCGTCGCCAATCCCAAGGCCGAGTCGTCGGGCGGCGGCAGCGGACCGTAGGTCTCGGCGCAACCCCGTTCCGCTTGCGCGGACGGCACTTGACACGCTCGACGCGAGGTGAGAAGGTCGTCGTGTCGAACCCCGTGGCTCTTCGGAGTGGCGGGGTTCGGCGTTTCTGGCTTCGGTTTTTCGCGCGCCTGGAGGACGCCGCTCATGCAGACCGCCTGGTCATCCGGCCGGTCGTAACGTCGAGGCCGGCAGCGGGGAAGAAGGGCTCGCAGCGATCGATCGCGCTTCCCCGATAGTCTCTGCCCGCGATGAGGCGACTTCGTGCCGCGAGAGGCGAGTGATGGCACCTCGCCGCCTGACGATCACCGCCGTCGAGACCGTGCCGCTGCGCGTGCCGCTCGCGCGCACGTTCCACGGCAGCCACTACCGGATGACGCACCGGTCGACGATCGTCACGCGCATCCACACCGAGGAGGGGATCGTCGGCGAGGCCTACGCCGGCGACGAGGATGCGGGCCTGCTCGAGATCGAGCAGATCATCGCCGCCGAGATCACACCGCGCCTGCTCGGCGAGGACGCGTTCGCCGTCGAGCGCTGCTGGGAGCTCGCACGGCCGGCCACCTTCGACATCCTGCGTGATCGCCGCCTGGGCCTCGTCGCCTGCGCGTGTGTCGACGCGGCGATCTGGGATGCGGTCGGCAAGGCGCTCGAACAGCCCTTGTGGCGCCTCTGGGGCGGATATCGGCGCCGGCTGCCGATGATCGCGATCGGCGGCTACTACGGCGAGGGCGCAGACATCGAATCCGAGGTGACGGCGCTGCTCGAGCTCGGGCTCGGCGGCATGAAGCTCAAGGTCGGCGGCCTCGACCCGGATGCCGATGCCGAGCGGGTGCGCCTTGCCAGGCGGGTCGGCGGCGAGACGTTCATTCTGGCCGTGGACGCGAATCAGGCGTGGACGCCGCGAGAAGCGATTCGCTTCGCGCGCCAGGTCGAGGACCTCGGGCTGGCGTGGTTCGAGGAGCCGTGCCGCTGGCACAACGACCTGCGGGCAATGCGAGACGTCCGCTACGGCGGTGGGGTGCCCATCTGCGCCGGCCAGAGCGAGTTCTCGGCCCGCGGCTGCGGCGATCTCATCGTCGCGGGCGCGATCGACGTCTGCAACTTCGACGCCTCCTGGTCGGGCGGGCCGACGGAGTGGCGCCGGCTCGCGGGCATGGCACATGCATTCGACGTGCTGATGGCTCACCACGAGGAGCCGCAGGTCGCGAGCCACCTGCTCGCCTCGATCCCGCATGGGACCTACGTCGAGTGCTTCCATCCCGATCGCGACCCGATCTGGTGGAACCTGGTCGCGAACCGGCCTCCCCTGGTCGACGGCACGATCGAGCTCGGCGAGGCACCAGGTCTCGGCTGGGAGCTCGACGCGGACTACATCGACGCGCACCGCGTCGCGGCGTGATGGTGTTTCTTCCGCTCGTCGACGTGTTCGGCGACGACGACGTCGCACGGCTCTTCTCGGAGGAATCGCTCGTGGGCGCCTGGCTCGAGGTGGAGCGGGCACTGGCGGCAACGCAGGCCGAGCTCGGGATCATCCCTGCGCAGGCTGCGGCCGAGATCGCCCTCGCTGCCACACCGGAGCGAATCGAGCTCGCGAGCCTCCGCGAACGGACGCTCGTCGTCGGCTATCCGATCCTGCCGCTGCTCGAGCAGATCGGCCGCGCGTCGCCCGAGGCGGCACGCTACCTCCACTGGGGCGCAACGACGCAGGACATCATGGACACGGGCCTGGCGCTGATCGCCGGTCGGGTGCTCGACCGGATCGAAGCGCTTGCGCAGGAGCTCGGGGGCGAGCTGGCGAGCACGGCCGACGCGCATCGCGCGACGGTGATGCCCGGCAGGACGCACGCGCAACCCGCGGTGCCGATCACGTTCGGCGGCCAAGCTGGCGGTCTGGCTCGCCGAGCTCACACGCCATGTGGAGCGGCTCGACGCCGTTCGTGCGCGGGCCGTGGTCGTCCAGCTCTTCGGCGCCGCCGGCACGGCTGCGGCGCTCGGGCCCGACAGCCGCGCCGTCCGGCACGGTGTCGCGAAGCGGCTGGGACTGGGAGTCGTCGACGTTCCGTGGCACACGGCTCGTGACGCAGTGGCCGAGCTCGGCTTCGTTCTCGCGGCGGCGGCGGCCACGTGCGGCAAGCTCGCCCGCGAGGTGGTCGAGCTCTCACGCCCGGAGATCGGCGAGGTGCGCGAGGAGGGGGGTCACCTGCGGGGTGCCTCCTCGACGATGCCGCAGAAGGCGAACCCGATCGGCAGCGAGGCGGTCGTCGGTCTCAGCATCCTGGCCGCCCAGCACGCGGGCGCCCTGCTCGCCTCCATGCAGGGGACGCACGAGCGCGCTGCCGGGGAGTGGCAGGCGGAGTGGGACGCCCTACCCCTCGCATCCGCTGCTGCCGCCGGCGCCCTCGCCGGGGCACAGCGGGTCGTGGCGGGCCTCAGCGTCTTCCCCGAGCGGATGCGGGCCAATCTCGACGCGGACGGCGGCACGATCATGGCGGAGGCAGCGATGATGGCGCTCGCCGGGGCGGCGCGGGTCGGGCCGATGCCCACAGGCTGGTCTCCGAGGCGTCATCCCTTGCGCGCGACGACGGGATCTCGTTGCGGGCGGCACTCGAGCAGACCCTTGCTCCCGAGCTGCTCGCCGCGATGCCGCCACTCGAGCGGGTGCTCGACCCCGGCTCCTACCTCGGCGAGTCGGACGCGGTCGTCACCGCTGCGCTCGAGGGGTGGCGGCGCGTCACGCCCCGGAGCGGTCGGGCGGCTGGAAGAGCTCCATCGTGATCCCGTCGGGATCGCGGAGGTAGAGCGCCAGGCCGCCGCGGTTGATCCCGGTGTCGACCTCGACCGGCGGCGACACGAACGACGTCACCCCCTGCTCGAGCAGCTTCTCGTAGACGGCGCGGAGGTCGGCGACGATGAAGCAGAGGTGGGAGGCGCCGACGTTGCGCGGCTCGACGTCCGCCCGGTCGCCGTCGGGCGTGAGGTACTCGAACAGCTCGATCACATGCTCTCCGCCCGGAACCCGGAGGTGAGCCATGCGGACGTGCGCATCCGGGTACCCCACGATCGCGGCGAGATACCCGCCTGCCTTCTCCTGGGTCGCGATCACCTCGCATCCGAGCAGGTCGCGATAGAAGACGAGCGAGCGGTCGAGATCGGAGACCGTGTAACCGGTGTGATGAAGCCGGCTAGCTGCCACGGGCACTCTTGCCGAGCGCATCTCGCAGCTCGATTCCTCCCTCCGGCGTGACGACGAACACGTTCTCGACCCGCGCGCCGTAGCGACCGGGGAAGTACACGCCCGGCTCGACGGCGAGCACCATCCACGGCTCGAAGGGCGTCGTGTCCGCAGGGATCAGGTGTGGATCCTCGAAGCCGGTGAGACCGAGCGCGTGTCCACCGTGATGCGGCAGCTCACCTCCCGGCAGCGCATTGACGATCCGGGCGTGCATGCTCGCGAAGATCTCGGCGCCGGTCGCTCCCGGCACGAGCTCGGTCCGCGCCTGCTCGAGCACATCGATGAGTACCGAGCGTGCCGCTGCCGCGTCGGCATTTTCCCCCACGAGGTACGTCTCGGCCGTGTCGCCCCAGTAGCCGTTCGTACGGACGACGACGTCCGCGATGACCGCGTCGCCCTCCTCGATCGCGCGCGTGCCGGCGACGTGAATCGGGCAGCAGACCTCCGCGGTATTCGCTCCCGAGAGGAGGTCGCAGACGAACTCGATCGGCCCGCCGGACGCGATCTGCGCCCTGCCCTGCGCAGCGGTGAAGACCTCGATCTCGGTCGCGCCGGGCACGGCCGCGTCCGACACCGCCTGCTGCCCGAGCCAGCAGAGCTCGTAGCCGGCGTTGATCTTCTCGAGCTCGTCCCAGTCCTTGATCAGCCTGATCCGGTACAGGGCCGCGCCCGCGTCGACGACGGTGCCGGCGACGACGGCGCCGAGCCGGCCGTCAGCGCCCGGCAGCTCCGAATAGACACCGACGCGGCCGGCGTGGGCTACGGCGGGAACGGCGGCGACCGTGCGTACGAGCGAGGCGACCGGGTCGAGATCGATCCCGAAGCCACGCTCGCCGTAGCCGAGCACGCTGTTCGCATCGGCGCGCGCGCCGGCGATCGGTGCCTCGTCGACCATCACCGCGAGCGTGCGATCGCCGTCACGCCCGACGACGAGCGCCGACGGCCCGCCGAAGTAACGCCAGTAGCCGCAAAGGTGGTTGACCGGATCGGCGCCCATGACGACCGTGCAGTCGACCTGCTCCTCCTCCATCCACGTGCGCAGGCGCTCGAGCCGGTGCGGCGGCCGCGGCATCGAGATCGTCATGTCGCCTCCTTTGCGAGCCAAAGAGGATGCGGGCGGCGCGAGTATGTCATACTCGCCCGCTCGATTTCGCATGTGCGCCCTGGGTTTCAAATCGTGAAAGTCACATGACCACCATTCGCTCGGTCGCCCGCGCCTCGCGGATTCTCGTCCATCTCGGCGAGCAGCCGGAAGGACGCACTGCGAAGGAGGTCGCCGACGCCCTCAGTCTTCCCTTGCCGACGGCCTATCACCTGCTCGGGACGCTCGTCGCCGAAGGTCTCGCGGCGAAGGACTCGCGCCGGCGCTACCGCCTCGGCCCGGCGCTGGGCCCGATCGCCGACGCTTTCGTCCGTCAGTTCAGCCCGCCGGAGTACCTCATCGCCCCGCTGCACCGGCTTGCCGACGAGACGGGCGAGACCGCCTACGTCGGTGCGTGGCGCCACGACCGCATCGTCGTCCTCGCCTCGGTGGAGGGAGGAAACGCCGTACGCGTCTCCGGCGCCCATCTCGGCTACGTCGAGTCGGCCCACGCGCGTGCGTCCGGGAAGCTCCTGCTCGCCTTCGCCTCGGACGAGGTGCGCGCGGCATACCTGACGCTGAATCCTCTCGCTCCCGTCACACCCCGCACGATCGTGCAGCCGGACGAGTTCGAGCTCGAGCTCGAGCGCATCCGATTGCGCGGCTACGCCGTCGACGAGGAGGAGTTCCGCGAGGGCGTCGCGTGTGTCGCAGCCCCTGTGGTCGAGAGCGGCAATGCCGTCGCTGCGTATTCGGTCTCCGCCCCCGCGGAGCGTTTCGGCCGGAGGCGCGCCGAGCTGATCGACTGCGTCCTGGCGGCGACGCAGCGGGCGGCCGAGGCCGGGGGGCATGATGCGCGCACCCGCGCCGCCAGCAATCGCTTTCATCATCTTGAATCCCGGACGGCATCTTGACTTCGAATCGGGACGGGTTACGATCGGCTGGCTTCCGGGACAACCCGCTCGAGAGGAGCAGCTAGATGGGTGTGCTCGACGGGCAGGTCGCGATCGTGACTGGGTCAGGCACGGGTCTCGGTCGCGGCATTGCGCAGCAGCTCGCCGAGGCCGGGGCCTCGATCGCCGTGCTCGAGATCGACGCCGACTCGGCGCGGGTGGCCGCCGAGGAGCTGGCGCAGGCCGGCGTCGAGGCGCGTGCCTATCCGACCGACGTTGCCCAGAGCGCGCAGGTCGACGAGGCGTTCGCCGGTGTCGTCAAGGACTTCGGCCGGCTCGACATCGTCGTCAACAACGCCGGCATCAGCCGGGTCGGCCCTCACACCCAGGACGTCACGGACGAGGACTGGCACGACTCGATCGCTGTCATGCAGACGGGGGTCTTCTTCTGCATGCGCGCGGCCGGGCGGATCATGGTGCCGCAGAAATCGGGCTCTGTGATCAACATCTCGTCGATCCGCGGCTTCTCGCCCAACCCCGGCCGCATGACCTACAGCACGCCCAAGGCCGCGGTGATCATGATGACGAGCATCGCTGCGGGGGAGTGGGCTCCGCACGGCGTCCGCGTGAACGCGATCGCCCCCGGAGTGCTGCGTACTCCCATGTGGGATGCGGATGTGGCGCGCGGCGCGATCGACGAGCAGTTCTACGTCGACACCGTGCCGATGCACCGCCTCGGGCTTCCGTGGGAGGTCGGCAAGCTCGTCGTCTTCCTTTGCTCCGACGACGCTGCCTACATCACGGGCAGCGTCCACACGATCGACGGCGCTCTGACGTCGATCCCCGCAGGCTAACCACGAACGACGGTTGCGCGTCCCAAGACCCAATGGAATGATCGAACGGCGGTTGCCGCGATCCGAGGAGGGAACAATGAGAAGGTCGAAGTGGCGAGTCGGCGCATTGCTCGCAGCAGGGGTTCTTGCACTCGCGGTGGCCGCCGCCGCCCTGGGGAACACGTCGCGCAACGGCGCCGCGAAGGCTGACGGTGGGTCGCTCACCGTCTGGCTCAGCGGCACCTATGCGGGAGCAACGCCTGGATCCTCGTACCGCAAGTGGCTCGACGGGGTCAAGGCGCGCTACGAGAAGGCATACCCGGGTTCGACGGTGAAGTTCGTGCTCACCCCGATCAACAACGCGCAGTTCACGGCGCAGATCGCCGCCGCCTTCGCCTCGAAGAAGGTGCCCGACGCGATGCTCGTGTACTCGGGCGGGTACACGACGCCGTACATGCTCAGCTCGCTCCTGAAGCTCAACGACCAGGTCAGCCAGACGCCCGGTTTCTACGGCACCCAGAATGCCTGGGATCTCTCCTGCCTCGGTCTCGACTGCAAGGGCGGTAAGGGAGACATCTACGCCGTCCCGAACGATCTCGGCACCTACGGGCTCTTCTACAACAAAGCGCTGTTCAAGAAGGCAGGGATCGCAGCACCGCCGAAGACGTACAAGGAGCTGCTCTCGCAGTGCGCCAAGTTCAAGGCGAAGGGCATTCTCCCGCTTGCGTACGGCGATCGCGACGGCTACTCCACGGACAACTGGGTGACGCACGACTACGCCTCGTACATGGCGAAGGGCGACATCACGTTGGTCAACGACGGGAAGATGAAGTACGCCGATCCCAAGCTCGTGAAGCCGCTCGAGGCGCTCGTCCAGTTCAAGAAGCAGGGCTGCGTCAACCCCGATGCCTCGACGCACGAGAACAACGACGCGAACACCTACTTCACCTCGGGCAAGGCTGCGATGGTGCAGATGTTCCCGTTCGTGATCGCCGACTTCGAGAAGGCGCTCGGCAAGAACCTCGGCCTCGCACGGCTGCCGCAGTCCGGGCCGAATCGTCCCCGGGCCGCGTCGAACTCGTTCCACAACTGGGTGATCCCGAAGAACGCGGGCAATCAGACCGGTGCGTGGGAGTTCATCAAGATGGCGGTCGACAACAAGGGTGCTGCGGACCTCGCGGCGAAGGTGGGCGCGCTGCCCACCAACAAGGCCGCGAGCGCCGCGCTCAAGAACCCGTTGTCGAAGTCCTTCCTGAAGCTGTCGGAGAACCCGCAGGTTCCGCTGCTCGACAGCATCGTGCCGCTGAAGGTCGCGTTGCTCTACTACCAGCAGCTGCAGGCTGCGTTCTCCGGTAAGACGACGCCACTCAAGGCGATGCAGAACGTCGACAAGGGCCTCAAGTCGCTGAACCCCTGATCGCGTCGACGACATCCGTCGTTCGGAGGAGGCCCCATCGCCCGCAGTGGCTGTGGGGCCTCCTCTACGCTGCGCCCGCGGTTGCGCTCGTCAGCGTGTTCGTCGCCTATCCGTTCGGCAGCATCCTGTTTCACGCCTTCACGCGCTGGGACGGGATCAGCCCGTCCGAATGGGTCGGCTTCCACAACTTCCAGCTGCTCTGGAGCGACCCGATCTTCCTCAACGCGCTGAAGAACAACGCCATTTTCGCGATCTCGGTCCCGATCCAGCTCGTCCTGCCGCTGATCGTGGCCTTCGCGATTCACCGTCGCGTACCCGGCTGGCGGCTCTTCCGCGCCACCGTCTTCCTGCCGGCGGTGTACGCAACGGTCGTGATCGGCATCCTCACGGCGACCGTGCTGCAGCTCGACGGGCCGCTGAACGAGGCGCTCGGCGGGATCGGGCTCGACGGGCTGCAGCAGGAGTGGCTGGGAAGCGCCAGGACCTCGATTCCACTCATCCTGCTGGTCGTCGTGTGGACGAACTTCGGCTACAACGTGCTGCTCTACCTCGCCGGCATGAGCGCTCTCGACCCGTCGCTCGAGGAGGCCGCGCGGATCGACGGAGCAGGGTGGACGCGCATCCTCGTCTCCGTGGTCGCCCCGAACCTCCGTCGCGTGCTCGAGATCGTGCTCGTCGTGAACACGATCACCGCCTTCGCGTTCATGTTCACGTACGTCTACACGATCACGAACGGCGGGCCGGGGACCGACACCTACGTGTCCGAGTTCTACATCTACCAGCAGGCGTTCACGAACCAGAACATGGGCTATGCCGCGGCGATCGGAGTCATGCTCGTCGTGATCGTCTTCGTGATCGGCCTGTTCCAGATCCGCGTCCTCACCCGCGAGGAGCGCTGACGATGGCCGCGGACGAGACGGTCGCCGTTCCGCAGCCGGCGCCGGCCCCCCGCGGGCGGCGACGCAGCAGCCGCCATTCCTGGCCGCTCGTGATCGCGATCAGCCTCTTCTGCATCTCCGCGATCCTGCCGCTGCTGTTCATGGCTGCGACCGCGTTCCGCACGCAGGCGGACTGGGCGAACGAGAAGATCGGACTGCCGACGACGCTGTCGCTCGATGCGTTCGAGCGGGCGTGGACGGGCGCGAACATCGGGCTCTACTTCCGCAACTCGGTGATCGTGACGTCGGCCACCGTCCTGCTCTCCGTCGTCAGCGCGACGCTTGCGGGCTACTCCTTCTCGAAGCTCCGCTGGCGCCTCTCGGGCAGCGTCTACCTGTTCGTGCTGGCCTGGATCGCCATCCCCCCGCTGCTCATGATGGTGCCGATCTACGTCGAGATGGTGCAGCTCGGGCTGCTCGACACCTACGGCTCGGTCATCTTTCTCTACACCGCGCTCAATCTGCCCTTCAACGTCTATCTGATGACGGCCTACTTCCGCTCGGTGCCGGACGAGCTGATCGAGGCCGCGCGGATTGACGGCGCCGGCATCCACCGGACGTTCGGCCTGATCCTGCTGCCGCTCGCCAAGCCCGCCATCGCGACGCTGGTCATCTTCAACGTCCTCTGGGCGTGGAACGAGTTCCTGTTTGCCTTGCTGATGCTCCAGTCCGACGGCGTCAAGACGCTCACCGTCGGGGTGCTCCAGCTGCAGTCCCGCTTCACTGCCGACTATCCCGCGCTGATGGCCGGGTTGCTGATCACGTCGCTTCCCGTCATCGCGGCCTATCTCGTCTTCCAGCGCCATCTCGTCCGCGGCATCGTTGCCGGGGCCGTCAAGTGAGAGGAGCACCGTGACGTCTCGCCGTTTCGAAGGGAAGAACGTCATCGTCACCGGAGCCGGCCAGGGGATCGGGCTCGCGATTGCAGAACGATTCGCCTCCGAAGGGGCAGACGTGATGCTGATCGGCCGCCGGCGGGAGCCGCTCGAGGCACTCGTGCTCCAGATCGAGGCGGCCGGGGGTACCGCCTGGCTGCACACGGCGGACGTCAGCAGCTCCGCCGCCGTCGACGCCGCCGTCGCCGCCGCGCGCGAGCGCTGGGGGCGCATAGACGTGCTCGTCAACAACGCGGGTATCGCCGAGGAGAAGCCGTTCCTCGAGATCGAGGACGAGAGCTGGGACGCGATTCTGGCTACGAACCTTCGCGGCGCGTTCCTGATGGCGCAGCGCGTCGCCCGCGTGCAGGTCGAGGCGGGCGGCGGGGCGATCATCCACATCGCCTCGATCGATGCGTCCGGCGGCGACGGCCCGTATGCGAGCTACAACGCCTCCAAGGCCGGGCTGCTCGGGCTCAACCGGACGATGGCGCTCGAGCTCGGTCCACATGGTGTCCGCGTCAACTGCGTCAGCCCGGGGTTCACCCACACCGAGATGACGGAGGTCGGCGTGCCGCCCGGGATGATGGACTACCTCGTGCACCGCTTCGACCGCGTTCCGCTGCGCCGTCTCGTGCGCCCGGACGAGATCGCTGCGGCCTGCGCCTTCCTCGCCTCTGACGATGCATCGGCGATCACGGGCATCGACCTCACGGTCGACTGCGGCCTGACCGCCAACTGGTACATCCTCGAGTCGATCCCGGCCGATGGCTGACGGCGCACGTGTCACGGCAGGAGAGGTCGGGGGCTGGCGGAGCGTCGCGCTCGAGAACGACGAGCTGCGGGTCATTGTGCTCCCGGACAAGGGGGCGGAGATCCACCAGATCGTCGACCTCCGGTCGGGGACCGAGATCCTCTTCAAGGGCCCTTGGGGGCTGCGGCCGCCCGGCGCGGAGCCCCTCCCGGGAAGCGGCGACGACGCATTCATGTGGAACTACGCGGGCGGTTGGCAGGAGCTTTTCCCGAGCGTCAACGCGGCCTGCGCGTACCGAGGCCATGAGATCCCGTTTCACGGCGAGGTCGCCTCGCAGCCGTGGCAGCACGAGGTGCTCGACAGCGACGGCGACGAGATCGCCGTCCGGTTCTGGACCCGGTCTCGCCGGCTCCCGTTTCGCCTCGAACGTGTGCTCCGTCTTCGCGCAGGCGAGGCGACGCTCGAGATCGAGGGGACGGTCGTCAACGATTCCTCGGAGGATGCCCATTTCGTCTGGGGGCACCATTGCGTGGTCGGGCCGCCGTTCCTCGAGGCGGGTTGCAGGCTCGAGATCCCCGCGCGCACGATCGTCACGTCGCCCGAGCTCTGGGAGCCCGACACGGCGCGGCTCGAGGATGGCCGCCGCGAGCCGTGGCCCTTCGCCCCATTGCGGGCCGGCGGCACCGTCGATCTTCGCGAGGTGCCGGGGCCGGAGACGGGAAGCCACGACGATCTCTACGTGACGGACCTCGACGCCGGTTGGATCGCGGTGTCGAATCCACGGCTCGAGCTGACGTTCCGGCTCGAATGGGATCACGCGTTGTTCGGCTGGATCGTGCTCTGGCAGCCCTACGGAGGTGCCGTTGCCCCGCCGCTCACGGGGTCGTACGCGCTCGGCATCGAGCCGTGGACGAGCATGCTCAATCTCGAGCAGGCCGTCGCCGCAGGGACGGCGACCGAGCTCGGTGCGGGAGACTCCCGCACGACGAGGTTGCGGGCGCGGCTGCTCCACGGCGCCTGAAGGGAGCGGGGCTAGAGCGCGTTTCCCGTCGAGGGATCGAAGAAGTGCGCGCGCTCGATGTCCACCCCGAGCACGAGCCGCTCGCCGGGCGCGGCGTTCGTGCGCGGGTCGAGGCGCGCCACGAGTGCTCCTCCGAGCTCGACCTCGCCCTCGCTCTCCTGCTCGGCCTCGATGCCGTCGGCGCGGAAGTAGAGGAGCGTCTCGGAGCCGAGCTGCTCTGTGAGCTCGACCGTCACCGGCAGCGGATTGGCAGCTGTCTCCGAGCCGGTGAGGCGGGGATCGAAGAAATGCTCGGGACGAAAGCCAAGCAGGACATCGCCGTCTACCTCGCGCAAGCTCTCGCGCGTCCCCGCCGCAAGCTCGAAGCGGTACGCGGCGAACTCGACCACCCCGCCGGAGAGCCGTGCGTGCAGGAAGTTCATCGCCGGGCTACCGATGAACGTCGCCACGAACGTGTTCGCCGGGCGGCTGTAGAGCTCACCGGGCGTGTCCACCTGCTGGATCACGCCGTGGTTGAGCACGGCGACCCGCTCGCCGAGCGTCATCGCTTCGGTCTGGTCGTGGGTCACGTACAGCGTCGTCACCCCGAGCCGGTGGTGCAGCTTCACGAGCTCTGCACGCATCTGCACGCGAAGCTTTGCGTCGAGGTTGGATAGAGGCTCGTCCATGAGGAAGGCGGTGGGATGACGCACGATCGCGCGGCCCATTGCCACGCGCTGGCGCTGGCCGCCGGAGAGCGCGCCGGGCTTGCGCTCGAGCAGCTCGCCGATGCCGAGCAGGTCGGCGGCGCTCTCGATCCGCCGCTGCCGCTCGTCCTTCGCGATGTTCTGCATGCGTAGCGGGAAGCCGATGTTGTTGCGGACGGTCATGTGCGGATACAGCGCGTAGTTCTGGAACACCATCGCGATGTCGCGGTCGACCGGGTCGAGGTCGTTGACGACCTTTCCCCCGATGAGGATCTCGCCCGATGTCGGATGCTCCAGGCCCGCCACCATCCTCAGCGCCGTCGTCTTGCCGCAGCCCGACGGACCGACGAAGATCATGAACTCTCCGTCGTGAATCTCGAGGTCGAGGTCGTCGACCGCGACGGTGCCGTCGCCGAAGCGCTTGGTGACCCCGGAGAACCTGATCCCTGCCATCTAGGCGAGGCGGACGCGCTCGATCGCGTCCGGGTCGAGTTCGATGCCGAGGCCAGGACCGGTCGGCACCGGCAGCCGGCCCTCGCGGAGCGAGAACGGCTCGCGCAGGATGCCGTTGACGAGCGGCGAGTCGGCGACCGAGTACTCGGACCACGTAGGGCGATCGAGCGTTGACACGAAATGGAGAGAGGCGGCGACGAGGACTCCGGTCGAGAAGCAATGGGGGACGATCTCGACGTCCGAGGTGCGTTCGAGCAGGGCGATCTGCCGGGCAACGGTGAAACCGCCGCAGCGTGCAAGATCGGGCTGCAGCACGTCGACATGGCCGTGCTCGACGAGCGCCCGAAACGGCGGCAGCGTCGCGTCCGCCTCGCCCGCCGCGATCCGCACACGCGCCGCGTCGGAGAGCCTGCGGTAGCCGGCGAGGTCATCCGGGGCCAATGCCTCCTCGAACCAGTACAGCTCGTGCTCCTCGACGCGCCGGAGGAGCTCGAGCGCTCGCTTGACGGTGTACGCGCGGCCGCCGTCGATCATGAGGGCCCGCTTCGGGCCGAGTGCCTCGCGGGCCGCGCGGATGAGCGATTCATCGTGGGCCAGGTCGCGGCCGAGCGGACCCCAGCCGAGCTTGAGCGCGTCGTAGCCAGCGTCCGCGGCGCGTTCTGCGATCCGGCGCACCTCCTCGGCCGTTTCCGGCATCACCTCGCTCGCATACACGGGAACGTCCACGATGCGCCTGCCGCCGAGCAAATCGCTGATCGGCCGCCCTGCGGCCTTGCCCGCGATGTCCCAGAGTGCGATGTCGATCGCGCTGATCGCGTGGAGCGCGGCGCCGCCTCGGCCGTAATGGTCGCTCGCGTGGAACATGAGCTGCCAGAGCCGGTCGATCTGCAACGGGTCCTCGTCGACGAGAACCTCCCTCAGCCCGCGCGCGATCGAGTGTGAGGAGGGCATCTCGATGATCGTGCGGGCCAGATAGGGCGACGTGTCCGCCTCGCCGACACCGACGATCCCCTCGTCTGTGTGAACGCGCACGAGAAAGGCGTCCTGCGTTCCGTCGGCTCGGGTCGTGTCGACGTGGTCGAGACGGAGGACGATCGGCTCGACATCGGTGATCCTCATCGACGCGCCCGGCGGGTTGGTGAGGTCGCGAAAGCATCCATTGCGCTATCGCACCATACTGGCCCCTGTGACGGCGAATCAGCTGAACCACCAGCATCGGAGCGGGCTCGCCGGGGGAGCCGAATGAGTCTGCTCGCGGGGCGCACGGCGCTCGTGACGGGCGGCGCAAACGGCATCGGGCGGGCGATCGTCGAGGCCTTCGCCGCCGAGGGGGCAGTCGTGGCGGCTGTGGACCTCGAGCCGGTTCCCGACCTCGGCGCTGCGGTGCACGCTGTGGAGTGGGATCTGGCCCGCAGCGACACACTCGACGAGCTCGTCACGGTCGCCGAGGATGCGGTCGGTCCGCTCGACATCCTCGTCAACAGCGCCGGGATCTTCGAGCCGGAGCTCGCCGTCGATCTCACGCTGGCGTCCTACCGGCACGTGCTCGACGTCAACCTGCACGCGCCGGTGCTCCTCGCCTCCCGCGCGGCGCGCGGGATGTGCGAGCGCGGCTACGGGCGGATCGTGAACATCACGTCCATTCACGGACGGTTCGGTGAGGAGACGGCGCTCGCCTACGACATCGCGAAGGGAGGGCTGGAGCAGGCCACGCGGACGCTCGCGATCGAGCTGTCGCGGCTGGGTGTGCTCGTCAATGCGGTGGCGCCGGGCTTCGTGTCGACCCGTATGTCGATCGTCGACGGCCGCAACGAGCTCGAGAGCAAGTGGTTCGAGGACGTCTACATCACATACGGCAAGTTGCCGCTGCGTCGTTATGCGATGCCGGCGGAGATTGCTCAGCATGTCGTCTGGCTCGCCTGCGACCGCAACACCTACGTCACGGGACAGGTGCTCACGGTCGACGGCGGTGTGACGGTGACCTTTTGACGGCGCCGCGCCACGAGCGCGCGCTCGCGATCGCCGAGGACTGCGGTGCGGATGCCCTGCTCGCAGCGGATCCCGCGACGGTCACGTGGCTCACCGGCTATGCCGCCGACATCGAGTCGGGGCCGAGCCCGTTCTCACACTCGCCGCTCGCGGTCCTGAGGCGCGGCGCGCGACCGGTCCTCGTCGTCAGCGAGGACGAGGCCGGGGCAGCGACAGCCCTCGCGTGCGAGCTCGTCACCTACCCGGGCTTCGGGCTCGGCCCGATCGATCCCATCGGCGGTGCGGCTCGCGCGCTCGCCGGCCTCGCAGACGGCGCGACCCTCGCGAGCGAGGGATCTGCGCTGCCGGTGGCGCTGGCCGCCGGGCTGCGAACGGTCGAGGCCGGCGCCGCGCTTGCTCAGGCCCGGGCCGTCAAGGACGACGACGAGGTAGACCTGCTTCGGGCTGCGCTCGCCCTCTGCGACGCCGGCCAGCGGGCGGCGCGGCAGCAGACACGGCCGGGCATGACGGAGCTGGAGCTCTGGGCGCTCGTGCGGGCAGCAATCGAGGGCGAGGCAGGCGCGCGCACCCCTGTGCTCGCAGATCTTGTCGCCGGGCCTCGCACGGCCGAGGTGGGAGGGGCGCCCGGCAATCGTGCTCTTGCAGATGGTGACCTCGTCCTCTGCGACCTCGTCCCGCGGCGGGACGGCTACTGGGGCGACTCCTGCGCCACGTTTGCGATCGGCGAGCCGTCACCGGGTGCCCGCAGGCACCACCGCGCGGCGGCCGATGCGCTCGCACGGGCGATCGAGGCAGTTCGCCCAGGGGCCGTCGCCGGCGACATCGACGCGCTCGCACGCACGGGCCTCGACTACCCGCATCACACGGGCCACGGCCTGGGGACGGCCTACCACGAGTCGCCGCGACTCGTTCCGGGCAATGCGACCGTGCTCGAGGCGGGCATGGTGATCGCCCTCGAGCCCGGCTCGTACGGAGACGGCGAGGGGGTGCGCGTCGAGCAGATCGTGCTCGTGACCGACGACGGATGCGAGGTGCTGTCCGGGCACAACCTCGAGCTCTGAGAGCGCGCCTCTACGCGAGGCGGAGTTTGCCGTTTGCGGTTCGCGCCGCTGCGCGCAAAGATCATGCACCGGGGTCGAATGAGGAGGAGTGGGATGCGAAGGCGCTTCTGGGTCATTGGGGGCATTGCTTGCGTGGCGGCGGTCGTGCTCGCCGGCGCGAGCCTCGCGGCGCGCACGTCGAAGAGCGCACCGGCTGCCGAGAAGGTGAATCTGACCATGTGGTGGTGGGGCGAGCAGGAAGCGGCAGGCGCGAAGACGTGGCTGCAGCAGACGGTCAAGCTGTTCGAGCAGAAGTATCCGAACGTCACGATCAAGACGGTGCTGCAGACGACCGACGGGCTCGTGCCCGCCTTCAAGGCCGCCGCGGCCGCGAAGAAAGGCCCTGACCTGCAGTACTTCTGGGGCGGCATCTGGTCGCTCGACGACGCATGGGCGGGCCACACGAAGGCGATCTCCGACTACATCCCGCAGTCCGAGGTCAAGCACTATCTGAACGCGAAGGAGGACACCTTCGACGGGAAAGTGTGGACGGCGCCCTGGTACGTGCAGCCGTCGTTCCCGGTGCTCTACCGCAAGGACGTGCTCAAGAAGGCGGGGGTGGCGCCGCCGCAGACGTGGGCCCAGCTGCTCGCGGCCTGTGACACGCTCCTCGCGAAGGGGATCACGCCCATTGCCGGCGGCATCAAGGACGGCTGGTTCGGCGGCTGGCTGTACTCGATCATCGGCGCGCAGGGCATCACGTCGATCAGCGACGTGCTCGACGCCACGACCGGGAAGGCGAAGTTCACCGATCCGAAGCAGGCGGCGTGGTGGACGCGGCTACAGGAGATGCGCGACCACAAGTGCTGGAACGACGACATCAACTCGCTCGAGCTCTACCAGGCTCAGGAGCAGATGGTCGCCGGCAAGGCGGCGATGACCGTCACCGCCGGCTCCGACGTGACGAAGTTCGTGAAGAAGGTCGGGGTCGCGAAGGTCGGCGTGATGCCGATGCCGAAGTGGGGCAACGGCCCCTACGCCGGCCGGCTCGGCTCCACGTCCCAGACGATGGGCATCACGGCCTGGACGAAGCACCCGCAGGAAGCAGCGAACTTCATCATGTTCATGCATACGCCGGGGCGAATGGCCTCGTGGTTCAAGACGACGGGAGCGTTCCCGGCGGATGACCGCTTCAACACGAAGCTGATCTCGCTGCCGCAGCAGAAGGTGCTGTTCGACCTGGTCACGAAGGGCTCGCCGTACCTCGAGAACTTCATCCCGCCGGAGCTCGACGGAAAAGCGATGTTCGGCCAGTCGCAGCTGCTGCTCGGCGGAAATACCGACGCGCCGAAGGCGGCCGCCGAGACGGAGAAGATCGCGAAGAGGATCCGGCTCACGCAGCGGAAGCTGATTGCGAACTTCGCCAAGTGGTCGGCGTCGTACCGCTGAGAGACAAGGACATGAGCGTCTCGGGGGCCGCATGACCACGGCCCCCGAGACGGCCTCGCTCCGTCGGGCACCGCGCCGCCGGCTCCCGCGCGCCGGCCGCTTCGAACCCGCGCTGTGGATCGCTCCTGCGGTCGCGGTCGTCCTCTTCGTGTTCGGCTACTCGATGGTCGAGCTCGTAAAGACGTCTCTCCGGTACGAGTCGGCCTGGACCTTCGCGAACTTCCGGGTCACGTGGAGCGACCCCACCTTCCGCACGGCGCTCACCCACAACGCACGCCTGCTGCTCGCAGTCCCCGTGCTCGTCGTGCTGGCGCTGCTCATCTCGGTGCTGCTGTTCGAGGGGCTGCTCGGCTGGCGATTCCATCGCTGGGCCGTGTTCCTTCCGTACGTGCTGCCGATCCCGGTGATCGGCGTCATCTTCGGCCAGCTGCTGCAGTTCAACGGGCTCGCCAACCAGCTTCTACGGGCGTTCGGGCTCGGCGGTCTCGCGCAGGACTGGCTCGGGCAGCCGCGCTGGGCCCTGTGGACGATGACCGGCGTCATCATCTGGAAGGAGCTCGGCTTCGGAGTCGTGCTCTTCCTCGCGCGCCTCTTCTCCGTGCCGGCCGACATGTTCGAGGCGGGTCGCATCGACGGTGCGCGATTCTTCCGGCTGCACCGCTTCATCACGATCCCCCAGCTGACGAACGTGATCCTGTTCTACGTCGTCGTCGAGGCGATCACGATGGTCTCCTGGGTGTTCAACTACGTCTACGTGATGACGAACGGCCAGGGAGGGCCGGGTGACGCCACCCAGGTAACGGAGCTCTACATCTACCAGACGGCGTTTCAGTACCAGTCGCCCGAGATCGCGGCAGCAGCATCGGTCTCGCTCTTCGCGGTCACGCTGGTGCTGATTGCCGGCTTCTTCCGTCTTCAGCGACGCGCAGCACTGGCCGGCGATGCCTAGGATCGTCGGCCGACTCTGCAAGCACGGGCTCCTGCTCGTCGTCAGCGTGCTCGCGCTGTTCCCCGTCTACGTGATGCTGACGGCGGCGTTCAAGACGCAGCAGGACTTCCTCGCGCATCCGTGGTCGCCGTTCTTCCGGCCGACGCTGAGGGGGTTCGACGCCGCGCTCAACGACCAGTTCCCGACCTGGTTCGCGAACAGCGCACTGCTCTCGGCATCGGCGGTCGCTGCTCACGCTCCTGCTGGCCGCGCTCGCCGGCTGGGGATTTGCGCGGTGGTCCTTTCGCGGGCGCGACACCTTGCTCGGTGTGCTCGTGTCGCTCATGGTCGTGCCGCCGGTCGTGCTGCTCGTGCCGCTGTTCGTGTTCGGCGTCGACCTCGGCATGATCTCGACCTTCCGGCTCGTGATCCTGATCTACGTCGGCCTGATGCTGCCGTTCTCCGTCTTCATGCTGGCGAGCTTCTTCCGCACGATCCCGACGAGCATGATCGAGGCGGCGATCATCGACGGTGCCTCGTCATGGCGGGTGTTCAGGCTGATCGTGCTGCCGCTCTCGGCGGCGCCGCTCGTCACGCTCGCCGTCGTCAATCTCCTGTGGGTGTGGAACGAGCTGCTGATCGCGCTGGTCTTCCTGCAGGACGACTCGAAGAAGACGCTGATGGTGGGGATCACGGGCTTCCAGAGCCGCTACAGCCTCAACGTGCCGGTGATCATGGCGGGCCTCACTCTGGCGACGCTGCCCATCGTCGCGGTCTACGTGTTCGGCCAGCGCTTCTTCGTGCGCGGGCTCGTGTCCGGAGCGTTCAAGGGCGAATGAGTCCCAGGCGGATCGTCGACGACGCCTATGAGCACGGGGGCGTGCCCGGCCTCCTGCTCGAGTGCGAGCGGATGCGCGTCACGCTCTTCCCCGAGGCGGGGGCGAAGATCCTCGACCTCGTTCACAAGCCGAGCGGCTACGACCTCCTGTGGACGAACCCGCGCGTGCCGCTGCGGCGGACGTATCCCGGTGCCGCATTCGACGACGTCTGGTGCGGGGGCTGGGACGAGCTCTTTCCAACCGATCCGCCGTGCGAGGTCGACGGCAACGCCTTCCATGATCACGGCGACCTGTGGTGCGGACCGTGGGCGTGGTCCATCGAGCACGACGACGGACGGGAGGCGACCGTCTACCTGCAGCGCCACGCCGTGGCGCTGCCGTGCCTGATGGAGAAGTGGCTGACCGTGCGCAGTGACGGCACGGAGCTCCGGTTTCGACACCGGCTCACGAACCTCGGCACGCAGCCGGTTCCCTTTACCTGGAACCTCCACGTGGCCCACGCGATCGCTCCGGATTCCCGCGTCTATCTCCCGGCACGAGCGGTAGCGGGCGTGCCCGGGCAATCAGGCCGGTTCGACGCCGCGCCGGGGTCGCTCGGCTGGCCCGTGCACGACGGCACGGACATGGGAGCCCTTCCAGGTGTCGACAGCGGCCTCACGGAATGGCTCTACGCATCGGAGCTCGTCGCGGGGTGGTGCGCCGTGACGCATCCGGCCTCAGGCGTCGGCCTCGGGCTCTCGTTCGATCCCGGGGTCTTCGAGACGGTGTGGCTCTGGGGTGTCTACGGCGGGTGGCGGGGCCACTATGTGCTGCTCACCGAGCCGAGCACGAGCCCGCCTGGAGGTCTCGCGCAGGCGCTTGCCGACGGCACGGCCGCTCGGCTCGAGCCGGGACGGACCCTCGAGACGACCACGGTCGCGACGATCCTGGAAAACGTCGCCGCCTCCGGCCCGGCGGACGTGCCGCCCGGGGGCCTGTCCGCACCCGAGGAGTTGCGGCCCCGGCGGTGACGACGTGGCGCTGAAGGAGGCTGAGCGGCGACCCCTCGTCGGAAGTGCCGCTACGAGGCTTGCTGGAACCTGCGTGGCACCGGGGCCTGACGCCGCTTGACCTCGTCACTCTCGAGCGGCACGGCGGCAGCACCCGGTTGCGCGACGACGCTGACGACGTGGACGCTCTCGTCCCCGATCGTCCGGTACCGATGCGGCCGGGAGCTGTCGAACACGATCGAATCGCCGGCCCCGAGCGTGAACGAGGTCTCGTCGATCGTGATCTCGAGCGAGCCTGCGATGACGTAGAGGAACTCTTCGCCGGGGTGGGACATCGTGGACGTGACGTCGAACCGTCCGTGAACCGCCGCCGGCCTGAGATGGTGCGCGCTGCTGAGAGCACGTATGACCGCGTGCGGCTGCTCGTCGGCGGTGGGGAGGATCCGGCCCTCGCCGCTCCGAACGATGAACGGCTCCACGGTGGCCGACTCCGACAGGAGCTCCGCCGGCGTCGCGTCGAGCGCGTCCGCAATATCCCAGAGGGTGCTGACGCTCGGATACGTGAGGCTGTTCTCGACCTGGCTCAGGAAAGAGTGGGACAGCCCCGTCGCGGCGCCGAGCTCTGTCAGCTTGAGGCCGCGCTGAAGCCGAAGCGCGTGGAGCCGTCGCCCGAGCACGTCCCGCCCGGGAAGGTTGTTCCTCATCCGCTTGTGACGACCCATCTCGCAGACCTCCAGTGCACGTCCCCGACGATGGCACGCACCTCTACGAACGTCTTCGGACGCCAACCTATTCTGGTTTCCCCCATCTTTCGGTGTCAAACATTCATTTCCTTTGGACAAACCCATGTCATACCCGGGCCTTCTCGGCGCCCGCGGCGGCGAGTGCAGCGCCATGCAGGATGTCCCGCTCGCTCGCCTCGATCGTGTCGAGCCCGAGATGCGCCATCACCTCGACCAGCACGACGAGGCCGCCGACGATGACCGGCGCCCGTGCCGGCTCGAGGCCGGCTACCTCCCGGCGCTCTGCGAGAGGCAGCGAAGCGAGCTGGCGCAGCACGCGGCCCGCCGCCTCGACCGAGATGCGGTGGCCGTGGATCCGCGTCGCGTCGTATTCGGCCAAGCCGAGATCGATCGCCGCCACGGTCGTGATCGTCCCGGCGACACCGATCGCAGCCGAGACGTCGAGTGTCGGAAGCAGCGAGCGGATGTGCGCGGCCGCGGCGTCGAGCTCCGGGCCGGACGGAGGGTCGGAATGCAGGAAGCGCTCGGTGAGGCGAACACAGCCCGCCTGAAGGCTCGTCGTGAATCCGACGCCGTGCGGGCCACCGACGACGAGCTCGGTGGAGCCGCCGCCGATGTCGACGAGCAGCGTCTCGTGCTCGAGCGTGCGATCTGACGTGACGCCGCGGAACGTCGTCTCGGCCTCCTCGCCGCCGTCGAGGAGCTGGGTGCGGAAACCGAACTGCTCTTCCAGGCCGGCCAGGAACTCTCGACCGTTGGCGGCGTCTCGTACAGCGCTCGTGGCAACAGCCAGCACGCGCTCGGCGCCGAGCGCTGCGGTCTCGCGTGCGTAGTCCTCGAGGACGCCATGGACCCGGGCGATAGATGTGGGGAGGAGGAGGCGTTGTGCGTCGACGCCCTCGCCGAGTCGTGTGATCGCGAGCCGGCGGACGATCTCGGTGATGTGGCCTTCTTCGACGTCGGCGACGAGCAGCCGGGTCGAATTCGTGCCGAGGTCGACTGCGCCGACCCTCACAGGCCGGGCACGAACCACAGCGCGCGCCGTACGTCGGCGCGTGCCTCGCGCACTGCCGCGAGCTGCAGGTCGAGCCGTGCGCGGGCATCGGCGAGCCGGGCGCTCGCTTCCTTGAGGCGGACCGCGGCTGCAGAGGCCTCGGCCAGGTGTCCTTCGATCTGGGCCGTAGCGCGCGAGATGCGCGCGGTCTCGTCTCCGAACGCGTCGCCCGTTCGCTTGACGAGGCGCCACATCTGCAATCCACGGAGGACGACGTAGGCGACACCCGCAACGAGCGCCACGAGCAGCAGGAGGAGCGACAGCCAAAATGCGACCATGCCGCAAGGCTAACAGGGCCCCGAGCGGTGCTATCATGAACGCCGCGTCGCGGGGTGGAGCAGTCAGGTAGCTCGCCGGGCTCATAACCCGGAGGTCGCAGGTTCAAATCCTGCCCCCGCTACTTCTTCAAGGGGGGAAACCGAGGTTTCCCCCCTTCAGGATCCCCCCTTCCTCTCTCACCGGCGCCGGTCTGCGATTCAGCGGCGTCTGCGACTCTCTGAATGCGTTCCGACTGGTCGGGCCCAGGCCGAGCCATACCGGCGTGCTGGATGTCTCCAGGGCAACTCGCCTGTCTCGAGCGCCACGTCGAACACGCGGTCAAGTCAGGGCATTCTGGGCGGGGTGGTGGATGATGCGCTCTGTCGGATCGCGGCCTCGACACTGGCCTGAACGCGTAGCAGAATAGCTCGGCGGTGTTCCTTGATCGCGCGTGACGCATGGGTGTCCGGAGAGGCGATATGGAGCAGCAGATCGAGACGGGCGCATTGCCCGTACTGAGCTACCTCGACCGCGAGGTCGTCGGCTGGTTGGAGAACTT
Source organism: uncultured Gaiellaceae bacterium (assembly GCA_963799615.1). Taxonomy (GTDB): domain Bacteria; phylum Actinomycetota; class Thermoleophilia; order Gaiellales; family Gaiellaceae; genus Gaiella. The sequence goes on along the minus strand of CAWCXS010000001.1, from coordinate 163,514 downwards.
CCAGGATCCAAACCAGGAGTGGCGCCGGCTATTCTCGGAGCTGCTGGGCACGTTCTTCCTCGTGCTGGTCGCTGCGGGTGGCGGGATGATGGGGCAGGCGTTCCCGGACACGATCAGTCGCACGGCCGCGGTCGTCGCACCCGGGTTGATGGTGATGGCGATCATCCTTTTCATGGGCAAGGTGTCCGGTGCCCATCTGAACCCGGCCGTCAGCATCGCCTTCTCGCTCCGGGGTGACTTCCCTTGGCGCCGGGTGCCGGGCTACATCGTGGTGCAGTTGCTCGGCGCGACGCTCGCCTGTCTGTTCCTTCACGCGGTGATCAACGTTTCGGCGACGTATGGATCGAACTACCCGGCGGCGGGCTACTCGGCCGGGGATGCGTTCCTGATGGAGGGAGTGCTCACGCTCGGGCTCGTCAGCGTCATCCTCGGAACCGCGTCGGGCGCCCAGAACATCGGCATCTTCGGGGCGATCGGCGTCGGCGCGTACATCGCACTCGCGGGCCTGTGGGGCAGCCCCATCTCCGGCACGTCGATGAATCCGGCCCGCACGTTCGGACCCGATCTGGTCGGTACCGATTTCACGAGCTACTGGGTATACGTCGCAGGCCCGCTTGCCGGGGCGGTGCTCGCGGTGGGGGCAGCCTGGGTGCTGCGCGGAGCCGGCGGTGGGCGCGCCGGCTCGGCCGCCGCGCAGGGTGATCTGCAGACGGAGGTTGAGCACCCGGAAAAGCAATGAGCCCGCGCGCCGACCGCGTCGCTGCGCCCGGGCGGACGGACGCCGAGTTCGCCTCCTCGTAACACTCGGGTCGACCTGGGCACGGGCTCCGCAGGCATAGGATGCTTCGAGGGGAATTGAGCCGCCCGCTGGGACGGCAGCTTGCTGTCCAAGGAGAGGGAGCGAGATATGTCCGGCGCCGACGAGATCGCGGAAGGTCGTTCGAGCGTTGCTGATGCAGCCGACAGTGGGGCTCACGCGAAGTCGGCCGCGAAGGTGGTGCCGCATTTCACGCGGGTGGAGCGGGCGGCGCGGGGCAAAGCGGCGCGGACCGAGGTGCCGCGGGCGACACACGCGCAGATCGAGTTCCCCGCCGGGCGCGATCCGGTCGCGTTGTTGGAGGAGCAGGCGGCCTCGCGGGTTCCCGAGCTGGTACCGATCCGCTATGGCCGGATGCTTGCGTCGCCGTTTGCCTTCTATCGTGGCGGCGCGCTGATCATGGCGTCGGATCTGGCGCGCACGCCGACGTCGGGCCTTCGAACGCAGCTGTGTGGCGACGCGCACCTGTCGAACTTTGGCGTCTTCGGCTCGCCCGAGCGGACGTTGGTGTTCGACATGAATGATTTCGACGAGACGTTGCCGGGGCCATGGGAGTGGGACGTGAAGCGGCTGGCGGCGAGCTTCGCGATCGCCGGACGCGAGTCTGGCTTCTCCGCCAAGGAGCGGCGGGCGGTCGTGCTCGACACCGTGCGGTCCTATCGGGAGGCGATGCGCACGTTCGCAGCGATGCGCAACCTGGAGCTTTGGTATTCACATCTGTCGGTTGAGCAGGCGTTTGCGGAGTTCGCCCGCGGCGTCGATCCGAAGCGGCTCAAGAAGGCCGAAGCAAATGTCGCGAAGGCTCGCACGAAGGACAGCATGCACGCCTTCGAGAAACTGACCACGGAGGTTGACGGTGAACGCCGGATCGTGAGCGACCCGCCGCTGATCGTCCCGATCGACGAGCTGATCCCCGCCGAGCGAGAGCGAGAAGCGTTCCAAGGAGAGATCCATGAGCTGATCCGCTCCTACCGGCGCACGATCGAAACGGATCGACGGCACCTGCTGGAGCAGTTCCGCTTTGTCGACCTCGCCCGCAAGGTGGTCGGGGTAGGGAGCGTCGGCACCCGCGCCTGGATCGCGCTCTTCCTCGGCATCGACGAGGGAGACCCGCTCTTCCTGCAGGTCAAGGAGGCCCAACCGTCGGTGCTGGAGCGGTTCGTCGGCAAGAGCGAATACGGCAACTGCGGTCAGCGCGTCGTCGCAGGCCAGAGGCTGATGCAGGCGAGCACCGACATTTTTATCGGCTGGGAGCATGTCGGCTCAGGTCTCGATGGGAAGTCCCGTGACTTTTTCGTCCGCCAGTTGAAGGACTGGAAGGGCTCCTTCGCGATCGAGGCCGCCCTCCCCGCAGGAGCAGCGGCGTACGGGAAGACGTGCGGCTGGACCCTCGCCCGCGGCCATGCCCGCTCCGGCGACCGGGTCGCTATCGCCTCCTACCTCGGCAACTCCGGCGCCTTCGACGAGGCAATCGCGGACTTCTCCGAGATCTACGCCGAACAGAACGAACGTGACTACCAAGCGCTGCAGAAAGCTGTCGCCGAGGGCAAAGTCGAGGCACAGACCGGGCTCTGACACTCCGAGGCTCGCGCTGGAGAGTGCGAATGCCGCCGACCTGCGACGGCAAGCAACGACGCCCCAGCCGCTGCTCATGACCCGGAGATCGCAGGTTCAAATCCTGCCCCCGCTATAGAAAAAGCCTGCAAATGCGGGCTTTTTCTATGTCAGGGTAGCGGGCGCCCGCCCGACGCACTCGGCGTCGGGCGGCGAACGCCAGCGGGATCCTCGGCCTCAGAGGGGCCGGGCGTCTACTCGGAGTCGTCGATCTCGGCCACGATGGCGGCGGCGGCCTCCGCGGAGACCACGTGCTTGACGATCTTCTCGTAGCCGCCGAGCGAGCGCTCCAACTGCTCGACCATCCGGTCCTCAGCGACCGCGATGATGGCCGACGAACCGGGCGGAAGGCTGTTGCCAATCTCCTTCAGATCCTCATCTTTGAAACCCTTGTCCCGAATCTTGCCCCACACCCCGCCGGCGCCGCCGGCCACGGCGGCGGAGACGATGATGCTGGGAGGGAAGATCAGCCCGACGACACCACCTGCGATAGCCCCTCGCTTCGCCCACTTTTTCCCGCTCGGATCAGCGGTCTCCTCGAACTTGACCTTGCCGTCTGCGGTATGGACGATCACCGCCGCATCGAGCAGGTCGATCGCACCGTCCCGCTCGGCCGCCTGGAAATCTTTGGCTGCCGCGCCAGCCGCATCCTCGCTGGCGTACGTCGCGACGAACACCTCAAGCGTGCTGGTACTCATTCGCCTCTCCTCTGTCTTGTGTGCCCGATCCCGGACAACCCTATCCGGATGCTGACCCGCGGGCTTCCGCTTTGACCGTTTCGCACCCGCTCGCGCAGCGGCGGCTCGTGCCGCACCGTGACTAGGCGCCGCCGGGAAACGTACGCGTCACGCACCTTCGTGCAGCCAGGGCGCGTAGGAGAGACCGATGATCAGCCCCTCGACCGACTGTAGGCGTGCGACGGTCTGTCCCCAGGGCTCTTCGCGCGCATGGTGCAACAGTTGGAAGCCCTGAGCCTCGAGCTCGGCGGCTGCAGCCTGGACGGCCGCGGCGTCGGCGACCTCGAACTCGATGCTGGCCTGGGGGACAGGACGGTCCTGTGGCCACTCCCCGGTGCCGAAGCAGGCCTGCGCGACCTGCGCGAGCGGCCAGACGCCGAAGTGCTTCACGCCTGCGACGTTTTCGCTGTGGATGTAGTCGTCACCCTCTGACGCCTTCAGCGGCAGCCCCAGCGCATCCACGTAGAGCTCTCGGCTGAGCGCCGGATCGGCCGCGATCACAGCGACGCTGGCGACGAACTCGATGTCCACCGTTGGAGCATAGGCAACGGGGCTGTGCGCGGCAGGCATCACAGCGAAAGGCCTGCACAAAAGCATCTTTCGTGATTCGGATCGTCCGGTCGACGCAAGGGTCTGCGCCGAATGAACTACGCCGGCGCCAGGATCATCCCGAACCGGCTGCAGCCTTTGACGACTCGCGCGATCGTGGTCTCGCTGACGGACGTTTCAAATGCGCCCGGCTCGTCGACATCGACGCCGTACTCGAGGAAGAAACGCTCGAAACCCTGCGGCTCGAAAGCGGTAATCACCCTGACGTCATCCGGACCCTCGTTGCGGAACGAGTGCACGGCGCCGCGGGGAACGTTGATGTAGTCGCCCGGTTCGAGCGTCGTCCAGGTCTCGCCACACATGACGCCCAGGCGTCCGGCGGTCACGTAGAAGGATTCGTCGGCATCCTCGTGGTGGTGCGGGGGAGGACCGGGCACGCCTGCCGGTGTGACGACCTCGATCGCCGCGACGCGGCCGCCTACGGGCAACATCGTCACCCGGTGTCCGAGAACCCAGAGCGTCCGTGCCTCATTGGTGTCGACGCGCATGGGTCCCGCCTGTTCAGCGAGGTCGATCTCGGTGCGAACCATGATTGCCTCCTATACTCTGTAGTACGTGACCCGTACCAAACATAGTACTGCTGCCGTACGAGATTTGTCAACTTCGGCGGCGTTCGAGCGTGTCCCCAGTGTCGTCGGCCGGCTTCGCCTCGCATACGATTTCGGACGCACCGGGATGCTGGCGCGCATCCATGAAGCCGGGCACCCGCATGTCACTCCGGCCATGATCACCCTGTTCAGGTTCGCCGGCATCGACCGGCGTCGGCCAGGCGAGATTGCGGCGACGGCACGCCTGTCCAAACAGGCGACCAACGACATGTTGCGAGAGCTCGAGCGCCTGGGCTATGTCGAGCGCCGGCGAGACCCCACCGACGGTCGCGCCCGTATCGTCCAACTGACGAACCGGGGCCGAGCGCTCGACACAGCCGTGTGGACAGCCGGACGAGAAGTCGAGCAGTCATGGCGAGCCCGTTTCGACGACAAGCAGTGGGCGACGTTCCACGACGTACTCGACGAATTGATCGCAACAGCCGACTAGCAGCGACGCCGGCTGCGACGACGAATCCGGAACCCGCGCACTAGAGGAGGTTCCGTGTGGTTGGCGTACACAAGTGACTTGTGGATCAGCGCGCCGTCAACGACCGTTCGACCTCCGCGTCGCACCTCTGATGCAAGAGCAGCCCGACCGGCTTCCTCCGCTGCGACGGTCAAAACGCCGCCTCCTCGCGGCTGAAGCGGCGCGCCAGCTCCGACTTCTCTCACTCTCCGAGGGCCTTTCGTTCTGCGTCCTCCTCCACGACCGTCGCGACCCGCAGTTCGAACAGGAGATGAAGCGCTGGCTCGAGCTCGCACGGCGGGAGTCCGTGCTGAGCAGCGAGGACGCAGAATTGCTGGGCGCCGTGGCGGCTCCGGTCGCCGGCGAATTCGTGGAGCTTCCGCCCGACGTCATCGAGCGCACGCAGCTGCAACTGCGCGTCGAGGATTCGCCTTCTGTGAACGGCGGTGGCGGCGCGCGGCCGCGCCTGGGGCGTCGCTCGACGCTCGAGACGGCGGTCGTGGCCCCGCGACCGGCCGTGGGAGAAAGAAAGCAGTGGCCTGTGTATGGCTATCGCTCCGTTTGCTGGAGGCCGCTCGACTCGCCGGCCACCCGTTTCGCACTTGTCGCTGCTGCTGCCTGCCTTGCATTGGGCGTCTCGGTGGTCGGGGCTCGCGGCGACGCACAGGTGTCGGCTCGCGGCGACCCGGAGGCAAAGGTCACCCGCAGGCGCGCAGCGTCGTTACCGCAGAACCGCTGCAAGATCCCCACCCCGCTGCGTGATGCGTTCGTCGTTGCGGCGAAGAGGACAGATCTTCCGCTGTCGCTTCTCGTGGCCCTTGCCCGGGCCGAATCCCAGTTCGACAGCACGGCTCGTTCGAACGCCGGTGCAGTAGGCGTCTTGCAGCTGATGCCCGCGACAGCCCGAGCCATGGGGTTGGATCCACATGATCCAGACGCGAACGTTCTCGCCGGGGCTCGGTACCTCTCTTCTCTGATGAGCCGGTTCGGCTCGTCTCAACTTGCGCTTGCCGCCTACAACGCAGGCCCGACCTCGGTCGCAGCCAGCGGTGGTGCGCTCGACAAGGGAACCCGAGCCTATGTCGCCAACGTGAAGCGCATCTGGCGCTCGCTCGGACGCTGTCGCTAGCCGGGCGCCCGTCTCGCCGAGTTGCTGCGCTGTCCGCCGCGAATCGAGGTGTTCAGGCGCCGCCGGGCTCGCCGCACGCGTATTGATCCGAACTTGCGAACGTGGCCTCCGGGGAGACCCATTTCGCCGGCGCGAACCCATCGCCGCCGCGAACGATGGTTCTCCATCGCCCGGGCACACAGGTGGCGGTGACGGTGAGACCGACCTGCCGCGCGAACCTGTAGTAGCGGGACCAGCTTCTCGTCACCGGGCCCTTGCAGGTGACGTCATCCCAGCCGGATGCGCCGAGATGCTGCAGGCACACGGTGACCGTGGCTTTCGGGGCCGCCGACCGGGTTCCACGCGGGCAGCCGCCGATCGAACCGGATCCTTCGAGCGTCACGGCACCGTTGTTGACGCCCGTGATGTGCGGTCTCGTGGCCCCGTGGTACGTGCACGGCTTCGCGGTCGTGGTGTTCACTCCCACGACCAGGCCGGCGAGCAGAGCGACCGCGAATACGAACATCGTTCCCGACATCTTGCACGTTCGATCCTCGACGTCGGTCGTCGCATGACAGTTCTGTCATGTTCGCGTGGTGGTCGTCAGGCCGGCGTCCCGGCCTCCATCCAGCGTCGGAACGTCTCGACCTGTTCGGCCGGCCACGCGCCGTCGCACGGCATCGTCCCCTCCTCGACCGCCTCCAGGATCGCGCCTGCGTGTGTCTTCACGTCCTCGAATGACCCGAGATCGAACATCCACGACATCGCCTCGCGGTCCGACTCCCGGAACAACGGCTTGATGTTCCGTTCGAAGCCGAGCTCTGCGTCGTCCGTACCTGTCATCGTTCGTCTCCTCTTGCTCGACCTTGCCTAGCGCGCTCCCTCGAGAGCAGCCTGGGTCGCTTCGCGCCCACGTCGTGCGACGAGGCGACGCAACTGTCCCGGCAAGCTCCAGCGGATACCCGGCAGCCCCGACCGCGAAACACGCTCCGACGTAACGTCACGGCGGGATCTCTGTCGTCGCGTCTCTCGCGCGGGCGAGCTCGCATCCTGCTCGGGCACGGGCTGGACGGCTACGCGACGAAGGATCCGCGCCCGGATCAGTGAGCCGCCGCGCGGCGGCTGCACACGATTCGCGCGCACGCGTGGTATTCGATCCCGCGCTGCAGCGGCCAGCGCCGCGCGATCCGGTACGTGATCCCAGGGCCGCCACGTCGAAGGACGATGATGTACGGCTCGTCATAGCCCCAACCGCCGTCGTAGCCTAGGAACACGTCCTCACGGCCGGCCAGGTATCCGCGCGCATAGCTCTGGCGCGTGGCCGTTGCTCCTCTCGGCCCGACAGAATCGCGACCGACGAAGAACGCACCTGTGGCGACGGCGATCACGACAAGCACGAGAAGGAGCCGCACGGGGAGCACAGGCAGAGCTTTGCCCCGCGCCGAGAGCCCAAACACGACGCTGTCAGTCCGGAAGCAGCGGCATCGTCCATCCCGAGTCACGGCCGAGCAGCACGGCTCGGGTGATCGCCGCCGTTCCGAACCGGTCCCGCACCTCGTCGAGCGCCGCGTCGAGCGCATCGCTGCCGTGAGGACCGAACGGCAATCCGAGCTGGACGGTGTCGGCGTTGTCGAGGTTCGCCACGGCCACGCCGACGAGCGTGAGACCCTCGCGTTCGATCATCGGCATCACGGTGGCCAGGAGTGCCCGCGCCGTGTCGAGTATCGCCTGAGTCTGCGCCGTCGCGTGCGGAAGCGTGTGCGATCGAGTCGCCCGTGAGAAGTCGTCGAACCGGAGGCGGAGCACGACGGTGCGGCCGACGCGGCGCGCTGCCCGCATCCGGCGTGTGACGCGGTCCACCAGGCCGACCACCACGGCATCGATTGCGGCGGGCGTCTTCGCCGAGCGCCCGAGCGCACGCTGCGACCCGATCGAGCCGCGCCGGCGGCCCACATTGACCGACCGGGGGTCGCGGTTGTGGGCCAGTGCGTGGAGGTGGCGGCCGGAGGCACGGCCGAGCATGGACACGAGCACCGCCTCCGCAAGCCGCGCGACCTCGCCGACTGTCCCGATCCCACGGTCGTGGAGCTTGTCGGCGGTCACCGGCCCGACACCCCAGAGCCGCTCGACCGGGAGCGGGTGCAGGAAGGCGAGCTCGCGATCGGGAGGCACCACGAGCAGGCCGTCGGGCTTGGCGACGCCGCTCGCAACCTTGGCGAGGAACTTCGTCCTCGCCACCCCGACCGTAATCGGGAGGCCGACCCGTTCGCGGACGTCGCGCCGCAGGCGCTTGGCGATCTCGACCGGGGTCCCCGACAGTCTCCGCATCCCTCGGACATCCAGGAACGCTTCGTCGATCGAGAGACCTTCGACCAGTGGGCTCGCGTCCTCGAACACGCGGAACATTGCCCTGCTGGCCTCGGTATAGGCGGAGAAGCGGGGCGCGACGACGATCGCCTGTGGGCACAGCCGGCGAGCCTGTCCTCCGCTCATCGCGGTCCGCACGCCGTAGGCTTTCGCCTCGTAACTGGCTGCGAGCACGACCCCTCCGCCCACGATCACGGGCCGCCCGCGCAGGCGTGGATCGTCTCGCTGCTCCACCGACGAGAAGAACGCATCGACGTCGGCATGCAAGATCGTCCCTTCACGTGACACGAACGTATGTTCGCATCACGAGCACCTTGCGTGCAAGGATGGTCCGGTCCCGGGTCGGTCCTCGACTCAGCCCTCGGCGATCCATTCCCCATACGGATGCTCGGCGCCTGGGCCTGCACCGAAGCAGACGATCCGGGTTCCGGGCTCGAGCGCCCAGTAATCGCGCGTCTCGGCGGGATCGGGGACGGCGACGATGTCACCGGGTGCGGCGTCGACCTCCTCGGCCCCCAGCCGGAAGCGAGCTCGACCGGCGACGACGACGTACACCTCCTGATGCTTGGAGGCTGTCTCGTCGTGCTCGATGTCGATCTCCTCACCCGGTTCGATCGACACAGCATTGACCCCGAGGGTGCTGATGCCGAGGAGCTTGTTCAGAGCCTGCCAGCGCCCCTCAGAGGTCGCTGTTTCAGGCACGTCTGGCAGATGCAGTATCCGTCCCATCGAATCCTCCGGAAGGTGTTGGGGAAGTGCAACTCGAGGTGCCAACGCTACCGGTGCCGTCAGCGACTCCTGCGTCCGAGGGGCACGCCGAAGTCCTTGCTCGAAAGCCGACGAGCCGCGTCAGGGCGTCAGGATCAGCTTTCCGGTCGTGTGCCGCGATTGCAGCTCTTCGTGCGCCTGCCGTGCCTGCGCCAGTGGATAGCGCGCGCCGATCCGGACCTGCAGCCGGCCGCTCTCGATCAGCTCGAAGAGTTGGCGGGCCCGCTCCAGCAGGAGCTCGGGCGTCCGCGTGAACGTCTGCAACGTGGGTCGCTGCACGTAGAGCGAGCCGGCAGGGGCGAGGGCGGCCGTGTCGAGCGGGTCCGGCGGGCCGCTCGCGGCGCCGTAGATGATCATCCGCCCGGTCGGCCGAAGTGCCGTGAGCCCTTCGAGGAACGTCATCCTGCCGACGCCGTCGTAGACGGCGGCTGCGCCCTCTCCGCCCGTGATCTCGCGCACGTGCTGGGCAAAGCCCTCGTACCCGATCACCTCGTCGGCGCCGCTTTCCCGCGCGAGAACCGCCTTCTCCTCGGTCGAGGTCGTCCCGATGACGCGCCCGCCGCGTAGCTTCGCGATCTGCGTCAGCAGCAGTCCGACCCCACCGGCCGCGGCGTGCACGACAACCCAGTCTCCCGCCTCGATCGGATATGAGTCCGAGGCGAGGTAGTGGGCGGTCATTCCCTGCAGGAGCGCTGCCGCGGCGATCTCGGACGAGATGCCGTCGGGCACGGGCACGAGCTTTCCGGGAGCGGCTGCGATGCGCCCGGCATAGCTGCCGGAGACGTTCGCCCAGGCGACGCGCGCTCCCGTGTCTGCGACCCTGCCGGCGCCTTCGATCCCGATGATCGCGGGCGGCTTGGCGCCATAGTTTCCGTTGCGCTCGTAGATGTCGCGAAAGTTGACCCCGACGGCCTCGACATCGACCAGCACTTTCCCGTCGTCCGCCGTCGGATCGGGCACGTCCCTCGGCTCGAGCACCTCGGGACCACCGTTACGCTCGAAGACGACGGCTCGCACGACTCTGCTAACGCGGCCTCTGGTGCGGGTATTCCGGCGGGATCGCGTCGCTCGTGGAGCCGCTGGCGAGACGGTTGGCAGGACGTCTTCGGTGTGATTCGGCATCCCTCGATCGAGTGACTGGATCGAGGGATACGCGTTCGGACAGAGACGGTGATACCGGCGCCTGCTATCCCCCGATAGCGGTAGTGCGCGGCACCACCGGAATGCCGATGATGAGATGTGCTCAGCGTTTCGCGCCTTTCCGTCTGCGGGCTGACGCCCTCTCCGAGCGGCCATTACGGCCTGCGCGGGCTCTGATGCTCGACCTCGAGTTCACCGGGGGAGCGAGCGATCGCGCAGCGGATCTCGAGGTCGCTCTGCTCCGGATCGGGGAGGCGATGACAGCCTCTCCGCTGGGTGTGGCGCGGATGGACCTCGATGGAACATTCATGTCGGTCAACGCTGCGCTGTGCGCGTTTCTCGGCCGCACACCCGAGGAGCTCGTGGGGCTGCGCGCGCGAGATCTCTCTCATCCCGACGACCGTGATGCCACGACCTCGGCCGCGGAACTGATCGCGGCGGGTGCGAACTCATCGCACCAGGAGGAGAAACGCTATCTGCGCCCGGACGGGTCGACGGTCTGGGCACTCCTCAGCATCAGCCTCGTCCGCGACGGCGAGGGCCGGCCCGATTACCACCTCAGCGTCTTCGGCGACATCACCCATCACAAGGAGACGGAGCAGGCACTGCGCGAGAGCGAGTCGGACCTGCTGACCATTGCTCGCGTCGCGCGCGAGCTCTCGTCGAGCGCGGATGTGCGCGCCGCGATCTGCGAGGCCGCGATCGAGATTGCGGGTGGGGTCGCGGGATTCTTCGTCGAGCCTGCCGGCCCTGACGAGCTGGTCATTACACGGCGCATCGGCGTCGATCTTCCCGAGGTCCGCCTCAGGCTCCACGGCGGCGAGCCTTCAGGTTCGGCAACGGCCTTTCTCACGCGCCAGCCGCTCTTCATCAAGGACGCAAAGGCCGACACCGGCGCCTCGCAAACCCTCGCACACGCGCTCGACGCGGGTTCCGTCCTGTACCAGCCCATCGTCAGTGACGGCGCGGCCGCCGGCGTGCTCATCGTGATGTGGCACGAGCTGATCGAGCAGCCGCCACCGCGCGCGATGGCCGCACTCAGCCTGCTCGCAGATGAGGCGACGCATGCGCTCGAGCGAGAGACGTTGCTGTGGCGCCTCGCCGACCAGGCACGCGAGGACGAGCTCACAGGCCTGCCCAACCGGCGTGCCTGGCGCGAACGGCTTCCCATCGAGCTCAGCCGTTCCAAGCGTGAGAACACGCCCTGCGCGGTCGCGCTCGTCGATCTCGATCGTTTCAAGCTGTACAACGACACGTACGGCCACCTCATGGGCGACCGCTTCTTGCACGATGTGGCCGCCGCGTGGGGCGCCGAGCTGCGGCCGTCCGACTTCCTCGCCCGCTACGGCGGCGAGGAGTTCACCCTCTTGCTCCCCAACTGCGACAGCCGCGGCGCGCGGCAGACCGTGCGGCGCATCGCAGCAGCAGTGCCCGACGGGCAGACCTGCAGCATCGGCATCGCCCGCTGGGACGGCGTCGAGACGGCAGACATGCTCATGGAGCGCGCCGACCGTGCTCTGTACGAGGCGAAGCGCCTCGGACGAAACCGAATCGAAACGGCCAAGCTGGCCGCCGTCCCCGAGCCGGCCCGCAGCGCCGGCTGACGTACTGAGCGGCGCTCAGTCGAAAACGCACGCTCGAATCCGCTCGCGGATCCGGGCAACGCCTCGCTGATCGAGGTTGGCGCTCTCGTACGGTGGGTAGCACCGAGTCATGGGCACGAAGGTCCTCGTCGTCAGCACCGTCGAACATGCCGAGACCGACTTGCGCGACTACCTGGGCGAGGCCGACGCAATCAAGGTCGTCGTCCCGGTCGTCCGGCAGGGCATCCTCGACTGGCTTGCCAATGATCAACGCGCATTCGCCGAAGCGGAGCGCGTCGCGGAGCGCACCGCCGAGCAGCTACCGGGCGAGACGGTCGAAGCAGTCGCCGGTGAAGCCAAGATCGACCTCGCGATCCGCGATGCGCTCGCCACCTTCCCTGCAGACGAGATCGTCGTCGCACTGCGCCCCGAGGATCAGGAAGGCCTCGTCGAGTCGGCGGCCACCGCGGACATGCCCCAGCGCCGCATCAACGGCGTACCCGTTCGATACCTCACGATTCCTGATCCCCCGTGAGACGGGACCAGCAGCTCGCCTAGGCCGCGCCAGGATCCGGCGAGCGCCCCCGGCCCTCCATGACCCTTGCTCGCAGGGCGAGCAAGTCGGGCGCGGCGCTGCTCTCGTCGAGTTCGCTCAGAACCGTGAGCACGGCACGGCGCTGCGCCTCGGTGAGCGTGATCGCCGCAAACTCGGTGCGCATGACGGTCTCGATCCGCATCGAGGCTGCAACCGCGTCCGGACTGCCGTCGGCGAGCAGAGCGACGGCCAGGTTGGCCGCGACCTGAGGTGACAAGGGAGATCCGAACAGGCTCAGCATCGGCGAGCCAGCATAGACCTTCTCCGTGCTGCGGCGTCAAAGCCGGAGGCGGAACGGCTGCCGGCGCCAGTCGGCCCACGTCCAGTACCACGCCGGCACCGGTTTCGGTGCTGCAGGCCGCAAGCCGGCTTTCCCGGCCGCCTGCCACGAAGCGAGCTTCCACGCCCAGCCCGGGAGTGGGCGCGGGAGCGACGCGGGGCGGCTCTTCGGGACGACGACGACGGCACGAGAGGCGATGCTCTCATTCGCCGCGGAGTCTGCAGCGACAACGCGAAACACACTCGTGTCTCGAGCGTGGAAGGTCTCGATGGTCGCCCGTCTCGCCGTGCCGGCGAGGGTCAGCACCGGCTTGCCGCCGAAGGTGACGCGATACCCGGCAACGGCACCGCTGTTGTCCCGTGCGGCTGTCCAGCGCAGCAGCAGTGCTCCGCGAGCGAGCCTGCCCGAGACCGACGGGCGGGAAGGCGGGGCGACATCGCGGAGGAGACCGAACGAGCCCGACACGAGCGTGGCGACGTCGATCGACCCATCCTGCGCCTGGGCGTAGCGGGCGGTGCCGCCCGCGGGAACGGTCCCGGCCGCCCGTACGAGGGGCGTCCAGAGAGAGCCGTCGGCCGAGTAGGCGGGAACGAGACCGGGGGCAAGGGGGCCGAAATGAAGGTTTACAGGCGCGCCGAACCGTGTGATCGGTGCGCCTCCAGCGGCGGGTTGAGCGGTGAGCTGAACGACGTAGCTGCCGGCTGCGAACCCCTGACGTGCCGCGTTGAGCACTGTCGGGGTCAACGTGACGGTCGTGGCGGTGGCGAATGCGGTGTCGGGCCAGCTGCCCGAGACAACGCCGTCGGAGGAGCTGACGGTGCCGGTTGCCGGGCTCGGGACAGGGGCCGGCACCGGTTGTGGTGTCGGAGCAACCGGGCCGATGCCGCCCGGGCCTGCGACGGGCGCATCGACGATGCTGTTGTCGATCGTGAGCGTGACGCCCCCATAGCTTTCGGGATGCCCGCCCCGATACTGGTGTAGCCGCTGATGATCGGGCCACAACGTGTCCGGCACGTACGGGTCACCGAAGACCGACTGCTTGCCGTTCCAGTTCGCGATCCAGACGGCGTCCGGCGCCGCCCCCGCTGCGAGTGCCGCCAGATCGCGGATGGTCGAGGCGGCGCTTCCATAGACACCGGCGACATATCCCCGGGCATGCAGCTCGGCCACCCAGGCAGAGAGGAAATCCTGCACCGCCAGCGAGCACAGGGCGTCACTGGTCTTGTATGCCTCCATGTCGAAATAGATCGGTGTCCCCGCGAGGAGCCCGAATGCTCCCGCTCGCACCACGGCATCGTCAGCTGCAGCAGCTCCCTGGACGGGCGCCAGGGCAGGGTCGATCTTCTGGAGCCCGCTCTGGCCGACGCACGGTGCCTGCAAGCCGACGTAGAGCGGCAGCAGGCTCCAGCCGCCGGCGACGGCGCTCACGACCCACGAGGCCGACAGGTTCCCATCCCCGCAGGCGCGATTGTCGCCCCCGACGTAGATGCCGAGCGCCCGATACGGCGAGGCGAGCCATGCTGCGAGCGCCGACGTCGACGGCGCCTTGCACGTATCGAAGCCGTACCCCTCGTACACGACCGCCTGGGCGCGTCCTGCGGACGTGGCCGCGCCGCCGCCCGGGGCAGCCGTCCCGACCACCGTCGCGACGATGGCGATGGCGAGCAGAAACCCGCGGCGCATGGAGAGTCCGACGACCGGCACCTGTCGATGTTGGGATTCGCGACCCGAACAGAGCACCCTGCACGCGCGCAGGCACATCACCGTCGCCAGGCGTCGTGAGGGTTTGCACGGGTAGCGCGAGGGGTAGGAGGCCTACGGCGCCGGTGCGCATGCCCTCCGGACCTGCGCCGATGTTGACGGCAGGGACCGCGGTGGGCGGACGGAAGCCGTGTCCGCCTGCCGCGGCGCTCTTGCCGGGGGAGCGGCCACGCGGCGGCACGGAGAATGTTTTCCGGCCCGCGGAGCTCTAGCTCTGAACGAGTTGCAGGCGGCCGTAGGCGAGTCGCTTGGTCAGATGCACGCAGATGCGACCGTCGCGAAACGCGACGATCCGGCTCACCACCGCCAGGAAGCCGACATCGACGAGATCACCGGGCTTCATCGACTCGACCTCCGTTGCGGGCGTCAGATACGGCTCGCCGTCGATCAGGAGCGTCGCTTGCCGTCCGTGCGGCTCGGGACCGTCGCATCGCGCCACGTTGCAAGCAGCCTCGTGTCGTTGTGCGTACGTGCAGAGGTCGACGACCGCGCCCATTGCCCGCCCTTTCCCCGGGCCGGTTGCCGTCAAACCTCGGTTGCGTCAGCGGGGCGGACGCCACTGGCGGCCTGAGGAAGCTGTGGCGCCGCCCCGCGGCCGTCCTGCCCGGTAGCGGTTTCGGCGAAACGCCGTCGCCTCGGTCCTCGGGCGGGAAATCGCGCGGGAACGGGAAGTCCCCTCCGTGGGGGAGTTTGGAGGCTGCCAAGATGCGGCACCACCCAGGGGTGGATTCCTTCTCCGCCACGCTGCGCTGCGATGCCTCTCTCCTTGCCGGCCTGCGGCACGCATTTGCCGGCTGGCTCGAAGCGAGAGGGCTCGGGGAGGAATCGCGCGCTTCGGCAGTGCTCGCGACGCACGAGGCGACGGCCAACGCGATCGAGCACGGCCGGTCGGCCGGTTCGGTCAATGTCAGGGCGCACCTCGTCGACGATGCGCTCATGATCGAGGTCTCCGATCAAGGGCAATGGCGACCGGCGGGCTTCGGCGACGACGAGCGAGGCAGGGGCCTGATGCTGATCGCCGCGCTCGTCTCCGAACTGGACATCCGCTCCGAGACGGGCGGGACGACGATTCGCATGGTTCAGCACCCACGCCTCGCCGTCTGAGCTTCTTCCTGGGCGACCCGAGGCGGGGCCTCGGCGACCCGAACCGGGTGCCACCGAGCTCACGGCTGCAGAACGACCTTTACGTGTGTGTTCCCGGGTGCTGTGAGAGCCTGGAACATGACTTCGGCGCGATCGAGCCCGGCGCTTGCCGTGATCAGCTCATCGGTTGGCACGCGGCCGCCGGCGAGAAGCGCGATCGCCTCGGCGAAGTCTGTGCGGCGATAGGCAAGAGCTCCGCGGATCTCGGCCTCCTTGAGCACGAGCGCCGGGGCGGAGAGATCGAGCGGATCGAGCGCAATGCCGACGAGAACGACACGCCCGAGCGGGCCGACGACGTCGACCGCGAGCCGTGCAGCCGCAGCGGTTCCCGCACATTCGAGCACGCACCCCGGCGGGCCCCCGAGCCGCTCGTCGAGACCGTCTCGCTCGACCTCCTCGAGAGTCGCCGTCGGCAGGCCGAGTGCCGCCGCCCTCTCGGCACGCGCGAGGTTGCGAGAGACGATGACGAAGCGCCGGGCGCCCCGCTCGCGCAGCACGAGACCCGTCAGCAGCCCGATCGGACCTGCGCCGAGCACCGCGACGGGCTCGTCGGGGGTGAGCTCCGCCTTCGCGACCGCACGTACGGCGACGGCGAGCGGTTCCACCAACGTGCCGGCGCGATCGTCGACCGCGTCGGGCAGCGCGAACAGCATCGACGCGTCGACCAGCATCCGCTCGGCATAGCCTCCAGGCCGTCCGGTGCCGAGCCCGACCCCATTGACGATCGCCTCCGGGCAGACCTGCTCGCTGCCGGCGAGGCAATATGCGCAGCGCCCGCACTGCGCGAACGGAAGCACACAGACGCGGTCGTCCGTGCTCCAGTCCGTGACCCCGTCACCGACCTCGACGACGCGACCGGCCACCTCGTGTCCGGGCACGGTCCCGGTCGGGAACAGCGCCGGCACGTCGCGGAAATGCAGGTCGGAGCCGCAAATGCCGCAAAACAGGACGTCCAGCAGCACCTGGCCCGTAGCCGGTGCCGGCACCGGCCTCTCGACGACGACGAGGCTGCGGTCGGCCGCGACCTCGACGGCTCTCACACCTAGCCGCCGGCCCGGCTCTCCCGCATCGCCCTCGGCCAGATACCTTGCTTGCCGGGAGAGAGGATGCCATTCGGGTCGAGTGCATCCTTGATCGTCTCGTTGAAGCGCCGGTAGGCGTGGTCGTTGAAGCTGTACTGGTCGGCCGCGATGTCCATGAAGTCGAGGTGCGCCCGGTACTCGCCGTACCCCTCCTTTGCTGCCTCGGTGACGAGCAGCTTCGAGGTGTCGTAGGCGCGGCGAACCTGCGCCTCGTCCTTCGTGTCGAAGATGACCATCGTGATGTGGGTGAAGCTGCGCGCGTTGACGGCGAGCATGCCGACGATGTAGTCGAGCCCCGCTTGCTGCTCCACGAGCCCGCGCAGCAGGTCGCGCAGCGCGACGGCGTCGCGGCCGGTCAGCGGTGCGACAGGGGAAAAGCCGATATGGCCGCCCTCCTCACCGCCGTACCACCCTGTCATCGTGTTCCAGTCGAGGTTCGGCACGCCGCCCTGAATCCGGTCACCCGGGTGCGAGAGCTGCGGGATGTCCTCCGGCGCGCACTTCTCGCCCCACACCTCGGCGCCGGGGATGCGCTCGAACGCCGCCTTGATCTTGGCGAACTGGAGATCGAGCACGGACTCGTCTCCGTACAGGGCCGCCCGTGTGATCCACCGCCCGAGCTCGAGCTCCCGTGCGACGTGGTCGATCACCGCGTCGGGCATCGGCCCGTCTCCGTCGTACCACTGGTCCCGCCGGGAGAGCACGGAGGCAATCGCGAGCGTGTTGTAGATCGACGGCACGTTCTGGATCGTGCGGTCGAGCATCAGCTGCCGCATCGTGTCGACGACCTGCTCGAGGTCGGCGTCCTTCCAGACGCGGATCCAGAACGGCAGGTAGCACTCGGGGTACGGCATCAGCCAGACGCCCATCTTCGTCACGATCCCGAAGTTCGACTGCATGAAGAGCTGATCCGGAGTCGGTCCAAGGCCTCGCTTGTACACGTGCCACGCCTTGTTCCCGGGCATCGCTCCCATCCCCGTCCGCAGCACCTCGCCGCTCGGCAGCACCACCTCCATGCCGCATTGCGCTGCCATGTCCTGGCCCTGCGGCATGTAGGTGACCCCGTGGTCGAGCGTGTTGCCGACGACGCTGCCCCAGCCCAGGTCGGCGATCGAGAGCATCAGCTTGTGGCCGCCGGCCTGAATCGCGTCATACAGATCGAACCAGCGGACACCCGGCTCGACGACAGCGTAGGCGCACTCCTCGTTGATCTCGAGCACCCGGTTCATCTGCCGAAGGCTGACGATGACCGAGCCCGTCACGCGCGGTGCAGGCCCGCCGTAGCCGTTGTTGCGCCCGGTCGAATGCGTCCAGAGCGGGATCTTGTGCTCGTTCGCGATCCGCACGATCTCTTGAATCTCCTCGACCGTGCGGGGCATCACGACGGCGGACGCGGTGTACTCGTCCCACGTGGCAAACGCGAACGGGTCGCGGAACTCACGGAGCTCGTCCTCGGACGTCAAGACGGAATCGGAGCCGACGGCCGCCGCGAACCCATCGAGGGCGGCTGCTAGCGCTTTCTCGGACAGCGTCGACGGAAGCGTGGCGCTCAAGAGGTCACCTCCGGGCAGGGACGTAGGGTACGGCGACAATACAAGGCTCGACGGTGCCGGACATGCCTGGAGTGTGACGCGTCGGGCTCCGTGACCGCAATCCCCTCGACAGGGCGGCATGGTGTCATGCGCTCCGGAGCGCTGATGCCGTACCGTTCGACACGTGTCCGACGTCCCGCTCACCGGTGGCTGCCTCTGTGGCGCGGTGCGCTTCGAGGTCGTCGAGCCACCGATCTCGGCCGGGTACTGCCACTGCACCCGCTGTCAGCGTCGGACGGGGACCGCCGCCTCGGCGCAGGCCCGCATCGCACCGGGTTCGCTGCGCGTGCTCGAAGGCGCGGACGTCGTTCGCTCCTACGATCCTCCCGACGGCTTCTCGAAGGCGTTCTGCTCCCGCTGTGGGTCTGCACTGTGGAGCAGGGATCCCGACGATTCGGACGTGATCAGCGTCCGTCTCGGCGCATTCGACTCCGATCCCGGCATCAGACCCGGATACCGCCAGTTCGTCGCGTTCGCGGCCGCCTGGGAGCCGCTCCCCGAGGACGGGCTGCCGCGGTTCCCGAACCGGCGCCCTGCCGACACCCGCTGACTGCGCCGTGGTGTGACCCGCCCGCGGGTCGTCCTGCTACCGTGAACAGCGGTCGTCGATGTCGGCGATCGGATGGCAACGAGGTCTTGTGGCTTTGCGCCCCAAGACCTTTTTTTGTGCTCCACATCGAAAGAGAGACATCGCATGCAAGCAACCGCGAACGTTCTGACAGTCGAAGACGATCCAATCGTGCGAGCTGACCTTCGCCTCGTTCTGGAAGACGCAGGATTTTCGGTCTGCCCCGGTGCCCGGGACGGGGTCGAGGCAGTCGAGCTCGCACGCGAGCACGAGCCCGACGTGATCCTGCTCGACCTCGGCCTCCCGCGCGTCGACGGCGTCGAGGTGACGCGGCGCATCCTGGCCGAGCGCAGCGTTCCCATCGTCGCGCTCACCGGGCGGTCAGGGGACGCGGCTGAGCGGGCCGTCGAGGCGGGTGTCACCTCGTACGTGCTCAAGCCGTGCGCCGACGGGGAAATCGTGCAAGCGCTCCACGATGCGCTCGCCACTCACGCAACGGCGGCTCTGTCCGCAGCGCGAGAGGAATCGCGCCGGGCGCTGACGGAGCTCGCAGACATGTTCGGCTACCCAGAGGGATGGGGCAGCGAGCTCGAGGCACGGGAATTTGCGGCCGGGAAGACGTGGCGGCGGTCGCGCTGAGCCGCGGCTAGCGGGCCGGACAGCTCGTTCCCCCGATTGCGTGACACGGAGCCCGCGGCCGCGAAGCGGACGCCTTCAGGGATCTTGCGCGCCCCGGATCCGCTTTTGCGGATTCGGGGCTGCGCGGCCAGTCACCGAGCCATCGTCACCTTGCTGAGCCCCGTGGGGCGATCGGCATCCAGCCCTTTCGCTCGTGCGAGCGCGGCGGCGAACAGCTGCCCGGGCACGACCGAGAGCAGTGGGGCGAGGAGCGGCAACGGCGCCTTCGGGACGGGTAGCGCATAGCGCGCCCCCTTGATCTCGCCGGCGGCGCTGCCGCTCGCGACGAGCATCGCGCCCGCAGCGTGAGCGCGGGCGGCAGCGTCGACGGTCGCTCCGAGCGTCAGATCGTGTGAAGCGATCGTCCAGACGGGAAACAGGGGATCGAGCGCCGCGACCGGGCCGTGCGCAAGGTCGGTTGCCGTCAGCGGCTCGGCGGCCACGCGACACGTCTCCGTCAGCTTCAGTGCGACTTCTCTCGCCGTCGCGAACTCGATCCCGCGGCCGATCACGAACATCCGCCCCACCCATGCGAACGGGAGCGCCACCTCCGCCGCGGCACGTGCGAGTGGGTCGACGATGCCGTCGATCTGCTCCGCCACCGTGCGCAGGCCGTTCGCGACCTCGGCGCCGCGCCCGGCGACGTGGCCCGCCAGCAGGACGAGCCCGGCGAGCTGGTTCAGATAGGTCTTCGTCGCCGCAACTGCCCGCTCGGCCCCCGCTGCCAGCGGCAGCGTCAGCTCAGCCGCCGTCGCGAGCTCGGCCGACGGGTCGTTCGTGAGCGCGATCGTCAGCGCGCCCCGAGCCCGGGCCCGCTCGACGTAGTCGACGACATCCGGCGTGCGGCCGGACTGGGACAAGGCGACGACGACGGATCCGCCGAGGTCGAGCTCGGCACCGTAGTAGACGGAGAGGGTGATCGAGTCGCGAAGAGCAGTCCAGCCGGGCAACAGGCCGAAGGCATAGATCGCGTACGAGGCGGCGTTGTCGGACGAGCCATGGGCCGCCAACCGAACCAGCGCGGGCGGCCGCTGCGTCAGGATCCGGGCAGCGGCTGCGTACTCGGCCTCATGCTCGAGCAGTCTCAGCAGCGCCGCCGGCTGCTCTCGAATCTCGCTGATGAAGACGCTGCCGGGATCTGCGTCCTCCGGTGTGCCCATCAGTCTCCGAGCCGGTCGCCCGTCTCCGGGTCGAACAGCAACGCCTCATTGGCACGCGGGCGAATCGTGACGCGCTCCCCGCGCTCCGGCCGCGTTCTTGCTTCCACACGCGCGACGATCTTGGTGGGGCCGGCCGGCAGGTCGGCGACGCAAAAGACGAACGCGTCGGCGCCGAGCTCCTCAACGACCTCGACATGTGCCGGCAGGCCCTCCACCGCGAGATCGAGCGCTTCGGGACGAATGCCGACGATGACCGTGCTGAGGCCGCGTGCGGTCGCAGCCGCACTCGCCGAGCTGGAGACGGCAACCGTGGCCCCGCCCAGTGTGATGTGACCATTCATGCCGAAGGGGACACTGCAGAGGTTGATCGACGGAGAGCCGATGAACCCGGCTACGAACGCGTTGGCCGGCCGCTCGTAGAGGACGCGGGGCGCATCGCACTGCTGCAACCTGCCGTCCTTGAGCACGGCTACACGATGGCCGAGCGTCATCGCCTCCGCCTGGTCGTGGGTGACGTAGACGGTCGTCGTGCCGAGCTCCGACTGGAGTGCCGCGATATCGCCGCGCATCTGGACACGAAGCTTTGCGTCGAGGTTCGACAGCGGCTCGTCCATCAGGTAGACGCTCGGCTGTCGGATGATCGCCCGGCCCATCGCCACGCGCTGGCGCTGCCCGCCGGACAGCTGCCCCGGTTTGCGCTCGAGGTACTCGGTGAGACCGAGCGTGGCCGCGACCTCGGCGACACGAAGCTCCCGCTCCGCTTTCTTGACCTTTGCGACCTTCAGCGGGAAGGCGATGTTGGCGGCCACGGTCAGATACGGGTACAGCGCGTAGTTCTGGAACACCATCGCGATGTCTCGGTTCTTCGGCGAGACATCGGTGATGTCGCGCTCACCGATGAAGATCGAGCCCGCATCGACCTCTTCGAGCCCCGCCAGCATGCGCAGCGCGGTCGTCTTGCCCGACCCCGAGGGGCCGACCAGCACCATGAACTCGCCGTCGCCGATGTGCAGATCGAGGGCATCGACGGCGGGCGCGTCGGTGCCGGGGTAGGTGCGGGTCGCCTGCATGAACCGTACGTCCGCCATCACTCGACCTCCAGGTACGCGTCTGCGAGCAGCTCGGGCTCGTCCGGGAGCGCGGCCTCGAAGCGCACCACGGCCTCGCCGAGCTGCGCTCGCAGGCGCTCCTGGGCTGCGCCGTCGGCTCCGACCGCATCGAGGCCGAGGAGAGCAGCACCGACGATCGGCGGCGAATCGGTCGCGTGCGCGGTCAGAGCCGGGCCGACTTCGCGCAACCCGGCCGCGATCGCTTTCAGCAGCCGCTCGTTGCGCCCGTGCATGAGACCGCCTCCGAGCATCACCTCGACCGGCTCCTGCGTCAGGTCGAGCCGCGTCAAGGCGACGCGGGCGAGCGTGACCACCTCGTCTGCCAGACGGTCGACGATCTCCGCCGCGACAGCGTCATCTGCCGCCTCGGCGAAGACCACCGGCGCGAGCTCGGTTACGGCGCGCATCGGAATGCTGCGGCGGTGGATCGCCTCGGCGAGCTCGGTCGGCGTCCGCAGGCCGAAGTGGCCCGGGACTGCCTGCTCGAGCGAGGTGCGGGGGCCGCGTCCGTCTTCGCTCCGGGCCGCAGCGCTGACCGCGGCGAGACCGACGTCGTAGCCACCGCCCCAATCACCGGTGATCGAGCCGAGCGCCGGAAACCGCGCCTGCCTCCCGTCCGGCGCCACGCCAACGCAGTTGATGCCGGCGCCGCACACCACGGCCACACCCCAGCCGCGCTCGGTGCCGGCGCGGAGGACGGCGAACGTGTCGTTGCCGACGATGGTGCGCGCCGCCCACCGCCGTGCTTCGAGGGCCGCGGCGATCTCGACCTCCTCGGCGGGGAAGTCCACGCCGGCGAGGAGGAAGACGCCGACGTCCGCGACGGGTGCCTCCGAGGGAAGGCCCGCCTCGCGCGCCGCGTCGGCGAGCAACCGCGCGAGCACCTCCAGCGAGCCATCGACGCCGAGGTGATGGGGTGAGCTGAGCGTGCCGCGTACGAGCGCGAGCAAGGTTCCGTCGGCGCGCAGGAGCGCAAGGTACGTCTTCGAGTTGCCGCCGTCGACAGCCAGAACGACCTGAGTACTCATGCGCGCCCCTCGCCGGCGCCGGCTCCCGCCCGGCAGAGCCGGGCTCCGCCGGCGCCTGACTCCGCTCGCGGCACCCGGCCTTCCGGGGCCGTATTCCCATACTGTCCCCTCCGGCCGGGCACCGCGAGCAGCGCCCGAGGAACGCGCATGAACGCATGCGTTGGCATGGAGAGTCTCATCCGCGAGCTCCGAGCGCGGCCGCAAAGCGCGGCAGGTGCGCGACATCCGCCTCGAGCAGGAGCCTGACGAGCTCGTCGGTTGCGTCCCATTGTCCGATCAGCGGGTGCGCGAGCAGTGCCTTGCGCGCGTCGACAGGGTCGCCGCTGAGTGCCGCCGCGAGGGCGAGCCGTTCGTAGGCTGCGACGTGCTGGACGAGGCCGAGCAACTCGGGTGCGAGTGGAGGCTGGGGGAGGGGGACCGGAGCGCCGTCGATCATCCGCGCAGGTACCTCCACGACGTCGTCGTCGGCGAGCCCGGCGATGGTGCCGTCGTTGCGGAGGTCGACCTCGTGGACCTCGCCGGATCCCGACACGAGCGACGCGACGAGGCCTGTCGCGGCCTCGCTGTAGAAGGCGCCGCCCCGCTGCTCGAGCAGCTTCGGCTTCTCGGCCAGCTCCGGATCGCGATACAGCTCCAGCAACTCACGCTCGATCTCCGCCACGGCTGCCGCCCGGGGGATGCCGCCGATCTGCTCAGCGAGAACCTGGTCGTGGGCGTAGAAGTAGCGCAGGTAGTAGGACGGGATCGCGCCGAGCTCGTCGAGGATCTGACGAGGGAGCCCGACGTGCCCGGCGAGCTCCGTCCCGTGGGACATGAGCAGTGCCGGCAGCACATCGTCGTCGTCCACGAGGACGCGACGGACCCAGGTCAGGTGATTGAGGCCGACCTGATCGACGACGACGCGCTGCGGCGCGAGCTCCAGCATGCCCGCGATCGCGCGCTGGAGCCCGATCGCCACGTTGCAGAGGCCGACCGCGCGATGGCCGGCGTCGAGCAACGCGCGCGTGACGATGCCGACCGGGTTCGTGAAGTCCACGATCCATGCGTCGGCGGCCGCGCGCTCGCGAACGCGGTCGGCGATCTCGAGCACGACCGGGACCGTTCGCAGGGCCTTGGCGAGACCCCCGGCGCCCGTCGTCTCCTGGCCGATACAGCCGCAGGCGAGGGGTATCGTCTCGTCGGAGAGCCGCGCCGTTTGGCCACCGACGCGGATCTGGACGAGCACGAAATCGGCCCCGTCGAGCGCGAGATCGAGATCGCTGGTGACAACGAGCTTGCCGCCGAACCCTTGTTTCTCGAGCATCCGCGCGGCCATTTCGCCCACCACGTCGCGCCGCTCCGCGTCGATGTCGTGCAGGGCGAGCTCGGTGACGTCGATCCGGTCCCGCTCGCGTGAGAGGCCGGAGACGAGCTCCGGCGTGTAGGTCGAGCCGCCGCCGACGACCGCGATCTTCATCCCTTCACTCCCGTCAGCGTGATGCCCTCGACGAACGCCTTCTGCGCGAGGAAGAAGACGGCGATCACGGGCAGCATCACGAGCATGGTCGCCGCCATCGTCAAGTTCCACTGCACCTGGTGCAGGCCGCGGAACTGCGAGAGCCCGATCGACGCGACCCAGTGGTCGGGGCTCTCGCCGACGTACAGGAGCGGGAGGAAGAAGTCGTTCCAGGTGTAGAGCACCGAGAAGAGCGCGACGGCGGCGATCGCGGGCTTCGCCATCCGGAGCACGACGGTGGTGAGAATGCGGAACTCGCCGCAGCCGTCGACGCGGGCTGCGTCGAGGTACTCCTCGGGAATCGTGAGGAAGAACTGGCGCAGGAGGAAGATCGCGAATGCGTCCCCGAGCCAGTTCGGGAGGATCAGCGGCCACAGGCTGCCGATCAGATGGAGCTTCGCCCACATCACGTAGAGCGGGACGACCGTCACCTGCTGCGGCAGCATCAGCGCGACGAGGACGAGCAGGAAGACGGCGTCACGCCCGCGCCAGCGCAAGCGTGAGAAGGCATAGGCGGCCGGGATGCTCGAGAGCAGCAGGCCGAGCGTCGCGAGGCTCGCATAGATGAACGAGTTGAGGGCCCAGCGCCAAATGGGCGCGCTCGAAAAGACGTCGACGTAGTTGCTCCATTGGAACGGGCTGGGCCAGAGCCGCGAGGACAGCGCCTGGTCGTTGGTCATCAGCGAGGTGAGCACGACGAAGATGACCGGGGCGAGGAAGGCGAAGGCCGCCACGATGAGCAGGCTGTGGTCGGCAATCGTCACGAGCAGCCTGCGGCGGCGCACCGATCGCGGCGGTGTCCGCCGCAGGGCGGGCGCGGCCTGTGCCTTGACCGCCGCAGTGCTCATCGCGTCGCCCCCTGATAGTGCACGAGGCCACGGGAGCCGCGGATGATCACGAACGTGACGGCGAACGCGACGACGAGCAGCAGCATCGCCATCGCAGAGGCGTAGCCCATGTTGAAGAAGCGGAACCCGTGGTAGTAGAGGAGGATCGGGTAGAAGAGCGTCGACCCCTCGGGATACCCGAGCTCGAGGGTGCTCGTGCCGCCGGCCTGGGAGGCCTGGCCCGCGGCGATGCTCGCTGCGACGTAGGCCTGCGTGAAGTACTGCAGGCCCTGGATCACCCCGAGCACGACGGCGAAGAGGATCACGGGGCTGAGCAGCGGTAGCGTGACCGAGCGGAGGCGCCGAAACGGCCCGGCGCCGTCGAGTTCCGCCGACTCGTAGAGGTGTTGCGGGACGTCGAGAACTGCAGCAAGGAAGATGACCATCGTGTTCCCGATCCCCCACAGGCCCAGCATCAGGAGCGACGGCTTCGCCCAGCCCGGGTCGTTGAACCAGAGCGGTCCCTCGATACCGAGGTGCCTCAGAATGACGTTGACCGGCCCCGTGGCCGGGTTCAGGAGGTAGACGAACCCGAGCGTTGCGGCAACCGGCGGGATCAGTGCGGGCAGATAGAAGACCGTCCGGAAGATTCCGACCCCGCGGCGCGCACGGGTGAGCATGACGGCGATCCCGAACGCGAACAGCACCTGGAGCGGCACGCCGATGACGATGATCCAGAGGGTGTTGTAGACCGCCGGCCAGATCTGGTTGTCGGAGTGCAGGAGGTAGCTGTAGTTCGCGAACCCGATCCAGCGCGGCGGATTGAGCAGGTCGTAGTGCGTAAACGAGAGGTAACCGGTCATGACGAGCGGATACCCGAAGAAGACGCAGAAGCCGGCGAGCCACGGGCTGAGGAAGGCGAGGACGGTGAGGCGCCGCCGCCAGCCTGCCCGCCGCCTCGCCCGCCGGCGGTCCGGCGCCGGGAAGGCCGGGGCCGAAGCCCCGGCCTCTGCGACCGGCGTCAGGCTCACGGCACGCCGCCTCCACCCTTCCCGGCCTGCGCGATCTTCGCGTCGATCGTCTTGTCCACACCGCGGAGGCCCGACTCGAGGTCACTCACCTTCCCGGCGTAGTACTTGACAAAGAAGTTCGTGAACGTTTGCAGGTGATCCGCTCCGATCGGTGTGATCGGAGACGTGGTCGAGTTCGGATTCGTGAAGATCTTCAGGAACGTGCTGAAGTTCTTGTCCGGAATGAGCTCGGGTGAGACAGACGAGCTCTTCGTGGACGGAACGTTCCGGATCCCGTTCGAGAATCGTGCCAGCGCATGGTCGTTCGTCGTCAGGTACTTGACGAGATCCCAGGCAGCATCACGGTTCTTCCCGTTCTTCGGGATCCCGATGATCGTCCCGTTGATGTATCCGGAGCCGTACAGGTTCGGCTTCGTGTCGTCCACCGGCATCGGGGCGGTCCCGTATTGCAGCTCGGGATGCTCGTGCTTGATGAACGAGACGCGCCATTCGCCGTCCAGCATCATCGCAAGCTTGCCCGTCTCGAAGGCGTGCGATGCCGAGAACTCGTCACCGGCGCCGGTCTGCCACTTGACGAGCTTGTCGTAGCCGTAGAAGTCGATCAGGCTCTTCTGCCATTTCAGCAGTCTGGCCCAGGACGGATCCGAGCCCAGGCTCGACTTGCCGTCGCTCGTGAAGTACTTCCCGCCGACGAGCGTCCCGTACGGCGACATGCCCGCCCCACCGTGGTAGAAGGTCGGGTTCGGGTCGTAGCCGACGACCTTGAACGTCCCGTCGGCGTTCTTCTTCGTCAGCTTCTTCGCATACGCCGTCAGCTCCGAGAACGTCTTCGGAGGCCCGGTCAGGCCCGCCTGCTTGAAGAGCGTCTTGTTGTAGTAGAAGCCGTAGGAGTCCGCGAGGAGCGGCAGCGCGCAGCGCGTTCCCTTGTACTGGGTGTAGTACCGCGCCGCCGCCGGGAAGATGTTGGGGTCGATCTTGTCCCGCTTGAGCAGCGGGCCGAGATCGATCCAGCCACCCGAGGGGCAGTAGATCCCGACGTTCTGGGAGGAGAACGAGCTCACCACATCGGGAGCGGTACCCGAGCGGAGCG
Organism: uncultured Gaiellaceae bacterium; assembly: GCA_963799615.1. Taxonomy (GTDB): domain Bacteria; phylum Actinomycetota; class Thermoleophilia; order Gaiellales; family Gaiellaceae; genus Gaiella. The sequence goes on along the minus strand of CAWCXS010000001.1, from coordinate 136,276 downwards.
CGGCAATGATCTTGTTGTCGTTGATGCCGCCCACGACCTTGATCTCGACGCCGGCGTTCTTCTTGTCGTACTCGGCGACCAGCGCCTGGAACTCCTTCAGCTCCGTGCCGGCGCTCCAGCCGACCCAGACCGTCAGCTTCGTCGCGGTTGTGCGGTCGGGTGCCGCCGATGACGAGACCGCGCCGACCGTGGCGACGAGCACAAGCACGAGGAGCGCGATCACTGCCGTCGCTCTGCGTCTCATGTGGAACCTCCTCCTTGGGAATCGTATGGGTCGCGAGCGCTCTCGGCACACCCGCTCAGGTTAGGAAACTTTACGAATGCGAGTCTAGGATCCTCGGGGGTCGCTGTCAAACGACGCCGCAGAGATGCGTGCTTTTTCGTTAGGATTCCAACCAAGATGGCGACTGCCCGCAAAGCGCGCGGCCCGGCGATTCCTCCGCTGCTGAAGGACATGAACGAGCGGACGGTACTCGACGCGATCCGCGCCGGTGCACCGATCTCCCGCGCGCAGATCTCGCGGCGCGCCGGGATCTCGAAGCCCACGGTGTCGCTGGCACTGCAGTCGCTCCTCGGCTCGGGGCTCGTCCGCGAGGCGGAACACGATCCCGACGGTCCGAGCTTCGGGGCGGTGTTCTTCGAGCCGGTGCCGGATGCCGCGCTTGTGCTCGGGCTCGACCTCGGCGCACGGTTCGCCCGCGGCGCCGTCTGTGATCTCGCCGGCGACGTCCGCGTGCGGCAGGATGTCGAGCTCGCCGGCTCCGGCGCCGACGCGGCGCTGGATGCAATCGCGGTCCTCGCAGGCGCACTGGTCGACGCCGCCGGGCCGCGGCGGGAGCTGATCGACAGCGCCGTGGTCGGCGTGCCGGGCGTCGTCGACGACGGCGGCAGGCTCTACCTGACGCATTTCCGCAGTCTCGAAGGCAGCGACCTCGGTCCTGCGCTCACCGCGCGGCTCGGCATTCGAGTGACTCTCGTGAACGACATCAACCTCGCCGCGCTCGGCGAGCAATGGCACGGTGTCGCGCGCGGAGTCGACGACTTTGCCTTCCTCTCCGTCGGCACGGGCCTCGGCATCGGTCTCGTGCTCGGCGGCGAGTTGCATTCGGGCACGCACGGCGCGGCAGGCGAGATCGACTACGCGCTGCTCGGCTTCGGCGACGGCTTCGACCCTTCCGCGGACGGCGTGTCGTCCTTCGCAGCGGCCCTCGCTGCCCAGGATGGGGCATCGTCGACCCTGGCGCCGCCGTACGAGCCCCGTGAGATCTTCGGCGCCGCCCGCGCCGGCGATCCGCTCGCCAGGAACGTCGTTCACGAGGTCGCCCGCCGCATCGCCCTTCACATCGCACCGGTCGCCGCCGTCGCCGATGTCGGGCTGGTCGTGCTCGGCGGCGGCATCGGCGCCAACGGCGACCTGCTGCTCGACCCCATTCGGGAACTGCTCTCCAGATGGCTCCCGTACCCGCCGAGACTCGAGATCTCGAGCCTCGGCGAGGCTGCCGTGCTGTCAGGGGCGCTCGCGGTCGGCCTGCGCACAGCGCTCGACAGCGTGTTCGTCAACCGCGGGAGGGCGGCCGTGTAATTTTGCTGGCGCAGATGTGCGATCCCCGAGTGGGGATCGCACATCGCGCGAAGATCCCTGAAGGGGCTCGCCCGCGAGCCCTCCTGGGAGGGCCTGGACGGAGAACAGCTCACCCGTGTCCGTCGACGATCTCACACCGGGGGTAGCAGGGAGACGAGGAGGGCGGCAGCGGCGAGCGCGGCCAACCCGGCTGCGAGCTCGGCTCGGCGCCACGCCGCCGCGCCGAGCGCGAAGGTGAGCGCCACGAGCGCGAGCTTCACCGTGAGCGTGACTCCGTAACTCGTATGTACGAGGTCGGCGAGTGTGTCGAGATGGCCGAACGCGAGGCCGCTTCCGGTGAGGACGAGAAGGAGCGCCGCCGTCGTCGCGTGGCGTGCGAGCACTCGTCCCCGGCCTGCGAGGATCGCGACGAGCACGCACCCGAGCCACGCTCCGAATGCCGCAACATGCGCTGCCGCGAGCAGGAGCGACAGGGAGCGGGGGAGCCCGGCGATCCGGTGCGACGCGTCCGCGTGAACAAGGGCGAGGACTGCACCGAGCGCAGGGATCGCCCACAGCGCACGCGTCGCGCCCTGGCGGACGGCGCCGGCGAGGGCCCACAACCCAAGCGCTGCGCCGAGGCGCAGTCCAGCGATGTGCCCGTAGCTCGTCAACAGCACATCGCGGGCGAGCCCTGCGTCGAAGGCACGGGACGGCGCGAGTGTCGTTGTCTGGCCGAGCAGAGCCACCGGCTCGGCGACGACCATCAATACCACGCCGACCGACACCAGGCGCCACAGCCGCTCCGTCATGCCTCCCGAGAGCGCAGCCGCGAAAGGTATGCCGAAACCGAGTACGAAGCCGGCGAGCGACAGCCAGCGTGCCAGCGCCTGCAGCGTCACCCCGGCGCGGCTGCCGCCCGGGAGCTCGGAGCGCGTCTGCGTCCCGACGCTGAAGAGGAAGGCGCCGCGTGCCGGATGCGCATCCGCGCCGACGACCAGCCATTCGACGACGTACGTCCCCCGCTCGCGCGCATCGATCGGACGGGTGAGCGTGTCGCCCCGCCGATGGACGGCGCCGGTCGTGGCGTCCGCGCCTGTCGGCCCTGTCACCATGATCCCGGCGCCGACCGGGTCGACCGGCTCCGAGAAGCGGATCGTCACCGCAGTCGGCGCGCCGTTCGCGATCGTCTTGCCGGCGAACGATGGCACCGACACGAGCCGCGGATGCGCGGAGGCAAGCGGCGGCACGGCGAGCACGACGATCGCGACGATCGCGACCGCAATCGTCGTAGCCGCCCTGCTCATGCAGGAGCTTCGGCAGCCACCTGGTGCGGCACGGGCCGCCCGGGCACGGCACGAACGATCCGGATCACCATGCCCGACGCGACCAGCGACAGCAGGCCTCCGATGATGAATGCCGACTGGTAGTCGCCGAGCCATGTGCGCGCCGCGCCGGCGCCCCACGCCGCACACGCCGCTCCCAGTTGATGGGCGCCGAAGATCCAGCCGAACGTGACCCCGACACGCTCCCGGCCGAAGGTCTGCGCAGTGATCGCGACGGTCGGCGGGACCGTCGCGACCCAGTCGAGGCCGTAGAAGACCACGAACGCAACCATGCCGAGGCTCTCCGAGCCGATCACGAACGGCAACGCGAGCAGCGACAGCCCTCGAAGGCCGTAGTACCAGAAGAGGAGCCAGCGAGGGTCGTAGCGGTCGGTGAGCCAGCCGGAGCACAGAGTCCCGACGAGGTCGAACACCCCGATCACGGCGAGGAGGCTGGCGGCCGTCACCTCCGAGACGCCGTGATCCATCGAGGCGGGGATCAAGTGCGTGCCGATCAGCCCATTCGTCGTTGCGCCGCAGACGAAGAAGCTGCCGCTGAGCAGCCAGAACGTCGAGGTGCGTGAGGCGGAGACGAGGCCTCCGATCGCCGCCTTGAACGGGTTGACCTGCGCAAGCGGCGCATCGTCGACGCTGGCGCCGAACGGTCGCAGCCCGACGTCCGCCGGGCTGTCACGAAGGAAGAAGAAGACGAGCGGAAGCGTGAACGCCAATGCGACGAAGGAGACCGTGAGCGCAGCCGTTCGCCATCCCTGCGCCGTGACGATCCAGCCGAGTAGCGGCAGGAACACGAGCTGGCCCGTGGCGTTGCTGGCAGTGAGCATGCCCGTGACGAGGCCGCGCCGCTCGACGAACCAGCGGTTCGCGATCACGGCCGCGAGTGTGACGCCGATTGCGCCGGTGGCGAGGCCGTTCGCGACGCCCCACAGCACGTCGAGCTGCCAGGGCGCATCCATCTGCGTCGTCAGCGTCGAGCTGATCGCGATCGTCGCGAGAGCGAGCACGATCACCTTGCGAATCCCGAAGCGGTCGTAGAGGCCGGCCGCGAACGGCCCGCCCAGGCCGTACAGGACGAGATTGATCGCGACGGCGGCGGAGATCGTCGCACGCGACCAGCCGAACTCGTCCTGCAGCGGCACGATCAGCACACCGACCGTCGAGCGAAAGCCGGCCGCAGTGATCAACGTCAAGAACGAGACGGCTGCGATGACCCAGCCGTAGTGGATCCCACGGCGATCGAGGCGGGCGGCGACCGCGGTTGAGAGGGCGTTCGTCATAGACCGTTTCGTTTCGAAACCTACCAGGAGCGTCAGTTCGCGCTGGGGTCGATCGGAATCGTCGCGAGCACCGCGAACGGCCCGCCCTTGCGCCGCAGCACCGCGCTCCAGAGCCCTTCCGGATCGCCGGTGAAGACGTCGTCGGGGAGCGCGGGCTCGATAAACCACGACGACTCGGCAATCTCCCCCTCGAGCTGGCCGGGTCCCCAGCCCGCATACCCGGCGAACACGCGCGCGCGCTCGAGGGCGCCGACGTCGTCGGCACTCTCGATCTCGCCGCGGAGGAAGCCGACCGAGCCGACGACGAGGGCTGCTGCGTCGGCCGGGTCGTGGAAGTCCCCGAGCACGACGATCGCCTGCGATTGCACAGGACCGCCGACGTGCACGACGTCGTCCATGTCGACGAGGCTCGCCAGGGGCGGCACCGCGACATCGACCGTGACCGGCGAGGGGCGATTGAGCACGACGCCCATCGCACCCTCGTCGCCGTGCTCACCCACGAGCACGACCGTACGCCTGAAGTTCGGGTCGAGCAGGTCGGGAGCTGCTACGAGCAGTTGTCCGCGGAGGGAGTCCATCGTTCCATTGTGACTGGCCCGGCGAAGCTAGAGCAGCGGATCGATCGCCGCCCGCAGCGAGGCCACGTACGTGCGCAGCGCGGCGGGCCCTTCGTCCGCAACCTGCACGGCGCGGGAGCCGACGACGATGCCGTCCGTGAGCTCGGCTGCCGCGGCCGCCTGCTCGGGCGTCGAGATGCCGAAGCCGGCGTAGAGCGGTATGCCTGTCAGGGCGCGGGCGCGGGTTGCAAGGCCCGCGAGCGCGGCAGACAGCTCGGTCCTCGCGCCCGTCGTCCCCGTCAACGTCACGAGATAGAGCCATCCGTCCGTCTCGCGCGCGGCGAGGGCGATGCGCTCGTCGGTCGATGTGGGCGCCACGAGCTGGACGCGCTTCAGCTCCGGCCGCGACCCTGCGGCGGTGTCGGCGATGATGAAGCTCGTTGCTCCGGCGGCGCGCGCATCGCTCTCGAAGCGCTCCCAGCCGTAGGCTTCGAGCAACGAGGCGTATGTCATCGGAATCAGCGGCGTGTCGCCGACGAGGGCACGCGTGGCGGCAAGGCACTCGAGGCATTCCTTCGTGCGCATGCCGGCGGCAAGTGCTTTCTCGGCGGCGGCGCGGATGACAGGCCCGTCTGCAAGCGGATCCGAGAATGGAAAGCCGATCTCGACGATGTCCGCGCCGCCCGCGACCGCGGCCTCGGCCAGGGCCGGAGTCTCGGCCCCGGCCATCAGGTAGATGACGAGCGTCTTGCGATTCACGAGCGTGTCTCGAGGACGGCGAGCGCCTCAGCGAGGTCCTTGTCGCCGCGACCCGACAGGCAGACCGCGATGTAGTGGGCATCGATGCCGTCCACGAGCGCCAGGGCATGGGAGGATTCGAGCGCGGGGATGATGCCTTCCGTGCGAGCGAGGCGCGCAAACGCGTCCAGTGCCTCGTCGTCGGTGCACGGCAGATACTCCGCGCGCCCGTTGTCGCGGAGAAACGCGTGCTCCGGCCCCACACCCGGGTAGTCGAGCCCAGCCGAGATCGAGTGGGCATCCGCAATTTGGCCGTCGCTGTCGGCCAGGATCGACGAGCGCGAGCCGTGCAGGACCCCGGTACGTCCGCTTCCGAGCGACGCGGCCCCGGCCGCCTCCACACCGATCAACCGCACATCCGTGTCGTCGATGAAGCCTGCGAACATGCCGATCGCGTTCGAGCCACCGCCCACGCATGCGATCACCGCTTGCGGAAGGCTTCCCTCGGCCTCGAGCAACTGCTCACGTGCCTCGCGGCCGATCACCGCCTGCAGCTCGCGGACGATCTCCGGATACGGCGCGGGCCCGACGCATGAGCCGATCACGTAGTGCGTCGTCTCGACGTTCGTGATCCAGTCGCGAATCGCCTCGCTCGTCGCCTCCTTGAGGGTGCGCGTACCGAACTCGACGGGAACCACGGTCGCACCGAGCAGGCCCATGCGCTCGACATTGGGAGCCTGTCGCCGCATGTCCTCCGAGCCCATGAAGACGACACACTCGAGCCCGAAGCGCGCGCACGCCGTCGCTGTCGCGACTCCGTGCTGGCCCGCGCCTGTCTCGGCGATGATCCTCGTCTTGCCCAGGCGTCGCGCGAGGACGACCTGGCCGAGTGCGTTGTTGATCTTGTGCGCCCCGGTGTGGTTGAGATCCTCGCGCTTCAGGTAGAGGCGCTTGCCCGGCGCGAACCGGGACGCGAGGGTGATCGGCGACGGCCTGCCGGTGTAGGTCCGGCCGAGCTCGTCGAGCTCCGCGCGATACGAGGGGTCGGCGAGCGCCGTTTCCCAGGCGTCGGTGAGCTCGTCGAGCGCCGGGATGAGCGTCTCCGGCACGTAGCGTCCCCCGTAGGGCCCATAGGTTTGATCGGTCGCACTCATGATCGGGCTGCCTCCACGAATCGCCTCACCCTGTCGTTGTCCTTGATTCCCGGCGAGCGCTCGAGCGACGATGCTGCGTCGACCGCCCACGGCCGGACCGCGGCGATTGCCTCGCGGACGTTCTCGGGGCCGAGCCCGCCCGCAAGCACGATGCGCCCTTCGGCGCGTGCGGCGGTGCGCCAGTGGTCGGGGTCGGTCCCCTCCCAAGGCAGATCGAGTACGCGGGCGACCTGTTCGCCGCCGCGGAGAAGGACGGCTTCGCGCCCCCGCACCTTGCCGGCTTCGACCGTGTGCACCTGGTCGAGGTCGGCGCCGCTCTCGCCGGCCTCACCGACCCAGACCGCGACCGAGAGCATCCCGTCGGGCACGCGCAAGACGCCCGTCGCAGCGCGCGGGCTCTCCGGTGCGAGGATGAATCCGGCCATGTCCGCACCCGCTTCGGCTGCGGCGGCGACATCGTCCTCGCGCGTCAGCCCGCACACCTTCACGAGCGGGCGCGAGAGCAGCTCGGCGAGCTTCGCGGCGGGATCGGCGGCCCGCATCAGGGCGGAGCCGATGAGCACGGCATCGGCGCCGGCGAGCTCGGCGGCGGCACCCTGGGCGCGGGTGTGAATGCCGCTTTCGGCGATCACGATGCGGTCGCGCGGGATGCGGGCGACGAGCTCGAGCTGGGCGCTCCGGTCGATCGCGAATGTCGCCAGGTCGCGCGCGTTGACGCCGAGCACCTGTGCACCAAGCGCTATCCCTCGCTCGAGCTCCGGTGCGTCATGCGCCTCGACGAGGGTGTCGAGACCGAGGCCGGCGGCGATCCGCAGCAGATGCGCCGCTTGCCCGTCATCGAGATCTCTGAGCAGGAGGAGAGCTGCGTCGGCGCCCGCCTCCCTGGCGGTGCGAAGGTGGTCGTCTGTGGAGAAGAACCCCTTGGCCAGCAGCGGGGCGTCGGTCGCGGCGCGGGCCGACCGGAGGTCGTCCCACGTGCCGCCGAAGCGCTCGTCGACGAGCACGGAGATGGCGGCCGCCCCCGCGCCGGCATAGGCGGGAGCGATCGCGGCCGGGTCGGCATCCGGACGAAGATCGCCGGCCGACGGCGAACGGCGCTTGATCTCGGCAATCGCGCCGAGGCCGGGTGCCCGGAGCGCGTCGACGAACCGCCCCATCAGATCTCCTCCGTCGAGAACAGCACGAGCTCCCGCAGACGCTCGCTCGCGGCACCCGAGTCGATCGTCTCCGTCGCCAGCCCGATGCCCTCGCCGAGATCACCCGCGAGCCCACTCGCGACGAGCGCGCCCGCCGCGTTCAACAAGACGGCGTCCCTGCGCACTCCTGCCTCGCCCCCGAGCACGGCGCGCACCGTTGCCGCGTTGTCTGCCGGTGAGCCTCCCCGCAGTCCGTCGAGGTCACCCGGGTAGATGCCGAGCGTGCGGGGGTCGAGCTCCCATTCGCGCACGTCACCGTCGACCACCTCGACGACGAGGTTGGTGCCGGAGGGTGTGAGCTCGTCGATGCCGCCCTCACCGTGCACCACCAAGGCATGCCGCGCGCCGAGGCCGGCGAGCGCCTCCGCGTACGTGCGGGCGAGATCGGCCGTGTAGACGCCGAACACCCCGTCGTGTGCTCCTGCCGGGTTCGCGAGCGGACCGAGAATGTTGAAGACGGTGCGTGTCCCCAGTTGCTGCCGCACCGCTGCTGCGTGGCGCATCGCCGGATGGTGGACCCGTGCGAACATGAATCCGAAGCCGAGCTCGTCGATCGACTGCGCGATCCGCTCAGGGGGCTGTTCGAGCACGATGCCGAGCTCTTCGAGCACGTCGGCGGAGCCGCAGAGCGAGCTCGCCGCGCGGTTGCCGTGCTTTGCCACGGCCGCTCCGGCGGCGCCGGCGACGAGTGCGGCGGCCGTCGAGATGTTGAACGTGTGCGCCCCGTCGCCGCCCGTGCCGACGATGTCGACGATCGGCGTTCGCCGCGGGCGCACGGGCACGACATGCTCGCGCATCGCGTCGGCAAACCCGGCGATCTCCTCTGCCGTCTCGCCCTTGTCGCGCAGGGCGACGAGCAGCTCGGCGATCTCGGTGTCGCTCGCCTCGCCGGCCATGACGACGCCCATGACGGCGTGTGCGTCGTCCCGGCCGAGGTCGTGACCGTCGCGCAGCCGCTCGACGACGCCGGCGATCACGGGTGCTCCACGAAGTTCTTCGCCATCTGCGGTCCGAGTGGAGTGAGCACGCTCTCCGGGTGGAACTGGACGCCCTCGATCGGCAGCATCCGGTGCCGCACTCCCATCACTTCGCCGTCCTCGGTGCGGGCCGTAACCTCGAGCGCCTCGGGCACCTCGACCGCCGACAGCGAGTGGTAGCGCCCCACCGCAACCTCCTGCGGAAGGTCCGCGTACACGCCTTCGCCGTCGTGGGTGATGGTGCTCGCCTTCCCGTGCAGCAACGCCTTCGCCTGGCCGATGCGGCCGCCGAACGCCTCCACGATCGCCTGGTGCCCGAGGCAGACGCCGAGTGTCGGCGTCGTCGGGCCGAGCGCGCGGATGATCTCGATCGAGACGCCCGCGTGCTCGGGGCGGCCGGGACCGGGGGAGACGACGAGCCGGTCGAAGGACCCGTCCAGCGCCTGCTGCACGGTGATCGCGTCGTTGCGCACGGTTACCACTTCCGCGCCCAGCTCCTCGAACAGGTGCACGAGGTTGTACGTGAACGAGTCATAGTTATCCACCATCAAAACTCTCACGCCCCTGGCCGCCCTTCGCTCCCGCCCGGCAGAGCCGGGCTCCGCGACGGGCTGACGCCGCTCGCGGCACCGGGCTCTCCGGATCCGTATTTCCATACTGTCTCCTCCGGCCCGGCACCGCGAGCAGCGCCCCAGGAACCTGAGAGCGCTCTCACGCCCCTGGCCGCCCTTCGCTCCCGCCGGGCAGAGCCGGGCTCCGCGACGGTTTGACGCCGCTCGCGGCACCGGGCTCTCCGGATCCGTATTTCCATACTGTCTCCTCCGGCCCGGCACCGCGAGCAGCGCCCCAGGAGCATGAGAGCGCTCCCGCGCCCTGCCCGCCTTTGGCTCCGTCCGTCATCCGAACTCCTTCTCGGCGAGGTCGATCGCGGCCTCCAGCGCCGCCAGCTTCTTCAGGCACTCCTCGTGCTCGGCGGTCGGCTCCGAGTCTGCCACGACTCCGGCGCCCGCCTGCAGGTACGCGACGCCCCCGGACATCACGATCGTACGCAGAGCGATGCACGCATCCATCGTCCCGTCCGGCAGCGAGTACAGCACCGCGCCCGCGTACGGACCGCGCCTGAAGCCCTCGAGCTCGGAGATCAGCTGCATCGCCCGCACCTTCGGGGCGCCCGAGACGGTGCCCGCCGGGAAGCAGGCCCGCAGGACGTCGAATGCGCTGACACCCTCACGAAGCTCGCCGACCACCTCGGAGACCAGGTGCGAGACGTGCGAGAACCGCTCCACTTCCATGCTGCGCGCGACGTGCACGGTCCCCGCCCGGCAGACGCGGGAGAGGTCGTTGCGACCGAGGTCGACGAGCATGACGTGCTCCGCGCGGTCCTTCTCGGAGGACAGCAGGCGTTCGACGTCGCCTTCGGTCGGCTCGGTCGTGCCCGCGATCGGACAGAGGCTGGCGCGGCCGTTCTCGCATGCGACGAGGCGCTCGGGCGAGGAGCCGACGAGCGCGACGCCGTCCAGTTCGAGCAGGAAGAGGTACGGCGAGGGGTTGACCCGCCGCAGGGCGCGGTACACGTCGAGCGGCGAGGCGGACGTGGGCCGCTCGGCCCGCTGCGACGGCACGCATTGGAACACGTCGCCCGCCACGATGTGCTCCTTGACGGTCCGCACCATCTCCTCGTACCGCTCCTGAGTAGGCGTGCGGAGCACGGGGCCGGCGGTTCCGCGCGGCTCTCGCCGCCAGGGAATCCCGGCCTCGAGCCTGCCCGCGATCTCGTCCCGATTCCCGGCGAGCACCTCCGCGGTGCCGGCGCCGTGGTCGAACCGCACGAGCGTCTCGCAGACGACGAGGCGGCTTTCCGGCAGCCCACGGCCTTCGCCGGGCAGCGGCACGGTCGGCTCGAGTCTCGCCACGTGGTCGTAGGCGAGGTAGCCGACGACGGGCAGCCCCAGCTGCTCGGCTTCATCGAGAGCGACGATCCGCGAGCCGGCACCCATCCACGAATGACGGCCGAGCCGTCCCCGCTCGACCGACTCGAGAATGAAGCTCGCGGCTCCCGCATCGCGCAGGCGCAGGTACGCCCCGAGCGGGGTGAGGAGGTCGGTGTTGATCGTCGTCGTCATCGGTCTCCGAAACGAAAAAGACCTCCGGGGGGAGGTCTCGGGCAAAACAGGTGGGTGCTCTGGCCTAGCGCACGCTCCCGCATCGCCCACGGCGCCACCAGGCCCAGGTGCGAGCGGAGATCATCGCCGAGAGCGTACCCGAGATCGGTCCCGCGGGAAAGGCGCCCGGCCGGCCTTGCCTCGTGGAGCCAGGTTTCCTATTGTGATTCTCGCCCCGAGTGAGGAGAAGCCATGAGTTGGGAGATCACAGGCGAGTACTTCGAGAACTGCAACTGCGACATTCTCTGCCCCTGTATCACGTCGTCGCTGCAGGGCCCCGCCGACAACGAGCGTTGCCAGGTGCCACTGATCATCCACATCGAGCGTGGCTCACGGGACGGCGTCTCGCTCGACGGCCTCAACTTCATCCTCGTCGCCGACACACCGCAGGTGATGAGCGAAGGCAACTGGCGCGTCGCCGTCTACATCGACGAGCGCGCCGACGCGACACAGCGCGAGGCGCTCGGCGCAATCCTGTCGGGCACCGAAGGAGGGCCGCCCGAGATGCTCGGCTCGCTGATCGGCGAGCAGTTGGGCGTCAAGTTCGTGCCGATCGACTACGAGTCGTCCGAGACGCACTATCGCGTCGGGGTTCCCGGGATCATGGAGTTCGAGGTCGAAGGGATACGCGCACCGAACAGCCCGGTGATGGAGATCGTCAACGTCTTCCACCCCATGGGGACGAGCCTGCCGATCGCGCAGAGCGTGAAGGGCTGGTACGACGATCCCGACTACGGGCTCTCGTTCGACAACACGGGGAAGAACGCGCACTACCGCGACTTCGCCTGGAGCGCCTGATTGCTCACAGCCCCGCGCCGGTCGGTGCTCGTGCCGCTGCCGGTCGTCATCCTGCTCGTCGTGGCGCTCGTGCTCTGGCCGGTGCTCGCCGGGTGGATGCAAGGGATGGACGGTGGCCCCGGCACCGATCTCGGCACGTTCGGCTGGTACGTCGGGTTCTGGCTGACGATGTCGGCCGCGATGATGCTGCCGTCGGCAGCGCCCATGATCCTCACCTTTTCGCGGATCGCAGTCGGCCGGGGAGAGCGTGGGCGGGCGTACGTGTCGCCCTGGATCTTCGTCGCCGGCTACCTCGGCGCCTGGCTCTCGGTCGGCGTCGTCGCATTCGGGGTCGACCGCCTACTCGCGTCGGTTGCAGGTGGGGTGCTCGCGTGGGACAGAAGCGGCCCCGTCGTCGCCGGGATCACGGTGATCGCGGCGGGCCTCTACGAGTTGACCCCGCTCAAACGCGCCTGCCTGCGCCATTGCCGCACGCCGCTCCACTTCGTCATGCACGGCTGGCACGAAGGGCGCCTCGGCGCGCTCCGGATGGGCGGCGAACACGGCGCGATTTGCATCGGCTGCTGCGCCGGGCTGATGGTGATCCTGTTCGTGCTCGGCGTCATGAGCGTGCTGTGGATGGCGATCATCGCGGGCGTGATCGCGGCGGAGAAGCTGTTGCCCTTCGGGGAGCGGCTGACGCAGGTGGTGGCCGTCGCGCTCGTCGCACTCGGCCTCTGGATCACCGTCGCGCCCGAGAGCGTGCCGGGGCTGACCGACCCCTCGTCGGGGATGATGTCTCCGATGTAGACCCGCTCGTAGTGGTCAGACGCCGCGGGGGGCGGCGTCATCGAGCACGGACTGCATCAGGTCGCGGATCGAGAGGATCCCCACCACTGCTCCGGCCTCGACGACGGGGAGATGGCGGAAGCCGCCGTGGATCATCAGCACTGCAGCGTGCTCCGTCGTGTCGTCCGGCTCGATCGTCTCCGGGTGTGGCGTCATCCAGTCGCCCACCGTCGCCTCGGTCGTGAGCCCGCGGGCCGTGGCGCGCAGCAGATCGCGCTCTGTGAACACGCCTTGCAGGCGCCCGCTCTCGAGCACGAGCACGGCTCCGACGCGCCTCGCATCCATGCTCCGCACCGCCTCGACGATCGGTGTCGTGGGGGTGAAGACGAGCAGCTCCGTCGCCATGTGCTCGGACACGCGGGGCATGCAGGGCAGTGTATGACCTGAGGCGACGACCGGTAGCCTCTCCCGCGTGGCGATCCCCGAACTCCTCGCCGAGCTGCTGCTGGCCCGCGGTCCTTCCGGCATGGAGGACGCGGTCATGCACGTCGTCCGCCGCGAGGCCGGCTCGTTCGCGGACGTGAGGAGCGACGTCCACGGCAACACGATCGCTCTTGTGCCCGGCACAACCGGCGGGCGCACCCTCGCCTTGCACGCCCATGCGGACGAGATCGGCATGATCGTCACGCACGTCCACGACGACGGGCTCGCGTCTGTCGCGAGGGTCGCAAACTGGGACGCGGGCCTCGCTGTCGGCAGGCGCGTCGTCGTGCTGGGACGGGCTGGGGAGGTCCCGGGCGTTGTCGTCAGGAACGGGTCCCGAGACACCGCGCCGGCGTGGACCGACGTCCGGCTCGACATCGGAGCAACCGACTCGGGTGAGGCATTGGCGCTGATCGAGCCCGGCGACTCGCTCGTTCTGACCGGGGAGCCGGTCGAGTTGGCCGGAGGTCGCCTCATGTCGAAGTCGCTCGACAACCGGGCCGGTGTGTATGCGGCGCTGGAGGTGGCGCGCAGGCTCGCCGCCGATCCGCCGGCGTGGGACACCGCGCTCGTGGTCAACGCGCTCGAGGAGACGGTGCTGGCCGGCGGCGCCGCCGTCGCTGCTCGCGCCGTCGAGGCCGACGCCGCCGTTGTGCTCGACGTCACGTATGCGGCCGACGCCCCTGGGGCCGACTCCGGCGAATGGGGACAGAGTCGGCTCGGCGGCGGCCCGACGATCTTCAGAGGCCCCACCATCCATCCGGCGCTGAGCGCGGGACTTCGGGACGCCGCCGAGGCGGGATCGATCCCGTATTCGCTCGAGGCAGGCGCGACCACGTGGTCGGACTCCGAGGCGTTGCAGGGGGAGGGCGTCCCGGTCGGCCTCGTCTCCATTCCTCTCCGGTACATGCACAGCCCACATGAGATCGTTCAGCTCTCCGACGTCGCCGCAGCGATCGGGCTGGTCGAGTCACATGTGCGGTCGCTGGCGCCCGGCATCTCGTTTCTTCGCTGAACAACCCTCTCCGTTCTGGGGGCCGAGCCGCCGGCTCGGCAGCGTCAGGGTCGCCGGTACGCTGAGATCGTGACCCGGACAGTGATCGTCGGAGCCGTTCGCACTCCGTTCGGCAAGCTCGGCGGCGGTCTTGCGAAGCATTCGTCGACCGAGCTCGGGGCGCTCGCGATCCGCGCCGGCCTCGAACGCTCCGGCATCGACCCGGCCGCCGTCGGCTACGTCGTCATGGGCCAGGTTCTGCAGGCCGGGGTCGGCCAGGCTCCCGCCCGTCAGGCAGCCGTCGGTGCGGGACTTGCGAAGGAGGTACCGGCCGACACGATCAACAAGGTGTGTGCCTCGTCGGTCCGCGCGATCCAGATCGCGGATCTGATGATCCGTGCCGGGCGCCACGATGTCGTCGTCACGGGGGGCATGGAGTCGATGTCGAACGCTCCCTACTTGCTGCCGAAGGCGCGCTTCGGCTACCGGCTCGGCAACGGCGAGGTGATCGACCACATGGTCTTCGACGGGCTCACCTCGACCTTCGACGGCGATCACATGGTCGTCCAGGCCTCTCGCGTCTCGCGTGAGCTCGGCATCACACGCAGGGAGCAGGACGAATGGGCCGCACGTTCCCAGGCACGGGCGGCAGCCGCGCAGGATGCAGGCCGCTTCCAGGACGAGATCGTCGCCGTCGGCGACGTCACGGCAGACGAAAGCGTCCGGCGCGATTCCACTCTCGAGCAGCTCGCGACACTGCAACCGGTCTTCGATCCCGACGGCACGACGACGGCGGGGAACGCACCCGGGGTGAACGACGGGGCCTCGTGCGTGATTGTGTGCTCCGACGAGTACGCCATGCGTCACGGCCTCGAGCCGCTCGCCACGATCTTGGCGCAGGGCACCGTCGCAGACGACTTCGCGTACCTGGCGCGCACTCCGGCGAAGGCCGCCGCCGCAGCGCTGGCGGAGGCCGGCAATTCGATCGCCGACGTGAAACGAGTGGAGATCAATGAGGCATTCGCCTCTGTCGCCAGACACTCGACGCGGCTGCTTGGTGCCGACGAGGAGCTGGTCAACGTCAACGGCGGAGCTGTCGCGCTCGGACACCCGATCGGTGCTTCGGGGGGCCGCATCGTGGCCACGCTCGTCCACGAGCTGCGGCGTAGCGGCGGAGGGCTCGGCCTGGCCGCGATCTGCTCGGGCGGTGGACAGGGCGACGCTCTGCTGCTCGAGGTCTAGCGCTGTTCCGGGCCGCGCTCATCGTGGCGACTCTGGCCGCCCTCACGACAGCGGGAGGGGCGGCTGCGTACACATGCCCGCAGACGCCCTTGCAGGATCGCATCGACCAGGCAGAGGCGGTCTTCGTCGGCCGCGCGACCGGATCCCGAGCGGTTTCGAGCGCAGGGATCTCGCAGCGGATCTACACGTTCTCCGTCGATCAGGAGGTCAAGGGCGACCTCCAGCGCACCGTCGACGTTCGCATCCCCGTGCTCGGCAGGAACGGCGGCATCCGCGTGCCGTCGGATGTTGCTGCCGGCATCCTGATGAGCCGGACGTCGAGCGGGTGGTACACGACCAGGTGCGGCATCACCGACCCGGGAGCCGTCCTCGCCGAGGTCGACAAGCCGCAAGGGAATGCCGTGAGGCTTCTGATCGGCATCGTCATCCTCGCCGCTGTCCTCTGGTACTCGATCAGAAGGGTGCGGCGCAAGCAGTCGGGCTCGGCCGGTAGCCTCGCGCCGTGACATTCGAGCGCGTTCTGGTCGTCGGGGCCGGTCAGATGGGCGCCGGCATCGCGCAGGTCGTCGCCGCCTCCGGGCGACACGTGCTTCTGCACGATCCGTTCCCGGGGGCCGTCGAGCGGGGCCTGGGCGCCATGCGCGCGAGCCTCGAAAAGCTCGAGCAGAAGGGCGGCCCTCCGGCGGGGGACGTGCTCGGGCGCGTCTCGGCTGTGGACGCACTCGAGTCCGCCGACCTGATGATAGAAGCGATCGTCGAGGACAGGACCGCCAAGGAGGACGTCTTCCGCGCCGCGGACGCTGTGATGCCTGCAGCCGCGATCCTTGCCTCCAACACGTCCTCGATCCCGATCGCGTCCCTCGCAGCGGCCACGTCGCGGCCTGACCGGGTGATCGGCATGCACTTCTTCAATCCCGTGGCCCTGCTCGAGCTCGTGGAGGTGATCCGCGGGAAGCTGACCTCGGATGAGACGGCGGCTGCGATCGTCCGGCTCGCATCGGATCTGGGGAAGGTCCCCGCCGAGGTGAACGACTCGCCGGGATTCGTGTCCAACCGGATCTTGATGCCGTTCATCAACGAGGCGGCCTTTGCACTGCTCGAAGGTGTCGCCGAAGCCGAGGCGATCGACACGATCGCCAGGCTCGGGTTCGCACATCCGATCGGCCCGCTGGCGCTCGCCGACCTGATCGGACTCGACACCTGCGTCTCGATCATGGATGTGCTGCACGAGGGCCTCGGCGACCCGAGGTACGCGCCGTGCCCGCTCCTACGCGAGCATGTCGCAGCAGGACGGCTCGGACGGAAGAGCGGTCACGGGTTCTACAGCTACGAGTGACGCTGCCGCACGGCGCGCCGGCGCGGCGGGCCCACCTACCGCCGGCTGCGAGGCGAGGGCTGAAGGGCGGCAGGCGCTCGGCGCCCGTCTGCGAAAAGGGCCAAGAGCAGGAAGAATGTGGGCCGGGAGCCCGGACTGCTCGCGACTATACTCGGCCGCGAATGGACTTCTCGCTCACTCCTGAACAGCGGGAGATTCAGGCCATGGCGCGCGATTTCGCGGCCGCCGAGATCGCGCCTCACGCCTCGGCCTGGGATCGCGATCACACCTTTCCGCTACCGCTGTTCTCGAAGCTCGGTGAGCTCGGGCTGATGGGGATATGCGTTCCCGAGGAGCTCGGGGGCGCAGGCGCCGACTTCCTCGCCTACGTGCTCGTGCTCGAGGAGCTGTCGCGGGCCGATGCCGGTGTCGGTGTCACGGTGGCAGTCCACACGAGCGCCGTCACCCTGCCCATCATCGCGTTCGGGACGGATGAGCAGCGTGAGCGGTTCGTGCCCGGCCTCGCCAGCGGGAGCGTCCTCGGGGCGTTCGCGCTCACCGAACCGGACTCGGGCTCGGACGCAGGCGCACTTCGGACGAGCGCCGTCGCCGACGGCGACGGCTGGGTGCTGAACGGCTCGAAGCAGTGGATCACCAACGGCAGTCACGCATCCACGTTCCTGGTGTTCGCTCGCACGGACGCAGGCACCCACGGCGCGCGGGGCGTGAGCGCGTTCCTGCTCGACGCCGACCAGGTCGAGGTGACCCGGGAGGAGGAGAAGCTCGGCCTCCACTCGTCCTCCACTGCCGACATCACCATCGCGGGCGCCAGGGTGGGCGCCGACAGGCTTCTGCACGATGTCAATCGGGGATTCACCGTGGCGATGCACACCCTCGACGGCGGACGCATCGGGATCGCCGCGCAGGCCGTCGGGATCGCGCAGGCGGCGTACGACGAGGCCCGTGCCTATGCGGTCGAGCGCCGCCAGTTCGGCAAGCGCATCGCCGACTTCCAGGCGATCCAGTTCAAGCTCGCCGACATGGCAACCGAGATCGACGCTGCCCGCTGGCTCACGTACCGCGCGGCATGGCTGAAGCAGAACGGCCACCCGCACACGGCTGAGGGCGCCAAGGCGAAGCTCCACGCCTCTCGCACCGCCGTCCACGTCACGCAAGAGGCGATCCAGGTGCTCGGCGGCTACGGCTACACGCGCGAGTTCCCCGTCGAGCGCTACTACCGCGATGCGAAGATCACCGAGATCTACGAAGGCACGAGCGAGATCCAGCGCATCGTGATCGCTCGCAACATTCTTGCCCAGCACGAGGGGCGCGTTGCCCCGTCTGTACTCTGACCGCGATGGCGAGGGCACGGGACGAGCCGGTACGCCTGACGCGGATCTATACTCGCGGCGGCGACGGGGGAGAGACATCGCTCGGTGACGGCTCGCGGGTGTCCAAGCTCGACGGGCGCATCGCCGCGTACGGGACGACGGACGAGCTCAACTCGCACCTCGGCACGGTCCTCGCAGGCAACTGCCCCTCCCAGCTTCGTCCCGCGCTCGAGCGGGTCCAGAACGAGTTGTTCGACGTCGGCGCCGACCTTTCGGTTCCCGCCGAGATCGAGGGCAGGTTGCGCGTCGAGCAGGGCACGGTCGACGCGCTCGAGTCGCTCTGTGACAGCTTCAACGAGCTGCTGCCCGAGCTGAAGAGCTTCGTGCTCCCGGGCGGCACCGAAACGGCGGCCCGGCTCCACGTCGCACGCACGGTCTGCCGGCGCGCGGAGCGCGAGACCCTCCTGGCGGCCGAGGAGCATGAGCTCAACCCGCTCGTGCTCGTCTACCTGAATCGGCTCTCCGATCTCCTGTTCATCCTGGCCCGTGCAGCCAACGCGCTCGCCCAGGTCGAGGAGCCCCTCTGGAAGCCTGGCGACTCGCGCTAGCGTTCGCCGGCTCGTTCATCGCGGGCTACGTCGGCTCTGCTCTCGGTCTGGTGCTCGGCACGCTGCGGCTGCCGTTGATCCTCGTCGCCGCGGGAGATCCCAGCGCCGGGGCAGGCACGAACATCGCGATCTCCGCCGCCGCCGCCGGCGCAGGAGGGCTCAGACACGCACGCGAGCACCGCGTCGACTGGCGCGTCATCGCATGGATGGCGCCGCCCTCGATGGCCGGCGCCGTCGCCGGAACGTTGCTGGCAGGCGACGTCCCGCAGCGGCTGCTGTACGGGCTGATCGCCGCGGTGCTCGTGTGGAGCGGCATCGACGTGGCTTTGAGACCTGTGAAGCCGCGTGCTCGCGCGAAGGTGCGGCTGGCGCCCGCGGTCGGCTACGGGTTCGGGATCGGGGCTGTCGGCGGCGCCGTGGGCGTCATCCTCGGGACGCTGCGGATGCCGGCGCTGATCCGCTCGATCGGTCTCGACGTGCGCCGGGCTGCAGGAACGAACCTCGTCGTCGGGTTCGGGCTCGGTATGGCGGGCTTTGTCACGCACGCGGCGACCACGGACATCCAGTGGCGGCTACTCGCCGCCGGTCTGGCGGGCGCGATCCCGGGTGCGTGGCTCGGCGCGCATGCGACGGGCCGCCTGGACGAGCGTTTCCTACGCGTCGCGCTCGGTGTCACGCTTGCGCTCGTCGGCTGTGTCTTCGCGCTCGAGGCGGCGGCGATCGTCTGAGTTCGGCCTTTTTGGCCGTACCCACGGCCCGAAACCCCCTTTAGGAGCGTCAAGCAATACCGTCAACATGCCGATTCACTCCCGCATGCGCGATCCTGCATCGCCTCTGACGGATACCGTCGCGTACACCCCTGGCCGGCTGGGCGCCGCCTGCCTGGCTGCGGCCGACGCGGTCGGTGCCGCATCCGATCCGGCGGCCGCCGTCGATGCCGCGATCGACGCGCTCCACGACGGCCTCGACGCCGCGCTCGTGGCAGCATTCGTGCTCGAGCACGGACAGCTGTGGTCGGTGGGAACGCGAGGCCACGCGATGATCCCCGACGGCCTCCCACTCGACGGCGGCGTGATCGGCCGGTCGGTGCGGACGCGCGAGCCCCAGCTTGCCGTCGACGTCTCGAATGACCCCGATTTCGTCGAGGTGATTCCGGGCGTCAGCTCCGAGCTGGCGATTCCGCTCGTGTCGGGAGGAGAGATCGTCGGCGTCGTCAACATCGAAACCGCCTGGCGCCTCGAGCAGGGAGCCGATGCGGAGGTCGCCGTGCTGGCAGGCACGCTGGCGATCGCGGTGGAGGCGCTGCGGAATGCCCGGACGGTCGACCTGTCATCGCTCGCCCGTCTGTTCGTGCACGTCAGCTCATTGCGCGACCCGCTCGCGATTGCCCAGGTCACCGTCCGCTCCCTGGCACGCGTGCTCCCTGTCGAGACGACACAGGTGCTCCTGCGGGACGAAGGCGGCCGTCTCGTGGGGACCGTCGACTGGAGCGCCGCCGATGCGGGCATCGCGCCGCTGTCTCCTGCCGCGGTCGAGGCGTTGCTGCGGTGCATCGACTCGACGGCCGTGCTCGAGCTTCTCGACACGAGCACGATGCGCCTGCCGGAGCTCGTCGGCACGAAGGCACGCTCGGTCGTCCTCCTTCCGCTGCGCGCGAACGGCGAGGAGATCGGTGTGCTCGCCGGCACGAGCCGGTTCGCGAAGAGCTTCGAGCAGGCACAGGGCGAAGCCGCTGCCTTGCTCGCCGCGCATGCTGCCGCCTCGCTCGACGCCGCGGTCGCGCTCGGCAAGGAACGGCGCAGCGCACTCACCGATTCCCTCACCGGGTTGCTCAACCGGCGCGGCCTGGAGGAACGGCTCGAACAGGCCCTCGAGGTCGCGCAACGCGAACGACAGCCGCTGAGCCTGGTCGTGCTCGACTGCGACGACTTCAAGGACGTCAACGATCGCGCCGGACACGAGTTCGGCGATGCGCTCCTGCGCGAGCTGGGCGACGTCCTGCGCCGGCTCGATCCCGGGAACGGCTCCCCCGCCCGCCTCGGCGGGGACGAGTTCGTGATCATGCTGCCGGGGACCGATGCTGCGACGGCCGAGATGATCGCGGCAGAGCTCGGAACGGCGCTTGCAAGCGGCCTCGACGAGGCCGGTTTTCCGCTCCACTTGAGCGCCGGTATCGCGACCTACCCGTACGACGGCGCCGGGGCCTCCCAGCTCGTGCGAGCAGCCGATCAGGCGCTCTACGAAGCGAAGGTGCGCGGAAAGAATCGCGTCGTCGGGTTCCGCGACATCCTGCGGGTCAGCGTCGACGAAGAGCTGCCCGCCGCTGCCGGGGCGGAACGCCGGCGCGGCGTCTCACGCGCGGACGCCTCGACGCTCGAGGATGCCATGGCAGCAGCTTCGGCGATTTGGAAGGAGACCACGTCCGAGGACGTCCTGCACCGGCTCGGCATGTCGTTGACGTTCGTCGTCGGCGCGACGGGCGCACAGTTGTCACGGGTCATCGGAAACCGGCTCTTCGACGCCGCCCAGCACGCGCTGCGCCACGTCGACCTCGGCGACGAGACGGCATACCTGATCGATGACTTTCCCGTCACGCGTGACGTGCTGACGAGCGGCAAGTCGCGGGCGTTGTCGTTCCTGGACGACGGTCTCGACCCGGCCGAAGCGTTCGTCCTGCGTGAGCTGAAGATGAACTCGTGCCTCATGCTCCCGCTGCAGGTCCATGAGGAAGCGTGGGGGCTCGTCGAGCTGTACGACATGCGGTTGCGGCGATTCGCGAGCGACGAGATCGCGGTTGCCGAGTTCCTCGTCAGTCAGGCCGGACGTCGGATCGAGTCGCTCGGAGACGTTCCCGGCCACACGAAATCCCTGCCGTTGTTCCGGCTGCCGCGCATAGACGGCTGAGCTCAGCCGCCGACGTTCGCACGGGAGCTCTCGGTGAGCTCGTCGTGTGGCATCAGATGCTCGAGGTAGAGGCACGGACGATCGTCTCCCGGAAGCGGTGACCGGCCCGCTCGGGTAACCCTGAACCGGGCCCCGTCCAGTTCGACCTCGGCGCCGGGCATGGGCGCCGCTTCGTCGACCTCCACGATCCGGTAGCGCTCACCCGGCACGAACAGCACGTGCGATCCCATCGCCGCAGCCGCCGTATGGCCGCCGAGGCCGAGACCTCCTGCAACGGCTGCCACGGCGCGTGCCAGCTCGCCTCGGCCGGCGGCAATCGCTCCGCGCTCCGTATCGAGCTCGGACTCGCGTGCAGCGAGCTCAACCGCGAGACGGTCGAGGTCATTCTGCCGTGCCTCCAGATCACCAAGACCCTGCTCTCGTTGCTGCAGTGCAGCCACGGCCTCCTCGAGGGCTCGGCGCTCCGCATCGATGCTGCCCGAGAGGTGCTCGAGGCTCACCTCGCGTGTGCCCAGCCCAGCCTCGCGCTCATCCAGTTCCCGTTCCCGTTCGGCAAGCTGCTCGAGCTGCGTCTCGGCAGCGGCCAGGTCCTGCTCACGCGCCGTGAGCTCGGCCGCGATCCGGTTGAGCGTTTCCTCGCGCTGGGCAAGCGCCGCTTCGTGCCGCTCGACAGCCGCCCGCCGCAGCTCGACGGCACCGAGCTCGCGCCTCCGCTCGCCGAGGTCGTGCTCGGCGCTCGCGAGCTGCTCCTCCCGCGTGCCCAGCTCCGTGGCGAGCGCGTGGAGCTCCGCATGGCGGTCGTCGAGCTCGGCCGAGCCGTGGCGCAACATCTCCTCGACCGACGCGCGCAGCCGGCCTGCCTGCTCCTCGCGGCGCTCGAGATCGGTAATCGTGGCCGCAAGCTGCTCGGTCCGCTCCTCGATCTCCCTGCCACGCTCCGCGATCAGCGCCTCGACCTCGGCCTCTCCGTGATCTGTCGGACCGAACAACGACATGAGCCTCCCGCGCCGCCGCTCGTCCGGAGGCTTGCGCCCCGGCCAGTGGTCCCACTCACGATCCTTGCGAGGCTCTCCTTGCACGTCCATCCGTTTCTCGGTTGTCTGCGCCGACGATCCCAGCCCTCAGCCGTCGAATTCGGAGCGAGGACCGCCGACGCACCCCGCGATTCGACGGCGCCCGATCCGCTCCTGCTCCCCCGAGCCGTGCGCCAGTCCGTACCCCCGTCGACAGCGTGAACCTAGCTGAGCCTAGCCCTTGGCGGTGATGCTGACGGCGGCAGCGCTCCTGCGGCCGCGCACACCGAAGTCCATCGTGACGAGAAAGGTGGGCTCGTCCCCGAATGCGCCCGGCGCGCTCGTGGCCTGGAGGGCGGCGATCCCGACCTCGCGCCAACGCGCCGTGAGCATGTTGTCCCGATGCTCGGGCGACTGCATCCACGCCTCGATCACCTCGCTGGGAGTCGTGACGGAGGACGCGAACAGGAGGTTCTCGCCGACCGACCAGCTATCGAACCCCTTGGGCGAGTAGAACTTCCGCAGGCGCGTGCCGAACGACGTCCCGTCGGGCGACTCGTGCTCGAAGAACCCGCCCTGAAGCATCGCCCGCGAATGCGAGACCGCAGCGTCCTGCAGGGCGCCGGAGACTGCGAGCGGGCGCATGCCGTTCGCCGCGCGCACGACGTTGAGCCGATGGAGGATCCCGGCTTCGACAGCAGGCAGGCGCTCGGTGGTTGCGGACGAGGATGTCGACCCCGAAGACGAGGCGGCGGCGATGCCCATCGCACTCAGGACCGTCAGAAACAGTGCGATGCGCCTCATCCATGAGCACATCGGACGTCGTGACGTGGTGCCTGTTCCCTCGATGGAGGGACGGCAGTCGGTGACCCCTCGATCGGAGGATTGCAGTCACCCCGACGGGGCATACGGTATGCCCGAGCGGACGTCCGGAGCATGCGGCACGCCGGGCGCCCGCAACGACTCGACGGGCACGGAGCCCGCGGAGCGGTGGAACCGACACGCAGCACGGCGGACGGGGCTCGGGGGCCGTCCGCCGTGCTCGATCCACGGTTCCGAGCTACGATCGGCCCGATGGCGCAAACCGAGCACGGGAGCGGCCTCGAGGTCTGGCGCGAGCGGTACGCACGGACACCGCAACGTGAGCCGCAGCTGTTCTCGACGATCTCCGGTCTCGACGTCGAGCCGCTGTCGAAGCCGGCAGACCTCGATCTCGACCACGACCGGGATCTCGGGTACCCGGGCCAGTTTCCTTTCACGCGCGGCGTGTACCCGTCGATGTACCGCGGGCGCCTGTGGACGATGCGGCAGTTCGCGGGGTTCGGGACGGCGGAGGAGACGAACGAGCGCTTCCGCTTTCTGCTCGAGCACGGGCAGACGGGTCTGTCGACGGCATTCGACATGCCGACGCTGATGGGGCTCGACTCTGATCACGCTCGCTCGCTCGGCGAGGTCGGCCGTGAGGGCGTGGCGGTCGACTCGCTGGAGGACATGCGGCGGCTGTTCGACGGGATCCCGCTCGGCGGCGTGTCGACGTCGATGACGATCAACGCGCCGGCCGCGATTCTGCTGGCGTTCTACCTCGTCGTCGCGGAAGAGCAGGGAGTGCCACGTGGGGCGCTACGCGGGACGATCCAGACGGACATCCTGAAGGAGTACATCGCGCAGAAGGAATACATCTTCCCGCCGGAGCCGAGCATGCGGCTGGTCACGGACATGATCGAGTTCTGCACCACGCGAGATGCCCCTGTGGCATCCCATCTCGATCTCCGGCTACCACATCCGCGAGGCGGGCTCGACGGCGGCGCAGGAGCTCGCGTTCACGCTGCAGGACGGGTTCACATACGTCGAGTGGGCGCTCGAACGCGGTCTCGACATCGACGAGTTCGCGCCGCGCCTCTCGTTCTTCTTCAACGCGCACATCGACTTCTTCGAGGAGATCGCGAAGTACCGGGCGGCGCGGCGGATCTGGGCGACGGTGCTGCGCGACCGCTACGGCGCCAAGAGCGACCGCAGCCTGCTGATGCGCTTCCATGCCCAGACCGCGGGCGTCTCGCTCACGTGGCAGCAGCCGCTGGTGAACGTCGCGCGCACCGCGATCGAGGCGTTGGCAGCGGTGCTCGGCGGCACGCAGTCGCTGCACACGAACTCCTACGACGAGGCGCTTGCCCTGCCGACCGAGGACGCTGTGCGGCTGGCCCTGCGGACGCAACAGGTGATCGCGCACGAGACGGGCGTCGTCAACGGATCGATCCGCTCGGCGGCGCGTGGCACGTCGAGGCGCTGACGAACCGGCTCGAAGCGGAGGCGTACGCCTATTTCGACCGGATCGAGCAGCTCGGCGGCATGGTCGAGGCGATCAAGCAGAACTTCCCGCAGCGCGAGATCGCCGAGGCGTCGTACCGCTATCAGTCGGAGGTCGAATCAGGGCAGCGCCTCGTCGTCGGCGTCAACGCTCACACGGTCGCGGACGAGGAGACGATCCCCACGCTCAAGATCGACCCCGCGCTCGAGCAGCAACAGATCGCGCGCGTCCGCGGGGTGCGTGAGCGCCGCGACCCCGGGCCTGCTGCGTCAGCACTCGCCGCGCTGCGCCGTGCCGCGGCCGGCACCGAGAACCTGATGCCGCCGATCGTCGACGCGGCTCGGGCGGACGTGACGATGGGCGAGATCTGTGACGCCCTGCGGGAGACCTGGGGAACCTGGCGTGAGACGCCGGTCTTCTGAGCCCGTGTTCCCTCAGAGCTCGAGCTCGAGCCCGTCGTAGGCGCGCTCGATCCCGGCGGGCACCGTCAGCTCGGCCGGGCGATGGGTGATCAGCAAGCGCTTCGTGCCGCTCGCTTCCGCCGCAGCAGTCGCCTCGTCGACACTCAGATGGCCGCGCGGCTGCCCGTCGTCCTTTCGGTGCTTCAACGTCGCCTCGCAGACGAACAGGTCCGATCCCTGCGCCAGCTCGGCCAGACGCTTGCTCGGCCCGCTGTCTCCCGAATAGGCAATCGTCGACCCGTTGCCCGACAGCCGAAACCCGTACGTCTCGAGCATGTAGTGCGGTAGCCGGCGGGGCTCGACCTCGAAGCCCGGCACGGCGAAGGCAGTGTCCGGGGCGTACTCGCGGACCGTGAACACCCAGTCGAACATGTCCGGAAACCCGAAGCGCTCCCCGAACTGCTCCAGGATTCCACGGCCGCCCGCGTGCACCCAGAGCTCCGGCCGATCGCCGATGGCGACACCGCCGGCGCGATACATCGCGCCCCAGACCCACGGCACGAGGTCCCCCCAGTGGTCGAGATGGAAGTGGGTGATCGCGATCGCATCGACGTGCGGCCACGCCTGAGTCTCACGCAGCCTCGAGAGCACGCCGGGCCCACAGTCGACGAGGAGCCGCTTGCCGTCCGACTCCAGCAGGTAGCCGGAATGGGCGCCACCGGGGTTGGGCCACGCCGGGGAGCACCCGATGACCGTGAATTTCACGCTCGTATACTGCCCAGGTGGAGCGGAAGATACGCGTGGTCATCGCGAAGCCCGGGCTCGACGGCCACGACCGGGGCGCCAAGATCATCGCTCGCGCTCTGCGGGACGCCGGCATGGAGGTGATCTACACCGGTTTGCATCAGACGCCCGAGCAGATCGTCGAGACGGCGATCCAGGAGGACGCGGACGCCGTCGGCATCTCGATCCTGTCGGGAGCGCACATGACTCTCGTTCCGCGCATCCTCGCGGGATTGCGCGCCGCCGACGCGGATGATGTCCTCGTCATCGTCGGCGGCACGATCCCGACTGACGACGCCGACGAGCTGAAGGAGCAGGGCGTCGCAGCCGTGTTCACCCCGGGGGCGCCGACAAGCGAGATCGTCGACTTCCTGCGCGGCGCCACGACGGCCTGACGGCCCGAGTCCGCTGAGCACTGGTTCAGGATGCGCGGACGCGCTCCGCCGACAACGCGCCGGGCGCACCGGCCATCACTTCGGGCGTCACCTTCACGGGCCAGGTGAACACCGTCAGCTGCTGCGACAGGCGCGACGCGAGTGCGCGGCGCGTCGGCGAGAGCAGTTGTCCGGCGATCGATTCGTCGAGCTCCGCGTTCTCGGGCACACCGAGCTCCACCGGGCGAGCCTCGATCGGCGTCCATTTGCCGCCGGGCCAGACGCGCACACCCGTCACGGAGAGCTCGAGCACCCCGGCTCCCGCCGACACCGCGACGCCCCTGAGCCCCAGCGTCACCATCCGGCTGGGCTGCGCGGGCAGCGCGAACAGGAGCCGGGTCGCCTCGTTCAGGTACGGAAACGGGTCGACATCGGCGCCGTCGCCCGGATGCACCTCGAAATGGAGATGGAACATTCCCTCGGCATCGCCGGAGTCGCCGTTGTAGCCGATCTGCTGGCCCGCCTTGACCCGCGCGCCGTCCTTGAGACCGTCCGCATAGGCGACTCCGGCGACGCATGTGCCTCGGTTGTCCCGCTTCGGGGTGAGGTCGTTGTTGAGATGGATGTACTGATACGTCGTTCCGCTCGCGCCGTACAGGTAGAGCATGCAACCGGCGCGCGCGGAGGTCGTCCAGAGTCGGATCCTGCCGTCCTCGGCCGCGACGGCGGCAGAGCGCCAGGTGGTGACGATGTCGATGCCCGCGTGGTGCCCGTTCGGCCGCGGGTCGCCATAGTCGTCGACGTACCTCGCCGCACCGACCACCGGGAACACGATCGGCTTGCCCTGAACGGCTGGTCGTGCTGCAGCGGCTCCGATCGCGGACCCGGCGGACGCCACGCCGGCGCAGAGAGCGGCGAGTAAGAGGAGAAGGGGTGCTCCTCGGGCTGTCGTCCGGTGGCGTCTCATCAAGCTCCGGTTCGCGCTCGAACGCGGGGACACTACCAGGCTTTTTCGGGTCGCCCCGGCGCTCCGAGTGCGTCGCGCCCGTGAGCGCACTCGTTAGAGTCCGGGCGTGAAGATCGCCGTCTGTGTCAAGCAGGTCCCGGATGCAACGGCGGTCAGAAGGCTCGATCCCGACACCAATCGCCTCGACCGCTCGGGGGACGGCGCACTCAACGCCACAGACGTGAACGCCGTCGAAGAGGCGCTCCGGATCAAGGAAGCGCAGGGCGGGGAAGTCGTCGTCGTCTCGTTCGGGCCTGCGAAGGCGGCGGAGTCGCTGCGCAAGGCGCTTGCGATGGGCGCAGATCGTGCCGTGCTCGTCTCGGACGACGCCGCGGCCGGATCCGACCTGCTGGCATCGAGCTATGCGCTTGCGCAGGCACTCCGGCGCGAGGCCGCGGATCTCGTCCTGTTCGGACAGCAGGCCTCCGATTCGGACGGCGCCGTGATGTGGGCTGCGGTCGCGGACCGGCTCCGGCTCCCGCTCGTGTCACAGGTCGCCGCCCTCACGGTCGAGCCCGGATCGGTCAGCGGCAAGCGACAAACCGAGTTTGGCTACGACGTGATCGTGGCGCCGCTGCCTGCCGTCGTGGCGGTGTCGGATGCGATCAACGAGCCGCGGTATCCGTCGCTCAAGGGGATCATGGGGGCAAAGTCGAAGCCGACCGAGATCTTGTCGCTCGCCGATGTCGGCGTCGAGGCGGACCGCGCCGGCGAGGCCGGCTCCGGCACCCGCGTGCTGGCGCTCGCGCCGCCCCCTCCGAAGGGTGGCCAGGTAAAGATCGAAGACGACGGCACCGCTGCCGAGAAGCTCGTCGCATACCTCGCCGAACGGAAGTTGCTGTGAGCACGCTCGTCTTCCTCGAGCATCACGACGGAGAGATTCAGAAGGGCGCGCTCGGTGTCCTCGCCAAGGCAGCGTCGCTCGGCGAGGTCGCAGGAGTCGTGGTCGGCCATGGGGTACAGGACGTCGCAGCGAGTGCGGGTGCCTACGGTGCGTCCGTCGTCTACGTCGTCGACGATGAGGCGCTCGCCGCACCGCTACCCCAGCCGCGCGTCGATGCGCTCGAGGCCGTGGTCGCAACCGCCGGCGCAGAGACCATCCTGTTCGCCGCCTCGGTGCTCGCGGCCGACGTGGCGGCAGGCCTCGCCGCTCGGCTCGAGGCGGGCCTCAACTGGGACATCACCGACTTTGCGCTCGAGGACGGCGAGCTCGTGGCGACGAGGCCCGCTCTCGGGGATACCGTCGTGGTCGGTGTCGGCTGGACGAGTCCAAAGCGCATTGCGCTTGTTCGCTCCGGCGCCTTCGAGGCGGTGGAGACCGGAGGGGGTGCGGAGTTGCGCGACGTGCAGGTAGCCGTGCAGGACTTCTCGGCGGCCGCCCAGATGGTCGAGCAGGCGCATGAGCAGGCAAGTGGCCCGTCGATCGAGGATGCCGACGTGATCGTGGCCGGCGGCCGGGGGCTCGGCGCACCCGAGGGCTTTCGGCTCGCAGAGGAGCTCGCGGCGGCGCTCGGAGGTGCTGTCGCTGCGACGCGCGCCGTGGTCGACGCCGGCTGGTATCCCTATGCGACGCAGGTCGGCCAGACCGGCAAGTCGGTGACACCGAAGCTCTACATCGCGCTCGGCATCTCGGGAGCGATCCAGCACAAGGTCGGCATGCAGAGCTCCGGGACGATCGTCGCGATCAACAAGGATGCGAACGCTCCGATTTTCGACTTCGCCGACTTCGGCATCGTCGGCAAGGTCGAGGACGTCGCACCGAGGCTGGCCGAGCTCGTGCGAGCACGCAGGGCCTGACGATGGCGGAGCAGATCCGCGCCGCAGACTTCGCGCCGCCGTTTTCGAGCGCCGAGGCGATTGCCGCCCCGACGGTGGTTGCCGGCGACCGGATCGAGGTCGGCGTTCTCATCGTCGGCGGCGGGCCCGGTGGGCTTGCCTGTGCGATCCGGCTCGGCCAGCTGCTCGAGGAGCATCCCGAGCTCGCCGAGCGCCTCGGAGACGTACCGGTCGCGCTCGTCGAGAAGGGCAAGCAGCCCGGCTCACATCTGCTCTCGGGCGCCGTGATCAACCCGCGTGCGCTGCGCCGGCTGTTCAAGGGCAGCCCCGACCAGCTTGCCGGGATCCCGACCTACGGCGAGGTACCCGCGGAGGGCGTCTACCTGATGACGGAACGCAGGGCGTTGCGCATCCCGCCGCCGCCCACGATGCGCAACCACGGCAACTGGATCGTGTCGATCGTGCAGCTAGCGCGGTATCTGGCCGAGCAGGCCGAGCTCGGCGGCACCTACGTCTTGCCGGAGACATCGGCGCAGACGCTGCTCGTCGAGCACGGCCGCGTCGCAGGTGTGCGCACGGGGGACAAGGGCCGAGGCAAGGACGGGCAGCCGCTCTCCAACTTCGAGCCCGGCTCGGAGATCCTGGCGAGAATCACCGTGCTCGCCGAGGGCAGCGCGGGCCATCTCACGGCTGCTGCGATCGACCGCTTCGGGCTGCGCGGCCGTGAGCCGCAATTGTGGGAGCTCGGCGTCAAGGAGGTCTGGCGGGTCGCGAAACCCCTCGACAAGATCGTGCACACGCTCGGCTGGCCCTTGCGGAAGCGCGCGAAGTACCGCGAGTTCGGCGGCTCGTGGATCTACCCCATGGGCGACGACACGGTCTCGCTCGGGTTCGTCGTCGGGCTCGACTACCGTGATCTGGAGCTGTCGGCCCACGACCTGCTGCAGCAGTTCAAGACGCATCGCTTCGTGCACCGGATCCTCCACGGCGGCGAGCGGGTCGCGTGGGGGGCCAAGACGATCACGAGCGGTGGCTGGCACTCACTGCCGGCGAAGCTGAATGCCCCGGGGCTGCTGATCGTCGGCGAGGGCGCAGGCCTCGTCAACGTCCCGCGCCTGAAGGGTGTCCATTACGCGATCGAATCGGGTCGCCTCGCAGCGGAGGCCGCATTCCGGGCACTTCAGCGCGGCGAGAACGCCGGGCGGATCGGAGCGCTCGACTCCTACGACGCGGAGCTTCTCGGCGGCTACGTCGGGCGGGAGCTACGCGAGGTGCGCAACATGCGTCAGGCGTTCGACAAGGGGTTCTTCGTCGGTGGCGCTCTCGCAAGCGTGATGACGGTGACGAAGGGCAAGCTGCCGCCGCTCGAGCTCCCGGCCGAGCCGCCCGCGCAGGCTCCGCTGCTGCGCACCGGTAGAGCACGCGCGTATCCGACCCCGGACGGTGTGCTCACGTTCGACAAGCTGTCCTCGGTTTTCCTCTCGGGAAACCGGACGCGGGACGACCAGCCGAATCACGTTCGGATCCAGCAGCAGGTCCCGCGCGAGGTCGGTGAGATGTGGGCCTGGATGTGTCCGGCGCACGTGTACGAGGTGGACGCGGGTGACGGCGACAGTACGGTGCACGTGAGGATGACGCCGTCCAACTGTGTCCAGTGCGGTGCGATCACCGCACGCGGCGGCCGGCTCACCCCGCCCGAGGGCGGCTCCGGCCCCGAGTACACGATCACCTAGGACGGAGCGTGCCTCGCTCTCGCCCTGCGGCCGGCACAAGCGCTTTGACGCCGTCCGTCGAGCGTAGTGCCGACGTCGCCGTTGTCGGCGCCGGGATCCTGGGCCTCGCCGTGGCACGCACCCTGATGCGCCGCCATCCCACGCTGCGGCTCGTCGTGCTCGACAAGGAGCAGGAGATCGCGCGGCATCAGACAGGTCGCAACAGCGGCGTCATCCATTCCGGCATCTACTACGCTCCCGGGTCGCTCAAGGCGCGGCTGTGCGTCCAGGGCGCGGCGGCGCTGACCGCATACTGCGACGAGCACGGCATCCCGTACCAGCGGTGCGGCAAGGTGGTCGTCGCGACCTCTGCCGACGAGCTGCCGCGACTCGAGGAGCTGCACCGGCGTGGCGTTGCGAACGGTGTCGCCGGGCTCGAGCTGATCGGTCCGGAGCGCCTGCGGGAGCTCGAGCCCCATGCCGCGGGCGTGCGTGCCCTCTATGTTCCCGCCACCGGGATCGTCGACTACGGCCGCGTCGCCCGCGCGTACGCAGACGACATCGAGGCTGCCGGCGGGGAGCTACTGCTCGGCCACGAGGTGCACGGCATCGTCGAGGGGACCGGGCGCGGCGTTCGGATCGAGACGACGGCGGGGGACGTCGACGCCCGCAACGCCATCTTCTGCGCCGGCGTGTACGCCGATCGCCTGGCACGGCTCGGCGGCGGGGACGTCGAGCCTCGGATCGTCCCTTTTCGCGGCGACTACTACGTGCTGCGCCCGGAGCGCCGCCATCTGGCGAACGGGCTCGTCTACCCCGTGCCGGACCCGAGCTTTCCGTTCCTCGGTATTCATACGACGCTGCGCATGGATGGGTCGATGTGGCTCGGCCCCAACGCCGTGCTCGCCTTCGCCCGGGAAGGCTACGGCCGCTTCCAGGTGCGCCCCGGCGACCTCCTCGAGACGTTTCGGGCACCCGGCTTCCGCCGCCTCGCACGCCGGTACTGGCGCATGGGCCTCGGCGAGACGGCCCGTGACTACAGCAAGCGGCTGTTCGTCGCCTCGGCCCGCAAGCTGCTTCCGGACCTCGAGCCGGGCGACGTCGTCGCGGGCAATGCCGGCATCCGCGCGCAGGCGCTTGCAGCGGACGGCAGCCTCGTCGACGACTTCGTGCTCGAGCGCCGGGCCGGGATCGTCCACGTCCGCAACGCTCCGTCGCCGGGCGCGACCTCGTCCCTGATGATCGGCGAGACGATCGCCGACATGGCGGAGGAGGCGTTCGGGTTGCCGTCTTGAGCAACCCGCACGGCAACACGCTCGCCCCCGGTCAGCGCCGAGACCGCGCAGCCCAGGCGTCGACCATCGCGACGCGCTGCGCAAGGGTGGGGTGGGTGTCGAGCAGCACGTGCGCCCAGGTTGGGGGGTCGGGGTCGGCAAGAGACGTTCGTGCAAAGCCGACGAAGAGGTCACGCGCAGCTGCGGGGTCACGTGTCGTCTGCAGCGCCTTCCAGTCGGCCTCTGACTCCATGCGCCTGCTGATCCAGTTCTGAGCCGGAGCGAGCGCAAGCTGGAGGACGGCGACCGCTAGCAGGGCCAGGGGCACCGACTCCGCCACACCCAGGCCGCCGCGGCGGCGGGTGACGCGCATCAGCACCCACGCGCAGGGCAGCGCAAAGAGACCGAACCAGCCGATCGCCTTTGGAATGTGGTTGCTCGAATGATGACCGAGCTCGTGTGCGATGACGACGCGCACGGCGCCGTCCGGGAACGATCCGTCCAGCAGCGTGTTCCACAACACGACCTTGCGTGAAGGTCCGAAGCCGATCGCGTACGCGTTGGCCTGGCTCGTCGTGCCGCTGACGTCCTCGATCGAGACGGGTACGCCCGAGATCCCCTGCCTGCGCTCGAAGGTCTCGACCGCACGGCGCAGGGCGGGGTCACGGAGTGGAGTCGTGCCCGTCACCAGGTAGGGCTGCGCGAGCACGAACACCGCGGCGATGACGACGAACGCGCCCGCGCCGGGAACCCACCACCAGTCGCCGACGAGCCTCGCCAGGAACATGACGACGAGCAGGGCGACGGAGATCGCGACGAACATGGCTCCGAGCTGGATCCAGTGTCGGAACACCCAGTCGACGTACCCCCGCTCGCTGAGGTGGTGCCGCCGGGCCCACCACAGATCGGCGAGCCCGAAAGGCAGCTCCACCAGCCAGACGATGCCGAGACCGAGCATCCCGAGCATCATCCCGGTGCCGATCGGACCGGCTGCCGACGCCTGGACGTAGGCGGCGCCACGCCGGGCGTAGAGCCACAGTGTCGCGAGCAGGGCCACCTGTCCGAGCACCCATGTGACGAGGAAGAAGCGCTCGACGTGAGCCGCCTCGTGCACGAGGTGACCGCCGAACACGGCATCCGGGCTCACCCTGGGCAGATTGAGATTCGAAGGCACGGCCGTCCGCAGCAGGAGCGACGCGCAGGTGACCCAGGCGCACGCGGCGGCAATCCCAACCAGCAGCCGGAGCGGGCGACTCAGGCCGGTTTCGCCTCCATCCGTCCGGATCATCATTGACGGGAAGGTCGGTCGTCTACGATCCCGCGGTGTCCGCGCTGCCAGTCACCCCTGCGGACGTGCGAGCTGCGGCGGAGACGATTCGCGGGGCCGTCCACCGCACGCCGACGCTGACGTCTCGCAGCCTTGGACCGGGGCAGCACCTCAAGGCCGAGCTACTGCAGCGCACCGGGTCGTTCAAGTCCCGCGGCGCGCTCAACAAGATCAGGTCGCTGGACGCGACGGAGCGTGAACGCGGCGTGATCGGCGTGTCAGCAGGCAATCATGCGCAGGCCCTCGCGTGGGCTGCGGCCACCGAGGGCGTCGACGCGCTCGTCGTCATGTGGAGGAGCACGAGCGAGGCCAAGATCGAGGCCACGCGCGGGTACGGCGCCGCGGTCGATCTCGAGGCAGATTCACCGGCGGCGGCGTTCGAGCGGTTGCACGCGTTACGCGAGGAGACGGGCAGGGTGTTCGTCCATCCGTTCGACGATCCCGTCGTGATTGCGGGCGCCGGAACCGTCGGGCTCGAGATCCTCGAGGACGTGCCCGGCGTCGACACGATCGTCGTCTCGTGCGGCGGCGGCGGGCTCGTCTCGGGAATCGCCGCGGTCTGCGTGCCCGCCGGCGTGCGCGTCGTCGCCGTCGAGCCCGAGCACTCCAACGCGCTGGCGCTCGGACTCGCCGCGGGTGTGCCGGTGCCGGTGACACCGGACACGATCGCCGACGGGCTGACGGCGCCGTTTACCGCGAAGACCCCGATCGCTCTCTGCAGCGCACTCGACGTCGACGTCGTCCTCGTTACCGAAGAGGAGATTCGTGAGGCGTTTCGGTTCCTTTACTCGCGCGCGAAGCTGGCGGCGGAGGCGGCTGCTGCAGCCGCGGTTGCGGCTGTGCTGAGCCGCAAAGTCCAGGGCGGCACGGTGGTCTCTGTCGTCTCCGGAGGCAACGTGAGCCCCGAAACCGCCTCTGCTATCCTGGCTTCACGATGAAGGCTGAGATCCATCCCGAGTACGTCCTCGCGCACGTCAGGTGCTCCTGCGGGAACGAGTTCACGACCCGTTCCACGAAGGCCGAGCTGCACGTCGAGGTCTGCTCGAACTGCCACCCGTTCTACACGGGCAAGCAGAAGCTGATGGACACCGGCGGCCGCGTCGAGCGCTTCCAGAAGCGGCTCGAGAAGGCCGGCGGCGCCCGCCGCGGCTAACGCACTTCTGACCTGTGACCTTCCGTCCTTCAGAGCCGTTGTGCGGGTCCGGGACTGCGTGACCCGTTGAGGCCGATCGCGTATGGAGGGCAGGCGGTGCTCGAGGGCGTGATGATGCGCGGCCCGGGCGTGTGGTCCGTCGCGGTGCGCAAGCCGAACGGTGAGATCGCCGAGGTCACGAAGACCATCAGCTCTCCGATGCAACGGCATCGTCTCTGGCGCCTGCCTGTGATCCGCGGGGTGATCGCGCTCGGCGAGTCGCTCGCGATCGGCTTCCGCGCGCTCGCGATCTCTGCCAACTATGCGTCCCAGGACGAGGACGACGAAGGCGAGATCGCGACCGAGATCTCCCGCGGCCAGATCATCTTCTCGTTCGCGATCGCGATCGGCTTTGCCCTCCTGCTGTTCAAGGTCGGCCCCGCATTGCTGACCAACTGGCTACCGATCGACGGCACGTTCTGGTTCGTCATCGTCGAAGGCTGCATTCGCGTCGCAGTTTTCATCCTCTACATCGGGCTGATCGGCCTGCTGCCCGACCTGAAGCGGGTGTTCCAGTACCACGGGGCCGAGCACAAGGCGATCAACACGCTGGAGGCAGGCGCGCCGCTTACACCGGCGTCCGTGCAGAAGTTCAGTTTGATCCACCCTCGTTGCGGAACGGCGTTTTTGCTCTGGGTGATGGTGATCGGGATCTTCGTCTTCGGACTGGTCGGGCGGCCCGTCTGGTACTGGCTGATCGTGAGCCGGATCGCGCTGCTCCCTGTGATCGCCGGTCTCGCCTACGAGCTGATCCGCTACGCCGGCCGCCACCAGGGAAACCGCGTGCTGATGGCCTTGCTGGCTCCTGGGCTGTGGCTGCAGCGGCTGACGACCCGCGAACCGTCTCTGGACCAGATCGAGGTGTCGATCCGCGCGCTCGAGGTCGTGATCGAGCGCGAGCGGGCGTCGTCGTCCGCGTCGCCCGCGGAGGCCCGGGTCGAGGTGATGGCGTAGAGGCGACGAGCGCACCGGCGCCGTTCGCAAGACCACGAGGAGATGGGAGCAGCCGATGCCGAGAATCGTTCGTGAAGCGGACATCACGTGGGAGGGAAACCTCGCGCGTGGCGCCGGGGCGATCACCGCTGCGTCGGGTGCGTTTACGGGCCTGAGCTACACCGCGGCGACAAGAGTCGGCAACCCGGAGGGCAAGACGAGCCCTGAGGAGCTGCTCGCAGCCGCCCACGGCGGGTGCTTCACGATGTCGCTCGCAGGCGAGCTGAGCAAGGCCGGCACCCCGCCGGAGCGTCTCAGTGTGCGCTGCGTGATCACGATGGACGAGGTCGAGGGTCGAGGACACCAGATCGTGCACTCGGCGATCGAAGCGCGCGGGGTTGTGCCCGATTGCGACGCCGCGGCGTTTGCGCAAGCCGCCGAGGTGGCTGATGCGGGATGTCCGTTCTCGGCCTTGATCCGCGCGAGTGCCACCGTCACGGTCAGCGCCGCGCTGGACTGACCCGTACGTCTACCGTTACCTCGATCGCACCCCGACACGAGAGGACGGCAGCGATGGCGACGAGTCGCACGGCAACGGCAACCTGGAACGGCTCCCTGATGGAGGGATCCGGCACGATTCACGAGGTGGGAAGTGGTGCCTTCGGCCCGCTCGCCGTGAGCTGGGCATCCCGTGCGGAAGAGCCGAACGGGAAGACGAGCCCGGAGGAGCTGATCGCCGCCGCGCATGCCTCCTGCTTCGCGATGGCGCTCTCCCACAGCCTGGCCCAGGCCGGAACGCCGGCCGACCAGCTCGACACGTCTGCAACCGTCACCTTCCAGCCTGGCGAGGGCATCACGAAGATCGCGCTGAGCGTGCGCGGCGCGGTGCCGGGCGTCGATGACGCAGCCTTTGTCGCCGCGGCAGAGGGCGCAAAGGCGAATTGCCCCGTCTCGCAGGCGCTCGCAAGCGTCCCGGAGATCTCGCTGGACGCAGCGCTCGCCTAGTCGGCGCAGCTCAGGATCCGCTCGCGCGGATCCTGAGCGCGCAAAGATCCCTGAAGGCGGCCGCTTTGCGGCCGCGGGTTTGCTTTTGAGCGCAGGCTTCCGGTAGTCGGCGCAGCTCAGGATCCGCTCGCGCGGATCCTGAGCGCGCAAGGATCCCTGAAGGCGGCCGCTTTGCGGCCCCGCTCTCATGTCACGCCATCGGCTCCCGGCTACCATCGGCAGGTGGCCGGGATCGAACAACTCGTCGAGGAGCTCGAGCGCTCCTACGTCGACCTGCAGGAGCGGCTGTCCGACCCGGCGGTCTACAACGACCACCGCGAGGCGGCGGACGTCGGCCGGCGCTTGAAGGAGCTCGAGGCGCCGCACAAGCTCGCCCTCGAGTGGCTGCAGGTGCGCGCCGATCTCTCCGATGCGAGGGGCGACCCCGAGCTTGCGTCGATGGCCGCCGACCTGGAGGTGGACGTCGCTCGGGTCGAGGACGAGCTCAAGCTCGCGCTCGTCGAGCGTGACCCGGCCGACGCGAAGGACGTGATCGTGGAGGTGCGCCAGGGCGTCGGCGGCGACGAGGCCTCGATCTGGGCCGGCGACGTATACCGCATGCTCACCCGCTACGCAGAGCGCCGCGGCTTCAAGACCGAGATCCTGACCGCGAACGAAAGCGAAACGGGCGGCTACAAGGAGGTCGTCTTCGCGGTCAAGGGCGACGGCGCCTATTCGGTGTTTCGCTACGAGGGAGGCACACACCGGGTGCAGCGCGTGCCGGAGACGGAGTCCCAGGGACGCATCCACACCTCGACCGCCACAGTGGCAGTGATGCCCGAAGCCGAAGAGGTCGAAGTGGAGCTCGACGAGAACGATCTCAAGATCGACGTCTATCGCTCCACGGGCCCCGGCGGCCAGAGCGTCAACACGACCGACTCGGCGGTCCGGATCACACACGTTCCGACGGGGGTCGTCGTCGCCATGCAGGACGAGAAGTCGCAGCTGCAGAACAAGGCGAAGGCGATGCGCGTGCTGCGAGCAAGGCTCCACGCGCTCGAGCGCGAGAAGCGGCAAGCTGAGATGTCGGCGGCGCGGAACTCGCAGATCGGGTCAGGCGAGCGGGCCGAGAAGATCCGCACCTACAACTATCCCGAGAACCGCATTACCGACCACCGGATCAAGCTCACGGCGCACCGGCTCGATCAGGTCCTCAACGGCGACCTCGAAGAGTTCACGGAGGCGCTCCAGGGGGAGGACAGGCGGCTGTCGCTGGAGGCCGCCGGGGCATGACGGCGCTGCTCGGCGAGGTGCTGCGCCGCTCGGCGGAGCACCTCGAGCAGAAGGGCTGCGGCACACCACGGCTCGACGCCGAGCGTTTGCTCGCGCATGTGCTCGGGCTGCGTCGCATCGAGCTCTACATGGCGCTCGATCGTGAGCTGACGCAGAGAGAGCTCGACTCCGCCCGGGCCCTGATCGCCCGGCGCGCGGCGCGCGAGCCGCTGCAGTACGTGCTCGGGGAGTGGGGGTTCCGGCGGCTCACCCTCACAGTCGATCGCCGCGCCTTGATCCCGCGACCCGAGACGGAGACGCTCGTCGAGCGGGCACTCGCGCTCCTCGCCGGTCGCAGCCGTCCGAAGGTGCTCGACGTCGGCACGGGCTCGGGGGCGGTGGCACTCGCGATCGCCGACGAGCATCCCGGAGCGCAGCTGACCTCGATCGACGTCTCGCAGCAGGCGCTCGAGCTCGCGGCCGAGAACGTTGCCCGAACCGGACTCGAGGTCGAGCTCATACGTCATGACCTCTTCGACGGCCTTCCGCCGGGCCCGTGGGATCTCGTCGTCTCGAATCCGCCCTATGTCGAGGCCGAGGAGCTGAGCGGGCTCGATCCCGAGGTGCGGGATTGGGAGCCTCGCGCGGCGCTCGTCGCCGACGGAGCCGTCGAGGCCGTCGCGCGGCACGCGGCGCCCGTGCTCGCACCCGGTGGCGCACTTGCGCTCGAAGTCGGTGCCGGCGATACGGAGGCCACCGCCACGCTGCTTGCCGGCCTCGGGTACGCCGCGGTCGCCGTCACGCGAGACCTCGCCGGCCGCGACCGCGTCGTCGAGGGAATCGCGCCGGGTATTGACAGCAACTCCGCCCAGGCCTTGGATGAGGACGCCGGGCAGGCGCAGATTTCCGTGCCCGGCACGTAAACCTGCGGAGGAGGCTGAAGCAATCACGCCGGCGAACGGCAACGTGACGACCCTCGCCGGTCTCGTCGAGACCCGCGGCGGGCTGTCGCCCGAGGGCGTGGTCATGCGTGCGCCGAACCGGGATCCGCTTACGGCCGCCGCGCTCATGGATCTCGCAGGATGCCTCCGCACGGTCGTGCGCGAGCGTGGCGTCACGGCCGACGGCCGGGTCGCACTCGTGATGCGGAACGGGCCGGAAGCGGCTGCTGCGTTTGTCGGGCTCGCGGCCGCGGCAGCATGTGCACCGCTCAACCCCGCCTACACCCGCGCTGAGCTCGAATTCGCGCTTGTCGACCTCCGCGCGGACGCCGTCGCGGTTGACGCCGCGCTCGACACTCCGGCCCGAGCGCTCGCCGTCGACCTCGGCCTTCCGCTCATCGAGCTCGAAGCTGTGCCGGAGGCGCCGTGTGGGACGCTCCGCGTCAGTGGTGCGCACCCCGGCTCGACCGGTGACGAGCGCAGACCGCCCGACTCGGTCTCCCTGCTGCTGCACACGTCGGGCACGACTGCGCGCCCCAAGCTCGTGCCGTTGACGCAGCGCAACCTGCTGGCGTCGGCGAAGAACGTCGCCGAGACGCTGGGCCTCGGGCCCGAGGACGTCTGCCTCAACACGATGCCGCTGTTTCACATCCACGGTCTCGTCGCAGCGCTCCTGGCATCGCTCTGGGCGGGCGGCTCCGTTTCCTGCACGCCGGGATTCGACAAGCAGCGCTTCCCGGAGTGGGCTCGTGCAGCGGATGCAACGTGGACGACGGCGGTGCCGACAATGCACCAGAGCCTGCTCGCATTGCTTGCGGCGCAGCCTGAGGCGCTTGCAGGTACTCGTCTCCGGTTCGTCCGCTCATCGTCCGCGGCGCTCCCTGTGCCGGTGCTCGAAGGTCTCGAGGACGCTCTTCAGGTGCCGGTCCTGGAGGCATACGGGATGACCGAGGCGGCGCATCAGATGACGAGCAACCGGCTGCCCCCGGCACACCGTGTGCCTGGATCGGTTGGTGCTGCCGCCGGGCCCGAGGTGACCGTCCTCGACGAGGCGGGGAACGAGGTCGAGTACGGCGAGGTCGGCGAGGTCGCGATTCGGGGCGACAACGTGTTTGCGGGATACGAGGCGAATCCTGCCGCCAACGAGGCCTCGTTCGCCGCAGGGTGGTTCCGGACGGGAGACGAGGGCTGGCTCGACGAGGACGGCCACCTCCACCTGAGAGGCCGGCTCAAAGAGCTCATCAACCGAGGCGGAGAGAAGATCTCTCCGCTCGAAGTCGATTCGATTCTCCTCCAGCATCCGGCGGTCGCGCACGCGGTCACGTTCGCCGTCCCCGACCGACGCGTGGGGGAGGAGGTCGCGGCGGCAGTCGTGCTTGCACCCGACTCAGTGGCGAGCGAGCGCGACTTGCAGGACTTCGTCGTGCAGCGGCTCGCACCGTTCAAGGTCCCGCGCCGCGTGCTCTTCGTGGACGAGATCCCGAAGGGCGCCACCGGCAAGGTGCAGCGGATCGCGCTGTCCAGCCTTCTCGGTCTCGACTCGCTGACGCCGGAGCTGCACGGCGCACGGCGATCGCCGGCATCCGCGCTCGAGAACGAGCTCGTACGGCTCTGGAAGGATGCGCTGGGCGTCACCACGCTGAGCGTGGACGACGACTTCTTCGCTCTTGGCGGCGATTCGCTGAGCGGCGCCGAGGTCGTCGCGCGCATTCGCGATCTGCTCGACCGGCCCGAGATTCCGCTGATCTCGATCGTGCGCTCGCCAACGGTCGCCGCGATGGCGTCGGAGCTGCTCGCGGACGACCCGTCACCGGCCGGAGCCCTGATTCCGTTCGGGGCCGGACAGGGGCAGCGGCTGTTCTTCGTCCATGACGCGTTCGGCGACGTGATCGGATACGCGGCGCTCGCGGCGCGCTTGCCCGCCGAGCTCTCGCTCGTGGGAATCCGCGCTCCCGAGTGCGACGGCGGCGATCCCGGTCCCGACGACGTGACCCTGATCGCCCGCGACTATCTAGCCGCGGTACGTGCGTTACAGCCCGACGGCCCCTATCTCGTCGGGGGATTCTGCATGGGCGGGCCTGTGGCGATCGAGATGGCGCGCATGCTCCTCGCAGACGGCGAGGACGTCGGCGTCGCGCTCCTCGACCCGCGCATTCGCCCGCCGCGGGATCTGCGATCGCTTGCGTGGACTGCTCGGCGGCGCCTGCGTGACGGTGGTTTCACGCATGCCGTCGTGCGCCGCTTCCGGCCGGATCGCTCCGTCGACGAGGACGCCTACTGGAGCCCTGCGCACGATCGCCTCGAGCGCGTGCGGGACGCGTACCGGTTTCGGCCTCTCACGGTCCCGGCCATCCTCGTCCGTAGCGCCGACTTCGACACCATGGGCGTGCCCTTGTCCTACTGGAGAACGGGGCTGCCACAGCTCGTGTCGACCTCCGTCGTGGCGGGGGCGCACGGCCGGCTGTTCCACCCGCCGTATGTCGACGAGGTCGCTGCAGCGCTCGCCGCGGCTCGCGGGCTTGTGTGATGCACTAGCGTGCGCGGCGATGCGAAGCTCGGTGGAGGTCGATCGCGCCGTCGCGGCGATCCGGGCCGGCGGGCTCGTCGTCATCCCGACCGATACCGTCTACGGCCTTGCGTGCACGGCATACCGCGAGCAGCCGGCCCGTGACCTGTACCGCCTGAAGGGGCGCTCCGACATCCAGCCGACGGCGCTGGTCGCGGCCAGTGTCGACTGGCTGCTCGAGTGCGTGCCGGAGCTCCGCGGACGCTCGGGCACGATCGCGCGCGCGCTGCTCCCCGGGCTCTACACACTCGTGCTGCCGAATCCGGCGCAGCGGTTCCCATGGCTCGGAGGTGAGCAGCCGGGGTCGATCGGCATCAGAGTCCCGGCTCTCGAAGGGCCGGGCCGGGTCGTGCTCGACGCTGCCGGGGCGATTGTTGCCACGAGCGCCAACCTCCCCGGTGAGGCCGATCCTCGTCGCCTCGACGACGTGCCGGCGCAGATCCGGGAAGGTGTTGCCGCCATCGTCGACGGGGGTGAGTTGTCGGGCATTCCGTCGACCGTGATCGATCTCACGACGCCGGAGGCGCGTGTGCTGCGAGCCGGTGCCGGCGACGTCGACGACGCTCTCGCCCGCATTGCGGCGCTGTCGTAGCGGTCTGGCGCGCCTGCACCCGCCGGCTCGCCCGCACACAGAATCCTTACCTCGGCGCGACCGTGCCATCATGAGCGGGGCATAGGCTCCCACGCTATGTCTCGGGTACGGGCCACTGCCGTCGTGCTTGGTACGGCGCTTCTCGTCGCAGCGGCGGCGCACGGCGCCTCGCTCGCGGCTCCAACAGCGATCACGGGCGCGGTCAGCGCCATCGGCGGCACGTCGGCCACGTTGAACGGCACCGTCAATCCTGACGGCAGCGCGACGGACTGGTGGTTCGAGTTCGGAACCAGCACCGCATATGGCTCGAAGACGACCACGACCGCCGCAGGCTCCGGCACCGCGAA
Organism: uncultured Gaiellaceae bacterium; assembly: GCA_963799615.1. Classification (GTDB taxonomy): domain Bacteria; phylum Actinomycetota; class Thermoleophilia; order Gaiellales; family Gaiellaceae; genus Gaiella. The sequence goes on along the minus strand of CAWCXS010000001.1, from coordinate 94,070 downwards.
CGTCGCCGTCTCGAAAGGGCTGACGGCGCTGTCGGCTGCCACCACCTATCACTACCGGCTGGTCGCGAAGAACTCGAGCGGGACGACGAACGGCTCGGACGGCATCTTCACCACGGCGTCGGCTCCGGTCGCCGTCACCGGGGCAGCCTCGGGAGTCGGCCCCACAGGCGCCACTGTCGGCGGCACCGTGAACCCCAACGGCCAGCCCACGAATTGGTATGTCGAGTACGGCACGACCACGGGCTACGGCTCGAAGACCGCGACGACCGATGCCGGATCCGGCACGTCGTCCAAGTCCGTTTCGGCGGCCCTGACCGGCCTCACCGCGGGCAAGACCTACCACTTCCGACTCGTCGCGACGAGCGATGCCGGCACGACAACAGGCTCCGACGCCTCGTTCGTGACCGCCGAGCCTCCTGCCGTAACGACATCGGCAGCCAGTTCGGTCGGCTCCACGAGCGCCACCCTCAACGGCAAGGTCGATCCGAACGGGCGCTCCACGACGTACCTGTTCGAATGGGGCACGACCACCTCCTACGGCTCCAAGACGTCGTCATCGAGCGCCGGCTCAGGAACGAGTGCAGTGACCGCCACGAAAGGCATTTCCGGTCTCAAGCCGGGGACGACCTACCATTTCCGCATCGTCGCGACGAGCGACGCCGGCACCACGAAGGGCGCGGACCAGGCGTTCACGACGCAGGCACCGCCCACGGTCAGCACCGGTCAAGCCGGCTCGATCGGCCCGACCTCGGCGACCGTCGGCGGCACCGTCAACCCGAACGGCCGCTCGACCACGTGGTACGTGGAGTTCGGCACGTCGGCCTCGTACGGCTCCAAGACGTCCACGCGCAGCGCAGGTTCCGGCTCGGCGACACTGACCGTGACGGCGAGCGTCTCGAATTTGAAGCCTGGTCTGACGTACCACTTCCGTCTCGTCGCCTCGAGCGCGCTCGGGACGTCTCGCGGTGCCGACGCGACGTTCGTCACCACGGGAGCACCGTCCGCAGCCACGGGCCCGGTCGATTTCGGCTCCCTGAGCCTCACGAGCGCCCGTGTCAACGGCACCCTCAACCCACGTGGGCTCACGACGAGCTGGTGGTTCGAGTACGGCCGCAGCTCCGCGTACGGGTTCCGCACGGCGGCGACCTCGGCCTCCGGCGCAGCCGATATCCACGTGAGCGCCAACCTCTCCGGCCTCGCACCCGGAGTCCGCTGGCATTACCGCCTCGTTGCCCAGAGCGCGGCAGGGGCGAGCGTTGGCGCGGACGCTTCGTTCGGAACCCCTGCGCAACCACGCGACCCCTCGGGACGGCCGGCACGATGCACGATCATCGGCACGCAGGCTGCCGACAAGCTGCGCGGCACCCGTGGCCGTGACGTCATCTGCGGGCTCGGCAGCAACGACGTCATCCTGGGCGGGGGCGGCAACGACGTGATCTACGGCGGACCCGGCGCGGACGTCCTCGACGGCGGCGTCGGCAACGACGTGCTGCGCGGAGGCGCGGGCGACGACGAGTTGCGCGGCCGCTCCGGCAACGATGTCCTCGACGGCGGTGCGGGCCGCGACCAGCTCCTCGGAGGCACCGGCCGCGACCGCATGCTCGGTCGGGCAGGCGGCGACACGATCCTCGCCAAGGACGGCTTCCGCGATGTCGTCGACGGCGGTGGCGGTAGCGACACCGCCACGCTCGACCAGGCGCTCGACAGCGTCGGGTACGTCGAGCGCCGCCGCTTCGCCTAGGGCTTCCCTTCGAGGTTCCAGCACGTCGTCGCCGGCTCCCCCGCGCGCGACGTCCAGTACGATCGGGCGATGTCACTCGCTGCCGGCACGATCGATCGGCTTCGTGTCGCCGGCCTCGCCGAGATCGACCCCGAGATCGCAGCTCTGCTGGGCAGGGAAGTCGAGCGCCAGCGCAACCAGATCGAGCTGATCGCCTCCGAGAACTTCACGTGGCCGTCCATCCTCGAGGCGGTCGGCTCCGTGCCGACGAACAAGTACGCCGAGGGCTATCCGGGCCGGCGCTACTACGGCGGCTGCGAGATCGTCGACGAGATCGAGCAGCTTGCGATCGATCGGGCCACGGCCCTGTTCGGCGCCGACCACGCGAACGTGCAGCCGCACGCCGGGGCCCCGGCCAACATGGCGGTCTACCTCGGCCTGCTCGAGCCCGGCGACACGGTCCTCTCACTCCGGCTCGATCACGGCGGTCATCTCAGCCACGGCCTCAAGGTCAACTTCTCGGGTCGCCTCTACACGATCGTGCACTACGGCGTGTCGCGGGAGACGAGCCTCGTCGATTACGACGAGGTGCTCTCCCTCGCCAAGGAGCACCGGCCGAAGCTGATCCTGTGTGGCGGCTCGGCGTACCCCCGCACGGTTGAGACGTGGGAATTCCGCAAGATCGCGGACGAGGTGGGCGCGCTGCTGTGGTGCGACATGGCGCACTTCTCGGGCCTCGTCGCGGCGCGGCTGCACCCGAACCCGGTCGAGGACTGCGACGTCGTCACGTCGACGACGCACAAGACACTCGCCGGTCCCCGCTCCGGGTTCATTCTCTGCCGCGAGGAGCATGCGCAGGCGATCGACCGCGCCGTGTTCCCAGGCCTCCAGGGCGGTCCGCTCGAGCATGTGATCGCGGCGAAGGCGACGTGTTTCAAGATCGCCGCCTCCGAGCCCTTCCGCGCGTACCAGCAGCAGGTGCGCGCCAACGCCGACGCGCTCGCCGACGAGATTCTCGACGGCGGGCTCGACGTGCTCACCGGAGGCACCGACACGCACCTGTTGCAGCTCGACCTACGCCGCGGCGACTGGACGGGCAAGGATGCAGAGGAGCGTCTGCATGCGGTCAAGCTGACGACGAACCGCAATACGGTGCCGTTCGACGAGCGGCCGCCCACCGTCGCCTCCGGCGTGCGCATCGGCACGCCCGCGGCCACGATGCGCGGATTCGACGAGGAAGACTTCCGGGAGGTCGGTCGCATCATCGTCGCGGCGCTCGCGGCCGATGCGGATCTGCCGGCGCTGGCGGCCCGAAGCGAGGCTCTTTGTGAGCGACGACCCCTGTATCCGGGCTTTCGCGGCTTCACGGAGTACCGCGTGTGACGGCCTCCGTCGTCGAGGTCGACCACCCCCTCGTCCGTCACAAGCTCGGGCTGCTGCGGGACGTCACGACGACGACTCAGATGTTCCGGCAGCTCGTCAACGAGCTGACGTTGCTGCTCACGTACGAGGCGACGAAGACGCTGGCCGACGAGCAGATCGAGATCGAGACGCCGCTCGAGCGCACCACCGCGCACCGCATCTCGGGCAAGAAAGTCGCCGTCTGCCCGATCCTGCGGGCGGGGATGGGGATGCTCGACGGGGTGCTGTCTCTGATTCCCGGGGCGCGCGTCGGGTTCATCGGCCTCTATCGGGACGAGGAGACGCTCCAGCCGGTCGAGTACTACGTCAAACTGCCGAACGACATCGCAGACCGCGACGTGATCCTGCTCGACCCCATGCTCGCGACCGGCAACTCCACGGCCGCCGCGGTGGCGAATGTGAAGCAGGCGGGCGCCACGTCGGTGCGCCTGATCGCCCTGATCGCCGCGCCGGAGGGGATCGCGCGGATCCATCGCGACCATCCCGATGTGTCAATCGTGGTCGCATCGATCGACCGGGAGCTCAACGAGAAGGGCTACATCGTGCCGGGCCTCGGTGACGCAGGCGACCGCCTGTACGGCACGAAGTAGAGCGGGCAATGCAGTCGCTTCGGGATCACCCGGAGGTCGCCTACGGCGCTGTGATCGCACTCCTGGTCGTTGTCGCCCTGACGCCCGCTGTCGGCGGGATGGCCCGGCTGCTCGGGGTCGTCGACAACCCGGACGAGCGGCGGCTCAACCGGCGACCCATCCCGCGGTTGGGCGGGCTGGCGATCTTCATGGGGATCGTCGTGCCGTCGCTCGCCTTCCTCGACCTCTCGGGCGAGATGCGCGGCATCCTGCTCGGAGCCGCGGTGGCCTGCGTCGTCGGCGCCGTCGACGACTTCCGCGGTATCGCTCCGCTGCCGAAGCTCGCGGGCCAGGTTCTCGCGGCTGCGATTCCGACGGCGTTCGGCGTCTGGATCGACCATTTCACGCTCCCGTTCGTCGGCGCGGTCGACGTTCCGAGCTGGATCGGAGTGACGATGACGGTGGTGTGGATCGTGGCCGTCATGAACATGGTCAACTTCCTCGACGGCATGGACGGGCTCGCATCGGGCGTGTGCGGGATCTCCGGCATCACCTTCGCCGTGATCGCCCTCTCGCTCGGGAAGGTCGATGCGGCCGTGCTGTCTGCGATCGTGGCCGGAGCGTGCGCGGGCTTCCTGCGTCACAACTTCTTTCCCGCTCGGATCTTCATGGGCGACTCCGGCGCCCTCGTGCTCGGCTTCACCCTTGCGTCGGTGTCGGTCGTCGGCTTGCTCAAGACCGCGTCCACGGTCGTGCTCTTCCTGCCGCTGCTCGTGCTTGCCGTGCCGATCATCGACACCTCGTTCGTCGTCGCGAAGCGGCTCAAGTACGGGCAGCCGATCTCGGCCGCTGATCGGTCGCACCTGCACCACAGATTCATGAACATCGGCTTCAGCCAGCGACGGGCGGCGCTGACGATGTGGGCATGGACGGCGGCGCTCGGCGCGGCTGCGCTCGCGACACGGTTCATCCCGTTCCGCGCCGGCGGCCACTGGCACCCGTGGCAGACGGTGATCGTGGTCGCGATCGCACTTGCAGCGCTGGCGTTCTCGGTCTACATCGTCTACCTGCTCGAGATCGTCAAGCTCGCGAATCCACGGATCCGGCGCCGGGTCGCCGAGCGGGCGACGGACGACGCTAGGCGCAAGTCGGCCTGATCGGCCGCACCGCCGCGGCGGCGTCGACGAATGACACAAGGCGGTCGTTGAACTCTGGATGGCGCTGCGCGGTGTGCCCGTAGCCGGCCAGGATGAGCCGCCCGGCGTTCAGTTGCCGCTCGAGCACGTCGCACACCGCGTCGAACGCTGCCGAATGGCCGCCCGAGACGACGAGTTTCGGGAACGGCGCCCTGGCGAGCGCGGCAAGCGGAATCCGGGCCTCCCACTGGAAGCGCTCGCCGATGAGGGCGCGAGCACCCTGCTCGAGCGCCGGAGGCAGCGGCGAGGGCGGGTCGTAGTCCGACCCGACGAAGCGAAGGAACCCGCGCAGGAATGCCTCAGGGTCGTCGCGCGGGCCGTGAGTCCACCACTCCGTACCGTCTGCGACGAACCGGTCGACGGCCGGCACTCCTCGTGCGACGTCCATCGCAGGCGGCTCGATCACGGTCAGCGAGCCGATCAGCTCCGGGGCATGTGCGGCTGCGAGCAGCGCGACCACTCCTCCGGCCGAGTGCCCAACCACGTGGCTGCCGGGCAGCAGGCGCTCGCGGAGGGCGACTGCGTCGACGTCGAAGTCCACCCGTTCCACCGGAGGGTTGGGAGCGAATCCCGGTCGTTCCCAGACGTCGAGCTCGAACCGTTCGTCGAGCACCCGCTGAGCGTTCCAGGTCGGCCGCCCGCCCATGACGCTGCCGTGCACGAACACGATCCGCTCCATGACCGCCATCGTATCGGTGTAACGAACTGAGCTGAAATCGCTTTGTTTACGGGGTTTTTCAGTGTCACAAGCTGGCTGGTATGCTCCCAGCCAGGATGGCCCAGAACGCCGCGACGCCACACTCGCTCGCCACCGCATCCGGCCTCCTACTCGGGACGACCGGTGCGTGCATGGCCCTCGGGGCGCTGATCGGCTGGGCAGGAGGGAGCTGGGCGCTCGGCCTGCTTTGCGGCGCCATCGTCGGCATTCCGGCATCGGTGGCCGTCGTCTATCGGGTGTATACGCGGACACCGGGATGAGCGCGAACCTGTTCACGACGCCGCGCCCCGTCCCGAGCCGGCTCGCGCCCGCATTGGCTGGAAGTGCGGTCGTCCTGCTCGCCCTGCCGGTCTTCGCGATCGCCGGGTGGCCCCTCAAGGGATGGGCCCTGGCAGCGGTGCTCTGGATCGGCGCGCAGGCGCTGGCCCTGCTACTGACGCGGCTTCCGCTCGGTGAGGGTAACCTCGCCGCGTCAGGCGTGAGGGGCATCGGCATGAGCTTCAGAGCATTCATCGTGGGCATTCCACTGGTGGCGATCACCGTTGCCGACGCGCGCGTCGGCCTCGCCGCTGCGCTCGTCTACGTCCTCGCGTACACGCTCGAGCTCGCCGTCTCCCTGATCACGTTCTTCGGGTCGGAGGCGAACGCGTGAGGCGGCTTCTGGCCACCGCCACGATCCTCTTCCTTGCGTTGCCGGCGGCCGCGATCGCCGCCGAGACGCCCGAGGAGGACAAGTTCAACCCTGCCTCGGAGTGGACGCTGCACGAATGGGTACCCATCCACCTCGGCCCGATCGACCTGTCCATCAACAAGGCTGTCGCGTACCTCCTGCTCGGTGCGGTGGTCTCGTGCCTGATCGGCATCGTGTTCATGCGCGTCAAGGTCGGCTCCGATCCGACGAGAAAGCAGGCCGTGGGCGAGACGATCTACGAGGTCGCCCAGGTGCAGGTCGCCGAGCAAGGGCTGCCGACGAAGGCGATCGGGCGCTGGTTTCCGTACGTGGCGACGCTGATGATCTTCATCTGGGTCGTGAACATCCTCGGCTTCATCCCACTGCCGCTGTCGGACGAGAAAGTGGAGGTCCTCGGCGTGAAGGTGCCCACGTTCGCGTTGTTCGCAGCGACGTCCACGTTGTCCGTCACCCTTGCGCTCGCGCTGATGACATTCGTCTTCACCCACGTCGAGGGCATCAGGGCGAACGGGCCGGTGAAGTACTTCAAGAGCTGGATCCCCGATGTCCCGAAGGCGATGTACCCACTCATCGTGCCGCTCGAGATCCTTGGCCAGTTCATGCGTCTGATCAGCCTCTCAGTCCGTCTCTACGCGAACATGCTCGCGGGGCACATGCTCATCCTCACCTTCCTCGGGCTCATCTTCATCATCGGTAACGTCGCCCTCGCCGCGATCGCAGTCCCCGCCGCCGCTGCGTTCTATCTATTCGAAGTCGTGATCGTCGTCTCGATCCAGGCCTACATCTTCGCTGCCCTGTCTGCCATCTACATCGGCTCGGCGATCGAGCCCGAGCACTAAGGAGGAACCACTCCAATGCTGTCCTCGTTCTTCTTCCTCGCAGAGACCACCGGCGACGTCGCCGACGCCGGCAAGGCGATCGCGCTCGCGCTCGGCATCGGTCTCGGCTCGCTCGGCGCCGGCATCGGTATCGGCAACATCTTCGGCTCCATGATCCAGGCCGTCGCCCGGCAGCCCGAGCTGCGGGGCGAGCTCCAGGGCATCCAGTGGCTCGGCTTCGCCCTCACCGAGGCGGTCGTGTTCTACGGCCTCATCGGTGGTCTCCTTGCCTACGTCTTGATCTAGATGTCGAGCCTCCTCGCAGCGGAGTCGAACAACGACCTCATCAAGGTCGTTCCCGGCCTCATGATCTGGACGCTGGTCGCGTTCGGGATCACCTTCTTCGTGCTCAGGAAGTACGCGTTCGGGCCGATCCAGAAGACGATCGACGCCCGGCGCGAGCGCATCCGGCAGGCCGTCGACGAGGCCGACAACGCACGCAACGAGGCGCGGGAGCTGCTCGAGCAGAATCGCGCCATCCTCGCGCAGGCGAAGAGCGAGTCGGCCGACATCCTCGCCGAGGCGCGCAAGGTCGCTGAAGCCCAGATCCAGCGTGCCAAGGACGAGGCGGAGGTCGAGCGCCAGCGCCGTCTCGAAGACACCCGCAAGCAGATCGAGGCCGAGACGGTGCGCGCAATCGACCAGATCCGCGGCGAGGTCGCGGACCTCACCGTGCAGGCGACGCAGCGGGTCGTCGGCAAGGTGCTCGACAGCGCCGACCAGCGCCGCCTGATCGAAGAGGCGATCGAAGGCCTCGACTTCTCCGTCCTCGAGCGGGGGAACAACTAACCTCCATGGCCGTCGCCGAGCGCATGTATGCGCGCGCCCTCTACGAGGCTGCGCTGGAGGGAGGACGCGTCGAGCAGGTGCAGCACGATCTCGGCGAGTTCGCCGACGCGGTGGAGGCGTCACCGGAGCTGGCGGCGTTCCTTGCCAACCCGCAGGTCGACCCTGCCGCGAAGTCGGGTGTGCTCGGCGAGCTCTCGGAGGGCGCCGATGATTTCGTCCGCAACTTTCTGCGCGTGCTGGCGGACAAGGGGCGCTCGGCACAACTCCCGGAGATTCGCCGCGAGTTCGAGGCGCTCGTCGATCGCGCCCAGGGACGAATCGCGGTCGAGGTCACGACCGCCTACGAGTTGTCGGACGAAGAGGCAGCATCGATCCTGAAGCAGATCGAGCAGGCGTCAGGACGAACGGTCGAAGCCACGCGCAAGGTCGAACCCGAGCTGATCGGCGGCATGATCCTGCAGGCGGGCTCGCTGCGCGTCGATGCCAGCGTACGTGGCCGCCTGGAGCGCCTCCGCCACGAGCTCGTCACCCGCTAACGAGGAGAACATTTCGTGAAGCTAGTCCCCGCAGGGAATCCAACTCAGGAGTGCACCTCGTGAAGCTACGCCCCGAAGAGATCACCTCCATCCTGAAGCAGCGGATCAAGCGTGGGGGAACCCATGGTTCCCCCACGAGCCCCCTCCTCTCGTTCGTGTATCGCCGAGCCGCCGGCGGGGCTCCCGCCGGGCGAAGCCCGGCTCCGCCCGCGAGCCGCACGGCACGGAACTCGCCTCGAACCCAGGAGCAAACGTGAAGCTACGCCCCGAAGAGATCACCTCCATCCTGAAGCAGCGGATCGAGCAGTACGACGTCGAGACCGATCTCTCCGAGGTCGGCACCGTCCTGCAGGTCGGGGACGGGATCGCGCGCGTCCACGGCCTCGAGAACTGCATCTCGCTCGAGCGGCTCGAGTTCGAGCACGGCGTCGTCGGCATCGCCTTCAACCTCGAGGAGGACAACGTCGGCGTCGCGCTCTTCGGCGAGTGGCAGCACGTCAAGGAAGGTGAGCCCGTCCGCCGCACCGGCGCCGTGATGAGTGTTCCCGTCGGCGAGGGCCTGCTCGGCCGGGTCGTCGACCCTCTCGGCACCCCGCTCGACGGCCAAGGCCCGATCGAGGCCGCAGCCACGCGCCCGCTGGAGTTCAAGGCCCCCGGCGTGGTTCAGCGTCAGCCGGTCAAGGAGCCGTTGCAGACCGGTCTCAAGGCGATCGACTCGATGATCCCGATCGGCCGCGGCCAGCGCGAGCTGATCATCGGCGACCGCAGCACCGGCAAGACGGCGGTTGCGATCGACACGATCCTCAATCAGAAGGGCGGCGACGTGATCTGCATCTACGTCGCCGTCGGCCAGAAGGCCTCGACGGTGGCGCAGGTGTTCGAGAAGCTGCGCGACGCCGGGGCGATGGAATACACGATCATCGTCAGCGCCCCCGCGCAGGAAGCCGCTCCGATCAAGTGGATGGCCCCGTTTGCGGGTGCTGCGATGGGTGAGTACTTCCTCTACGACGGCAAGCACGCGCTCGTCATCTACGACGACCTCTCGAAGCATGCCGACTCCTACCGCCAGCTGTCGCTGCTGCTGCGGCGTCCGCCGGGACGCGAGGCGTTTCCGGGCGACGTCTTCTACCTGCACTCGCGCCTGCTCGAGCGGGCCTGCAAGTTGAACGACGAGCTCGGCGGCGGCTCGCTGACCGCGTTGCCGATCATCGAGACGCAGGCCGGAGACGTCTCCGCATACATCCCGACGAACGTGATCTCGATCACGGACGGACAGATCTTCCTCGAGTCCGACCTGTTCTTCTCGGGCGTGCGCCCGGCCATCAACGTCGGCATCTCCGTCTCCCGGGTCGGGGGCAACGCGCAGACGAAGGCGATGAAGAAGGTGGCCGGCCGACTCCGCCTCGACCTGGCGCAGTTCCGCGAGCTGGAGGCCTTCTCGCAGTTCGGCTCCGAGCTCGACGCGGCGACGCAGCAGTCCCTCGCCCGCGGGGAGCGCATGGTCGCAACCCTGAACCAGCGGCAGTATGAGCCGTGGCCGATGGAGGAGCAGGTCGTCGCCATCTACGGCGGCATCAACGGCCACCTCGACAAGATCCCCGTCGGCCAGGTGCCGCGCTTTCAGGAGGAGCTGCGCGAGACCCTGCGCGCCGGAAGCGGCATCTACGAGGTGATCCGTGACACGCAGGATCTCGGCGACGACGTGACGACGAAGCTCGACGAGGCGCTGAAGCGCTTTGCGGACAGCTTCAACGTGGTCGAGGAGAAGGGGCTCGCCGGCTAGCGGCGCGACGATGGCCTCGGTCCAGGATTACAAGCGACGGATCCGCTCCGTCACCAACACCCGCAAGATCACGCGGGCGCTCGAGCTCGTCGCCGCCGCGAAGCTGCGCCGCGCGCAGGCGCGGATCGAGGCGATGCGGCCCTACGCCGACACGATGAGCGAGCTCGTGGCCGGGGTCGGCCGCGCAGCTTCGTCGGTGCGAAGCCTGCCGCTGTTGCAGAGTCGTGAGGCGGTGCAGACGGTCGCGCTCGTCCCGCTCACCGGCGATCGCGGCCTCGCGGGGGCGTTCAACGGCCAGGTGCTGCGACGCTCGTTCGCCCTCGAGCGGCGCTTCGAACAGGACGGCACGAAGGTGCGCTGGGTGGCGGTCGGGAAGAAAGGCCGCTCGACGCTGCTCTTCCGCCGCCGTGAGGTCTCTTCCGCGTATGTCGGCTTCTCCGACGGCCCGGCGTATGCGGACGCCCAGGCGATCGCGCACAGCGTCGCCGAGCTCTACATCGACGGCGAGGTCGACCAGGTCGTCCTCGTCTACAACGCCTATGTCTCCGCCCTCACGCAAAAGGTGACCGAGCAGACGATCCTTCCGATCTCCGCCGACGTGCTCGAGACCGACGAGGAGGAGCGCAGCGACGATGCTCTCCGCGGTGACTTCATCTTCGAGCCCGAGCCAGAGGAGATCCTCGAGCGCCTGCTGCCGGTCTACCTGGAGACGCAGATCTACCGTGCGCTCCTCGAATCGGCGGCATCCTTCCAGGGTGCGCAGATGACAGCGATGCGCAACGCGTCGAAGAATGCGGGCGAGCTGATCGAGGGCCTCACGCTGCAGATGAACCGGGCCCGGCAGGCCGAGATCACGCAGGAGATCCTCGAGGTCGTCGGTGGCGCGGAGGCGCTCAACTGACGCGCCGGAGCACCAACTTTTCCCGGGACGCGGCGTCTAAGACCCAGATGGAATCGGCGGTGGCAGCGGCAAAGGGCCTGAAACGGCAGGGCGGCAGCTACCGCTTCCGTCGTCGCATCATCTGGGGATCGGTCGGGCTCGCCGCCATCGTCGCAATCGGACTCGTATTTGCCCTGAGCCCGAACAAGAACGCGACACCGGAGGTATTCAGCAAGATTCCGGTCGAAATCCCGAAAACGCCGGTCAAGGCGCCGCTCTCCGACGAGGCGAAACACGTGGCGATCCGCTTCGTGCAGACGGCCGTGGCACGGAAGAATCTCGACGAGGCGTGGACGCTGTCGGGACCGAACCTTCGCGGCGGCCTCACGCGCGCGGAGTTCCTGACGGGAAACAACCCGGTCGTTCCCTACCCGATCGACGAGTTGGATGTCGCGCCGTACAAGATCGACTACTCCTACGTCGACCAGGCGCTGATCGAAGTCGCGCTGTTGCCGAGGAAGGGGGCACACATTCGCGGGCAGGTGTTCTACCTCCGGCTCGAGAAAGTCGGGAAGGGCCCTTCAGCGCACTGGGTTGTCAACAACTGGGTTCCCAGGGCGTCGGCGGTGGTGCCACGGTGAGGAAGGGTGCGAAAGCCGACGAAGGGTGCAAGAACCGAAACCGTCCGCTACGGTATCGCGCCATCCGCGGCAACATCTGACCAGGCGCGCATGATCGTCGAGATCGAAGCCACGTGACCAATATCGTCAACACACCGGATACGTCGCTCAGCCCGGCTCCGGCAGGTAGTGCCACGCTCGACGTCGGCGCGACGTCGCATGGGGTTGGAGACGTCGTCGGCAGCGTCCAGGCGCGCGGGTACTGGGAGAACATCTGGCGGCGGCTGCGGCGCGACAGGTTGGCGGTCGCGGGCGGCGTGTTCGTGATTTTCCTGTTCTTCGTCGCCTTTGCCGGGGCACCGTTGGCCGCCAAGATGCTCGGGCACGGCCCCAACGAGCCGTTCTTCATCGGCGGCGTCGACGCGGAAGGGCTCCCCGCCGGCGCGATGACGCACGTCACGAAGACACTCGAAGACGGCACCACCGAGACCCAGCTCTTCATCCTCGGGTCCGATTCGACCCTCGGGCGCGACGAGTTCCTCCGCATTCTGTACGGGGCCCAGGTCTCACTCGAGGTCGGGATCGGAGCCACGTTCCTGTCGCTCCTGCTCGGGGTGATTCTCGGCGCTGTCGCCGGGTTCTATCGTGGCTGGGTCGACCCCATAATCTCGCGCTTGATCGAGCTCACGATGGCATTTCCCTACCTGTTGTTCGTGATCGCTCTCGCAGGCACTGTCGGCACGCGCCTGAACAAGGTCACGTTCGGATTCCTCGGCGAGGGCGCGCTGACGCTCATCCTCGTCTTCGGGCTTCTGGGGTGGTTCTATTCGGCCCGGGTGTTCCGCGGCGTCACGCTCTCGCTGCGCGAGAAGGAGTTCGTCGAGGCCGCCAGGATGATCGGCGCCAGCAATTCACGGATCGTGCGTTCGCATATCCTGCCGCACCTCGTCGGCCCGATCATCGTCCTCTCGACCCTGAACGTGGCGGCGTTCATCCTGGCCGAGGCCGGCCTGTCGTTCCTCGGCCTGGGCATCCAGCTCCCCACGGCGAGCTGGGGCAACCTGCTCCAGCAGGCGACGCTGTACTACACCGAGCGGCCGATGCTGATGGTGTGGCCGGGTATCGCGCTGTTGCTCACGACACTCGCCTTCAACCTGCTCGGTGACGGGCTCCGGGACGCATTCGACCCGAGGAGCTCGCGCTGACATCTCCCTTTGCCCATGGCGTGCCCGTGTGTGACGCACGCCCCTCGTCCCTGAACACGACCAAACGAAAGGAGTCGAATGCGTAACAAACGGCTTCTCGGGATTTTGCTAGCGATCTCGAGCGTTGCCCTGTTGACGGCAGCTGCAACGAGTGCGTCGACCGGCAAGACCGGCGCGAACAAGGGCGGCACTGTCGTCGTCGAGTTCTCGTCCGACGTCGACTACACCGATCCGCAGCTGAGCTACTACGGGGAAACCTGGAAGCTCGAGAATGCGACCGCATGCAAACTGATGAACTGGCCCGACAAAGAGCTTCCTGCCGGCGGCGAGATAGCACCCGAGGTCGCAGCCGGGCTGCCCGTGATCTCGAAGGACGGCAAGACGTACACCTTCACGATCAAGTCGGGCTTCAAGTTCTCGAACGGCAAGCCCGTCAACGCACAGAGCTTCGCCGACGCGATCAACCGCTTCGCCAACCCGAAGATGCAGTCGACCGGAGTCCAGTTCCTGGACGTCATCCAGGGAGCTGCCGAGGTTCTCGCCGGCAAGGCGACGAAGGTCTCGGGTGTGAAGGTGGCGGGCACCAAGCTGACGTTGCAGCTGACGAGGCCTTCGCCTGACATCCTCGCACGTCTGGCGATGCCGTTCTTCCAGGCGATCGATCCGACCCTCGCGGGTCAGATCGACGCAAACGGGATCAACACCTACGCATCGTGCGGGCCGTACTTCATCTCGGCCCGGACGCCGAACCGCTCGATCACGCTGAAGCGCAACCCGAACTACAAGGGTGGCCGTTTGGCGAACGCCGACACGATCCAGGTCAACATCGGCAATGACGTCCAGGTCGAGTATCAGGACACCCTCAACGGCACGACGGACTACGCATCCGGCGGCATCCCTGCCACCGAGTGGAAGAACGTCGTCGCCAAGTACGGCCTCAACAAGAAGGACGGCCGCGTGCAGGTGCGTCCGCTCCTGGACGTCCGCTACGTCGCGATGAACCACAGCCGGCCGTTGTTCAAGGACAACCCCGGCCTTGCCAAGGCGGTCAACTGGACCGTCGACCGCCAGGCCTTCTCGGCCCAGGGCGGCTATCTCTATGGCAAGCGCACCGGTCAGGTCCTGCCGCCCGGAATGCTGGGCTACAAGCAGCAGAACTTCTACCCCGTGCGTGTCACTGCCGGCTCGCTTGCGCAGGCCAAGAAGCTCGCCGCCGGCAACACCCGTGACGGCAAGGCAATCCTGTGGGCGGCCAACACCGGCACCGCACCGCTCCAGGCGCAGCTGGTCCAGTACAACCTCAAGCAGATCGGCATCGACGCCGAGGTCAAGCTGCTCCCGCGTGCACAGCAGTTCACGAACGCCGGGAACCCGAAGACGAACGACTACGACATGACGATCGAACGGTGGGGCGCCGACTATGCCGATCCGTACGACTTCATCAACATCCTGCTCGACGGGACCCAGGTCACAAACCCGCAGCAGAACGACTACGCGTACTTCAACATCGCGAAGTACAACAAGCAAATGATGGCAGCGTCCCTGCTGGTCGGCTCCGCGCGTGGAACGGCCTATGCGACGCTCGACGCGGCCATGATGAAGAACGACCCGCCGTGGGCGCCTCTGGTCAACTCCAATGACCGGTCGTTCATGTCGCAGCGGCTGGGCTGCATCACGATCAACCAGGCCACAGGTGGCGCAGGTCCGCTGCTGAACGTCGCCTGCATCAAGTGATCACGTAGAAACCGACACCCCTCGGGGAGGGGAGGCCTCGGCCTCCCCTCCCCGGTACGACCGAGACAACCGATGTTCCAATTCCTCATCCGTCGCTTTCTCTGGGCCATCTTGTTGTTCATCGGGGTGACCCTGATCACCTACGTCCTCTTCTTCCTGGTGCCCGCCGACCCGGCTCGTCAGGCAGCCGGCAAATCGGCAACCGCGGAGGACGTCGTTCGTGTCAAGCACCAACTCGGCCTCGACCGGCCGGTCTACGAGCAATACGGCTTGTTTCTCAAGCGTCTCGTGATCGATCACTCACTTGGCCGGTCGTATGCCAACCGCCGCTCGGTGAACGAGATGGTCACAGAGGCGGCGCCGGTCACAGCCGCCCTCGTGTTCGGCGGAGCGATCCTCTGGATGCTGGTAGCGCTTCCGATCGGCATCCTCTCCGCGCTGAGGCCACGATCGTTACTCGACCGCTGCGCGATGATCTTCGTGCTCATCGGTATTTCGGCGCCGGTGGTCTGGATCGGGCTCCTGCTGCAGTACTTCGTCGGGTTCCGGCTGGGCTGGACGCCGAATGCCGGATACTGCGATGTCATCAGCCCGCCCGAAGGCGCCACCTGCGGTGGGGTCTGGGACTGGTTCTACCACATGATTCTGCCGTGGACGACCTTCGCGATCCTGTTCGCCGCGAGTTACGCGCGGATGATTCGCGCGAACGTGATGGACACCCTCGGGGAGGACTACGTCCGCACCGCCCGTGCCAAGGGAGCGCCTGAATCGGTCGTGGTACGGCGGCATGTGCTCCGCAACGCGCTGCTTCCGGTCGTCACGATGCTCGGCCTCGACATCGGGGTGGCGCTCGGTGGCGCCATCTTCACCGAGCAGATCTTCGGGCTGCCAGGACTCGGACGGCTGGCGTTGACCAGCGTCTTGAACCTCGACCTCCCCACCGTGCAGGGAGTCGTCGTTTTCGCAACGCTCGCCATCATCGTGCTCAACCTGATCGTCGACGTCCTCTACGCCTACATCGATCCGCGGATCAGGCTCAGCTGACCACAACCGCCGCACTCCCTGCTGAAGGCACGACCGGCGACAAGGCGCCGCTGCTGGACGTGCGCGATCTCCGCACGTACTTCAAGACCGACGACGGCATCGTCCGCGCCGTCGACGGCGTCTCGTTCAGCGTGCAGTCCGGCAAGACGCTTGGGGTGGTCGGCGAGTCCGGGTGCGGGAAGAGCGTGACGATGCTGTCCATTCTCAGCCTGAACTCGAAGCCGGGACGTATCGATCCGGCACCATCAAGCGCAATTGCAGGCACGGCGATGGAGACCTATTTGAAACAGTCGAAGAAGCACCTGTCGCTCTCCACGGGACAGGCGCTCTTCAGGGGAGAAGACATCCTTCGCGCGTCCAACAGGCGGCTACGCGAGGTTCGCGGTAGTGAGATCTCGATGATCTTCCAGGATCCGATGACGTCGTTGAACCCCGTGCTTTCCGTCGGCGACCAGTTGATCGAGGCCGTCCTTCTGCATCAGGACGTATCGCCGCGCCAGGCTCGCAAGCAGGCAATCGAGGGCCTCGACGAGGTGGGCATCCCCCGGGCCGAGCGCCGGATCGACGATTATCCGCACCAGTTCTCCGGCGGCATGCGCCAGCGGGTGATGATCGCGATGGCGCTCATCAACGAGCCTGACCTGCTCATCGCCGACGAGCCGACGACGGCGCTCGACGTGACGACGCAGGCGCAGATCCTCGGCCTGATCAGCGAGCTGCAGAAGGAGCGCGGCACCGCCGTGGTGATGATCACGCACGATCTGGGCGTTGTCGCCGAGATTGCGGACGAGGTCGTCGTCATGTATGCGGCCCGCGTGGCAGAGCGCGCCCCGGTCTACGAGCTGTTCGACCGCCCGCTGCACCCCTACACGTGGGGACTCCTGGGGTCCCTGCCGCGGCTCGAGGTCGAGACCGAGCGGCTCACGCAGATCGGCGGGCAGCCACCGTCACTCCTCAACCCGCCACGTGGCTGCCGCTTCAACCCCCGCTGCAGCTACGCCTTCGAGCGTTGCCTGCGAGAGCTGCCCGAGGCGACGCCGGCGAGCGTCGACGCCGGTCACCTCGACGCCTGCTTCCTGGACGAGGAGACCAAGCTCGAGGAGTCGAAACAGCTGGTCGCGTCGCTGAAATCGGAGGGTGAGTCAGCGCCATGAGCGATGCCCTGCTCGAGATCAACGATGTAACCAAGCACTTCCCTGTCACCCGGGGAATCATCTTTCAGAAGCAAGTCGCTGCAGTGAAGGCCGTCGACGGTGTCTCGTTGTCGGTCAAGCGGGGTGAGACGCTCGGCATCGTCGGCGAGTCCGGCTGCGGGAAGTCGACACTCGCACGCGTGATCATGCGCCTCCTGGAGCCGACCAGCGGTTCCGTGATCTTCGACGGCAGAGACATCTCACGGCTCTCGCAGTCGGAGCTACGACCGGTGCGCCGCGAGATGATGATGATCTTCCAGGATCCCTATGCGTCGCTCAATCCGCGCAAGCGCGTCGGTTTCATCGTCGGCGAGGCGCTCACCGTCCACAAGCTCGGCAGCGAAGCCGAGAACAAGCGGCGTGTGCAGGAGCTACTCCAGGTGGTCGGTCTCAATCCCGAGCACTACAACCGCTTCCCGCACGAATTTTCCGGCGGGCAGCGGCAGCGGATCGGGATTGCACGCGCGCTCGCCGTCAACCCGAAGCTGATCGTCGCCGACGAGCCCGTGTCGGCGCTCGACGTCTCGGTTCAGGCCCAGATACTCAATCTGCTCAAGGACCTGCAGGCGGAGTTCGGGTTGACGTATGTCTTCATCGCCCACGATCTCCACGTCGTCCGCCATATCTCCGATCGCGTCGCCGTGATGTACCTCGGCAAGGTCGCGGAGCTCGCCGACGCCAACGACCTCTACGACAGCCCCAAGCACCCGTACACGGGTGCGCTGCTCTCCGCGGCGCCGATCGCGAACCCGCATCTCGGGCGCCAACGCAGCGCCGTCGTCCTCGAGGGGGACGTGCCGAACCCGATCAACCCGCCGAGCGGCTGCCGGTTCCACCCGCGTTGCCCGCGGGCACAGGATGTGTGCGCGGACATCGACCCGCCGCTCGACAGCGTGACCGAAGGGCATCAGGCTGCCTGCCTGTTCCCGCTCGAGCGATGGCCGTTGACTGCCGCGGAAATGCGGGAGGTGAGCCCGGAGACGCTTGCACGCGGTCCTGCTCGGATGCGGTCGGACCAGCGTGACGCGGCGGCCGTCTCGACGTGATCGTCCGCGGGCTCAAGCGGCTCGCAGTCATCGTCTTGCTCATGACCGGCGTGACCGCCTTGCTCTCAGTTGCGGTCGGCCTGGCAACCGGATCCTCGGCGCTGCGCGCACTCTCGGTCGGATTCATGCTCACCGGGTCGTTCGTCTTCTGTGTCGGAGCAGCGATCACCATGCGCGGCCCGCTACGGCCGACCCACCGGGAAGACGGCTCGCGCTCGGGCGTACGGGTGGCGCCGCCCGAGGAGCTGACGGAGGGTAAGCACCTGTCCGCGATCATGATCGGATTGGGCCTGTTTCTCGTGCTGTTCGGAATCGCCGTCGACCCGCGCACGCGGCTGTTCTAGCGACGAGTGCGGCGACGTTACAAACCGTCGGCGTTTCGCGACGTCTAATTGGACGTGACTCCCGTGAGTGGAACCTGTGAGCGCGCCCGGGCGTGGTCGTCGCGAGAGCTCGACGGCGAACTCTCCCAGATCGAGTCCGCGATGCTGCACCATCACATCGAACGCTGCGGGTCGTGTGCCGCGTTCGTCGAGAATACGGCTCGCGCGACGTGGTTGCTCCGCCGGGCGCCGCTCGAGCAGATCGCATCCGGCATCGTCGTCACGCGTCGCCGTCATCGTCCCCGCGTGTTGCGCACCGTCTCGGGGCTTGCCGCGGCCTGTGTCGTCTTTGCCATGGCCGGCGTCACCGTCTCCCGCGAGATGCGCTATGCGCCGTCTCCCGATCTGCAGCGAAGCCCGATCGAGCAACGGCTCTTCACGGAGGAGCCGAAGGTTGGCTCCAGGGCTGCCGCCCACCTGGATGACTTCGGCGTCCAGCTGCCGGTCAGTCAGCTGCCTCTGGGGCAGCTCAACGCGCGAGACGACTTCTGAGCCGAGGCGGACGACGACCTGACGCTACGATTCGGGTCGTGTTTCCGCCGTCTGCCTCAGACTGCTGAGCAGTCATCCACACCGACCGCGTCGCGGCCGGAGTGGAGCGCGCGTCACTGACGCGCGCCGGCGTTCCGCCGCCCCCGGCTTCCGATACGCTACAGCGGCTGGCCGGCCGTCTGGCCGGCCTCTTCCGTCGCACTGACCCAAGCCTTCCAGGAGACCCATGCCCAGCGAGAGCGGTGCCAACACCGGCAAGATCATCGAGATCAAGGGTGTCGTGATCGACGCGGTCTTCCCGGACCGTCTGCCCGAGATTCTGCACGCCGTCGAGACCACGATCGCAAGGCCGGACGGCACGAGCACGACCCTGGTGGCGGAGGTCCAGCAGCACCTCGGAGACGATCGCGTGCGCGCGGTTGCGATGGACTCGACCGACGGGCTCGCACGGGGAACGGACGTCGTCGACACGGGCGCTCCCATCTCGGTGCCTGTCGGCGAGGCGACGCTCGGGCGCATCTGGAACGTGATCGGCAAGGCCGTGGACGAGAAGCCCGAGCCGGAGAACATGGAGCGCTGGCCGATCCACCGCGAGCCGCCGGCGTTCCGGGACCTGTCCCCGACGATCGAGATCTTCGAGACCGGCATCAAGGTGATCGACCTCATCGCTCCCTACATCAAGGGCGGCAAGGTCGGGCTCTTCGGTGGTGCCGGAGTGGGCAAGACGGTGATGATCCAGGAGCTGATCCACAACCTCGCCAAGCAGCACGGCGGCCGCTCGGTCTTTGCCGGCGTCGGCGAGCGAACGCGCGAGGGTAACGACCTCTTCATCGAGATGACCGAATCCGAGGTGATCGACAAGACGGCGCTCGTGTACGGGCAGATGAACGAGCCGCCGGGTGCCCGCCTCCGTGTCGCGCTCTCCGGCCTCACGATGGCGGAGTACTTCCGGGACGAGGGCCAGGACGTGCTTCTGTTCATCGACAACATCTTCCGCTTCGTGCAGGCAGGCTCCGAGGTGTCGGCACTGCTCGGCCGCATGCCGAGCGCCGTCGGCTATCAGCCCACCCTCGCGACGGAGATGGGTCAGCTCCAGGAGCGCATCACCTCGACGCGCACCGGGTCGGTCACCTCCGTGCAGGCGGTGTACGTCCCTGCCGACGACCTCACCGACCCTGCTCCGGCGAACACGTTCGCCCATCTCGACGCGACGACGGTGCTCTCGCGCGCGATCGTGGAGAAGGGCATCTATCCGGCCGTCGACCCGCTCGACTCCACGTCGCGGGCGCTGCAGCCGGGCATCGTGTCCGACGAGCACTACGCGACCGCCACCGCAGTGCAGCAGATCCTGCAGCGCTACAAGGATCTCCAGGACATCATCGCGATCCTCGGCATGGACGAGCTCAACGACGAGGACAAGCTCGTCGTCTCGCGCGCCCGCAAGGTCGAGCGCTTCCTGTCGCAGCCGAACTTCGTCGCCGAGCAGTTCACCGGCACCCCGGGTGAGTACGTGAAGACCGAGGACACGATCAAGGGGTTCGGCGAGATCATCGACGGCAAGCACGACGATCTCCCGGAAGCCGCCTTTTACATGGTCGGGACGATCGAGCAGGCTGTCGAGAAGGGCCGTCAGGTCGAGCAGGTCGCAGCCTAGATGGCGGATGCGCATCCGAAGTTCGACGTCTCGCTCGTCACGCCGGACGGCCCGGTATTCCAGGGAGAAGCGGAGCTGCTGATCGTCCCCGGCGCCGCCGGCGAGATCGGCGTCCTCGCCCGGCATGCGCCCCTTGTTGCAACGCTGAAAGCGGGCTCGACCCGCGTCCATCTCGGCGGCAACGACGTCGTCGAGTTCGCCACCGGGCCAGGCTTCTTCAAGGTCGAGACCGACACGGCTCTTGCACTCGTCGACGATGCCGTCAATGTCAAGGAGATCGACGACGCCCGCGCCCAGGCCCAGCTGGACGCCGCAAAGGCCGAGCTCGAGAAGATCGAGGCGGGAGAGTCGACTGCTGACCGCTGGCAGCTCGAGCAGCGCATCCGGCATGCCGAGAACCAGCTCGCCGTCTCCGGTCGCACGACCGGCTGACACAACACGGTGCAGGCGAGCCGTAGCGCCTATCTCCGGCGGGGCGGGGTGGTCGCTGCCTGAGAGCCCGTGCCGCGGCGGCGACCGACGCCGTGCGTCGCCTCGGCGGCACGGGTCAGCTCGACCTCGTCCATCAGCATGGCGATGCGGTCGAACGAGCTCATCGTCGCCGGCCTGGCTGATGCCATCTGCTGCGGCTGCGGCGTCAGGCGCCGGTCGCGGCGGGAATGAACTCCACTCACGACGACTGCGTTCAGGTATCCGACCACGAGCAGGGCGGCGCTCAGGCCCCAGATTGCCCGTGGGCCGAGCAGCTCCGTCAGCGGCCCGGCCGCAAGCGTGCCGAGCAGCGTGAACATCTGCACGAGGCTACCCAGCACGGCGAAGATCTGACCCCGCCGGTCGTCGGAGACGGTCTGCTGAATCAGCGTGAGGTTGCAGACGAGGCCGATGCCGTTGCCCGCACCGAAGATGACAGCCCCGACGCAGCCGAGGACGATACCGGGGCTGACGGCGCAGATCGCAACGCCCACGGCGGTGATCAGGAACGAGGCCCGGTAGCCGCCGTACACGGTGAGACGCTCGACGATCCAGCCGGCAGCGAAGTTGCCGATCACGATTCCGGCGGCGGAGAACGCGACGAAGATGCCGAATCCGATGTTGCCCGTTCCATACGCGTCCTTCGTGAGCACGATCTCGGCGACGTTGATGCCTGCATACGACAGCGTGGCCCAGCTCCAGATGAGGAAGATCGCCGACAGGTGCCGGTCGTTGCGGACGAGCGACAATCCGGAGCGCACCTCCTTCCAGTGCGTCCGGCCGATCCGCGCCGGTGCGCCCGCCTGCAACCGGCTTCCGATGCGGAACAGCAGCAGCGCGGAGACGATGAAGCTGAACGCATTGAGCCCGTAGACCACTCCGGAGCCGAGGACGACGACGCCGATGCCCGCGAGCACGGGGCCGACCAGCGTCGCCACGTTCTCGGCGCCCTGGACGAGGGTATTGGCTGCGATGAGGGCGTCCTTCGCGACGAGATTGGGAATCGCGGAATAGCAGCTCGGCCGGAAAAAGGCTGCCGCAAAGCCCGCGCCCGTCATCAGGGCGCAGATCCCCGCGGGCGAATGAATGAACGGGAGCACCCCGAACGCGACTGCACCCCCGAGATCGGACAGGATCATCATCCGCTTGCGCGACCAGCGGTCGATCAGCGGCCCGACTGCGACGCCGAGGATCACTCCCGGGACGAGCTCGCAAAACAGGAGGATGCTGACCCACCACGCAGAGTGCGTCTGCTGGTACAGAGCGATCCGAACCGCGAAGAACGCCGTCCATGTTCCGAGCGCCGAGATCAGGCGCGCGAGCAGCAGATTCCGGAAGCCGCGGTGCGCAGGAACGCGGAGGATCTCGAACTGCGCGGTCAGGTGTCCCAGCATCGCGGCCCGAGCCTACAGACCGCGGCGAACGGCGTCTGCTGTCCGATTCGGACAGGGTGGTGCCGTAGAGTGGCGCGGATGGCGAGGCACTCGTTGTCCCACGACCAGCTCGTTGCCGGCGTCCGCGCAGGCGACAGCAGAGCACTCGCGCGTGCGATTTCGCTGGTCGAGAATCACGACCCGCAGGCGCAGGCGCTCGTGCGTGAGCTCTACCCGGAGACGGGGCAGGCCTACGCGATCGGCGTCACAGGGCCGCCCGGTGTCGGCAAGTCCACGCTCATCGGGACGCTCGTACGGCACGTTCGCGGGCTCGGCCGTACCGTGGGAGTCGTCTCGGTCGACCCGTCGAGCCCGTTCTCGCAGGGCGCCTTGCTCGGAGACCGCATCCGGCTCTCGGATCATTTTCTCGATCCCGGGGTGTTCATCCGCTCGATGGGCAGCCGCGGACATCTCGGCGGTCTCGCCGAGGCGACACTGCAGGCGCTGCTGCTGCTCGACGCGGCGGGACGCGACGTGATCTTTCTCGAGACCGTGGGCACCGGACAGAGCGACGTCGAGGTGGTCGGGATCGCCGATGCGGTCCTGCTCGTACTGATGCCCGGCTCGGGCGACTCCGTGCAGGCGCTCAAGGCAGGGATCATGGAGATCCCCGACGTGATCGTGGTCAACAAGATGGATCATCCGGCCGCGAAGGCGATGGTGAGCGACGTCCGTGCAGTGCTCGCGCTCGATCCGGATGTCGACCGGCGGCCGCAACTGCTGTCGACCGAGGCTGTCAGCGGCGAAGGCGTCGAGCAGCTCTGGGACGCGCTCGAGAGCCGCCGCTCGGCCCTCGCGGCGGGCGGGGAGCTGCAGGCGCGTCGCCGCCGCAACCTGGCAGGCGAAGTGGTCGCCGTTGCAACCGGCCGTGCGCGGGACCGTATCGAGCGGGCGCTCGAGAGCAACGACGCCCTCCGTGAGCTGATCGCAGCCGTGCAGCGGCGCGAGCTCGACCCGCTGACGGCCGTCGATGCGGTCGTCGACGCACTCTTCACCCGAGAAGCGAATGGAACGCCCGGTCGTCGCTGACATCGAGGCGGCCCGCGCCCGCCTCGACGGGATCTCCCGCGTCACGCCCGTGTTCGCCTCGAATACGCTCGAGCGCCTCTCGGGGAGACCGGTGCTCCTGAAGGCTGAGAACCTGCAGCTGACCGGCGCGTTCAAGATCCGTGGGGCCTACAACACGATCGCCCAGCTCACAGCGGAGGAGGGCCGCGCAGGCGTCGTGACCGCCAGCGCAGGCAACCATGGCCAGGCGGTGGCCTGGGCGGCACGGCGAGCCGGCATCAGCGCCACGATCTTCGTGCCGGAAGGCGCTCCGATGGCCAAGGTGGAGGCGGCTCGGGGCTACGGCGCCACCGTCGAGCTCGCCGGCGACGGTTTCGATGAGGCGGCCGAGGCTGGACACGCCTTCGAGGTGGAGCGGGGGGCGACCTTCGTCCACCCGTTCGACGACCCGCGGATCATCGCCGGTCAGGGCACACTCGGGCTCGAGCTCGCCGAGCAGCTACCGGCAGGCCCGTGCACGGCGGTGATCCCCGTCGGCGGCGGCGGACTCGCGGCGGGCGTCGCGATCGCGATGCGGGCGCGGCGCCCGGAAGTCGCTCTGGTCGGCGTGCAGGCATCCGCGTGTGCGCCGCTTGCCGGACTGACGCCGTCCGGCCCGACAATCGCCGACGGGATCGCCGTCAAGCACCCTGCAGAGCTGACGGCTGCGATCCTCGGCGATCTGCTGGACGATGTCGTCGTGGTCGACGACGAGGCGATCTCGCAGGCGATCGTGCTGCTGCTCGAGCGCTCGAAGCTCGTCGTCGAAGGTGCCGGGGCGGCACCCGTCGCGGCTGTGGTCGCCGGCCTCGTTCCAGGTACCGGGCCCGTGTGCGCCATCCTCGCCGGCGGCAACATCGACGCCACGACCCTGATGTCGGTGACCCGCTACGGCCTCACCGCGTCGGGGCGCTATCTCGTCGTCGCAATCGTGATCCCCGACCGGCCCGGGGAGCTCGCGAACATCGTCACGCTGATCGCCGGCGAGCGGGCGAACGTGCTCGCGGTGACGCACTACCGCGAGGGGCGCACGATCGGCGTGCTCGAGACGGAGGCCGAGCTCACTCTCGAGACACGCGGCGAGGTGCATTCCCAGGCCGTGATCCAGTCGCTCACCGAAGCCGGCTACACCGTGCGGCGCCTGCGGTAGACAGGTTCTCACCTCATACACTTCCGCGATGACGGTCTGCGGGCAGTGCGGGCGGGAGAGCGGCAACGACGCACGCTTCTGTGCGGGCTGCGGCGCGCCGCTCACACCGAATGACGCACGCGAGGAGCGAAAGGTCGTGTCGGTTCTCTTCGCCGACCTCGTCGGCTCGACGAGTCGGGCGGCGCAGCTCGACCCCGAGGACGTACGCACCCTGCTCCGGGCGTACTACGCGGACCTGCGTGAAGAGCTCGAGCATTTCGGAGGCACGGTGGAGAAGTTCATCGGCGACGCGGTGGTGGCGGTGTTCGGCGCGCCGGTCGCGCACGAGGACGACCCCGAACGCGCGGTCAGGGCGGCGCTGGCGATCCGCCGGCGGGTGGCCGCCGCGAACGACGCCGACCCCGGACGCAACCTCCACGTCCGGGTAGCGGTGTGCACGGGCGAAGCGCTGATCACACTCGGAGCACGTCCGAGCGAAGGAGAAGCGATCGCGGCCGGGGATGTCATGAATACGGCGGCGCGCCTGCAGGCGGCCGCTCCGGTCGATGGGGTGCTCGTGGACGACGCGACCTTCCGTGCGACATCCCGCGCCGTCGTCTACAAGGAGCATCCGGCGGTGGTCGCGAAGGGCAAGGAAGAGCCTGTGGAGGTGCACGAGGCCGTCGAGCCACGGGCGCGCCACGGCGTCGATCTCGGAGGTCAGGGACGGGCCGAGCTCGTCGGCAGGACGACCGAGCGCAGCCAGCTTGTCAGCGCTCTGGCGCGGGCACGCGCCCAGCGGGAACCCCAGCTCGTCACGCTCGTGGGCGTCCCGGGCATCGGTAAGAGCCGCCTCGTGCGGGAGTTGTGGGAGGTCGTGGATGACGATCCGGAGTTGATCTCGTGGCGGCAGGGGCGCTGCCTCTCCTACGGCGAGGGGGTCGCGTTCTGGGGCCTGGCCGAGATCGTCAAGGCGCAGGCGGGCATTCTCGAGAATGACGGCGCCGACGACGCGGAGATGAAGCTGGCGGCCGCCGTCTCCGACGCGATCGACGACGAGAGCGAGGCACGGTGGGTCGAGCGCCACCTACGTCCACTCGTCGGGCTCGGCGAGCGACGGCTCCGGTGAGCGGGGGGAGACGTTCGCCGCTTGGCGGCGCTTCTTCGAGGGGGTGGGTGAGCACGGACCCGCTCGTGCTGGTGTTCGAGGACCTGCATTGGGCTGACGACGGCCTGCTCGATTTCGTCGATCAGCTGCCCGATCGCCTCGTGGGGATTCCGCTGCTCGTCGTGTGCACGGCGCGGCCGGAGCTGCTCGAGCGCCGTCCAGGCTGGGGTGGAGGCAAGCGCAACGCACTCACAGCGTCGTTGTCGCCGCTCTCGGACGTCGAGACGGCGCAGCTCGTCGCATCGCTGCTGGGCACGCCGGTGCTCGACGCCGAGCTGCAGGCGGCGCTCCTGGCGCGCGCCGGCGGCAATCCGCTCTACGCCGAGGAGTACGTGCGCATGATCGCCGACGGCGAGCCGATCGCGGTCGCTCTGCCCGAGACCATCCAGGGCATCGTCGCCGCCCGCATCGATCTGCTGCCTCCGGGCGAGAAGTCGCTGCTCCAGGACGCCTCTGCCCTCGGCAAGGTGTTCTGGACGGACGGACTGGCCGCCCTTGCCGGCTCCAGCGCGTGGGAGCTCGACGAGCGCCTGCTGGCGCTCGAGCGCAAGGAGTTCGTGCGCCGCGAAGGGCGCTCGGCCGTCGCCGGGGCGCGCCAATACGCCTTCCTCCACGTGCTCGTGCGTGATGTCGCCTACGGCCAGCTGCCGCGCGCGGAGCGGTTGACGCGGCACCTGCGCGCTGTCGACTGGATCGAGTCGCTGGAGTCGGACAGGACCGAGGACCGGTCGGAGATGCTCGCCCACCACTACGTGCAGGCGCTCGGGTACGGACGTGCCGCCGGCGTCGACGTGAGCGTGGTGGCAGAGGGCGCTGCGCGCGCATTGCGGGACGCGGGAGACCGGGCGTGGGGGCTCGGCGCGCTCGACCAGGCGCTGCGGTACTACGAGGAATCGCTGCCGCTCGCCGGCGCCTCGCGAGCGGCCCTATCACCTCCTGCGCATCGGGCGGGCGCGCGCGTCGATCACGGAGCAGGGGATCGAGGAGCTGCAGGAGGCCCTCGACGGGCTGCTCGAGCTCGGTGACGCCGTTGCGGCTGCCAAGGCCGCTGTCGCGCTCGCCGAGGCGGAATGGGGTCACGGCGACAAGGAACGTGCCGTCGCCCATCTCGAGCATGCGTCCGACATCGTCGCGGCAGAGGGCAGCGATGCCCGCGCGCGCGCGCCGGTGGTGAACGAGCGGGCCCGCTACCTCATGCTTGCCGGGCACGGTGCGGAAGCGGTCGAGCTTGCCGACGAGGGGATCCGGCTGGCGGAGGAGATCGGCGACGTGCAGCTTCTCGGAGCTGCGCTCAACAACCGCGGGGTCGCTCGGGTGAGCATCGGCGATCCTGGAGCGGTGTCGGCGACGTCGAGCGGGCCATCGAGCTCGTCCGCGGGCGTCGACTGGCACGAGTCGATCCGCGCCGGCTCGAACCTCGGGTCGATCCTCTATGCGCTCGGCGACGTGGCGCGCGCCGAGGCAGTCCACCTGGAGGCGCTCGCACTGGCCGACCGCTTCGAGGACTCCGTGGGCCAGCGCTGGATCTCGACGGAGCTCGCGCTCAGGACAGGGTCTATACCGGCAGCTGGGACGATGCGCTGCGGCGTGCCGACGCGATGATCGAATCGTGTCGTGAACAGCCCCACTACATGGAGATCGGCGCCTGGCTCGTGCGGGCGAGAATCATGTACGCCCGTGGCGTCGCAAGTGGCCTGCCGGACGTGCAGCGGGCGCTACAGCTGGCCCGCCGGCTCGGCGACCCGCAGGCCGTCTACCCGGCGCTCGGTGCTGCGACCCGGCTCCATGCGTCAGGCGGGTCGTGCTGAGGAAGGCGGCGGCGTACGCCGACGAATTGCTCGCGCTGGCCCGCTCCGGGGACGCGGCGGATGTTCCCTCGACATGGGTCTTCGACCTCGCGGTGGCGCTGACGAGTCTCGGGCGCGGCGAGGAGTTCCTCGAGCTCGGGGCCGGTCTGGCGCCGCGCACGCGCTGGCTGGACGCTTCCGTCGCGTACGCCTCCGGTGATCTGGCGCAGGCAGCAGACGTCCTGCAACGGATCCCCGCCCTGCCGGACGAGTGCGCACGTTCGCGTTCGTAGCGCAGCCGAGCTCGTCGCAGCAGGGCGCCGCGCCGAGGCCGATTCCGAGCTCGCTCCGGCGCTCGCGTTCTATCGCAGCGTCGGCGCGTCCGCGCTCCTCGCCGACGCAGAGCTCTTGCTGCTCGCGGCAGGCTAGGCGGTTCGTCCTCATGAGCTGCTGCCACATCGTCTGAACACGACCGTGTCGCCGCCGCGTGCTCGCCAAGCCGCCATGCCGCCCTCGATCACGGGACGCGCGTCGTACCCGCGGCCGCGCAGGATGCTCGCGGCGATCGACGCTCGGGCACCGGACTCGCAGATCGTCACGACCGGCCGCTCCGTCGGCAGGTCCGGGCAGCACATCGTGAGCAGCCGGTAGGGGATATTGCGGCTGCCGGGGATGTAGCCCTCGTCCCGCTCGTCCTTCTCGCGGACGTCGATCACCTCCGCGCCGTCGCGTACGAGCTGCTCGAGCTCGTCGAGCTGCGACGGGCTCGGTACGCTCGTCTCCCGCGCCGAGCACGAATCCGGTGATGTCGTGGAGCGCGATCGCCTGCAGGCCCGAAACGGCGCGCCGAGCCTCATCGGCGGTCGCGGCGAGCACCGTCACGGGACGCGATGCGTCAAGGATGAAGCCCGCCTTCGTCCCGAAGCTCGTTCCGGACACCGGCACGTTGACGGCGCCTGGGCGATGGCCCGCGAGATGCTCCGCGGCGGTTCGCACGTCGAGCCATTGCGTGTCAGCCGGTGCAATGGCGAGCTCCTCGACGGTTGCGCGGGCGGCAAGGAAGGGCCCGCGGTTGAGCTCGACGATGCGCGCGAGGTTCGGCGGCTTCGGCGCGACGATCGATGCGGCGTCTGCGATGAAGGCGCCGATCTCGGAGAACCGCAGCGCCGGGTTGAACCGCCGCTCGAACCCGATCGTCGTCGACGGCTTCGAGCTCATCGCTTTCCCGCACAAGGATCCGGCCACGTGACCCGGGAACACCTCGACGCCGTCGGCGAGCTCCATCAGCGTCTGCAACGAGCGAAACAGCCCTTCGGCGCCCTCCCGGGCTCCCACTGCCAGGTCAGGGCGGGCCACATCCCCGACGAACAGCGAATCGCCCGTGAGCACGAGCCACGGCTCGTCGCCGCGAGAGCGATCGGTCACGACGAGGCAGCAATGCTCCGGCCGGTGGCCGGGCGAATGGACGACGCGAAGCGTGACCGCGCCGACCTCCAGTTCCTCGCCGTCGCCGAGCGGATCGTGAGGGTAGTCGACGCCAGCCTCGGGATGAATACTCACTGGAAGCCCGTGCTCGAGGGCCAGGCGGCCGTGTCCCGAGACGTGGTCGGCATGAGTATGCGTCTCGATCACGCGGACGAGCCGCACGCCCTGCCGGTCGGCCGCGGCAAGCAGCGGCTCGACTGCATACGGCGGGTCGACCACGACGGCGACCTCGGCCTCTTCGTCACCGATCAGGTAACACGCGCACCCGAGATCCTCATCGAGAAGCTGCTGGAAGATCACGGCGCGACGGTAGCACCGCGTCCCGCTATCGATCTTGAAGTGTGCGACGCCGCAGCACGCGGACGCCTACCAAACTTGCGCCGATCACGACCACGCCCGCCAGCGCCGCCGCAATCGCCCCCCACGGATGCTCCGAGGGGGCGGCGCCGCCCTGCGCGGGAAGGACGCTGAGACTTGCCTTCCACTTCACCGTCGCGCCGTCGTCGTAGCGCTGGGCGGAGAGGAAGGAATACGTGCCGGCCCGGACGCTTCGCAAGCACCCGCAGGGGAAAGGCAACGGTACGGGTGCCCTCGATCCGCCCTCCGCTCCACGTCACTGTCGAGCCGCTCAGCGCGACGCGCCAGCCCGGCGGAGCGGCTGCCGAGACGATGCGCACACCGGGGGGAGCGGAGGTGCGTAACTCGATCGTCGCGTGCGGGGCGCGCTCGTTCGGCGCCTCGAACGAAATCTTGGACGCGATGCCGTCGTTGACGAACGGCGGAGCGATCGTCACGTGGGCAAGCGCGCAGGCCGGCAGCACGAGGGCTGCCAGCATGGTTGCGCCGAGGGCTCTCACGGTAGACCGAGGTTGCGTGCGATCACCATGCGCTGCACCTCGTTCGTGCCCTCACCGATCTCGAGGATTTTCTGATCCCGGTACAGGCGGGAGATCGCAAACTCGTCGGTGTAGCCGTACCCACCGTGGATCTGCAGAGAGGCGTTGACGACCCGATTCGAGAGCTCCCCGGTGTACAGCTTGGCCATCGCTGCCTCGAGCGCAAACGGCCGTCCGCGATCCTTCAGCCAGGCGGCCTTCCACACGAGCCCTCGCGCCGCCTCGATCTCCGTCGCCATGTCGGCGAGCTTGAACTGGATCGCCTGGAAAGACGAGATCGGCCGGTCGAACTGCCGGCGTTCGCGCGCGTACGCAAAGGCGAGGTCGTAGGCGCCCTGTGCGAGCCCGACCCCCATTGCAGCCACCGAGATACGACCCCCGTCGAGAATCTCGAGGAACTGGCGCAGGCCCTGTCCACGGGGTCCGAGCAGATTGCCCTCGGGCACTGCGCAGTCGGTGAACGACAAGGCCCGGGTATCGGAGGCCTTCCAGCCGATCTTCTTCAGCGGCGACGAGATCTCGTAGCCGGGGGTGCCGTTCGGGATCACGATGTTCGAGATCTCGTCCTCGCCGGTGAGCGCGGTGATCGTCACGCACTCGGTGACGTCGGTTCCGGCGTTCGTGATGAAGATCTTCGACCCGTTGACGATCCAGTGTCCGTCCCTGAGCTCCGCCGTCGTCCGCGTTGCGCCTGCGTCGGACCCGGCTCCCGGCTCGGTCAGGCCGAATGCGGCCAGCCGCGCACCGGAGGCGAGCGGCGGCAGCCATTCCTGTCGCTGTGCATCGGTGCCGAACAGGAAGATCGGCATCGTGCCGAGCGACGTGTGGGCGGCAACGGTGATCGCCACCGACGAGTCGATCCGTGTCAGCTCCTCGATCGCGATCGCATACGACAGGGTGTCGCCGCCTGCACCGCCGAGCTCCTCGGGAAACGGGATCCCCATGAGCCCCAGCTCGGCCATCTCGGCGACGAGCTCGGTCGGGAAGCGGGCGTCGCGGTCGAGTTCCTCTGCGAGAGGTCCGACACGGTCCCGGGCAAACGACCGCACGGTGTCGCGGAAGAGCTCATGCTCCGGCGAGAGATCGAGATCCACGCGGAGCGATGGTACCGACGCGGATGCGGCTCGAGCCTCACCCGCGGCGTGCGCAGCGGCCGGTAGTCTCGGGGCGTGCGCGGAGAGATCGACAGGCGGGGGATGAGCACGCTCTCCGGGTCACATCTCGCCGTCGATTTCGCCTCGGGCAGCGTGCCTGCGCTGCTGCCGTTTCTGACCGACAAGTTCGACCTGAGCTACACCCTCGCCGCGGTCCTGATGCTGTCCGTACTGCTCTCGTCCTCGCTCGTGCAGCCGTTGTTCGGTCTCTGGTCGGACCGTCGTGGAGCGCTGTGGCTCCTGCCCGGCGGGCTCGTTCTGGCGGCGCTCGGACTCGGGCTTGCGGCAATCGCCCCGAGCTACCCGTTACTCGTCGCGCTCGTGTTCCTGTCCGGCATCGGCATTGCCGCGTTTCACCCGGAGGGAGCCAAGTTCGCCACGTTCGCAAGCGGACGTAAGCGGGCGAGCGGGATGTCTCTGTTCAACATCGGGGGCAACACCGGGTATGCCCTGGGTCCCATCGTCGTGACGCCGCTCGTGTTGTGGCTCGGGCTTGGGCCCGGCGGCCTGCTCGCCGCGCTGCCCGTGCTGGTCGTGGGTCTCGTCGCACTGCGCGCGCTTCCATATCTCGCGAGCTTGCGACCGCGGGCAGACAGCGTCCATGCCGGGACCGTGGGGGTGGAGCGGCCGGGTGCGATGGTCCTGCTGGGAGCGATCATCGGTCTGCGCAGCGTCGCGTGGTTCGCGTTGTTGACGTTCGTCCCGTTGTGGGTCGTCTCGCTCGGTCACTCGGAGGCCGACGGCAACCGCCTGCTCTCGCTGATGCTGCTGGCGGGGGCGGTCGGGACACTGCTGCTCGGGCCGATCGCGGACCGGATCGGACTGCGACGCACCCTACTGATCGCCCAGGCAGCGCTTGCACCGCTGATCCTCGTGTTCGTGCTCGTCGGCGGGATACCGGGCGCGATCGCGCTGATGGCGGTCGGCATCTGCGTGGTCGGCACGTTCGGTATCACGATGGTGCTGGCCCAGCTCTACCTGCCCCGGCATGTCGGCATGGCCTCAGGGCTCTCGGTCGGCCTGGCGATGGGCCTCGGCGGTCTCGCGGCGGTCGCCCTGGGCGGGCTCGCCGATGCAGTCGATCTCCGTACCGCCCTCCTCGTGAGCGCAGCAGGGCCGGCCCTCGGCGTCGTGCTCTGCCTGTTCCTGCCGCCGCCGGCTCCGACGGAGGGTACGGCGCCTCTGCTTGCCGCCGCACCGGCGGCGTCGTACCCTACGTTCGATTGACGATTCAATCAACTGCAAGGGAGGACCGAGACCCATGACCGTCCAGGAGTTCTTCGCGGTGCTGCCCTCGAAGGTCGACCCTGCCAAAACGGCAGGCATGAACAACTCGTACGTCTTCGACATCAGCGGCGTCGGCGCCTGGACCGTCTCCGTCGCGGACGGAAGCGTCAGCGTTGCCGAAGGCGAGCACGACGCAGACTGCACGATCGTCGCGAGTGAGGAGACGTTGATGAAGATCGCCGCCGGCGAGGCAAATGCGACGACGGCGTATATGACCGGCAAGCTCAAGATCAAAGGGGATATGGGCGCGGCGCTGAAGCTGCAGAAGCTTTTCTAGAGGCCCCGCTCGCCCTCCGCCTGGCGGTGGGTCGCGAGACCCACGTGTGAGCGTCCTCGTGGCATTAGGATCGCGAGATGGAGATCGTCGCGCGCCTCCTCGTCAGCTGGGGGATCAACGTGTTGGCGCTGATCGTCGCCGACTGGGCGTTCGACGGCATGATGATCGGGCACTGGGGGCCGATCGCCCTGGCCGGCGCGGTGCTCGGCTTCGCGAACACGTTCTTGAAGCCGCTCCTCACGTTCATCGCGATCCCGCTCATCATCCTCACCCTCGGCGTCGCGTACTTCTTCGTCTCCGTGGCGATGCTGCTCTTCACGGAATGGGTCGTGCCGGACTTCTCGATCGACGGCTTCTGGACGTACGTCGGGGCGACGATCGTCGTCTGGCTCGTGAACTGGCTCCTCGGCTCCGTTCTCGGCCTACGCCGCTGGGAGGAGCGCGTCGGTTGATTGGTTGCGCAGATGTGGGATCCCCGAGTGGGGATCCCACATTGCGCGAAATCCCTCAAGGGGCCCGCGCTGCTCTTGTCACGCAGGTTCGAGATCTCCGAGTGGAGATCTCGAACCGCGGAGATCCCTGAAGGGGCCCGCCCGCGGGCCCTCTACTTCGTGACGCTGGTGAAGTTCGGCGCTCGCTACCGTGGCAACCGCTAGCGGCCGCAAACCTCTAATCGTGAGCCCCGGCGATGGACCTCGTGCGCCTCTCGTCGAGCGGGCCCGCGGGCGGGCCCCTTTAGGGATCTTCGCGCGTTCCGGATCCGCCTCCGCGGATCCGGAACTTGCGCCAGCAAGCTAGAGCGGCGTGAGCTCGACCAACGGGGCACCGGTGGTCACGCGATCGCCGGCGGCGACGAACACGGTCGACACCGTGGCGGCAAACGGCGCCGTCACCGGCATCTCCATCTTCATCGCCTCGAGCACGACCAGGGGCTCCCTCGCGGCGACCGTGTCCCCCGGGGCGACCTCGACCCTGATCACGGTGCCCGGCATGGCGGCCGTCACCATGCTCTCGCCCGTGGCCGCCTCCGCCGCGTGTGACGTGCTTCCGACCGCCGGAGGCGCAACGGGCGGCGGCGAAGGAAGATTCAGGCGCCACGCGCCGCGGAACGGGCCCTGCGGGAGGCGCAACGGGGCCGTGGACAGCGGGGGGTGATCGATGAGGAATGCGGTTGACAGCTCGGCCGCACGAAAGGCCGGGTGCCCGACGAGCCAGCGCAGGAACGGGAGGTTCGTCGTGAGGCCGCCGACCTCCATCTCCGCGAGCGCCGAGCCAAGGCAGTCGAGCGCGTCCTCCCGTGTCGGCCCATGCGCGATCAGCTTGGCGATCATCGGGTCATAGCTCGTGCCGATCTCGTCACCCTCTTCGACTCCGCTGTCGACCCGCACATCGCCGGGCAGCCGCAGGCGCGTGATCGTTCCGGGCTGAGGAAGGAACGTCACCGGATCCTCGGCATAGACGCGTGCCTCGATCGCGTGACCGTGCTCGGCCACCGATCCCAGCGCAAGCGTCTCACCACCCGCCACGCGTAGCTGCAGCTCCACGATGTCGAGGCCCGTCACGGCCTCCGTGACGGGGTGCTCGACCTGGATGCGGCCGTTCAGCTCGAGGAAGAAAGCGTTGTCGCCATCCACGAGAAACTCGGCGGTGCCCGCGTTGCGGTAGCCGATCGCGGCTGCGAACGCGGACGCGGCGGTGCGCAGGCTGAGTCGGGTGTGGTCGTCGAGCCGGGGAGGGGGAGATTCCTCGACCACCTTCTGGTGCCGGCGCTGGACGGAGCAGTCGCGTAGCCCGAGCACGTGCACCGTGTCTGCGTCGGCCAGTATCTGCACCTCGACATGCCGTGGCCGCTCGAGCAGGCGCTCACAGAACACCGTGGGGTCGCCGAACCCGAGCTCTGCCTCGCGCTGCGCCGCGGCGAGCGACTCCTCCAGCCCGGCGGCCTCCCGGACGACGCGCATCCCACGTCCACCGCCGCCGGCAGCCGCCTTGACGAGCAGCGGGTAGCCGACCGCCTCCGGGCTTCCCTGCGGCAGCGTCGGAACGTTCACGCCGGCTGCGATTCGCTTGGCCTCGAGCTTGTCCCCTCCCAGCCGGAGCGCCGCAGCAGGCGGCCCGACCCAGACGAGCCCGGCACCCGCGACCGCCTCGGCGAAAGCAGCACTCTCCGCGAGGAAGCCATAGCCCGGATGAACGGCGTCAGCTCGCGATGCGCGCGCCGCGCGCAGATGTTCATTTGGGTCGAGGTAGGAGGACACCTCGATCGTCACGTCCGCCGAGCGCGCATGCAACGCTCCGCGGTCGTCTGCGGCCACGACCGCAACGGTGCGGATGCCCAGAGCCCGGCACGTGCGGAACACGCGGAGGGCGATCTCTCCGCGGTTTGCGACGAGGAGCGTTTCGATCGTCACGGCACGCGAACTCTACGGCGGCGTCACGTTCGGAGTTCGTAAAGGCCCTGCCTCCGTCCGCACGTGGAGCGTACGCTCCCCGGGTGCGACGCCTCTTGCCGGCCGCGATTATCGCTGTCGCTCTCGCTCTCGGTGCCGGGACCGCGGGCCGGGCGACGGCGGCTCCCGGCCTCGAGTACGGGCTGCAGGACGACGCCTGGGTTGCTTTCGGACCGGGCACGCTCGCCGAGCGAACGGCCACGCTCCAAGGCCTCGGCATCGGAGTCGTCCGCGTCACTGTGCGTTGGGACGTCGCAGCACCCGCGCGCGACACGTTCGACTGGGAGCACGCGGACGAGCTGTTGAACGGTTTGCACGACGCAGGCATCGACGTCGTCGTCACGCTCTACGGCACGCCCGGCTGGGCGAACGGCGGCAAGACCCCGAATGTGCCCCCGACGCGCGGCTCAGACTTCGCCTCCTTCGCCTCGGCGGTGGCGACCCGGTACCCGTTCGTCCGCTGGTGGACCGTGTGGAACGAGCCAAACCAGCGGCGCTGGCTCAACCCGGCCTCCCCCACGGTGTACGTGACGCGACTGCTCAACCCGGCCTACGAGGCGATCCACGATGCGTCACCCGATGCGC
The DNA here is from genome assembly GCA_963799615.1 of uncultured Gaiellaceae bacterium. Lineage (GTDB taxonomy): Bacteria > Actinomycetota > Thermoleophilia > Gaiellales > Gaiellaceae > Gaiella. The sequence continues at coordinate 58,348 of CAWCXS010000001.1, read as the reverse complement.
TCGTTGCCGGCGGCGTCACCGCGCCGCGCGGGGGAACGGGCGGCGTCTCGCCTGTGCGCTTCATCCGCGGCATGGGGCGGGCCGGAGCACGGCTCGACGCGTACGCCCACAATCCCTACGCGCTCGCTCCTCGCGAGACGCCGTGGAGCGGCGGCTGCGGCCACTGCGAAACGATCACGATGGCGACGATCGGGCGCCTCGTGAACGAGACCCGGAAGGCATTCGGCCCCGTGCGCCTGTGGCTGACGGAGCTGGGCTACCAGTCGAACCCGCCGGATCGCCTGCTCGGCGTCCCGCCCGAGACGCAGGCCACCTACGTCGCGGCCGCCGCCTATCTGGCCTGGGCGACACCGCGGGTCGACATGCTGATCCAGTATCTGTATCGCGACGAGCCGGCACTCGATCGCTGGCAGAGCGGTCTCGAGACGGTGAAAGGCGTCGTGAAGCCCGCGATGGCTGCTGCGAGGGCGCCGCTCGCACAGGTGTCCCGGACACGGCAGAACGTTGTGCTGTGGGGGCAGGTGCGATCGAGCTCCGGGGCCTCCGGGTACGTGCTGCAACGCCGCACCGGAACAGCATGGCGCGATGTCGGTGGCGCGCGCATGACGGGCGCCGACGGCGTTCTGCATCGCACCGTCACGGCCGGGCGGGGCACAATGTTCCGCCTGTTGCCGGCCGGCGGCGACCCGGGGAACACGCTCGTCGTGCGTTGAGCGGTGCGCGGCTCAGTCACCTCATCCCGTTGAGATGAGCACGACAGAGGCAAGGGCACTCCACACCCCTACCTGCTGGAGGCGCGACATCCGCTCGCGAAGCAGCGTTCCTGCGAGCATCACGGTGATGACGGGGTAGAGGGAGGACAGCACCGCCGCCACTGCGATAGGGCCGCGCTGGAGGGCGAGCAGCAGCGGCACCGATGCCGCCACCTCCAGTGCGCCGGCCCCGACGGCGAAGGGCGCAACGCCGCGCATGCCCTGGACCGGGCCGCGAGTCAACGCGAGTGCGACCACCACGAGCGTGGCCGTCGCAGCGGTGCGCTCGATCGCGACGGGCCACATGCCCGAGTCGTCGGAGATGCGCGAGAAGCAGATGTAGAACAGTCCGAAGCCGCTGCCGGCGAGCATGGAGAGGCCGATCAGCGACGGGGTGACAGCGATCTGGGGCTGCGCAGGATCGGACGGCGCGATCGAGACGACGCTGACGGCGACGAGCGCGATGACGATGCCCACGAGCGCGGGCCACCCGGGTCGTTCCCCCTGCACGAGCGCATACACGACCGGCATCACCGCACCTGTCACCGCTGCCACCGGCGCGACGACGCTGATCAGGCCGCGGCCCATCGCCGTGTAGAAGCATGCGAACCCGTAGCCGACGGCAGCTCCGCCCGCCGCCGACCACGCGATGTCTGTGCCCGTGAGCCGGTCGAAGCCCCACGCGATCGCAAGCGTGAACGCAAACGGCAATCCGGCGGCTTGCGCGAACACGGCAACGCGGATCCCCACCGCCCTGCGTGACGCGAAGCCGCCGAGGAAGTCTGCACCGCCGGCGAGGATCGCTGAGAAAATCGCGAAGAGCGCGGTCACGCGTGATCGGACGGCGGCGCCCATTCGGGCCGCCGGCGCTCGAGAAACGCGTGCAACCCTTCCTGTCCTTCCGCGCTGGCTCGCCGCTCGGCGATTCGCCGCGCCGTTTCCGGGCCGTCGGGGGCGTCGAGCACGAGGCGCTTGGCAGCCCGGGCGGCACGCGGCCCGGCCGTTCGCAGTTCCGCGACGATCAGGGCGAGGGAGCCGCCCAGATCGCTCGTGACCTCGTGCACGAGGCCGATTCGAAGCGCGGTCGCCGCATCGAAGCGCTCGCCGGTGAGGAAGTAGCGACGGGCTGCGCTAGCGCCGATCTTGCGAAGCGCAAAGGGCGAGATCACGGCCGGGATGATTCCGAGCTTGACCTCCGAGAAGGCGAAGACTGCCCGTTCATGGGCGACAGCGATGTCGGCGGCCGCGACCAGGCCGACACCGCCACCCAGCGCGTGGCCCTGCACCAGCGCCACAACCGGAGCTGGGCAGGCCTCGATCGCCTCGAGCATCCGGCGCAGCGCGTTCGCGTCGGCGACGTTTTCGTCCTGCGAGAGGTCGACCGATGCTCGCATCCAGCCGATGTCGGCACCGGCACAGAAGCTCGGCCCGTCGCCGCCGAGGACGACCGCACGTGCCTTGCCGACATCCACGAATGCGTCGGCCAACTCCGAGACGAGTGCCGCGTCGAAGGCGTTGCGCGTCTCCGGTCGAGAGAGCGTGATGCGAAGGACGTCGTCGTCCCGCTCGATGCGCAGCGCGCTCATCCAGGTGAGTCTAGAGTCGCAGTGTGCTGCACGGGACGCTCGCCGCCAGTGTGACGCCGCTCCGCGGCGGCGTGCTCGACCCCGACGCGTTCGCGCCGCTCGTGGACTCGTACGCAGCCGCCGGGCTCGACGGCATCCTTGCCTTCGGCACTAACGGCGAAGGAGTGTTGTTCTCCGTCGAGGAGCGGCGTCGCGGCCTGCGGCTGTTCATCGAAGCCGCTGACGGGCGCATGGCGATTGCCGCTCACTGCGGCGCACAGACGACGGCCGATACGGTCGCGCTCGCAGAGGATGCCGCCGGCGCCGGCGCAGCCGCCGTTGCGGTGATCGGCCCGCCGTACTTCCCGCTCGACGAGGCGGCCCAACTCGCACACTTCACGGCTGCCGCGCGCGCGTGCGCACCCGTGCCGTTCTACGTGTACGAGTTCGCGAGGACCAGCGGCTATCCCGTGGCGCTCGACGTGTTGCGGCGATTGCGCGAGAACGTCGAAACCTTCGCCGGCCTGAAGGTCTCCGACAGTCCCTGGGAGGCATTCGCGCCGTATCTCACACTCGGCGTGGACGTCCTTGTCGGCCCGGAAGCGCTCATCCATCGCGGCATCGAGGGTGGCGCGGTCGGAGCCGTGTCTGCGCTCGCGTCCGCCTTTCCGGCGGAGGTCGCCGCGGTTGTTCACGAGCCGACGGAGGATGGTGCTGCACGGCTTGCCGAGCTCCGTGGCGTCCGTCGAGCGTTTTCCGCGCCAGGCGGCGATGAAGAGGATCATCGCTTCGAGAGGCGTGCCGGTGCAGCCGGATGTTCGTCCACCGCTCCGCGATCTCACCTCGGCGGAAATCGCAGAGCTCGAAGCATGGCTCGCATCGTCGTAGCAGGCGGTGGCGTCGTCGGCGCCTCGATCGCGTACCATCTCGCGCGCAAGGGAGCCCGAGACGTCGTTCTCGCCGAGGCGGGGAGGATCGCCTCCGGGGCGAGTGGAAAGGCGCTCGGCGGCGTGCGGCAGCAGTTCTCCTCCGCCCCGGAGGTACGTCTGGCGAGGGAGAGCGTGGCGTTCTTCCACGAGCTCGGGGGCGGGCTGTTCGAGGCGGTGGGATATCTCTTCCTGGCCACGTCCGAAGCCGGTCTGGCCGAGCTCGAGAAGCGCCGCTCGCTCCAGGCGGGCCTCGGCGTTCCGGTTGTGAAGATCGACCCGGCGTTCGTGGACGGACTTGCGGTCGAGGACGTGCTCGGTGCCGTCTTCTGTGCGGAGGACGGCACGGCCGATCCCGCCGGTGTCACGCACGAGCTCGTGCACCGCGCCGCCGCGCTCGGCGTCGAGGTGCTCGAGCAGGTCGACGCGCTCACCCAGAAAGCCGACATGCTCGTGCTCGCGACAGGGGCGTCGTCCTCGGCGGTCGGAGAGAGACTCGGCGTCGAGTTGCCCGTGCGACCGCTGGTGCGACAGCTCGTCGAGACTGGGCCGGTTCCGGGCTTACCCGCAAGCCTCCCGCTGACGATCGAGTCCGAATCGGGCTTTCATTTCCGGCGTCGCGGCGATGCGCTCGTGCTCGCGATGCCCGAGGCCGTCCCGCGTTGGGGCGACGATCCCGCCGTCGACGACGCGCTCGTCCGGGACTGGCTGGAGCGGATCGCCCACCGATACCCGCGGGCAGCAGGCGTTCCCGTGGCGCGCGCCTGGGCCGGCCTCTACGACATGACGCCGGACGCGCATCCGATCGTCGGACCGGTCGCTGATGGAGTCTTTGCCGCTTGCGGCTTCTCCGGTCACGGGTTCATGCAGGCGCCGGCGGTGGGCCGCATCGTGGCCGATGTGCTCCTCGACGGCGGTGTCGATTTCGACCTCTCGCCCTACAGTCTCGAGCGCTTCGAGGGCGGGGCACTGTTCCCCGAGACGGCGATCCTGTGACCGCGGGCCCGAGCGACCTCAGCTCGGTCGCGGCTCGGGCTCGCACGAGGCGCCGTCGACCTCTCCCACGGTCGGCAGGCGCCCGAGCAGCGTTGACAGCTGCTCGAGCTCGTCGGGCGTCAGATGATTGCCGATCAGCTCCTGGCACGTGCGATCGTTGGTGCGGGCGGCCGCCTCGAGCAGCTCTATCCCGTTCTCGGTGAGCACGGCGTAGGACACCCGCGCATCGGCAGCGCATGATGCCTTCTCGACGTTGCCGGCAGCCATGAGCCCGTCGAGCAGCCGCGTCACGCCGGAGGGGGTCAGGGCGAGCCGGTCGGCCAGATCGACGCGACGCATCCGGTAGCCCGGCTCGTGCGAGAGGTGCAACAACGTCTCGAAGTCGCTGATCGTGAGTCCGTGCTCGGCGACCAGACGCGCTTCGAGCTCGCGCCGCAACGAGCCGTGGGCACGCAGGAGCCGGGCGAACACTGTCACCCAGGGTGAAGCTTGTGTGGTCAATACTTGACTAGTCAAGTGAAAAGTCGCTAGGATGGTTGCGCAGTCAAATACTACAGGCAGTGAAAGGATTCAGCGTGAGCATTCTCCATCAGCAGGGCGTAGACCTTCCCGCGGGCACGTGGACCCTCGACCCGGTGCACTCGAGCGTCGGCTTCTCGGTCAAGCACATGCTCGTCGCAAACTTCCGCGGCGGCTTCGGCACGTTCGATGTCACCCTCGACGACGACGGTTTGCGAGGCACGGTCGATGTGAGCACGGTCGACGTCTCCGAGCCGAACCTCAGCGGCCATCTCCTGTCGCCGGACTTCTTCGATGTCGAGCGCTATCCGCAGATCTCGTTTCGCTCGACCGAGATCAGCCTCACCGGAGAGACGATCGACATCGCCGGCGAGCTGACCATCAAGGGCGTCACGGAACCGGTCACTATCAACGGCACGCTCAGCGGTCCGGTGGCCGGTCCCGACGGCAGCCGGCGCATCGGGCTCGAGCTCGGCACGGTCGTCGACCGAACCGCCTTCGGGCTCAACTGGAACGCTCCCCTTCCCGGCGGTGGCTTCGCCCTCGGCAACGAGGTCAAGCTGCGCGCGGAGCTCGAGCTCGTCGGGTCGGCGTAGACGTCATGCAGATCCTCGGCATCGCAGGCAGCCTTCGCGCCGGCTCGTACAACCGCCGGCTTCTCGGCCTTGCCGCGGAGGCTCTCCCGACGGGTGTCGAGCTGCCGGTCTGGGAAGGCCTGCGCGACGTGCCTCCATACCTCGAAGACGACGAGCACGAGGTGCCGGCTCAGGTCGCAGAGCTCCGCCAGAGCGTACGCGAGGCGGACGCCGTGCTGATCGCGACGCCGGAATACAACGGCTCGATCCCGGGAGCGCTCAAGAATGCGCTCGATTGGGCGTCGCGGCCGGTGATGACAAACGTCTTCCGCGGGAAGCCGGTCGCCGTGATCGGAGCCAGCACCGGAGCTTTCGGGGCGGTCTGGGCGCAGGCGGAGACGCGCAAGGTGCTCGGCCTCATGGGCGCGCGCGTCGTCCCTGTCGAGCTTGCCGTGGGTCATGCTGCGGAACGGCTCGCCGAGCCGAACGCCGAGCTGCTCACCGAGCTGCAAGACGCAGTGCGCCTGCTCGTTGCGGAGGCGAGTGTGCAGACGGTGGCTGCGTAGGACGGCGGCGCGAGACGCCGTCCTACACCGCTACCCCATGGGTGTGGGGTCGGCCGGGTAGATACCGCCGGGAATGCCTCCGACGCACAGCATCGACAGTCCCTCTGGGCCGGCGACCGGGCGCCGTTTCGTACTCAGGGTCCACGAGCACGTAGCGGCCGGGCACGAGTTCGATGTCCTGCCCGTCGATCTGCATTACGCCGCTGCCGGAGAGAACGACATAGATCTCCTCCTGGCCGCTCTCTACCTCGTCGTGCTCGGCCCCCGTGTGATCGGGGCCGAAATCGATCTGGTTGATGCCGAAAGCAGTGCTCCCGAGCGCATGGCGCACCGGGCGGAAGACGCCCCAGACGAGCTCCATCTCGCTCGCATCGGCCACGGTGTATCCCATTGCTCCTCCTCCTCGAAGGACGACGGCCTGCCCAGGGGCGATCCTGCCAGACACGCGAGAGGACGTCACATCCGAAAAATGCCGAATGTCGTCTCGGGGACGGCAGCATTGGCTGCGGCCGCAAGACCGAGGGCGAGCACTCGCCGCGTGTCGAGTGGGTCGATGATGCCGTCGTCCCACAACCGCGCCGTCGAGAAGTAGGGGCTGCCCTCCCGCTCGTACGTCGCGCGGATCTCCTCCGGATCCGTGTCGCCGACGAGCGACAACACCGTCGCCGCCTGGTCGCCGCCCATCACCGAGATCCGTGCGTTCGGCCACATCCAAAGCTGTCTCGGAGCGTAGGCGCGGCCGCACATGGCGTAGTTGCCGGCGCCGAACGACCCGCCTGTGACCACGGTGAACTTCGGCACCTCCGCGCATGCGACCGCGGTGACGAGCTTGGCGCCGTCGCGAGCGATGCCTCCTTCCTCGTACTCCTTGCCGACCATGAAGCCGGTGATGTTCTGCAGGAAGACGAGCGGGACGCGTCGCTTGCACGCGAGCTCGATGAAGTGGGCTCCCTTCTGCGCCGACTCGGCAAAGAGCACGCCTCGGTTTGCGAGGATGCCGACCGGAAAGCCCTCGATGTGCGCGAAGCCGCAGACGAGCGTGTCGCCGTAGAGTGCCTTGAACTCGGCGAAGCGCGAGCCGTCGACGATGCGCGCGATCACCTCGAGCGGGTCGAGCTCGTGTCTGAAGTCCTCCGGCACGACGCCGTACAGGTCTGCGGGATCGACAGCCGGCGCCGCCGGTGTCGCAAGCTGCCACGGCATTGGTGCCGGATCGCCCAGGTGCCGGACGATCTGGCGCGCGAGCGCAAGCGCGTGGTCGTCGGAGGTCGCGTAATGGTCGGCGACGCCCGAGCGTCGCGTGTGCACGTCGGCGCCGCCTAGCTCCTCGGCCGTGACGTCCTGGCCCGTTGCCGCCTTCACGAGCGGCGGCCCGCCGATGAAGATCGTGCCCGTGCCGCGCACGATCACCGTCTCGTCGCTCATCGCCGGCACATACGCGCCGCCGGCGGTGCATGAGCCCATCACGACGGCGATCTGCGGGATCCCCTTCGCAGACATCCGGGCCTGGTTGAAGAAGATACGGCCGAAGTGATCTCGGTCCGGAAAGACGTCGGCCTGGAGCGGCAGGAACGCGCCTCCGGAGTCGACGAGATAGACGCAGGGCAGGTGGTTCTGCTCGGCGACCTCCTGGGCCCGAAGGTGCTTCTTCACGGTCAGCGGAAAGTACGACCCGCCCTTGACCGTCGCATCGTTTGCGACGACGACGCAGTGACGGCCCTCGACCACGCCGACACCGCTGACGATTCCGGCAGCAGGGGCTTGGCCGTCATAGAGCTCCCAGGCCGCGAGCGCGTTCAACTCGAGGAAGGCGCTGCCCGGGTCGACGAGCGCATCGATCCGCTCGCGCGCCGTCAGCTTGCCGCGCGAACGATGGCGCTCCACCGCCGTCCGCACCGCCGCCGAGGGCGACGACAGCGGTTCTTTCGCGTAGCTCGGCGACGAGGTCCTCCATCCGCTCGCGGCGCGCGCGCGACTCCCGCGCCGAAGGGTCGAACCGGGTTTCGAGAACCGTCACCAGGCGGACGATACGTCCTCGTGGAAGCTCGGGCGGTATCGTCGCAATCTGTTTCGCCGAACTGGAAGGACAGCGCCGACCGGTCTTGAAACCTTGTGGGAGCGCGGGGCGACGCTGCGGCCTCATGATCCTCTCCCAACGGGGCCACATCCGACCGTGCCGTTCCCCCCGTTCGGCTGGTCGTGCCCCGCGCTCACTCTCATCTGCAAGAGGGGGGCAGCCCCCCGTCGGGATCTGCCCCCCTGTACGTCTGTCATCGGCGTGAAGGTGCGATCCCTGGACCTGTGACGTGGCTCGCTCGGAGCGATCGCAGGCTCCGCCGCGCGGTGAGCCGCGGCGCTGGGCCTATGATCCCGTGATGAGATCTCTGAGCGACCGCCGGGTCGCGACCTTCTTCGCGCTGGTGCTCGCCTCGGGGCTCTGCCTCGGTTTGCTCGTCTTCCGCGACACCCACAACGGCGCGTACGGCTACCGCTTCCTGGCGTGGAACCTGTTCCTTGCGTGGATTCCGTTTCTGCTCGCGCTCGCGCTCTACGACAGCGCGCGCCAGCGGCGTCCCCGCGTGGTGCTGGTACTGCTCGGGGTGTTGTGGCTGCTGTTTCTGCCGAATGCGCCGTACATCGTGACCGACTTCGTGCACGTGGGCGAGGTGCTCGGCGCCCCTCTCTGGTACGACGCCGGCATGACCGCAGCGTTCGCCGGCACGGGTCTGGTGCTCGGTCTCGGTTCGCTGCTGCTCGTGCAGGGCGTGGTTGCCCGCCGCTTCGGGGCCCTCAGCGGCTGGTTGATGGTGCTTCCGGTGCTTCTCCTGTGCAGCGTCGGCATCTCGATCGGACGGTTTCAGCGCCTCAACAGTTGGGACGCGCTGACGCGTCCGGACTATCTGGCGCATCTCGTCGGAGCCAGGCTCGCCGATCCTTTCGGACGGCCTGAGACGGTCGTCGTCCTCATGGGCCTGACCTGCTTCCTCGCCGTCGCGTACCTCGTGCTCTATGCCGTCTCGAGTCTCGGGCCGGACCACGCGGATGAGGACGTGCTCCGGCGCATGTCCCAGTCGCAGCGGCGATAGTTCGCGCATCCTGCAAGCGCCCGAGAAGGAGAGTGGTTTCCATGAGGTCGAGACTCCCACTGGGCGTGGCGGCGGCTGCGCTCGTCGTGGCCGTGCTGGGAACGACGCCCCTGAGCCGTGCGGCGATCACGGCGGCGGTACCGCTTGCGAAACGCGCCTACCTGGCCGACACGGCCAAGAACGCGATTCGCGTCGGCAACATCAAGGCCTCGCGCACTCCCACCGCGGGCATGCTGGTGCCGCTCGGCGCCAACGGCAAGTTCCCTCCGTCCGTCGGTGCTGCGGGACCGGCCGGGCAGGAGGGCGCCAAGGGGGAACCTGGTCGGGACGGAGTCTCCGGGTACGAGATCCGCACGGCTGCGTCGACGCTCAACGGTCCGAGCTCGTTCAGTAGCACGATCAGCTGTCCGTCCGGCAAGAAGGTCGTCGGCGGCGGCATCTCCGGGCCGGCGCAGAAGGTGACGCTGACTGAGAGCTACCCGGACAACGATCGCGTCTGGGCCGTCGGCGGCACCGCGAGCGCCTCGACCACCGTTACCGTCTACGCGATCTGCGTCACCGCGAGCTGACCCGATCCTGGTTCCTGTGCTCTGGAGGTGCGGACGAGTAGGCGAGCACGATGCCTGCGAGCCCTTCGCGGGACGTGCTGATCACATGGCTGATGGTGACCGTATCGCCACCGGGGAGCTCTACGGCGCCCCCGGGTGCGGGCTCCTCCGCGAACGGGATCACCTGAGTGTCCCGGGGGCGCGGCTCTTCGTCGACCACGACCAGTCTGTAACGATGCATGGCTGGTTGATACCCGTCCGGCACATGCATGAGTCCCGACTGAGCTCGTCTGCGGCTCCGGCAGATGGGCGACGTAAGCCCCTGAGAGGGACACGTTGATCGGCTGCGCCTATCTGGAACGGGGTGTGCCGGTTGTCGTGCTCGTTCGCTGGGGGTACGGGGGCGGCCCTCGCAATGTCCTCGTCCGGCGTGCTGACGGTTCCCGCGTCGTGCGTCCGTTCCGCGGGCTTCGTCGCGCGGCGAGCCCGTTGAAAGAGGTGTCTGGACGCGTCCCTGGATCAGGAAAGGTGGGCAGAGCCGGGGCGCACTACCGACCCGGGATCCCCGCTGACCGCAGGACTAGTCAGACATTCGAGTGGTGGCGGTGAGGCGGGCGCCTGGGGTGCCGGGACGGCACCAGCGGCAAGGCAGCGAGGGAGCCGTGGGACAGTGTCGGGACGGCTTTCTGGTGCTTGGCATCGTTGTTGTGGGCGATCTCGGCGTCATCCGCCGCGTACACCGCCGAACAGAGCGCGAGAGCGACGACCATCGCCATCGCACAAGCGAACCTGATTCCTCCACTGAACCGCATGAGTCGCCGCCTTGCACTGGTGAGTAACCGCATGCCTCATTGAAAGTGTGGAAGCCGCGGCTGCATCCCCCGGCCGGGTGCTCGTGCAACCTCATTCGGGGACGGCGGTGATCCGGCCGTCAAGATGATCGCCAGCCCGCGTACCGCTCTCGGCAGCTCGACGTCGGAAACGGTCAGTCCTGGTGGGTCGAACCTGCCGTGACGATCGGAGGTGTTGGACGGGCCGGAGGGGATTGCTTACCGGCCCGCCCGGCTCGTTGTAACCCGAGTTGCTCCCGTGCGGTACGAACATGAGCGGCTTGTAACGCGACTCTCATGTGTGCCGGTCGGCGCGCGATCCGGTCGCGATGGCAGGTGAGGTGAGCCTCGACCGGCTCAGAGAACTCAGAGAAGGTTCGGCCCCTGATCCAGTCGCTCGGCTATCACGGCAGCATTGCCGAGCTTCTCCACGACCCAGTAGCGCTCACGTCGCGTCACCGCGCACTCGACTTCGGGATCGACGTGCGCGTCGCTGGGGTAGACGACAAAGCGCGCGCCGTCTGCCCGAATCTGCCGATACTCGTTCGCCGTCAATTCGACTGGTTGCGAGCATTCCGCCGCGCTGCACTCGCACACCAGGCGCTCGGCGAACGTCATCACGGCCGTCGAGGGCCGCGAGCACATCGAGGCGATCGTTCAGCTGGCGGAACAGATCTTCGTTCTGGGCAGCTCTCTCCTCGCGTGTCACGGCGGCGACTGTACCCCTAACTGTGCAGCCGTGCGAGGGTCGCGCGGCCGTCCATGCGGGACGCTACGCCGCGAGCAACTCCTAGCGAGATGCGGCGATCTGCATACGCTCCGAGCATGGATGTCGTGATGGCTGCCGTGCTGGCGTTCCTCGGATCTCAGAGAACGTGTCTGGGTGCCTTCGGGATCCTCACGCTGTTCCCGAGCTCCGATCGCAGTGTCGGCCTGCCCTCCGCACGCGTCGCCGTCGCTCGGTCGGGAACGAACATCGTCGCCGGCGTCTGCTTCGTGCTCGGTGCCGTTGCGGTTGCTGCCGATGCATTCAACTTCGGCACGGCGCTGGTATTCGCGGCCGCGGTGTTGCTGGCGATCAAGGGGATCGCAGAGTTCCTCGTCCGGGGGAGAACGACCGTCCGTGGGTGACGCTCCTGCCGTGAGCTGCGACTGCCGTTATGGTCGGCCATGAACCCGACATGCGATCAAGGAACGGGAGCGATACATGACGGTGTCCGAAGCCTTCTTGTCGGCAGGCATACAGCCTCCGGTCCGTGATGAATGGTTCACGGCCCCGTGCCCTGGCTGCGGCAACAAGCAGAACCTCGGTACGGCGGCGCGACGCCGGAACCATGGGTACACGGAGTACGCCTGCGCTCGATGCGAGGCCGTGCTCGTCGTGATTGGGCCCGCGCCCGGCCAGCCGCTCTACAAGCCCAAGGAGTATGTCGTCAACTCAGCGGCGGGGATGCGGTTCTACGCCCCGGGGGCCGCGGCACCTCTCTTGTACCCATAGGCGGATCGTCGTCTTTTGGCGATGCGGGCCGTCCCGCAGCTTGCGTGCAGTCAACGGGAGAACAGACCTCGAACACGATCGAGAAAGCTGTTGTGGCCGCGTCTTTGGTTCGGCTTCAAGTGGGTCGCTCGCACCTGTTGCTCCTTGCTGTCGAGGTCGGTCTGCATTGCGTCGCGCTCGGAGTACGGCGTCCCGCTCCACGCGATCAGAGCACGCAGCTGATCAGCGCTGAGCACACCACCAGGACGCCACCAGACTTCGAGCAGCTCGCCCAATTGCTGGTGCGTGTACGTGCTGATGTCAGATCCGCCTTCGTCTCGCACGCACGCCTCCGATCACAATTGTCATGAGGGAGGCTCGACCCTACCCCGAAAACCGTACCGAGTGAGCACACACCATTACGACCTGATGCCACTGGCTCGGACCAGCCGCCGATGGACGGGCCGCGTGTGGGTCACGCGGCCCGCGATCTCGGCTGCTGGCCCTTTCCGCTTAGGTCAGGGAAGCGTGTACGGAATCAATGCGACTTCCTGTACCGGCACGTGCACCGCAGAACCTGCGCAGTCGCTGCGGACCTCGTAGCTCAGGGTGTGCGCGCCCGGGTCCAAGGTGAGGAACGCACCGAGGTTGGCTGCCGGGGTGCTGTCGATCGTCACCTGCTCGGTGAACTGGTCGGTGCCGGCCACGCATGTCGGTGTCTCAGCGCCGCCGGACACGCCTGTGAGGGCGTAGAACTGCCGCACGTCATTCGTGAACGCCATCGACCACACGGTGTGGAAGTCCGCGTCGACAGGGAGTGTCTGGTCGGCCGTCTTGACGTAGCCGGCGAGCTTGATCCCGGTTCCCGGGGCGCCGTCTACACCATCTGCGCCTGGTGCGCCGGGTGTGCCTGCCGGCCCTGCGGCTCCGGTCAGTCCTCGTGGGCCGGTCAGGCCTCGTGGCCCGGTCAGTCCGCGTGCCCCTACGGCGCCGTCCAATCCTGGCGCGCCTTCCTGACCTGCGGGACCCTCCTGACCTGCGGCGCCTGTGGCTCCTCTGGGCCCTGCTGCCCCCCGGAGCCGCTTGATCGCAGCCGGATCTATCTTGCTGTAACTGACGGCGCGGTTGGCGAGGTCCGCGCTCGTGAGGGAGCCGTCCTTGACCTGCGCGCCCGTGACAAGCGCTCCGGCCGCGGTCGCCGTGCCGGCGAGCGCGAAGAAAAGTGCGAGCGTCGAAACCGTGTTGGAATAACGAGACGAGCCGAATAGAGCACGCATAAACCCTCCATTGGTGCGCGAGCAGACTGCGCCCACTTTCAGGATCCCCCAACCCAATCCAATCCGGGGTCTGCACTCATATAAGGCGGGTTCCATGGCCGGTACATGAGAGTCGCGTTACAGAACGTTCATCTTCTGCCGCGGGCGGGCCGGCTCAAGGCCCGGGATCGTGGCGCCGATAGCACCGGCGTGACCGTCCTCGACCGTAACCTGCTCGCCGAGATCAACGCCGTCCGCAAGGCACACGCGTTGACCGCGCTGAAGCGCTCGGCGCCCCTGACTGTCGCCGCCGCCCAGCACACTGCAGAAATGGGTCAAGCGGGCTACTTCGCCCATGCCTCGCTCGATCACACGCTGTTCTGGAAGCGGATCGAACGGAAGTATCCCTCCTCCGGCTACCGATTCTGGGATGTCGGCGAGAATCTGCTCTATATGGCGCCCGATGTTGGCGCAGCCGAGGCGATCAAGCTGTGGATGCATTCACCCGAGCACCGGGCGAACTTGCTCAATCCCGCTTGGCGTGAAATCGGCATCGCCACCCGCCACTTCAATGCCGCGCCGGGCTTCTACAACAACGAACCCGTCACCATCCTCACCACCGACTTCGGCGTACGGCGCAAGTCGTAGGGGCAAGCGCGGCTCGACAGCCACGCAGCCTCGGCGCACCGGCCGTCGGTGACGCTGATCCTGCGCACCGGCACCCACACAGGTTCCCGGTGCCGGGGCAGGGCGGCAGTTCGGCCTGAGAATCAGAAGGCGGGCTGCCGAGGAAGGGGGGAACGGCAGCCCGCCTGAGAGCGACGGCCGCTGAGCTCCGAGGACAGAGCGGACGCGCCGGGGATTCCAGTCTATTCGACTACAGTCACGTCGTCGAGAGTGACGTCGTGAGCGTCACGAACGGGACGACGAAAAGGAGAGAGTCGCTAGACGAGGGTGGGATCGACCGCTGAGGCGGGGAGCGGGGAGACGGCGTGACGCAGCGTTCGCATTCCGCCCCTCGCTTGTGACTGGATCATCTTGGCCATCACGCGACGAACGACCGCGAGGTCCCGAGGCATCTCGATCGAGGACTGTGGGGCACTGAGCTCCATATCCCGCGCGTTGACCAGGCCGTACAGCGCCTCGAACTCCTCGTCCGTCAGCTCGACGACACGCATGAGCGGTCCCTTTCCCTCGTGCATGACGACCTCACCGAGTCACGCCTTTCTTGCCCGTCCTCTGAGGACCCGGAGGAACGCGCGGTGCGTGCGAAGCCGGAATCTCGGCGTACGCCGCGTGCGAGCTGGCGAGAACAGGCGCTGATGGGATGCTTGCCTGTGCGTTCGTCCCGACGAAGGCTGCGCTGGTCACCCCTAGCACGAGCGCAATGATGGATCGAGCCGGTTTGACGTTCATCGGAGAAGACCTCGGTTCAGACCGCAGAGCAATGGACGTAGCCCTCTCATAGAAGGCCAAGCCCCCGGGACCACAGTCGCTAGGAAGGGGGAAGGCACATCCCTCGAACGAGTGGGCCGCTCGAGGATCCTCGGCCTCCGGCGAATCGCTCCCGGGGACGCTCGGGGCTTCGGCCCGGCGCGCGCTAAGGAAGATCCAAACCCCGACCGATGATGCTTCGTAGAAGCGAGTACGCCCTCGGCCGAAGCGGGGGAAGGGCCGTCATGGGGGATGTGACGGCCCTTCCCGGACGTCAGTACAAATGAGAGCAGGCCTTCAACGCCAACGGCAGAGCTCGGGCCACCTCCGCATCCGGACGTCTGGACAACGGGCTAGCCCCTCGGCTCGGCCCCGACAGTTCTCAGGCAGCGTGGTCGTGTTCGGCGCGGAATGGTGGCAGCCCTGCGTCGGCTCGGAGCGCGTCGATCTCGCGGCGAAGCTGACGTTGTTGGGCTGAGAAGGGTGAGGTTGGTCGGACCGCGATGAGTCGGTCGCGCCAGGATTGACTTCGGCTGGTTGTCGCGTGAAACTCGCTCGTCGCGAATCGCACAGGCTTTGTCAGCCTGCGGGGAAGGAATGAGATGAGCGCGCGCATCATGTGGATGGTTGGGGCCGCAACCGTTTTTGCATTTGCCGCCGCATGTGTGGCGCTGGCAACGACACGGGGGCCGAACGGGATGATCGCCTACGCGGAGGAGACAACGCCTGAGCATTTCCAGATCTTCACGATCGGGGCTGACGGGTCGAGTCGAACGCAGATCACCCATGCTGTAAGCGCGCAGAATCCGGATTGGTCGCCGAACGGAGAGCACATCGTCTTCGAACTGGAAGGTAAGGACAGCGCGAACATCGCGACGATGTCCGCCGACGGAAACGGCGTCCGCAAGCTGACGCCAAATGGCTTCCAAGGTCAGCCTTCGTATTCGCCCGACGGGAAGCTGATCGTGTACGAGCGGGATCTCGGGCCCACCGACAACGGGCTCTGGATCATGCGCGACGACGGCAGCGAACAGCGTCGGCTAACGCGGAACCCGTTCATGAAGACGGGCGAGTGCGGATGCGATACCGACCCGAACTTCTCCCCCGACGGGAAGACGATCACGTTCGTCCGGATCAAGCGCGACCACGAGCTCCAAGCGCTGTTCTCGGTCGGGCTCGACGGGAAGGGCCTGCGCCAGCTGACCCCGTATTCGTGGGAGGTGGCGATCAAGCACGACTGGTCACCGGACGGGAAGCTCATCGTGCTGACGACAAACGCCGATTTCGTCCGACCCACCGAATCCGCGAACCTCGTCACGATCCACCCGGATGGGACGGGCAAGACCGAGCTCACGAAGTTCACCGGCGGGAAGCAGAACGCGTTTGCAGGCTCGTTCTCACCGGACGGAAAGCTGATCGTCTTCCGCCTCGAGGCCGGCGACACCTACAGCCTGGCCACCATCGGCCGAAACGGAGGCGCGATTCACAAGCTCACGACCGGCAAGGCAAAGCCCCGCTTCATCGATTGGGGCACAGCACGTCATTCATGACAACGGTGGTGTGGGCGAGGGGCGCCTCCTATTAGCGACCCGCGGCCCCGGTGAGATGGGCCGCCTGAGAGAAGGAGCGCTCTGAATGGCTGGATTCCAGGTCGGTGATTTCGAATCACCCGATGAAAGCCGGAAGCCGGACAAGACGCGAGTGGACGTCGTCAGGATGGGTGGGAATACGGCAGCCCGCGTGACGCTCCAGCCCGGATGGAGATGGTCGGAGTGCATCAAGCCGGTGGTCGGGACTGAAAGCTGTCAGGTGCGGCATGTGGGCGTTGTCCATTCCGGCAGGATGCACGTGAGCCACGAGGACGGCACCGAGGGCGAGATCGGCCCAGGCGAGGCATACGTCATCGAGCCCGGTCACGATGCGTGGGTGGTCGGCGACGAGCCGATGGTCGGCTTCGAGTTCGAGTCGCCCACGGCAGAGGTGTTCGGGAAGGGCTAGGGGGAGCGCACTCTCACGGCGGTGACCGCGACGCCGTAGAGGGTGAGCATCTGAGCCGGTTGGGCCGACTGGACGGCCAACGGTGTGCGCCCGGTGGATGCCGCGTTGTCGCCACGGCATCCACCGTTCGCGTCAGTTCACCCTTTGCTGACCTGGAAGGAGACAAGGCGGCGGGTGGAGATGCCGCCGAGGAGGTCTTCTCCGTTCTTGCGGGCGCGGACGAACATCACGAGTAATTGTTGTTTCTTGCTGACGGGGTAGCCCGCGAGTGCTGTGAACTGCAGGGTTGCCCAGCCGTCTGGTCCGGTCGGTTGTTCAGCGACATCCGCGAACATGCCGTAGGGCACGGCGGTGACGTACACAAGCGCCCCTTCGACTGAGCCCTGGCAGCCGGCGATATGGAAGCGGGCCGTCAATTGGCGTGTGCTTTGGCTGATTGTGCTCGGGCTGACCTGCGTCTGGTCGATGTTCAGACGCGCGGGCGGTGTGATGCCCGCCACGGGAACCGTTCCGCCCGTCTTGTCGCACCCGGTTGCAGCCGGCGCCGGTGCGCCCGCCTTGATGACGGCAGTCGGCACCGACGACGCCGATGTGCTGCCATCCGCGTTCTTCGCCTGCGTCTTGAACCGGATCGTGTTGCCGACATCGACACTCTTGAGCACGTATCCGGCGCGGCTGTGAGCGCCGCTGATATTTGCGCAACTACCGCCGTCCTTATCGCAGCGAACCCAGAAGTCGTTGTAGTCCGTCGGGTTGCCACTCCACTGGCCCCTGTCACCGACGAGTGTCTGGCCCTCCTGAGCAGTACCCGTGATCGTCGGCGGCGACGTGTTCTTCGGAGCAGCAGCGACGGCTGTCGTGCCCGCGCCCGCACCGAGGCTGACGACCAGCGCGACAATCGCACAAAAGCCCACAAGCAGCCCACCAACCGCCCAGCGCCTATTCAAAGCAGGAGACATGATCCCTTCCCTTCGCTCGAATTTCCTTGCGGTTGCCGACAGCTGTCGAGTTCGACGAGTAACTCAGGGTACTCGTCGGGCCGCTAGGGGCTTAGCCGCTATGGGTTGTGGCGGAGGTTGACGACGCCTCCGCCTGCGGTGCCGGCGTACAGCGTTTGGCCGGTTGCATCGAGAGCGAGTGCCCGGACGTCGTGGTTCGTGAGGCCCGCGTTGAACGGGTGCCAATGCTTGCCAGCGTCCGTGCTTTGGAAGATGCCGCGCCAACCGGTGGCCGCGTATAGCGTCTCGGGGTGTGTGGGATCGATCGCGAGGGCTGTCACGTCGACCGTGTAGGTGATCCACTTGCCGGTGTGCTGCTTGAACCGTTGCCGCGGCAGGCCCGAGTTCGCTGGCTGCCAGCTGGCGCCTCCGTCGGTGCTCTTGAGGACGCCGCCCTGCGAGATGTAGACGGTCGTTGGATTCTCGGGGTCGAGCGCGATCGCGCCGACGTCGATGTCGAGCACGTCTGTCAGGCGTTGCCAGCTGTTGCCGCCGTCGGTGCTCTTGTAGAGGCCACGCGCCTTCGAGCCCCAGACGCCGGCGTAGACAACGGCGGCGTCTGCGGGCGAGATTGCCAGCGTTCCCACGTGGACGGGGCCGGGTGGGCCGAGCGGGCGCCAGCTGCGCCCGCCGTCCGTGCTGCCGAAGAGACCTTCACCGTTCGTGCCGGCATACGCCGTTGTTCCGCTGATCGCAACTACGCTCACCTTTCGTGAGTTGGCGCCGAAGCTTGCCTCGGCCCAGGTGCGGCCGGCGTCGGTGCTCCTGACAACGCCGTACGCTGCGGCGACAACGAGGATGTTCCGAGGGTTGCTCGGGTCGAGCGCGATCCCCTCGACAAGGTGCGGGCCGGATGCGAGCGGCCGCCAGTGGGCGCCCATGTCGCTGCTCTTGAAGAGGCCGAGGGGACCCGCGCTCGCGTACACAGTCCGCGGGTTCTGTGGGTTCACGGCAAGCGAGGAGACCGTCGTCAAACTAAGACCTTTGTTCGTCGCGTCCCACCGTGCACCGCCGTCGAGGCTCTTGAGCACGCCCCGAACCCGATCGGCCGCGTAGACGATCCGCGGCGTCGTCGGGTCGAGTGCGAGAGCGTACGACCAGCCGCAGTTCGGCTCGAGGCCCGCGTTCGCCGGGGTCCAGCTGTGGCCACCGTCGCTGCTCTTGAAGACACCGGCGCAGTCGGTGCTCGCATAGACGGTCTGTGAGTCGCGATTGTCGACGAGGAGCGCAGTCACCTGCATGTAGCCGCGGTCCCGGCCATGTCCCCCCAGCGCCGCGTTCGCAGTGCGCCAACGGCGGCCGCCGTCCAGGCTCTTGATCACTCCACGGTCGGTTCCGGCGTACACGGTCTGCGGGTGGCGCGGGTCGACCGCGATCGCAGTCACGTCCCGGTACGCCACTGAGACGCGCACCGCGCGCCACCTCCCACCGCCGTCGCTGCTCTCGAAGATCCCACGCTGGCCCATCGCGGCGTAGACGGTGCTCGGCGTCGTCGGGTCGAACGCGAGCGCCCAGAGATATGTCGCAGGAAGACCGCGGTCCGCTCGCTGCCAACTGTGTCCGCCGTCGGCGCTCCTCAAGAGACGGCTCGTTCCGCCGTGTCCACCGGCTGCTGCGTAGACGACCGGAGGCCCGGTCGGACTGATCGCGACAGGCTGACCTATCAGGTCGAGGGCGCGCCAGCTCTTCCCGCCGTCCGCGGTCTTGTAGAGCGCCCGCCGATAGGTCGTCCCGCCGTTCCACTTCCCACCATCCCACTGGCTGTTGAGACCGGCATACACGGTGCTTGGTGTTCGCGTGTCAACCACGAGCGAGGTGACCCCCGGGACCGACGACCCATCAGTCGAAGCGTGCGGAACGAGCCCGGCGCTCGACCAGCTGCGCCCGCCGTTCCTGCTCCGGAAGACTCCTCTCCCCGTGCCCAGATACACCGTTTCCGGAGCTGAGGGCGCGACCGCGACGGTAGTTCCGGGCCCGCCTTCCGGTCCGTGCGGCAGCCCCCATCGCTCGCTCCTTCGCGCTGCGGCAGCTGCGTCACCGGCCGAGGCCATGGCCGTAGGGGCCGCGCCGGTGCCGCCACCGACATGTTCGAGAGCGAAGTACAAGCCGCCACCGGCAAGAACGGCAAGGAGAATGGAGGCGCCGTTGCGCCGCCGACGGCGCCGTTGCCGTTGCCTTGCCTCCTCGATCAGCGCCTCGACGATTGCTTCGAGCTCTTCACGATCGATCGGCTGATCACGATCGTTGCCGGGTCCGTTCGAGCGCGGCGGCCGCGGAGGGGCTGTAACGCTCACGAAGGCAGACCATACACAGTTAAGCTACTGTGACTAGCACCATGCTGGATGTCAAGGCCGACACCCACATGTATGCCCCCGGAGGAGGACGGGGTCAGCGGGAGAGGAAACGTTCGGGGTCGTACTCGACAAGCTGGTCAGCGATCCCGAGCCTGCCAGCCAGGCAACGTGGCTTGTCTAAAGAGATTGCGCTACAGGGGCGGCAGGACTCGAACCTGCAACCCCGGTATCGCCAAGCCCGGCCCTACAGGCAGGGCGCGCTCGGAACCTAGACGCCCTTCCGAACGAGATCGATCATCCACTTCTTTTGTTGTTCACGTTCCTGGCGTCTCTTGATCACCTCGAGAAACAGGCGAGACCCAAGGCTGGATGCAGCACTTGAGACGTCCATGCTTGGCTCACGTTTCCGCCTCGGGACGAGTGCCAACGCTTGACCCCTCGCGTGGCTGGTCACATCGCTCAGCCTCAGCCTGTTACGTGGATCGTGTCCCGATCCACGGCGTGCACGCCGGGCACTGACCTCGGCCATGCCAATTGCGACGGCGAAAACGAGCGGGGCGATAACGACGGCCAGGCCAATCAGTTCGATGTTGTTCAAGTGACCGCCCTCGCTCGCAAGACGTGATTGCACTCATGAAGAGTGATCGTCCGCGAAAAAGCAACTTCTGCCGACCGGTTCCTGGTCCTCGGCCTCGGCACGGGGCAGGCCTCCGACCTCGCGGTACCGCGGGATCATGACGAGCTGATCGCGAACGGCCCACTGCTGTCCGACGACGGTGCCAGCTGGCTGGGCACGGCGGTACTGATCCGAGCTTCGGACCCGGACGCTGCCCGAGCAATCCTGGTCCCTGACCGGTACGCCAGCATCGAGGTGCACAGCTGGCAGTTCGGCGGACGTGCCTGAGGGCGGATAGGGCTCGGCTGCCCCAGTGTTCGGGAATATCCACCCCGAGTGCCGCCGTCAGCCCAGAGCTACGCCTTCGATGCTGGCCGGGACGGGGTCGGGGAGGCGTCTCATGCGGAAGGCGTTGAGCAGGCCGAGGAGGCTTGCGAGAACTGGCACGAGCAGGGCGACCTGCAGGGAGCGGTCGCGCGCCGTGTCGTTGATGGTGAGGATCTCTGCCTGCACGTCCTCGGGCTCGCCGGCCAGTAGGGGTTCGAGCTGGGAGTTGCTCATGACCTCGGCGTCGTCCTCGAGCGTGTTCGCGATCTGTTCTTGCTGTGCAGAGGGGATCACCTTGCTGTCCTCTGTGAGGTTCGTGAACTCGAAGGAGAGGAAGGCGAGCATGATGCCGCCGGCCATGGCTAGTCCAAACGAGAGTCCGAACGATCCCGCGGCCGAGTTCACTCCGGCTGCCTCGCTCACCCGCTCCTCCTCGATCGGGGACAGGGTGTAGTTGTTCAGCTGCGAGACGAGGAGGCCAAGCCCCGAGCCCGTGATCAGCAACGGGATGAAGAGCGCCCAACCCGAATCCGTGCGAGACACGAGCGGGATGATCAGCGCCAGACCAACCGTGCACAGGGCGAATCCGACGAGAATAATGTTGCTCGGGCGGCGCCCGCCCGCCTTGCGTCCCGCGAGCAGCGCGACCGCGAACATGCTGAGTGAGAGCGGCGCAAGGGTCAAGCCTGTCTTCATCGCGTTGTACTCGAGCGTCATCTGCAGGAAGATCGGGAGCGCGATCATCGCGCCGCCCAGCGTGACGTTCTGCAGCAGCTGCCCGGAGATCCCGGTCGTGAAGTGCGGGAACCCGAACAGGCCCGGGTCGAGCAAGGTCGGCTTCCCCGCCCGCTTGCGCCGCACGAGCCAGTAGGAGAGCAGCGCAAGGGCGACCGCTCCGATCGCGATCAACAGTCCGACGAACTCGCCGCCTTCCTGCCAGACGAGAATGCCGAGCACGAGGCCGCCCATGCCGAGCACAGAGAGGATCGCGCCGACCAGGTCGATCTGCCGCGGCCCCGTGTAGGCCACGTCACGGACGAGCTTGATCTGGGACAACACGACCGCGATCACGACGACCTCGAGCCCGAAGCCGACACGCCACGAGAGGTACGTCGTCACAAAGCCACCCAGCAGCGGCCCAATCGCTGCCGCGATTGCGGCAGCGGCCCCGACCAGCGCATACGTCCGCGTGCGAGCCGCGCCCTCGAAGTTCCCGTGGATCAGGGACTGCATTGCGGGCAGCAACAGCGACGCCCCGAGCCCGCCGATGATCGCCCAGAAGATAATGATCGCGGTCAGGCTCTGAGCCAGCGTCATCGCCAGGGCTCCGACCGCGTAGGCACCGAGCCCGAGCACATAGGCCCGCTTGCGCCCGAACAGATCGCCGATCTTGCTACTGATCAGAATGAACGCAGCGGACACCAGCGCCTCGAGCGCGATCGCGGCTTGAACGTTGCTCACGGTCGTGTCCAGATCCGCGACCACGGACGAGATCGAGACGTTCATCAGCGAGGTGTCGACGACGAGCACGAACATCGCCATGGCGAGCAGGAGCGCGAGCCGCGGGTTCGCCGCTCCAGCTTCAGGAGTGCCCGCCGCCACGCTCTCACTCACAGGCGTTCCACCGGTGACCCTTCCGGAATCCGAAGCAGCACATCATTCGAAGCCTCCCGACCTTGCCTGCCCGGACCCCGAAGATGACCGGCGGACGAGTATCGTACACCCGACCGCGGCAACAGCAGCGAGCCCAGGGCCATTATCAGCAGCGACACGCGGCTATCGCCGAGGTGTGCTCGGCGAGGATCTGCTGGCAGCGGCCGACAACTACGACCCGCTGCGGCTACGCCCACGGCTGCCCGCATGAGAAGCTCGAGCGTCTCCCAGCGCTACGGCGCACAGGTCACGGTCGAGGCCCTTCTGGATCATTGCGGCGGCTGACATAGCGGCGGGGCTGCCGTTCGCAAAAGGCCATGATGTGGCGGGCGTTCTCGGCGGTGACTGCGAACCGTCGAGGGTGAACGTGGCGTTCAACCTACCGCCGGTCGCCGGATTGGTGGAGGCCGCCGTTGACGACCGCGACGAGACTTGCCACGCGCGCTTGCGGTCGCTGGGTTGAGGTCGAGGTCAGCACCGCGAGGAACCCGACCCTACAAAAGCTGAGAGGCCCCTGTCAGGGTGGGGGGCCTCTCGTGTTCCTGCGGTGAGTCCCTCCGGGAAATGGGAGGGTGTGTGCTCATCATCATCGGGCGAGCGCGGCTGTCAATGGCAGGGCGAACCGAGCGGTCAGCGATGTTGGGGAATTTCGCGCAGCACGAAGATCCCGTACCGTCGTGCACGTAGGTCAATCAGGATGATGCAGTCGTCTACGCTGACTTCGACGCCGTAGAGCCGCATTCGCTCGTAGGTACCCAAAGAGGTGGCGAGATGAAAGATCGCTGTTGACGGCGCGAGAAGTGGCGTGGATCGAGAACGTCGCGCGGCGAACAATGGCAGCTAAATGACAGTTCCTTTCGTGCAGATGAGGTAGGGGTATGAGCGCGGGGGGCAGCGCGTGGCCCGCGTCGGTCACGCGTTGCCTCTCTCGCAACGCGTGGCGACAGACGCGCGTTGGAATTGCAGCCCTCCCCCGGAGGCCTTGTCTACCCTCCCGGGTTCTCCTGGGGGAAGCGCAGCTTGTATCGGACCGAGTCAGGTGCGCGCGTACGGAGCGGCGTCGTACGACAGCTAACCGTGCGCCCGGCTTCATCTGAAGAAAACAGGGCGGACCGCCAGGTGGAAGGCTCTGGCGGGCCGCCCTGTCGGCTGCTGAGAACAGGAGGGCGCAAGTCTCAGGGCCTTCTTCCGAGCGTATACCTGACCGCCAACGGGGAGGGCACGACCCTAGTTCATCTGGGATAGTGAACGCAATCGCCGCGGACGCGACAGAGCCCAAACCCCGTGTGCGATCTATGCGTTGGTCATTCCGCGTGTTGATGACCGGGTGATTACGAGGTTGGGTCGGCGTGCGTGGAGCGGGAAGGGCCAGCGGCTGCGTAGGAGACTTCTCAAGTTTCCCCGCACCTCCGCCTGACGCCAACCAAACGGGTGGGGCCGACTGGTCCGAGGGCCAGTAGTGCCGCCGACCGTTCGACCCGAAGCTTCGATGCAAATCCGCGTCGTACGTGCGCGGTCGACACGGGAGAGGGTGGATTTCGTTGAGGAGATTCGGAGCGCGCGGAGCCTTGCTCGTCGCGGCCGCGACAGCCGTGGTCATGGTGGTGGTCGCCGGCGCAATTGGCGCGTCGTCCGCCGGAAGGCCCGGCCCTCAGACGCCACCGTCTGGCAAGCGCGTTCAGTCGCTCCCTTATTTCGGCTGGTCTACCGTCCCCGGCGCCGACCACTATGAGTTCGAGCTCGCTGCGGATTCCGGCTTCAACTCTCCGGTACTCGGCCGCGACGGCCACTTCAACACGAACAACACCCGGGCCACCATCTCGAAGACGCTGCCGAACGGCACGTACTACTGGCGCGTGCGGGCGATCACGTCGGCCGGGGGGGTCGGCGCGTGGTCATCACCTCGCAGGATCGTGAAAGCGTGGCAGGAACAGCCTGCGCTGCTCGCTCCGGCGAACGGCAGCAAGGTCGCCTACCCGACGCCGCTCGTCTTCTCGTGGCGGTCCGTCGCAGGCGCTTCGACATATCTCGTCTCGATCGCCACCGACGCGGGGCTCGGCTCGCTCGTCGGGTCGCAGCCGATCGAGACCTCGGCCCTCTCGCTCGCTCCCGCGGTGACGCTCCACGTTGGCACGTATTACTGGGCGATCACGCCGCTCGACGCCGAAGGGAACAAGGGCGTGCGCTCGAAGGTGCGCTCGTTCCAGTGGGCGTGGCCTGCGGTGCCGACGGGTCTTGCCGTCCACGACCTCGTCGGCCCGACCGACGCGAATGACCCGGCATTCGGACAGCCGTTCGACACCGCGCTCTTCATGCCACAGCTCGAGTGGAGCGTCGTCCCCGGCGCGACCCGATACGAGGTCGAGATCAACTCCGACGAGACCTGGGCGACCGGCTCGCGGGTGTGCTGCGACGACAAGATCCTCGCGCCGATCTTCACGCCGACGGAGACGTTCCGCAGCAACCGGTACTACTGGCGTGTCCGCGCGTTCGACTCCGACGGCAACGCAGGGGCCTGGGCACCCGCGGGCAACGGCGGCGCTGCGAACTCGTTCGTGAAGACCTTCGACAATGTCTGCAACGGTGAACTGCCGGATAACTGCGTCCCTGCACCCGGACCAAGCCTGCGCAACATGCGGGTCGAGGACTGGAGCGGTGCGGTGGTCACAGGTGGGAGCACCACGAGCCCCATCGTCGTGTGGGATCCCGTGCCGGGCGCGGCAAGCTACGAATACGACGTTACGCGCTTTCACGATGGTGCCTGCGACTTCACGTGGGTGCGCGACCCAAAGAAACCACGTGATCCTTCGGATCACTGGCAAGGCGTGACTGCCGTCGCTGCCTGGAGCCCGTTGGGAAACACACCTGGGCGAAAACCGTATCCGGACAAGATGTCCGTCAGTGCGGAACTTGAAGGTCCTGTTCCAAATGCTCATTACTGCGTGCGCGTCCGGGCGCAGACGGACGACGATGGCCACGGGGATCCTGTGTACGGGGACTTTACGTTGATCAGCGATGCGTTCACGTACGCGGGCGCGACGCCGGGCGTCGTTTCGTCGCTCGGGTCTGGCGACTACCTGACCCCGGCGCAGGGCCAGTCGCTCCGCCAGATGCCGTATTTCCGCTGGCGCCCGGTCGCAAGCGCGCTCGGCTATTGGGTTCTGGTCGCGAAGGATCCCTCGTTCACCAACATCGTCGACTACGCCTTCACCGAGATGCCGGTATATGCACCGCGGACAAGCAACAGCACGACGACGTACGCGGACGAGAGCACGACGTACTACTGGGCCGTGCTGCCGGCGAAAGGTCCGGACGGCACGCTCACCTCGGGCGACCCGGTCGGAGCAGCGCACGGCACCTTCCAGAAGCAGGTGCCGCCCGCGAACCTGCAGGTTGCGATCAGCAACGCCCGGCCGATCTTCCGATGGAAGCCCGTCGCGGGCGCGCGCAACTACGAGCTCGAGGTCTCCTCAGACGCCAACTTCGGCACCGTGGTCGAGAAGACGACAACACCGTCGACGTCGTACACCGCCGGGGTCACGTATCCACCGGGCAAGAAGCTCTACTGGCGCGTGCGCGCAGACGACGCGGAAAAGGTCGGCCTGTCGTGGGCGTCGAGCAGCTTCGATTACGGGCTCGCCGTGCCGGTGCTTGCCGGCAATGCACGCTCCGGGGACACGATCCCGACCTGGCGCTGGCAGCCGGTATCCGGCGCGACGTCCTACGACATCCACGTCGATCTTCCGGACGGCAGGCATCGCGACTTCAAGGGTCTGCGCACGGCTGCCTTCACCGCTACCAAGATGACCGGGACCGGGATCTTCCACTGGCAGGTGCGGGCCAACTTCCCGAACTCCTCCGGCTCGACGCATGGGCCGTACTCCAAACCCCTGGCGTTCGCCCGCACGATCAGGCCGCCGGCAGGAGCACGCAGCGTCGGGGGCGGCGAGTCGCTCGCCTTCGTGTGGACGCCGAAGGTCGGTGCGAAGCGGTACGAGATCGAGGTCTCGAGCAAGCCCGATTTCAGCTCGACGGTCGAGCGGGAGACGACGGACAACCCCACGTTTGCGCCGGTCCTCGGCTCGCGTTACCGGGATGGGGGCGCGTTCTACTGGCGGATCTCCGCCGTCGACGCCGACTCGAACACGGGCGACTACACAAGGACGCGCTCCTTCCGGATGCAGCCGAAGAAGCGCTGATCGTCCGCCCGTAACGGTCGACAGAGTTTCCAGAGTGCACGACGAGTGGGATCAGCATGAGCGGCCCGTTGACGGAATTGAGCAGCGGCCATGTTGCGACGAGCAGGCCGCCGATTAACAACGCCGTGACAAAGTCGTAACCGCTCGGCGTCGACGCGGCCCACCCGCTGTCGGCCGTAGACGGGATCACGGGACTATTTCCGCTCCACCCGTCTCACAGCCCTAGCCCGCGTCCCGGACCGGCGGCTAGCCTGGCGACGAGCTAGTGCTCGCCGCACGACCACAGCCGCGTCGTCGCGTACACCGTGAGCGAGCACCGCTCGACGAATCCGGCGCGGCGATAGAGACCGACTGCCATCTCGGACGAGCGGAGCACGACCCGGTGGCAACCTAGTTCCTGCGCGCGGCGGAGAAGAGTGGCTGTCAGTCCCTGGGCGACGCCTTGCCTCGGGCCTTCGGCTGCACGCTCATACCGTAGATAGCGGCGTGGCGTGCTGGTGGCGCCCGTCCGAGTTAGCCGCCATGAGACACAGCTACGCCTAAGGGAGCGGCGATGCGCAGAGTGGTGGTGCTGGTCATGATGGGTGTGCTGGTTCTCGTCGGTGTTCTTTTCCTTGGGGACGATCGTGGAAACGAAGACGACGGCGGCGGAGAGGGAGGTGCCGGTGTTCGATCGCGTGCGTCGAGCGCTGATCGCGCATCGTCTGGCGAGCGACTTCTCCGGCGCCGATGATCTTGTGTTCCCGAATCCTGTCGGGGGTACTTTGCATCCGGCGCTGGCTGTGCGGCGTGAGATGAAAGCCGCGCTCGCCAAGGCGGGACTGCCCGAGCTTGCGTTCCGGTTCCACGCGCTGAGACACTTCGCGGTCTCGTCCCTGATCGCCCAGGGAGCACGGATCACGCTCGTCTCGAAGGTGGCGGGCACTCGTCGCCGGACGTGACCTTGCGCGTCTACAGCCATCTGCTCGGCGAGGATCTACTGGCGGCAGCTGACAACTACGACCCGCTCAGGGAGGTCGTATGAGCTCTCACGATCCCCACATCGACGGGGGTGTTTCCGCTCGACGACGGCTACTGCGTTCACGTGCACTCTCACGCCCTCGCGGCGGTGGTGGTGCTGGAGGTTGAGCATCACGCGCGCGTCTACTTTGCAGCCGGAAACGATGGCACGTTCGGAGATGACGCACCCAGGATCATTCTCGACAAGCTGGTCAGCAGCCCGGAGCGCGGGAATTTCGTCATGGGTGCATGGAAGGAGATGGCTCGCGCTGAGGGATTGATCGACCCTGAAACTATGAGCCGTTCGACGCCTAAGGACCGGCTGCTAGACATTTGCTAGACGGAGGGGCCGAGAGGCCCTCTTCTGTTTGGCCTGAGAGCGGGAACCGGCTTGTATAAGGGGCTGGCGCTACAGGGGCGGCAGGACTCGAACCTGCAACCCCCGGTTTTGGAGACCCATTCTGCTGTTCCGCACCGTTTTGCCGCCTACCGCTACGTGTCCTGGCTAAGCCGTTTAGCGGCTTCTATGTTCTGCTCCGTGCCGTGCTGTTTCGGGGTGTTTTTGCCTGGTCTTGGTAGACGATTGGTAGACGGCGTAACCTCTGGTCATGGCGCAAGCTCTTCTGCGACGGATCCATAACCCTCGCGGACGCGAATGCGCTTGCGACGCCGACTGCTGGTGCAGGCGAACGATGTTGGGCCGCGTCGTCAAGTGGTGGTTCCCAGGACGCTACCTTGGCCTCCACCACAAGAATCGAGCTCTCGAGGAATGGAAGCGACGCCAGCCCGAGGGTGCCCTACAAGAGTGGAAGCGCCGCCAGGAAGAGGACTGACGCTCTGATCGCGGCTTCGGTCGCGTCTCCTCAGGCGGGTTCGCTAGAGAGCATGTCGCCGTGGCGGTGCGCCACCTTCCACTCCCCGTTTTCGCGGCGGTAGATCTGGGTCACGCGAAGTGTGTACACCCGGGGTTCTCCGTTGATTGACGCCTGCGTGTGTTCGTAACCGACGGTGTACGCCATGTCGCCCACCACGTCAGCCGCGATCAACTCGAACGAGTGCGAATTGCAGTCCGAGAATGTCTCCTCGAGCGCATTGAAAAGCTCGTTCGCCTCCGCATGATTGGTGGCGCTTCTCCACGCACCTAGCACGGTCACTGGTTCTTCGGTCGACCAGATCGCCAGCCGGGGCGCGGCGTCACCGTTGTGCAGCGCCAGCTCGGCGTCGTGCATCTTGGTGCCTACCCACTCCAAGAATTCGTCGCGGTCGCTCATATTGACGTTGTCCTCCCTGGGCTCGCCAATCATGTTCGCTCGTTAGCGCAGCGATTCTGGCGCACTGCTGCACAACGCGCTACTTCCGGCCGCGCTGATCCCTCGCCAGCGCCCCACGCAGATCCTCGAGCCCTGCTGGCGGATCCTCGAGCACGGCCAGGATCGCGTCCCGTTCCTCGGGCTCGAGCGCCACGGCGTATAGGTCGCGGTCGGCGCCCTTCTGGATCATGGCGGCGGCTGACATCGCGGCGGGGCTGCCGTCTCGAACAGGTTCGCGATGATGTGGCGGGCGTTCTCGGCGGTGATGGAGACGCCGTTGAGGGTCAGCATCGGCTCGACGGTACTCACATTCGCGACCGCAGGATGATAGAACGCCACTGTGCGCCGGGTGCCCCGTTGAGGGAACCTGTGGCCAGAGCATTCGACGCTCCGCCGGGGAGGGATGCCGCAGCCCTCCCCGGCCGAAACCTGCACTTCCGACTCGGCTCGTTTGGTTACGGCGAGTCGGGGTACAAGGACTGAGCACCGCGTGTAAGCAGACGTGTGGTGCCTGGAATGCAGCGCTCCCCCGCGGAGGCCGCAAGTACCCCCTCCTTGGACTCTGCGGGGTGAGCGCTCAGCTTGCCTTCCACGAGGCCCAGCCCTCGTCTAAGCGTTATCAATCTCCGTGTGGTCCGCGCTGATCCAGCGTAACCGCCCCACGCAACTGTTCGAGGCACACGTATCCCCGACCCGACTAAGCATCGGGAACCGCCTACGTCTCAGACTCCTAGAGTGCTGCCCGAAAAGTGTCGAAGGCGGCGTAGTACTGGTCGACTGACATCCCGAAGGCTGTTTGGAATGCCGCATGCCATTCGACGCCGTTGCCGACCGCTGCCCAGAAGTCCACGAATGATTTCACGCCCTTTGGCGCAATGTTCGCGAGGTGGTCGGCGGCAAGATGCATCGTGTCCCATCCGTGAGCCTGGTTTTGCCCGCTGTAGGACTCAAGCGACGTAAGCGTTAACGACGTGCCGCGCACGCGACCTGCAAGATCGCCCCGCTCGAAGCTTGCGAGGTTGAGTAGACCGCGCTGTGCCGCGACGCGGTAGCCCATCGTCTCGGCTGCACCCTCAAGGAGCCACGTTGGGCCACATGAGCGAACTTGATTCGAAGGTGTTCTACCGCAGTTGCCCGGATCGTGCTCAAGCTGCTCCTCGATGAGGTGAAACATCTCGTGCGCCAGAATCTTTTGGCGCGAGAGCTGGTCGCCAGACGACCAGCTGAAGTTGCCCATATAAACGAAGACGCCGTGGTAGCCCGCCTCGGCAGCGACGTTCCCGCTTGCGTATTGATTGCTCTTGACGGGAACCGCGCTCGGGTCGAGACCGGCTTGCTTTTGAAAGGCTGCGGCGAGCCCGTCTGGGCTGGCGTAGACGAATACCCGGAACGGTTCCATTGTCACTCCGGTCAACGCCTGCAGCGTCGATCCGGCGTAGTCGACAACATCTTTCGGCCAGGCTTGGTCGGCGCTCGACACCTCAGCACCAAACTCGTACAACACACTAACCGGCGGCGGCGGAGGTGGAGCCGGGGCCGGCGGTGTTGGCGCCGGAGCGGTCGCTACCGGCACCGTGCAGGATGCTGCTGCGCGAAGCCTGCTTAGTTGCCTCCGCTGTTTCGTCACGAACGCCCGACGAGCCTTCGCGCTTGAATGCAACCGGAAGTACGTCGTGCGCAACGATTTCATACGCTTGAGATACGCGGCGAGCTCTCTCTGCCGATGCGTCTTCTGTGCCGCGGTGCACGATCGAGCCGGCGAGCCATTCGCGGACAGGCCGGGCCCACCAATCATGAGCACCACGACAAGCCCGACCGTGCAGCAGATAGTCCGCCGCATCACGGACGCCACTCCCCTGGTCATAGGACTCCCCCTCGCGCCGCAGTGAAGGCCTCTATAACAGCTTGCAACGTCTGTGTCTATGAAGCCTCCACGGAGGTGTGAACCACTGGCATAGTCCGCGCCGGGAATGCGGCTCCCGTCTTCTCCGATGCTCGCCAAACCCGGCCCGCTGCCGACCGGCCCCGGCTGTTCCTACGAGGTGAAATGGGACGGCTTCCCGTCTGTCACCGCCGCGCCGCCACGACTCTTCGCCGCAGCGCCCAGGCCAGGTAGCTGACGATCAGTACGTTCACGAAGATCCCACCTGCCTTCCACAGCGTCGGGTGGACTGCCAGCTCGTACAGCTCGAAGGGGATCAGCAACGAGGTCGCGATCACGGTCAGGTACTCGGCCCAGAGCTGATCGAGCCAGAGCCCCACACCCTCGATCAGCTCCAATCCGCCGTAGCCGAGCGCGGCGAGGCCGACAATCCGCAGCTGATGCGCGTGAAGACGATGCAGGCTCGCGACGACTCGACGGAAGAAGTGCTGGCGCGGATCGATATCGATGCTGCGGATCACCCGCTCGGCGAGCTGGCCGAAGTCGGTCGAGAGATGGAATAGGAGGTAGGCACCGGCGACCAGCAGAAGCACACCGCGCACGCAGCGTTCGATCGCGATCAGGCGAAGGACAAGACGGGTACGCGAAGGATCGCCGGCTCGCATCGTCGGAGCCTAAGCACCCTCGAAGTCGACGACACAAAGCGGGTGTTGCGCAAGGCAGGTCGGTGGTGGGGTGAACACCGAGCGTCGTGACCGGCTGGGGCCGTCTGCGGGCAAAGGTTCACTCGACCCAGGGCTCGGCCGAATTCGTCTGGGCGCCGACAGTGGGATCACGTTCGGCTTGCTCCAGCAGGGGCAGCGACATAACGAAGGGAGAGGCTTATGTATCGCAGGTTGATTCTGTTGGCGCTGACGGTGGTCGTTGCGGTCGGAGTCGGTTCGTCGGTTGCGCTGGCCGGTGGCGGTAACTCCGCAAACGCGCAGGCATGTCAGAAGGGCGGGTGGATGACCTGGGTGCGGGCAGATAAGACGCCATTCACCAACCAGGGCGGCTGCGTCTCCTACGCCGCTCAGGGAGGCACCCTGACGTTGCCGGCGGGGCCTTCCGACTAGAAGGTGTTTCCGCGTGGCGCGCTTCACGCGACCGAAACGGATAGGAAGGCCCGCCACCCGGCTGGCCTTCCGACTTCCTGTCCCGAACTCCTGCTGAGCCAGCTTCCTCTCGCCGAACGCTTAACGATCCCGTGCACCGCCCCGGCTAAGCCGTGCCACACTTGTTGACCCTCTTATCGGCGCTCGATCACTCGGAACCGGGAGCAGACCACTACGGTGTCGTCGTCAATCGGGACCGGAGGGTCGCCAAGCAATGCGACAGTTTCGGGCGACGAGAAGAACCGGACGTGGGCGTCGCGCCACTGCTCTAGCGTTTCGAAACCTTCGCCCTCGTCAATCGCGAAAGCCAAGTCGACGTCGCACATCCGCTTGATCTCGACCTCGACGTTCTCGATGACGGCGACCACGCGCCCACCCGAGTCGACAACAAGCTCACGCGTGCCGGCCTTGGCGATCGGGAGACCCTCTCGTCGGAACTCCTCGAGCAGTCCCGCGCTCGCGGTCTTCTCACCACGGAGAATCGCCGCCACGAGCTTGTCGCGCAAAGGCCCCGGGAACCCGAACTCCGCGATGGGCAGCCCCTCGGACAAGGGTGGAGTATCCGTGCCCGGGGAGGCCGGCGTACCCTGACAACTCTACGACCGCGCCAACGTCTCAAGCGCCCCAGCAGACCATCCGGCCCCAGGCCCGCGCAACTGACTGACGAGCTCCACCGAATGCGCGACCACCGCGAGCGTCATCGGCCTCTCATGCCTAGGACACTGTGGCGCGGTGTCCGGTGAGTACGTTACGTCGGCCTCTTGAAGGAGAGGAGGACGCCTGTCATAGTGTTCTGGTCTTGTGACGACTGTGGCAAGCGTCGCCGGGCGAAGCGGGGGGAAAGTGGCGTGAATTGCGCTTGGTTGCTGGTCAACGTCTGGCGTTGACCTATAGGTGCGGTTCGCGTTTTCCTCGAGAGGCAGCGCTCGGTTGGGGGGAGGCGAGGATGAGGGTAGGCGTGTGGGGGCTGGCGGCATTCGCCATCTTGCTCGGCGTCGTTTGTGCTGGTGGCTCACGGAGCCATCGTGTGTCGGTGTGGGCGGGCTCGCCGCGTGGTCAGGGTCGCGTGGCGGGCGCGTATGGGCGACTGCCGCTTGCTTTTGAGCCGAATAGAGGGCAGAGCGACCGGCGGGTGCGCTTCCTCGCTCATGCGGGTGATGCCACGCTGTTCGTAACCGAGGATGAGGCCTTGCTCTCGCTCGGTCGAGCGAACGGAAAACCCTCACTCGTGCGGACCAAGCTGGTGGGCGCCAGTCCGACACCCGTGATCGTCCCAGAGGGGAAGCTTCCGGGCAGGGTGAACTATCTGCTCGGGAACGATCCGAGCCGTTGGCGGGTCGGCATCCCCTCGCATGCGCGTCTGGTCGAACGCTCCGTCTACCGAGGAATCGATCTTGCCTACTACGGCCAGCAGGGACGGCTGGAGTACGACTTTCTGCTCCAGCCGGGCGCCGACCCGAATGCGATCGTGCTCGCGTTTCCAGGTGTTCGCAATCTTGAGATCGACGGAAACGGCGACCTGCGGCTCGGGGCGAGCGGGGGCGAGCTGCGTGAACAGCGCCCCGTCGCCTACCAGGTGATCGACGGTCGAAAGCATTCGGTTGCCGCACGCTTCCGACTCGCGGAGGGCCGCGTCGGGTTCGAGTTGGGGAGCTACGATCACCGTCGCCCGCTGGTGATCGATCCTACCCTCGTCTACTCGACCTACCTGGGCGGGAGCGGCAACGACGGTGGAGCTGCCGCAGGCATGAGTATCGCGGTCGACTCGGCGAGCAACGCCTATGTGAGCGGAAGCACGACCTCGACGGACTTCCCGACCGTGGGCCCGTTGCAAGCCGCACACGCCGGCGGTCAGGCCGACGTGTTCGTGAGCAAGCTGAACCCGACCGGGACCGCGCTCGTCTACTCGACTTACCTGGGTGGAAGCTCGGACGAATCAACCCCAGGAGGGGAGTTGGGCGGCAGGGGCCCCGGCATCGCCGTTGACTCGTTGGGATCGGCCTACGTGACCGGGCGGACGACCTCGAACGACTTCCCTACCGTAAATCCGCTGCAGGCGTCATGCACAGCGCCGTTCGGCTGTGACGACGCTTTCGTGAGCAAGCTCAGTCCGACTGGGGACGCGCTCATCTACTCGACCTTCCTGGGCGGCAGCGGGGGTGAGTTCGGCTCCGCCGTTGCGGTCGACTCGGCCCGCAACGCCTACGTGACGGGTGGAACGAGCTCGCCCAACGACTTTCCGACCGCGAACCCCATGCAGCCGACTGGTAGCGGCCTCGATGCGTTTGTCAGCAAGCTGAACGCGAGCGGGACCGCGCTCGTCTATTCGACGTACCTGGGTGGCCCACCGGTCGTCTTACTCAAAGGCGCAACCCGAGCGTTTGGCATCGCAGTCGATGCGGCAGGCGCCGCCTACGTTACGGGCTCGACTGCGGCCCAGCTTTTCCCCACCGTGAACGCTTTGCAGGCCCAGTGCGCACTTAACTCCACGGGTGCTTGCAGCGACGCCTTCGTAAGCAAGCTGAGTCCGACCGGGACCGCGCTCGTCTACTCGACTTATCTGGGTGGAACAGGATCCGACGTCGGGAACGCGATCGCGGTCGACCCGTCCGAGAGCGCTTACGTGACCGGTGAGACCTTGGGCTCCACAGACTTCCCAACCGTGAACCCAGTGCAGTCGACATGCGGCTCGTCTGGTGTTTATCCCTTTTGCCTGAGAGACGCCTTTGTGACCAAGCTCAGTCCGAGCGGGAGCGCGCTCGTCTACTCGACTTACCTCGGCGGAAGTGAGGACGACACCGGCTACGGAATTGCCGTCGGTTCGGGCGGGTCCGCCTACGTCACTGGAACCACGTTCGGGACGGGCCTCTTGCGCCCTGCGGACTTTCCCACGGCGAACCCACTGCAGGGCCCGGGGTTGGCCAAGGACGCGTTCATAAGTGTGCTCGAGCCGAGCGGGAACGCATTCGTCTATTCGACTCATTTGGGCGGCTGCCTTGACGACGAAGGAGCCGGAATCGCGGTCGACAATGCCGGCAACGCCTATGTAGTAGGCGACACGCGCTCGTTGAACTTCCCAACCATGAGCGCTCTGCAGCCGGCCTTCGCTGGGGGGACATCCGACGCGTTCGTAACGAAGGTCGGACCGACGTCAGCTGCCCCGTTCGCGATCAACTGTGGTGGGTCGCAGCAGCAAATCGTGATCAGGAAGCAGACGAATCCTCCGGGCAGCGCTCAATTGTTCAGCTTCCTGATCGGGGACGACGTTCACCCCGAGGGAATCGCCCCACCTTTCCTTCTCAAGGATGGTCAATCGCAAGGTAGCTCCGGCTTGCAGCCGGGCACCTACTTTCTGCGCGAGACGCCCGCCTCCGGCTGGGATACGGGCGCAAGCTGCAGCGATGGCAGCCCTGTCACTCGGATCGACCTGTCGGCTGGCGAGACCGTCACGTGCACGTTCACCAACACGCAGCGTGGTCTGGCAACGGTCGTCAAGACTGTGAGCGGCGCAGCGCCAAGCGGCTCGCAGTCTTTTGGCTTCCAGCTCCGTCAGGGCGCCTCCACCTCGGCGGCGGGCACAATCCTCGAGTCTGGTAGCGCGGCCGCCGCGAACGGCGGCGTAGTCGCCTTTGCGGTCGCGCTCGTTCCCGCCTCGACCTACGCGCTCTGCGAAACGGTCATGCCCGGTTGGACGACAACACTCGCCCCGCCCCTCTACGCGGTCTTCAACCCGAGTGGCGACAACAGCATCGTCTGCTCGAACTTCACCGTTCAGGCCGGGCAGACAAAGACGTTCGCGGTCGACAACCGGCCGCCCCCAGGCGGACTCGCCCGCACGATCGGCTTCTGGAAGAACTGGGCCTCATGCTCCACAATCGAATGGCAAGCAGAAGCCGACACTCGACCAGACGCTCGCCAAGGCACAGCCAACTGGCATCACGATCGGCACGCTTACCCTGCATGGCAGCTCCGCCTCGCCCAGTACCGCACCCGACTGCCTGAAAGCGATCAGGCTCTTGGACAAGTCAACCATCGACTCCGGCAAAAAGATGGCCAGCGATCCAGCCTTCAACCTCGCGGCTCAACTACTCGCCAGCAAGCTCAACGTTGTCGCCGGCGCCGGCGCGCTGCCCGCCGCGGCATCCACTGCGATCAACAACGCTCAAGCGTTGCTTGCCAGCGTTCACTTCACCGGGGTCAAGCACGACAACCTCGAGCGCATGCACAGGCCTCACAGGCAAACAGCCTGGCCAACACGCTCGATCGGTACAACAACAACCTGCTCTGCTAGGGGCCAACGGCGGAAGGGCTGAATCCACACCGGAAAGCCCGGTTCTCAACGGTAACCAGGGCTTCGTAACGCGCGCCTCTCGGCTCAGCTCTGTCTCGCGGTCTCCTCTTTGAGCGCTCGTCGAGGCGTCCACAATCCTTGCCGCGCAGTCTCCTCAAGTAGCGCGTCGGCCTCAGCGAACGTCACCGTGTCACCTTCGCCCGGGTCGACCCGGCGCAGGCACTCGAGCATGTTGAGCCGATGCAGCTGGAACACTGTCGCGGGCCGCTCTGCTGCAGGTGATCCGTTCGCTGCCATCAGCGCTTCGGACGGCCGCTTGCGATCCGGTCCTGCTGCGCCTGCAAGCCTGCGTCCGGAGCCTTGTCGAACGAGCTCGGACAGCCCACCAAAGCCAAAGAGCCGAAAGCTTTCGGCCGTATGCCCCCTTCCGCTTACGCGTGCCTCTCAGCTCCCGCCCCCGGCAGAAACATGGGCGATAAAGGTCTTTGGAGAGAGGGATGAGACATGGCCGGGAAACTGGTGAAGGCGGAGCGTCCGGTGTGGAATGAAGGGAGGCCCGCGTCGCGGCGGCGCTCGAGGGACAGGGAGAGCTGCTCATGGGCCCGTATTCGGATGACGGCACGTATGGCGACTACGGCTACGGCATCAGGCGCGGCGGCGGGCTGGTTCCG
Source organism: uncultured Gaiellaceae bacterium (assembly GCA_963799615.1). Classification (GTDB taxonomy): domain Bacteria; phylum Actinomycetota; class Thermoleophilia; order Gaiellales; family Gaiellaceae; genus Gaiella. Next base: position 21,426 of record CAWCXS010000001.1, on the reverse strand, counting down.
TGCGAGGAAGGCCCCGACGCCGGGCATGCCGGTGTGGACGCTCAAGCTCATAGAGGAGCGCCTCGGTCTGTAGCGGTTGCTAGACATTTGCTAGACGGTGGGGATTGAGAGGCCCTCTTGTCTTTGTCCTGAGAGCGGAAACCGGCTTGTCCAAAGGGTTGGCGCTACAGGCCCGGCAGGACTCGAACCTGCAACCCCCGGTTTTGGAGACCGGTGCTCTACCAATTGAGCTACGCCCCTGGGCTGCAGGTAGGGAGTGTAGCCTCGGCTTGGTGCAACGTCGTGCTCTCGCGCTCCTGTTCACGGCGATCGCCGTCGCGCTGGGCGCGATCGCCGTCTACGCCGCACTTTCCGGTGGTCGCGCGCTCATCGTGGCAGCCGCCGCAGCGGCGCTGGCGCTGTGGATGGGCGACCTGGCGCGCAGAGGATGGGGGTAGAAAGAAGATTTGACCGACACACGGCGTATTCTCTAGACCGTGTCCGTTAAGCCTGGGGGAGATACGCAGGCGCTGTGGCAGGACTACCGGCGAACGCGCGACCGTGCGCTACGCGATCGGTTGATTCTCACCTATGCGCCGCTCGTGAAATTCGTGGCCGGCCGCCTCGGGGCGAGCTTGCCGGCCCACGTCGACGACCAGGATCTCGTCTCCTACGGTCTCCTCGGGCTGATCGGTGCGATCGAGCGCTTCGACCCGGACCGCGAGATCAAGTTCGAGACGTACGCGATCAGTCGCATCAAGGGCGCGATCATCGACGAGCTGCGCTCACTCGACTGGGTGCCGAGGTCCGTCCGCACTCGCGCGCGCGAGATCGAGCGAGCGATCGTCGACCTCGAGCGGTCGCTTCACCGCGCTCCGACCGACGAGGAGATCGCGGCCAAGGTCGGCATCACCACCGGGGAGCTCGAGGACAGCCTGTCCGAGATCTCCCGCTCGTCAATGGCTGCTCTCGACGAGCTGTGGTCACCATCTGGCGGCGGCGACCAGATCGCCCTGATCGACACGATCCAGGACGACGAGGCGCCCAACCCCGAATCCTCGCTCGAGCAGACCGAGATGAAGGAGGCGCTTGGCGAGGCGATCGCCCGCCTGCCCGAGCGCGAGAAGCTCGTCGTCACCCTCTACTACTACGAGGAGCTGACGTTGCGAGAGATCGGCGAGGTGCTCGGCGTCACGGAGTCCCGCGTCTCGCAGCTCCACACGAAGGCCGTGCTGCGGTTGAAGGCCCGCCTTTCGGGTGGCATGCGCGAGCCCGCCGAGACCTAGTAGCCGGATCGGTCAGCGGCCGGCGGCGCGGACCGGGTCGAGCTTCACGGCCAGCCGGCGGCCGGATCTCGCGAGCAGCGCGTCGAGGCCCGCCGCCGGCACGGGTCGACCCAGGAAATAGCCCTGGGCAACGTCGCAGTCGAGCTCCCCGAGGCGGCGCATCGTCTCCGCGTCCTCCACACCTTCCGCCACGACCCGGAGGCCGAGGTTGTGCCCCAGGTCGATCGTCGAGCGCACGATCACCTCGTCGTTGTCGTCGCGCGACATGTTGATGACGAAGCTCCGATCGATCTTGAGCACGTCGACAGAGAGCCGCTTCAGATAGCCGAGCGACGAATAGCCCGCACCGAAGTCGTCGATTGCGAGACTGACGCCGAGGGCGCTCAAGCGTGCAAGCACCGATCTCGCGCGCACAGGATCCGTGAGGATCGTGTTCTCGGTGATCTCGAGCTCCAGGCGATCCGCAGGCACGCCGTAGCGATGAAGCGCTTCATTGACCTCGTCCGGTAGCGCAACGTCCAGCAGGTCGCGTCCGCTGACATTGACAGCGACCGCCACATCCAGCCCTCGCTCCCGCCAGGCCCGGCATTGCTGCAACGACGCATCCAGCACGAGGCGTGTGAGCGGGCGCATGAGACCAGTCCGCTCGGCCAGAGGGAGAAAGGCGTCGGGTGTGAGCAGTCCCTGGGACGGGTGGCGCCAGCGCACGAGCGCTTCGGCGCGAACGATCTCTCCGCTCGCCACATCGGCCTGCGGCTGGAAGAAGACGACGAGCTCCTCCCGCGAGTGGACGGCACGGCGCAGGTCGGTCACGAGTGCGAGCCGCTCGGGGGAGTAGTGATCCTGCTCGGCGGCATACAACGTCGGCACGTGTGCTTCCTTGGACAGGTAGAGGGCGACATCCGCGCGGCGCATGAGTGTCTCCGCGTCGGCGCCGTTGTCTGGGAAGAGCGCGATCCCGATGCTCGCGTCGATCTCGAGGTCGATGCCGCTGATCGTCAACGGACGAGCCAGTGACACACGCAGCTTTTCGGCGAGCGTCAGCGCTCCGGCAGCATCCGTGCGCGGGGACACGATCGCGAACTCGTCGCCACCGAGGCGGGCCACGGTGTCGCTCTCGCGGACGACCAGGGCGAGCGATTGGCCGGCTTGCTCGAGCACGTCGTCGCCGCGCTGATGCCCAAGCGTGTCGTTGATCTCCTTGAATCGGTCGAGGTCGATCAACAGCACCGCGGCGCATCCTGCTTCGCGACGCTCGAGCGAGATCACCTGCTGGAGACGGTCGCGGAACAGGTCGCGGTTGGGGAGCCCGGTGAGGCTGTCGTGCAGCGACTGATGGCGAATTTCGTCGACGTGCTCCTCCAGACGCCTGGTGACCCGGCGCAGCACTGGAAACAGCGACAGATAGAGAGCCAGCAGGCCGAGCCCGAGCACGATCGCGACGGGCACGTACTCCGCGCGTGCGGCGGCTGCCACGGGGGCATACGACTGGTACAGCTCGAACGCCCCGCGGGGGTACTGGCCGTCGAAGAACGACATCGGCACATAGGCTTCGAGCGCCTTCTGGTCCGCACCGATGCCACCCTCGCCGTTGAGCGATCCGACCTCCGTCGCCTGCACTCCACCGAGCGCCCCGGCGAGTTCTTCCTCGAGGTCCCGTTCACCGATCAGCTCATGCTCGGTCGCGTACGTGACGGTGCCGTCCGGCCCGTACAGCTTTGCCCGCAATGCGCCTTCGACGAGGATCTCGCGCATGAACAGCCGGTCCAGCTCGGCGCGCCGCGCCGCGCTGACGGGCTGTGCGAAATCGGAGGGTTTCAGCGTGTCCCGCAGGATTGTCTTGGCGATGAACGACGCGTGGAGGCCGGCGGCCTCCTTGGCGTGCTCGGTCGCGGACTGGCGCACGAACCAGACCACCAGCACGACGACGACCATGAACGCGATGCCGGTGAACACGGCAAAACGGAGGACCAGCCGCGGGACGCCCGCGCGTGAGCGGTCGCGGCGAGGAAGGGCACTGAACGTGCGGAGGCGCACGAACTCGGTATCGGTCGCGAACCCACGATCCTGTAGCACCTCCCGCCCGCAAGAGCTCCACCCGGTCGTGAGGGTCGCGAGGCTCTAAGATCGGGGCAGACAAGGACTCTCCAGGAGGAACGGACGCGCATGGCTGCAACCGAGCCCGGAAAGATTCGCAACGTCGCTGTCGTCGGTCACCGTGGCACCGGCAAGACCTCGCTCGTCGAGGCACTCCTCTATCAAACCGGCGAAGTGAACCGGCTCGGCACGATCGAGTCCGGCTCGACGGTCGGCGACTGGGACGAGGACGAGCATCGGCGACAGATGTCGATTGCGCTGACACTCGTGCACACCTCCTGGCAAGACCGCAAGATCAATCTCCTGGACGTTCCGGGTGACCCGGGCTTTCAGGGCGAGTCACGTTGCGCGTTGCGTGTCGTCGAGGGCGCGCTCGTCGTGGTCAACGGTGTGATGGGGCTCGAGGTCGGCACGGCCCGGGTGAAGAAGGTCGCTGACGAGCTCGGACTGGCTCGTGTCCTCTTCGTCAACATGCTCGACCGCGAGCGTGCCGACTTCTACCGTTCGCTCGCCCAGATCCAGGACCAGTTTTCGTCAAGGTGTGTTGCCGTGCATCTGCCCATCGGCGCGGAGCACGATTTGCGGGGCATTGTCGATGTCCTGCACATGTGCGCCTATATGTCTCCGGACGGCGGAAAGGAGGGAGAGCCGGTTGCGATCCCCGAGGACATGGTCGATCTGGCCCAGGAGTATCGCGAGAAGCTCCTCGACGAGGTCGTGCAGACCGACGACGCACTGATGGAGCAGTACCTCGAGGGCAACGAGCTCGACACCCACGCTGTCGCTGCTGCGCTCAAGGTCGCGATCACGCGCGGTGAGGTATTCCCCGTCGCCTGCGGTGTGGCGACGAAGAACCTCGGCACGCACGCGCTACTCGACCTGATCGTCGAAGGCGTGCCGTCACCCGCGCGGAAGGGAGCGCCGATCGAGATCGACGGTGCGTCGACCGCCGCGTTCGTGTTCAAGACCCTGGCCGACCCGTTCGCCGGTCGCATCAACCTGTTCCGGGTTCTCAAGGGCACCGTCAACGCCGACTCGACGCTCGTCGATGCTCGCGGGCACTCGAAGGAGCGGATGGGAACGCTGCTGCAGCTGCAGGGCAAGGATCACAACGGCGTCAAGGAGTTCGGCGAGGGCGACCTCGGCGCGGTCGCGAAGCTCAAGGACGTCCAGACCGGCGACCTCCTCACCGATCGCGAGATCGCAGCCGAGCTGCCCGAGATCGCATTCCCGGATCCGGTCATGAGCTTCGCCGTCACGCCGAAGACAAAGGGCGAGGAAGAGAAGGTTGCGACCGCGATCCGCCGGCTGGCGGAGGAGGATCCGACTCTGCGGCTCCGGCGCGATCCGCAGACCGGCGAAGAGATCCTGTCCGGCATGAGCCAGATGCACGTCGAGGTCGCGCTCGAGCGCGCGCACCGCCGCTACGGCGTCGATGTCGAGCTTCATCCTCCGCGGGTGCCGTACCTCGAGACGATCCGCGCCGAGGCGCGCGCGCACGGCCGTTACAAGAAACAGACGGGTGGCCGCGGCCAGTTCGGCGACTGCCACATCGTGATCGAGCCGCTCGACGGTGGCGTCGGCTACGAGTTCGTCGACCGCATCGTCGGCGGCGTCATCCCCGGTGGCTTTCGGCCTGCCGTCGACAAGGGCGTTCAGGAGGCAATGGCCCACGGAGATCTCGCGGGCGCGCCGGTCCAGGGCGTGCGGGTGAGCCTCGTTGACGGCTCGTACCACAATGTCGACTCGTCGGAGATGGCGTTCAAGATCGCCGGCTCGATGGCGTGGAAGGATGCCTACGCCAAGGCCAACCCTGTTCTTCTCGAGCCGATCATGGAGCTGGAGGCGACGGTTCCGGACGAAGCAGTCGGCGCTGTCAACGGCGACCTCAACTCGCGCAGGGGCCGATTGCACGGGATGGAGCCCTCCGGCGGGATGACCACGATCAAGGCTGAGGTGCCGATGGCGGAGCTGCTCTCCTACGCGCAGTCGCTGACGTCGATGACGGCAGGGCGCGGTGACTACTCGATGCATTTCCTGCGCTACGAGGAGGTCCCGGCGCACGTTGCCCAGAAGGTGATCGACGAGACCCGGGCTGCACGCGAGGCGGCGACGCACGCGTAGTCCGCGTGGGAACAGCGCTCGTGCAGGCGTCCGTCGCGTCGCTGCGACCCTACGGCCGGTTGAGGCGCTGAGCGGGGCGCCAGATCGCGCGTCGTACGAAACTCCCTGCATTCGGGCTATAGTGAGCGGCCCATGCGGGTGATCAAGACGACGGTTTCGCGGGTCTGTGCGATCTGCGAACGGACGCTTTTGCAGGGCGAGCACGCGCTCCGCTACTCGCCCGACGGCAGCCGCTTCGTCGATGTCTGCCCGCTCTGCTCGGACATCGCGCTCGACCACGGCTGGGTACGCGAAGGGGTTGCGGTATCGCCCGCGCTGCAGCAGGTGCCACGCCGGCGGCGTCAGAAGTCTCTGTGGCAGGCGTTGCTCGGGGCACGCGAGGAGGTCGCCGACCCGGTCGTCAGCGAGCCGATCCTGCGCCGCCTCAGCGACGACGAGATCGCGCTCGTCGAAGCGGCCGAGCTGTTCAACGCGACGCAGTTCCGGCGCACGATCGCGGGGGTCGGGAGAGCGCTCGGAGAGGCGAAGGCATCCATCATTCCCCTCTCAGGGGTGAATGCCGAGGTGGTGCTCACGTTCGGCTGGGACCTGTCGTGGTACCAGTACCGGGTCTCCCCGGAATCGGCACAGCCCGTGCGCATCGCCGAGCGTGGACAGGACCTGTCCGAGCTCGACCCGGGCTACCGGGAGTGGAATGCGACCGTTACCGAGGACGGTCGCATCGTTCCCAACATCGAGCGGCTCTGATCACCTCCCGGCGGCATGTCCGCCGGGGCGATCTCCACCTCGGTAACAGCATCGCTGCCGCGTAACGCGCCCGTACACTGGCGTGCATGGCGGCCACGCAGACGCGAGCGTTCAAGAACTTCATCGGCGGCTCCTGGGTCGACGCGGCGTCAGGGGAGACGTTCGAGTCGTTCACCCCCGCCACCGGTGAGCCGCTCGGGACGTTTCCACGTTCCGGCGCAGATGACGTCGATCGCGCGGTGGCCGCCGCCAAAGCGGCGTTTGCCGACTGGCGTCTCGTGCCGGCTCCGGAGCGAGGCACGATCCTGCTCCGCTTCGCGCAGTTGCTCGAGCGCGACAAGGCCGAGCTGACCGAGCTCATGAGCCGGGAGATGGGCAAGGTGCTCGCGGAGGCGGGCGGCGACGTGCAAGAGGCGATTGACATGTCGATCTACATGGCAGGCGAGGGTCGGCGCATGTTCGGCCACACGACGCCCTCGGAGCTTCGCGACAAATTCCAGATGTCGGTTCGCACGCCCGTCGGCGTCGTCGGTGCCATCACGCCCTGGAACTTTCCGATCGCGATTCCGGCCTGGAAGCTCGCGCCCGCGCTCGTCTGCGGGAACACGGTCGTTCTGAAGCCGGCCGAGGACACACCCTTGCTCGCGGAGCGGTTCGTCGAGCTGCTCGCCGAGGCAGGTGTCCCGCCGGGTGTCGTCAATCTCGTGCACGGCTTCGGCGAGGAGGCAGGCGACAGGCTCGTCAGGCATCCCGACGTCCCGGTGATCACCTTCACCGGCTCGCGCGAGACAGGCGTCCTCGTGACGAAGAGCGCGGCCGACCACCTCAAGCACGTCCACCTCGAGCTCGGTGGCAAGAACGGGATCATCGTCATGGACGACGCCGATCTCGACCTCGCGGTGGAGGGCATCGTGTGGTCGGCGTTCGGGACGACCGGCCAGCGCTGCACTGCGGCGAGCCGCGTGATCGTGCACGAGCAGGTCGCAGACACGCTCGCGAAGCGGCTGGTCGAACGCTCCGAGAAGATGCGCATCGGGCCCGGATGGGAGCCCGACACGGACCTCGGCCCGGTCATCAACCACGCGGCGATCGAAAAGATCGACTCGTACTCGCGCATCGGCGAAGCAGAGGGGGCGACGCTCCTCACGGGTGGCGAGCCTGCTACGGACGGCGACCTCGCCAAGGGCTTCTACTACCGGCCGACGATCTTCGCAGGCGTCGATGCGGGCATGCGGATCGCCCAGGAGGAGATCTTCGGACCCACGGTCGCGCTCATCACGGTGCAGAGCTTCGACGAGGCGATCGAGGTCGCGAACGGCGTCAGGTACGGGCTGTCCTCCTCGATCTTCACCCGCGACGTGAACAGGGCGTTCCGCGCGATGCGGGACCTGCAGGCTGGAATCACATACATCAACGCCGGCACGACCGGCGCCGAGGTGCACCTGCCGTTCGGCGGCACGAAGGACACCGGCAACGGTCACCGTGAGGCTGGCCAGGCGGCGCTCGACGTGTTCACGGAGTGGAAGTCGATCTACGTCGACTACTCCGGCCGACTCCAGCGCGCTCAGATCGACAACGCTTGAGGACGCGTCTCTACACGGACGGCGGTGCCCGCGGCAATCCGGGTCCGGCGGCAGCGGCATTCGTGCTCGAAGCGGAGGACGGCACCGTGCTCGATGCGCGGGGGGACGCCATCGGCACGGCGACGAACAACGTTGCGGAGTACACCGCCCTTCTGAACGGGTTGCGACGGGCGGCGGAGCTCGGCCTCACCGAGCTCGAGGTCGTGTCCGACTCCGAGTTGATGGTGAAGCAGATGCGCGGCGAGTACAAGATCAAGAACGAGGCGTTGCGAAACCTCTCGGCCGAGGCGTCACAGCTTGCCAGGGCGCTCGGCTCGGTCACCTATACAGCCGTCCGGCGTGAGCACAACGTGCTCGCCGATCAACTCGTGAACGACGCCCTCGACGCAGACTCGTAGCACGGACGGAACGGCTCGGCTACTCGCCGCCGGGCTGCACCAGCCCGCTCTCGTAGGCGAGCACGACCGCCTGGACGCGATCGCGCAGGCCCAGCTTCGCGAGGATGTGCGTCACGTGGGTCTTCACGGTCGCCTGGCTCACAAACAGCGACTTGCCGATCTCGTCGTTCGAGAGCCCGCGCGCGATCAGCTTCACCACCTCCAGCTCCCGCTCCGTCAGCTCCTCGAGTCCGGGTGCCGTCGTCGAGCCGGGCGGCGGGCGGCGTACGAACTCCTCGATCAGCCGGCGCGTGATCGCGGGGGCGAGCAGAGCGTCGCCCGCCGCGATTGTGCGGACGGCTTCGGCCAGCTGCTCGGGGCGAACGTCCTTCAGCAGGAATCCGCTCGCGCCCGATTTCATCGCCTCGTAGACGTACTCGTTCATGTCGAACGTCGTCAACATCAGAACGCGGGGCGCGCTCTCGTCGACGACGAGACGGCGCGTCGCTTCGAGTCCGTCGAGCTCCGGCATGCGGATGTCCATCAGGACGACGTCCGGCTCGAGCTCCCGCGCCAGCGTGACGGCTTCCTTGCCGTCGACCGCCTCTCCGACGACCTCCATGTCCGGCTGAGCATCGAGGATCATGCGAAAGCCCCCGCGCACGAGAGCCTGGTCGTCGGCTATGAGGACGCGAATCATTCGGTTGCCTCCAGAGGTATGCGGACAGTGAACATTCCGGTGCCGTCGGCGCGGCTCCCGGTCTCGAGCGTGCCTTGGTACAGCCGGATCCGCTCCCTCACACGAGCGATCAGGCGGGCCGACGCGTCGTTGTCGGCATGGCCGTCACCGCCGACCTCGATCTCCAGGGCGTTGTACAGCCAGCGCAGGGTGACGTCGCCGTGGGCGACGCCTCCCCTGTCGGGGGAGAACTCGCACGCGTCGGAGACGACGCGGTACGCCACGAGCTCGACGCCGTGTGAGACGTGCTGTGGCTCTCCCTCGACACGAAGGGCGAGATCGATACCTGCGGCAGCCGCACGCTCGACGAGAGAGGCGAGATCGCCGATGCCGGGCTGCGGGGCGAGTTGCGGCTCGGTCGGGGTGTGTCGCATGATCCCGAGCAGGCGGCGGGTCTCTGCGAGCGCTTCGCGTCCGGTCTCCTCGACGGCGAGGATCGCCTCGCGTGCCCGGTCGCGGTCGGTACGGAGCAGCATGCGCGCGCCGCTGGCCTGAACCGTCATCACGCTGACGCTTTGCGCGATCACGTCGTGCAACTCGTTCGCGATCCGGGCGCGCTCGTCGGCGACTGCGGCCTCGGCCTGTTCGGCCTGAATTCGGACGAGCTCTTCCGTCCGCTGCTCGAGCAGGGCGTTCCGAACCGTCAGGCTCCGCACCACCTGGCCGCCGGCGAGCGGCCCCAGCGCGAAAATGATCCCGACGAAGACGTCGGACGCGACGATCACGCCGTTGCTGGCACGAATGAGCACGAGCAGCGCCACGAGCGCGACGAGTCCGCCGGCGATCGCGCGGCGCCGATCCTCGTGGAGCCCGATCGTTGCCGAGGCGGCGAGGACGACCACGAAGAGCACGATCGAGTCGGTGGCGTCCTTGTCGATGATCCCGAGCACGGCGACCGCCGCGAAGACGGTCAGGCCGGCGACGAGCCCGGATCGCCGTCGGACGAGCAGCGGCAGCGTCCAAAGGAGCACGAAGGGGATTGCGACCCAGTGGGACGCCCGAACGAGGTCGATCTGATCGTCTCCCTGACCCCACGGAATGTGCCAGATGAGCTCGGCGACTCCCGCGACGCAAGCAGCGACGATGAGAACGTCGCCCCAGTGGTGCCGGATCAGCCGGCGGGCCTCGATCACCGGGTGCTCCGCTCGAGCGGGAACCGGATCCAGACGCCGAAGCCGCCCGCCTCGCGCGGACCGGCTTCGAGCGTGCCCCCGTAGATGGCGGCGCGCTCCCGCATGCCGACGAGGCCGTGGCCACCACCCGATCGATTCGGTGTCTTGAGGTTTCGTCCGTCGTCGGACACCGTCAACTCGAGCGACTCTGCGCCGTAGGCGACGGTCACCGCGGCACGGGCGCCTCCGGCATGCTTGACCGTATTCGTGAGCGCTTCTTGGACGACGCGGTAGGCAGCGAGGTCGAGCCCGGGTGGCAGTGTCCGCTCGTCGCCTTCCACGGCGAGCTCGATCTCCAGGCCGATCGCACGGTATTGCTCGAGCAGCGCACCGATGTGCTCGAGGGAGGGGCGGGCCTCGAGCCGGGCCTGAGGTGTCATGTCCTTGCGCAGGACACCGAGCAAGCGCCGCATCTCGCCGAGCGTCTCCCGCCCGGTTTCCTCGACGCGGAGGAGCGGCTCTTCTGCCCGGTCGGGGTCCTCGTCGAGGAGCATCCGCGCCGCCCCGGCCTGAATGGTCATCACGCTGATCGAGTGGGCGACGACGTCGTGGAGCTCGCGCGCGATGCGCAGGCGCTCGTTCGCGACCGCTGAGAGTGCCACATCCTCGCGTGCCGCCTCGAGCTGGCGGGTTCGCTCCTCGAGTCGGCGTCCGACCTGCGCCCGGGTACGCACCGTTTGCCCTGCAAGCCACGGTGCCGCAATGAGCAGGGTTGTGAAGACGACGTCTCCGAAGCCCGGCTGTCCGAAATTCGCGGTGACGATCTGGACGCAGATGTATTGCGCCACCACGCCGATGACGGCACGGCGGCGATCGTTGCCGGCTCCCATCAACCAGCCGGCGAGGATCGCACTGAGGATCGGCATCGCGACCACACGCAAGCTCTCGCCGACGAAGAACGATCCGGCCGCCATGATGGCCGGACAGGCGAGCGGCGCGGCGAACGGATAGCGGTGACGGCCAAGGAGAGACAGCGTCGAGGCGAGGGAGAGGGCCAGCAAGGCGGCCTTCGATTCCGGCAACGACGAGAGCGAGATCTCGATCACCGACGCAATCGCGATGGCAACGACGATGGCGTCACCGGGGCGGCGTCTGAGAGATGTCCAGGGGCGCACGGCCGGACCGTACCGCGGGCCGCTTCGTGTCGCATCGAACGGCGGTGGGATCCGTATCAGACCTGCGACTGATCTCGCACGTGTATGCCAGGAGCCGCTCCTGCGGGGGAGCGACCCCTGGCGGCACGTTGTCAGGCGAGCGATCAGGCGGCGATGGACAGAGTGGGCTCGCCCGGATTCCAGGCAACGGGGCAGAGGGCGCCCGTGCGAAGGGCCTGCAGCACGCGCAGCGTCTCGAGAGGGCTGCGCCCGACGCTCTGGTCGGTGATGCTGGCGTGACGGACGACACCGTCGGGGTCGATGATGAACGTCCCGCGCAGCGCAGATCCGTCGTCGGTCAGCACGCCGAAGTCGAAGCTGAGCTGGTGGGCCGTGTCGGCCACGACCGGAAAGTCGACGGCTTCGAGCTGCCGGTCCGACTCGAACCACGCCTTGTGGCTCCAGTAGCTGTCGGTGCTCGCTGCCACGACGTCGGCATCCTCGAGGTTGAACGAACGCTCGAGCTCCGCAAACGCCGCCAGCTCGGTCGGGCAGACGAACGTGAAGTCGCGCGGATAGAAGAACAGGACGAGCCATCGGTCGCGGGCGCCGTCGAGGACGAATGGGACCGGCTCGAGCTCGCCGCGGCGATATGCCTCGAGCTCCACCTTCGGGACGGGGGAACCAACCTTGACGTTCATGCGAATGCCTCCTGTGGATACGGGATCGATGAGCTGCACATCGAGGCTAGGGAGACGCGCCGCCCACCGCATCGGCACGCGGGCGTGTTGGGGGCGATCTCTGGGTGGATCTCCAGCGGGGCCCTCGGCCGCAGGGTGGACGCACAGATCGTCCTGGCGGAGGACGCACAGGGGGTCGTGCGGCCGATGTGCCGGGCCCGGCGACGGCGTACCGTCCAGGGCATGTTGAGCTTCTCGCTGATCACCCGGCCGGGCCGGGCTGTTGCCATCGTCGCGGTCGTGGGGCTGCTCTTTGCGGCCCAGGGCGTGATCGCGCTCCGCTGGCCCCAGCCCGGTCACGGCTGGGGTGTCGACGCCTACGCCGGCGCAGGCGTCCTCGCGGCTGCGCTGCTCGCGGCGATCGCGGGCATCTCCGTGCTCGCGCCGCTCCACAGCCGCCTCGGCACGATCGGCGTCTGGATCGTGAGGATCGGTCTTGCGGGGCCGCTGCTCGCCGCGTGCATCTCCCTGGCTGCGGGCCGCGACATGACTTTGGGGCTCGTGTGGGTCGGCGCCGCGACAGCCGCACCCGGAATCGCCGCGATCGTGTTCGCGCGCCGCAGGGAAGCCGATCTGCCTGCCGGGCTGCTCGAAGCGGCGCTGATCGCCGCAGCGGCAGGCCCGCTCGTCGCCGGTCGCGGCGGCTGCCTGCTCGCCGGAGCTGCGTGGCTCGGAATCGCTGCTGCACTGTGGAGCTCATACCTGGCCACTGAGCCCGGGCTTGGCCACGCGCCCGTTCGCACGTAATTGCCGGATCTGTGCCGCTCGGCTAAGGTGACGTTTCATGTCCGGTGAGCCCATCTTCCGGTCGGCAACGCATCGTCGACCCGTCAGGCCGTGCGGCCTGCTTCAGCTCGCCCTCCTCCTTCCCCGCTAGGGGAAGCGACGGCCGACATATTCCTGCCCGTGCACCCGCACACAACGGGAGCAGTGTGTCCTGACGAGGAGAGAGCGCGATGCCGATGCCCTTCCACAAATACCGCCCGTACGACACCGTCGACCTGGCCGATCGAACCTGGCCCGACGTCGTCGTCGACCGGGCGCCGATCTGGTGCTCGACCGACCTGCGCGATGGAAATCAGGCGCTCGTCAATCCGATGGATGGCGCCCGCAAGCGGCGCTTCTTCGATCTGCTGCTCGCGCTCGGCGTCAAGGAGATCGAGGTCGGCTTTCCGTCGGCTTCGAAGACGGATTTCGATTTCGTACGCTCGCTCGTCGAGCAGGACCTGATTCCGGACGACGTCACGATCGCCGTCCTGACGCAGGCGCGACCGGAGCTGATCCGGCGCACGTACGAGGCGATCGGCGGGGCGAGTCGGGCGATCGTGCACCTGTACAACTCGACCTCCGTGACGCAGCGCCGCGTTGTCTTCCGGATGGATCGTGCGGGCATCACCGGCCTCGCCGTCCGTGGCGCGGCTTTGTGCAAGGAGCTCGCGGCCACGACGTCGACGGACATCGTGTTCCAGTACTCACCGGAGAGCTTCCATCACACCGAGCTCGACTACGCCCTCGAGATCTGTGAAGAGGTGGCTGCAGAATGGGGGCCGACGGTGCAGGAAAAGATGATCGTGAACCTGCCGACGACGGTCGAGCAGTTCCCGCCGAACGTGTATGCGGACCGCATCGAGTGGTTCGGACGCCGTTTCTCCCACCGGGCAGCCTCGATCATCTCCGTGCATCCGCACAACGATCGCGGCACGGCTGTGGCGACGGCTGAGCTCGGGCTGATGGCGGGTGCGGAGCGGGTCGAGGGGACCCTGTTCGGAAACGGCGAGCGCACCGGCAACGTGGATCTCGTCACCATCGCCTTGAACCTGTTCACGCAAGGCGTCGATCCCCGTCTCGACCTCTCGCGCATCGACGAGGCGAAGCGAGTGGTCGAGGAGTGCAACGAGCTGCCGGTGCATCCGCGGCATCCGTACGCCGGTGAGCTCGTGTATACGGCGTTCTCGGGCTCGCATCAGGATGCGATCAAGAAGGGCATGGATGCGCAGGAGCGTTCGGGCACCGACGTCTGGGATGTCCCGTACCTCTCGATCGACCCGAAGGACGTGGGCCGCAGCTACGAGGCGATCATCCGGGTCAACTCGCAGTCGGGCAAGGGCGGCGTCGCCTACCTGATGGCGACGGAGCATCAGCTCGAGCTGCCGCGCGGGCTGCAGGTCGACTTCGCCCGCCGTGTGCAGCAGATCACCGACGGACGTGGGGGAGAGCTGACCGCCGAAGAGCTGTTGGCCGCCTTCCAGGAGAGCTACCTCGACCACTCGCTCCCGTACAGCCTTCTCGCGTATACGCATTCGAGCGAGGAGGACACGGATCAGATCGCGGCGCGCGTCACGGTCGACGGGGAGGAGCGGGTCATCGAGGGGGAGGGGAACGGGCCGATCGCGGCGCTCGTCGATGCTTTCGACCGCGCATTCGGGGTGCGGATCTCGATCCGCGATTACCACGAGCACGCAATGGCGGCTCGCGCCGACGCCAAGGCGGCGGCGTATGTGGAAGCGGATGTCGACGACGAGGCCTTCTGGGGCGTTGGCGTGCACGGCTCGATCCTGACGGCGTCGCTGCGCGCGATCGTCAACGCGGTCAACCGGTCGGTCGCCGCCAGGCAGGCGGCCGAATCGGCGGCCGAAGCGTTCGAATCGGCGTGAAGCGCAGCGCTGCGATCGCCGCGATTCTGGCGGCCGTTCTCGTCGTGGGGGTCGCCGGCGCCGCGACGCCCACGCGCACGGCGACGGCGTCGCTCGGCGCGTGGAAGGCGCGCCTCGCGTACAGGCTCTCGGGCCCTGAATTCGCGCGGCGTGTCGATCACATGCGGCTCCGGGTCAGTCACGCGGGAGTCCTGGTCTCGGAGCGTTCCGTCCCACAGCCGAAGGACTGCCGGGGCTATCCGTGCTCGCGGCTTCCGTCCGGTGGGTCCGGGTTCTTCGAGCTCAGCGACCTCGACGTTGCGAGCGGGCCGGTCGCCATCATCTGGCTCTGGACCGGCGGGGCGCATTGCTGCTCGATCGTCCGCTTCGTCTCGCTCGCGGACGGAGGCACGGTCGATCGAAACTTCGGGGATCCGGGCGCGGTGGTGACGACCCTCTCCGGACGTAAGGTGATCCGCTCCGCCGACGACCGCTTCGCATATCTGTTCACCTCGTTCGTCGCCTCGGGCTTGCCGGTACAGATCTGGCGGTTCACCGGGCAATGCTCTGCTGGATGTCACGCGCGACTTTCCGGCGGAGGTGCGCGCCGACGCGGCGGGTTGGTGGCAGCTCTATCGCGAGCAGCGACGCCTGAAACAGGGTGAGACACGCGGTGTCTTCGCTGCCTGGGCCGCGGACGTGTGCCTGCTGGGCCAGGGTGCGAAGGTCGACGCCGCGATCACTGCCGGCGTCGCTCGCGGAGACTTCTCGGGCACCGTCGCCTCGGACCTGCTCGGTCCGCACGGCACCGGCTATGCAAAGCAGCTCCGTACCCGGCTCAGCGCCTGGGGATACTGCCGCTAGCCGTGGATCAGGGCGGCGCGTCCCGGCCGGCGGCCGGAATGGGGACCGGAGCTATACTCCGAGCCTTCGCGGATGTAGCTCAGTTGGTAGAGCGTCTGCTTGCCATGCAGAAGGTCGTGAGTTCGAGTCTCATCATCCGCTTGACAGAAACCCCGCAGATGCGGGGTTTTCTTCGTTCTGGGGGTCATAGGGCATCACCCAGTGGACACCCCAAACCTGACCTCGGACCTGACCGAACCTGACCCACGACCTGACCTCGATCCCACATGGAAAGCGGCCTTCGGCCCGCGCGTCGCGACGAGAGCTGACCAAATCGTGATCGCGATTTCTATGCCGGTGAACAGTTCAGCCCCGAAGCCCGGCGGCGGTAAGGCCTGTACGCCGGTACTGCCCAAGCGCGTCGTTGTTGATCCGATGCGACTGTTCAACGACAATTGCCGATTGGGGGGCATCGTTCTGAGCTGCCCGAGCGCAGCCCAGTACTCACGGAGGAGGCGCTATGGCTTTCATGGTTCATCATCTCAAGGTCGACGACTTCGATAGCTGGAAACCGTTCTTCGATGAAGATCCGGTCGGCCGCAAGCAGGCGGCAAAGGGCCACGTCATGCTCCGAGGTGTCGACGACCCGAATGAGGTCTTCACGCGGGTGGAGTTCGACTCAGTCGAGGACGCGGAGTCGTTCCGAGAGCGTCTCCTTGCTTCGGGTGCGCTTAACAGCATGACTGTGTTGACGCCGCCGACCGTCGTGGAACTGGTCGAGAACAAGACGTACTAGCGCGTCGTTCGGCCTCGTACGCGACGGCGGGCGATCAGGGTGCGGTTCCGTGCATCGGGGCGCCCGTCAGACCGCCGATGCCTTCAGCACGTCGGCAGCCACGTCGGCGACCGAGCGCTGATCCGAGCAATACACCCGCATGGTGAAGCTCGGATCCGTGTGGCCGAGCACTCGGGCCAGCGTCACAGCTTCCAGCCCGCCGAGCGCCAGCCGGGAAGCGTAGGAGTGACGGAGCGAGTGGCAGGAGAGACGGGACTCGCCTCCGAGCTTCGCCTCCTTCACGGCCGCAGCGAGCGCCTTCCGGACAGCCGACTCGCTCACCGGCTTGCCGCTCCACGTGCCGATCACGAGATCGTCGTCGGTGGAGCGATGAGCCTCCAGCCGCCACGCCGCGAGCAGCTTCCGCAGCGGCGCCGACATCGGCACGTGTCGGTTGCCAGCCTTCGTCTTCGTCTCGCCGATCTCACCGGTCGGGCCTGCCGACTTGGAGACGCTGACCGCGAGGTCCGACACATCGCCCCACGTGAGTGCACGCATCTCGCCGAGCCGCAGACCGGCGAGCGCCATCAGCCCGATCGCCGATCGCCACCTTGGGGTCGCCGCCGCGGCGAGCAGCTTCTCGACCTCGGGTCCGTCGAGGACGCGCTGGGAGCGTCCGGCTTCCAGGGGGTCCTCTGTGATGCACTGGCGACGCGAATCGTGATCGGAGGCTCGTGTCGTTCGTGTCAGCCCCTTCCGGGGGCGGCGCGGGGGCGGTCCCCCGAGCGTTCGTGTGGACGCGGGTCCTCTGCCCTGGGGCGGGAGGGCCACCCCCGTGTCGTTATGTGCGCTTGGGTCCTACTCCTGGAGTTCTCCACACCGAACCCGGTTCGCCCCCGGACCGTCGGACTCTCGCGGCAATGCGGATGAGTCCTGGGTCAGGAACCGCTTTTCGTGAGGGAGTCGCAGGAGCTTGAACTGGCGAACGCGTCCTTCAGCTCGCCTTTCGCGTCGAGTCCCTGAAGATCCGTGAACGTCGTCTTGACCTCTGTTCCCATCGTCGCGAGTGTGCCCGTCACAGTCGAGACCGCGCTGAGCACGCCACTCACACCAGAAACGTCCTTGACGGCGCTGTCGATCGTGTCGACATTGTTCTGCAGGTTGGTCGAGAGCTCGTCCACAGAGTCCTTTGCTTGCTGTCCGGCCTGCGTGTCGGGCTTGCCAAGATCCTTCAGGTCGGAAGCGAGCGTCTCCGTCGCCGACTTCGCGTCGTCGGCTGCCGTTTGCAGCCCATCCTTGGTTGGATCGCTCTTCACGGAACTGACAGCCGATGTGATCGCGGACTGCCAGGTCGTGATCGACGAGCAGACGCCGCTCGCCCAGGACTCGGTAGCCGAGGCTGCCGTCGTCGTGGTCGAGCTACCACCACTTGAACCACAGCCCGTCGCAAAAACCGCCAACGAAGCCACAACGACCAGTGCGAGGAAGAGACGAGACATCGAGCCAGCCTACACTCGCGCCGGGGCGCGTCGACAACAGCAAGCCGCATCGCAGCGTCTGGAGGCCGCGTTTTCCTCGGGCCGCGTCGAGTCTCAGAACGGGCGCTGGAACATCTACCGAGGAGAGAAACTCATCGGCTACTCGACTTGGCCGACTCCGGTAGTTGTTGGTCTCATGGCTCTTACCGGAATGGGGAAGTGCGTAAGCAGGTGACCGCCATACCTCAACGCGACGGCAACGAGTCCGTTGAATGTGGACGGCCGCGCGCTGCGCTTCACCACCGTCAAGCAAGCACGGGCGGAACTGCGCGCGCTGGCGCCGAGAAAAACTGCGCGGCCTAGTATTCGGGCTGAGCCGGGAAGAGCGGCTGGACCACGGCCTCGGCGCCTGCCCACTTCCGTCGTGGCCTCCGTTCAGAAGTTCCGCTACGACACGGGCGAAGCGATCACGCAGCCCAAGCAGATCACGGGCACCGGCCCGTCGGTTCCCCCCGCGGAGGTGACGGGCGAGAATCAGGGTGCGCCGCATCGGGGGATCATCCGCCTGCTGAATCTACGAGGCAAGCTCAGCCAACGTCATGCGCCGTCGTCAGCTTCTTACTGCATCCGCACGCGTAGCACGGCGAGCGTCCAGGTCTTCTCACGTCGGGCAAGTCTGCGATCCATCCCATCGATGCGAAGAACGCCACGAGCCCTTCTCGATCGATCGTTTGCATGTTCGGCAACGTCTTGTTCCGGACGCTGTTCGGCCGAGCGATCTCGGCAAGCGCGGCTGGTCGTCGAATCATTGGAATGCGTCGGTGGCAAAGACTGCTTCGACTGATACATCCTCGCGAGCGGAATCTCCTGGGCGAGTCGGGTGAGCACCCTGACGGTGACGGCCACATGCTCGATCTCGGAACGGGCACGGGCACGCGGCTGCTCACGTCCGCGTTCCTTCGGGTGGTCGCCGTCGAGCCGACCGAGGCGATGCGGCGCCCGTGACGTTCTGCCCGAGGCCAGCCACAGCAGAAGCCCGCAAATGAGATGCTTTCGAATGAGGGGTGCCGGGCTCGAAGACGCCTTGACGATCCGCAAGAGAGTACGATCTCACTAGTTTGGAGTCGGCCGCTCGGCGCCCGGTAAGCCGATATCTGAATGGGGGGACGAAACTTGATGAAGCGCTCAGGCCTTTTTCTCATACTCGTCTTGACTCTCACGGTCGTCCCAGCCGCGGCGGCCACGAGCTTGCTGAAGGTGAAACCGAACCGCGTCAACTTTGGGACTCAGCCCGCGCAGAGCATCACGACCCGGACGATTACCGTGACGAACGTCGGGGACTCGACGGTGTTTCTGACGCCCAACGACCACTTCCCGGACAACTTCGTCTTCGACGAAGCGGCGTCATCATGCCTTGGCTTCGTTTTTTCGTTGGTGGGAACCCAGCTTCAGGCGGGAGCGAGCTGCACGTACGCCGTCATGTTCTTCGCCGAGGGCTCGACGGGCTTCCGCGACGTGGGCGATCTAACATTGCTCGCTCTTCCGGTCGACTTCGATCCGTCAAACCCCTTCGCGACGGTGCTCGACACCGTCAATGTGAAGATCACGGGCACCACTGGAGCCTGACGCGCAAGCGCTTGATGCTCCGCTCCTCACGCTGAGACGGCATTGCCGTCTCAGCGAATCTCAGGGTCCGTAAGATGCCGTAGCGCGTTACCGGACCGGGTGGGGCGGCTCCTTGTCGGTAACTACAGGACTTGGCGGAGAAAGACAGAACGACGACGCTTGTTGCGTTAGCCCCGTTCGAGCAGGCGGAGACGACCTTTTGCTCGGCGAGGAGTTCGAGGTCGGTGGGAGAGGCGATCAGGTCTTCCTCAAGCTCACGTCGCCAGATCCGGATCGTGGCGAGGTCGCGCTTCGTGGACCCGCTGCTCCGGTGCGTTCCTCTCGGCGACGGTCGTGCTCATGCCGAAATCGTAGGTCGCCGGTGCGACATCGAGCGCCAACGCTGACCCGGCTGCTGACCCGACGGGCCTCAACCCCAGTGCTGATGCGGGCTGGCGCCGATCGGAACGGTCCATTGCCATGCAGAAGGTCGTGAGTTCGAGTCTCATCATCCGCTTGAAAAGCCCCCGCTAGACGGGGGTTTTTGTGTTCAAGATCGCAACGAGACGCGTCGCCCCGGCGGAGAACCCCCGATTAGGATCCAGGCGGCCGATAGTCGACCGAGAGCTTGGCTGCCGCGTCAATCTCTTCCGGCGTCAGTAGCACGACGACTTCCGAGGTGGCTGCCCCAGCGGCGTTGACTGCGATCGACGCAGCCGCTGCGCTCCGGTTGTCGGGGAGGTCCAACACGACGTAGGCATCGGTATCGCCGAACGCGAAATAGAAGCTTTCGAGGCTCCCCCCGAGACCTTCGGCCATTTTTGCCACAGCGTCTCGCCTGCTGGTTCCACCAGCGCTCTGAACGCCCTTTACGCCCTCAGCTGCATACGACGCCTTCACCAGGAACTTCGCCACGTCTTTCACCTCCGGGAGTGTTGCAACCCATGCTTTCACGCGGTGGATAGATCATCAAGCGAACGGTCCCACGCCTCCCGCCTGTGGCTCGATCGCGTTCGCTTGGGCCAAAGGCCCTAACGATCCTCATAAATTCAGCAGCCCGGCCGTTGTTTCGGGAGCGACATAGAAGCGTGCCATGTGAGGGGAGTCTCATCATCCGCTTGAGAACGTCCGCCGCTCGTCGCCCGCATCTAGCTGGCGTCATCCTCGCCAGGCCCGGTCTCTCACGCGATTTGTCTGCATGAGCCACGGACTGTACGGTTCTCGCAGCGGAAGCTCAGAGGACTTTCGACTGTTGAGTTGCGGCGGCTAGAGGGGAGTGTTCATGAACCGGGGGACTGGTCGGGGGGTCGGCAGTGTGCTCGTGGCGTTCCTTGTTGCGCTGCTTGTCACGGTGTCCGTGGGAGGGGCGGAGGCCGGCACTTCGGGTAAGCCGTATACCGCGTCTATCCAACCGCGTAACGCGGCTGCGGGTGGGGCGACGGCGTTCCTGTACACGATCACGGACGTTGATTCGCAACAGCAGCTCGGCTCGGCACGCATATTGATCCCTACCGGGTGGGCCGTCGGCTCGGCCTCGATCGCTTCGACCCCGGCTGGGAAGACCTGGAGGGTCAACAGCGCGACTTCGACGTTGATCGAGGTTGTCGCGGCCAGCAACAGCTCGAGACTCGGTCTGAATCAGGCGGTTGTAGTTTCGTTCTCGGCGACTGCGGCATGCGCGGCTCTAGGAACGTCGTACATGTTCGAGTCACAGGCGCATCAAGCGAATCAATTCCAGGGTCCGAACAACGAATTCTTCCAGCAGAACTCGTCTGATCCCGATCGCAAAGTGACTTTGAGCGCCGGGGCCGGCGCGGTGGCGAGCCTCTCGATCGACCCGATCGGTCCGAAGACTGCTGGTGCGCCGTTCAGTGTTACGACTCGCGCATACGACGCGTGCGGGAATCCCACCGTTGCGACCTGGCCTTCGACGCTCTCGGGGAGCAACAACGATGCCCCGAACGGGACAGCCACTGCTTCATACCCGCGTACGAGCAGCGAGAGCGGCCCTACGGCGACCTATTCAGCGACCGTCTTCAAGGCGGGCCTGTCAACTGACCAGGCCCCGCCAAGCCTCTTCGTCTCCGTCGGCCCCACGTCGAGCCCGGCGGCCACCTTCGATGTGGCTCCTGGACCTCTTCACTCCTTCACGAT